>UCFC01000012.1 GCA_900471515.1 Hyphomicrobiales bacterium | reverse complement strand
GTGCGCGACCGCTCCGAAACGGCAATGACGCAGAACCATGTCTATGAGGTCTGCCGCCTCTCGCTCGAGGCACAGACGAAGGCCGCCAGGCTCGGCGGACGGTAAGGAGGAGAATATATGACGAAGAAATTGCGTGTCGGCGTCGTCGGTGCGGGCATCGCCGCCCGTCACCTGATCGGCTACGACTGGAACAAAGACCTTTTCGAAGTCCCCGTACTTTGCTCTCTGGACGAAGATCGCGGCCGCGAACTCTGCGCCAAGCACGGCATTTCGCAATATACCCAGAATGTCGAAGAGCTTTTCGCGCGTGACGATCTCGACATCATCGACGTGTCGACGCCGCCGGATTCGCATTTTGCCCTGTGCAAGAAGGCGATCGAAAGCGGCAAGCATGTGATCTGCGAAAAGCCGCTCTTCGGCTCCATCGCCGACGTCGACGAGATGAGCCGCATCGTCGCCCGCTCCGGCAAGAAGCTGATGCCGATCTTCCAGTACCGCTATGGAAGCGGCCTGCAGAAACTGAAACTGCTTATCGAGCGGGGCCTCACCGGCCGGCCGTTCATGACGACGATCGAGACCCATTGGTGGCGCGGCCCCGCCTATTACGAGGTTCCGTGGCGCGGCAAATGGGCGACGGAGCTTGGCGGTGGCCTGCTCGGCCATGCGATCCACGCGCATGATATGCTGAATTACGTCCACGGCGCCTGCGCCGAGGTCTTTGCCTATGGCGCCACGCTCCTCAACAGGATCGAGGTCGAGGATACGATGGCGCTTGCCGTGAAAATGCAGAACGGCTCGCTCGCCACGCTGTCGATGACGCTCGGTTCGCGCAAGGAAATCTCAAGGCTGCGTTTCTGCTTCAGCGATCTCGTCGCCGAAAGCATTCTGGAGCCCTACACGATGGGCCGCGACCCCTGGACCTTCACCGCCGGTACGGAGGAACATCAGAAGGCGGTGGATGACGTGCTTGCCGGCTACCAGCCGAAGGAAGATGGCTATACGCGCCAGTTCGAGCTGTTCCATCAAGCGCTTATGGAAGACAGGGATCCGCCGGTCACGCTGCAGGACGCACGCAACTCGCTCGAACTGGTGACGGCCGCTTACTATTCGCAGCGCACCGGCCGGCCGACGCCGATGCCCATTGCGGCGGACCATCCGCTGTATCGTTCCTGGCTTCCTGAAGAGGAGCAGCGCCTGGCCGCCAACGCCTGATAGAATAGGCCATCGCAAAGTCGCGTCGCTCGAGCGGGCGGCGCAGACAAGGAGAGAGTGAATGGAGTTCGCCGCACAAGGCTTCCGAGTTCAGGGTGAACAGCGTCTGTACCAGATCGTTGCCCGACGCATCGCCCGCATGATCGAGGCGAACGCCGCAAATCCGGAGTGGCGCATGCCCTCCGAGCGGGAGTTGGCCGAGGAGCTCCAGGTCAGCCGGCCCGTCGTGCGCGAGGCCGTTATTGCGCTTGAGATGCGCGGTATCGTCGAGGTCAAGGGCCGGGCGGGCATCGTGGTGCTGCCGGCAAGAAACGTCCCGAGCAATTTCGACAAGATCAGCGCCGATATCGGCCCAGGTCCGTTCGAGCTGCTGGAGGCGCGGCTCGCGGTCGAGTCGAGCGCGGCCGCCATGGCTGCGGAACGGGCGACGAATTACGATATCCTCGTGCTCGAAGAATGCATTGCCCAGATGGAGCAGGAGACCAATGTCATGCTGCTCAAGGAAAAGGGCGACCGCGACTTCCACATGACGATCGCGCGCATGACTGGCAATGCCATCATCGTCTCGATTGTCGAGGCTCTCTGGGCGCAGAGGGACGAATCCGTGATGTGGCGCAAGCTGCACGAACATATTCACGCACCGAGCGTGCGCCCGCTGTGGATCGGCGACCATCACGCCGTCCTGACTGCTCTTCGCCTGCGCAACCCGGACGCCGCCTACAAGGCCATGGCCCGACATATACGCAATGTGAGCAACGAGTTGATGGACGCATACGAGCGCGGCCGGTTTTCTCCGGACATTATGCAGCTCGACGAAAAGAAGGGCCTCTGAAAATGCTGAAAGCCTTCGAGCACATTGGTATGACGGTCAGCGATATGGACCGTGCCATCGAATTCTACTGCACGCTTCTCGGCCTGCGCCTGCATCTGCGCAAGACCGGGTCCGATGGCTCCGATATCGCCTTCCTCGATGCCGGTGGCGCGATGCTGGAAATCTTCGCGCCCGTCGGCGGTGCCGCGCGGGCCGTCGACGTCCCGGAAGGTGCTGCCGGGCTCAGGCACCTGACGTTCCTGTTCGAGAATATCGACGAGACCTTCGCAAAGCTGAAGAGGGGCGGCGTCGAGCTCAAGGAGCCGCCGCGCCTCGCCATCAATCGCGAGATACTGCACAAGGTAGCGTTCGTACGCGATCCCGACGGCATCCTCATCGAACTTGCCGAGCGAGCGAACTGAAGCTCTCATCACCGGCAGAAAAGAGGAAGGCGTGCCGCCCGCCGGGGCGGCTTTGCCAATCTCGGCTGTCCGCTGAAGGGTGACTACCGCCAGTCGCGATTCCAGCGATCGTGGCGTCTGTATTCGCGCCAGCCGTAATGCGGACGGTCCCAGCCGTAGCTGCGATGCCAACCGTAATAGCGCGGTGGCGGGGGTGCCCACCGATTGGGCCGGCAGAAGCCGCGGGGGCTCAGGTGATAACCGCGGCCACATGCAAAATCGACCGTTACGACGTTCGAGGCTGCCGGCACCGCAATGTTACCGACAGGTGCTGCATTCGCGGCTCCAGCGGTTATTCCGGCTGCGAGGACGGCCGCGGTGACTAGAAGTTTTCGCATGTTCGTTTCTCCGATTGCCGGGGGATTTAGCACCTGCCCCGGTGAACCGGCGCTGAAAACGCCGTTCACCTGAGATACAGCTTCATCTGCTAGTCGCGCGCTTTCTGCCGAACAAATCAAACCGGACGGCTTCGGCGCGCGCCTTGGCCCGGGCGGAAGCGTCAGAACGTCACGCGTGCGCTAAGCTCGATGCTTCGCCCGACAGCCGGCAATTCTCCGAATGTCGGCCTGTAATCCTTGTCCAGGATATTGTTGACCTGCACGGAGAAGCTGAGCCGCTCATCTTCGCCATGACTGCCGCCAAAGGCAAAATTCAGCGTGCCCCAACCCGGCAGTTCGTCGGTAACGATGCCGCTGCCGCCCAGATAGGTTTGTTTTGTGGCAACAGATCCGCGCATGAAGAGATCGGCCCAGAACGGCATATCCTGCCACTCGCCTTCATATTTGACGCCAATGCGGCCGGACAGGGCGGGCGTGTCGCTGTCGTAGGTGGAGAAACTCGAATATTCCAGCTTTCGGCGAATCCAGGTGCCGCTCACATAGGGCGAGAAACCCGTTCCGGCCAGATCGTATTCCGCCAGGAACTCCAGTCCGAACGTGGAGGCGCTGTCGGCATTGACATAGATGGATGACGGCGAAGACGACGTGCCGGTTGTCAGGCAATAGGTTGTGACGGTCACGCATCGCGTCGTGGTGATATAGTCCTTCGCCCGGGAGTAGAAGGCAGCGGCATCGAAGGTCAAACCACCGTCCTCATAGCGGGCGCCGACTTCGAAGTTGCGGGCAAATTCCGGACCGAGATCGGGGTTGCCATATGTCGTTCCCTGCCCGCCGGCGGTCGTGGAACTGAACAGCTGCAACAGGGTTGGCGTTATGTAACCTTCCGAATAGCTGGCGCGCAGTGTGGTCGTCTCAAGGGCCGCCCAGCTCAGCCCCAGGGAGGAGAGCAGCTGGGTATCGTTGGTTCCCTTGAAATCTGCCCGGTCCGCCACCGTCGTCTCATCCAGTCCTGTCCGGGTGTGATAGAGCCTCAGGCCGGACGTCAGCTTGAGGTCGTCTGTCAGGTCCCATTCGTCCTGCCCATAGAGGGAAAAAGTATCGATATGCGCCTTGTCTCGTGAGAAAGAGGAGGTCGTGACGGGGAAGGGTGCAAAGCCCGTCATCGTTGTTCTTGTGGTTTTTCGGGTCGTGAGATTGTCGGACAGGTATTGAGCGTCGACGATCGTGCGATGCCCGTTCCAAAGATCGAGATCGATTTGCGCATTCGCGCCGTAGTCGATGATACGATCGTCGGATGTCGACACGACCCCGACGGTTCGGTTGGGGCCAGCCGTCGTCAGAACGTCATTTTCAAACAGCCGGTCGATGGTCTGGTAGTAGAGATCGACGTGAATCTTGCGCACGGTTTCGTTGATGTCGTCGCCGTCGTAGAAGAGGCCAACCTTGCGTCTGTCGCGTTTGGGAAGGTCGATTTTGAATTTCTGAACGGAGTCGGACAGTTCCCCCGGCCAGCCCTCACTTTCCAGCTGATATTGCTCGAGTTTCAGCGCAAGATAATGGTTGTCGTCTTCACCGAACCGATAGCCAAGGTGCGCGTAAAGGTTCCGGTCGTTGAAGGATGTATCATCCAATTCGCCGGTCGATGAATATGTGCCCTTCGGCACGACGCGGTTGCCGTGGCGATCCACGGTGCCCGAGAGTCGGTAGTCGAAGCCGGCCTTGCTGCCGGAAATTGCCGCCCAGCTCTGCCATCCCTTCGAGCCGGAATAGTAGCTGCCGCCGGTCTCGAGCTGCACCGGTTTGTTCGCTCCCTTCTTGGTAATGATATTGACGACGCCGCCAATGGCCTTGGCGCCGTACAATACGGAGGAGGGGCCGCGCACGATCTCGATGCGTTCGACGGTTGCCGGGTCGACAAGCAAAGGCGTCCCGTAGGTGCTGTGGTCGGTAATCTCCTGGCCATCGACAAGTATCGTTACCCGCCGGGAGCTTTCGCCGCGAATACGCAGCCGCTTCATGCCGGCAACGGAATCGTCGGCGATTTCCACGCCCGGCACGTCGCGGAGCATTTCGGCAAGGCCCTCCGGGGCCTGGCGCTCGATATCCTCGCTGTCGATCACCGTTACCGACCGGGGATTGTCGCGAACGGCAAGTTCCGTGCGCGTGCCTGCGATCGTGATCGTATCCAGCCAGGTCGTCGTCCCTTCCTGCGCGAAGGCGGAACGCGGGCTTGCCGGAGCAACCGACACCAGCAATGCGGCAGCCAGAAAACGGCGCAAACCAGCGCCCGCGGGGAGTGATCCCCGCGCCCCCAAGACTCTCATCACTATCTCTCCGTTCTAGATTGTGCCCGCGGACCGCGACGGTTTTCCCCTCTCGGCGCGGCGACGTGGTCAGTTGCCGGTCGTTTTCGGACCTTGAGTTGAAAGCGTGCAATAGTGCCGGAGGCCGTGCTGCGGCGATTGCCGGGGCAACGCGTCACGGCAGGCCCCGGGGCTTTCCATTTCCCTCACATCGGCCCGGTCAGCCTGGAGGCTGACCAGATAGCTGAAACGAGGCGCATCCTCTGGCGGAGCGTGGTCGAAGTCGTCGAACTGCGCCTCGCCGCGGAAACACCCTGCCTCCTTCACCTCGATCTTGCCGTTGCGAAGGATCGGCTCGATGCGCTGAAGGCGTGTCTGGCACTCGTCCCGCGTATCGATGTTGACGAAACTCGAGGAAATATCGCCGCCGGGGAGCACGGTCAGGATGATCATGACAATGGCTGTCTGCATGCTGTTTCCTCAGGCCAGAATCGGGAAGGGCCGCACCGCACGCACGCAGGTCATGCGCCCGGCATCGACCGCCGCCAATGCCTGCCCGATCGTGGCTGGATCGCGCAGCGCGCGGGAAACCAGATCGGCGACATCCTGCCGATGAATGAAACCATGGATTTCGGGATCGTCGGAAAGTATGCCCCTGCCGGTCGCCGGTTCGGACGACAGCCCGCCTGGCCGGATGATTGTCCATGGCATGCCGGATGTGCGCAGCCTCTCCTCTGCCCTGGTCTTGGCATCGACCGCCGCTCCGAAGGCGGCAATCGCCAGGTCGGAGCGGAATGGCGCCATCTCTCCGCAGCCGATGGACGTGACAAGGACAAACCGGCTGACGCCACCTGTCCTTTCCGCTTCGGCAATGACATTGACATTGCCCTCGTCATCGGCGCGTCGGCCATCTGCCGATTGCCCGCCGAGGGTCGAGACGACATCGCATTCTTCCCGCACATGTTCAAACACACGTGCAATATCCGCAGCCCTCAGCGCATCGCCGCGCAAGACGATCGCCCCTGCCGTTCCTATCCCTCCGGCATCGGATTGCTCGCGAACCAGGGCGAAGACCGTCCTGCCGCAGGAGCGCTCCTGTCGCGCAAGTTCCAGTCCGACGCCCTTGCTCGCGCCAAAAATCAGCAACGGCCGCATGTCAGGCATTTCCGGCGGCGTTTGCAGACAGGGCGGCCAGTCTTTCGAAACGTTCTACCTGATCGCTTTTGAGCGCGCGCTTTTCGTCGCGCCCGACGTAGATCTTGAAAATGGTCTCGCCATCCGCGTTGAAGAACTGCACCGAAAGCGTCTTCATGCCCATGAACGGACGGCGGACAAGAAAGATGGCCTTGCAGTTTTCCGGGCGCAGGTGCCCTGAAAGGCCCGACCTTCCTCCCTGAAGATTGTACATGCCATGCCCGATCTTGCCTTCCGGCAGCGGGCCGCAGAATTCCACGATGGCATCCTTCGAATGGCAAATGAAGGTAATATCGCCCCATTGCGCAATATCGGTCAGAACTGCGACGAAATGCTGCCCGTCAATGCGCGTGAGACCATCGGCAGGCAGGCATTCGACAACGGTTTGCACCGGCACGTGATATTCGGTCGCCAGAGCTTCGAGAATTCCATCCGGCTTGGCCGCGATGGCTTGCCGGATGAGTTCGACTTTCTCGGAAATTGGGAGCTGCTGCATCAGAATTGTTTCCTTTCATACGGGGTGCCGTTCATGCCGCGTCCTGTGACGGATGCAGCCTGTCGTTCAAAATGCTCTGGAAAGCGGAGATAAGGTTGCCGTACCAGAAGCGTCCGGCGACGGTGAGTTCGACGATGCCGTCCGCTACGGTGAGAAGCCCGGCCTTCTGCCATTGACCGAGAAGGGGGCTGAATATGAGGCTGATCTCCTGGCCCGTGATCGCATCCAGGGACCGCAGATCCAGGCGGCCGACTTCAAAACCTGCCGTGACCGCGTCGCGGGCCTGCTGCAGCGAATCCGATACGGTCAGCATGGCTATCGGTTTGCCGCCGGCGCGGACCTGTTCGCCATATCGCTCCAATTCGCCGGTCAGCCCGTAGCTGTAGGCGCCCAGGGTGCCTCCGGCGCCGGCGCCATAGGCCAGGCAGTCCGCGCCCTCCTTGATCAGCAGATTATAGAGGTTCCTCTCACGCGTGGTTCGGCCCCAATGGTTGTTGGAGAGGCGACGCCAGTTCTTTCGCTGCATCAGCCTGTCACCGGCAAGATAGAAATCTCCGAGCTGCCGCAGCTCGGAGGCATCGGAAAACTTGCCCGCTGCCAGCGCCGTAAAAAGCGGCGTGCCCGGAATGACGTTCAACCCGTAGAGATCGATGCCGTCGGCACCGAGGGCCGTGGCCGTTTCCAGATCCTGCTGCCATATATCAAGCGTTTGGCCGGGCAGGCCGTAAATCAGGTCGATCACCACGGCCGCACGGTCGCGACCGCCCAGATTTTCCAGAAATGTTATGGCTTCCTGTCGTGAGGAGCGCCGCCCCTGACGGCGGCGCACATCGGTGTCGAAACTCTGGACACCGATGGAGAACCGGTTTGCCCCGGCCTCCAGGCAGGCGTCGATCTTTTCAGGATCGAAATGGATGATGCGGCCTTCTACGGTGATCTCGCAATCGGCAGCGAGCGGCAGCCTCGTCTTTATGGCGCATAGGAGGCGGAACAGTTCGTCGGCGCGGAGCGCCGTCGGAGTGCCGCCGCCGATATAGACGGCATGAACCGGCCGTTCACGGACCGCTGCGGCCGAGGCTTCCTTCTCAATCTCTCCGATGATGAGATCGACATAGCTGGCGCCCGCATCGGGCACATAAGCATTGCGATAGAACCCGCAAAAGAGGCAATGGTTGGCGCAGAACGGCACATGTACATAGACCAGCCGCTTTTTGGGCAGGGCGTCCTGAGTGAGCAACAGCGACCAGCGTGACTGTATTTCGTCATCCGGCACGCGTTGTCTGCCCCGAAACGGCATGACGGCGCTGCGACGCGAAAAGGCGTCACGCAGGGAAGACTGACTGTTTTCGTTCGCGAAGTAACGCGCAATTTCCGTCTGCAATGCCATCCGAAATCGGCACTCCCATGCCTGTTCCCTGTGGCTGCGGACGCTAGAGCAAACAAAACATGACTTATTTGCTCCACATCAAACATAACTTGATTCTTGTAGTCATGTTTTAAATCAAGAAGGCAAGGGGGCGCAATCACTGATTGCGATTATCAATGGTCAGGAGAAGGGCCGGCTCATGGGAGCAGGCTTCGCGTCCGATCGATCCTCAATGAAGGCCTTGCAGCCGGTTCCGCCGCTCGCTCAGCAGTTCATGCTGAACCAGGTCTCGCGCTTCGCGCGAGAGGCCGTCCGGCCCGGACAGCCCGAGTTCGACCAACCTCGCTTCGATTGCCTTGGGAACGCTATCCGCTTCGTGCTGGCACAGCCGCACAAGCCACTTCCATTCGTCGCTTGTCATATCCCTTCGCGCGACCATCAACTGCCTCCCACCCAAGGACAACAATATTTCCAAGACTACCACAGTTCTTGCCGAAAGGCAGCAATGTCAGCCATGCTCTTCCAACCGGGAACGACATGTCCCGCGGAACCGCGCCTGATCCGGATCATGGCGGATTCCCTGGCAAACCGCTCGGCAGACGTGTGCCGAGGTCCTGAATCCGGGCGGCGGAGGGGGCAGGCGATGAGGCGGCTGCAACCTATCCTTGACTCTGATAGCCTGCTATCCGACAGTGCTACCTGTTAAATTCATGGGGATTCGATGGGCCTCACGAAAGGCTTCACGATTGTCGGCAGGGCTGCCATTGCCGCTATCGTGGCAATGTTCCTTGCGCTCTCGCTCGTCTTGGGCTTCTGGCTGCATTCGAGCTACATATCCGCCGCCAGGCGTGGAGAGGATCAGGTCACGGCCACCGCCAAGATCGTTGCCGCCAACGCGATCTGGATCAATTCCCTGGCGCGCCAGACCCTGCACCGCATGGACGATGCCTTCGGAACGGCGGAGACCTTGCCGAGCGGGGAGCGCATTCGAAGGTTCAACGCCGCGACAGCGGAACTGCCGACCACGGCGACCGCCTATGTGGTCGCGGCGGACGGTACGCTGCTCTATTCGACCGACCGAGAAAGCAGCCCCGCCGACATTGTCGACCAGACCTATTTTCGTCGCCTGGCCAATGGTGCAGAGGACCATACGTCGGCAATGACCGTCATGCGCAACACGGATCGTCACGTCTTCCTCTCGGCTGCGCGCATCGAGCGGAACGACAGGTTCGAAGCGGTCGCGATCCTGGCGTTCGACGTCGGCATGCTGCGGTCGATCTGGGACGCTGCCTCGCTCGGGCCGGGCTCGACGGTGAGTTTCCTGAGACGTGACGGAAAGCTGATCGCCGGCTATCCCGAGCCGAAGGAGGTCGTCGATCTCGGCAACAATGTCCTGTTTACCGACTATATGCGCAAGGCGACGTCGGGTTCCTATATGTCTGCCTCCCCGCTCGACCATGTCGAGCGACTGGTCGCATATCGCATCGTCGAGCGGACGCCGTTCGTCGCTCTCGCATCGGCCGACACCGCGGCCATCCTGGAGCCCTTCTGGACCGATGTGTCGATTGCCGCGCTGATCGTTCTTCTGGCGCTTTGCGCGGCCGTGTTCGGCGGCCTGAAGATATTGAGACTTGCGCGTGCGGACGCGCGCCATACCGCTGAACTCGCGGAGGCGCTGCGAACCAATCAGGTGCTGATGCGGGAAATTCATCACCGGGTGAAAAACAATCTGCAGACCGTGATGGCGCTCATCCGGCTGCAGGGCCTGCGGCCGGAAACGGTCCAGAGGGTGAACGAGCGGATCGTCGCCATGTCGGCGGTGCATGAACAGATGTACGGCTTCGATCAGTTCAGCAGCGTGACCGCACGACAGTTCGTGCCAAGCCTGGTCCGCACGCTGGTCGGACTGCATGACCGCGAGATCGGGCTGACTTTCGAGATCGACGATATCAGGATCGATGCGGACAAGGCCACGCCATTCGCGTTGCTGTTGAACGAGCTTCTGACCAACAGCATGAAATACGCCTTTGTCGACCGCGCCGACGGACATATCCGTATCAGGCTGCTCAAGCATCCCGGCGGCAAGGTGCTGCTCGAAGTGGCCGATGACGGTGTCGGATATGAGCCGGTTGCAACAGAAACCGGCATGGGAAGCAGGCTGATCAAATCCTTCGTCGGCCAGATGGATGGAACCTATGGTACCGCGCGGGCGCAGGGCACCGTCTTCACCGCCCTGTTGTCCATTGCTGCACGATGATGCCCTTGGCTCGGTGCGGCGCATCGGCAGCGGCGGTCAACGCGCCTGATCTGCGACTCACGTCCACGGATCGCAGGTCTACGGTGATCCGGAGGACGGTGGCGCGGTTCCTGCCGGGGCGGCCGGACGGTCGAAACATATCCATTCGCAATTCGACTTGCGATACCGGCGCTGCGGCCGCCGCTTATCTTTAGGGGGAAAGCTCTGTCTCTTCGCAGCTTGGCATTGCAAGTTTCCTGCTCTGGATTATTTGATAGGGCTCGAAGAACACACCCGGAGTGTCCGTTGAACAAAACTCGGCCAGCGCTCCTTCTCATCACGGCGTCGCTTATTCCGGTCATCATACTGGCGGCGCTGATGGGAAGGTTCTTTATCAAGGAGCAGCAAGCCGCTCTCGACGACGATATTCGCGGGCGGGCGGCGACACTGGCGGCCACTCTTCAGCGCGAACTCAACAGTCAGATCCAGCTGCTCTCGGTGGTCGCCGATTCGCCCCGCCTCGACCCGCCGATTCCACGCGCCTCCTTTGCCGAAACTGCGCGGCGTCTGCGCGACCGGGTGCCTGAATGGGAACAGATCCGGATTTCGAACGAGAAGGGCGAAGTCGTCCTATCGTTTCCGCCGCTCGATCCGTCGGCCGGCACGCGCGTTGTAGACATTGAAAGCCATGACGATCTGGTGCGCACAGGTACCGCCGTGGTCGGCAATATCGCCATCGGACCGAAAGGTCAGGCTGCCTTTGCGTTGCGTGCTCCGATCCAGAGGAGCGATCGCTTGAGAGCCGTCCTGTCTGCGGTGATCCGTCCGACGATCGTGACCAAGCTGCTTTATGCCAATGGACTTCCGGGATCCTGGTCGGCCTGGGTCGTCGATGGGCGCGACCGTCTGGTGGCATCGACCGGCGCGCCGGCGCTCGCCGGCAATCCGGCCAGCGAATTCGCAAGTTTTTCCGGCCAGGATTTCGGGGCGGCCACCCTCAAGGACGGAATGGAGCTTCGCGTGGCCGAAGTCGCGCTTGCCGATACGCCCTGGCGGGTGAGGGTTGGCCTGCCGGTCTCCGACTATGAACAGCTGGCGCGCAAGGCCACGATGCTGCTTGTGGCGGCGAGCTGTTTCACGCTCCTGCTGTCCGGCTCGGCCGTGTTTCTCTTTTACAGGGAGGTGCGTGCGCGAAACCGGGAATGGGAGAGCATGGCCAACTGGCAGCGCATGGATGCGCTTGGAAAGCTGACGGGGCAGGCGGCGCACGATTTCAACAATCTCCTGATGGTCTTCCAGTCCGGGGTAGAGGGCATCAGGAGGCGACGGAACGACGAGCAGCGGGTGACGCAGCTTCTGGCGCATATGAGCGATGGCGTCGCGCGGGGAAAGGCGATCACGCAGCGGCTGCTGTCCTTTTCCAGACGCTCCAATCAGGGCGCCTCCCAGGTCGAGCTGGACGTCAAGCTGGCCGAATTGTCGCCGCTGCTGCGACAGGCCGTCAACGATACGATCCTGACGGAGATCAGAGTGCCGGAAGATATCTGGCCGGTTCACGTCGATCCCGCAGGGCTTGAAATTGCCTTGATCAACATTCTGACGAATGCGCGCGAAGCCATGACGGGAGGCGGAAAAGTGACCATTTCCGCCCGCAACGTGCTCGATGCCGCAACCGAGGATTCGGCGCTGAAGGGGCCGTTCGTGGCGCTGACGATTTCCGACACCGGGAGCGGTGTCGCTCCGGAAAATCTCGCGCGGGTGTTCGAGCCGTTCTTTTCCACCAAGAAGAATGGCGGTGCAGGCCTCGGTCTGACGCAGGTCCACAGTTTCGCCACCGGCAGCGGCGGCGCAGTCAAGGTCGCAAGTCTGGCCGGCCATGGCAGCGCCTTCACCCTGCTTCTGCCGCGATCGAACGAGCCGCGGGCGGTGCGCGCGGATCCAGCCCCTTCGGCAAACCTTCCCCGCGCGATCATGATCGTCGACGACACGCCGGCATCGCTGGAATCGGTGCGGCTGGCGCTCGACGGCGTCGTGCCGACGATCTTCATGGCCGCAGGAGGATCCGAGGCGATCGATATCCTGGACCGTCATCCCGAGATCGAGGCGGTCGTCAGCGACATCATGATGCCGGGCATGTCCGGCATCGAGCTTGCCGAGGAAATTCGCCGCAGAAACGCGTCTCTGCCCGTCGTGCTGATGACCGGTTACAGCGACAGGCTGGAAGCCGGTACGGAGGTCGGTCGTCCGGTCGTCCCGAAGCCCTTCAAGATCGAGGATCTGGCCGCTTGCCTTGAGAAGGCGAAAAGCTCGATTGTCCAATCGGCAAATGTCGTGCGCCTGGAAATTCCAGGCAAAGGCTGATGCGCGGCAACATCTGGCGCAAAGCCATATCCAGAGCGATCCGCTTTCGTCCACTGGCCGTCACGTCTTAAGGAAACCTCCGCCAAGCTTCGCCTTTTGCTCGTGGCCGGGATGAAAAGAAGCTGGTGACCGCCGGAGCAGGTGCCAGGTGAGTTGAGGCGCTCCACACAGAACCCTTGAGCGACCCGGCTGTCCGTCCGGCATTTGGTCGCTGCGCAGTCGGCACAGCCGGCCATTCTATTGACGGAATACCTACTAGAAGGTAGATTTGCTGCGAACTGTAGTTCTTTCGCTTTATCCCAATTCCGGGGGCGCCGTCGGTATCGGCCGACAAACAGCGCCTTCCCACTCCAAAGACGCGCCTATTGCCTACCAACTAGTAAGTAAGGATTGCAGGCTTGCAAACCTGTTTCCCTCCCCACCCAGACAATCGAGATCGACTATGACGACAAATCCTCTCACCGGCCTCGGCTCATCGGCGGCAGGTAGCCCGGCGGCCGCGCAGCAGAAGGCGATGGTGAACTATGACGACTTCCTGCAACTCCTCATCGCGCAACTGAAGAACCAGGATCCGACCGACCCGGTGGATGCCAGTGAACAGTTGGCGCAGCTTGCCAGTTTCTCGCAGGTCGAACAGACCATCCAGACCAATCAGAAGCTGGATGCCCTGCTGGCGGGTTCGAGCCTTTCTCAGGCCGGCAGCTATATCGGCCGATACATCGAAAGTGCGGACGGCACGGTCAAGGGTACGATTGCTTCCGTTAAAATCTATAGCGACGGAATTATCGCCACGACGACGGAGGGCGGGAAGATTCTCATCCAGCCGGGTGTCAGTTTCTCACAGCCAGGCGGTAGCGGGCCGGCAGCCGGCGGCTGATCCGGGCCGCCGCCGACTGATCTCTGAGGCTGGAAGCGATGTTGCGCAGCCCTTCCGTCTCAACAAGGCTAATGGTTTGATTGTGAAATGCCGCTTGGCTGGGCAAGCGGCAGCATGCCGCGATAGATGCCCGGTTCCGAGCCTTCGATCGGAATTGCCCCGACGCTTCGACGGTAGAACTCCATCGGACCGGCGCCCCCGATGACCCCGTAGGCATATCCCTGCGCGTACATATCGAGAAGCGTGGTCAAGAGCAGGGCGTGACCAACGCCTTTGCCGCGGGCGGCCGCATCGACGCCGGTCGGCCCGAAGAAGCCCTTGGCGGTTGCGTCGTGGCAGGCAAAGCCGATGAGCTCTCCCTTCTGGATTGCGATGAAGCAGGAAGGGGGCTGGCGCATCGTGGCAACCGTCGCTTCTGCGGCCCAGCCGGATCCGAAGCGCGGCTCGATCCAGGCCGTCAGCGCGTTCAGCTCCGGCGCAAGGACGCGTCGGATCGTGATGTCCTGTTCGGCGATGCGTGCCTCGAGCGCGGGATCGGCCTTCAGCTCGTAGAGTTTTACCAGCATGTCCATGGTGTTTTCCTTTGTCAGCCTTTTACGGCGCCTGCCGTCAGGCCGGCGACGATACGTCTCTGGAAGATCAATACGATGATGATCAGCGGCAGCGTCACGGTAACGGAGGCAGCCATGATCTGACCGAACGGATATTCGTATCGGCTGTTGCCCGCAATCAGGCCGATCGCAACCGGCACGGTCCGGTTTTCGTCCGTCAGTGTAAAAGTCAGCGCGAAAAGAAACTCGTTCCACGCCAGAATGAAGGCGAGAATGCCCGTACTGGCTAGCGAAGGTCCCATGAGCGGCAGCAGGATCTTCGTCAGAATTCGGAAATGCGAGCAGCCGTCGATGATCGCAGCCTCTTCCAGCTCCCTCGGAAACTCGCGGATGAAGGTGGTCAGGATCCAGGTCGTGAACGGCACGGTCGATAGAAGATAGGTGATGACGAGCGCGCTTGGCCGATTGAACAGACCCATCCAGTTGACCAGCTCGAACATGCCGGAAAGGACGACGACCTGCGGGAAGATCGAGATCATCAGCACGATCATCAGGATGGTGCGCCGTTGCGGAAAGTCGATACGGCCCAGCGCATAAGCGGCGCTGAGCCCGATGACGAGCGACAGGAACGTCGTTGAAACCGCGACATAGGCCGAGTTCACAAGCGAGCCCATGAAAACCGGGTTGTCGATCAGCTGGCGATAATAGGTGAAGTCGAACGCCGGCATCAGCGCGGATTGATAGAGCGCCGAACCCTGTTTCGTCGAGGAAACGAAGGCCCAGTAATAAGGAAAGAGCGTGTAGAACAGGACGAGCAGAAGCGCCAGGACCTGCAGGCTTCGCACGGCGCGCCGGCGCATCCGGAAGTAGGAGGCAGGTTTGCGGATGGTCTTCGGGATGATTGCATCGGCCATGTCGTCAGGTCCCCGCGGCTCTGTCGAGGCGAAGGACCCCGATGATGATAATGGCGACAAGCGCGACGAGCAGGAAGACCCAGGTCGACGCCGCCGAGCCGACGCCGAGTTCCTGGAAGCTGATCAGCCGGTCGCGGGCGTAGATGGAGACGGTCATGACGCTTTCGTTGCTCGCCGCCATCACATAGGCAAGGTCGAACATCCTGAGCGCATCGAGGACGCGGAAAAGGACCGCGACCCCGATCGCCGGGCGCAGCATCGGCAGGGTGATCGACCAGAAGCGTTTCCATGCCGGAATGCCGTCGACCTCCGCCGCCTCGAATATTTCCGAGGAGATCAGTTGCAGGCCCGCCAGGATGAGCAGAACCATGAACGGGGTCGTCATCCACACGTCGACGAAGATCACGACGCCCATCAGCAGCGATCCGCTCGCCGTCCAGGGAACGCCGTGATCGATGAGGCCGAGCCCGATGAGAAGCTTGTTGATGACGCCGAACTGGTCGTTCAGCATCCATTCCCAGATCTTCGTCGAGACGACGACCGGGATCGCCCAGGGCACGAGGATGGCGGCGCGCGCCAGCCCGCGGCCGGGAATGGCTTCATTGACGAGGAGGGCGATCGCCAGGCCGAGAACCGTCTCGATCGCGACCGAGATGACGGTGAAGATCAGCGTGTTCTTGACGGCAATCCACCAGCTGCGGTCGTTGATGACCTCCAGGAAGTTGTCGAGCCCGGTCATTGAATAGACGGAGGGATCGTCAAGATAGGCGTCGGTGAAGGCGAAGAAGAAGGTGCGGCTGAGCGGCCAGAGGGCGACGACCAGCATGACGACGATGACCGGCAGCAGAAACAGCCAGGCCGCACGATGGTCGCGGCGGGCGAGCCGGGCACTCATTGCCGCGCTCCCTCGATCACGCCGGCCTGCCGGTCGAGCATGAGCCGTCTTCCGTCCTCGGCGAAGGCAAAGATCGCGGCATCCCGAAAATTGAGGCCGACCTCCTTGCCGATCAGTTCCCTCGGCGGCTCGACATTGACGCGGACGACCCAGATGACGTCGCCGTTGATGCGGCAATAGGCGAAATGCTCATGGCCAAGATCCTCAACACGTTCGAGCACGCAGGTCATCCGGCCGTCGCCTGCCGTCACCAGCTGGATCGCTTCCGATCGTATGCCGATTTCGGCGATGACCTGGCCCTCGGCGCCGGCTTTGATGACGAGGCCGCCGGGTCCGCTCACGCCGGCTGATGTTGTCTGCACCGGCAGGAAGTTCATGCGGGGGCTGCCGATGAAGCCTGCGACGAACCGGTTGTCGGGGCTGTGGTAGAGTTCCTTCGGCGTGCCGACCTGCTCAATGCGTCCATGATTGAGAACGACGATCCGGTCGGCAAGCGTCATCGCTTCCGATTGGTCATGGGTCACGTAGATCATCGTCGTTTTCAGGTCGTCGTGGAGCCTGGCGATCTCCATGCGCATCTCCATTCGCAGATCCGAGTCGAGATTGGAGAGCGGCTCGTCGAAGAGGAAGATTTCGGGTTGGCGCACCAGGGCGCGGCCGATCGCCACGCGCTGGCGCTGTCCGCCGGAGAGTTCGCGGGGCCGGCGTTCGAGCAGATGATCGACCTTCAGCATCCGTGCGACCGAGCGCACTTTCTCGCTGATAGCGGCCCTGTTCATGCCGAGGGTCTCAAGCGCGAAGCCGATGTTGCGCGCGACGTTCATATGCGGATAGAGCGCGTAGGACTGGAAAACGAAGGCGACGCCTCTCTGGGAGGCGGGCACGTCGGTCACGTCGTCGCCGCCGATCCTCACGACGCCTTTCGAGGCGGAGATCAGGCCGGCGACGATGCGCAAAAGCGTTGACTTGCCGCAACCGGAGGGACCGACGAAGACGACAAACTCGCCGTCGATGATCTGCAGGTCGACATTCTGGATAACCGTATGCGTACCAAAATTCTTCGAGACGGATTCGAGCGAAACCGATGCCATTGTTCACCTGAGTGTATGAGACGGCAGAGGGCTCGCCACCGTGTTCGGTGGCGAGGCAGCGACGCGTTCCGGCAGCGGAGCGTTGCCGCCGCCGGACATCCGCAGAGCGTCAGCGGCTTTCCTTCAATTTCTCAAGCCGACCGGCCAGCGACGTCAGGCTGGACTTGACCTCGGCGCCGCCGGAAAGCATGTCGTGAACCGAACGGTAGAAAGCCTGCGAAACACGGTTGTAGCTGGTGCCGGTGTAGCCGGACGGGCGCACGGCGCTGTCGGCAAAGGCCTGCTGGTTATCCTTGAGAAAGGGTATCTTCTCAAGAACTTCCGGATCGCTGTAGAGCGCCTGGATCGACGGGTTGAGAGCGGCCTTCAGCGCGCGCATCTTCTGCATGTCGGGGCCGGTGATGAAGTTCACGAAGTCGGCCGCCACTTCGGGCTTGGCGCTGTATTTATTGACGCCGTAATACATCGGGCCAAGGCAACCGCTCGACTTTTCGCCTTCCTTGCCGACCGGCAAGGGCATCACGCCGACCTTGTCGACGATGTTGCTTCCCTTTTCATGCGAAGTGCCCCAGACATAGGGCCAGTTGCGGTGGAAGACCGCGTTGCCGGATTCGAAGACGGCGCGCGACTGCTCCTCATCATAATTGAGGACGCCCTCGGGGCTGATCGAGCCGATCCAGCCCTTCGCCTTTTCGAGTGCCTCGGCCGCCTGCGGATTGTCGATTGTCACCTTTCCGTCGTCGGAAATGATGGTGCCGCCGCCGTTGGAAGCAACAAGCTCGATCGCGTCGCAGGTCAGGCCTTCATAGCTCTTGGCCTGCCAGGCGTAACCCCACATGTCGGGCGAGCCGGCAGCCCGTTCCTTGTCCTGAATTTCCTTGGCGGTAGCAGCCAGCTCGTCCCAGGTCTTGGGTGCCGGCTTGCCGTATTTTTCGAGCAGGTCCTTGCGGTAGAACATCAGCCCGACATCCATATAGGCGGGCATGGCGATGAGATTGCCGTCGAGCTTGGCCGCATTGAGTGTCGAGGCGAAATGTTTGTCCTGGTCGGCCTGCGGAATCATCGTCTTCAGGTCGAGCAGGTTGCTCTTGAACATGCCGAGCCAGATCACATCGAGGAAGAGGACATCGATATCCTTGGATTTGGCGGCGAGCAGCTGCTGATAGATCGGGATCGCGTCGTCCAGAAGCGCGGGCATCTTGTTGATCTTGGCCTCGTTGCCCGTCTTTTCCTTCCAGGCATTGGCAACGTTTGTGCAGAGCTCGAATTCCGTCGGCGAGCAGAACACGGAAATGGTTTCGGCATGCGCGCTGCCGCCCCAGAGGGCTGCAGATATCGCCAATGCGGCAAGGCTTTTCTTCAACATTGATCGTTCCCTTCGTTGATAACGCTTCGGCATTGCACGGAGCTCTCTGTCCCCTTAATTCCAATAGGACTGGTTATGACCAGTCATGTCAACATGGACTTTGCAGGCATTTGCGTCGAAGATACAAAACGGCAAGTGTGTCCCGCGCAGAATCGGATTTCAAAGATGCAGCAAGCTCCGGCATCGTTCATCGCGCCACAGGGCGGCATTGACCGGAACGACCCTCGGCCCCTGCACAAACAGGTCTACGAGGCCCTGCTGGCGTCTATCCGGGACGGCAAGCTGCCGTTGCGCGGCAAGCTCCCGTCAGAGCGGGAACTCGTCGATCTCTACAATGTCAGCCGGATCACCGTGCGCCATGCCGTGCGTGAATTGATCCAGCAGGGCGTCATCCACAGCCAGCCCGGAAAGGGACTTTACGTTGCCGAGCGTGGCGGCGGCTTCGAGCTACAGGTTCTCAAGAGCTTCACCAGCATCGCCGTGGCAAGCGGGCGAAGTCCCGGCCAGAGGCTGGTTGAGGCCAGTATCGTGCCTGCCCCCCACGAGGTGAGCCGCCCGCTTTTCCTTGCGCCCGGCGCAGAGGTGATTCTCCTGTCTAGGCTGCGTCTCCTCGACAACATTCCAGCCGTCGTCCAGACCGACTGGATACCGGCGGCACGCGCTGCCGATCTGCTCGATCTCGACTGGACCGTTGCCAACCGATCGCTCTATGCCGAACTCCGCGAGCGCTATCGCATTCACCCCAAACGCGGACAGACGACGCTGAGCGCGCGGCTTGCGACGGATAAGGAGGCTGAGATGCTCGAGCTGCCGACGCCAGCTG
This sequence comes from Hyphomicrobiales bacterium, assembly GCA_900471515.1. Classification (GTDB taxonomy): domain Bacteria; phylum Pseudomonadota; class Alphaproteobacteria; order Rhizobiales; family Rhizobiaceae; genus Rhizobium. The sequence continues at coordinate 42,449 of UCFC01000012.1, read as the reverse complement.
CCGTTCTCACGGTCGATCAGATCGCCTTCGACGATCGCAACCGGCCGATCAACCTGACGGCGCTGGTCCATCATCCCGCGCGTTATCCGCTGACCCTGCTTCAGTCGGCATCGGGCGATTTTACGCAATATTGAGCCGCCCTGTCCTGTCCATCCGGCGATTGCGGTTCCGGAGGCGTTGCTCACGTGCGGAGCGTCAGGTCAAGCCGCGGCTCCGGTCGAGGAGCAATAGCCAGGCCATTCCGGCAAGCCCCGAGAAAGCGCCGACTACCGCCGTGCCGGAATAGCTGGTGATTGCGGTACCCGCGGCAAACAGCAATGCGCTCAAGCCGGCGCTGAGAAAGATGTTGACCGAAATCAGGGCGCTGCCGAGACCGGGGCGCTCGGCAATCAGATCCTGGAGATAGGTGATCGGGATGGAGATCAGCGACGCGGCGCCGATGCCGCTCACGAGCGTGAGCGCGTAGACATGCCAGGGCTGGTCGGCAGAAGCCAGAAGCAAGAGGTAGATGCCATAGAGCAATGCCCCGAGGGCAAGGGCGGCGAGCTGGCCGATGAAGCGCAGAAGGCGTGACCAGACGATGATGAAGACCACTTCCAAGAGAGCGACGATCCCCACCAGAATGCCGATATCGGCGACCGTGCCGCGGGCTGCGCCGGTGACCACGAGCGGAAATATCGCGTCATTGATATGCAGCATGCTGCTGATCAGTGCCACCGCCATTACCCGGCTGAAGATCCTCGGCGAGATCACCTGGCCGAGGGCCGCAAGATAGGAGAGATGATGCGTGGCGGCGCTGTCCGTGCCGCTTTGTCGTGGCAGCAGGAAGCCGACGAGCCCGACGCAGAGCAGGCAGGACAGGCAGGCGAAGAGATAGGCCGGCAGCATCGAGGGCGAGGAGGAGAGCAGAACGCCGGTCAGGCCGGGAACGAGCACCCAGGACAGCGAGATCATTGCCCGTGTGCCGGAATTGACGGTCGCCACCTCATCAGGCGCCATTTCGCGGGCTGCGGCGCGCACATTGGCAAAGAGCAGTGAGTTCAGCGAGCCATAGACCGGCAGCAGCAGGAGGGCGCTGAGAACAAAGATCTCCCGGGTTGGAAAAAAGTAGACCGCGCCATAGCCGGCGATGCCGAAGGTCGCGGCGACGAGCATCATCGTTCGGTATTCGCCGAGCCGGTCGGCAAGATTGCCGAGGAGGATGCTGACGATCACGTTGACGGCCGCGGCGGCGAAAATCAGTGCGGAGTAGACCGCGTTCGACAGGCCGAGTTCGACGATTCCGACCACGGATCGATAGGGGCTCGTCGTCGCGCCGGCAAACCCGAAGGTGAAGATGGCAATCATGCTCACCCGGATAGCAGGATTGCGGAAGACATCAGGGATCAGGCGGTTCATCGTCATCGTCAGCAATGGTTTGGAGCGCACCGGTGCGGACGAGAAGAATTCCCGTCCTTGCAAGGATCGCTGCGGATCAATATCAGGCGCGCCAGCGGGGAAGGGCGCGCATCGGTCGTTTAGCCGAATTCCCTGTCGAACGGAAAGGCCGGGTTGTTCGCGCCACCCTTGCCAGGGACAGCGCCGTCAGCTTTTGGCATCGATGATGCCGTATTACAGCGTTGGGCTCAGCGTCACGATCGCTGCGAACCGGTCCCAATCCTTCGAAGCCTTGGGCGTCCAGGCAGCTTCGGCAATAGCCGGCAGGCGCGGGAAGACGAGCCGGTTGAAATAGCCGCGCGACAGGAAGTGCTCCGACCAGATGCAGGCCTGGACACCTTTCAGCTTGTGCTTCAGTTCCTCCGGGAATTCGCCTGCAGCTTCATAGGCATAGGTATGAGCCGGCGGCACGGTGCCCGCCCAGCTTGCGCCCGGCTCCTGGAAGGCTTCAGCCTGGACCATATCGAGATAATAGGCCTGGCCCGGCGTCATGACGACGTCATAACCCTGTTCGGCGAGTTCGGTACCAACCTGCGGATTTTCCCAGGCCATCAAAAGCGTGTCCTGCGCTCCTACCCCGCCGCCATGGGCAACCTCGTTCCAGCCCGCAAGCCTGCGCCCGCGCTTGTCGAGCATCGTCTTGATCTGTTTGAGGAAATAGGACTGCAATCCGAACGTGCCGGAAATGCCTTGTTCGGCCATCAGTTTCCTCGCAAGCGGCGAGGCGAGCCAGGAACCGTTCGCCACTTCGTCGCCGCCGATATGAATGTACGGTGAGGGAAATAGCTCGACCATCTCGTCGAAGACCTTTTCCAGGAATTCGTAGGTCAGCGGCACGGCCGGGTTGAGCGCATTGTTCGGATAGCCCTGGACGGAATGGTAGCTCTCCGGGGCCTCCTGACCGTCCGTCAGGTCGGGCAGGGCAACCAGCGTCGCCGCATTGTGGCCGGGAATATCGATCTCCGGCACGATTTCGACATGAAGGGAGGCCGCATGCGCAACGATGTCTCGGACATCGTGCTGCGAATAGAAACCGCCGACCGGCTCCGCGCCATTGCCGAGCTGCGGCAGCAGCGGTTCGTCCGGGCCGCGCAACGCACCCGTTGTCGTCAGCTGCGGATAGGCCTTAATCTCCAGGCGCCAGGCCTCGTCATCGGTCAGATGCCAATGGAAGATGTTGAGCTTGAACCAGGCAAGGATGTCGATCAGCCGCTTGACGTCGTCAACCGGATAGAACTGCCTGGAAACGTCGAGATGGCAGCCACGCCAGTTGTAGCGGGGCCGGTCGAAAATCGTTCCGGAAACCGGGAAGCGGAATTTGCCCTTGCTGGCTCGTGCGCCGTTCAGCATCTGCGCGAGCGAGGTCAGGCCATACTGGCGCCCAGCGGCAGCCGAATAGGAAAGCGTCACGCGATCGGCCGCAAACGTCAGCCGGTAGGCCTCGGCTTCGAGCGAGGCGTCCTTCGTAAATGTGAGGGCGCGGCCCTGCGGCGAGGCGGCCAGATTGAAAACCGAATGGTCGCTTTCGAAAAGGCGGCGCGTCAGCGAAATACAGGTGGATATTGCCGACAGTTCCTCGGCGCTGGCGCCTTCCGGATAGAGGATGACCGGGAAGCTGTCACCCGGCCTCGCATCGATTTCGGCCGGCCAGGGCTGCAGCGCAAAGGGCAGGTCGAGCCTGCCCTCAGGCAGAAGGGCGGGCGGAGGCTCGCTTGCGCGGCCTTCGAGCAGCAGATCGGAGACGGCGACCGGCACATGTTTTCCGGATGACAGCGTCAGATAGGCGGATTTGGCGCCGTCGGTGCAATGCCTTGCCGGGCGGTGCAGGCCGGCGACGGTAAAGGTCCAGCTGCCGCCGGCCGCAAGGGCGAACCCGACCGGCGGTTCGAATTCATGAAAATTGGCGTTGCGTCTGAGAAAGGTGGCGTTGCCACATGCGGCGGCATCGATGACCCGGGTGAGCGAAGTATAGACAAGCTTGAAACCGGAAAGCACCTCACCGGAGAGATTGAAAAGCGTGAAGGTGAACGCTCCATTCGGCCCGCCACCAGGGTTCCAGCTGCTCTCCAGGCGATAGTCGGCCGGTTTCATGTCTCGTTCCTCTAGTTGTGCTTATGATTCAATAGTGCTCGGACTGGGAAAAAGTTCGGGCAAGCTCGGCCTGGCCGGCCGTCAGGCCGCAATCCACCGGCAGGCAGATGCCGGTGATGGCCGCAGCCTGCGGCCCCGCCAGGAAGGCAACGGCATGGGCGACGTCCTTCGGATCGACGACGCGCTGCAGCGGATACCAGCGACGGGCATCCTCGAAGACATTGGGATTGGCGGCCGCGCGAACTTCCCAGGCTTGCGTCTTCACCGTCCCCGGGGCGACGGCATTGGCGCGGATGCCGAATTTTCCGTATTCGACGGCGACCAGCCGGGTAAAGTGCAGAAGTCCGGCCTTGGCGGCACTATAGGCCGGATGGCCGAACACGTTCATGCCGTTGACCGAGGCGATGTTGACCATCGAACCCCGCGACGCCTTCAGCTGGTCTTCGACGGCCCGAAAGCAGAGAAAGGCCGCTTCGAGGTTGAGCGCGTTGTCGGCCCGCCAGATCTCAGGCGTCGTATCATGCAGGCTGACGGCGCGGGCCGCACCTGCATTGTTGACGAGCGTGCGCAGACTGCCGAGCGCGGCCGCGCGTCCGGCGAGCGCCGCGACGCTCGTCTCGCTGGTCACGTCGCATTCGATGGCGACGAAGCGGCCGGAGGGGCCGAGTTTGCCGGCAATGGCTGCTGCGGCATCGGGATTGATGTCCGCGAGCAGGATGATGTCATGATCGTCGGCCAGACGACCGGCGATCGCCGCCCCGATATCGCCTGCTGCTCCGGTGACGATCGCCACTGATTGCGTCATTGCCGCTTCCTTCTTTTGATCAATCGCCGAGCAGCTGCTTGTCGTCGTCGCCGTCGCGGTGGGTGATGAGCTGCTGCTTGATGCGCCTCAGCGTGACTGTCGCCTTCGGCTGGATGGCGTAGGCGACAAGGCTCGCCAGGATATCGACGGTGGCGATATAGGCGATACGCGTCGATGTCGGGCGATAGATGTTCGTGCCTTCTGGAATATCGATCGGCACGACGATCTCGGCCGCCTTGGCGACGGCGCTGCCGGTCTGTGTGAGCGCGATTGTCTTGACCTTCGCTTCGCGCGCCAGCGCAAAGGCCCGCACAAGCTCGGCATTGCGACCGGAAAAGGACGAGCCGATAATCACATCGCCGGCCTTCGCTGCCGCCGTCATCATCAGCTGCATGCTGTGGTCGGAACTGGAGGTGATGCGCAGGCCAAGCCGAAAGAGCCGGTTCTGCAGCTCATCGGCGATCATCGAGGAGTTGCCGCCCGATCCGAAGGCGTAGATCATCTCCGCCCTGGCGATCTGGGCGACCGCAGCTTCGATGGCGGCGAGGTCCAGCGATCGGTGCAACAGGAAAAGAGCGTTCTGCGCCTTGGTGATGATATCCTGAGCGACGTCGGCCGGATCGCTGCTCTTTGATTCCGGCTTCAGGTAGCGCACGCCCACATGGGCGGTACGGGCAAGCTGCACCTTGAAATCGGAAAAGCTGTCGCAGCCAAGGCGGCGGCAGAAGCGTGTGACCGTCGGCGGAGAGACTTCCGCGCGTTCGGCAAGCTCGATGATCGAGGCGTTCACCGCGAATTCGAAATCATTGACGATAATGTCGGCGATGCGGCTCTCGGAGGCGGAAAGCCGGCTCTTGTCTTCCTGCAATGTGGAAAAGATATCCAAGCCGGTCCTCCCACCGATCCGTCAATCAATTCTTCTTCTTGTAGGCAACGCAATCGATCTCGACCTTGCAATCCACCATCATCGACGACTGGACGCAGGCGCGGGCCGGCGGATGCGCACCGAAATAGTCCTGGTAGATCTTGTTGAAGGTCCAGAAGTCGCGCGGATCGTCCAGCCAGACGCCGACGCGCACGACGTCCTCCACGCCGTAGCCGGCTTCATCGAGAATGGCGAGCACATTGGCGATCGTCTTATGCGTCTGCGCAACGATGTTGCCGTCGATGATCTCGCCGTTTTCCATCGCCACCTGGCCGGAAACATAGAGCCAGCCATCGGCCTCGACCGCGCGTGCGAAAGGCAGCGGCTTGCCGCCGGCGCCGGTCTGAACAGTGCCATATCGCTTGATGGACATGTCGAGGTTCCTGCAAATTATTTTCTTGATAAGTTGACAAGGGACCATAGAAAGCAGATTTTGACCAGTGAAAAACGTCATTTATGAAAAGAATTTAAATCGGGGCGAAGATGCGCGATCCTTTCAAGAACCCATTCCCGTCCTCCGATACTGCACGGCATGCCATCTGGGAGATGCTGGTGCCCCGCGACATCGACGCGTTCCTGGCGGCGGACTGGTCGATGGTCGCAGGCGATTTCGTCGAGGAAGGTTTCATCGGCATCGACGGCCGCAAGCAGGTCAGCCCCGACAAGTGGCGCCTGGCATTTCCCACGCTTGCGGCCTATCGCGATGAGTGGCTGAGGCAGGCAAGGGATTTTGCGACACAGAGCTTCGCGGAGGATACCCGCACGGCGATCTTCACCACCACGACGCTCGAGGACATCGAGATCGAAGGCGACATGGCGCTTGTCCGCAAGAAGTTCGACGGGGGCCTGACGAAGAGCGACGGCAGCCGCGATATCATGCAGTGGCAGACGCTCTATTATTGCAGGCTCCACGAAGGACGGTGGAAGATCTGCGGATTTACCGGCTACCTGCCGAACCCGATGGGTTGAAGCGGGGCCGACACAACAAGGCCAACTCACTTGCGCATTTTCACGGCAGCACTTGCGACCGAAACCAATACGTTTTCTCCGATCTGCGTGGATCGCCGCGCTTTCGAAGCCTCTCTTTATGCGCCGCCCGGCCAGCATCCGGAAACGCCCACACTCTGCACCGCCCCGATCACTGTCGGCCGCCGTGTTGCCGCCGAAAAGGGCTGGGAGCTGATCGAAGGCACCGCAGCCTGGGCGGACCCGGCCGGTCTCGTCAACCGCCAGGCCTATGAAGGGCTGCGTGATGAAATCCTCGGCCAACTCAGGGCCGCAATGCCGGTCGATGCCGTGGTAATGGGCTTGCATGGGGCAATGGTCGCAGCGGGATATGAAGACACGGAAGGCGACCTCCTGACGCGCATGCGCGAGATCGTCGGGCCTGATGTGCTGATCTGCGCCGAGCTCGACCCGCACAGCCATTTGACCCGAAAGCGTATCGAGGCGCTGAATTTCGCCGTCTATTTCAAGGAGTTCCCGCATACGGATTTCGTCGATCGCGCCGAGGATCTCTGGCGCATCGCCGTCGATACGCTTGAGCGCAGGGTCAAGCCGGTCAATTCCGTGTTCGACTGCCGGATGATCGATGTCTTCCCGACTTCGCGCGATCCGATGCGCTCCTTCGTCGACAAGATCATGCGGATCGAAAAGGAAGATCCGGATATCCTGTCGATCTCCGTCGTTCATGGCTTCATGGTCGGCGACGTGCCTGAGATGGGGACCAAGCTGCTTGTCGTCACCGACAACAAGCCGCAAAAGGGCGCGGCTCTGGCGCGCGAACTCGGCATGGAGTTGTTTTCCAGGCGCGGCACTTTCATGGTGCCGCAGATCGACGAGAAGGAAGCCGTATCGCGAGCCATGGCTGCCAAAGCCTGGCCCGTCGTCATTGCCGATGTCTGGGACAATCCCGGCGGCGGCACGGCGGGTGACGCCACCGTCATTCTTGAAGAACTTCTGGCCCGCGGCGTTAAGAGTGCAGCGGTTGGCACGATCTGGGATCCGGTTGCCGTCCAGATCTGTTTTGCCGCAGGAGAGGGGGCAGAAATTCCGCTGCGCTTTGGTGCCAAATCGGCACCCGGAACCGGCAATCCCGTCGATGGCATGGTGAAGGTGGTCAAGCTGGTGAAGAATGCAGAGATGCGGTTCGGCGAAAGCCTCGCACCTTTCGGCGATGCGGCGCATATCGTCCTTGATGGTATCGACATCATTCTGAACTCGACCCGGGCGCAGAGCTTCGATCCAAGCCTGTTTTCGGTCATGGGCATCGATCCGGCCAGGCAGAAGATCCTGGTGATCAAATCGACCAACCATTTCTTCGCCTCCTTCTCGAAGATCGCCGCCGAGATCCTCTACTGTTCGGCGGGAACTCCCTATCCCAACAACCCGGCGACGACCAACTATCGCCGGGCGCCGAAGACCATCTGGCCGATCGTGGCCGATCCTCATGGAACCGAACGCGGAGCTGCCTGAGATGCATGACAACCGGTTTGCCGTCGTCGCCAGGGCTGGAGACAGGATCGCCGATCTTTCCACCCCCCGCCCGATCATCGACGAGGACAGGCTGGCCGCCAACATTTCAAGGGTTCAGTCCTACATGGACGCGCATGGGCTGAATTTCCGCCCGCATATTAAGACGCACAAGATACCGGCACTGGCCGCCGCCCAGGTCGCCGCCGGCGCCAAGGGCATCAATTGCCAGAAGGTGACGGAAGCCGAGGTCTTCGCCGAAGCCGGCTTTGAGGACATCCTGATCACCTTCAACATCATCGGAGCCCCGAAACTCGAGCGGCTCGCTACCTTGAACGATCGCATTTCCGGTCTCAAGGTCGTTGCCGACAGCGCGGTGACGGTCGATGGCCTGTCGTCACATTTCTCCGGCCGCAAACCGCTTGCCGTCCTCGTCGAATGCGACACCGGCGGCGCGCGCTGCGGCGTGCAGACGCCCGAGCAGGCGGCATCGCTCGGCAAGCGCATCGCTGCGGCCGACGGACTGACATTCGCCGGTATCTTGACCTACCCGAAGCCGCAATCGGCCGAAGCTGTGGAAGCTTTCATCCAGGCGACATTGGAGCAAATGTCGGCGGCGGGTCTCGCCTGCCCGATCGTCAGCAATGGCGGCACGCCCAGTCTCTTTCAGGCGCATCTGGTCAAATCGGCGACGGAGCACCGGGCCGGAACCTATATCTATAATGACCGTCAGATGATCCGGATGGGGCATTGCACGCAGGACGATTGCGCAATGCATGTCCTGGCGACCGTCGTGTCGCGGCCGAATGCCGACCGCGCCGTTATCGACGCGGGCTCCAAGGCGCTGACCTCCGATCTTCAGGGTTTTGCCGATTTCGGCCTTGTCGTCGGTTATCCCGAGGCCAAGATAACCAGTCTCTCCGAAGAGCATGGCGTCATCGACCTCTCGGCCTGCATCGGTCAAAGGCCCGAGATCGGTGAAAAGCTCTTCATCATCCCGAACCATACATGCGTGGTTTCGAACCTCTTCGATACGATGGTCTTCCATCGCAACGGCATCGTCACGCGCGTCGAGGACGTCGCGGCGCGCGGGCTTGTCTGGTAGCTGTCTCCGGGCGGACGGCCGTTCAGGCCGTTGCCGGGGCCAGAAGGTTCATGTCGATATCGGTGAGTTCGACACGGCGTTCGAAGGCGACGCCTTCCTCATCGAAAAGATGGCAATCGGCAGCGTTGATGCCGACGGCGACCGGCGCGTCCGCGCGGATGCCGACACTGCCGGGAAGCATGGCGCAGAAATTTTCCGTTTCGCTGCCGAGCGCGGCATAGGCCACCGTGTTGGCGCCAAGCCGCTCGATGACGCTCGGCGTGACCGTCAGCGAAATATTACCGGAGCCCAGCTGGATATGCTCCGGACGGATGCCGAGCGTCAGCGCCTTGCCGATCATGCCATCGCGCGGAGCGACCGGCAGGCTTGCCTGCTGGCCGCGATAGTCCACGGTCACGCCTGCCTCGCTCGCGGATGTGCAGGTCACAGGCAGGAAGTTCATTTTCGGGTTGCCGATGAAGCCGGCTACGAATTGGTTGGCGGGCTTGTGGTAGAGTTCGAGCGGCGCGCCGGTCTGTGAAATATTGCCTGCGTCCAGCACGACGATGCGGTCGGCCATCGTCATGGCCTCTACCTGGTCATGGGTGACGTAGATCATCGTCGCCTTCAGCTGCCGGTGCAGCTTGGCAAGTTCGATGCGCATGTCGGCGCGAAGCGCGGCGTCAAGATTGGAGAGCGGTTCGTCGAACAGGAAGATCTTCGGCTCGCGAACGATGGCGCGGCCGATCGCGACGCGCTGGCGCTGCCCGCCCGAGAGCATACCCGGCTTCTGCTGCAGCCGCGTGTCGAGATGCAGGATGCGTGCGGCATTCTCGACCTTGGCCCGGAGCTTTTCTTCCTCCATCTTCTCGACGCGCAACGGGAAGGCGATATTCTCGAAAACCGTCATGTGCGGATAAAGCGCGTAGGACTGGAACACCATGGCAATGCCGCGTTTGACGGGCGGCAGGTCGTTGACCCTGACACCATTGATGATGATGTCGCCCTTGCTCGTTGCGTCGAGGCCTGCGATCATGCGCAGGAGCGTGGACTTGCCGCATCCCGAAGGCCCGACGAAGACGACGAACTCGCCGTTCCTGACATCGAGGTCGATGCCTTTGAGAACTTCGTAGTCGCCATAGAATTTTTGAACCTTGTTGAGCTGAAGCTGTCCCAAAAATCTGTCTCCGGTCCCGGCCTGAATATGCAAAGTTTGGTCGGTGAGGATCGCAGATCAACGACCTGCGATCCTCGACGGCGGATTACTTGAAGGCTTCGATCTCGCCGGCAGCCTTTTTCAGGGCGGCTTCAGGCTCTGCCTTGCCGGTGACGACGGACTGGACCATCTCGATCATCGAGTTCTGGAAGCCCTTGTAGTCCGTGAAGAGCGGCTCGGGGCCACCATAGCTGATCCCCTCGATGAACGGCTTCCAGAAGGGATCCTTGGCAACGAATTCGTCCACCTTCGCGGAGGGACGCAGCGGGGTGAGGCCTGCGCCGCCCTGCAGTTCGTATTCACCCTGGATGTCGGGCGAGGTGATGTACTTGGCGAATTCGATTGCCTTGTCCTCGACGCCCGAGCCCTTGAAGATCGCAAGGCTGTCGGTGATGAGCAGCGTGCCCGGACCCTTGGCGTCCGGACCGAGCGGAAGGGTGGTGACGCCCCAGTTGATCTTCGTATCCTTCAGGCGATAGGCAGCACCGGAGCCTGCCTGGATCATCGCGACCTTGCCATCGAGGAAGATGGCGCGGACTTCGTTCTGCTCATAGGCGGTCGGGCCTTCCTCGGCATAGGCCGATATATCCTTGTATGCCTTCAGCGCTGCGAGGATCTGCGGACTGTCGAGCGTGATCTTGCCTTCGGCATCGGTTACGGCGCCATTGTTGGTGTAGACCCAATGCATGAACTGATGCATCGTGTTGTCGAAGGTCTTGGCAGAGAGACCGAAGCCCGGAATGCCGGTCTTTTCCTTGACGGTCTTTGCCATCTGGATTTCTTCAGCCCAGGTCTTCGGCGGCGTCTCGGGGTCGAGGCCGGCCTGCTTGAAGAGATCCTTGTTCCAGTAGAGTGCCTTGGTGGAGAAGGCGATCGGGACGCCCCACTGGTTGCCGTCGAAGGTGACCGTATCGACGATGTGCGGGTAATAGCCCTTCTTCTCGTCATCGGTCATCGGAACGGGAACGATAAGGTCGTTCTGGGCAAATTCCTTCAGCGTGCGCGAGCCGACATAGGCCATGGCGACCGGCGTGCCGGCGGCAGCCAGCGTCGTTGCCTTGTCCTGGCACTGTGCCCAGCCGACGACTTCCGGTGCGATCTTCCAGCCGGCGTTCTTGGATTCCCATTCCTTGATGTATTTGGTGTGGATCGGGTCGATCGTGTCGCCGCAATAGATCCAGCTGATTTCCTTGTCGGCTGCCTGGGCCGTGACGGCGGTCAAGGCCGTCGAACCAAGCAGGGCGAGCGCCATAAGGCCTGTCTTGATGGTAATGCTCACGTCGTAACTCCCATTCTCGTTGTTAGCTGTTCACTCTTTATTGTTGGTCTTATTGTTTCACCGCACCGGCGGTCAGGCCGCCGACGAGATAGCGCTGAAGGAAGAAGATGACGATCATCGCCGGCGCGATGCCGACGAAGGAGGCCGCCATCAGTTCGTTCCAGATGACCTCCTGCTTGCCGAAGTAAGCGAAGAGTCCCACCGGCAGGGGCATGTATTCAGTCTTCGAGTTGAAGGTCAGCGCGAAGATGAACTGCTGGGCATAGGCACCGATGAACGTGGTGATCGCGACGACGATAATCCCCGGCATCGCAATGGGCAGAATGACGCGGCGCAGCGTATAGAAGTGGCTGGCGCCATCCATGTAGGCCGCTTCGTTGAGTTCCTGCGGAATGCGGATCATGTAGGTGCGCAGCAGCCAGATCGCCGAAGGGATCAGGAAGGCGACGCCCGGCACGATCATCGCAAGATAGGTGTTCAGGACACCCATGCTGCGCATCAGGCGGAAGAGCGGGATGAGCAGCACGGCGCCGGAGAACATGTTCACCGTCAGGAAGGCGCCGAGCAGGATGCCCATGCCCTTGAACTCGAACTTCGCAAACGCATAGGCCGCCGGAATGACGAGGCAGAGCACGATGACGGTGACGATGATCGAGATGAAGAACGAGTTGAAGATATAGCGAGCAAAGCCCGGCACGCTGATCCACATCGTCCGGTAGGCTTCGAACGAGCCGTTTTCCGGCCAGAAGCGGTAGGGTGAGGAGAAGAGCTGGCTGAGCGGCTTCAGCGATACCAGAAAGCCTTCGACAAAGGGCGCCAGCACGAAGAACAGAAAGAGCGCTATGCCGCAGTAGATGAGGATGATTTCCCACCAGCTGTAGCGATCGATCATGGGACGGCTGCTCATGCGCGCTTCTCCGGATTGAGGCGGCGGGTGACACGGAAATAGGCGAAGCAGAAGAGCGACAGGAAGATGCAGATCAGCACTGCGCGCGCTGCCCCTTCGCCATATTTCTTCGAGCCGATCGCCGTCTGATAGGTGTCGATGATCATCGTCGTCGTTTCGCCGCTCGGGCCGCCCTGCGTCAGGATCCAGATAATGTCGAAGGAATTGAAGGTCGCGATCAGCGACAGCATCGACATGGTGATGATGGCCGGAACCATCAGCGGCAGCGTGATGCGGCGGAAACGGTACCAGCGACCGGCGCCGTCGGTCCATGCGGCTTCGTAGAGATCCTTCGGGATCGACTGGATCGCGGCGAGGAAATAAATCGTCACCAGCGGCACGCCGATCCACACGTCCGTGACGATCGTCGCCCAGAAGGCGGTGCTGCCATAGGCGAGAAAGGCGACCGGACCGTCGACGAGGCCGAAGCGCTGCAGCAACCCGGAAATCATCCCGAACTGGCCGTTATACATCCAACCCCACATGAAGATGCCGATGGCCATCGGCACGATCCACGGCGGCATGGTGAGCAGCCGAAACAGCGAACGGCCTGGCACGGCCGCATTCAGCATGGCGGCGCCGAACGTACCGATAATCATCTTCAGGGCGACCGAAAAGAAGGTCCAGATGAAGGTTCGGACAATGACTTCCACGAAGGTGGGATTGAAGATCTTCTCGTAATTGACCCAGCCGACCCAGTTCGTCACCTTGCGCAGCGATGCGTCCGTAAAGGACAGGATGAACGTATCGACCAGCGGATAGGCAACGATCGCGAGCACATAGAGGACAGCAGGGAGGAGAAGGATCCAGGCGAAGATGACGGCACTTTTCTGAGCACTCATCTTGCCGTTCTCCTCAGGCCGCTCTGGCGTGCAGCGCCTCGTCGAACCGGTCCCAGACGGGACGAAGGTCGATCACGGCCTTCTTCATGCGGGCCTCATCCATGGCGAGCGCCAGGATGCCCGCCTCCAATGCGTTGAGCGTGGAGACCGGCAGTTCCGAACCGGTGCGCACACTCTGCAGAATATCGGCCGCCATCTGCTCGTCGGCACCGTAGTGCTGCGACAGCTCGGTCGCGGCATATTCGTTTGCGACGATCTTGTTGCCGGTCAGCTGCTCGTGAACATCGAGATAACCGCGAACGAAATCGCCCTCTGCCATGCCGCGCGAGCCCATGATGGCAAAGCGGCGGAACTGGTCGGGAACGTTCAGGTTGGTGTGGAAGTTCATGCCGACGCCGTTGGCGTATTCGACGATTGCCACCTGGTAGTCGATGATGTCGGCGTCGCTGTCGAACACCTTGTCCGAGCCCATCCAGCCGCTCGGCTTGCGGTGGAAGAGTTCCAGATCGTTGATGCCTTCGCGCGCCGGGTCGTTGGCGGGAATGAAGCTCTTGCGGCCGCCGAAGCTCGCAACGCGTTCGGGGCGGGCGCCGACCACGCCATTGTAGAGGTCGAGGTCGTGGCAGCATTTCTCCAGCATGAAACTGCCGGAATAGCGCTCGTAGCGGCGCCAGTCGCGCATGAAGAAGGCGCCGTGATAGGGCTCGATATGTTCGGAGGCTTCGATCGAAACGATATGGCCGAGCTTGCCTTCCGCCTGGATGGCGCGCAGGTCCTTGTAGAGGGGAGAGTAGCGCAGTACGAGACCGACCATCAGCCGCTCATGGCCAAACTTCGCCATCAGATGGGCAAGTTCGATGCTCTCGGCGATCGTGGTGACGATCGGCTTTTCGCAGAAAACCTTCAGGCCGGCCTCAAGGCCGAGGCGAATATGATCGAGATGCATGTGGTTGGGCGAGCCGATCATCAAGAGATCGAGCTTTTCGGAGGCGAGAAGCTCTTGCGGCGAACCATAGGCCTTGCCGACGGAGATGCCCTTTTCCGTCAGTCCGGGAAGCCCGGCGGGGTCCGGATCGACGTAGCCTACGATCTCGAAACTGCTGTCGATTGCCTTGAAGACATAGCCAAGATAGCCGAGCCGGAATCCCAGCCCTATGATTCCCACTTTCATGCTAAATTCGTTCCCGATTTCGTAATTTATTTTCTTCAAGTTGGGGCAAAAATCAGAGGTCGTCAACCAAAAACGGTGTTGAGAGCGCGTTGATGAAATTGATTTTCATCGGACCCGATCTGGGCCCCTGCAGCCTCCAAGCCGGACAGTCTGGGTCGCGGCGGCAGAGGTCCGCATGCCGCCGCGCTTGACGGCCGCCGCCACCCGGCTGTCCGCACCGGCGCCGCAAATGCTCGTGCCTTCCGAGATCACGGCGGCGATCGTGTCCAGCCCACCAGCCGTGCAAGACCGCATGGCTGGCGCGACAGCGTCTCAAATCCCCGATCCGTCCAGTTGCTGGGCGTCGTCGCCTTCCCAGGGCGAGGGCATGGAACCGCTGTTGAGATTGGCTGACGGCATTGGCATCCAACACTTCAATTCCGGTTCGGCATATTCAATGAGGCGGCCAGGCGAGGAATCGGACGCGCGCCAGCCCGCCGTGCCGAACTGATCGCCATTCGACCAATAGGCGAGGTCAACTTCCGCCGGCCCCTGTTCGGACGGGCGGATCGTAACGAGGATCCGGCTGCCGTCCTTCGGGGCGGTTGTCATATGTCGCCAACGGTCTGGTTCAACCATCGTTCTTCCTCCTGCATTGCTGAGGATTGCAAGTCTCATATCAGTCCGGGAAACGGTCAATTCAAACTTGGTGCTGTGCGACCCCGGCCGCTGATTTGCTGTTCCGGCGAGACGGAGGGCTGGCGAGCGGCAATGTCAGCTCACAGGTTGGCATTCCCGCGCCGGGCCTTTCAACCTGGATAGAAGACGGGCTGAGGTCGCCTTGCGTTGCAGCCGTTCAAAGCCAGTTGATCCGCTTGAGCACCATCAGCGTTGCAACGGACGTGACCGCGACGAAGGCAACGATGATGACGAAAGCCCAGGTGTCGTTGACGCCAGGGATGCCGCCGACATTCATGCCGAACAGGCCGGCCACGACGCTCGGCGGCAGCAGCAGGGCGGCGAGTGCGGCGAGGCGATTGGAATTGCGGGCGATCCGCTCGCTGATGACGGTGGACAGGTCGTCGTGAAGGATGCTGGTCCGGTCGCGGATGGCGTCGAGATATTCGATGAAGCGCATCAGCTTGTCGATGACCTCGCGGAAGCGCAGCTTGTCACGCTCCTTCAGCCACGGGGCGTCGTCATGCTCGATCCGGCTCAAGGCGTCGCGCTGGGGTGCGAGATAGCGGCGAAGCTGTACGGAACGGCGGCGAAGCTGCTTCAGCCGCTCGCGCACTTCGCCGGCATCACCGTGAAAAACCAGCTCGTCCAGTTCGTCCACCTCCTCGTCCATCGCATCGAGCACGGGTTCGAGGTCACGCACCAGCTTTTCGCTGACGAGAGCAAGCAATTCCCCCGTCTGTTTTGGGCCCTTGCCCTTGTCCAGGGCAAGGCGGATGTCCCGCAGGGCGGTTATATAGTGGCCGCTGTCGCGCAATGTCACCAGCCTGCGCTGGTCGGCCCATATATGAAGGGGAACAAGATCGACCTCGGCCGAGCCGTTTTTCACTTCGTCCGGCGGCGTAGCGCAGACGCCGCGAAGAATGATCAGCAACCCGTCGTCAATGCCTTCGACGCGCGGGCGCGTTTCTTCCTCCAGCAAGGCTTCGGCGACCAGCGGATCGAAGCCGCCTCTCGATGTCACCCACTCCGCCGCGGCCGGATGGTCGCGCTCGAAATGCAGCCAGACGACGCCATCAGCCGGCGTCCACCGACGCACCGCTTCCATGTCAAGCGTACGGCAACCGCCGTTGCCGTCAAGAAGCACGGCGAAACGCAAACCCGGCTCGGCGCCGTAACTTGCAACATTCGTGACCTGTTCGTGCATGAAAAACCTCCACCCGCCGCGGTCCGCCTCCCCGAAGCGCGATGCGATAGCTTAGCGAGTCGCTGTCGGGCGGCAAGACGATCGAATGCTCAGTCGTTTTGAACAAGGCCGCCAGGTCGGCAACGGCATACGATCCGAGACGGGCATTGCCCTTACTCCGCGCCGCAGGCGTAGCCGTTCGAAATTAGAATCTATCGCGTCAATTGAAGGACCTGATCGCTGCGCTAGTTTAAATTGTCATGGCGTTGGCGTCGATGTGTCTGGTCGCGATGCGCATGCCGCCAGCGCCGTTGCGAATGAAGGACGATCGTCTCCGGAAAGACCACGGAACAAGGGATCGCGACCATGCGCCCAGCCGATCGAATGACGCAGCCCTGAACGGGCTTCATGGCCGCTGGGCGGACCTCGTCATCCTTGGATAAGCCACCACACGGAGGGGGAAGATGTGTAGGCATGAACTGCTTGTCCTGGCAACGCTTGCATCTCTGTTTGCGGCCCAGACTGCGCTTGCGGACGGTCCTGGCGGTCCGGCCCGCGGACTGAAGACGGCGCCTGTCTTCAGCTATCTTTCGGAAAAGCGCCGGACAGCCGCGCCGTTCGCGCATGTGATGTTTTGCGCGCGCAATCCCAACGAATGCACGGCAGGCGACGGTGCCTCGCAAATCCTGTTGAACCCCGCAGCCGACAAGCAGCTTCGCGCCGTCAACGCCTCGGTCAACGGCTCGATCCGTCCGCTCAACGAAAGCCCTGAAGAGGGCGATGTCTGGCAGGTGAACGTCAAGGCGGGCGATTGCGAGGATTTCGCGCTGACCAAGCGCGATCGTCTCATCGCCATGGGCTGGTCGGTAAAGGCGCTGCGGATCGCCGTGGCAAAGACAGCCACCGGCAAAGGCCACGCGGTTCTGGTCGTCAAGACCGATCGGGGCGATCTGGTGCTCGACAACCGTACCAATGCGATCAAGGGCTGGCGGGATACGGATCTTCGCTGGCTGATGATCCAGTCGGGGGACGATCCGCGCATATGGTTCGAACTTTAGATGCGAAACACATGCGCGGCGTGCGGATCTTTTGAGGCCGGTATCCTGTCCTTGCTGCCAGCCGCCCGGTGATACGTCCGGCATTTCGGTTGCTACCTGCCGCGTTTGAACACGTCCTGATAGAACCGTCTTCATCCGATCGGTTTTATTGAAGGCATCCATTGACCTGAGGCCCTGCTTGCATTTTCTATCCGCCCCCAAACATAAGCCGGCCAGGGAGGGCATATGCAGGTCCTATCGAGCATTCAGGCAGTGCGCGCAGCGCTTGCCGCCGCAAGGGCGAATGGCGGAAGCGTCGGCTTTGTGCCGACGATGGGTTATCTTCACGCCGGGCATATGGAGCTTGTCGCGCGGGCGCGCGCCGAAAACGAAATCGTCGTTGCCTCGATCTTCGTCAATCCGCTCCAGTTCGGCCCGGCAGAGGACCTGGCCCGATACCCGCGTGACCTGGAACGCGACAGAACGATGCTGGAAAAGGCCGGTGTCGACATTCTCTTCGCGCCCGGCGTCGAGGATATGTACCCGTATCCGATGAAGACCGTGGTCGATGTGCCGGAGCTTGGCGGCGAGCTCGAAGGTGCGGTTCGGCCGGGGCATTTCGCGGGCGTTGCCACTGTCGTCACCAAGCTCTTCAACATCGTGCAGCCGAAGAACGCCTATTTCGGTGAGAAAGATTACCAGCAGGTCGTCATCATCAAACGCATGGTCGACGATCTCGCCCAGCCGGTGCGCATCGTCTCGGTGCCGACGGTCCGCGACGCCGACGGTCTGGCTCTGTCGTCCCGCAACGTTTATCTTAGCGCGGAGGAACGCCGCGCCGCGGTCATCGTGCCTCGCGCCCTGGACGAGGCGGAGCGCCTCGTCGCCGGTGGGCTCAGCGATCCGCAGGTCCTTGAGGCGAAACTGGCCGAATTCATCGGACGCGAAGCCTTGGCAAACCCGGAAGTCGTCGCGGTCAGGGACGCCTCGACGTTGAAACATGTCGCAAAGATCGAGGATCCGGTCGTTGTCGCACTGTTCGTGCGGATCGGCGCGACCAAACTTCTCGACAACCGGGTGATTGCGGGCAAAGATTCATCTGGAAGGGGAGAGGCATCATGAGTGCCGTGAGCTCCGCAAAACGTCTGACGCCATCACGGATCCGGGCCATGAAGGGCCGCACGCCGATCGTGTGTCTGACGGCCTACACGACACCGATGGCGCGGCTTCTCGATGAACATTGCGATCTCCTGCTCGTCGGGGATTCGCTCGGCATGGTTCTCTACGGCATGGAGAGCACCGTGGCGGTGACGCTCGACATGATGATCGCCCATGGCAGGGCGGTCATGCGCGGCGTCGCCCGATCCTGCGTAGTGGTCGACATGCCCTTCGGCAGCTATCAGGAGTCCAAAGAGCTGGCCTATCGCAACGCCGTGCGCATCCTGCAGGAAACCGGGTGCGACGCGGTCAAGCTGGAAGGCGGCGAGGAGATGGCCGAGACGATTTCCTTCCTCACTGCGCGCGGTATTCCGGTCCTCGGACATATCGGTCTCATGCCTCAACAGGTCCATACCGCAGGCGGCTACCGATCTGTCGGACATTCCGAGGAGGAGGTCGCCAAGATCAGGCGTGATGCCGCCGCGATCGGCAGCTCGGGAGCCTTTGGGGTCGTCGTCGAAGGAACGGTCGAGACATTTGCCCGCGAGGTGACGGGAGCAATTCCTGTTCCGACGATCGGGATCGGCGCCTCGGCAGCCTGCGACGGCCAGATCCTGGTTTCGGACGATATGCTCGGACTGTTCAACGATTTCACGCCGCGCTTCGTCAAGCGCTACGACGAACTTGGCAAGAGGGTGGGCGCTGCTGCTGCCGCCTATGCCGGCGACGTTCGCTCGCGCACGTTCCCCGCAGAGGAGCATACGTTCAAGCGCCGGTCCTGACGGTGCGGGCGACGACCGGACGGAGCGCGAGTGCGCAGCAGCGGCTCCGCACTCAGGGGACCAGCGTGATGGTCGCGGAATTCCATCCTGCGGGCAGCGGCCGGGGCCGGTCGATCGTCACGTTTTCGATTTCGAGGCCGGTGACATTCTGCGCAAAGACGCCCGGCAATCCGCCTGGATAGGCGAAAAGGCCGACAATGTTGCCGTCCTCGGCCCGCACCCAGGCATTGCCGCGCCCCTCGGTGCCTTTGGGCGGTGCCAGATCGGCGTTGGTCGGCCGCAAGTCATACTGCCTGGCAGTGCCGAGCGGTCCTTCCTCCATCCTAAGCGTGCTCGCGCGCAAAACGACATTGTCGATGCCGCCCGGTTCCTCTGCAAAGAGATTGACCGCCCCCTGGCATCGCCCACTGATATTTTCGACAAGTACCTTGCAAACCGTTCCTGCCGGGCGCTCGGGGCGTCGCGTGAGCTTGGTAATCGTGAACGGTTCGCCGGAGCCCCAGAATCCGTCCGGCGTCTCGCTGCAATCGACTTCGATATCGCGGAAGACAACATTCTCGACCTTGCCGCCATCGCGCGAAAAGATGCCGAGACCGCGGTTGGAATTCTCGATCCTGCAGCGCAGGAAGCTGACCTCGGTTATGTCGCCAAAGCTTTCCGTGCCGATCTTGAGGGCGCAGCTCTTGCTCTCGATCACGCTGTCGGAGACCGTGATCCGCTCGCAGCGGCCGATTTCTTTCTCGCTGAAGCTGGTCTTGAGGCATATGCCGTCATCGGCGGTTCGAATGACGGCGCCGGCAATCGTCACGTCGCTGCAGCTGTCGATGACGATCCCGTCGGTATTGGGCAGTTGGCGGTTGTTGGAGACGCGAACGCCGTGAACAGCGATATTGCGGCAGCGCACCAGATGGATCGTCCACATGGGTGAATCGGTTATCTGGACGTCTTCCAAACGAACGTCCTGACAATCCTCCAGGACCAGGACTCGCGGACGTTCGGCGAGCGGAGTGAATGTGCCCACACTCGCGTCGAAACCGGTGTGAAAGGCATCGCCGCCGCGTCGATCGTCCCCTTGCCGGCGAGCGCAATATTCCTGGCGTTCTGCGCCACGATGTAAGCGCGGTTGGATGCTTCGGCGAGTACGCTGACCGTGTTGGAGCCATATTGTTTGTAATCGGGGGCGAAAGCGAGGACTGCGTTTTCCTCGATATGCAGCGTCACATTATCGCTCAACCGGATAGGCCCTGCCAGATGGCGACCCGGCCGGAGAAAGACCGTTCCGCCGCCGGCCGCCGCTACGGTGTCGAGCGCTGCCTGGAGATCGCCACCCACCACTTCAACGAATATCTCCATCCGATACCTCCGCCTGTCCTGCGGATTTCATAGCTCTGCGTAATTTATTCGTCAACAGGACGAACTAAATCTTGCGGGACTTGATGTGTTGTGTTGACAGCCCGCAAAACTCGT
Organism: Hyphomicrobiales bacterium; assembly: GCA_900471515.1. Classification (GTDB taxonomy): domain Bacteria; phylum Pseudomonadota; class Alphaproteobacteria; order Rhizobiales; family Rhizobiaceae; genus Rhizobium. Next base: position 21,894 of record UCFC01000012.1, on the reverse strand, counting down.
ATTTAATTCGTCATGGTTACGAACAAAGGACTGTGGGAGTGCAGTGCAGGCCGTTCGTTTCGGATGTCAGGATGACAAGCCAGAGAGGGAGCCCTATGAAAACGCTAAAGACAATCCTAATGACCGCCAGCGCCCTGGCGATGACAATGTCGGTCGCCGCAGCCTCCGAACTCAAGCTCGTGTGGTATGTCGACAGTGATCAGGAGGAGGCGGATACGCGCGCTCTGCTCGATCAGTATACGAAGCTGCATCCCGAAACGACCTTCGATCTGGAAATCACGCCCTATGACGGGATGATCCAGAAATTCCAGCAATATGCCGCATCGGGCATCATGCCGGATCTGTCGCTGACCTCCTCGATGGAGCCGGTCATCCGGCCGTTCCTGGCAGACCTCGGCAAGGAGATCGGGCCGGAATGGATCAACGACTTCGTCAAGGGGTGGGCCGATGGGGCCAAGCTCGGCGACAAGGTCATTGCCGCGCCGCTGCGCGTTACCTCGACCGGTATCTTCCTGAACGCTGACGCCTTCAAAAAGGCAGGCGTCGCCATCCCGGATCAGGCAACGGGCTGGACCTGGGACGAGTTCATTCCGAAGGTCAAGGAAGTCGCGGAGAAATCCGGCACCCGCTATCCGCTCGTCTGGGATGTTTCGGCGAGCCGCTGGATCGTCCACGAATATCAATATGGCAACCACATCTACACCGAGAAGGAGCCGGTCAAGGTCGTGATGGACGAGGCGGCCTGGACGAGCACGCTCGACAAGTTCATCGACATCACCAAGGCTGCCATGCCGCCCGGCCTGTGGAGCGGAGCAAGCTCGGACAATCCGAAGGAACTTTTCACCGCCGGCCAGGCCGCCGCCTACATGTCCGGCAGCTGGCAGATCGCCGGGCTGGCAACCAATGCGCAATTTGCCTGGCAGGCCGGACCGACGCCGCGCGGGACGGTTGCCTCCTCGATCTACGGGGGCGATTACATCGTCGCCTTCAATACGAGCCAGCACCTGCCGGAAGCAGTCGAGTTCATAAAGTGGATCACGTCGCCGGAGATCCAGGCGCAATATGCCAAGACCTTCGGCATGATCCCCGCCAACCTCAAGGCGCCGCCGGTCAAGTATGACAATCCGGCTGCGACGGCTGCAATCACCGCAATGCAGAGCGAGCTGAACGCGAGCCCGGCCTATGCGGCAACGGACCAGGCCTGGCCTCAGATGCAGTCGGTCTGGGGCACGGTTAAGACAGCCGTCACCCAGGCTGTTGCCGGCCAGATTTCGTCGGCCGAGGCGATCGCGCAGATCAAGAAGGCTGCCGACGACTCGCTCGAGGCGAGCAAGTGACGGCGGTGATTGCGCAACAAGGCAGTTCGGCACTGGGTCCTCACCCGGTGCCGAAAGGCAGCCGCAACAGCCTCTTCAATATCGGTTGGCCGTATCTGCTGATGCTGCCGACGATCGCATTGCTTGTCACCTTTACGCTCTATCCGCTGGTTCAGGGCCTCCTGATGGCGTTCTTCAAGCGGGGCGTCGTGGTTGTCCCACAGGTGCCGAGCACCCTGCCGCAATATGTGGGCTTCGATAACTTTCTCGGGCTCTTGAGCAATGCCGACTTTCAGACGTCTCTCGTCAAGACGGTGCTCTTCGTCATTGTCGCTGTGCCACTGAACATCGTCGCCTCGCTGGCGCTGGCGCTGCTTCTTTCGCCTCAGACCCGGTTCTTCGCGGTTGTCCGTACGATCGTCTTCTTCCCCTCGATGATCAGCCTGCTGATCATCGGCGTTTCCTGGCGCTGGCTTTTCGGCCTGAACAACGGTCTCGTCAACTATCTGCTGTCACTTGTGGGAATTGCCCCCGTTCCGTGGCTCGAACAGGACACGCTGGCGCAGATTGCGATGATCATCGCCTGGGTCTGGGCTCAGGCCGGCTTCAACATGATGATCTTTATCGCCGGCCTGACTGCGATCTCGGCGGATTATTATGAAGCCGCGTCGATCGACGGTACCAGCAAATGGCGTCAGTTCACGCATATCACATTGCCGCTTCTCAAGCCGACGATGGCGGTGGTTCTGGTGCTTTCGTCGATCGAAGCCTTCAAGGTCTACGAACTCGTCGTGTCGTTGACCGGAGGAGGGCCGGGCAAGGCGACCGTCTATCTGATCCAGACGATCTACGACACGGCGTTTCAAAAGCCGATGCAGGCCGGCGTTGCCGCTGCGCAGTCGATGGTTCTCTTTGCAATTCTCTTGCTGCTGACGATCGTCCAGTTGCGCGTGTCGAGGAGTGAGAAATGACACGGATCTATTCGCCCTGGCGGCTCGCCTTCGTGGCCCTGACACTCTTCGTCTTTCTGATGCCGCCGGTGTGGCTCTTCCTGTCGTCGCTGAAATCGCAACAGGAAATATTCCAGTGGCCGCCGACCATTTTCCCGGCTCATGTGACGTTTCAGAATTTCATCGATACGGTATCGCGGGCGAAATTTCTCGTCTTCTTCCGCAATTCGGCAATCGTTTCGGTGCTTTCGGCACTGCTGTCCGTCACCATCAGCGTTATGGCGGGTTATGCGCTTGCCAAATTCAGGTTCAAAGGCGACACCCTGTTTTTTCTGCTGATCATGTCGTCCCTGATGGTGCCGCTGCAGATCGTCATGATCCCGGTATTTCTTGTTCTGCGCGATCTTCACCTTCTTGACACGCTCGCGGGCATCATCATCGCCCCGGCCGCCACGCCCACGGGCGTGTTCCTGATGCGGCAATATATCACCAACATTCCCGACAGTCTTCTGGAGGCTGCCCGGATCGACGGGACGCCGGAATGGCGCATCCTGCTGAGAATCATCGTGCCTCTCTCCATCCCGGCGATCGGCACGCTTCTGGCTTTCAATCTGGTCTGGCGCTGGAACGACTACCTGTGGCCGTTCCTGGTCATCACGGACCAGGACAAGTGGACCGTCCAGGTCGCACTCGCCAATACGGTTGGGCGGTTCGGCATCAACTGGCCGCGACTGCTATCGATGTCCGTACTCTCGGTCCTGCCGGTGCTCGTCATGTTCACGGCCCTGCAGCGCATGCTGATGAGCGGGCTGATGGCCGGCGCGACCAAGGAATAGCGAATCGGTCCCGACCGAATGCAAAAGCCGCCTGCGGGCGGCTTTTGCATCGTGTTTTATCTTCCAAAGATTGCGACCAGGGAGCGGATGTCTCAGCCCATCGCCGAGCGCAGCTTCTCCTTGTGGGCGAGGGCGGCCATGGCGGGCATGCTGCTCCATCCCTGAAGCAGCGAACCGCGGCCCCATGGCGGCGCGAAATATTCGACGGCCCCCATCCACCCTTCTTCCAGGCAGGTTTCCCACCAGCGCAGCAGGGGATATTCGGCACCCGCAAGGCCATGCAGCAGGCGCTGTTCGGCATAGAGGCCGGAGAGGTACGGCCAATCCGATCCGTTGTGGTAGCGATAGGCGAAGGCCGACTTCGAGCGGGTGTCCTTGGGCCGCTTAAAGGGCGGGAAGGCGCACATCACGCCCCAGTCGCCATAGGGCTGATCACCGTTGTTGCGGCTTTCCAGCAGGGCTTCCACTTTGCCAAGAACAGTTCGCGCGCGTTCGGGCGAAACGGCGCGGTAGCGAAGCAGGGTCAGGCTGTCGAGCGTCAGGTGGTCCTCGACGAAGTCATCCTTCATGCCGTAATCCGCGTAGGTTCCGCCCGGCTGGAGGAGAGCTTCGTCGATTGCCGCTCGCGCTGTCGCAGCGATCGCTGCCGCTTTCGCGGTAATTTCGCCGTCGATTGCAGCGCCATATTCGACGATGACGTCGAGCGCGCCGATCCAAAGGCCGATATCGTAGGAGACGTAACCGTGCCGATAGACGTTGTCGGCCCAATCGCGGTCGTGGTTCGGTTTGACCGGAAGCCCGCTTCCGTTGACGTCCAGGGCGCAATAGCGGTTGAAGATTGCGACGACCTTGTCCCAATGGACCGCCATCGGCGCACTGTCTCCAGTCGCGCGGATGTAATCGCCGATCGTCAGAATGAAGAAGAGGGGGCTGTCGAAATGGTCGCTCCACCAGTCGCCGGGCCGAAGATGCTCCTCCTTGATGCGCGGATCCGTTCGGCGGACTTTTTCCCATTCCTCGGCCTGGCCCGGGCCGGTGAGGATGACACCGCTCGGGGCCTCTCCATCCGGCTGAATGCCGCGCGCCAGCAGTTCGATCTGCGAGCGTACGGCCGCCGGCGCCCGGTCGAGCAAGGCCTGAAGCGTCCAGTAGCCGTCGCGATAATAGGTTCGTGCCGGCGCGCTATAGGCCTGGCCGGCGGCAAGGCCGCCAAAGGCGCCGTGCGCGTCCTGCCGAATGCTTGAAAGGGCGGCATGAAGGCTTTGCGAGATCATGCTGCGCATCAGCGGCGCGGCTTCGGGCATCTCGTCGCAGCGCGCCACATAGGCGTTCGCTTCAGCAATCACGTCCTCCGGAGTGAGGTCGAGAGCACGCGTGGCTTCTTCGATCGACGTGCCGGCGCTGAGGAACAAGCCGTCCGGCCGCTGCTCGGCGATCACCACGCCCCATCCGGTTCTGGCAATCCGTCGTTCTCCCAGCCGCTCGACCGGCTCACGCTTCGTCGTGCTTCCCCACCATGCGCAGCGTTGGGAGGGGACGAGCGTGCGCAGCCTCGCTCCCTTCAAAAACAGTGCGGGCGCCGATTGCGCCACATAGAGGCCGCCGCCGCTGGCCTCGACGCGGTTCGGGGCATAGGTGAAAGGCCCGCGCCAGCCGCTGAAGGTGAGGCTTGCGATCTTTCCGCAGCCCCAGACGGAGATTTCGATCTTGCCGTCGGGCCAGCAATCGCCCTGCAGGCGCGGAGCCATGAACGGCAGCAGTACCGGCTTGTCCGAAACGAGTTGGCCGTCGGCAAGCGGGGTAAGGATACGCGGCTTTTCACGCGGCGTCGTCATGGGCGAGCTCCTGATTTCATCGGGCTGTCTGGATGGAAAGTTCGTGCAAGCCAAGCATCAGGGCGCCGCGCATTCCCGCTTCCGGACCGAGGGACGCGGGTTCAATCCGCACCGCAAACGGCAGCAGGGACGACATGTGCTGCGAGACGAGGTCGACGAATTCGCGGCGCGAGCCGATGCCGCCTCCGAGCACCATCAATGCCGGATCGAACACCGCCTGAACGGCCGCCAGGCCGACCGATGCGGATTTTGCAAGCGTTGTTATGGCAGCGGAGGCTTCGGGATCGCCTGAACCTGCCCTGCGGAAAATCTCGCTGACCGGTATGGTCCCGTCCCGGTAAAGAGCCCGCACGGCCGGTGAATCGACCCGGTCCTCGAAGAGACCGGCCCTTGCTTTCGGCGCGGCGTCGTGCGGATCCGTGCCGAGCGGCAGAAGACCGAGTTCGCCGGCGCGGCCGTGATGACCGCGAAAAAGCCTGCCGTCGATGACAAGCCCCATGCCGACCCCGGTGCCAAAGGCAATGAAGGCCAGGGAAGCGCAATCCCGCGCATTTCCGAGGGTCGCCTCTGCAAGTGCTGCCAGATTGACATCATTCTCGACAATCACGCCACAGGGCAATCCGGCCTCAAGGAGGCGGGCAAGCGGCCGGTCGGCAGGAATTGCGAGGTGCGGCGACAACGAGGCAAGACCGGTCGAAGGCGAAACGGCGCTCGGTACGCCAACGATCGCCTTGAGCAGGGGGCCGCGATCGGAGTGCCGCTGCACAAGGCTCAGGATCATGCGGGCGATCTGCTTGAGAACGGGGGCGCCCTCGCCGTGGGCGGTCGGCTCCTCCATCGTCGCCAACAGGTTGCCGTCATGATCGGACAGTCCCGCGAGCACCTTGGTGCCGCCGAGATCAACACCGGCAACAAGACCGAAAGCTTTCGTGCGGCGATTGCCAACCGCCGGCCGCAGATCTGGCGCGATAGTTGAAATATTTGACAAGCGCAGCTCTCTTCATATATTTGTTCGGCAAGTTGACGAATTTATTATTGCCGAGCCTCTGGTCTGTCAACAACCAGTTTGAAATTGACGGACGTTCGTGGAAAAAGCAGAAGCAGACGAAAGCGGAACCTTATATCGACCGGAATATTTGGCCCATGGCATTGACTGAGAACGCACCTCCCGTGCTGCGACAGATTTCGGTTCGCGCCGTCATGGACGTATTGCTGCATACCGGCCCGACATCGCGGGCGGACTTGTCGAAAATCACCGGGCTCTCCAAGCAGACGATGTCAGAGGTCATCCGGGCTCTGGAGGAGGCCGGCTGGGTCCGCGAAAAGGGCATTACGACCGGCCGTATCGGCCGCAGTGCCATTACCTACGAGGTGAACGGTGCCGCCGGGTATGCCGTCGGCGTCGATATGGGTGCAACCACAACGCGGGTCGTGCTCGGCAATATCGTGGGGCACATCGTCGGGGAGATCGAGTATCCCTCCGACCGTCGCGGGGGCTATCACCAGCTGGAACAGGTTGAGGCAGCGCTCGCTCGAATCCTTGCCGATAGCGGCGTCGCGCGCGAGCATGTCCTGGTCGCGGCGATCGCTACCCCCGGCGTGGTCGAACCCACGACCGGTGCGCTGTCGATGGCCCCGAACCTTGTCGACCTCGACGGCATCGACATTGTCAGGACCCTCGCAGATCGGCTCGCCTGTCCCGTGGTCCTGGAGAACGACGTCAACGCGGCCGCGATAGGTGAATCCTGGCAGGGCCACGCCGTCGCAGTCGATACGGTCGCATTCATCTCACTCGGTACCGGCATCGGCCTTGGCGTGCTTCAGGACGGCAAACTGATGCGTGGGGCAAGCGGCGCGGCCGGCGAGATCTCCTACCTGCCGTTCGGGGCCGATCCCTATGCCGAGGACAGCCTGGAACGCGGCGCGTTGGAATGTGCCATTGCAGCGCAGGGAATCAGCGATTTCTACCACCGATCCGGCGGGGCAAAGGATACGTCCGTTCGAGACATTCTGAGGCTTGCCGAAGAGGACGATCCGATTGCGACCAAAGTCATCCGGAAGGTCGGGGAGATCGCGGCGCTGCTGATCGTATCCGTGAACGCCATCGTCGATCCGACTATCATTATCATTGGCGGCAGCATCGGTCGCCATCCGTTGATGGTCCAGCGCATTCGCGAAGGCATCGCCAAGGCCAGCCGGCGCAAGATAACCGTCGAAGCAAGCGCCCTTGGAAGCCGCGCCACACTGATCGGGGCGCTCGCCATCGGTCTCAACCACCTGCACAACCTTCTCTTTTCTCCGCAGGCGCTTCCCGAACAACGCCGCCTTCCCCCGCCGGTCTAGGCGCGGCCTGCAGCCGGGGAGCGGCGCGTCCGCCCATCTTTCGGACGGTGAATCCAGACGCTCGCGCGCCGGATCGAAAACGGCTGCCAGCGTAAAATTCATGTTCGTCATCTTGACGAACTAATTCGATCCCCTCAAAGTAAAGGGTGATAATACGCCGATCAGCGACCTTCGCTCGAATAGCTTACTGGAGGAACAGTGGACATGGCCGGTTTGAGATTGAACGATGTCAGAAAAAGCTTTGGTCACCTCGGTATCCTGCATGGCATCGATCTGGATGTGAACGAGGGCGAATTTGTCGTCCTGGTCGGTCCGTCCGGCTGCGGGAAATCGACCCTTCTGCGATTGATCGCGGGGCTCGAGAGCGTAACGGGCGGACGTGTTCTGATCGGCGACAAGGATGTTACGCAGGCAGCCCCCGGCGAGCGGGAAATTGCGATGGTGTTTCAATCCTACGCTCTTTATCCGCACATGACCGTCGCGAAAAACCTGTCGTTCGGCCTTGAGAACCTGAAAATGACGCGGGCCGAAATTGATGCGCGCGTCATGGAAGCGGCCCGGATGCTGGCCATCGAACCCCTTCTCGAGCGCCGGCCAAAACAACTGTCCGGCGGCCAGCGGCAACGTGTTGCGATTGGCCGGGCCATTGTCCGAAACCCGAAGTTGTTCCTGTTCGACGAACCGCTGTCCAACCTGGACGCGGCACTTCGCGTACAGACCAGGGGCGAGATCAGCCGACTGCACAAGCGCCTGGGCGCGACCATGATCTATGTCACGCACGATCAGATCGAGGCGATGACGATGGCGGATCGTATCGTCGTGCTCAATGCCGGTCGTGTCGAACAGATCGGCACGCCCCTGGAACTCTTCGAGACGCCTGCAAACCGGTTCGTGGCAGGGTTCATCGGCTCTCCGCAGATGAATTTCTTCGAAGGCGATCTGCTGTCCTGCGGCCCCGGCGGGGTGGCCCTGCAGGTGCCGGGCTTCGGGGCGCTCAACTTGCCGCTGGAAGCGCCGGACCCCAGGATTGGCGAACCCGTCACACTCGGCGTCCGGCCCAGTCATTTCAGGCTGGCGCGCGAGTCGGACCGCGACGGTCTTCGCGTTCGTTTTCACGTTGACTATGCCGAGAGCATCGGAACGGAAACTTACGTCTATGGAACGGTCGAATCCAGCGACACCGCCGCGATTGTGCATCTTCCCGATCATGTGGCGATTGCGGACCGGTCAATTCTCGAACTTGCCGTCGAGCCGTATCGCGTGCATGTGTTCGACGGGCATTCGGGCACGGCATTTGCGAGATTGAAAGCCGATGCTCCGGTCGCCGCGCCGGTGTAGCGCCTCTCCTCCGTTCCCGTTCAGGATTGCTCCTCATCCAGCCGGCGATTGACACCCGGCTTTCGGGATCGTCCGGAGCAATGGTCGTCTGCGGCATGCTCGGACCGGTCGCCACTGCGGCGGGACCAGCATGGGAGGTGGAATAATTTCAGGATCGGTAGCAAAAATCTTAATACTGCGTACCGATCCGTGTAAAACTGGGCTGTAATCGTCTCCCTTCATGGGATAGATGCTTTCTCAGCGACCGCCGCTGACAATTGTTTCCCAAGCCCCGATCGCCTTAACGACAGCCCGCATGAAAACCGACGACGGCTAGGCATGGTTCCGGCCGCGCAGGAGGAAGATCCATGGCATCCGTTGCCGAGAGCGCCCCCCGTTTTGAAAAGACCGCAATGTCCATCCTGGTGGCAGTCAGCTTCTGCCACATGCTCAACGACATCATGCAGTCGCTGCTTGCCTCGCTCTATCCGCTCTTCAAGGCCAATTACAATCTCGATTTCGTGCAGATCGGCCTCCTGACCATGACCTTCCAGGTCACGGCATCGCTGCTCCAGCCGCTTGTCGGCATCGTCACCGACCGCTGGCCGATGCCCTATTCGCTGCCGGTCGGCATGGCGAGCACCTTCTGCGGCCTGATCCTGCTCGGCAATGCCGGCAGTTTCGAGCTGCTTCTGGTTGCCGCCAGCCTGATCGGTTTCGGCTCGGCCGTCTTCCATCCGGAATCCTCGCGTGTCGCGCGTCTCGCCTCCGGCGGCCGCCACGGCTTTGCCCAGTCCTTCTTCCAGGTGGGCGGCAATGCCGGCCAGGCGATCGGTCCGCTGCTGGCTGCCTTCATCGTGCTGCCGAACGGCCAGCACAGCGTATCCTGGCTGTCCGGCATCGCCATGGTCGGCATGGTAGTGCTGAGCTGGGTCGGCAACTGGTACATGAGCCACCGCCGCCAGAATGCCAGCAAGCCGGCGCCAAGCCGTACGCTGCCCCTGCCGCAGAGCAAGGTGGTCTGGGCGCTGCTGATCCTCGTCCTGCTGACCGCGACGAAGAACGTCTATATGGCAAGCGTCTCGAGCTATTTCACCTTCTATGTCATCGACCGCTTCCAGCTCGACGTGCAGCAGGCGCAGCTCATGCTCTTCCTGTTCCTGGGTTCGGTCGCCGCCGGCACTTTCCTCGGCGGACCGATCGGCGACCGTTTCGGTGCCCGCTTCGTTATCTGGTTCTCCATCCTCGGCGTCATCCCCTTCGCGCTGCTCTTGCCCTATGCGAACCTGTTCTGGACGGGTGTGCTCAGCGTCGTCATCGGCCTGGTCTTTGCGTCGGCCTTCTCGGCCATCGTCGTCTTCGCGCAGGAGCTGGTACCGGGGCGCGTCGGTCTGATTGCCGGCGTCTTCTTCGGCTTCGCCTTCGGCGCGGGCGGTCTCGGAGCTGCTTTCCTCGGCGATTTTGCCGACTCGCACGGCATTGCCTTCGTCTACCGCATCTGCTCCTACCTGCCGTTGCTCGGCCTGCTCACCATTTTCCTGCCGCGCATCCCGAAACATCGCGCAGCCTGAACATCGCGCTTCGCGAGACGGCAAGGGCACCGGACGGTCCTCCGGTGCCCTTGCCGTTGCGAGCAAGCGCCGCGGACGTCTGGTCCGGACGAACATATTTTTCGCGGTGTTTCGCGAAGACGGATAGTCATTCCTTTAATCTACTATTTTGATGGATAATATCCGTTTCAGGATGTTGCCCTCGACGGCGCGATAGCGGAAGGAAATGATATGTCTGCACCCAAACTGGTCGGTCTTGCCGGCAGCTTCAATCGTCCCTCGAAGACCTTTGCGCTTGTGGAAAATATCGCCGGCCTTGCCGCCGAGGCATATGGCTTCAACAATACGATCTATGACCTGACCGATGTCGGCCCGTCGCTTGGCCAGGCGCTGCGTCGTGACGATCTCGACAATCGCGCCAGGGAAATCATCGCCGATATCGTTGCTGCGGATGCGATCGTCATCGGCGCGCCGACCTTCAAGGGCAGCTATCCGGGCCTCTTCAAGCACCTGATCGATCTCATCGATCCGCATGAACTGCGTGCCAAGCCGATCGTCATCACCGCGACCGGCGGCGGCGATCGGCACGCGCTAATGGTCGAACATCAGCTTCGCCCGCTTTTCGGCTTCTTCATGGCCCATACCTTGCCGACGGCGATCTATGCGTCCGATCGCGACTTCACAGACTATCGCGTCTCCTCCGAGCAGTTGTCCAAGCGCATCGGGGAGGTCATCGGCGAACTTGCCGCTTTCTTTCCGGCCAAAGGCTCGACGTTGATCGCAGCGGAATGACTGTAATCCCGAGACTGATCTTCAGCGGCGCCTGCGGGGCGCCGCTTTCGTTTGAGCACTGCTCTATGCCGATTTTATCCATAAATTTGATAGAATATTATCCTGCCGCCTTTGACGAGGCGGCAAGAGTTTTTCCGGCGACGGGAAGACATCGGACGTTCGTGCTTCGCTCGCAAGGAACGCATTTGCAATGATCCGCCTGCTCGGGGCTCCGCCTCATTCAGTCAGACGGGACAAAAAATGACCAAGAACAAGAATATCAGCGCTATTTCGATTTCGCGCCGCGCGGCTCTCGCTGTTGCCGCTTCTGCGGCCACGCTCATCGCCTTTGCTGCGCCTGCGCCTTCCTTTGCCGAAGACAAGTCGATCAAGGTCGGCATCATGAGCGGCGAGGATGAGGATGTCTGGCGGGTCGTCACCAGCGAAGCTGCCAAGAAGGGGCTCAAGATCGAGACCATCACCTTCAATGACTATACCCAGCCGAACGAAGCGCTGGAGCGGGGCGAAATCGATGCGAACGCCTTCCAGCATCAGCCTTACCTCGACAACCAGATCAAGCAGAACGGCTATCATATCGTCCGTGTCGGCTATACCGGCGTCTGGCCGATCGGTCTCTACAGCAAGAAGCATAAGTCCGTTGCCGAACTGCCCGAGGGCGCTGTGATCGGCGTGCCGAACGATCCGTCGAACGAAGGTCGTGCACTGCGCGTCCTGCAGAACGAAGGCGTGATCAAGCTGAAGGAGGGCACCGGCATCCTGGCCACGATCGCCGATGTGGCCGAGAACCCGAAGAATATCGAGATCAGGGAACTGGATGCCGGTATCGTCGGACGCTCGATCGACGACCTCGACGCCGGCGTCGTCAATACCGACTGGGCGCTGAAAAGCGGTCTTTCGCCGGCAGAGCGTATCGCGCAGGAGCCGATCGCCGACAATCCCTATCGCAACTTCATCGCCGTCAAGGAAGAGAACAAGGATGCCGATTGGGTGAAGACCCTCGTTTCCTCCTATCAGAACGACACCGTGAAGGCCGAGTTCGAGAAGGTCTACAAGGGTACCGGTCTTAGCGCCTATTGACGGAGACGCCCCTGAGGGCGCCGACAACCGAGGCGGCCCGGGCCTTTGCCGGGGCCGCCTTCAGCGTTTGTGAAGGAACGAGCATGAATTCAATAGTCTCCGCTTCAAGAATCGGGACGCCGGCGGCTGACGCGGAGGAGGTCGTTCGACTGACCGATATCCGGCGCAGATTCGGCGCAACACCGGCCCTCGACGGCATTTCGCTGAGTGTCAGGAAGGGCGAAATCCTCGGCATTATCGGACGCAGTGGCGCCGGAAAGTCGACACTGATCCGCTGCCTCAATGGTCTGGAGCGTGCCGACAGCGGCGAGATCGTCATCGAGGGCCGCAACATTGCAGGCCTTGCGGAAAAGGACCTTCAGCCCTTGCGGCGGCGCATCGGCATGATCTTCCAGCATTTCAACCTGCTCTCGGCCAAGACCGTCGAGGAGAATGTCGCGCTGCCGTTGAAGATCGAAGGGATCGCCAAGGCCGAGCGGCTGAAACGGGCTCATGAACTGCTGGATCTGGTCGGTCTCTCGGACAAGGCCAGCGCCTATCCGTCGTCGCTGTCCGGTGGCCAGAAGCAGCGTGTCGGCATAGCCCGCGCGCTCGCCGCCCGGCCGGCTCTCCTGCTCTCCGACGAGGCGACTTCGGCGCTCGACCCGGAAACGACGCGCTCGATCCTCGCTCTGCTGAAGGATATCAATCGTAAGCTTGGGCTTACGATCCTTCTGATAACGCATGAGATGGAGGTGGTGCGCGGCATTGCCGATCGCGTTGCCGTCATCGATGCCGGGCGCATCGTCGAAGAGGGTCAGGTCTGGTCGGTCTTTGGCGATCCGCAGGCGGCGATCACCAGGAGCCTGCTCGGCGGTATCCGCCCGCAATTGCCGGAACATATCCTCGCGCGCCTCTCGCAGACAGGCGGTTCCGAGGCGATCCTGAGCGTCGATCTGGCCGGGCCGGAGGCGCAGGGGGCGCTCTTTGCCGATCTGTCGGCGGCGCTGCCGCATTCCTTCCGCCTCGTGCATGGCGGCATCGATCACATCCAGAATCAGCCCGTGGCACGGTTTTTCATTGCCGTTCCCGCGCGCGATCCGGCACTTGCCGGAAAGGTCGAACAGTTTCTGACAGCCCGGTCCGCCCGGGTGGAGGTGCTTGGTTATGTCGCCGATCATGATTAATCTGCTGCTGCGCTCGCTCTGGGAGACGGTGTTGATGACGGCTGCATCCGGCCTCATCTCGCTGGTGGCCGGCCTGCCGCTCGGTCTGGCGCTGGTGCTGACGAACCGCGGCGGCATTGCCGAAAATCTCTGGATCAACCGCATGCTCGGGGCCGTTATCAACGGGTTCCGCTCCGTGCCTTTCATCATCCTGCTGGTGGCGCTGATCCCGCTGACGCGGCTGATCGTCGGCACGGCGATCGGCACCTGGGCGGCAATCGTTCCGCTCGCCATTGCCGCGACACCCTACTATGCCCGAATTGCCGAGGTCTCGCTGCGCGAGGTGGACCGTGGCCTGATCGATGCCGTGCGCGCCATGGGCGGCAATCGCTGGACGATCATCCGCGAGGTCCTGGTGCCGGAAGCGCTGCCCGGCATCGTGGCCGGATTCACCGTCACGCTGGTGACGTTGATCGGGGCATCGGCGATGGCCGGCGCCATCGGTGCCGGCGGCCTTGGCGACCTCGCCATCCGCTATGGCTATCAGCGTTTCGAGACCAATGTGATGATCGCGGTCGTGGTCGTGCTCATCGTTCTCGTCTGCGGCATCCAGTGGCTGGGCGACCGGCTCGTCGCCCGCCTGGATCATCGCTAGGAATCACCGCCTGAACTGTGCGGCGGGATGGCTGGCGGATAGCCGCCCATTGCCGCCGAACAGTTTCTGCCGCAGCGGTCCCTCCGCGTAGTCCGTCTTGAACAGGCCGCGCTCCTGCAGCACCGGCACAACGAGATCGACGAAGTCGTTGAGGCTTTCGGGCGCCACCGTGCGGGCGAGGTTGAAGCCGTCGATGCCGCCTTCCTCGATCCAGCGCTGCAGCGTGTCGGCGATCTGTTCCGGCGAGCCGACGATCGGCTTCATGCGGCTGCCGAGCACCATCTGGTCGATGATCTGTCGCTTCGTCACCGGTTTCGCCGCCTGTTTGGTGATTGCCGCCAGCGCCGACTGGTTGGCGTTGGTCGAGTTCTGGTCGATCACGTCATCCAGCCCGTATCTGGAGAAATCGACGCCGACGGAAGCGGAATAATGAGCGAGCGAGGCCTCGACGCTTGCATGCCGGCGATAGTCCTCAAGCTTTTCCTGCGCCTGGGCCTCGGTCTTGCCGACGACGACCGTGATTAGGCTCAGGATCTTGACCGCATCCGCGCCGCGGCCGTTCGCCTGCGTCTTGGCGCGCAGGGCATCGACCGTCGGGCGTGCCGACTGCGGGGTCGGCCCGGCGATGAAAACGCACTCGGCGTGACGGGCGGCGAAATCCTGTCCGCGCGCGGATGCGCCGGCCTGGAAGAGCAGGGGTGTCCGCTGTGGCGAGGGTTCTGCGAGATGGATGCCCTCCATCCTGTAATACTGGCCCTGGTGGCTGACCGCGCGCACCTTGGAAGCGTCGGCGAAGATGCCGTGTTCCCGGTCGCGCAGCACCGCATCGTCGTCCCAGCTTCCCTCCCAGAGCTTGTAGAGGATTTCCAGATATTCTTCCGCCGCATCATATCGCGCGTCATGTTCCGGCAGCTTGTCGAACCCCATGCTGCGGGCGGCACTGTCGAGATAACCTGTCACGATATTCCAGCCGATGCGTCCCTTGGTCAGGTGGTCGAGCGTCGACATGCGCCGCGCCAGCAGGAAGGGCGGCTCATAGGTGGTGTTGACGGTGACGCCGAAGCCGAGATGCTTCGTGACGTAAGCCATGGCTGAAATCGGCATCAGCGGATCGTTGACCGGGATCTGTGCGCCGGTCTCGATGACCGGGGCCGGGCTGGCCTTGTAGACATCGTAGACGCCGACGATATCGGCCAGAAATATGCCGTCGAGCTTGCCGCGCTCGGCCGTGCGCGCAAAATCCGCCCAGTAGTCGAGATCGGTATAATTGACGGAGCGATCGCGCGGATGCGTCCACATGCCGTGGTTTATGTGCCCGACGCAGTTCATGTCGAAGGCGTAGATCTGCATTTTCTTCATCAAATACCGTCCTGAGATTTTCCACGGCCACTTTGCAGGATTGTCGGGCGGATCGGGAAACCACCGTTTCTTTCATGGAAATTAGAAGCAAATTATCCCTCGCGCCCGAATCCAGGAATTTTCTATCTCTATAAAATCTATGAATTTTACAATGATCTATCCACATTCCCGGGTGGAATGCGTTTGAACATTGCGGGAGAGGGATATGAAAATCAACCGACGCAACCTGCTGGGCACGGCCGCTGCCGCCGTGCTCGCCTTGACCAGCCATGCGGCCCATGCCGCCGACGTCACGCTCAATATCGGCTATCAGCCGATCGTCGAGCCGTCGCGTGTGCCGCAGGCGGACGGCACTTATGAGAAGGAGACCGGGGCCAGGATCAACTGGCAAAAGTTCGATAGCGGCGCCGATGTCATCACCGCGATTGCCTCCGGCTCCATCGATATCGGTTATGTCGGCTCCTCGCCGCTTGCTGCTGCCGCCAGCCGCGAATTGCCGATCGAGACGATCTATATCGTCGGCCTCATCAGCGATGCCGAGGCGCTTGCCGTCAAGAACATTGCCAAGCCCGAAGATCTGAAGGGCAAGAAGATCGCCACGCCCTTCGTTTCGACCGCGCATTACAGTCTGCTGACGGCACTGAAACACTGGAAGGTCGATCCGAAATCGGTGCAGATCCTCAACCTGCGTCCGCCGGAAATCGCCGCTGCCTGGGAGCGCGGTGATATCGACGGCGCCTATGTCTGGGATCCGGTCCTGGCGCAGCTGAAGAAGAGCGGCAGCGTGCTCGCCACCTCCGCGGATGTCGCCAGGTGGGGTGGCCCGACCTTCGATGCCTGGATCGTCAGCAAGAAATTTGCCGAGGCCCATCCCGAAGTCGTTACCGGTTTCGTGAAGGTCACGGGTGCGGCTTACGCATCCTATCTCGCCAATCCGGATAGCTGGAACGCGAGCTCGCCGGAAGCCGAAAAGATTGCCAGGCTGACCGGCGCCAAGACCGATGAAGTGCCGGCTCTCCTCAAGGGCTATACGTTCCCGAGCCTGAAGGAGCAGGCCGGTGCCGATCTTCTTGGCGGTGGCACGGTCAAGGCAGTGGCCGAAACCTCGGCCTTCCTCCTGGAGCAAGGCAAGATCCCCGGCGTCCTGAAGGACTATAGCCCCTATGTTTCCGAGCGCTGGGTCAAGGAAGCCGCCAAGGCAGGTCTCTGATCCTCCCAAGGGTCCCGGCGCGGCTTCGGCTGCGCCGGTTTTTTTATCAACAGGTGATACCGATGAGCATACTTTCACTGCAATCCCTGTCGCTCGACTATGCCGAGGCCGGCAGCCGTCGAAAGAGGCGGGTGCTTGACGGCATCAACCTGCATATTGCCTCCGACGAGTTCGTGGTCGTTATCGGCCGTTCCGGCTCCGGCAAAACCAGCCTTCTCAATCTTGCGGCCGGCTTCACTCAGCCGAGCGAAGGTCGCGTGCTCGTGGACGGCAAAGAGATCGACGGGCCGGGCGCGGACCGGGCCGTGGTGTTTCAGGACGACGCGCTTTATCCGTGGCTGACCGCCGCCGGCAACGTCGCCTTTCCGCTGAAGCTCCAGGGCATCCCGAAAGGCGAAAGGCAGCGCCGCGCCGAAGGCCTGCTCGTCAAGGTCGGTCTCGATGGCGCGGGCAACAGGAATATCTGGGAGCTCTCCGGCGGCATGCGCCAGCGCGTCGGGATTGCCCGCGCACTTGCCTCCGGCCCGCGCTTTCTGCTGCTCGACGAGCCGCTTGGCGCGTTGGACGCGCTGACGCGCAGCCGCATGCAGAAGTTCCTGCTCGATGTCTGGGCCGGGAGCAGGGCCGGCGCCTTGCTGATCACGCACAACATCGATGAAGCCCTGTTGCTTGCCACGCGCGTCATCGTGCTCGCGCCCAATCCCGGCCGCATCGTGGCCGATATCCGCACCGAGTTCGGCAAGGCGCTGCTTGAGGGCCAAAACGTCAAGGAGATCAAGGCGCTCCCGGCATTCAGGGACCTGCATGACAAGCTGACCGCACTTATCCATGGCGATGAAGAGGAGATTGCAGCATGAGTGTCGAGGCTGAAACACTCTCAACTGCGGCGTCCGAGCAGCAAGTCGAAGCGCGACCGAAACGCCGCGGCACGTTGCCGATCTCGTTTGCGACGATCGCCGCACTCATCGCCGGCTGGAGCCTTGCCTCGGCCTATGGCGCAGTTTCGCCGGTCTTCCTGCCGTCACCGCTGGTCGTTGCCAGGTCGCTCGTCAATGTCGCGGTCAACGGCTTCGTCGATTCGACACTTGCCGAGCATACGCTCGCAAGCCTGCTGCGCATTTTTGCAGCACTTTCCGTTTCGCTCCTCGTCGGCGTACCGGCAGGCCTTGCCATCGCCACGAGCCGCATCGGCAAGGGTATCCTCGATCCGATCGTCGAATTCCTGCGTCCCCTGCCGCCGCTTGCCTATCTGCCTCTGATCATCATCTGGGTCGGCATTGGCGAGACTTCGAAGGTCACGGTCATCTCGCTTGCCATGCTGCCGCCGATCATTCTGTCGACGGCATCGGGCGTCAGATCGGCCCCCGACGATTTCGTCAATGCCGCCCGCTCCTTCGGGGCGGGTCCGCTGCAGGTGCTGCTGCATGTCATTCTCCCAGGCGCCGCCCCGTCGATCCTGACAGGCACGCGCATTGCGCTTGGCGCCGGCTGGTCGACGCTTGTCGCGGCCGAACTGGTGGCGGCAAGCCAGGGCCTGGGTTTCATGATCCAGTCGGCGGCGCAGTTCCTCGTGACCGATATCGTTATCGGCGGCATCATCGTCATTGCCGCGATTGCCTTCCTTCTGGAGATCCTGGCGCGGCTGATCGAACGGTCCCTCGTTCCATGGGCCGCCCATCGCTGAAGGTCTATCATCGCCTTGCCGATCAAATTATCCTAAGGCCGTATCGCGCCGCGTAACCGCAAAGTGATAGCGTGGCGCGCAGACGATGCCGGAGGATGAAATGACGAAGAAGACGCTGTCGGATTGGGAGGCGCTGGCGGAGAAGGAGCTGCGGGCTGCACCGGAAACGCTGACCTGGCATACGCCCGAAGGCATCGACGTCAAACCGCTCTACACGGCCGCCGATCTCGATGGCGCGGACGCCGACAGCCTGCCCGGCTTTGCGCCCTTCACCCGCGGCCCGCGCGCCACCATGTATGCCGGCCGGCCGTGGACGATCCGGCAATATGCCGGCTTTTCGACCGCCGAGGAATCCAACGCCTTCTACCGCCGCAATCTTGCCGCCGGCCAGAAGGGTCTCTCCGTCGCCTTCGACCTTGCCACCCACCGCGGCTACGACAGCGATCATCCGCGCGTCGTCGGCGACGTCGGCAAGGCGGGGGTCGCGATCGACAGCGTCGAGGACATGAAGATCCTGTTCGACGGCATTCCGCTGCAGGACATGTCCGTTTCCATGACCATGAACGGCGCCGTCATCCCGATTCTGGCGAATTTCATTGTCGCCGGCGAGGAACAGGGCGTTTCGAAGGCCGAGCTTTCGGGGACGATCCAGAACGACATCCTCAAGGAGTTCATGGTCCGCAATACCTATATCTACCCGCCGGAACCCTCGATGCGCATCGTTGCCGATATCATCGAATATACGGCAAAGGAGATGCCGAAATTCAATTCGATCTCGATCTCCGGCTATCACATGCAGGAGGCCGGCGCGACACTGGTGCAGGAGCTTGCCTTCACGCTGGCCGACGGGCGCGAATATGTGCGCGCGGCAATCGCCAAAGGGCTTGACGTCGATGAGTTCGCCGGCCGGCTCTCGTTCTTCTTCGCGATCGGCATGAATTTCTTCATGGAGGCGGCCAAGCTTCGCGCCGCCCGTCTGCTCTGGACCCGCATCATGGAGGAGTTCCAGCCGAAGAAGGCGGCTTCGCTGATGCTGCGCACCCATTGCCAGACCTCGGGCGTCTCGCTGCAGGAGCAGGATCCCTATAACAATATCATCCGCACCGCCTTCGAAGCCATGTCGGCCGTGCTCGGAGGCACGCAGTCGCTGCACACCAATTCCTTCGACGAGGCGATCGCCCTGCCGACGGAGTTTTCCGCCCGCATCGCCCGCAACACGCAGCTTATCCTGCAGCACGAGACGGGTGTCACCAAGGTCGTCGATCCGCTTGCGGGCTCCTATTATGTCGAGAGCCTGACGAAGGAACTGGCCGACAAGGCCTGGGCGCTGATCGAGGAGGTCGAGGCGCTTGGCGGCATGACGAAGGCAGTCAACGAAGGCCTGCCGAAGCGGCTGATCGAGGAGGCTGCCGCCCGCCGCCAGGCCGCTGTCGACAAGGGTGACGAGGTCATCGTCGGCGTCAACAAGTATCGGCTGGAAGCCGAGCAGCCGATCGACATTCTCGAAATCGACAATAGCGCGGTGCGCGCCGCGCAGATCCGCCGCATCGAGGAAACCAAGCGCCGTCGCGACGGCGTGAGGGTCAAGGAGGCGCTGGCGGCGCTTTCCGAGGTTGCCCGCACTGGTGATGGCAACCTGCTGGCAGCCGCCGTCGAAGCGGCGCGTGCGCGGGCCACCGTTGGCGAAATCTCCGATGCGATGCGCGAAGTCTTCGGCGATCATTTCGCCACCCCCAAGGTCATCAGCGGCGTCTATGGCACTGCCTATCGCGACGAACCCGAACTGGGCGTGCTGAAGGCGCGCATGGCCGATGTGACCGAGGCGATGGGCCGCAAGCCGAAGATCATGGTCGCCAAGCTTGGCCAGGACGGGCATGATCGCGGCGCCAAGGTGATTGCCTCCGCATTCGGCGATGTCGGCTTCGACGTGCTCGCCGGCCCGTTGTTCCAGACACCGGAAGAGGCGGCCGGCATGGCGCTCGGCGAGAAAGTCAACGTCGTCGGCGTGTCGTCGCTGGCGGCCGGCCACAGGACACTCTTGCCGCAGCTGATCGACCGGCTGAAAGAGCAGGGCGGCGGCGATATCATCGTCGTCTGCGGCGGCGTCATCCCGCGGCAGGACTATGAATTCCTGCACGAACACGGCGTTGCCGCCGTGTTCGGCCCCGGTACCAATGTGCTGGAGGCCGCGAACTCCGTTCTCGACCTTCTGCAGGGTATCAGGCGCAACCAGTAATTCAGAGCAGCCCGCGCTTTGCGAGATTGCCCATCAGCGCCGAGATGCCGAAGGTCCAGGGCGGGCATTCGGTCGACAGCCTGACGGTGTTGACCAGTGCGCCGAGACCGGCCGACGAGATTTCCACGATATCGCCGACCTTGTGGGTGAAGCCCTGGTTCTTTGCGTCGCGGTCCTGCGTCGGCGCAAAGAGCGTGCCGAGGAACAGCATGAAGCCGTCGGGATATTGATGGTGGGCGCCGACCGTCTGCTTGACGAGATCGGTCGGGTCGCGGCTGATCTGCGACATCGAGCTCTTGCCGTGCAGGACAAAGCCGTCCTTGCCGGTGACCTTGAGATCGAGTTCGGCCTTGCGCACGTCGTCGAGGCTGTAGCTCGCGTCGAACAGACGGATGAAGGGGCCGATGGAGCAGGAGGCGTTGTTATCCTTCGCCTTGCCGAGCAGCAGCGCCGAGCGGCCCTCGACGTCGCGCAGGTTCACGTCGTTGCCGAGCGTGGCGCCCTTGATCTCGCCGCGGCTATTGACCGCCAGGACGATTTCCGGCTCCGGATTGTTCCAGGTGGAGATCGGGTGAAGGCCCACATCCGCGCCCCAGCCGACGGAGGAGAGAACCGGCGACTTGGTGAAGACTTCCGCATCCGGGCCGATGCCCACTTCGAGATATTGCGACCAGATGCCTTCCTCGATCAGCGCCTGTTTGACCTTGGTCGCTTCCGGCGAGCCGGCCTTGATATTGGTCAGGCTGCCACCGATCAGGGTGCTCACACGCTCGCGGATCGAGGCGGCGCGATCCGGATTGCCGGCGGCCTTCTCCTCGATAACACGCTCGATCATCGACTGGGCGAAGGTCACGCCGCAGGCCTTGACGGCCTGCAGGTCGGCCGGTGCCAGGAGATGGGCCTTGCTCGCGTCCGGCTTGCCGGTGCTGTTGGCGGCAATCGCCTCCAGCGTGCCGAGGGCCTTGCCGCTGGCCGCGCGGACGAAATCTGCCGCATCGGCTCGTTCCAGCAGCGCACTCAGCGTCGGCGCATCCGTGGAAGTGATATCGACGAGCGCGCCGTCGCGCAGCGTGACGATGCTCGGCCCGGCGACATCCGGGTTCCAGACGCGGCCGACAAACAGGCCGCCCGAAGCGGCAGCATCGAGGGGGGATTGGGACATGGTGATCTTCCGTCACAGGCGGGGCGGGGAGCGCTCCTGCAGAATGGGATAGCTGCCGTCCTCCTACCCGACGGCTGCCGAAAATCGAGCATATTCATCGGCCGAGAGCAAGTCTGAACAGGCGAAAAGCGGTTCGCACCTGCTGCCCGTCTTCCGCGACCGCAGGCGCGCGCCAGCGGCATTTCGTCATAACTTATAACTATTTAGATACAAAATAACTTTTCTATTTCAGATATTTACAAAAGAGGCAAAAGAGTTTTGCCGCCGATCGCGCCTTGACAGGGCCGCTCTTTCGCTATCTGTTTTACCCCGGAGGAGGGTCGGCGCAGGCCGACCTGGAACATTTCCCCCAGGAGGATACAATTGCGATGCTGAGATTTGCCGTCGTCGGGATCGACCATGGGCACACGTTCGATCATGTGAAGGG
>UCFC01000036.1 GCA_900471515.1 Hyphomicrobiales bacterium | reverse complement strand
GTCCGCGTCGTGGCATTGAAGCTCAGCCAGGCAGGCAGCGCCGTACCGTCGGCGGACGTTGCCGTGTAGGTCAGCGTCTCGCTGCTGTCGACATCGGTGAAGGTCGTGCTCGGCAGCACGAAGGAGAAGGCGGAGCCGGTGGTGGCATTCTGCGTGCCGGTCTGCACGGCCAGCACCGGCGCATCGTTGGCGCCGTGGATCGTGATGGTGATATTGGCCGTGGCCGTGGCGCCGGCAGTGTCACGCATCGTGTAGCTGAAGACGTCGCTCAGCGTGTTGGTCGACTGGCGCAGTGCCTGGACGGCGGCATTGCTATCGTTGACGGCATAGGTATAGGCACCCGATGCGTTCAGCACGAGACTGCCATAGGTGCCGTTCAGTGCCGTGCCGAGCGTGCCTGATGTCGAACCGAAGCGGACCGCCGTCACCGTCTTGGTGTCGCCGGCATCCGCATCGGTGTCGTTGGTCAGGACGTTGCCGCTCGCAACCACGCCGCCCGAGCCGTTGGCCACCCCGCCCTTCTCCGTCGCGTCGCCCGTATCGGCAACCGCCGTCGGTGTCGTGTTCGAACTCGGCGTCGTGAACATCACATCGACCCAGTAGTTCGTCGATTCGAAGGTGCTCGTCGGAAACAGGCTGGCACTGCCATAGGCGTATACGCCGTTGCCATTGGCCGGCGCCGTCAGCGGACCGCTCGTGACATTGGAGACGAAATAGTTGGCGGTCGTCGAGTAGTGGCCGCTGTCCGTATGGTAGGACGCCGTGTAGGTCTGCCCGGGCGTCAGGCTCACCGGGCTGGAGAAATAGGCGGTCTGCCAGCCGCTGGCGGTCTCGTTCGTGAAGGTGAGGGTCGCGATCCGCGTACCCGTGCTCGACCACAGCGAGCCGGTATGCGTGCCGGTATCCTGACTGCCCTTGTAAAACCGAATACCGGTGACGGTCCCCGCCACCGACGTCTGGAAGCGGACACCGAGTTCAACGGGTGACGTATCGTCGGTGTTGACGACCGCCGGCGTCGCCGCGCCGAAGAGGGAGGCAAAGCTTGCCCCGGTTACGGTGACAGTGCGTCCTGCCGAAGGTGATTCAAGGTTGATGCTGTCGTCGACCGCGCGCGACAGGATCGTGTAACTGCCCGCGACTTGCGGCGACCAGGTATAAGTCCAGTTCTCGTCACCCGTTGCCGGATGCCAGCTTGCCCCGTTGTCGGTCGAGACTTCGACGCCGGCAATGACGCCGCCGCCCGTGTCGGCCGCCGTGCCGGTGATCGTGACGCTGGAGCCAACGGTTGCCGTGGACGGCGCCGTGATGATCGACGTCGGTGCGACGTGATCCGTGGAGCCGGTTGCAGCGACGAGGCCGGATTGCAGCGTGCCGGGCTGGATGCCCATATCGGCCAGCAGATTGACCATCGCCTGCTGCACGCGGGGATCGGTCGGAGTCGCCTGATTGTCGTGATTGTCGCTTAGGCCCCATGTCCAATAGACGGTACCGGCGCCGAACACGAGCGCACCGCTCGGCGCGCGATAAAGCGTCAGATTGTGGGTCGCGGTCGCGTTGCCGGTCGTGTTTCCGTAATCGAGCAGGTAGGTGCTGACCGGAAGCGTCGTCGACGACAGCTTCACGAGGCCCGCCGGGTCAAACCCGTTGTCGACGGCTTCGTCCCATTCGTAGCCAAGATAGTTCCTGGTGAGCGTCGCCGTCTGGCCCGGCTGAAGATTGGCAACGCTGGTATTGCGCCAGAAACGCAGGTTGGCGTCGTCATATCCGACCGTGATCGCGCTGAGATTGTCGCCGACATCGTCGACCTTGAACAGCTGCCCGGTCAGCGAGTTTTCCGGGTTTCCGCCGCCGACGGCCGGCGGGCTGAGGCGCGGGTCGCGGAACGTGCCCGTCCATTCGTTCGAAGGGTCGATGCTGGCGCCGGGCGACCATGTCTCCTTGTAGGAGATGAGGGTGCGGTAGGGCGTACCGTCGCTGCTGTAGGCGTTGCCCCAGCGGGTGCGCCAATAGACCTCGTTGCCGCTCCAGAACATCAGGTTGACGCCGGCATCGCGCGCAGCCTCGACATTGGTGCGCTGCTGTCCCGACCAGTATTCGTCGTGCCCGGCATCGATATAGGTTTTGTGATTGAGCAGCAGGCTGCCATAACGATCGACATCGACACCCGACAGGTAGGAGACGTCGTAGCCGTTCTGTTCCAGCCAATAGATGCCGGCATATTCGGCGCCGAACAGATAGTCCTGCGGGCCGGCAAAGGTGCCGACCCCGCCCCGGGTCGCAATCGGCCTGTTGTAGCTCACCGCATAGGCGCGGCCGGCGCCCTGCCCCGTTGCCGGACCGTTGCCGCCATAGAAGTTTGCGCCGCCCCAGCCATTATAGGCCTGCCATGTCTGGTCCGCGGTCTGGAAGACGATGTCGCTGTGACTGTCGTCGTCGCGCACGATGAACGGAATATGGTTTTCGCCGAACGTGCCGTCCTGCCGCACGAGCTTGGCGATATAGACACCTGAAACGGCATCCTCAGGCACGGTCCACGAGGCCGAGACGGCCCAGTTGCCGGCATCGACCGTTCCGGTCGTGGCATTGCGCAACGGATTGGGCTGGTTCTGCAATCCGGTATGCTGCAGGGTCGCCACCTTGCGCGCGCCCATGCCGCCATAGTAGCCGAGCCGGTAGATATCGATCCGGTAATTGGTGGAATCCGTATCGATCTTGAAGCTGATCGTCTTGCCGTTATCGACGCTGATATCGGTCGCAAACCCCTCGATGTTGGAGCTGCCGGCGCCATCGATGCCCCACTCGCTCTCCGGATTGCCCTGCTTCTGGTTTTCCAGCACGATCGCGTTGGTGGCCGCCGCTGCGGCCGCCAGGTTCTGTGTCGTCAGCGACCGCTGCGTGACCGGCGGCGCGGTGACCGAGCCGGACAGGATGCCGACGCCCTTCGTGCCGGTTGCCGTTCCCATCTCTCCGCCGGCGGGCAGCGATCCGTTCACGTTCGCCGAACCCGTCCACGTTGCGGTGCCACGCCATCCCGAAAGCGGGGACAGGTCGCGATCGAGCAGCGGGTCGCTGACCGACGCGCCGATGGCCCGCTTGATCGTTGCCACATAGTCCGGCCCTTCGGTCAGCCTCGTCCCCGGCAACTGGCCGTCCTGCTGGAGCAGGGCGCCGCCATGCGCCCAATCGAGAATCCGTGTGGGGGACGTAAAGTAGCCGCACCCGCAGACGCCAAAAGGCATGCCGAACGCCAACGCATTCGGTCCGGTGTGCTGTGCAGCAGCCTCTGCCGACGGGCTCGATTCGAGAATGACCACCTTGCCGGAATGCGCCCGCCCGCCCGCTGCGGCGGCTGAACCTTGCCCTGATGCGACCGATCCCGGGTTCTGCGGCAGATATGGCGCCAGGGGATCGTCGCCGATGGTGCTGGGTCCCGCATAGGTGCGATAGGGAAACGACGTGGACCCGAATGTTGCGCCATTCGCTGTCCGCTCGAAAGGTGCAAGGGCCGGAATTTGGGCGGAAAGCACCGACGCGGCAGGATCTCCGCTTCGTTCCGCCGCTCTGCGTGCGGCTTCGAGAGCAGCGGGCAAGGACGGGGATGCCCGGTCGATATTGCCGCGACCGTCTGCCTCGCCGACCGCTTCCGCTCTCGCTTCACTGCCGTTTCCGCCAGATGCAGGGTTGTTGTCGGGATTGGCGACAAAGACGCTTCCCAAGCCTGCC
The DNA here is from genome assembly GCA_900471515.1 of Hyphomicrobiales bacterium. Classification (GTDB taxonomy): domain Bacteria; phylum Pseudomonadota; class Alphaproteobacteria; order Rhizobiales; family Rhizobiaceae; genus Rhizobium. Next base: position 35,672 of record UCFC01000036.1, on the reverse strand, counting down.
AAGCCTGCGCCCGCAGCCTGCGCGGATGTCGCAAGCTGGGCACTGTCCTCGGGTCGATCTGCGTTCTTGCGTGGCCTTGTCTTTCCACCGACGGTCAACCACCGGGGAGCCCACGAATCCACCATTAGTGAGCGCGAAGCCCACCGGCGAGCGTTGCGATACATGGCGTGCCCTCTCGCGAAATTGCCAGAATCAAATCTATGAGAGATCGTTCGATACGCGGATTTCCGATTATAATCGAAAAACGGGCGAGTATATCTTACCCCTTTCGACCTACAGGCGGCATCCTTTTAGGCAAAAGGGCTTTTGTGCAAACGCTTGACTTGCCGTTCGAGAGGCAGAAAGCGGCTCGGTCGTCAGCTTTTCCTTGCGCGATCCTGTCATTTTCCACGGCTGTCTGCGGATCACCCGGAAATCGTACCCGGCTTCCACCCAGCACAACTTCGTCTGGCGGCGGCGTCTTGCGACCACTCAACGGCGAAGAACCGGCGCTAGACAATGCCCCGGTCAATTCGTGCGCGCCGCACCCGACCCTTCCCCCGGGAGGCCTGCCAAAATTGATGCACGGCCTCAAAATTGGGCACCGCGCCGCGTCCACGGTCTTTCCCATTCGAAAGAGCTATCGTTTGACGCAATCTTCGCCCGTTCGGAGTATTGAAGCTGCGCCGTAACGATATAGGCTCTGCGCCGCCGTGACAGCATGCCGAATCGAGAGATTTCGGCTGCAAGGGAGGGAACCCTAGCGCGGCTATAATCTGGAAAAGCGAGAAACTGACATGAGACAATCCATGGAGAGGGTCATGGAGCGGCGATTGAGTGCCATCCTCGCTGCCGATGTTGTCGGTTACAGCCGGCTCATGGGCATGGACGAGACGGGTACGCTGCAGGCCTTGAACCGCCATCGCTGCGAACTGGTCGACATCCGTATATCCGATTACAAGGGCCGTATCGTCAAACTGACGGGCGACGGCATCCTTGCCGAGTTTCAGAGCGTCGTGAATGCCGTGGCCTGCGCCGCCGAAATCCAGCGCAGCATGGCCGTGCGCAACGAAAACGTGCCGAAGGAAGAGCGCGTCGAATTCCGCATCGGCATCAATCTCGGCGACGTCGTCGTCGAGAACGAGGATATTTTCGGCGACGGCGTCAACCTTGCCGCGCGCCTGGAAGGCATTGCCCCGACCGGCGGCATTGCGGTGTCGGCAATCGTGCGCGATCAGGTCGGTTCACGCCTCAGTCTCGGCTTCGATTTTTTAGGTGAACACGTGTTCAAGAATATCCGGCAGCCGGTGCAGGTCTACACGGTTTCCTTCGAGAAGCCGAATTCCGCCCGCCTCGTCGCGCAGAACCGCAACACCTGCTTCATCGCCGTCCTGCCCTTCACGAATATGAGCGGCGACACCGATCAGGACTATTTCTCCGACGGCATCACCGAGGACATCATCACCGATCTTTCCAAGGTCTCCAGCCTGCATGTGGTGCCGCGCAACACCGTCTTCACCTACAAGGGCACGTCGGTGAAGGTAAAGCAGGTCGCCCAGGAACTCGGCGTGCGTTATATGCTCGAAGGCAGCGTGCGCATCGCCGGTACGCGGGTGCGCATCTCCGGCCAGCTGATCGATACGGCAAACGGCGATCATCTCTGGGCCGAACGCTACGACCGCGACCTCACCGATATCTTCGCCATCCAGGACGAGATCACCAACGCGATCGTCGGCCAGCTGAAGGTGCGGCTCTTACCGGAGGAGCGCAAGGCGATCGCCGCCGAGCCGACCGCCAATGTCGAAGCCTATACCTATTACCTGAGAGGCCGGCAGCTCTCCCATACCTGGACCAAGTCCTATCTGCAGCTTGCCCGGCGTATGTTCTACAAGGCCGTCGAACTCGACCCGGATTATGGCCGCGCCTATGCCGGCATTGCCGATTGCGATGCGGCGATCCGCGACTGGGCGCCCGGCGACGTGCCCCTGGAGCGCATCCTCGCCATGAGCGCCAAGGCCCTGGAACTTGAGCCGGACCTCGCGGAAGCCCATGCCTCCCGCGGCCTGGCGCTGCATCAGAACGGCGAGGACGACAAGGCCATGGCATGCTTCGAACGCGCGCTTGCCCTCGACCCCAACCTTTATGAGGCAAACTTCCATTATGCCCGCATCTTCTTCATGCGCGGCGACTTCGCCGAGGCCGTGCATTATTTTACCCGCGCCGCCGAAATCCGCCCGGACGACTATGTTTCTCCAATCCATCTGATGTCCTCGTACCACTCTCTCGGACGGGCGGTGGACAGGGAAAACTGGGCACGCAAGGGGCTTGAGAGAGCCGAGCGCGCGCTCAACCAGAACCCGGAAAATTCCGGCCCCGCCCATCGCGGCGCACTCGCCCTTGCCCATCTCGGCGAAGCGGCGCGCGCCTGCGACTGGGCTGCCCGGGCAAGCGCGATTGATCCCGACGATATCGTGGCCCAATACAATCTCGCCTGCGTCCATTCCGTACTCGGCCATGTGGAACGGGCGATCGACATTCTGGAGAGCCTGCTGCCGCGCAGCTCGGCCTACCATATCAAGTGGTTTACCCATGATTCCGACCTCGACAACCTGCGCCGGCATCCGCGCTTCAAGAAGCTGCTGACAGAGGCGATGAAGGAACGGGAGCGGATCGCGGGATAGGGTGCGGCGCCCATTGCATCGATCGGATCCGGCAAGCGCAGGGGGCGGGCCGAACCGATGTCTTTGTGCGGGAGACAACCTTCCGGACATGCGGGCAGACGGGCGCTTTCAGCGCAGACGGCGAGCAGATCCGGCTTGACGGCTGCGCCGCTCTGGCAGGTCTTGCGGTTGAGAAGCGTCGAGCGAGGCCTAGCTTCTCTTGTCGGTGATCCCGAAACCCCAAAGCGCAGGAGCCATTCGATGAAGTCCAACGTCGCTGATGTACTGACAGAAGTTCTGCATTCGGCCGGGGTCAAGCGGATATACGGCGTAGTCGGAGACAGTCTGAACGGGCTTACGGAAGCACTCCGGAAAAGAGGCGACATCGAGTGGGTCCACACCCGCCACGAAGAGACAGCCGCTTTCGCGGCAGGTGCAGAAGCTCATCTGAGCGGCGGGCTGGCCGTCTGCGCCGGAAGCTGCGGTCCGGGCAACCTTCACCTCATCAACGGCCTGTTCGACTGCCATCGCTCCCGCGTCCCCGTCCTGGCCATTGCCGCCCAGATCCCTTCGGCCGAAATCGGCAGGGGCTATTTCCAGGAAACGCATCCCGATCAGCTTTTCCGGGAATGCAGCCACTATTGCGAACTGGTCAGCCACCCGGAGCAATTGCCGGCGGTCATCGAGATGGCCGTTCGCACCGCCATCGGAAAACGGGGCGTTGCCGTCGTGGTCATTTCGGGCGACGTGGCTTTGACCGATTTCACGGCGAAGATTTCGACACCGGCTGCGCTTGCCCTGCCCCAGCCGAGCATCGTGCCGACGAACGATCAGATCGAGCGATTGTCGGCATTGCTCAACGAGAGTTCGAAAGTCACGCTTCTGTGCGGGCGTGGCTGCCAGGGGGCGCATGACGAGCTGATCGCCCTTGCGGATCGGCTGAAGGCGCCTGTTGTCCACGCGCTCGGCGGCAAGGAACATGTCGAGTGGGACAATCCCTTCGATGTCGGCATGACCGGCCTGATCGGCTTTTCGTCAGGTTACAAGGCCATGCTGGAGTGCGACATGCTCCTCATGCTCGGCACCGATTTCCCCTACCGGCAATTCTACCCGACCGGCGCCAAAATCGTGCAGGTGGATATTCGCCCGGAAAATCTTGGCCGCAGGGCCTCGCTGGATCTCGCAATCGTCGGCGACGTCAGATCCACACTGGCGGCAACGCTGCCGAAGCTGGCAGAGCGAGCAGACAGGAACCACCTGGATGAGTGCCTTGCCGCCTACAGGAAAGCGCGTGAAGGCCTCGACGACCTCGCCACCGGCAGACAGGGCGGCAAGATCCATCCGCAATATGTGGCACGCCTTCTGAGCGAGCACGCCTCCGACGATGCCGTTTTCACCTTCGATGTCGGAACGCCCACCATCTGGGCGGCTCGCTACCTGAAAATGAACGGGAAACGTCGCCTGATCGGATCGCTGGTGCACGGATCGATGGCCAACGCTCTTCCCCAGGCGATCGGGGCACAGGCGACATACCGGGACCGCCAGATCGTCAGCATGTCCGGCGACGGCGGCTTTGCCATGTTGATGGGCGACGTCCTGACGCTCGTTCAACAGAACCTGCCGGTGAAGGTCGTCGTCTTCAACAACTCCGTTCTGGGGTTCGTGGCGATGGAAATGAAAGCTTCGGGGTTTCTTGAAACCGGCACGGAACTCAAGAACCCGGATTTTGCGGCGGTTGCCCGCGCGGCCGGAATCCATGGCATTCGCGTCGAGGATCCGGCCGAGCTTGACGGCGCCGTCAGGGAAATTCTGGCGCATCCCGGCCCGGCCCTGCTCGACGTCGTGACGAATACACAGGAACTGTCGATGCCGCCGAAGATCGAAGCGGCGCAGGTGAAGGGTTTCGGTCTCTGGGCCATCCGCGCTGTCATGAACGGCCGGGGAGACGAACTCGTGGACCTGACGGTCTCGAACTTCCTGTCCCGGTAAGGTCGGGCACTGCCAGAATCGGCTGGCGGCGACATATTGCGGCAGCCGTGTGAATCGTGATTCAGTCCAGGCAGGCGCCGCGCCGATCGTTGCCGGAACCGGCCGTCGCGCCGGCATCGCGCGCGGCGACTTGCAGCATGTCGCCTGTTTCATAAAAACATCATGCGCATTTGCAATGAGAAGCGCCGAACTGCCCGCCATCCTCAGTCATCACACGGATTGTCCTCATGAAATTGTCTTCGACCGCCGCGCGTCTGTCGCCGGCAGCCTCGCCCCGCCTTCTCGTCCTGGCCGAAACAGCCCTCAAGGCAGGAGAGACGGCGCGCAACGCGCTCAGGCGGCGCACGGCGGCCGAGATGGTCCACAAGGCGCCGCGCGACTACCAGACGGAAATCGATGTCGCGGTCGAGCGGATCATCGTCGAGGAGATGGTCAAGGCATTCCCGTCCTACGCGATAAGGGGTGAGGAAGAGGTCGGCAACCGGCAGGCTGGCGCGGACGCGCCGGTCATCTATATCGACCCGATCGACGGCACGACGAATTTTGCCTGGGGCATTCCGCATTTCGGCATGACGATCTCGATCGCCGAGGGCGGCCGCATCGTTGCCGGCGTCGTTTACGACGCCATGCAGGACGAACTTTTCAGCGTCGAGGCCGGCGCCGGCGCCTGGCTGGACGGCGAGCGGATCCATTGCGCCGAGGTTGCCGACATCCAGAACGTGCTGATCGGCGCCGGCCTGCCGATACCCGGCCAGGTCAAGGCGGTCCCGGAGGAACTCTATTTCGACGCCGTGAAGCGGCTGATGGCCAATACCGCCGGTGTGCGCCGTCTCGGTTCGGCAGCACTTTCGATCGCCTATGTCGCCTGCGGCCGGCTGGACGGCTTCTTCGAGGACGGCCTCTCGGTTCACGACTTCGGCGCTTCGGCGCTGATGGTCGAGGAAGCGGGCGGTATCGTCACACGGTTTTCCGGCGCTGCCGTCACCGGCAAAGGCGATATCCTGGCAGCGAGCAAGGCGCTGCATCCCTGGCTGCAGGAGGGTTTTCAGCCGAGGGCCTGAGACACGTCAGGTCGCGGGGAGCGGCTTTGCGGGCGCAGCCGCCTGCGGCTCTCCCGATTGGTGGATGAGGGCGTTGTCGCGGAAAGCGAAGAAGCCTGAGCAACTGGGGGCGACGGCCATCCCGGCCCTGATCGTTTCGGCCGGCGCAACCATCGCCTTCAGCCTGATGCCGTCGGCGAGATCGACATCGACGATCTTGTGGGTGCCGAAATCGGTAACGCGGCGGACCGTCGCATCTGCCGTTCGGCCGGCGGGACGCACCGTCAGGGCTTCCGGACGCATGGCGAGCGTCACGGGACCGTCGGCAACGGGAACGGAAAAGCCGAACAGCGGATGCGTGCAGACCCCGTTGCGGATCTCGCCCTCCACGAAGTTCATAGAGCCGATGAAGCCGGCGACGAAGGCCGTCTGCGGCTCGCGGTAGATGACGCTCGGCGGAGCCACCTGTTCGGTGCGCCCGTCACGCATGACGACGATGCGGTCGGCGAGCGCCAGGGCCTCGTCCTGACCGTGGGTGACGAACAATGTCGTGATGCCGAGCCGTTGCTGGATATCGCGCACTTCCTCCCGCAGCCGCTCGCGCAGGTGCTGGTCGAGGCTGGCGAAGGGCTCGTCGAGCAGTAGGATCTTCGGCTCGAGGACCAGCGAACGGGCAAGCGCCACGCGCTGCTGCTGGCCTCCGGAAAGCTGTGTCACCGCACGCCGCCCGTAATCGGCGAGACCGACGAGAGCGAGAGCATCCTCGACCCGCTGGCGGATCTCGGCCTTCGGCAGGCGCCGCAATTTCAGCCCGAAGGCGATGTTGTTGAAGACATCCATATGCGTCCAGAGCGCATGGCTCTGGAAGACCATGCCGGTCGGGCGCCGCTCCGGCGGCAGGTTCGTCACGTCTCTCGCGTCGATGCGAATGCTGCCTGCGCTCGGGTGCTCGAAACCGCCGATCATGCGAAGCAGCGTCGATTTGCCGGAGCCCGAGGGGCCGAGCAGGCAGACGAGTTCGCCGTCGCCGACCTCGAGCGAGAAGTCACGGACGGCAAACGTATGGCCGAAGCTCTTCGAAACGCCTTCGATCGCCAGATGTGCCATTGTTGAAACCCTTTCTGCCGGCGCTCAGGCGCCAAAACCCCGCGCGAAGGCGCCGGTTCCGACGACGCGCCGCGCAAACATCAACGCCGCGAAGGACGGCACCCACAGCATGACGGAGAGGACCGCCCCATATTGCACGACGATCTGGCTGTTGATGAAGCTGATCATCAGCACCGGCATGGTACGGATTTCGGGCGCTCCGATCAGCCAGGCGCCTTCCGTCTCATAAAAGGTCCCGACGAAGGTCAGCAGCAGGGCCGCGGATATCGTCGGCGCGGCCTGTGGAAGCGTGATCGACCAGAAGACGCGAAGCGGCGTCGCGCCGGCATCGCGCGCGGCTTCCTCCATGCGCCGGTCGACATTCTGGAAGGCGGCGACCGGGATCCAGATCATCAGCATCAAAGTGCCGACGAGCTGGATCAGCACCACGCCCCAGAAGGTGCTGATCAGCCCGAGTTGCAGAAAGATACCGGCGATCGCCACCAGCAGGCCGAATTTCGGAAAGGCATGCGAGGCGAGGAACGACAGGAACAGGACGTTGCGGCCGGGAAAACGCATCCTTGCAAAGGCATAGGCGGCGGGCAGGCAGACGATCGCCGAGAGCGCCGTCACGGTCGCGGTCAGACGCAGGCTGAGGAACAACGCGTCCCAGACATCCTTGCGGGCAAGCGTCTGCGACCAGAACCGCAGACCGAACTGCTGAGGAATGACGGAAGGATAGCGCCAGACCTCGGTGAAGGCCCAGGTGGCGACAACCAGCAGCGGCAGAGCGATGAACAGCGTCAGCAGCATCGCCAGCACCAGGCCCGTCCAGTCGAATTTCAAGGCAGTCGGCCGGCGCATCACCGACCCTCCCGGTTGCGGGCGATCGACCAGACATAGAAGACGCCGAAGAGGAGGCAGAAGCCGAAGGTGATGACGGCCTGCGTGAGCGCACCGAGCGGGTCGTTCATGTCGGCAAAGGTGCGCTGCATGAACGGTCCCATCATCTCCGGAGAGGCCGGACCAAGCACATAGGGCAAGGTGAAGGCGGAGAATATGCCGAGAACGGCGAAGGAGGCCGTGACCAGCAGCGAATTGCCCATGCGCGGCAGGATGATCGAGATGAAGACGCGCAAAGGCGTTGCGCCGACATCACGGGCCGCCTCGACGGAGCTGTTGGAAACAGACGCGAGGCCAGCCGTCAGCATCAGTACCGTCAAAGGCAGATTGTCCCAGACGAGGCCGATGACCGGTCCCCAGGGCGTCAGATAGGGGCTGGGCAGTTTTGGCAGGCCAACGGCGTTGAGCAGGATATCGACCGTACCGTTCGGCCCGATCGTGCGGATCAGGGCATAGGAGAGAATGATCGAGGGAACGAACATCGGAAAGATTGCCAGCCCCTGCACGTAGGCCGCGAGGCGGCTGCCGGAAAAGCGCAGGTAAAGGGCAATCGGAAGGCCGATCGCAAGCAGGAGCAGCCCGCAGACCATGGTCGTCCAGAGCGTCAGCCAGAGGTTGTTGAGGCTGTAGGTATCGGTGAAGAAGAAATGGTAGGAGGCGAGCGAGAAGCCGCTCGTCCCGTCCGGCTGGCGGACGAAGATGGTGGTTGCGACGGCCGAGAGGATCGGAAAGATGATCAGCCAGCCGACCAGAAAGACCGGCATGCCGACCAGGAGGAGCCCGTAAAGGCTCCCCCTGCCGAGCGACGGAGCGCGGTGCGCGACCGCAGGCTGTGCGGCATGCAGCGCCATCAGGTGCGGCTGATTCCGGGAGCGACGTTGCGGTACCAGCCGTCGTTGATCGCCTTTTCCCAATCGCCGCCCGGGAAGGTCGGGATCGTGGCCGGGATGACATCGGCATATTTCTTGCGCAGGTCTTCGGAAATGTGATCCCAGGAAACGCCCGGGAAACCGCCGATCTCGGTGATGATGGCTTCCTGCATCTCGCTCGTCAGCATGAAGGAGGCGAGCTTGAGGGCGGCGTCCTTGTTGGCGCCGTTCGTGAAAATCGTCATGGCCGAGAACCCGCCGCAGAGCGCGAGATCGGAGAGCTGCACGAGGCCGGTCGTCTCGGGCAGAACGCCCTGCGAGATTGCCTGCAGGACCTGGTCGGACCAGACCGGAGCCATGGTCACGACGCCCTGGGAGAGCAGCTGGATCGACTGCGTGTTGCCGGCGGTATAGGCGCCCTTCTGATAGAGCGACGGCGCGAGATCGTTGAGGATCTTCCAGGCGGGCGTCAGCGACTGCTCGGCATAATCGGCGGTGAAGTTGTCGATCTTGAACTTCTTCGGATCGCGGCCGTTGGCTTCATGAATGGCGCGGCGGACGAAATTGCCGCCCGAGCCGCCCTTGTCCGGACGGTTGTAGATGAACTGGCCGGGATTGGCCTTGATCCAGGCCGTCAGCTGTTCCCAGGTCTTCGGCGCATCCTTCGGGTCGAGCTTGGTCTTGTCATAGGCAAGCAGAACCTGCGAGCCGCGATAGGGCAATGAGTAGGGCGTGTCGATAGCGAGCGGATTGACGCGGTCGAAGCCGGGTACGTTCTCAGCGGAGAACTTTACCCAGAGCCCGGCATCGATGCCGCCGGCCGGAAGGCGCGGATCGAAGGATTCGAAGAGGTCGGCCTGCGGATCGGTCTTGGTCTTAAGCGCAGCGAGAGCGCGGTCGCCGATGGCGCGAAGGCCGTTATTGTCGCCGGCATCGGTGACCTTCAGGGTCACTTCCGGATGCGCCTTTTCGAAAGCCGGACGGATGATGTTGTTCCACAGGTCGATAATATTGGAATCCGAACCGCTGTAGAGGTCGATCGTGCCTGCGGCGGCCGAGGCGAAGCGCGGAAGGGCGAGAAGGCCCGCAGCCGCCGACGATGTGATCAGAAATTCGCGTCTATTCATACCCTGTCTCCCTTCGCTGTCGAGGCGGCGCCCCAGATGAGTTCTGAGAACTTGCTAGCCCCGGTGCGTAACATCGGAATGACAGAAGCGAAGAAAATGCACACGTGTGCCAAAACCCGGCAGGGCAGTGGCTGCGTCTCGATTCTGCTTATCGATACCGCAATCCAACTGCGTCCTCAGCAGCCTTCACGACGGCGTCTGCCGTGATACCGAACTTCTTATAAACGTCGTCGATCTTGCCCGAGGCCCCGAAACTGTGCATGCCGACGAACCGGCCGTCGAGCCCGAGATACCGGTCCCAGCTGTCCTGGACAGCTGCTTCCACCGCGACGCGCGCAGTTCCCTCTCCAAGAACCTCGCGCCTGTAGTCCGGTGCCTGTGCCTCGAACAGCAGGCGGCACGGCATGGAGACGACCGCCGTCGGAATGCCTTCCGCCTGAAGCCTCGTCCTTGCCTCGACAGCAAGGTGCAATTCCGATCCGGTCGACATGATCGTCAGCTCGCGAGCGCCGCCTTCTGCCTCGAACAGAACGTATCCGCCCTTTGCCGACAGGTTGGCGGAGCCCGACTGCCTTCTCAGAAGCGGCATGGGCTGGCGGGACAAGGCGATCAGCGCGGCCTGCCGCGGGGCTTCGAGAATGGCCTGCCAGCATTCCGCCGTCTCGATCGGGTCGCCCGGGCGGAACACGGCAAGGCCCGGAATGGCGCGCAGCGCCGTCAGATGTTCGACCGGCTGATGTGTCGGGCCGTCCTCGCCGAGGCCGATGGAATCGTGCGTCATCACGAAGATCGACCGCACGGCCATCATCGCCGCCAGCCGGATGGACGGACGGGCATAATCGGAAAAGGTCAGGAAAGTGCCGCCGTAGGGGACCAGCCCGCCGTGCAGGGCAATCCCGTTGATGGCCGCCGCCATTCCATGTTCACGCACGCCGTAGTGGATATAGGATCCGTTATACTGGCCCGGCGCGATCTCGATCATGGATTTGGCCTTGGTATTGTTCGACGGCGTCAGGTCGGCCGATCCGCCGAGAAGCTCGGGAATGGCCTCGGCAAGGTGATTGAGAACGATCCCGCTCGCCTGTCTTGTGGCAAGGTCCTTTTCGGCAGACAGAAGCTCCTGTTTTGCAGCCTCGATCGCCCCCGTCCAGTCCGGGGGCAGTTCGCCCTTCATCCGGCGTTCGAAATCGGCGCGGACATCCGCCTGCGCCGTCTGCACCCGCATCGCCCAGGCCATACGGGCGTTACGTCCCTTCGCGCCGATCTTTCTCCAATCTTCCAGCAGGTCTGACGGGATCTCGAAGGGCGGCGCGCTCCAGCCGAGAATCTTGCGGGCGCCGGCGATCTCCTCCTCGCCGGGCGCGTCACTATGGGCCTTCTGCGTGCCGGCCCTGGTCGGAAAGCCGAAGCCGATAATGGTTTTGCAGGCGATCAGCGACGGGCGATCGCTGATCCGTTGCGCCTCGGCGATCGCGTTGCGGATGGCGTCGGTGTCGTGACCGTCGATTTCCTGGACGTGCCAGTTCGATGCGCGGAAGCGCGCCGGCTGGTTGTCGGATTCCGCCAGGCTCGTCGCCCCGTCGATCGATATCGAGTTGTTGTCCCAGAACGCGATCAGCTTGCCGAGTTTCAGATGGCCGGCAAGCGAGATGGCCTCCTGGCTGATGCCCTCCATCAGGCATCCGTCGCCGAGGAAGACATAGGTATAGTGGCTTGAAAGATCATCGCCGAACCGGGCGTTCATGATGCGCTCGGCAAGGGCGAAACCGACCGAATTGGCAATGCCCTGCCCGAGCGGGCCGGTGGTCGTCTCGATGCCCGTGGCATGGCGGTATTCCGGATGACCTGCCGTCCTGCTGTCGATCTGCCGGAAATTCCGGATCTGGTCGATCGTCATGTCCCGATAGCCCGTCAGGTAGAGCAGGCTGTAAAGGAGCATCGAACCGTGGCCGTTGGAGATCAGGAAACGGTCGCGGTCGAACCAGTAAGGGTCTTCAGCATCGAATTTCAGAAAGTCGGAAAAGAGCACGACGGCAATGTCGGCCATGCCCATCGGCATGCCCGGGTGCCCGCTCTTGGCCTTCTCGACGGCATCCATCGAGAGAAACCGAATGCAATTGGCCATGTCGCGCAGGTGCTGATCGCGGGGCGCCGGTACGGACTTCACGGTTTCCGTCATGATCGTTTCCTCGGAGGCTGGTGAAAGACCAGCCGGAAGATAGGGTCCGACGCGAGCGGGGCCACTGTGGCATGTTGAAACTTTTTCCGCGGCCTCTCATCCGGTGACAGGTCGCCTGATGCCGAGAGCCGCGCTCTGCCCGATGCCCTGCGCATACGCGATCGGCCGGAGCGCCGAACGCGAAATCGCAAAGCCCGGATATTGCTGCTTTCAGCCTCGCTGCAGCCGCCAGGTACGAATTTCGAACGGCATGATGTCTGCAGGCCCGGCACGCTCGATCGGCTCTTCGAGGATGTTGAGGGCACCCGATGCACGCCACCCCGATGGCAGGGCGAGGGAAAGCCGGCCACGCCGGCCCGCCGGTTCGTAAAGCCGCAGAATGAGGCCGTCTCCCTCCTCGGCCGGCTTCAGCCCGGAAAAGGCGACCGGGATGCCCTCGACGCCGAGCGGCGACAGAGTGCCTGCCGAAAGCCCGCTTGCCTCGGCGGTGACGAGCGACTGGTTGAGGTCGATCGCTTCCTGAAGAACGTCGCCTTCGTGCCAAGCGCCCTCATGCGGCATCAGCGCGTAGGTGAAGCTCTGCTCCCCCTCATCGGCGAGCGGATCGGGATAGATCGGCGAGCGCACCAGGCTCATGCCGATGACATTGCCACGCGCGCTGTGTCCGTATTTGGCATTGTTGAGCAGGGCGACGCCGAAGCCCGGCTCGCTGAGATCGACGAAACGATGCGCGGCAGCCTCGAACATCGCCTGTTCCCAGGAGGTGTTGGTGTGGGTCTGGCGTTCGACGACACCGAAGGCGCATTCGAAGGTGGCGGTCCGCGAGCGGACCGCGACCGGATTCAGCGTGCGAAGCAGAGTGCGCCGGTCATGCCAGTCGATCACCGTCTCGATGTCGAGCCTGCGGGCGTTGGCGGTCAGCACGTAAAGCTGGGTGACGGTCGAGTTCCGGTAGCGGTAAACGACGCGGATCGCCGCGCGATGCGGTCCCTGTTCGACAAGCGTGATATTCTCCGGCCTGTCGAGGCGGACGGCCTTTTCGGCATAGTCGGCATCGACGTCCCAGGCATCCCAGTTGCGCGGCTTGTCGGCCGGATAGACCCAGAGCTGATTTGCGCCGCCCTCGACCGCCTCCCTGCCGGTCGCCTTGTGAACGAGGCTCGACACGGCGCCATCCTTGCCGATGACAACCGACAGATGCTTGTTTTCGAGGCTGTGGGTGTCGGCTCTCAGCATGCCTGCGGGCTTCAGCGCCTTGCGATCGAAGACGGCAACGGACAGCGGCGCGACGGTATCGGCAGATGACAGGACCGTCCCGTCGGAAAGCCGCGCCGTCAGCGGCCGCGGGGCAAGCGACGGATTGACGGCAACGAGCGCATCCGCCACGCCGCCTGTCGGAAGCTCAGCCGCAAGCGCCTTCAAAGCCTTGGTCTGTTCGGCCTTGGCATTAGTGATGACGCCGTCGAGTTCCTGTTCGGCATCGATATAGACTTCGCGGATGCTCGAGCCCGGCAGGATGTCGTGAAACTCGTTCTTCAGGACGACGCGCCAGTCGGCTTCCAGGCTTTGCGGCTTGCCGGCTCCCAGCAGATGCGCAAGCGACGCAATCGTTTCCGCCGTTATCAGCGCCCGCTCGGCCTGCCGGTGCTTGCGCTTGACGCCGCTCTGCGAGGTCAGCGTCGCGCGGTGCAGTTCGAGATAGATTTCCCCGTCCCAGACCGGCAGCTGCTTTTGCGCCGCCGTACGGTGCGCCTTTTCGTAAAAACCCTTCACCGTGCCCCAGCGTGCGCTCGGGATCGCCGGGAAGTCGCGCAGTTGCACTTCCCGCTCGACCATCTCCGGTGTCACGCCGCCGCCGCCGTCGCCGTAACCGACGGCCAGCAATGATGTGTCGTGCTGCGTCTTGCCGCGGAAATTCTTCCAGGTCGGCACGAAACAGTCCGGCTGCACGAAACCGTTGTAGCCGTGCATGGGATTGTCGAATGTGTGGGTCAGAACCTTGCTTCCATCGAGGCCCTTCCACCAGAAAAGGTCGGATGGGATATGGTTGGTTTCGCTCCAGTTCACCTTGATCGTGAAGAAGCTGTCGATGCCGCCGAGCTTCAGGATCTGCGGCAAGGCTCCCGAAAAGCCGAAGCAGTCCGGCAGCCAGCAGACCGTATGGCGCAGGCCGAAATGTTTCTCGAAATAGCGCTGTCCGTAAAGCACCTGTCGCGCAAGGCTTTCGCCGGTCGGCATGTTGGTGTCGGGTTCGACCCACATGCCGCCGACCGTCTCCCACTTGCCCTCGGCGACCTTCTTCTTGATCCGTTCGAGAAGCTCCGGATCGTCCTCTTCCATCTGCGCATAATAGTGGGCGGTCGACTGGTTGAAGCGGAAGTCGTCCGAGCGCTCCATCAAGGACAGCGCGGTATTGAAGGTGCGGCGCATCTTCCGTCGCGTCTCGCGATAGGGCCACAGCCAGGCGAGATCGATATGGGCATGGCCGGTCAGCAGCAGCTCGCCGTTTTGCGGGAAGCGCTTCTGAAGCTCCTTCAGCCGCGCGACCAGTTGATCATGGGCCGCGGCGGCCGAAGCACTCTGTGTTTGCGTCAGGCCGGCCGGGTTTTCCTGCAGCTCCGGCAGCTCCCAGATCTTCTGCTGCATGACCGCGCTGGAGGTGCGCGAAATATAGGCCGGCGTGTCCGAGGGCCAGTCGAGACTGCGCAGCGCCTGTTCGGCCGCCTCGATCAGGTGCGGCAGAACCTCATGGCTTTCGAGCACGCCGGCGGCCTCGCCGATCTGCCGCAAGAGGAGGTGCAGTTTGTGGACCGGCTCGTCCAGCCAGATCAGCCGCGCCTTGTTGAGCCTGGGCGCCCGGTTCGGCTCTCCGAAGGGAAAACGCGCGACGCTTTCGGTCGTGATCGAAAATTCCCGGCCCTTGATCGGGAATTCCTGATGGTAGGGGTCGAGCCCGAACGTCTCGGTCTGGCCGCCGGAATAGTGCAAGGTGATGAGGCTCTCGCCGCCGAGATCGAGCTGCAGGCGAACCTCTTCGATCGGCCAGTCGCGCGGCACCGTCGCCGACGCGGCGAAACGGACCGTGCCCTTGCGGTGCGGCCAGTCCTGATGATGGGCGATCGGCTCGCCGTCGAAGGTCCAGCCGTCGATCACGACGCTTTGCCTGTCGCGCCAGTGGGCGAGCTCGGCTGTGCGGACCTTCAGACGATCGAGGCGTTGGGCAATAGTAAGAGACATGGCGGGTCCTATCGGAGAATAAGCAACTGACAGCGGGGGAGATCAGGCGCGCGCAGACAGGCAGCAGGCACCGCGTCCGTCTCCTCCAACCGAAACGCGTGGCGACCCTTAGATTAAGTAACTTTGTTTTCACGTCAAGCGCACAAGAAATACGTTGCGAGAGTTTTTCCGGTGGGTACGGGTAAAAGCCCGCGCCCTCTGCAGCATCTCGCGGGCGCGAAGCTCGACCCTGCAAGCGCCGATCTGCCTGGAGATCGACCGGAGCAACGCCGAAACGCACAGGAGCGCTATTCGCCGCCCTGGTCGTATACTGCATGGGGACGGCGAGGTTCTCTTGAGGATCAGTTTGCTCTAGCTAGTGCAGCGGCAGTGCGAAACCCGTTTCACTTAATATAACTCGACCGGCGTCACCCAGCATGAACTCGCGCAGCAAATGCGCCTCACGCAATGCCCCCTTTCGCAATGAAAGTCCGTAGGAAATGGCAGGCGCGAGCTCCGCCGGAATTTCGACGACCGAGAAAGCCGGATTGCCCTCCAGCAATCGCGCGTTCGAGTAGTAGCTCGTCATCAGGTCGACTTCCCCATCGGCAATAAGATAGCCGGGGCCTTTGCCGGGTGGTGTCGGCGGAGAATTGCGCCCGCCAACGAGTTGGCGGGCACGTGCCTTCAACATCATTCCCATCCCGGGATAGAAGGCTTCGATCCGGTTGAACAACTCGAACGCGTAGTCCCCCGACGGATCGTCGCCCGGTGTCGACGTGGCGATCCGCAAGTCAGGATTGGCGAGGATCTCGACGAAGTTTTCAGTCGTCATGCCGATATCCGAGCGAGCTATCATGCAGAGACGATTGCGAGCAAAACAGATCGCCTCCTCGGCTATGCCTGCTGCAGCGAGCGCTTGGGGATGCTCCATATTCGCCGAAGCGAAGAGATCGAAGTCCTCACCGTTCTCGATCCGCTCGCGCAAAAGACCTGCCGGTCCGAGTGAAAGCGAAACTTCGACATCCATCTCCGGCGTAAATGCTTCAATAATCTTCGGAAATGCATGTCTCAGACTTCCCGCGGACAGAACCTTGATGGTTCTTTTCATCACAATCCTCCCTTTCGATTCCGTTGGCGGAAAAGAGGCGTGAAGGCGCGCTCCTCCCGACAGCCCAGGCCGAACGACGCGGCGCGGATAGGAAGGCCGTATAAAGCTTCCAGATTGTCCTCGGTCATCGCGTCACCAACCCGGCCGAGAATCGTCTTCGCTTCCGGCAGCATGAGAAGCGCATGGTCGGCAATTGCCACAGCGTGGTTCGGCTGATGAGTGGTAAATGCGATTGCCAGCGCTTCCCGGTCAGCCAGTTCGCCGAGGAGATGCAGCACGATATCCTGATTTCTCAGATCGAGCGCCGAGGCCGGCTCGTCGAGCAACAGGACCTCGTTTTCACCAGCAAGAGCACGCGCGATTAGAACAAGCTGGCGCTCGCCTCCGGAAAGCGCGTCGATGCTGCGTGAGGCATGGTCCGCCATCCCGGTCGCACTGAGCGCTGCCATCGCCTTTTCGATATCTTTTCTGCGAGGAGTCTGGAACAGTGGTATATGCCGCGCACGTCCCATCAATACGATGTCCAGCACGGAATACGGAAAAGTCCCCGAGAATGCCTGGGGCACAAACCCAACACTTCGGCTCAGATGCACTTTTCCCGAAGTGGGCTTGAGCAAACCCGCCAGCACGCGCAACAACGTGGATTTGCCGCGGCCGTTCGGGCCAAGCACTGCGGTGATCTCGCCCGCCTTCAATTGGAAATCGAGATCCCGGAATTGCCAACGCTTGCCGTCGTAGGTCTGGCTTGCGCGCTCGATCGCCAGCCTGATGCGATCAGATGCCACGGCCGCCTCGTTGCGTCTGCCTCAAGACGATAGCAAAGACCAGGGTCCCGATGAGTGCGGTGAGGATACCGAGGGGAATTTCGCTGGCTGTCGCCGTGCGAGCCACGGTATCGATGATGAGCAGGTAGAGTCCGCCGATAATCAGCGAGGCCGGCATCATCGCCCTGTGATCCGGACCGACCAGCATTCTGGCCATGTGTGGCACGACGAGACCGACCCAGCCGATAATCCCGCTGACAGCCACCTGTGCGGCCACGATAAATGAGACCAGGACCAGGATCATCCAGCGCATCGTTTCCACGTTTACTCCCATTGCCCTGGCATCCTCGTCCCCGATGGACAGCAGGTTTACGCGCCAACGCAAGCCGAGAAGCAAGAGAGCGGCGATCAGCACAGGGGCCGCAACCAGGGAGAGCTTCTCCCAGCTTGCGGTCGCAAAACTACCGAGCAGCCAGAAAACCATCGCTGGAAGCTTGTCGTCCGTGTCTGCCAGATATTGGACGAGGCTCACCAAGGCCCCGAACAAACCGCTCACAACGACCCCCGCCAGGACGAGGGCCAGGATATTGCGTCTGGCAACGATGCCGTTCAGCAAATAGACGAGGATGAGCGCCGATAGACCAAAGGCGAAGGCGGAGCCCAGCAGACCGAAACCCGATACGCCGTAAAGAATGGCGAGCACCCCACCGAAAGCGGCTCCGGAGGACACACCCATAACTTGGGGACCGACGAGCGGATTTCGGAAGACGCCTTGCATCGTCGCTCCTGCAAGCGAAAGCCCTGCCCCCGCTAAAATTGCCAAGAGGATTCGCGGCATCCGAACGGTAAAAACTACATTCGCCTCCGTCGGTGAAACGGGTATGTCTGGATGGGAGATCGGATCCATCAGAATTTGGACCACTCTTGCGAAGGGAATATCGTAGCGGCCGACACCGAGCGCCCCGATGGCGGCGATAACCAGGAAAGCAGCGAGTATGGCGATCGCGACGCCGGGCGGGCGTCGCGGAAATTCGTCGTCTTCCATCAGTGCGTGGCGCGATAGTCGGTGTGGTAGAATTCCTTATAATACGCGTCGGCTTCTTTCTGCATGTCGATGTCCTTGAACCGATCGGGATAAAGCTTCTGCGCCATCCACAATTCGCCAAGAGCCATCGCTTCCGGCATCGGATAGCCCCATGCCTTGGCGTATTCCGGCATGAGATATATGCGGCCATTCTTGACGGCGTCGATCGTCTGCCATGACGCGGTATTCTTGATTTCGGTGACGACGTCGGGGTAGCGCTCCTGCACGAAAATAACCGCCGGATCCCATTTGAGGACATCCTCCATCGTCACCTGCTTGAAGCCGGCGATCTCGTTCGCGACGTTGCGGGCACCTGCGCGCTCCATCATAAGGCCAGTATATTTGCCGTGCCCGTACGTGGAGAGATCCGGGTTCGCCATATAGACCGCCACTCGTTTTTCCTGGGGAACATCGGCCAGACGCTCCGCCACCAGCGCTCGCGCCTTCTTGGTGACGGCGATCATATCTTCGCCTTTGTCCTTTTCGCCCAGGATGTCGGCGATGAGCCTCACTCCGCTCGCAAATCCGGCATCAATTGCCGCTGGCTCGTCCTTCACCGAAGGGTTCATCTTCACCGCCTCCTCAGGCGGCACATCGAGCAGGGAAATGGCGACGACCGCAAGGCCCGAGTCCTCGATTTGCTTGACCATGTCGGCCGGGGCGTAGTTCGTGACGAAGACCACGTCTGGTTTCAGCTTGAGGAGTTCTTCGATATTGACCTTGGTGAGGCCACCCGGCGTCGGGAGGCCGGGCAGTTGCGGCGCAAGGCGGACATAGTTGGCACCCAGCTGTTTCTTCCACTCGTCCAGAACGCCGACAACCTTGTCCATCGCACCAAGCTGCACCGCGATGTTGAGCGTCTGGTGCTGCAGTATGACGACTCGGTTCACGACATCCGGCACATGCACCTGGCGGCCGATCTGATCGGTAACGATATGATCGGCCCAGGCGGGTACGGCGAACAACAGGCCACCGGCGGCGACTGCGATTTTCGCAATGGAAACGAGGCGAGCTAGCATTGATTTTCCCCTGATGAAGATGCCGATCCCTATCAGGACAGCCGGCTGCATGCAATTCGTTATATTCCTAGGAATATTTCGCTTAAGCAGATTTCTTCGATCGGCCCGGTCGGTCGAGGTCAACAAAAAATCATGTCACGACGTCGAGAAACTTCAGCGCCTGCTGAATTTGACAGATGACCGCGGCTCCCTCGCCGACGGCCGGCGCCATCCGTTTGTCGATCCTGCGCGTGCATCTCCGGCGTACGATCTTGCATGATCGCCCCCCCCAACTGGGCTCATTTATCCCCGTCTCCCGAGATTGGCGATGATGAGCGACAAGACGACGCGGGGCAGCGACAAGGACCGTCATATCTCGCGCTGGAAGGGGAGCGCCGTCGTCGAGAACGAGAGGCAATGCGAACGCGCCCAGAAGAGTGATGATACTGCGCACACCTGCCAGCAACGTCGCGGCAATCGATCTCCAAGCATGCCGATCGAGCCGAAGCCCCGCATCGGCTCCGCCGCGAATGATTGCGCATGGGGTGCCAGATGCCCGCGTCTCGAAAACCGATCTACAGTCTGAAAATCTGCTTTAAAGAAAACCCGACAGTGGCGGGCTTTTTGTATCGCGTGTCCGGATGGTAGTTTTTTGCAAACGACTTATGGGGACATTTGGAAAATGTGTCCGGGAGACTTCGATTTGTGCCCCAATAGAATTAATGGCTTATCTTCCAAAAATGAAAACGGTTAGGGGCGTCGACACCCTGTGATACACAAGCGTCATGGTGCTGAGGGAAGACGATAATGCGGTATCTTCGATCCGGGCCGCGGCGACGTCAGGCAGAGGAAACGGCTGTTACGCGGGGTAAGACAATCGGTCTGCGATCGGGAGAAATCGCCGACAGAAATATCCGCGTCATCCTGGAAGCCATCCGCCGGCACGGCCCTTTGACCCGTATGGAACTCGGCCAGCACTCGGGTCTTACCGGCCCTGGCATCACCAATATTCTGCGCCGGCTCAGCGATGAAGGCCTGGTGACGTCGCACCGCCGCAACGGCGCAGGCAGCGGCGCAACCGCCGCCGAATTCGCCTTGCGCCCGGATGGTGCGTTCTCGATCGGCGTCAGGGTCCGCCAGAGCAGGGGCGAAGCCGTGCTGATCGATCTCAGCGGCCAGGTCCATGATCGCGAATATTTTCCGCTTTCCCCGACCGCGAGAGTGCCGTCAATCGTCTCGGCCACCCAGGCCATGGCGAGCCGTCATGCCGGCCTGCCGATCATCGGCCTGGGGATTGGGTCCAACGATTGGACCCCACAGGAAGGCGAGGAACTCAACGCGACCTCGACGCTTGCACGCATACATGTGGAGAACGAGTGCACCGCAAGCCTGCTTGCCGAGCGCACCATCGGCGCGCCCGCGCCCGAAGGCGGGCTGGCAATGATCATCATCGACGAAGACGTCCAGGCCGGCTTCCTCGTTCGCGGCATCCCCTATTCCGGCGTTCACGGACGCGCCGGCAGTATCGGCGAGATGCTGACCGGTCCCGACAATGTCCGGCTGAACAGCGTGGTCGGCTTCGGCGCCCTGCGCGCCCTGATCAGCGACGAGGAGTTCCGGCGCCTCATCGCGGGCGCGGAACCGTCTTCCCCCCAGTTGACGCAGTGGATCCGCGAGGCGGCCAGCCACCTTCTCGACCCGATCATCGCCATGGCCGGTTTCATTGCCCCTGGTGTCATCATGATCGGCAGCGACCTGCCGCGAAGCGTCATCGAAGCGCTGATCCACCAGCTTTCCGTCGAACGGCGCGACACATCCAAGCGACCTTTCCTGACACCATGGATTTCGCCGATGAAACCGGCAAGCTTCAGCGGCGGCGGCGTGGCGCTGGGGGCGGCCTTGCTGCCCTTCCTCAACACCCTGCTGCCGCCGGTCTCTGCCTGACGCCCGAGTATCCGATCAGACAAGCGCCTCGTCGGCGTGGCTGATATCGGAGGCCAGTGCCTTGTCGAGCACCTTCTGGATATTCGCCGCGCGACGGAACGAAGGTTCCTGCGTCTTGCCCGCCCTGACAGCCTGCACGAAGCGCTGGTAGTTGGTCTCGACGGGATCGAAGGGAATATCGCGCCATGTGGCGGTGTGAACGTCTTCACCGAGGCAGGCGCGAAGCGTCGATTTTCCGGTATCGTAGATCATCTCGATCGAGCCGGTTTCGCCATAGACCCGGAGACGCAGCTGATCCATCTGGCCGGCGGCGGTGCGCGTCGCCTGGATTGTGCCGATCGCTCCTGTGGTGAAATCGACATTCATGGTGAAACCGTCATTCGCGTCCAGGTCATATTCGCCGATCTTGCCACCCGGCGCCTTGTTGAATGTCTTGAGCCGGGCAAAGACATGGGCGACGTCCAGCCCAGAACCGTAGGACGCGAAATCGACGATATGGATGCCGATATCGCCAAGCGCGCCATTCGAGCCGTGTTTCTTGCTCAGGCGCCACAGCCATTTGCTCTCGGTTTTCCAATCGCCCCAATGACGGCCGACGAGCCAGCTCTGCAGGTGTGACGCCTCGACATGCCTGACCGCGCCGATCTCGCCGGCGAGCACCATCTGCCGGCCCTTCTGCAGGGCCGGCGAATTGCGATAGGTGAAGTTGACCATGCCGACCTTGCCGGCTTTCTCGATCGCATCGGTCATCTCCATCGCCTTGGTGGCATCGGTCGCCAGCGGCTTTTCGCAGAACACATGCTTTCCCGCCGCGATCGCCTGAAGCGTCGTCGGGTGGTGAATGCGGTCGGGCGTGACGTTGGCGACGGCGTCGAACTCGCCCCAGGCCAGCGCCTCCTCGAGCGAGCCGAAATGGTTCGGGATACCGTGTTCGGAGCAAAAGGCTGCCAGCCGTTCGGGCACGACATCGACCCCGCCCACCACGCTGACGCCTTCGATCGCCTTGAAATTTGCAGCATGCTGGTTGGCCATTCCACCAGTGCCGAGAATGAGTAAACGCATCTGATCCTCCATGGATGTCAGGTTCGGCTATCCTCACGTAGCCGAGGCAAAACCTCACCGTGCCATTGCGGGTGCCCGAAATGGCTCGATTTTCTTGTGATCGGGACGTGCGGCTGCGGTTCGCTAACTTGTGTTGAATGTCGCCAGCATCTCATTCCTCCCAAGCTGCGGCTTGACATCAAATCAAAGTAACTTAATCTAATTAATGCAGCATGGAAATGAGGAGAGGTCAACCGACCACCAGGCTGTATCCGTTTAAAATGGGGAGGAGACCCATCATGAAGAGAGCGTTCATCAGCGCGTTAGCGCTGAGCACAATGTTATTTTCAGTGCCTGCCGCATTTGCCCAGGAGCTCGCGACAAAGGACAGGATCGGGGCTGCCGACGCCCCCAAAACCCTGGTCGTCCGGCTCACCAACGACAGCCCCAACAATGCCGACCCGGCAATCGCCGAAGGCTACCAGAAGCTCTTCGTCGAGTTCATCAAGAAGCATCCCGACTGGAAACTGCAGATGCAGTTCATGTCGGCCGATATCGGCACCGAACAGGCCAAGATGCTGGAGCAGGCCAAGGCTGGCAACGCTCCGGATTGTGCTGCGGTCGACTCCTTCGTGCTCTCGCAGTTCATGGTCAACCATGTGCTCGCCGACTTCACGCCCTATTTCTCGAAGGAGGAAATCGCCGACCTCTTCCCCTTCATCCGCAACGGCATCACCGACAAGGACCAGACGATCCGTGCATGGTGGTGGGACACGGACCTTCGTGTTCTCTACCGCAACAAATCCATCGTTGCCGACGCGCCGCAGACCTGGGATGACCTGAAGAAGGCCGGGCTTTCCTCCGTCGAACAGGGCATGGAAGGCATCCTCTTCAACGCCGGCCGCTACGAAGGCTCCACCTTCGACTGGCTGGCCAACTATTGGGCGCTCGGCGGCAAGCTTGTCGACGATTCCGGCAAGCCCATCTTCGGCGAGGGCGAAAACAAGGCGAAATTCCTGAAGGCCCTGAATTACTACAAGGATCTGGTCGATTCCGGTGCCGCACCCAAGCGCGTGACGACCATCGGAAACTATGACGACCTCAACGCCGCGGCAGCTGCCGGAACCACCGCTCTCTTCATCGGCGGCAACTGGCAATATGCCCAGCTGAAGGTCACGCTCGACGAAGACGAGTTCAAGAACTGGACCTTCTCGCCGATCCCCGGCCCGACCGCAGACCAGCGCTCCACCGGCACCGGCGGATGGACGATCGCCTCGTTCAGCAAGGACAAGGACAAGGTGGAGATGTGCGCCAACCTTGCCCGCGAAGTCTATATGGGACCGGCCAATGCGCTGCAGCAGCAGCTGCCGACGCGCAAGTCGCTCTTCGACAAATATGATGTCTTCGCAACCGAGGCCAACAAGACCTTTGCCGCAGCTCTCGTCAACGGCCAGGCCCGTCCGGGCGCTCCGATCTATCCGGAAATCTCCAACCAGATCCAGATCATGATGGGCGATGTCCTGTCCGGCACCAAGAAGCCGGAAGAGGCTCTGGACGCGGCGTTCAACGCGACGATGGAGGCATACAAGCGTCTCTAACGATTGAGATTGCGGCGGCGCCCATGACGGGCGCCGCCGGTCATGTCAAACCCGGACAGAGAAGCCCAATGAGCCCCATCGCCATCGAGGCTGCCAGCCCGCCTCACAGCAGATCGTTCATGCGCCGTTTTGCCGGGGCACCCTTGCCCTGGATCATGCCCGTGATCATCGTCATCGGCATCTTCTATCTCTATCCCGTGATCGACGTGTTCCGCCTGTCGTTCACCAATGCGACCCTGATCGGCGACAATCCGGTCTATACGCTCGGCACGATCTCGAACGCGCTGAGTTCGCCGCAGCTGCCCGACATCCTATGGGCCACGCTCATCTTCGTGGGCGGCAGCGTCATCGGACAGCAGATATTCGGTCTCGCCGTTGCCGTCGTTGTCATCAGAGGCGAAAAACGCGGCCTGTTCGGCACGACGATCCTGCGCACCACGGCGCTCGTTGCCTGGGTCGTGCCCGGCATTGCCGGCGGCATCATCTGGCAGATGCTGTTTTCCGAAGCTCCCTACGGGGCGTTGAACAGCATCTTGCGGCTCATGCACCTGCCGACGGTCGCCTGGCTATCCGATCCGGCGATCGCGCCGTGGTCGGCGCTGATTTCCAATATCTGGCGCGGCACGGCCTTCTCGATGGTGGTCATGTACGCAGCCCTCAAATCGATCGACCCGTCCCTTTACGAGGCGGCGGATGTCGACGGCGCCACAGGTTCGCAACAGTTCCTCTTCATCACTCTCCCGCAGCTGCGCGCCGCCATGCTGGTCAACATGATCCTCATCACGATCATGACGCTCAACACTTTCGACGCGATCATCACGCTGACCGGCGGCGGTCCGGGGCGGGCGACCGAGGTGATCTCGCTTTACGTGTTCAATATCGTCTTCCGCAATTACGATCTTTCCGGCGGCAGCGTGCTCTCCGTGCTGATGCTGATCATCAGCCTAGGGCTTGCCTTCGTTTACGCATCGTTCCTGCCGAAGGAGGAGGAGCAATGAGCAGGCGCACCGGCACGCGCTTCGGCGATTTCCTGAGCTACCTCTTCATGCTGGCGATGTTCATCTTCTTCGCCGGCCCCCTCTCCTATCTCCTGTCGATGGCCTTGCGCGACAGGCGGGAAATCTATCGCGGCGTGGCGCGCTACATCCCGCACAATCCGACCATCGACAACTTCGTCACCGTGCTCAACAACAGCTACTTCCCGATCTATCTCTGGAACGGGCTGAAGCTTGCTGCCTTCAGCGGTTTCGGCGTGCTGATCGTCGCCCTGCCTGCGGCTTATGCATTTTCCCGCTTCCAGTTCCGCGGCAAGGGCCTGTCGATGATGGGGCTCCTGCTGTTCCAGATGATCTCGCCGCTGGTCATCATGGTGCCGCTCTACCGCTACATGAACCGTCTCGGCTTGCTCGACACGCATTTCGCCGTCACGATGGTCTATATCGCGCTCGGCGTGCCGCTTGCGACCTGGCTGCTGAAAAGCACGATAGACGGCATTCCGCGCAGCCTCGACGAGGCGGCCATGATCGACGGCTGCAACCGGTTCTCGGTCTTCTGGCGGATCGTCCTGCCGCTTTCGGCGCCGGGCATTGCTTCCGTCTTCATCATCACCGTGATTGCCGGCTGGTCGCAGTTCCTCGTGCCTTTTCTGCTGCTCACGCAAAACAATCTGATGCCGATCGGCGTCGGGATCTTTAACTTCCGTGGCATGCAGACCGACTCGTCCATCCAGCTGCTTGCGGCCGCCTGCCTGATCTCCGTCGTGCCGGCGATCGTGGCCTTCCTGTCGCTCCAGCGGCTGATCCTTGGTGCCATGACCAGCGGCGCAGTGAAAGGATGAGGCCGGCTTGCATGTGCGTGGCAGATAGAGGATCCCGACCATGAACCAGACAACCGGCGCCAGACTGTCTCCCGACCTGACG
Organism: Hyphomicrobiales bacterium; assembly: GCA_900471515.1. Taxonomy (GTDB): domain Bacteria; phylum Pseudomonadota; class Alphaproteobacteria; order Rhizobiales; family Rhizobiaceae; genus Rhizobium. The sequence continues at coordinate 10,165 of UCFC01000036.1, read as the reverse complement.
GGGGCCAATGTCGAGGATGCGGGCGAACACAACAGAGCCGTCGTTCTGCGCTGCATCCATCGGCAGGCGCCGATCTCGCGTGCCGAGATTGCCCGGCAGACCGGCTTTACCAAACCGGCGATCGCCCGCATCGTGGACCGCCTGCTCGACGAGGGCCTGATCATCGAGGCGCGCCGGCGCCATGGGCTCCGGGGCCAGCCGGCAATCGAACTCGAGATCAACCCCGATGCGTTCTATGCAATCGGCATCAACATCGATCGCGACCATCTGACGATTGTCGCCGTCGATGCGGTCGGCAACGTGCGCGCCCGCGTGCACCACGAAAAGCGCTATGTGCGACCGGCCGAATTCATGCAGCTGACGGCCGATGCGATCTCCCACTTCCAGCGAAGCCGCCTGATCGACGACGCGCATCTGGCCGGCATCGGGCTCGCCATGCCGGACTGGCTCGGCGAGATCAGCTTCCTCGGCATGCCCGACGACTACTCGGAATGGATGGAATTCGACGTCCGCGCGGCGCTGGAAAACCTGACGCAGCACCCGGTCTTCATCGAGAACGAGACCAATGCCGCGGCACTTGCGGAACTGGATTACGGCCTCGGGTCGGAAAGCCGCAGCTTCTTTTACATCGCCATCAACGCCTGCCTTGGCGGAGGCCTCGTGCTCGACGGCAACGGCCATCGCGGCGCCATGGCGCTCAGCGGCGAAATCGGCTGGCTGCCGATCGCCGACGATCGGGACAAGGCGGCACCGAAGGTCGATCTTCTGGGCGAGATGGTGACGATCTTCTTCCTCTACAAATTCCTGGCCGAACACGGCATCCGCGCAAGCGTGCCCCAGGACCTGCTGGCCCTTGACGCGCATGGCAGGGCGCTCGTTTCGAAATGGCTGAAGGAGATGAGCGCGCATCTTGCCGTTGCCGTCAAGCATATCGGCATGATCGTCGATCCCGACGCCATCATCATCGGCGGCCGATTGCCGATCCGCATGATCGACGAACTGCTGCGCTACGTTCACGAACATCTGACGGCCGCAGACACCACCTTGCCCTCGTTGCATCGCGCTTCGCTCGGCGAGGACGCTTCGGCGCTCGGTGCGGCAGCGATGCCGATGGCCGCGGCCCTGATGCTGGCATCGGCCGACGCCGTTCAGCGCACCCGCTCGCCCCTCAAGTTCATGGATCGCCTGAACAATTGAAACCGCCGGCAAGGCACTGGGAGGATTTTGATGAGGATTGGCTTTTATACGTCGACATTCAACGACCGGCCACTTGAGGAAGTGGTGGATTTTGCGGCGTCAGCCGGTTTCGACGCGATCGAAATCGACGTCGGCGGCCACATCAGGACGCCGGACAGGGTGCGGGCTGCGGTAGCACTCGCCCGGGACCGCAACCTCTTCGTCTCCTCGATTACCTATTTCGGCAACCAGCTCGATCCCGATCGCACAAAACGCGGCGAACTTCGCACCCGAACGGAGGAATTTGCGGAGGCGATCGGTGACGCCGGAGTGCCGATCTTCGTGATTTTTCCCGGCCGCGACGACAGTGCCGACGAGGAGACCAACTACGATGATTTCGCCGATTTCGCCAACCGATTGATTGCCCGCACGACGTCAAGCGGCCTCACCTTCGCGATCGAAAACTGGCCGGGGCCGAAGGACAATTTCATCGGCACCACGCCGAAAGGCTGGCAGGAGCTCTTCAAGCGCATACCCGACCGGCGCTTCGCTCTCGAGTTCGACCCGTCGCACCTCATTCGTATCGGCGTCGATCCCTATGCCGCGATGGAGGCAGTCAAGGATCGCATCGCCATTCTCCACGCCAAGGATACGGCCATCGATGCAGCCGCCCAGCAGGCGGTCGGCTACCACGGCAGGGGCTGGTGGCAGTACAAGCTGCCGGGCCAGGGCCTGCTCGACTGGCCCCGCTTCCTGCGCCAGGCCCGCGCCGGCGGCTTTGACGGCACGCTTTCGATCGAGCACGAGGACGCCGCCTACGGATGGCCGGGCAAGGATCTCGAGGCCAGAAAAGAAGGTGAGCGCCTCGGGCTCGCCTACCTCAGAAACGTCTTGGACAAGCTTTGAGAGCGCCCCGGGAGGACGGAAATGGCCCATGTGAGAGTGAACAATGCGCGCAAGGACTACGGCGCGTTCAAAGCCATCAAAGGCGTTTCGGTCGATATCCGCGACGGCGAGTTCGTCGTGCTGGTCGGTCCCTCGGGCTGTGGCAAATCCACCCTGCTCAGAATGATCGCCGGCCTGGAAGACATTAGCTCCGGCGAGATCCAGATCGGCGCGCATATCGTCAACGAGCTGGCGCCGAAGGATCGCGACATCGCCATGGTGTTCCAGAACTACGCGCTTTATCCGCACATGACGGTCGCCAGGAATATGGGCTTCTCGTTGCGGCTGAAGCGCATGCCGAAGACCGAGATCGACAGGCGCGTCGGCAATGCCGCCAAGATCCTCGGGCTGGAGGCGCTTCTCGAGCGCTATCCGAAGCAGCTGTCGGGCGGCCAGCGGCAGCGCGTCGCCATGGGACGCGCGATCGTTCGCGATCCCGCCGTCTTCCTGTTCGACGAGCCCCTGTCGAACCTGGATGCCAAGCTGCGCGTGCAGATGCGCTCCGAGATCAAGGAACTGCATCAGCGGCTGAAGACCACGACGATCTACGTCACCCACGATCAGATCGAGGCGATGACGATGGCGGACAAGATCGTCGTGATGAAGGACGGCCTGATCGAACAATCCGGTTCTCCGCTCGAACTTTACGATCGCCCGAACAACCTCTTCGTTGCCGGCTTCATCGGCTCTCCCGCCATGAACTTCATCAGGGGGACCATGACGAATGAAGGTTTCCGGACCGCAGACGGGCTTGTCCTGCCGAGCGAGCGGCACCCGTCCGGCGCCGTCACCTACGGCATTCGCCCCGAACACATCACGCTCGATCCCAACGGCATCGAGGTGACGACCGCCGTTGTCGAGCCGACAGGGTCCGAGACATTGGTGATCGCCCGTCTTGGCGCGCAGACGATCAGCTGCGTCTTCCGGGAGCGGATCAGAGCTGCCCCCGGCGATGTTCTGCGCATCGCTCCGCTCCACGATTCTGTTCATCTGTTTGACGAAGGCGAGCAGCGTATCACCGCTGGAGAACCGGTGCTGAACTGACGAGGTGCGACAGGGTGTCGGCGGTCAGCGAGGGCCAATGAGGGCGGCAAGCCGGGTTTCGATCTGCCGGGCCTGCCGGGCCAGTTCGCCCCCGAATAGCTCGACCAGTTGCGACTGCGGCCGATGGATCGGCCGCACGATGTTGACGGAAAACGGGACCGAGAACGACAGCCGGCGAAGGTGAACACCGTTGCCGGAAAAATCCAGGGCCGTCAGGGGGTTGACGATGGCCAGGCCAATTCCCTCCCGCACCATCGAGCAGACGGATGCCGCGCTGTGGGTCTCGACGACCATGCGCCTGGCGGTGCCGGCATTTCGAAAGATCTGATCAATCTGCTGCCTGTAGCTGTCCGTCGCCGACAGGCTGACAAAGGATTGCCCTTCGAAATCGCCGGGCGACAGAACGGCCTTTGCCAGAAGCGGATGAGCCTCCGGCAACACACAGATCTCGTCGAGCGTCATGAGTGGGGTCGCCTCCGTGCCCTGAGGGGCGTGGCCGACCTCGGTCAGCCCGAAGTCATAACGTTGCGCCGACAGCCATTCCTCCAGCAGAGGAGATTCCTGCGGAACGATACTGACGCCCACGTTCGGGAAGCGCTCGATGAAACGCCGGCATGTCTGCGGCAGGAGCGATTGAGAAAAGACCGGCAGGCATACGATGGAAAGCTGTCCCTGCTCGAACTGGCGCAGCGACGCCGCTGTATCGAGGATGCGATCCAGCCCGAAATAGGCGCGCTGCACTTCCTCGAACAATTGCAGAGCGTGCGCGGTCGGGCGCAGCCGGCCGCGTATGCGCTCAAAAAGCTTCATCTGGATCAGATGCTCGAAGCGCGCCAGTTCGCGGCTGATCGTCGGTTGTGACGTATTCAGCATCGCGGCCGCATCCGTGACGCTGCCCGTCATCATCACCGCCCTGAAGACCTCGATATGCCGAAGGGTAACGGCCATGCCACCTCATATCGGAATTGAATGCGGACTGGAAAGATTGATACTTTTCATATGGCCGGTTTCGTGGTCAACCCTTTTGCGAAAACCGCATTGCCCAGCTGAACGATCTCCCGGTTCGAAGGGCCGCCCTATGGATAAGCCGTGCCATGCCCTTCACCCCCGCCAACGACATTATTGCCCTCGCCCATCGATACGGGACGCCCTTGTGGATTTACGACGCTTCGACGATCCGCGAGCGGATAAGGCAGCTTGGGGCGTTCGATGTGATCCGCTATGCGCAGAAGGCGTGCTCCAACATCCACATCCTCTCCCTCATGCGGGAGGCGGGCGTGCTGGTGGACTCCGTATCCCTTGGTGAAATCGAGCGCGCGCAGCGGGCCGGGTTTTCCGCCGGTTCGACCAGTTCAGGCGCGGCAGGGATCGTCTACACCGCCGACATTTTCGACCGCCCGACCCTGCGCCGCGTTATCAACGACAAAATCGAAGTCAATGCCGGCTCCATCGACATGCTGCACCAGCTCGGCCAGCTTTCGCCCGGTCATCGCGTCTGGCTGCGCGTCAATCCCGGCTTCGGCCACGGCCACAGCAACAAGACAAATACGGGCGGAGAAAACAGCAAACACGGCATCTGGCATACGGAACTCGGCCACGCCATCGACCTGGTCCGCCGTTATCGCCTGCATCTCGTCGGGCTTCATCTCCATATCGGTTCCGGCGTCGATTACGGCCATCTCGAACAGGTCTGTCATGCGATGACCGGCCTGCTCAACAGTCTGGATCACGACATCGAGGCGATCTCGGCAGGCGGTGGCCTTTCCGTTCCCTATCGCGACGGGGACAAGGCAATCGATACCGCGCATTATTTCAGCCTGTGGGACAGCGTGCGCAGGCAGGCGGAAAGCAGGCTCGGCCATGCCGTGCGCCTGGAGATCGAGCCTGGACGTTTCCTCGTGGCAGAAGCCGGTGTACTGCTGGCCGAGGTCCGCGCGACAAAACAGGCTGGCCGGAATCACTTCACTCTCGTGGATGCGGGTTTCAACGACCTGATGCGCCCTGCCCTCTATGGCAGCTATCACGGGATATCGGTGCTGCCTCACGACGGCCGGGACCTAAGCTCGTCCGAACCGCGCCCCACTGTCGTAGCAGGACCGCTCTGCGAATCGGGAGACGTCTTCACGCAAGGGGCCGACGGCGTGGTCGAGACGCGGCCGCTGCCTCCTGCCGAGGTCGGCGACTTTCTCGTTTTCCACGGGGCAGGCGCCTATGGCGCGTCGATGTCGTCAAACTACAACAGCCGGCTTCACGCTGCCGAATATCTCATCGACGGGGCAAATTCCCGGCTGATCCGCCGACGCCAGACCATCGACGAGCTTTGCGAGCTGGAATTGACCGAAGGTCACGCCGCGGCGGCGGCGTGACGCAGCCAAACCTTCGGCACTGGTGCCGGAAACCTGTCGTCAGAGGTCGAGCAGCAAATCACCGGCGTTTCGATCATGACCCCGGTTGCCCGTTTCAAGCCGCGTCGGGTTTCCAGCCTCTCTGCGCCTCCTGGAGCCCGTCTTTCTGACTTTTGGAGCGGGCTCCCCCGATAACTCAAGAAATATTGCTGTAGGTTCGCCCGTCGCCGGATCGGCCTGCCTGTTCGCGTCGTCGGCCACTTTCTGGACGGCGGCGATGGAATCCGCCAGCTCGATGTCGGTATTCGGCTTTGCAATTTTGACTGCCGGAGTAGTCTTCGGCGCGAAACGTATCATGAATAACCGCCTTCCCAATAGTTCTCTTTTTGTTCTCATCTAAAGGGTTGCTTGTCAACCTTATTCATATCCGAAGAGCCTGGGTTCCGGGCCGATCAGCCGAATGACCGGCCCTGGTGCAGGCGACAGGCATGCACATCGCAGATACCTGTCGCCGCAAGGCTCATGCCGCGTGCCCCTTGAGCGCCGTCGCCTCCGTGAGATCGAACTGCAGTTCGGCAAGCTTGGAATAGGTTCCGCCCTGGCGGATCAGCGCGGCGTGTGTTCCCTCCTCGATCACCCGCCCGCCGTCGATCACCAGGATTCGATCCGCCTTGAGCACAGTGGCAAGGCGATGCGCGATCACGATCGTCGTGCGGTTGCACATCAGATCGTCGAGCCCTTTCTGCACAAGCATTTCGTTTTCTGCATCGAGAGATGCCGTGGCCTCGTCCAGCAGAAGGACCGGCGCGTTCTTCAGGACCGCGCGGGCGATCGCCAGTCTTTGCCGCTGCCCACCCGACAGGGTGAGACCGCGCTCGCCGACCACGCTACGATAGCCGTCCGGCAGTTCGGAGATAAATCCATGCGCCCGTGCCGCGGCCGCAGCCGCCGCGATTTCTTCGTCTGAGGCGTCGGGGCGTCCAAGGCCGATATTCTCAGCGATGGTCGTCGCAAAGATTGTCACGTCCTGCGGCACGACGGCTATTTCGCCTCGAACGGCCGAGGCCGCGGTTGTGCGGATATCGCAGCCATCGAGCGAGATCTTGCCGGAATAATCCGGGTAGAAGCCGAGCAGCAGCGAGAAGATCGTGCTCTTGCCGGAGCCGGAAGCGCCCACAAGCGCCACCGTCTCTCCGGGCCGGACACTCATCGACAGGCCCGCAAGAACCTCCTTGTCAGGAGCCCCCGGATAGGCGAAATGCAGGTCCCGGATTTCGATTGCGCCTGCGGCGGGCCGGCTGAGCGCAGTTTGCGAGACCGGCTCGCTTTCGCCGCTATCTTCATCGAGCAGCTCGAAAAGGCGTTCGGCCGAACCTGCCGCCTGCGCCAGCTCGCCCCAGACTTCGGAGAGCGAGCCCAGCGAGCCAGCGGCAATGACGGAATAGAGCAGGAACTGGCTGAGGCTCCCGGCCGAAAGCGTACCGGACAGCAGGTTGTGGGCGCCGATCCAGAGAACCCCGACGACACTTCCGAAAATGAGGGCAATGGCGACGGCGGTCAGCAGCGCGCGGGAGCGGGCGGCGTGGACGGCGCTGCGGTAGGAGGTCTCGACCTCGCGTGCATATCTCTCGCTCGCCGCCGCCTCCCCGTTGAAAGCCTGCATCGTTCGGCTGCCGGCGATCATCTCGCTGGCGAAGGCCGACGCGATCGCAAGCGTGTCCTGCGCCGCCCGCGATTTTCTGCGAACCGAGCGACCGAAAAGAACGAGCGGCGCAATGACGAGCGGGATGGCGCCCAAAGTAATGGCGGACAATCCCGGGCTCGTGACGAACATCATCGCCAGAGCGCCCAGGCACAGCAGCGAATTGCGCAGGGCCACCGACGCGGCAAGGTTCAATGCGGACTTGATCTGTGCAGCGTCAGCCGTCAGCCGGGATGCGATATCGCCGGACTTGTTGGCGTCAAAAAAGCGGGCCGGCAGGCGTGTCACGTTCCGGAAGGTTTTCACACGTAGGTCGCTGACGATGCGTTCGCCAAGCGTCGTGACGAAATAGTACCGGCAGGCGCTTGTTATGGCGAGCGCGACGGCAAGAGCAAGAAGCATCAGGAAATAGCTGTTGACGAAACCGCCGTCGGACTGACCGAATCCATGGTCGATCATCCGGCGGACCGCCATCGGCAGCGCAAGCGAGATCATGGCTGCAGCAGCCAACGAGACGAGCGCCCACAGCAGAAGACCCCGGTGGGGCCGCAGCAGTGGCAGCAATCGGAGAAGGCCGGAAACGGCCGGCTTCTTTTTCCCGGAGCGCGGGTGGGAACCCGCAATCGCGCCGGGAGGGGGAGCGGCGGTTCGGTCGTGCGCGGCAATCATCAAGATGAGGGTCTCCTGAACTGGAATGCCCCCTTTTTTTGACATTGCGCGACGATCGTCTTTGACCGCGATCAATTATCGACCGGTTGAGCCGGAGCGCTGCCGCGGCACAAGGTCTCAGCAACATGCAGCGAAAGGCTTCGCTGCCCCTACCTCGAACCCTGATGTCGGCCGAGCGAATGAGAGGCGCATGACCGCAGTTTGATCCGGGTCAATTAATCTGGCGATGTTGGGCGCTAGAGCAGGCCATGACCTATGCCGGACGCATCAAAGACAACATCGCCAGCCTTGCGCAGCCCGCCAGGTTCCTGGCGTTCGCCGACCGGATATTGCCCGGCCTTTCGACGCTCACCGCCCTCTGTTTCGTCATCGGCCTCTATCTGAGTTTCGTCTCCGATGGAGACTACCAGCAGGGTGAGACTGTCAGGATCATGTATGTGCATGTTCCGGCGGCCTGGATGGCAATGTTCTGCTATGCGGTGATGACGGCAAACGCCATCGGCTCTCTCGTATGGCGCCATCCGCTGGCCGATGTCGCCGCCCGCGCCGCGGCGCCAATCGGTGCGGCCTTTACCTTCGTGTCGCTTGTGACGGGCGCGATCTGGGGCAAGCCGATGTGGGGCACCTGGTGGGTCTGGGATGCGCGCCTGACCTCGATGTTCGTGCTTTTCCTCATGTATCTCGGACTGCTGGCGATCAACCGTGCCATCGACGAGCCGACGCGCGCTGCGCGCGTCACGGCCGTTCTCGTTGTCGTGGGCTTCGTCAACATTCCCGTCATCAAGTTCTCTGTCGACTGGTGGAACACGCTGCACCAGCCGGCGAGCGTGCTCAGGCTGGATGGCCCCGCCCTGGATATCGAATTCCTTCGCCCGCTGCTGACCATGGGCCTGGCCTTTACGGCACTCTTTTTCACCCTCCACATCGCCTCGATCAGGAACGAAATCTGGCGGCGAAAGCTCATGTCGCATCACCGCCTGGCCGCACGGGCCGCAACAGAAAGGGCAAACTGAGATGACACATCAGGAATATGTGCTGGCCGCCTATGCCGTCGCCTTCGCCACCATGACCGCCATCAGCGTGACGACCTGGTTTCGCGGCCGCGCCTATCGCCGGCAAGTCGAGGTCGTCGCGAAGATCAGGCATCGCGCGGCCCCTCATGCTGACGGGCGGTAATTGGCCGGAAACACCGTCCTCGCGCGCGGCAACAGCCCCTACGCTGTCCTTGAGATCAGTCCGAACGGAGCTGATGGACCGGGTGCCTATGGCGTGCCCATAGCGATGGCCGCACGCCGTTCAGGCAGGTTGGCCCGCATCGGTGCAGCGCCCGGCAAGTATTGGCCGCCGGCCGCCGATCGGAAGCACCGGGGCTGCGGCCCGGGCTCAGGTCCGTTGCGACCGATCTTCCGGCCCCGGATCTGCGGCAATCTGCAACCGATCAAGGCAGCCTCCCGACCCGAGGTTTTCGACAAGCGCCAGCACGGCACGGCGCTGCAGATCGCTTTCCAAATTCCCTTCGAGCGTGATCTGCCCGTTGCGAACGGAGACGCGTATCCTTTGCGGCGTCAGGCCGAGATCGTATTTCAGGCGCGTGCGAACCGCCAGGAGGATCGCGTCATCCTCGCTTGGCAATCTGAGCGTCGGCGCGTCCGTTATCAAAGCGAGAATATCGCGCCGGCTGACAATCCCGACGAGCCGCCCGCCCTCGACGATCGGAATGCGCTTGATGCGATGCACCTCAAGGCTTTCGGCAATATCCGAAACCTCGCTGTCCGGACCGGCGACGATGACGTCACGTGACATGATATCCCTGACGGACCAGCCGTTGCCGCGAATGTAGCGGTCGAGATCGACATCGGACGTAACTTCCGCGTGGCGCGCGCTGCGCGGCGCAAGCCGGATCTCCCGGCGCAGCAGGAGGTCGCCTTCGGTCACAATCCCGCAGATCCTCCCCCCGTCTTCAACGACAGGCAGCCCGCTGATATTGTTCTGCATCATCACCGCGACGGCATGGCGGATCCCCGCCGCTGGGCTGATCGAAACCACGTCGCTCGTCATAATGTCCTTGGCCTGCATAGCTCCGCCTCCCCTTCCGGAAACCTCTTGTTCCATGAGAGTAGGGCGGCCGGGACGAATGGGCCTTGACCTCCGTCAAAGTCGCAGAGTCGGATCCAGAAGCTCGGCAAGCCGCGCCTGCTCTTCGTCGGTGAGCTTGCTGCCGGTCGGCTTGCCGGCGCGTTTGCGGGCAAAGACGATGAGGGAGGCGCCGCCGGCAAGGATCAGC
>UCFC01000024.1 GCA_900471515.1 Hyphomicrobiales bacterium | reverse complement strand
GGACTTATCACACAGGCTGCAATGGCCGCCTTTTTTGTTGCGGGCTGTTCGCCGGAGTGCTTCAACGGGACGCTTCCTTCAACCGTGCCGATCGATCCGAAATGCTCCCTCTCCTGCGCGATACCCTTCCTTCCGATCTCCCCGCAATTACCGAAATCTACCGGGAATCCGTGCTGAACGGCACATCGAGTTACGAGATCGTCCCGCCGACCGAAACGGAAATGGCGGCCCGCTACTCCGCCATTCGCGAACAGGGCTATCCCTATATCGTCGCCACAGCCGAGGACGGAACGCTGCTCGGTTATGCCTACGCATCGGCATTCCGCACCCGTCCGGCCTATCGCTGGCTGGTGGAGGATTCGATCTATCTGGGTACAGGCGCGCGCGGCAAGGGCATCGGCAAACTGCTGCTTGGGGAGCTGATTTCGCGCTGCACGGTCTCCGGCTTCCGTCAGATGACCGCGGTTATCGGCGGCGCGAGCCCGGCCTCGATCGCGCTTCACCGGTCGCTGGGTTTCGAGGAGATCGGCCTGATGAAAGGTGCCGGCTACAAGCACGGCCGCTGGCTGGATACGATGCTGATGCAGCGCAGACTTGGCGAAGGAACGGAAACCCACCCCGATCCGGAAGCCTATCCGGGCACGCTGTTCAAAGGCTAGAGCAATTCCAGCAAAAGTGTGTAGCGGTTTTGCGTCCGGAATTGTGTGAAAACAAAGAGATAGGGCATTTTCGTGTTTCGAAGAAAAGCGGAAATGCTCTAATATCGCTATTTATCGACGAGTTTCAGTGACTTGTCGAAAACCTTCAGCACTGGCTCGAGCTCGTGGCCACGCTTCAGGATCATGCCGTTGAAGTTCACGACGGAATAGGCGCCCTGCTTGGCGGCGAGCTTCGGATTTTTCTCGATGCGGAAGAGCGGCATTTCGCCGGAACGCTTGAAGACGGAAAACACCGCCTTTTCCTTGGTGTGATCGATGGCGTAGTCTTTCCACTCGCCCTCGCCCACCATGCGTCCGTAGATCCACAGAATCTGGTCGAGCTCCCGCCGGTGAAACGTCACCGGCATCGGATCCTTGTTCTGTCTGTATTCCTTGAGATCAACGACGGTTGAAGAGCTGTGGTCGACGGAGCGGCTTTCGCCGCGTCGCAAATCCGGCGTATCTGTCATCAGACTCCCAAGACCTCCGCGTGTGACAGGAGAGTGACAGTTTGCCCGAGCCGCGGCAAATTGCAAGGGTACGGACTGTCACACTGGGGACGAAACCGGCTTTCTCCTGAGTGCCGCATTTCAGTCAAAACAGCGCCTCATTTCCAAGAGAACTATAGGTTCCAGTTTGGCGCCAGCGCGCCAAAGGGCCCGGCGGAGCGTATCGACCTTAACCCCAGCCCCGAATACGCTTGGCCGGGCCGCCTGACTTTCATCCGCAAGCGGATGAAATCCTTAGATGTTTTTTCCTGCCATGACGACAGTTGCGCCGAGGATCGCTCCCGGATCGCCAGCCGGCGTGGACGATTGCAAGAGAATCGCTGATCCTTCGAGATCCGGTTTTTCCATCACGCTGGCCGGCAGCGTCAGCGTCGTCGCCTTGCCATCCCACATGCCGACAGTCTCCACGTCGGTCACGCTGTGAAGGTAGGAAATCTTCTGGCCGCTGTTTTCACCCTTCTCGACGTCGATCGTTTTTTCCTTGTCGAAATAAACGATGACCACATTGGCCTTGCCCTGGCCGGCACCCAGCTTGATCTCCAGTTCGTCGCCGCGCATGCGAGCGCTGACAGGCACGGTCAGCCCTTTGCCCTCGTCGGCGTAACCGTTGATCTTGCCGTTGATGCCGGCAAGGTCGGCTCCGGCAAGATGGTCGCGGCCATTGACGATAGCCTGCGGCGTATAGACGTTGCTGCGGCCCATCATGCGGGCATAGCCGTATTGACGCTCGGTATTTTCCTTCGAGCTCAGCGTATCGGCCCAGCCGAGATAGTTCCAGTAATCGACATGATAGGCGAGTGCGATGACGTTGCCCTGGCTGACGAGCTTACGGAAGGCGGCATCGGCCGGCGGGCAGGAGGAGCAGCCCTGCGACGTAAACAGCTCAACGACGCCTTTCGGCGCACCGTCTTCGGCCAGGAGCGGAGTTGCAAAAGCAAGCCCGGCGATCAGCGGGATCATAAAACGCGGGGACATTCACCAGCACCTCTTTTTCAGTGTCGGCAGTGGTCCTGAACTGCCGGCTCTGAGATATGAACGTACGAATAATCCTTCCGGGTCCAAACGGAAAGTCACGAACGGGTGAGACCAAGCCCCAGGCCGATTGCTGCCGAAACACATCCCCGTGAGCAGCAGGACAGCCCGTTCTCCGCAAAGAAAAACCGCCGGAAATTGCTCTCCGGCGGCCATTATCAGGCAAGTATCTTAACAATCAGGCTGCGAGATCGCGCAGAACCGTCTGCAGGATGCCGCCATTGTTGAGGTAGATGACCTCGTCCAGCGTATCGACGCGCGACAGCAGCGGAACCTCCTTCACCGTGCCGTCGGCATAGGTGATCTTGGCGATCTTCTTTTCGCGCGGCTTGATGTTTTCCAGGCCCTCGATGGTCACGAGTTCGTCGCCCTTCAGGTTGAGGCTCTGCCAGGTCGTGCCCTCTTCGAAGACGAAGGGGATGACGCCCATGCCGACCAGATTCGAGCGGTGGATGCGCTCGAAGCTCTGGGCGATGACGGCCTTGACGCCGAGCAGGTTCGTGCCCTTTGCAGCCCAGTCACGCGACGAGCCGTTGCCATATTCCACACCCGCGAAGATGACGAGCGGAACGCCCTCGGCCTTATACTGCATGGCCGCATCGTAGATCGAGGTCTCTTCCTTGGAGGGGTAGTGGATGGTGTAACCACCTTCCTTGCCGTTCGCGCCGAGCATGAAGTTGCGGATGCGGATATTGGCGAAGGTGCCGCGCATCATCACTTCATGGTTGCCGCGGCGCGTGCCGTATTGGTTGAAATCGGCGACGGCGACGTCGTGGCCGAGCAGGTAGGCGCCGGCCGGCGAGGCAGCCTTGATCGAACCGGCCGGGGAAATGTGGTCGGTGGTGATCTTGTCGCCGAACAGGCCGAGGACGCGCGCGCCCTTGATGTCGGACGTACCGGTACCCTTCTTGCCCATGCCGACGAAATACGGCGGGTTCTGGACGTAGGTCGACTGATCGTCCCAGGCATAGGTCTGGCCGGCCGGAACATTGACCGCCTGCCAGTTCGCATCGCCCTTGAAGACGTCGGCATACTTGGTTTCGTAGAGTTCGCGGGTGACGTACTTCTGGATGAAGTCCTGCACTTCGTGCGAGGTCGGCCAGATGTCCTTGAGGTAGACCGGGTTGCCGTTCTGGTCCTCGCCGATCGGTTCCTTCGTCAGGTCCTTCTGCACCGTGCCGGCAAGCGCGTAGGCGACGACGAGCGGCGGCGAAGCAAGGTAGTTCGCCTGGACGTCCGGCGAGATGCGGCCTTCGAAGTTGCGGTTGCCCGAGAGCACGCCGGAAACGATCAGGCCCTTGTCGTTGATCGTCTTGGAAATCGGCGCCGGCAGCGGGCCGGAATTGCCGATGCAGGTCGTGCAGCCGAAGCCGACGAGGTTGAAGCCGAGCTTGTCGAGATCGGCCTGCAGGCCGGACTTGGCGAGATATTCGCCGACGACCTGCGATCCCGGAGCAAGCGAGGTCTTGACCCAAGGCTTGGTCTTCAGGCCCTTGGCAACGGCGTTGCGGGCGAGAAGGCCGGCAGCGATCAGCACCGACGGGTTGGACGTGTTGGTGCAGGAGGTGATGGCGGCGATCGCCACGTCACCATGGCCGAGATCGAAATCCGTGCCTTCGACCGCATAGCGGTTGTTGAGCTGGCCGGGCTTCTTGTAGTCGGCGTCCATCGAGCCGGCAAAGCCGGAAGCGATGTTTTCCAGCGCGATGCGGCCTTCCGGACGCTTCGGGCCGGCCATCGACGGCACGACGTCGCCGAGGTCGAGTTCCAGCGTGTCGGTGAAGACGAGGTCGGAACCGTCACCTTCGCGCCACATGCCCTGGGCCTTCGAATAGGCCTCGACGAGCGCGATCCGGTCATGCGTGCGGCCGGACATGGTGAGGTAGTTGATGGTTTCGCCGTCGACCGGGAAGAAGCCGCAGGTCGCGCCGTATTCCGGACCCATGTTGCCGATCGTCGCACGGTCGGCGAGCGGCATGTTGTCCATGCCCGGGCCGAAGAATTCGACGAACTTGGAAACGACGCCCTTCTTGCGCAGCATCTGCACGACGGTCAGAACGAGGTCGGTCGCGGTGACGCCTTCCTTGAGCTTGCCGGTCAGCTTGAAGCCGATGACCTCGGGCAGGAGCATCGAAACCGGCTGGCCGAGCATGGCCGCTTCCGCTTCGATACCGCCGACACCCCAGCCGAGAACGCCGAGGCCGTTGATCATCGTCGTGTGCGAATCCGTACCGACGCACGTATCCGGATAAGCGATCGTCTCGCCATCCTCTTCCTTCGTCCAGACGGTCTGGCCGAGATATTCGAGATTGACCTGGTGACAGATGCCGGTGCCCGGAGGAACGACGCGGAAGTTCTTGAATGCCTGCTGGCCCCACTTCAGGAAGCGGTAGCGCTCGCCGTTGCGCTGATATTCCAGCTCGACGTTCTTGGCGAAAGCCTGCGGCGTACCGAATTCGTCGACGATGACCGAGTGGTCGATGACGAGGTCGACCGGGACGAGCGGGTTGATCTTCTCCGGATCGCCGCCGAGGGAAACCATTGCGTCGCGCATTGCGGCAAGGTCGACGACGGCGGGAACGCCGGTGAAGTCCTGCATCAGCACGCGGGCCGGGCGATAGGCGATCTCGTTCTCGACGGCGCCCTTGTTATCAAGCCATTCGGCAACGGCAAGGATGTGCTCCTTGGTGACCGACTGGCCGTCTTCGAAGCGCAGCAGGTTTTCCAGCAGCACCTTCATCGAATAGGGGAGCTTCGACACGCCGGGCAGGCCGTTTGCCTCAGCCTTCGGCAGGCTGTAGTAGACATAGTCCTTTCCACCAACGGAAAGCGTGGACCGACAATTGAAACTGTCAAGAGATTTAGACACGAGAGACCCCGTTTCTGATAGCCAACACAGTCGTGCGAACGCCTATGCACTTAATGCACATCAGGATGCGGGTACGGCCATTTCCGCTGTCCGCACGTGAGGAGAAGACCCCAAGTTCGGCGCAAGGATGAAATTCACGCCGACCGCTGGCGTGGTTGCAGGTCTTATAGATAATTTCGTAAAGACTTGCCATAGCACCAAAGGTCAAAATTGGACATTTTTTGATCCCGCCGAAAGCGCCAATGAAGAAAGAGCCGATGCATGCATCTTACCGCTGAGAATCTGGCTGCCCGGCGCGGGGAAGATCTGATTTTCGTTAACGTTTCCTTTAGCTTGCAGGCCGGCGAGGCACTGATCCTGACGGGTAAAAACGGATCGGGAAAGTCCACTTTGCTGCGCGTAGTGGCGGGCCTTTTGAGGCCCGAAAAGGGCTCCGTCACATTCTCTGATTCGGGGAATGCCGAAAGCCGTCCGGCAGCCGAAGCGAGCCACTACCTTGGTCATCGCAACGCAATGAAGAATGAACTTACGGTTGCAGAGAATCTGGAATTCTGGCGATCCTTCCTTGGCTCCGGCAAGACCTCCGGCCTGAGCACCGAAGAGGCTGCGGCCGCCGTCGGCCTGCCCGGCATCACGCACCTGCCCTTCGGCTATCTCTCCGCCGGTCAGCAGCGCCGCTTTGCCTTCGCCAAGCTTCTGGTCGCACATCGCCCGGTCTGGATCCTGGACGAACCGACAGCGGCACTCGATGCCAGCGCCGACCGCCTGTTTGCGAGCCTGATCGAAGGGCATCGCAGGGGTGGCGGTATTGTGATTGCCGCGACGCATCAGCCGCTCGGGCTCGAAAACGCCGGAGAATTGCGCATGACCGGTTTTGCCGGCGTCGAGCATGGAGTCTGGGGATGACCGCCCTCTTCCTTCGCGACCTCAGGCTTTCCATCCGCGCGGGCGGCGGTGCACTGATCGGCATCCTCTTCTTTCTGACGGTCGTCGCCGTTATTCCCTTCGGCGTTGGCCCCGATCTTGCGCTTCTTTCGCGCATCGGACCTGCGATCGTCTGGATCGGGGCGCTGCTTGCCGCCCTTCTCGGGCTCGACCGCCTGTTCCAGGCCGAGCGCGACGACGGTTCGCTCGACCTGATGCTCATGCAGGAGACGCCGCTGGTGCTGACCGTGCTTGTCAAATGCGCCGCGCATTGGACGGCGACCAGCCTGCCGCTCGTCGTCGCTTCCCCCTTGCTCGGCCTTTTCATGAACATGAACGAGACGGCGATCGGCGCCACCATGCTCACACTTCTGGTCGGCTCGCCGGCGATTACCTTCATTGGCGCGGTCGGCGCGGCCGTTGCCGTCGCGCTGCCGCGCGGCGGCCTGCTTGTCTCCGTCCTGATCCTGCCGCTGACGATCCCGGTTCTGATCTTCGGCGTCAGCGCCACCTATGCGGCGGTCGTCGGACCGTCGCCCTTCCTGCCCCCGTTTCTGATCCTCATTGCCCTGACCCTGTTCTTCGCCGTCATTGGCCCGGCGGCTGCGGCGCTGGCCCTGAGAAACACGGCGGATTGATTGGCGCTTCGATTGCGGCCTCCGGCGGATCAAGGTAAGGAAGCGGGTATGAGCGAAACGAGCCTTGCCATCAGCAAATTCAGTGATCTCGCCAACCCGACGCGGTTCCTGGCGCTGGCATCGCGCGTCATTCCCTGGCTCGCGGGCATCACGGCCCTCTGTTTTATCGTCGGGCTCTATCTGAGCTTCTCGACGGAAGGAGATTACCAGCAGGGTGAAACGGTGCGCATCATGTATGTGCACGTGCCCTCCGCCTGGCTCTCCATGATGTGCTACACGATCATGAGCATTTCGGCGATCGGCACGCTTGTCTGGCGCCATCCGCTGGCAGATGTGTCGGCCAAGGCCGCAGCCCCGCTCGGCGCCGCCTTCACCCTGCTTGCGCTCGTCACCGGCTCGCTCTGGGGCAAACCCATGTGGGGCACCTGGTGGGTCTGGGATGCACGCCTGACCTCCGTCTTCATTCTCTTCCTGATGTATCTCGGACTGATCGCGCTGAACCACGCCATGGACGAGCCCTCCAAGGCAGCACGCGTGACCGCCGTCCTCATCCTGGTCGGCTTCGTCAACATTCCGATCATCAAGTTTTCGGTCGACTGGTGGAACACGCTGCATCAATCGGCGAGCGTGCTGCGCCTCGGCGGTCCGGCGATTGATCCGGAATTCCTGCGCCCGCTGCTAGTCATGGCGATCGCCTTCACCCTGCTTTTCTTCACGCTGCATCTGATGGCGATGAGAAACGAGATCTGGCGCCGCCGCATCGCTTCCCAGCGCCGGATGGCCGCCCGCATGGCAAGCCGCGAGGACTAGGGATGGGTTCCTACGCTTTCTACGTCTACGGCTCCTACGGTTTCGCCGCCATCGTCACCATTGCGGTGACGCTCTGGACCTGGGCTGACGGACGTGCCCGCCGGAAGGAACTGGCAGCGCTCGAAGCGGCCGGTATTCGCCGCCGTTCCGCCCGACCCAAGGACAGAGAATGACTGACGCTCCTCAAGAAAATCGGCCGAAGAGCCGCGGCCCCAGCCGTTACATTGCCGCGCTGATTCCGCTTGCCGTCTTCGGCGGCATTGCCGCAACGGCGGCCAAGATGCTTTACGACCAGGATTTCCACGGCAAGAACATCGCCGAAATCCCTTCCGCGCTGATCGGCACGAAAGCGCCGTCGCTGAACCTGCCGGCGCTCGAAGGCTCCAACCTGCCGGCACTGACGGATGAGAGCGTCAAGGGCAAGCTCACGCTCGTCAATGTCTTCGCCTCATGGTGCATCCCCTGCCGCGACGAACATCCCGTTCTCAAGCAGCTGGCGCAAGACGGACGGCTGAACATCGTCGCGATCAACTACAAGGACAAAAGCGAGAACGCGCTGCGCTTCCTTGGCGAACTCGGCAATCCCTATCACGCGATCGGCGTCGACCCCAACGGCAAGGCGGCGATCGACTGGGGCGTCTACGGTATTCCCGAAAGCTATCTCGTCGCCCCCGACGGCACGATCATCTACAAGCGTGTCGGCCCCTTCGACGATATCAGCCTGAAGGAAGGCCTCTTCCCGGCAATGGAAAAGGTATTGGGCAAGCCGGTCTCTTGATTTTACCTGGATTCACGCAGTTCCGGACGCAAATCGCCGAACACTTTTGCCGGAATTGCTTTAGGCGCCGCCCTGCCAGACCTTGATCGCCTCGACCGGCCAGATCAGCATCAGCACGTTGAGCGTCAGATTGTCCCGGATCATATAGCCCGTGAAAATTTCGAAGAAGATCGCGATCGCCACCGTCAGCGCCACCGGCGCGCGCCAGGCAAAAAAGAAACCGACGGCCATGAAGATCGTATCCATGGCTGAATTGATGATGCTGTCGCCGTAATAGTCGAGCGAGATCGTCGCTGTGCGGTAGCGGTCGATAATCAGAGGCGAATTTTCCAGAAGCTCCCAGCCGGACTCGATCAGCACGGCCAGAAGCAAGCGCGCCGCAATCGGCTTGCCGCGAAGCAGAAGATGCGTGAGCCCGTAAAACAGGAAGCCGTGGATGATGTGGGACGGCGTGTACCAGTCGGACAGATGCTGGGAATTGCCGCTGGAATTGACCGTGCCTTCCCAGAGCTTGACATAACCGCACGTGCAGATCGGCACCCGGCCCATCCAATATTCGAAAACGATCTGGACGACCAGCACTGCGAAGCAGGCGGAAAACCAGAAAATCCGATGCCGTGACCGGTCTGCGTCGTCGATGACTGTCACTTCTCGCTTTCAGCCTCGGTGGGAATGCTGTGCTTCAGCACCAGCGGCATCTGCGCCATTGTGAAGATGATGGTGATCGGCATCGTGCCCCAGACCTTGAAGGCGATCCAGAAATTGTCCGAGAAATTGCGCCAGACGACTTCGTTCAGCACCGCGAGGAACAGGAAGAAGATGCCCCAGCGGATCGTCAGCTTGCGCCAGCCTTCGGCATCAAGCTGGAAGGCGGCGTTGAAGACATAGCCGAGCAGCGATTTGCCGAAGGCAAGGCCTCCGAGCAGCGCGAAGCCGAAGAGCGCATTGACGATCGTCGGCTTCATCTTGATGAAGGTCTCGTTCTGGAGCCAGATCGACAACGAACCGAAGATCAATACGACGATGCCGGAAACAAAAGGCATGATCGGCAAATGCCCAAGCACGATCTTGGAGACCAGGAGCGAGACGATGGTCGCAGCCATGAATAGCCCGGTCGCCACGAAGAGCGGGCCGCCGAGTTCGGCCAATGCCGGAAAGCGCGCAACCAGCCATTCGCCACGCAGATTGGCAAAGAAGAAGACCAGAAGCGGCCCCAGCTCCAGCGCCAGTTTCAAAAGCGGATGATGCCGGTCTGCGGCGCTGGGAGTAATATCGCTTTCAGTCGTCATGCTTTTTCAAACCTGCTTTTTTGCAATGCATGCAAGCCATCAACGGCTAATCTGTGGCATCACTGGCTGATGCCGGCAATAGCCTGCGCAAAATCCTCGGCCTCGAACGGTTCGAGATCGTCGACCCCTTCTCCGACGCCGATGAAATAAACCGGCAGCTTGTGCTTGGCGGATATCGCCACCAGGATGCCGCCGCGCGCAGTGCCGTCAAGCTTGGTCATGACGAGCCCGCTGACACCGGCAACATTGCGGAAGATTTCCACCTGATTGAGTGCGTTCTGCCCGGTTGTCGCATCGAGTGTCTGGAGGACGGTGTGCGGCGCATCCGGGTCGAGCTTGCCGAGCACACGCACGATCTTCTCGAGTTCGGCCATCAGCTCTGCCTTGTTCTGCAGGCGGCCGGCCGTGTCGATGATCAGCACGTCGCATTTTTTGGCTTTCGCCTGCTCGAACGCATCGTAGGCAAGGCCCGCCGCATCCGCACCGAGCTTGGTGCCGATAAATTCGGACCTGGTGCGCTCGGCCCAGATCTTCAGCTGCTCGATGGCCGCCGCGCGGAATGTATCGCCCGCCGCCAGCATCACCTTGAGACCGGAGCCGGAAAGTTTCGCCGCCAGCTTGCCGATCGTGGTCGTCTTGCCGGTACCATTGACGCCGACAACGAGGATGACATGCGGCTTGTGCGAGAGATCGAGCTGCAGAGGCTTGGCGACAGGTTTCAGAACCTTGGCGATTTCGCCCGCCATGATGCGACTGACGTCTTCGCCGGTAACATCCTTTCCGTAGCGCTCGGACGCGAGCGTGTCGGTAACGCGCATCGCCGTCTCGACGCCGAGATCGGCCTGGATCAGCAGATCTTCGAGATCCTGCAGCGTATCGTCATCGAGCTTGCGCTTGGTAAAGAGCGCGGTGATCTGGCCCGTAAGCTGGGAAGACGTGCGCGCCAGCCCGTTGCGCAGCCGCTGGAACCAGGAAAGTCTCGGCGGCGGCACGACCACGGGTTCGGCTTCCACGACAGGTCCGGTGGCAAAGCCTTTGGGAAGAACGGGCTCGACACCGGACTCCGAAACATCGTCTTCCACCTCGGTCGAAGTTGCAGGCGGAATTTCCTCAAGCGGCGTTTCGGCGGTCTCCGCAGCTCCTTCGTCGTCACTGGCGGCAACAGGGATAGTCTGGCTTTCCTCGGCCTCGGCTTCCACCTCGGCTTCCAGCAGCGACAATGGCACCACGCCCATGTCGCCCAGTTCATCGGCGGCCGGGAGCAATTCCGGCTCAACCTCCACGGGCTCGGGATCGACAGACTCCGCCTCAGCCGCGCCATCCCGCTGGATATCCGCCGCAGGTCCGCCGGCCGTATCCATCTCCTCGGCAAGGACAGGATCGTCGGCAACCGGCAGGTCCTCGTCGCGCGAGCGCGGCTCGAGTTCCCTTTCCACGGCTTCCGGCACAGGCTCTTCCGCCGGCTTGCCGAAGGTGAACACCTTTTTGATGAAACTGAGCGCCATGAGCTGTCCGTGAAGTCAGGCCGCCGCGGCAGCCGTCAATTGCATGTCGAGATGCTTGCCGTTGTGGCCTGATATCGTCGCTTCGACAATCTCGCGCGGACGAAGACCGGGGGTGGCGACAAGCGTGAAATTTTCCGTATGGGCAAGACCGTTGTTTTCTACCAGCAGCCATTGCCGCGTTCCGACCATCTTGTCCAGATGGCGCTGGTGCAGCATCTGTCCAGTGGCGCGCAGGCGCGCGGCACGCTCCTTGATCAGGGACCGGTCGAGTTGCGGCATGCGTGCGGCAGGCGTACCGGGCCGCGGGCTGTAGGGAAAGACATGCAGGTGCGCGATGTCGGCCTCTTCCGCCAGCCGTACCGCATTCGCAAACATGTCCTCGGTCTCTGTCGGGAAGCCGGCAATCATGTCCGCGCCGAAGCTGATCTGCGGCCGCAACCGGCGCACGTCCTCGATGAAGCGCAGCGCGTCCGCCCGCAGGTGACGGCGTTTCATGCGCTTCAGGATCATATCGTCGCCGTGCTGCAGCGACAGATGCAGATGCGGCATGAAACGCGGCTCGTCAGCGATGAGGTCCATGAGATGGCGATCGGCCTCGATACTGTCGATGGAAGAGAGCCGCAGCCGGCGGATATCCGGCACCTGCTTGAGCAATGTCTTTGCGAGCAGCCCAAGCGTCGGCTCGCCGGGAAGGTCTGCGCCGTAACTCGTGGCATCGACACCGGTCAGCACGATTTCGCGATAGCCGCTTTCGACGAGATTGCGCGCCTGATCGACCACAGCACCCATCGGCACGGAACGCGAATTGCCGCGGCCGTAGGGAATGATGCAGAAGGTGCAGCGATGGTCGCATCCGTTCTGCACCTGGATGAAGGCCCGCACGTGGCCGTCGATATGCCTGACCATTTGCGGCGCGGTATGGCGCACGCTCATGATATCGTTGACGCGCAGCTTCTCTTCCGCCGAAACGCCGAAATCCGGAAGCGCGCGATAGGAGGCAGCCTTCAGTTTCTCTTCGTTGCCGAGCACGGCGTCAACCTCGGCCATCTCGGCAAAGGTTTCCTTTTCGGTCTGGGCGGCACAGCCGGTGACGATGATGCGGGCATGCGGATTGTCGCGCCGCGCGCGGCGGATCGCCTGGCGGGCCTGGCGCACGGCCTCGCCGGTGACGGCGCAGGTATTGACCAGAATGGCATTGTTGAGCCCGGCCGCTTCCGCCTGCGATCTCATGACTTCGGATTCATAGGTATTGAGACGGCAGCCGAAGGTGATGACCTCGACGCCGCTCACCGCGCTTCCGCTCCAGGTGCGGAATCGCGCGACCAGGCGCCGGTAGAAGGGTCGACCCTGCCGGACCATTCCCATTCTGCCGGACCGGTCATGACCACATGGTCGTCCTCGCGCCACTCGATGGTCAAGGGCTGGCGGACCGGGCTGGACGCGACGTCGATTGTCACCTTGCGGCCGGTACGGCCGGTGCGGGCGGCACTGACGGCAGAAGCGCAGGCAGCCGATCCGCAGGCGAGCGTCAAGCCCGCACCACGCTCCCACGTGCGCGTGCGCAACGCTGAATTCGAGATGACCTGTGCCAGCGTGATATTGGCCTTTTCCGGGAAGATCGGGTGGTTTTCCAGCAGCGGACCAAAGCGTTCGAGATCGAAGCTCATCGGATCGCGGTCGACCCAGAAGATCGCATGCGGGTTGCCCATGGACATGGCCGAAGGAGAATGCAGCACCGGATTGTCGATCGGCCCGATCTGCAGCTCGATGCGGCTTGTGTCGTGAAACTCCTCGGCAAGCGGAATACGGTTCCATTCAAAAACCGGCCTGCCCATGTCGACGGAGATCGTACCGTCCTCATGCTCGACCGCGTTCAGGATGCCGGCGACCGTCTGGAAGGTAAAAGCTTTCCTGCCGGTCTCGGCGGCCAGAGCCTGCACGACGCAACGCGTACCGTTGCCGCAGGACTGCGCCCTGGAGCCGTCGCAGTTCAGGATATCGATATAGGCGTCGGTGCCGTGGGCCTTCGGATCATGGATTGCCATGATCTGATCGAACTGCGTCTCGCCATCTGCGTTAAGCGCGATCGCGGCCTGCGGCGTCACCTTGTCGGTCCGACCTCGCATATCGACAACCAGGATCTTGTTGCCAAGCCCGTTCATCTTCGCGAATTCGACCGTGTTGCTCATCTGACTGTTCCTGCTGCATTCCGGCTGTATATGGCGGAAATGCCCGCGGATTACCAGTGGGAGAACCTTCTGCCCTTCTGCCGACGAAGCCATGCCCGGTAAAAACGGGGGAATGCATGGCTGCGCCATGCGGAACTATCGACATGCGGATGCTGTCGAGCATCCCCTCACGCGCTTCGCATCGGATCTATGTGGATTTATCGCAGACTGCCCTCGGGACCGAGAGACGCCGCATGGGCTTCGACGATGGCGGCCGTGATCACCTTTCGCAACTCGTAGACCAGCAGACGGGACCGCTTGCGATCCAGATCCTGCGCCGCCTTCGCCAGGTTCAGGCCTTCATTCAGTACGATAGCGTGCGCGCGCGCCAGCGCCCAGCTTTCGATATCCGGGTTTAACATTTGATATCTCCGCCGATTCATTCGGCATCAAGGATATTCACGAATCATTTTACAGGATGTACTTAAGTACGAAGTAGAATCAGAAGCGGAATATTTTGCAACTGGACTTTTCAGGAAATTTGACACGCCGATCGAAATATTCATCTTTAAAACTCGGAATACCGGACGTTTTAAAACTTTAATGTTAGTATATATAAATATGTACTAGCACTGCCGTAACCGGCCGCATATCGACATGGCCTGCAGTTCCGCACAACCTTCGAAAAGTGCACGACGGCGCTGTCAAGCGTATTCGCCTTGACTTTCCTGCTGCTTTCCTGTTTATCGCGCCCAATCTGCGACGAGTAACAGACTCCGAGCCGCCGACCGGGACATCGATTCCGGAGGTCAACACCCGACAGCGCGTTGCGCCCTCGGGTGCTTTTTGGCTTTGCGTCTTGTTTTCGTCAAGGAAAAGCACGACGTTTCGGACATCCCAAAATTCCCCGAAACGTTATCAAGGAAGAGCCGATGTTTGAGAACCTCCAGGACCGTCTTGGTTCCATCCTGAATGGACTGACAGGCCGTGGCGCGCTTTCGGAAAGTGATGTTTCCGCGGCGCTGCGGGAGGTTCGCCGTGCGCTCCTGGAAGCCGACGTTTCGCTTGAGGTCGTCCGCTCCTTCACCGATCGCGTCCGCGAAAAGGCCGTCGGCGCCGAGATCCTGAAGTCGATCAAGCCCGGCCAGATGGTCGTCAAGATCGTCCATGACGAGCTGATCGAGATGCTCGGCGGCGAAGGCGTCGGCGTCGACCTGCGCGCCGCCGCCCCCGTCGTCATCATGATGGTCGGCCTGCAGGGTTCCGGTAAGACGACGACGACGGCAAAGATCGCCAACCGGCTGACGACGCGCGAGAAGAAGAAGGTGCTGATGGCATCGCTCGACACGCGCCGTCCGGCCGCACAGGAGCAGCTTCGCCAGCTCGGCGCCCAGGCCAATATCGACACGCTGCCGATCATTGCCGGCCAGTCGCCGACCGACATCGCCGCCCGCGCCGTTCAGGCTGCCAAGCTCGGCGGCCATGACGTGGTCATCCTCGACACCGCCGGCCGCACCCACATCGACGAGCCCTTGATGGTCGAAATGGCCGACATCAAGAAGAAGTCGAACCCGCACGAAATCCTGCTGGTTGCCGACAGCCTGACCGGTCAGGACGCCGTCAATCTCGCCCGTAATTTCGATGAGCGCGTCGGCATTACCGGCCTCGTGCTGACCCGTATGGACGGCGACGGCCGCGGCGGTGCTGCTCTCTCCATGCGCGCCGTGACCGGCAAGCCGATCAAACTGATCGGTGTCGGCGAACGCATGGGCGAGCTGGAAGAATTCCATCCCCGCCGCATCGCCGACCGCATCCTTGGCATGGGCGACATCGTTTCGCTCGTCGAAAAGGCCGCCGAAAATATCGACGCCGAAAAGGCGGCCGCCATGGCCGCCAAGATGGCCAAGGGCAAGTTCGACCTGAACGACCTCGCCGACCAGCTGAAGCAGATGCAGAAGATGGGCGGCATGGGTGGCATCATGGGCCTGATGCCCGGCATGGCCGGCATGAAGGACAAGATGGCTGCCGCCGGCCTCGACGACCGCTTGTTCAAGCGCCAGCTCGCCATCATCTCCTCGATGACCAAGGCCGAGCGCTCCAATCCCGACCTTCTCAAGCATTCGCGCAAGAAGCGCATTGCCGCCGGCTCCGGCACCGATGCCGCCGACATCAACAAGCTTCTCAAGATGCACCGCCAGATGGCGGACATGATGAAGATGATGGGCGGCAAGGGCAAAGGCGGCCTGATGAAGCAGATGATGGGCGGCCTTGCCGGCAAGATGGGGCTGGGGGGCCTCGGCGGCATGGGCGGCATGCCCGATCTCTCCAATATCGACCCGAAGCAGCTGGAAGCCCTGCAGAAGCAGGCCGAAGCCGCGGGTCTCGGAAAGCCGGGTGGGGGTTTGCCCGGTCTAGGCGGAGGCCTGCCGGGCGGATTGCCCGGTCTTGGCGGCGCAAAGCTGCCGGGCCTTGGTGGTGGTTTCCCGGGTCTGCCCGGATTGCCCAAGAAGAAGTGAAAGGATCGCCTGCCCCATGATTGATCCAGACGTCAAAGCCCAGCTCGCCAAGTATCGCCAGTCGATCGACAATATCGATGCGGCCCTTGTGCATGTTCTTGCCGAACGTTTCCGCTGCACCAAGGAGGTCGGCGTACTGAAGGCAAAATACAATCTGCCGCCGGCCGATCCGGCGCGCGAGGAATACCAGATCGCCCGCCTTCGTCAGCTTGCCGAAGACGCGCATCTGGACCCGGATTTCGCCGAGAAGTTCCTGAACTTCATCATCAAGGAAGTCATCCGGCATCATGAGCAGATCGCTGCGGACCACGCCGCAGCACAATGAACGATACCGCCCCACGAAGCGGTCAAGAAAAGCCTAAGGAGTAAGAAAATGGCACTGAAAATTCGTCTCGCACGCGGTGGTTCCAAGAAGCGCCCGTATTACCACGTCGTTCTCGCCGATGCCCGCAGCCCGCGCGACGGCCGCTTCCTCGAGAACCTCGGTTCCTGGAACCCGATGCTCGCCAAGGACGACGAGAAGCGCGTTCAGCTGAACGGCGAGCGCATCAAGCACTGGCTCGACAAGGGCGCCCTGCCGACCGACCGTGTCCTGCGCTTCCTCGACGAAGCCGGCATCTCCAAGCGCGAAGCCCGCAACAACCCGGAAAAGGCAAAGCCGGGCAAGAAGGCTCAGGAACGCGCTGCCGAGAAGGCCCAGAAGGCTGCTGACGCCGCTGAAGCTGCTGCTTCCGCCGAATAATCGGCTTCGACTTCATCTGAGCGGGCGGCATGGCGACATGCCGCCCGTTTTCGTTTCCATTCTTCTGCACTTCGTTTATGAGATGCGTGATCTCGGCTTCTGCCTGCGTTCGAATGAAGGAACCCATGACCAAGCTTGAAAACCCCGTGCTGATGGCGACCATCGGCGGCGCGCAGGGCATTCGCGGCGAGGTGCGTGTGAAGGCCTACACGGCCGATCCGACCGCGCTCGGCGACTATGGCCACCTGCACAGCATGGATGGACGCGCTTTCGAAATTCTCGAGCTGCGCGAAATGAAGAACATGGTTGTGGTTCGCTTCCGCGGCATCAACGACCGCAACGCCGCCGAGGCGCTGAACGGCCTGGAACTTTATATCGAGCGCGACAACCTGCCGGATGAGGAACTTGAGGACGACGAGTTCTTCTATGCCGACCTTGAGGGGCTTGAAGCCTATGACGACCAGGGCGTGAGCTACGGCACCGTCACCGGCGTCTTCGATTTTGGCGCCGGCGATCTGCTGGAGCTCAAAGGCCCGGGCAAGCGGCCGGTCCTTATTCCCTTCTCGGAAACCTCCGTGCTGGAAATCGACCTTGAGGCGGGCAAGCTGCTGATCGATCCGCTCGCCGCCGGCCTGATCGACGATCCCGATGATCTCAAGGGCCTGACGCCGGGCAAGCCGAAGAAAAAGAAGTAGACGCCATGGCTTTCCGGGCGACCGTGCTGACACTCTACCCGGAAATGTTTCCGGGCCATCTTGGCTTTTCGCTCGCCGGCAAGGCAGCCGAGCGCGGGCAATGGTCGCTCGACACCGTGCAGATCCGCGATTTCGCGACAGACAAACATCGCACCGTCGACGATACGCCCGCCGGCGGCGGCGCCGGCATGGTGCTGAAGCCTGACGTGCTTGCCCGCGCGATCGACAGCGCCAGTGAAAACGACACCCGCCCGCGCCTGCTGATGAGCCCGCGCGGCAAGCCGCTGACGCAGGAACGTGTACGCCAGGTCGCAGCCGGCGAAGGCGTGATCATCGTCTGCGGCCGTTTCGAGGGCGTCGATCAGCGTGTCATCGAGGCGCGTGGACTCGAGGAAGTCTCGATCGGCGACTACGTTCTCTCTGGCGGCGAGCCGGCGGCTCTGATCCTGCTCGACGCGATCGTCCGCATCCTGCCGGGCGTCATGGGCAACGATCTCTCCGGTCTGCATGAAAGTTTTGAAGGCGGGCTGCTGGAACATCCCCACTACACGCGCCCGCAGGAATGGGAAGGCCGCGAGATTCCGGCGATCCTGACATCCGGCAATCACGGAGCGATCGAGAAATGGCGCCACGAACAGGCCGTGGCCCTGACGAAGGAAAGGCGCCCCGATCTTCTTGCCGCACGCAAGGCCGGAAAAGACGGCTGATTTCACAAATTTGCCGTCCAAGGGATGACAAGCAGGACTCTTTCGTGTAATGGCGCACGCGGAAATGGGGCTCGCCCCGTCTGCCAGCAAACAAAGAATGGCGAATCCGCTCCCGCCTGCAAGGGCAAACTCCGGAGGCACCGACCGAAGGACAATGTGAGCGCTCTGGCTGTTTCAGAAGAACCAAAGGTTTAGACGATGAACATCATTCAGCAGCTTGAGGCCGAACAGGCCGCCAAGATCGAGGCCAAGCGCACGCTTCCCGAATTCTCCCCGGGCGACACCGTCCGTGTCAACGTGAAGGTCACGGAAGGCAACCGTACCCGCGTTCAGGCCTATGAAGGCGTCTGCATCGCCCGTTCCGGCGGCGGCCTGCAGGAAAACTTCACGGTCCGCAAGATCTCCTACGGCGAAGGCGTCGAGCGCGTGTTCCCCGTCTACTCGCCGCTGATCGAAAGCGTCGAAGTCGTTCGCCGCGGTAAGGTCCGTCGCGCCAAGCTCTACTACCTGCGCGACCGTCGCGGCAAGTCGGCTCGTATCGTCGAGAACACCGGCACCCGCGCCCGCAAGCTCAACGATGCCGAGCGCCAGGCCGTTGCCGACGAAAAGGCACGGATCGAAGCTGAGAAGGTCGCCGCAGCTCAGGCTCTCGCCGCCGAAAAGGCAGCAGCAGAAGCCGCCGAAGCAAAGGCCGCAGCAGAAGCTGCAGCCGCTGCTGAAGGTTCGGCTGAATAAGCTCTCGCGAAAGCGAAAATCATTGCATGGAAAAGGCGGTCTTTGGGCCGCCTTTTCTTTTTTGCGTCGCCCGACGGCGCTTGCAGCCTTGCCATATCAGCAGGTTCCATGACAATTCTGCCATGCAAATATTGGGGAGCCACACCATGTTCTTTCGCCGCACCGTTCTTGCCGGCCTGACGGCCGTTATGCTTTCGCCGCTCACAGCCTTTGCCGCCGGCCTGCCGGATCTCGGTGGCAAGACCGTCGTCGTGGTGACGGAGAACGCCTATCCGCCGCTGCAATTCGTCGATCCCAAGTCCGGCAAGGCGATCGGCTGGGAATATGACGCGATGAACGAAATCGCCAAGCGGCTGAACTTCAAGGTCGAATACCAGAACACCAGCTGGGACGCGATGATCCAGGCCGTGTCGGACGGCCAGTACAATATCGGCATGACCGGCATCACCATCAAGGACGACCGCAAGCAGAAGGTCGACTTCTCCGACCCCTATATGCGCTCGCAGCAGTTCATGCTGGTGCGCGGTGACGAAGGCCGCTTCACCGACGCCAAGAGTTTCGCGGAACTCAAGGATGGCCTGATCGGCGCCCAGCCGGGCACCTCGCCCTTCTATACTGCCGTCTATGAAATCCTCGACGGCAACGAACAGAACCCGCGCATCAAGCTCTTCGAGACCTTCGGCGCGACCGTCCAGGCTCTGAAGACCGGCGATGTCGATCTCGTCCTGACCGACAGCGTTGCCGCCAAGGGTTATGTCGATTCCTCGAATGGCGGGCTGAAGGTCGTCGGCGAACCGCTCGGTACCGAGGACTTCGGCTTCATCTTCCCCAAGGGTTCCGATCTCGTCGCCCCCGTCAATGCCGCCATTGCCGACCTGAAGGCGGACGGCACGTTCGACGCACTGAACAAGAAGTGGTTCCTCGACTACAAGATGGGCGAATAAACGTCCGAGCGATCGCAGATGGCGCCACAACCATCCCCGCGACACGAGAAGGACGACCGTCCCTGGTGGCTGGCCGTCCTTGTTCTGATCGGCATCGTCCTCGCTGTTGTCATCGTCACCAACGACATTTACGCGCAGGTCTTCCGGACCGTCGTCAATGGCGTTGGCGTGACCGTATTCGTGACACTCGTCGCCTTCGTTCTGGCAACGGTGCTCGGCCTCGGCATCGCGCTGCTTGGCCTCTCCGACAGCATCGTGTTGCGCCAGATCGCCCGCTTCTATATCGAGATTATCAGGGGCATCCCGATCCTGGTGCTGCTCTTCTACATCGCCTTCGTCGGCGCGCCGGGGTTTGTCGCAGCCTATAATTTTGCAATAACGCCCCTGGTGAAGGCCGGCATCACAGAGCCGATCCTCGTGCGCGACCTGTCGCTGATGTGGCGTGCCATCATCGCCCTGATGATCGGCTATTCCTCCTTCATCGCCGAAATCTTCCGCGCCGGCTTTCAATCGGTCGATATCGGCCAGATCGAGGCGGCCAAGTCGCTCGGCCTCTCCCGCTGCCGCCGCTTCCGCCTTGTCGTCTTCCCGCAGGCAATCCGGGTGATCTTCCCGCCGCTCTCCAACGACTTCGTTTCGATGGTGAAGGATTCCTCGCTCGTCTCCGTCCTCGGAGTCGCCGACATCACCCAGATGGGCAAGGTCTACGCTTCCGGCTCCTTCCGCTTCTTCGAAACCTATTCGATCGTCACCTATATATACCTGATCCTGACGATCGGCCTGTCGCTCGTCCTGCGGCGGATCGAGAAGAGAATGAAACAGATGCCGCGACGCTAGGGCGCCTTACGATTCGAATTGCCGTTTCGATCAAAAATCGCTATATCCAGCGCCATGGAATCCAAGTTCAGATGCATCGGTGCGCATATTTTCGTGCTGCAGGACCATTACCGCCTGCCGGCACGTTTCTTTGCGTCCGTTTCCGGTGCGCTCAACAGCCGACTTCGTTGATCGAATGACGGCCGGCGGAGCCTGTCCGCCACATCCTCAAATTCCATGCTCCAGCCAAACGGACATTAGCCATGAGCGCACCGCGTACCCTTTACGACAAGATCTGGGCCGACCATCTGGTCGACGAACAGGAGGACGGCACCTGTCTTCTCTACATCGACCGCCATCTGGTCCATGAAGTCACCTCGCCGCAGGCTTTCGAGGGCCTGCGCATGTCCGGCCGCAAGGTTCGCGCCCCGGAAAAGACGCTTGCCGTCGTCGACCACAACGTTCCGACCTCCGCCGACCGCCACCTCGGCATCAAGAATGAGGAAAGCCGCATCCAGGTCGAACAGCTCGCCAAGAACGCCGCCGAGTTCAACGTCGAATATTACTCCGAGAGCGACAAGCGCCAGGGCATCGTCCACATCATCGGACCGGAACAGGGCTTTACCCTGCCGGGCATGACGATCGTGTGCGGCGACAGCCACACCTCCACGCACGGCGCCTTCGGCTCGCTTGCCCATGGTATCGGCACGTCGGAAGTCGAGCACGTTCTCGCCACCCAGACGCTGATCCAGAAGAAGGCGAAGAACATGCTGGTGCAGGTCGACGGCCAGCTGCCGCCTGGAGTCACCGCCAAGGATATCGTTCTCGCCACCATCGGCGAGATCGGCACCGCCGGCGGCACCGGCTACGTCATCGAATATGCCGGCGAGGCGATCCGCTCGCTGTCGATGGAAGGCCGCATGACGATCTGCAACATGTCGATCGAAGGCGGCGCCCGCGCCGGCCTGATCGCGCCCGACGAAACCACCTTCGAATATATCAAGGGCAAGCCGCGCGCGCCGAAGGGCGAAGCGCTGGAACAGGCAATCGCCTACTGGAAGACGCTGAAATCCGACGAAGGCGCGCATTTCGACCGCGTCGTCAAGCTCAACGCCGCCGATCTGCCGCCGATCGTCTCCTGGGGCTCCTCGCCCGAAGACGTCGTCTCCGTTCAGGGCATCGTGCCGAACCCGGACGAAATCCAGGACGAGACGAAGCGTGCCTCCAAGTGGCGCGCGCTTGACTATATGGGCCTGAAGCCGGGCACGAAGATGACCGATATCGCCATCGACCGCGTCTTCATCGGTTCCTGCACCAACGGCCGTATCGAAGACTTGCGCGCCGCCGCCAAGGTCGTCGAAGGCAAGACCGTTGCCTCGACCGTCAACGCCATGATCGTTCCGGGCTCCGGCCTCGTGAAGGAACAGGCGGAAGCCGAAGGCCTCGACAAGATCTTCAAGGCCGCGGGCTTCGACTGGCGCGAGCCGGGCTGCTCCATGTGCCTCGCCATGAATGACGACCGGCTGAAGCCGGGCGAGCGCTGCGCTTCGACCTCGAACCGCAACTTCGAGGGCCGTCAGGGCTTCAAGGGCCGCACGCATCTCGTCTCGCCGGCCATGGCCGCCGCGGCTGCGATTGCCGGCCACTTTGTCGATATCCGCGAGTGGAACTGACCTCTCTCGCATAGTCAGCTTGAAACAGCCCGGTGCTCCATGGCACCGGGCTGTTTGTTTCAAGGGCATAACGATGGTATCCTTTGTGACACCTGGATGAAATTCGACACAGTGTCCAATTCGCTTGCCTCTTTTCGCCCGCTCATCCGTTAACGAGGCGACGCCTGCCGTTTGGCCCGGATTCAGCCGGAAAGGGAGGGTCTTCAATGATGTCGACGGAGAAGAGCTATGAACAAGACACTGATCAAGCGCTTGCCGATTGCCTTCGGTGCAGCCCTCTGCCTCGCGCCAGCCAATGCCGCCCTTGCGGCGCCGCTGCACATGGGCGCATCGCCTGAAACATCCCGCATTGTCCGGCAGGTCGCTGCGCAAGAGCACAGCTGGAACGGCTATCGTGGCTACCAGAGCCCGCGTGAAGGATATCGCCAGGGGCCGGACGGCTACTGGTACCCTGCCAAGGCCTTCGCTTCATCGGAGACGACCGGCTCGATCGGCGCGCCGGCCCCGCTCGCCCGACCCATGCCCTATCATATGGACAGGAAGCGTCCCCTGGATATGGACTGCAGTCTCCGTTTCAATCCAGGGAGCGGCTCGAGCTGCAATTATTGATCGTCTGCAGCATTGGATGACCCTCAAGGGCGAGGAGAGGGTCATCCTGTCCGGGACCTAGAAGGTCGCGGTATAGGGGTCCGGACCCATACGCGCGCCGGCGCTGTCGAGCTTGGCGATCGCAGCCATGTCTTCGCTGTCCAGCTTGAAATCGAAGACATTGAAGTTCTCCTCGATACGCGAGGGCGTAACCGACTTCGGAATGACGACGAGGCCGGTATCGATGTGCCAGCGGATGATGGCCTGCGCCGGGGTCTTGCCGTGCTTGGCGGCAATCTGTCCGATGACCGGATTGGAAATGAAGCGGCCCTGGCCGAGCGGGCTCCAGGATTCGGTGACGATGTTCAGCTTCTTATGTGCTTCCTGCGCGGTCTTCTGCTGAAAGTCCGGATGCAGCTCGATCTGGTTGATCACCGGAACCACACCCGTATCGCCGACGATGTGGTCGAGATGGTCGGGATAGAAGTTCGACACGCCGATGGAGCGCACGCGGCCCTCTTCGCGCAGGCGCACGAAAGCCTTCCAGGTTTCGCGATAGAGGCCGCGATGCGGCGACGGCCAGTGGATGAGGTAGAGATCGATATAATCGCTGCCGAGCTTCTTCAGGCTGATCTCGAAGGCGCGCAGCGCATTGTCATAGCCCTGGTCCGTATTGCGCAGCTTGGTGGTGACGAAGATGTCCTTGCGGTCAATGCCGGAGGAGCGGATGCCTTCGCCGACGCCTTCTTCGTTGTCATAGCCGGACGCCGTGTCGATGTGGCGATAGCCGGCGGCAAGCGCTGCGCGCACGGTCGGCGCCGCGATTTCCTGCGGCGTCTGCCAGACGCCGAGACCCACCTGGGGAATGGAATGTCCGTTGTGGAAAGTAATGATGGGTTGAGTGGTCACAATATATCTCCGAAAGTTTAAAGGATTGGCCAAAGACACGAATTGAATAGGGCATGAATTGAAGCCGCGAAGCGGCTTTCCTTGGATGCATTGCAGCCCGCGCATCCGGTCGAAAATCCATATAGGACACGCAGCCGGCAATACAATCAGAGAACGCGGACGACCGTTCCCTTTCTGAGGAAGGGCAGGATACGGCGCATGTCGCGGGCGCTGACGGCGACACAGCCGGCGGTCGGCTCATAACCGGGGCGGATGAGATGGAGGAAGATCGCCGAGCCGCGATTGCGCACCCGGGACGTCACGTTCCAGTCGAGAACCAGGCATATATCGTAAAGCCCGTCCTTCCGTTTCATCTCCTCGTGGCTCGGCTTGAACGGCGCCTTGACCAGCCTGTTGTAATTCGCATCGGTGGGCTGATCGCACCACAGCATATCAGGCCGGATGCGCCTGACGGACAGGGTTGTCGGGAGATGCCCGTTGCGTTCGCCACGACGAAAACCGTGGAGCAGCCGCATGGCGGCGATCGGCGTTGCGCCGTCGCCTTCCCGCTTTACCACCGTGCGTCCGCTCCGGCCGATCGCGGCCATAAGGGTAAGCGGACCAAAACGCACGATGGCCCTGCTCTTCCTGCCTGGAGCGGCACGTACCACGAGCGTTGAGGGCCGGCCATTTCGCTCTCGCCTTGCTTTTTCCATTTTTCTCGCATGTTCTTGAATTGCCTTGGGCTTCGATTGAAACCATATGAACCCCGAGACGGCAACCGCAGACCGCCAATCCTTGCCAAATGTGGAATTTGGCGTAGGAAGTATCTGACAGAACGCAAGGACGCACCCGCATGACCGCACGCACCATTCTTCTGGTGGATGACGACGACGACCTTCGCCAGACGCTGACGGAGCAACTGTCGTTGTATGAGGAATTCACGGTCCTGCAGGAAGCGACCGCCGGCAAAGGCGTGCAGGCCGCCCGCTCCAACCCGGTCGATCTCTTGATCATGGACGTCGGCCTGCCTGACATGGATGGCCGAGAAGCCGTGAAGCTGCTGCGCAAGGGCGGTTTCAAGGCGCCGATCATCATGCTGACCGGCCACGACACGGACTCCGACACGATCCTTGGCCTTGAGGCCGGCGCCAACGACTATGTCACCAAGCCATTCCGTTTCGCGGTGCTGCTTGCCCGCATCCGCGTGCAGCTGCGCCAGCACGAACAGAGCGAGGACGCCACCTTCACCGTCGGCCCCTATCTCTTCAAGCCGAGCCAGAAGCTGCTCACGACCGACAACGGCCAGAAGATCCGTCTGACGGAAAAGGAAGCGGCAATCATCCGTTACCTCTACCGCGCCGAACAGAAGGTCGTGACCCGCGACGTGCTGCTGGAAGAAGTCTGGGGCTACAATTCCGGCGTCACCACCCACACGCTGGAAACCCACGTTTACCGCCTGCGCCAGAAGATCGAGCGGGATCCGTCCAACGCCGAGATCCTCGTGACGGAAAACGGCGGCTACAAAATCATCCCGTAGCATGTCTCTTTCCGACGATATCCATCTGCTGTCGCAGCTTCCGCTCTTCAAGGACATGAACGACGACCAGCTGCGTCTGATTGCCTTCGGCGCCGATCGTCGCGTGATTGCGGCCGGCCAGATGCTGTTTCGTCAGGGTTCACCCGCAGAAAGCGCCTATGTGATCACCAGCGGCAGTCTCGAACTCAGCGTGACCGGTCCCGACGGCATAGGGCGGACCGAAGCCATCGCCGGCCCCGGAGCATTGATTTCGGAACTCGCCCTTATCACGCTGGTGGAGCGCAAGTTCACGGCGATCGCGCGTGAGGATACCGGCATCATCCGCATTACGCGGGCGCTGTTCCATCGCCTGATCGAGGAATATCCGTCGGCGGCGCGGATCATGGAAAACCGCATCCGCGACAGCATTGCCGATCTTGCGGCACAGGCCGCAAGCCAGTTTCACCGCTTCAGCTGACGCGTTCAGATGTTGAGATGTACCGTCACCGGCACATGGTCGGACGGCCGCTCCCAGCCGCGCGCTTCCTTCAGCACATCGATACGCTGCAGATGCGGGCCGAGGTCGGGCGAGGACCAGATATGGTCGAGGCGCCGGCCCTTGTCGGCAGCCTCCCAATCCTTCGCACGGTAGCTCCACCACGTATAGAGCTTCTCATTGGGAGGCACATGCTGGCGCATGAGATCGTGCCAGCCGCCGCGCTTCATGACCTCGATGAGCCCGTCGGTTTCGACGGGCGTATGGCTGACGATCTTCAGAAGCTGCTTGTGCGACCAGACATCATGTTCCAGCGGCGCGATATTGAGGTCGCCGACGAGAATGGCTGAGGTGTTCGGCTCGGCGCTGGCCTTGAGATTCTTCATTTCCTCGATGAAATCGAGCTTGTGGCCGAATTTTGGATTGATCGTGCGATCAGGCTCGTCGCCGCCTGCAGGGACGTAGAAATTGTGCAGGCGGATGCGCCGGTTGCCGCGTTCGAAGATCGCGGAAATATGGCGCGCATCGCCGACATTGCAGTAATCCTGCCGATGGTCTTCCGTCAGCGGCACGCGGGAGGCGATGGCAACGCCGTGGTAGCCCTTCTGGCCGTGGACGATGATATGCTCGTAGCCCATGACGCGCAGCGGCGCCAGCGGGAAGAGATCGTTCGGAACCTTGGTTTCCTGCAGGCAGAGGATATCGGGCCGGTGCTTGCGCACCAGCTGCTCGATGATCGGCATGCGCAGCCGCACCGAATTGATGTTCCAGGTGGTAATGGAAAAGCTCATGCCAGGCCCTTTCAGATCCGTCCGAAAAGGCTTTAGAGCAAAGAGATCGGCGAGAAAACCGGCCGCAGGCAAAAGCGGCCGGCGATCAACCGAAAAGCATCAATCCCGGTTCGCCGAGGTACCCTTGATATCCTCGTAGGGCACGCGGAAGACGCGATCGTCGAAGGCAACGCCGGTCTTCACGTTGAAGATCATGACGGACGTATCCTTCCCCTGGTTGTCCGTGATCGTCCACTGGCGCAGATCGTAGGTCTTCGGATCGAACATCATCGTGATGGTCGAATTGCCGAATACCGTATTGTTGCCGAGCGAGATCGTCGTCAGATCGGATTCTTCCTTCACGCCCTTCACCATGCCGGCGGAAAGGTCGATACGCTGCGCCAGCAACAGGCTGAGCGGCGTCTTGGAGAGCGGATAAAGATCCCATGTCTTCAACTTCACATTGCCGATCGCGACATTCCTGCCGTCGGCGATGACGCGCATCGGCGACGGATCATCATAGTTGAAGCGCAGCTTGCCGGGACGCTCGATAAAGAACTTGCCGCCGGTCTGTTCGCCGCGCGGGCCGAATTGCACGAACTCGCCCTGCATGGTGGCAACGCCGGAGAAATGATCGGCGATGGCCTGCGCCGTAGCGCTGTTGGCGACCGGTGCTGCCGCCTGGGCGAAAACGGGGAACGGGACGGCACTTGCAACGGCCGCGGCGGCGAATACGCCGAGAACATCGCGGCGGGATACCGGCAGGCCGGAAAAGATGGATGCGGAGTTGGTCATATGAACCTCCTGTATGCGGTCTGCATGCCGCCGAAAGGCGGCGTCTTCAAGGCGCCGCGATCGCCCGGTGAAAGGTAACGGATTACATGCCCCGAGGTTTCCACCGGATGGGCCGAGCCATCAAAAATTTCTTTCCTCAGCGGTCGAGGATATCCCCATCCGTCGGCACGAGAATCTCGCGTTTTCCGGCATGGTTGGCCGGGCCGATAATGCCCTCCTGTTCCATGCGTTCGATCAGCGATGCTGCTCTGTTATAACCGATACCGAGCCTGCGCTGAACATAGGATGTGGACGCCTTGCCGTCACGCAGGACGATGGCGACGGCCTGGTCATAGGGGTCTTCCGAATCGGAGAGATTTGCCGTGCCGGCCGGACCGCCGCCATAATCGCCATCCTCGTCATCGTCGGCCGTGATGGCATCGAGATATTGCGGCGAGCCCTGTGTCTTCAGATAGGAGACGATCTCCTCGACTTCGACGTCGGAGACGAAAGGACCGTGGACGCGCTGGATCCGGCCGCCACCGGCCATGTAGAGCATGTCGCCCATGCCGAGCAGTTGTTCTGCGCCCTGCTCGCCGAGGATCGTGCGGCTGTCGATCTTCGACGTCACCTGGAAGGAGATGCGGGTCGGGAAGTTCGCCTTGATCGTGCCGGTGATGACATCGACCGAAGGGCGCTGCGTTGCCATGATGACATGGATGCCGGCCGCACGCGCCATCTGCGCGAGGCGCTGGACGGCACCTTCGATATCCTTGCCGGCGACCATCATCAGGTCGGCCATTTCGTCGATGATGACCACGATATAGGGCATCGGCTGCAGGTCGAATTCCTCGGTCTCGTAGACCGCCTCGCCGGTCTGCCGGTCGAAGCCGGTCTGCACCGTGCGCGAGATCGTATCGCCCTTGGCAAGCGCCTGCTCGACGCGCGTATTGAAGCCGTCGATATTGCGCACGCCGATCTTCGACATCTTCTTGTAGCGCTCTTCCATCTCGCGGACGGTCCATTTGAGCGCGACGACAGCCTTCTTCGGATCCGTCACGACGGGCGAGAGCAGATGCGGGATGCCGTCATAGACGGAAAGTTCCAGCATCTTCGGGTCGATCATGATGAGGCGGCACTGTTCCGGCGTCATGCGGTAGAGCAGCGACAGGATCATGGTGTTGATGGCAACCGACTTGCCGGAGCCCGTGGTACCGGCCACGAGCAGATGCGGCATCTTGGCGAGGTCGGCGATCACGGCCTCGCCGCCGATCGTCTTGCCGAGCGCCATGGCAAGCTTCGCCTTGGAGCTTTCAAAATCACGCGACGCGATGAGCTCGCGCAGATAGACGGTTTCGCGCGTCTGGTTCGGCAATTCGATCCCGATCGCGTTACGACCCGGCACAACCGCGACACGGGCGGCAATTGCGCTCATCGAACGGGCAATGTCGTCGGCAAGACCGATGACGCGGGAGGACTTGATACCGGGTGCCGGTTCCAGCTCGTAAAGTGTCACGACCGGGCCGGGGCGGACATGGATGATCTCGCCCTTGACGCCGAAATCCTCCAGCACGCCTTCTAGCATGCGAGCATTCTGTTCCAGTGCGTCGGCAGACAGCGTGGAATCGCGCACCACGTTCTTCGGCTCGGCAAGCAGGTGCATGGAGGGAAGCTGGAAGCCTTCCGGCCGGATGAACGAACCTTGCGCCTCGCGTTCGACGCGGGCGCCGGGTTTTGGACGGGCGGATGCGGGGATGACGCGCGGCTCGGGTTTGCCGGCCGGTTTGGCCGGCGCGCGAATCATCCAGTCGTCCTCATCGTCATCGGGCAGGATATCGGCCGGGCGCGGCGGCATGTCGGTATCGAACGGCGGATCGTCGTCCTCATCGTCGTTGAGCGAGATGGAAGGCGTCAAAACCACGCGGCGGCTCGAAACGGCGCGCGGCTCCATGGAAGGATCCATGCGTTCGCCGCGCGCTGCAGGCTTGGCACGCACCGGCTCGTTCAAGGTGCCGAATTCGTCGTCGTTGAAATCATAGGGCGATTCGAAGTCGCTCTGGCGGCGTTTGCGTGGCCCCATGCCGAAAAGTCGGCGCAGACGCGCCTGGTTCATATACCAGGCATGCGTCATGGCGCCGCTGAAGGCCATCCAGCGGGAGCCATCGTCGTCCTCGTCCTCATCGCCGACGACACGCACTTTGCTGCGGGTATCGACATAATCCTCTTCTTCTTCCTCCTCCTCGTCGAGCTCGCTGCGGCCGACGATTCCGGCAGCAAAAAGCATCATCCACGCGGTCGGAACGGCGAAGACGCAGCCGACGGCAGTGGCAAAGACACCGGTCGGATAGGCACCGACGAAGAGGGCGGGAAAACGCAGGATCATGTCGCCGATGACCCCGCCGATACCGTTCGGGATCGGCCAGGTGAGCGGCGGCGGAAAACAGCCGATGACGGCGGAGGAAAGCACCGTGCCGGCAAGCCAGGCGCCGGCACGCGCCGGAATGCGGCTGAGGCGGCGGCCGGAAATCAGTGCCAGTGCCCAGGCAACGATCGGCAGCATCGACACGACGCTGGCAAGCCCCAGGAACTGCATGGCGATATCGGCAAAGGCAGCGCCGCTATAGCCGAGCACATTGGTCGGCAGATTGCCGGTGGCATAGGAATAGCTGGGGTCGGTCACGTTCCACGTGGCCAGCGCCGCAACTGCAAACGCCAGCACCACGAAGACCGCAAAGCCTGCGAGAGCCTGGATCTGCCGCAGCATGAATGCCGAGAAGGAGAACCGGTCAGGGCGGCCATCCATTGCCGCCGACGTGCTTCTTGCCATGTTCTAACCCGTCCAATGCCTGTGGGCACGCGAATCGCCAATGTTCGCCGCGCCAAATGCGTCCGCTCCACCTAATCAAACTAGGGTTAAAGCGATGTTAACC
The DNA here is from genome assembly GCA_900471515.1 of Hyphomicrobiales bacterium. Classification (GTDB taxonomy): domain Bacteria; phylum Pseudomonadota; class Alphaproteobacteria; order Rhizobiales; family Rhizobiaceae; genus Rhizobium. The sequence continues at coordinate 269,244 of UCFC01000024.1, read as the reverse complement.
ATGCATATGCCGGATGACTAAAAGAAAAAGGCCCGAACCTTGGAAGGTCCGGGCCAAGAGCGGCTTATGGTTAGATAGGCCGCGACGGGCCGTTCGGCGGCGCCCTTGTGCCGGGCGCCGCAAACCCTGTGATTACGCGTGGTAGGCGGCTTCGCCGTGCGTTGCGAGGTCGAGACCTTCGCGCTCGGCTTCGACCGGAACGCGCAGGCCGATAATGACATCGACGATCTTGTAGAGGATCGCAGAACCGATGCCCGACCAGACGATCGTGGTCAGAACGCCCTTGAGCTGTGCCCAGACCTGGGTTGCCGTGCCCGCATAGGAGGCCGCAAAGTCCGGCGTCGAATAATCGACGATACCGGCGCCGCCGAGGGCCGGATTGACGAGAATGCCGGTGCCGATCGCGCCAACGATGCCGCCGACGCAATGGACGCCGAACACATCGAGCGAGTCGTCATAGTTGAACTTGTTCTTCACGACATCGACGAAGAAGTAGCAGATCGGCGAAACGATGAGGCCGAGAACGACAGCACCCATCGGACCGGCGAAACCGGCAGCCGGCGTCACGGCAACGAGGCCGGCAACGGCACCCGAGGCAGCACCGAGCATGGAGGCCTTGCCGCGAGCGAAGCTTTCAACGATGCACCAGGAAACAGCGGCGGCAGCCGTTGCAACGAAGGTGTTGATCATGGCGAGCGATGCATAACCGTTGGCTTCCAGGTTGGAGCCGGCGTTGAAGCCGAACCAGCCCACCCACAGGAGCGATGCGCCGACCATGGTGAGCGTCATGGAGTGCGGTGCCATGATTTCCTTCTTATAGCCCGTGCGCTTGCCGAGCATGATGGCGCCGATCAGGCCGGCAATACCGGCATTGATGTGAACGACCGTGCCGCCGGCGAAGTCGATCGCGCCATACGAGAAGATGAGACCAGTTGGTGCAGTGTAAGCGCTCGGGCCGCCCCAGAACCAGACCATGTGCGCCATCGGGAAGTAGACGAACGTGACCCACAGGATGACGAAGAGCATGACGGCCGAGAACTTGATACGCTCGGCGAAGGCGCCGACGATCAGGGCCGGCGTGATGCAGGCGAAGGTCATCTGGAAGCAGATGAAGGTGAGTTCCGGAATGGCCACACCCTTCGAGAAGGTTTCGGCCAGCGAGGACGGCGTCACACCGGCAAGGAAGGCCTTGGAGAAGCCGCCGACGAAGCTGTTGAGCGAGCCGCCATCCGTGAAAGCGAGCGAATAGCCGTAGGTGACCCAGATGATCATGACGACGGCGGTGATCATGAAGACCTGCATGAGAACCGAGAGCATGTTCTTGGCGCGGACGAGACCGCCGTAGAACAGAGCAAGGCCCGGGATGGTCATCAAGAGAACGAGAACCGTGGAGACCAGCATCCACGTATTGTCGCCCTTGTCCATCGTCATGGCCGGAGCAGCGGCGGCTGCAGCATCGGCGGCTGCCGGGGCGGCTTCCTGCGCGAAAGCGACAACCGGCGCCAGCAGAGCGGCCGACAGGGCGCCTACCCGTGCGATGTTGGAGGAAAACTTCGAAATTGACATTGGAAATAGCTCCTTGATCTGCCGTTCTTTACAGCGCTTCTGAATCGGTTTCGCCCGTACGGATGCGCACGGCATGGTCGATCGAGTAGACGAAGATTTTGCCGTCACCGATCTGGCCGGTCTTGGCAGATGCTGCGATGGCCTCGACTGCCTTGTCGACGATCTCCGATGCGACCGCGATTTCGATCTTGAGCTTCGGCAGGAAGCTGACCGCATATTCAGTGCCGCGATAGATTTCGGTGTGTCCCTTCTGGCGACCGTAGCCCTTCACTTCGGTCACAGTCAGGCCCTGAATGCCGATCGCCGTGAGGGCTTCGCGGACCTCATCGAGCTTGAACGGCTTGATAATGGCCATCACAATTTTCATCTGTATCCCATCCTTCGTTATCCTCGGCGCGGAGCCGACTCTCCTTGCCGCTGACGGTTTCATGAACAGCGACCGGCGATAGACATTCAAAGGACGTGCCAGATTCGTGACAGTCTATAAGTTATTGAAATCTAAAGACTATAACAGAAGGCGCCAATAAACAGGCAAATGATGGGCCAATAAGCGCATAAATAATGCGCAAATTTACAAATATGCACATTATTTATTCATTTGCCTTTTTCCGAATCAGGCCTTCCTGCGCGACCGACGCGATCAGGACACCCGATCGCGTAAAAAGGCTGCCGCGGGTCAATCCCCGGGCACCCGACGCCGAAGGACTGTCCTGCGTATAGAGCAGCCAGTCGTCGAGCTTGTCGGGGCGATGGAACCACATGGCATGGTCGAGGCTTGCAACCTGCAGGCTCTGATCGAAAATGGACGTTCCGTGCGCATGCAGCGATGCATCGAGCAGCGTCATGTCCGAGATATAGGCAAGCACCGCGGCCTGATAGAGCCGGCTATCCGGTACCGGACCGGTGGCCCGCACCCAGACATCCTGCCGCGGTTCGAGCTTCTCCCGGGTAAAATAGTGCTTGAGCGAAACAGGCCGGATTTCGATCGGCCTTTCGCGCTCCCAATATTTGCGTACCGCCGCCGGCGCATGGGCAAGATATTGTTCCTTGATCTGCTGTTCGCCGAGCAGTGATTCCGGCATCGGCACCGACGGCATGGGGACCTGGTGGTCGAAACCCGGCTCCTCCAGCTGGAACGAGGCCGAAAGCGCAAAGATCGCCTTGCCGTGCTGGATCGCGACGGCCCGGCGCGTGTTGAAGCTCGATCCGTCGCGGATACGCTCGACCTGGTAGACGATGGGCACCGAAGCGTCTCCGGGACGCATGAAATAGGCATGCAGCGAGTGAATGAAACGCTCGCTGTCCACCGTGCGCTGTGCTGCCATCAGAGCCTGCGCGATCACCTGCCCGCCGAACACGCGCTGCCAGCCGACCTGCGGACTGCGGCCGCGAAAGATATCGACCTCGATCGGCTCGATATCGAGCGTCGAGATCAATGTTTCCATGGCGGTCGGTCTGCCCGTCTGTTCCGTCATTTTGTTCGGCTCCCGGCGGTAGGAAGTGATAACGTCATGATCTATATAGATCGCATCTGGTCGTAGGAAGTAACAGGAGCTGATGATGCTGGACATGCTGGTTGTGGGCGGAGGTTATGTCGGCCTGTCCGTGGCCGTGGCGGTCAAGCAGGCAGCACCTCATCTCGATATCGCCGTCATCGAGGCAGCACCCGACCATGTCTGGAAGAAAGACATGCGCGCTTCCGCCATCATCGCGGCCGCAACGAAGATGCTTGAAGTCTTCGGCATATGGGACGAAATCGAGCCGGAGGCTCAGCCGATCAACAAGATGATCGTGACCGATTCCAGGATGTCCGATCCTGTCCGCCCGATCTTCCTGACCTTCGACGGCGAAGTGGCCGATGGCCGGCCGTTTGCCCACATGATCCCCAATGTCGCCATGGTCGGCGCGCTGCGCGGGCTGTGCGAGCGGCTCGGCATCGAGATCCGCCACGGCCTCAGCGCCACGGGGCTGAAGACCGGCGACACCAGCATCGAGGTCAGCCTTTCGGACGGCAGTACGCAGCAATCGCGCCTGCTTGTCGCCTGCGACGGCGTACGCTCGACGCTGCGTGACTTCGCCGGCATCAAGACGGTGACCTGGGACTATGGCCAATCCGGCATCGTCACGACGGTCGAGCACGAGCGCCCGCACCATGGCTGCGCCGAAGAGCATTTCCTGCCATCCGGCCCCTTCGCCATCCTGCCGCTGCGCAACAACCGCTCCTCTCTGGTCTGGACCGAGCGGACGAACGACGCCAACCGCCTCGTTGCCGCCGACGATCTGGTCTTCGAGGAGGAGCTGGAACGCCGCTTCGGCCACAAGCTCGGCGCTCTCAAGGTCGTCGGTGCCAAGCGCGCCTTCCCGCTCGGCCTCACGCTTGCCCGCTCCTTCGTCGCCCCGCGCTTTGCGCTCGCCGGCGACGCAGCCCATGGCATCCACCCGATCTCCGGCCAGGGCCTCAATCTCGGTTTCAAGGATGTGGCAGCGCTTGCCGAAACCATCGTGGAGGCCGATCGCCTTGGCCTCGATATCGGCGCCATCAACATTCTGGAGCGCTACCAGAGCTGGCGCCGTTTCGATACGTTCCGCATGGGCGTCACGACAGACGTGCTGAACCGGCTGTTTTCCAACGACACGGCGCCGATCCGCATTGCCCGCGACTTCGGCCTCGGCATCGTCGACCGGCTGCCCGGTCTGAAATCCTTCTTCATCGGCCAGGCAGCCGGAACGACAGCCAGGGACAATCCGCGGCTGCTTTCGGGCCAGACGATCTGACAGAGAGCATCTGCAGGAAGAAATCAGTCTTCGAGACTGCGCGCTTCCGAAACCAGCATGATCGGAATGCCATCCCTGATCGGATAGGCAAGCCGTGCCTTTTCCGAGACCAGTTCATTGTGCTCGCGATCATATGAAAGCCGCCCCTTGGTGAGCGGGCAGACGAGCAGCTCGAGAAGTTTGGGATCGACGCGGCTCAGTTTTTCGTCCATCGCGCCCTCTACTGCAAAACGGTATCGGAATCGCCGAAAACGCGGGCAAGCACGATTTCGGTGATGGCGATCAGGGTTTCGGCCCGCGTCTTGAGGTCGGGCGCTTCGAGCAGCGCCTGTTTTTCCGCCGGGCCGAACGGCGACATCATCGCAAGCGAATTGACGAGGGTAAGGTTGCTGGCCCGTTCAACGCTTTCCCAATCCGCCTCGAGCTTGTTGGCATCGAGATAGGCCTTGAAGGCCGTCAGCAGCGCGTTGCGATCGACCGCATCCTCTTCGTTCTCGGCAGAAAGATCCGATATGAACGGCGCGATGCGAAAGCTGCGGAACGGTTGACCATGAGATTTTTCCTCCAGCAGCCGGAAGCGGCATACGCCCGTCAGCGAGACGATGTAACGCCCGTCGCCGGTTTCGGCATAGGAGGTAATCCGGCCGAGGCAGCCGACGGCCGCAAGCTCGGGGGCATGCGTCTTGTCTTCATGCTCGCCATGCGCCGGCTGCACCATGCCGATCAGACGGTTTCCGGTCAGTGCCGCATCGAACATCGCAAGATAACGCGGCTCGAAGATATTGAGCGGCAACTGCCCCGCAGGCAGGAGAAGCGCCCCCGTCAGGGGAAAAACTGCAATCTCATCCGGTAAATCGCCGGGCTTAAGATATCTCGCATTGCCGACTTGCATGAAGACTGGTCCCGCACTCTTCGGCGGGCGCATCTGCGGCGCCCGTCTTCACGAGAAATGTGGTGCCCTTGTGCAAAAACGCAAGGGCGGATGCGGCAAACCTCAGGAAAACAGGATCGAGGAAAGCTTGCGGCGCGCCGAAACCGTCGCCGGATCCTTGAAACCCCAGACTTCGAAGAACTGCAGGAGCTGGCGACGCGCACCGTCGTCATCGAAGGCGCGATCCTTGCGCATGATGAAAAGCAGGTGTTCGGCCGCCTCCTCGCGCCTGCCCTCGACATTGAGAATCTTGGCGAGTTTCAGCCGGGCTTCGTGATGATCCGGGTTCAGCGCCAGCTCGCGTTCAAGCGCAACGGGATCGCCGAGCTTGCGGGCTTCTTCGATCTGGTCGAGCTTCGTCAGGACTGCCTGGATGCCGGCATCCTTGCCAAGCTCTTCCGGCAATTCGCTCAGCATCTGGCGGGCTTCTCCATGCTGGTCGGCTGCGATCAGGCATTCGGCCATGCCGGCAAGCGCCTTGGCATTTTCCGGATCCGCCTGGATCACCGCACCATAAAGCTGGCCCGCTTCATTGACATTGCCGGCAGCGAGCAACTCGCCGGCCTCGGCCAGCGCGGCTTCGATCTCGCCAGCCTGGTCGGCGCCGGCCGGGCCTGCGAGACGATCGATGAACTGACGAACCTGGCTTTCCGGCACGGCACCCATGAAACCATCCGCCGGGCGGCCGTTGACGAAGGCGATGACGGCGGGGATGGACTGGATGCCAAGCTGGCCGGCGATCGAGGGGTGATCGTCAATGTTCATCTTGACCAGCTTGACGCGGCCCTGTCCCTCGTTGACGACCTTTTCCAGAACCGGCGTCAGCTGCTTGCAGGGGCCGCACCAGGGCGCCCAGAAATCGACCAGCACCGGCTGGTTGCGCGATTCCTCCAGCACGTCCTTCGCGAAATTCGCCGTCGTCGTGTCCTTGATATGGCCGCCTGCGGCCACCGGCTGGGGTGCCACGCCATAACTTGCCGTCGCCGACATCTGATTGCCGAAGGAGCCGTTGTAAGGATTGTCGCTGCCGCTCATAGGTATCTCCCGCCGCGCCGATCTGCCGGCGTCTCTGAATAGCGCTAAAATCGTATGTCAGGACGTCACTTTCAAGACAAGCGGCTTATGCCCCGTCGCTTCCATGAATCGTATCAGGTCGGCCCTGCCGATCGAGGTTGTCGCATCGTTGGAAAGCGGGTGGCAATTGATAATCTCGTCATGCATCAGATCCGCGTCGAGCACAAAGGTGACGTTGTTGCCGGTATCGTTGATCGCGCCGAGTGCGGTGACAGCACCTGGAATGACGCCCAGATATTCCATCAGTTTCTCGGGCTTGCCGAAGGAGACACGGCCGGAGGCACCGATGATAGTGTGGACCTGCTTGAGATCGACCGTGGCGTTTTCCTCCACCGTCAGCAGGAAGTAGCGGTCCTTCTTATCCTTCACGAACAGGTTCTTGGTATGCCCGCCGGGAATCTCGTCCCTGAGAGCAACCGATTCGGCCACCGTGAAGACGGGCGCGTGGTCCTTTGTGCTGTGGGCGATGCCGAGGTCGTCGAGAAAGGCAAGAAGATCCTGGCGGGTCTTGGGCTTGTTGTCGGTCATCGTCGTTCCATGAAGCGCGAGAAGGGCAGATCGGATTGCCTGCTTACGTCCGCCTCGCAAGCTTGGCAATCTTCAGGACCGACGCTTTGCCCTGCATTCGCGGCGTTTCCGGACGTGGTTTTCCACTGCTGGAATTTTTCTTCGTTTTTCCGTCATTTCCCTGTTGCATTTGAAAATCGTTTGGGCGATATAGCGCCCGTCGCCGCAAGGTGGCGCCCACGGTCCGCTACTTACTACCCCGGACCGATGTGGATTTGAGCGGGTGTAGCTCAGGGGTAGAGCACAACCTTGCCAAGGTTGGGGTCGAGGGTTCGAATCCCTTCGCCCGCTCCAGTTTCTCCAAATTTCCCAACCGACACGACAAAATGTTCAGCGCGCCGCGCCTTTGCATCTTCATTTCTTATTTTCTCGGATCGAGCAGGTCGCGCAGGCCATCGCCGAGGATGTTGAAGCCGAGCACGGTCAGCATGATCGCCAGTCCCGGAAAGAGCGACATGTAGATGTTAAGGCCGAGATAGTTGCGGCCGTCGCTCATCATCGCGCCCCATTCCGGAAGTGGCGGCTGCGCACCGAGACCCAGGAAGGAGAGGCTTGCGGCCGACAGGATGACGGTACCGGCCGTCAGCGTCGACTGCACGATGATCGGGCCGATCGCGTTACGCAGGATGTAATGTGTCATGATTCGGTGGCGCGACACGCCGAGCGAAATGGCCGCTTCCACATAATCCATTGCCTTGAGGCCGAGTGTGAGGTTGCGGCTGAGTCGCGCATAGACGGGCACCGAGAAGATCGCAATCGCGATCAGCAGGTTGACGAGGCTGGTGCCGAGCACGCTGACGATCAGGATCGCGAGCACGATGCCCGGAAAGGCGAAAAGGATATCCATGCACCACATGATCGCCTGATCGGCATAACGCCCCGCCATGCCCGAAACAATGCCGAGCGGCACGCCGACGACTATGGCAAGCCCGACGCTGAGAACGACCTCCAGCAGCGAGATGCGCGCGCCATAGAGCACGCGGGCGAAAATATCGCGACCGTTGTCGTCGGTACCGAACGGATGCTCGAAGGAGGGTTCCAGCATCGTCGAGAGCAGGTCCTGCGAATAAGGATCGGCCGAGGTGATGAACGGCGCCAAGATTGCCATCAGCACGATGATGCCGATCAGTCCACCGCCGATGGTGATGCCTCTGTGCGAGGCGAGCCAGCGCAGGATGCGGCGCAGGCTCCCGCTGCCGGTCGAAACCTTTTCCGCTTCGCTCATCGCCATCAGTCGAACCTTATTTTCGGATTGAGCGCGGCGATCGCCATTTCCGCCAGGAAATTCATGACGACAACGCCGGTGACGGCGACAAGCGTCACACCCTGAATGACCGGATAGTCACGATAGCGCACCGAATCGACCAGCAGCCGACCGATACCCGGCCAGTTGAAGACGGATTCGGTGACGACGGCACCGCCGATCAGGCTGCCGAAGTTCAGACCGACGATGGTCACGATCGGGATCAGGGCGTTGCGCAGCGCGTGGCTCCAATAGATCGAGCCGGGCGCGACACCCTTGGCCCGCGCCGTGCGGATATAGTCCTGTGCCAGCACTTCGATCATGCTGGAGCGCGTCATGCGCGCGATGACGGCCATCGGCAGCACTGCGAGCGTGATCGAGGGCAGGACGAAGCTTTTCCAGGACGTGGCGCCGAGAAGCGGCAGCCAGCCGAGACTGACCGAGAAGGTATTCATCGCCATCAGCGCCAGCCAGAAATTGGCGATGGAGGCGCCGGCAATCGCGAGAAGCATGACGGCCTGGTCCGGCCAGCCATGCCGGTAGATCGCACCGATCATGCCGGCCGGCACACCGATCGCAATCGCCAGCAGATAGGCGGTGACGGCAAGGCCGAGCGTAAAGGGCATGCGCTCGGCAATCTCATCGACAACAGGCAGTTTCGACTTGATCGACATGCCGAGATCGCCCCTGACCGCGCCATAGGCGAACGAGCCGTATTGCTCGGCAATACTGCGGTCGAGACCGAGGCGGGTGCGCATGTTGTCGACCGCCTCCTGCGTGGCCTCGGGACCGGCCATCATGCGGGCCGGATCGCCGGGAAGCGCGCGGATGGCAACGAAGATCAGCAGCGACACGCCGACAAGGATCAGCGGCAAGGCGAGCAGCTTCTTGAGAATATAGGCTTTCATCGGACCGTCATCGTCAGTGAATCGGGTGTGCGGCACAGCACCGCCCACCCGGTTACGCATCAGTCCTTGGTGGCTTCCTCGACCACGACCTGGCCGCCCGGAATGACCCAGGCACCCTTCACGTTCTTGCGAGCGGCGTAGAGATCCTGCGTCGTATAGAGGAGAACATGCGGCGCCTGCTCGTTGACCTCCTTCTGGGCATCGACATAGATCGCGTTGCGCGCCTTCTCGTCCAGCGTCGAAGCTGCCTTGTCGATCAGTTCATCGAGCTTGGGATCGTTGAAAAAGCCGAGATTGGCGCTGGCAGGCGAAGCGCTTGCCGAATAATAGAGCGGGCGGAACTGCAGGTCGGCACCGTTGACGCCCGAAGACCAGGAGGCAATGACGGAACCCGTGTTCGCGGCCGCCTTGCCGGCCGGATCGGCGAAGGCCGCCTTCGACCAGACGCCGCTTTCCATGCGCTGCACGTCGAGCTTCACGCCGGCTTTCGCCCACATGGCCTGAAGCAGTTCGCCGATACGCGCTTCCGGCTCCTGCACGATCGTCGTCATTGCGAAACCGTCGGGATAACCGGCATCGGCAAGCAGCTTCTTCGCCTTGTCGATATCATGGGTATAGGGCGCGAGCGTCTTGTCATAACCGGGCGTGACAGGCGCGAGCGGCGAATTGGCCGGCGTCGCGTTGCCCTGCATGATCGCCTTGACGAGACCGTCGCGGTCGGTCGCATAGTTCAGCGCCTGGCGCACGCGCACGTCGTCGAGCGGCTTCAGCTTGGTGTTGAGCGACACCCAGAAGACCGCCGAACCGTCCGATTTGTTGACCACCATGTCCGGATTGGCTGCAAGCTGCTTGGCGAAAGCGGCCGGCAGCGGATTGACGATATCGGCATCGCCCGTCTGCAGCGCCATGTTCATGACCGACGGCTCGGCCGTCCAGGTCCACTTGATCTCGTCTGCGCCCTTCGGCGCACCACCCCACCAGTCCGCGTTCTTGGTTTCCAGCACATATTCGCCGGACTTGTATTCCTGCAGTTTGTAGGGACCGGTACCGACCGCCTTGCTGCCGATCGTACCGGCGGCATCCGCCGTCGGGCTGACCATCCAGCAGGCGCCGGTGGTCAAAAGCGCGAGGAACGCCGGATAGGGCTTCTTGAGTTTGAACTGGACGGTCGACGGATCGACGGCGGTGACGCTGTCGATGAAGGTACGCAGACGACCGCTGGCGGCAAGGCCGCGCTTGGTATCGAGATGGCGGGCGAAGTTCTTCACCACCGCATCCGCATCGAAGGGCGTACCGTCATGGAATTTTACCCCCTGGCGCAGCTTGAAGGTCCAGACGATGCCGGCATCGTCGCTCGACCATTCGGTGGCGAGCGCCGGCTGTAGGCTCAGATCCTTGGCGCGGACAAGAAGCCCCTCGTACATCGGATCCAGAACAGCAGCCGTGAAGGTCGCGGTCTGATCGCCCGGATCCATTGAACGGGGCGCTTCGGTCTGCATGATCGTCAGCGTGGAAGCGAAGGCCGAAAGCGGCGCAAACAGCGCTCCGGCAACAGCGCAACGCAAAGCGAATTGGCGGGTTCTCATAAATCTCTTGCGAATGATTTCCATTGGTTCACCCTCTAGCTGATTCTTGAAACCGGCCCTTCGGTCGGCTTTGATCAATTTTGTAATTTATTTTGGTTGATTGGTTCATTTTGTGAACTTATTGTCAAGGCGAAATCACTAGCGGCAGGATCAGGGATTTTAATGTTCAACTCATCGCAGCGTGAGCTTCTGCGGGTCATAAGCGAGTCCGGCCCCTTGAGCCGGACCGATCTTGCCTCCGCGATCGGGCTCAGCAAGGCGGCAATGAGTGGCATCGCCCGCGAGCTGATCGACCGTGGCGTTCTACACGAAACGCAAACCGTGTACGGCCAGGGCCGGCCTTCCGTCCTGCTCGACCTGAAGCCGGAATGCGCCTTCTTCATCGGCATCTCGCTTCTGGAAGAGCCGGCGCCGATGATCCTCAGCGATCTGAACGGCAATATCATTGCTCGCCAGCAGCTGCCCTATTCCAGAGATCCCAAGGTCATCGCGAACGCCATCGCCTACGGCCTGCCGGAAATTCTCAGAGCCCATCCGCAGGCGAGCTCCAAGCTGGCGGGCATCGGCGTGGCGCTGTCCGGCTTCGTGGACGAAAGACAGGCGACCTGTGTCCAGTCCACCCTGCTCGGCTGGCAGGATGTGCCGCTTGCCGAAATCATTCGCCAGGCAAGCGGCGTCGATACGTTCATCGAGAACGACGCCAAGGCCGTGGCCGTCAGCGAAAAACTCTTCGGCATTGCCCGTGATACACCGAACTTTTCGGTCGTGTCGCTCGGAGACGGCATCGGCTGTGCCCACTTCATCGACGGCCGGCTCTATCGCGGCAACCATGGCGGCGCCGGCGAAATCGCCCATGCCACGATCGAGCCGGGCGGCGCGCCCTGCCGCTGCGGCAAGCGCGGCTGCCTGGATACGATCGCTTCCATGAAGGCGATCAAGGAGATGGCGAGGGCTGCCGGCCTGAAATGCACCTCGCTGTCGGAGCTCGAAGAGGAAGCCTCGCACGGCACCGCCGAGGCGATCGCCATCATCCACAAGGCCGGCGCAGCGCTCGGCCTGGCGATCTCGCACCTGATCCAGATGAACGATCCCGGCATGATCCTCGTCACCCATGTCGAGGGCTCCTTCGACGGCCTGTTCGGCACCGTCGTGCAGCAGGCGATCGAAGCCAATGTCCTTCCGCGTTATGCCGGCCAGACGCCGATCCGCACCCGCCGCGTCGACAGCGACGTCTGGGCGCGCGGTGCCGCCAGCATTGCCGCCCATAATTTTCTGATTGGTCCTAATGTAAGCTGAGGTTTTCCATGCGCATCGCCGTTGGGGGCATTCATATCGAATGCAGCACGTACAATCCCGTCCTGAACGAGGAGAAGGATTTCCGGGTGGTGCGCGGCGATGGCCTGCTGGCAGCCCCCTATTTCGCGTTCTTGAAGGATTACGACGCCGAGTTCCTGCCGACCATCCATGCCCGCGCCATTGCCGGCGGTCCGGTCGCGCGCCACACTTACGAGGCCTTCAAGGCTGAATTCCTCGAGCGCCTGAAGCCGCTTCTGCCGCTCGACGGCCTCTATCTCGCCATGCACGGCGCCATGTATGTCGAGGGCATGGAGGATGCGGAAGGCGACTGGATCAGCGCTGCCCGCGCGCTCGTCGGCGACGATTGCACGGTTTCGGCAAGCTACGACCTGCACGGCAATGTCACCCAGCGCATCCTCGATGCGCTCGACATGTATTCCACCTATCGCACCGCCCCGCATATCGACGTCGAAGAGACGATGCGCCGCTCGGTCTCCATGCTGGTGAAGAGCCTGAAGAGCGGTGTGAAGCCGACCCTGCTCTGGGCGCCGATCCCCGTCGTCCTGCCGGGGGAACGCACGAGCACCGTCGACGAGCCGGCAAAGAGCCTCTATGCCGAATTGCCCGGCATCGATGCGCTCGATGGCGTCTGGGATGCTTCGCTGATGGTCGGCTACGTCTGGGCGGATGAGCCCCGCGCCACCGCTGCCGCGATCATGACCGGCACCGACCGCGCCGTGCTGGAGCGCGAGGCAAAGCGCATGGCGAAGGCCTATTGGGATGTGCGCGAAGAGTTCGTCTTCGGCTGCGAGACCGGTTCGATCGAGGAATGCGTCGCCAGGGCGATCGCCAGTCCCACCGGCCCCGTCGTGCTCGCCGAATCCGGCGACAATCCGACCGGCGGCGGTGTTGGCGACCGCGCAGACGTGCTCGCCGAGCTGATTGCAAGGGGCGCAACCGGCGTCGTCTTTGCGGGCATTGCCGACAGGGCCGCAACGGAGACCTGCTATGCGGCGGGCGTCGGCGCGACGCTGGATCTGACCGTCGGCGCCTCGCTCGACACCAAGGGCAGCAAACCGGTAACCGGCCGCTTCACCGTAAAATTCCTGCATGAGACCGGCGACGCGGCCGATCGGCAGGCGGTCGTCTCCATCGGCGGTATCGACCTGGTGCTTTCCGCCAAGCGCCGCCCCTATCACAATATTGCCGATTTCACCCGTCTCGGCCTCGATCCGAACAAGGCGAAGATCATCGTCGTCAAGTCGGGCTACCTTTCGCCGGAACTGGCGCCGATTGCCAATCCGAACCTCATGGCGCTTTCGGCCGGCGTGGTCGATCAATTCGTCGAGCGCCTGCCGCGCCTGCGCAAACAGCACCCGACCTATCCTTTCGACAAGGATTTCGGCTTCGAGCCGCAAACCTTCCGGTCCGCGCGCTCGCTCAATCGCTGAACCAATTGCCGTTTGGTACCGCGCGCCTGCCCGGGTGCGCGGTGCCTGTGGACGCCTGTATCTGCCCCTCGCATCTGCCGCAAATCTGCGCTTCAAGGCGAAAAAACAGGCAAATATTTATCTGCACAAAAAAGCGCTTGACGATCGGCCCTATTTGGTTTGCATTGAACCAATCTAAAATTGGTTCAGGCAACCATGGACGAAGCACAGGGCAATTCGAACTATGCGCTGGAGAAGCTGAGGGCTCTTCTTCAGTCGGATAGTCTCGACGCCGACGGCAAGCTGCCGACTGAGCGCACACTCTCCGAAATCCTTGGCGTCAGCCGCCGCTCCATCCGCCGCGCGCTCGAAGTGCTGGAGGCCGAAGGTCGCATCTGGCGCCGGCAAGGTTCCGGCACCTTTGCCGGCAGGCGCCCGGATGGCTGGAGCGAGCATGTCGATTCCATCGTCGCCGACACGGACCTGATGGAAATCATGGAGGTGCGCCTGCGCATCGAGCCGCAGCTTGCCCAGCTCGCGGCCATGCGCGCCAAGGCGGCCGATGTCGAGCGCATGTATGATCTCGTGAAAAAGATCTACGGCAGCACGGATGCCGACGGCCGCGAACTCTGGGACGGCGCGCTGCATCGCCAGATCGCCCAATGCGCCGGCAACTCGTTCTTCCTGACGATCTTCGATGTCATCAACCGCGTGCGCCAGGACGAAGCCTGGCAGACGATCCGCGAGCGCGCCCGCAGCGCCAGCCGCACACGCGAAGTGACCTACGGCCAGCACACGGCCATCGTCGATGCCATCGCCGCCCGCGATCCGGCAAAGGCCGGCGAAGCCATGCGCCAGCATCTGCTGACGCTGCAGGAAAGCCTCATCCGCATCACCTCCCTCGACCATAGCGAAGCGGAGGCCGAGAAGGAGCCCACCTGAGCAGGGAAATCGGCACGGCGGAGATAACCGCCGGCCCGGCACGATAGACGTGAAACAAAAACATAAAGAGGAGAATGAAATGAAATTGACCAGATTGCTGACCACTGCCGCGGCGGCAGCGCTCTTTGCGCTTCCGGCCCTCGCCACTGAACTGAAGATCGGCCTGCAGGACGATGCCGACGTGCTTGATCCGGCGCAGTCGCGCACCTTCGTCGGCCGTATCGTCTATACCGCGATGTGCGACAAGCTCGTGGATGTCTCGCCCGATCTGAAGATCGTGCCGCAACTTGCGACCGAATGGAACTGGTCGGCCGACGGCAAGGAACTCATCATGAAGCTTCGCCAGGGCGTGAAGTTCCAGGACGAGACGCCTTTCAATGCCGAAGCCGTCGTCGCCACCATCGAACGCAACATGACCCTGCCGGAATCGCGCCGCAAGAGCGAACTGGCCTCCGTCCAGAAGGTCGAGGCGACAGGCGAATATGAAGTCAAGTTCACGCTGAAGGCGCCTGACGTTACCCTGCTCGCCCAGCTGTCCGATCGCGCCGGCATGATCGTTTCGCCCAAGGCGGCCAAGGAACTCGGCGCCAAGTTCGGCGATCATCCGGTCTGCGCCGGCCCCTTCAAATTCGTCGAGCGTGTGCAGCAGGATCGCATCGTGCTGGAAAAGTTCCAGGACTACTGGAACAAGGACAATGTCTTTATCGACAAGATCACCTATCTGCCGATCCCGGATTCGACCGTGCGCCTCGCCAACCTGCGCTCCGGCGATCTCGACATGATCGAGCGGCTGGCTGCGACCGACGCCGCGACGGTCAAGAGCGATCCGAACCTCGTCTACAAGGATGTCGTCAACACCGGCTGGCTTGGCATCTACGCCAATGTCGGCAATGGCGCGCGCGCCGATAACCCGATCGGCAAGGACAAGCGCCTGCGCCAGGCCTTCTCGCTGGCGATCGACCGCGACGCCGCCATGCAGATCGTCTTCGAAGGCACCGGCGTTGCCGGCAACCAGCCCTTCCCGCCGAGCAGCCCCTGGTTCGACAAGGATGTCCCGGTTCCCGCGCGTGATATCGAGAAGGCCAAGGCCCTGGTCAAGGCTGCAGGCTTCGACCGCATTCCGGTTGAAATGCAGGTTCCGAACAGCCCGGTCACGATGCAGATGATGCAGATCATCCAGTCCATGGTCGCCGAAGCAGGCTTCGACCTCACCCTGAAGGCAACGGAATTCGCCACCCTGCTCAACGAGCAGACCGCCGGCAACTATCAGCTCAGCCGGTCCGACTGGTCCGGCCGCGTCGATCCCGACGGCAATATCCAGCAGTTCGTCACCTGCAACGCCGGCCTCAACGACAGCAAATATTGCAATGCCGACGTCGACAAGCTGCTCAACGAAGCGCGTCAGTCTCCGGACGACGCCGTGCGCAAGCAGAAGTATGATGCCGCGACCGCCATCCTGAATGACGACCTGCCGATCATCTTTCTCGGCCACCAGTCCTGGATCTGGGCGCTGCACAAGAACATCACCGGCTTCGTTGCTTCGCCCGACGGCATGATCCGCCTCGTCGGCGTGAAGAAGGAAGGCTGATAGCCCAACACGTGAGGGACGTGGCGAACTTCGCCGCGTCCCGCTGATGCTATCGGAGCGCCCATGTACAGGTTCATCGCCAAGCGGCTGCTGGTCGCCATTCCAACCCTGCTGATCATTTCGATCTTCGTCTTCTCGCTGCAGAAGCTTCTGCCGGGCGATCCGGTCCTGGCCATGGCCGGCGAAGAGCGCGATCCGCAGGTGCTGGAATTCCTGCGGGAAAAATATCACCTCAACGATCCCGTCCCCTACCAGTATGTCTACTGGCTGGGCTCGGCGCTGCGGGGCGACCTCGGCATTTCGCTGCGCACGAACCAGCCCGTTCTCGACCTCGTCGCCGAAAAGCTGCCGGTCACGATCCAGCTGGCGATCATGTCGATGATCTTCGCCTTCGTCATCGGCGTACCGATGGGCATCCTGGCGGCGGTCAAGAAGAACACCGTCATTGACTACCTTGCCAACCTCATCGCCCTCTCGGGCCTGTCGATCCCGAATTTCTGGCTCGGCATCATGCTGATCCTGCTGGTCTCGGTGAATCTCGGCTGGCTGCCGGCCTCGGGCTACGAACCGTTCTTCTCCAATCCGCTGCGCTCGATAGAGACCATGCTGATGCCGTCCTTCGTGCTCGGCAACGCGCTCGCCGCCACGCTGATGCGCCACACCCGCTCGGCCATGCTCAGCGTCTTGAGCGCCGATTATATCCGCACCGCCCGCGCCAAGGGACTGTCGGAAAGTTCCGTGGTGCTGGAACACAGCTTCCGCAATGCCGTGCTGCCGATCGTCACGCTGAGCGCCCTGCTCTTCGGCGAACTGCTTGCCGGCGCCGTCCTCACCGAGCAGATCTTTACGATTCCAGGCTTCGGAAAGCTCATCGTCGATGCCGTCTTCAATCGCGACTATGCCGTGGTCCAGGGCGTCGTTATCTGCACGGCGATCGGCTTCATTCTGATGAACCTTGTCGCCGACGTGCTCTACGTCCTCCTGAACCCGCGTATGAGGGCTTCGCTATGACCGCCATCGATCAAGTCGCAGCCGCACCTGTCGCCTCGTCCGAGCCGCGTGCACCGAGCCGCGCCTGGCGCAAGCTCAGGGCCAACAAAGGCGCACTCGTCGGCCTCGCCATCATCGCCTTCTTCGCCATTCTCGCGATCATCGCGCCGCTCCTGCCGCTGCCCGATCCGAACGCCACGAGCTGGTCGGCGATCCGCAAGGCGCCGTCGGCCGCCCATTGGCTCGGCACTGACGATATCGGCCGCGATATCCTCTCGCGCATGATCTGGGGCGCCCAGGCCTCGCTGATGGCCGGCGTCTTCTCGGTGGCGATCGCGGTCGTCATCGGCGTGCCTTTCGGGCTGGTTTCAGGCTATTTCGGCGGCTGGATCGACATGGTCATCTCCCGCATCACCGAAGCTTTCCTGGCGATGCCCTTCCTGATCACCGCGATTGCGCTCGCGGCCTTCCTCGGCCCAAGCCTCACCAATGCGATGATCGCGATCGGACTGTCGGCCATGCCGATCTTCGTGCGGCTGACGCGCGGCCAGGTGCTGGCCGTCAAGACCGAGGAATATATCGAAGGTGCGCGCTCCATCGGTCTTCGCCACTTCAGCATCATCACCCGTTACATCCTGCCGAACGTGCTCGCGCCGATCCTCGTACAGGCGACCTTGACGATCGCAACCGCCATCATCGCCGAGGCAAGCCTTTCCTTCCTCGGCCTCGGCCAGCAGCCGCCCGCACCGAGCTGGGGCTCGATGCTGAACGTCGCCAAGAATTTTCTGAGCCAGGCGCCGTGGATGGCAATGTGGCCGGGCATTGCCATCTTCCTCGTCGTTATCGGTTTCAATCTATTGGGCGACGGCCTGCGCGATGCGCTCGATCCGCGCGAAGCATGACCTTTCGAAAGGACATATGAAATGACCACATTCACGACCCGCCCCGAAATTCTGGGCACATTTGGCGTCGTTACCTCAACGCACTGGATCGCGTCCGCTGTCGGCATGAGCATTCTCGAAAAGGGCGGCAACGCCTTCGATGCAGCGGTTGCCACCGGCTTCACCCTGCAGGTCCTGGAGCCACACCTTGTCGGCCCCGGCGGCGACATGCCGGCAATCATCTATTCGAAGAAGAAGGACAAGGTCGAGGTCATCTGCGCGCAAGGCCCGGCCCCGGCGGGCGCCACCATCGAGCACTACACGGACGAAGGCCTGAAACTGATCCCCGGCGACGGGCTGCTCGCAACCGTCATCCCCGGCTCCTTCGACGGCTGGATGCTGATGCTGCGGGACTATGGCAGGCTGAGCGTGCGCGATGTGCTGGAGCCGGCAATCTATTATGCCGAAAGCGGCCATCCGCTGCTGCCGCGCGTTTCCGCCACCATCAAGGGGCTTGCCGAATTCTTCCAGAAGGAATGGCCGACCTCGTACGAGACATGGGTGCCGGGCGGTTCCGTTCCCGAACCGAACTCGCGCTTCAAGAACCCGGTACTGGCCGAAACCTGGAAGCGCATCATTTCCGAGGCGGAGGCAAAGCAGGGCCGCGAGGCGCAGATCGAAGCCGCCCGTGACGCTTTCTATCGCGGCTTCGTCGCCGAAAGGATCGCGAACTATCTGAAGACTGCCGAAGTGATGGATGCGAGCGGCAGCCGCCACAAGGCGGTGCTGACGGCAGACGACATGGCAAACTGGTCGGCCACGATCGAGGAGCCGCAGACCTACGACTATCACGGCTGGACCGTCGCCAAGATCGGCCCTTGGGGACAGGGTCCGGTCTTCCTGCAGACGCTGTCGATCCTGAAGGATATGGACATCGCCGCGATGGCGCCCGACGGTGCCGATTTCGTCCACACCGTCACCGAAGCCATGAAGCTCGCCTTCGCTGACCGCGAAATCTACTATGGCGATCCCAAATTCGCCGACGTGCCGCTCGATCGGCTTCTCTCGGACAGCTACGCCGCCGCCCGCCGCAAGCTGATATCGGGCGAAGCGTCCCTTGACCTGCGCCCGGGGAAGCTGCCGGGCTTCGAACAGCAGTATGACGCGACGATGCAAATGCTCGGCGCCGATTCCAAGACCGGCGCCGTCTACGAGCCGACCATGGCGCATCTGACGGAAAAGCGCGGCGACACTGTTCATATCGACGTCATCGACCGCGAAGGCAACATGGTTTCGGTCACGCCCTCGGGGGGCTGGCTGCAGTCCTCGCCGATCGTTCCGGGCCTCGGCTTCTGCCTGAATTCGCGCGCCCAGATGTTCTGGCTCAAACCGGGCCTGCCGACCTCTCTCGCTCCCGGCAAGCGCCCGCGCACGACGCTGACCCCCTCGCTCGCGCTCTACGAGGGCCGCCCCACGCTCGCCTTCGGCACTCCGGGCGGCGACCAGCAGGAACAGTGGCAGCTTTCCTTCTTCCTGCGTTACGTGCACCACGGGATGAACCTGCAGGCGGCCATCGACCAGCCGCTCTTCCACACCTCGCATTTCCCCGGCTCCTTCTACCCCCGCACGCGCGAGCCGGGCGGCCTGATGGCGGAAGGCAATTTCAGCGCCGCCGTGCTCGACGACTTGCGCGCCCGCGGCCACAGGCTGACCGTCTCCGAACCCTGGACCATTGGCCGCCTGACCGCAGCGCGCCGCGATGCCGACGGCCTGTTACGTGCCGCGGCAACGCCGCGCCTGATGCAGGCCTATGCGGTCGGGAGGTAGGCATGACCTGGTCCATCGTTGCCCGCGATCCCGACACCGGCTACCTCGGCATTGCCGTCGCCACCCGCTTCTTTGCGGTTGGCGGCCTGGTGCCGCATATTCGCGGCGGCATCGGCGCGGTCGCGACCCAGGCCTTCGTCAGCCCGCTCTACGGCACCGACGGACTGGCTCTATTGGCCGCCGGCAAGGCGCCGGGCGATATCATTACCGAACTGACCGCTCGCGATGCCGGCCGCGACCAGCGCCAGCTGCACCTGATTGACGGCAAGGGCCGCAACGCAGCCTTTACCGGCGCAAGATGCATAGACTGGGCCGGTCACCTGCTTGATGACAATGTCTCGGTCGCCGGCAATATGCTGGCCGGCCCCGATGTCGTTGCCGAAACGCTTGCCACCTACAAGAAGGCGATGGACAAGCCCTTCATCGAGCGCCTGCTCGAAGCCATGCAGGCCGGCGAGGATGCCGGCGGCGACAAACGTGGCAGACAATCCGCAGCCCTCCTCGTCCATCGCGATCAGGACTATCCCTGGCTCAGCATCCGTGCCGACGACCACCCCGATCCGCTCGCCGAACTGCGCCGGCTCTATGCGGTGGCACAGGAGCGTTACATGCACGTGGCCGAAACCATGGCGACGAAGGCCAATCCGAACGGGATGATTGACAGGTGCGAGATCGATGAAAAGATCGCAGCGCTGGAGGCGGCGCGTGTTGCGGAGGGGCGCCCGTCAGCCTCCTTCGCCACACCTTTGAAGACCTGAAAGCCCGATCACCAGGCGCAAGACAACAAGGGAACGACATGACCGATCAGCCTGCAGCATCCATCTCTCCGGTTCTTTCCGTCCGGAACCTGACGACCTCGTTTCTCGCTGACGGCGAATGGAAATCCGTCGTCCGCAACGTCTCCTTCGATGTCATGCCGGGCGAAACGGTCGCGATCGTCGGTGAAAGCGGGTCCGGCAAGAGCGTCACTTCGCTTTCCATCATGCGCCTGCTCGCCAAAGGCTCGAGCCGCGTCGAAGGCAGCATCAGGCTCAATGGCCGCGATATCCTTTCGCTTTCCGACAAGGAGATGCGGGCAATACGCGGCAAGGATGCGGCGATGATCTTTCAGGAGCCGATGACCAGCCTGAATCCGATCTTCACCATCGGCAGGCAGATTTCGGAGGCGCTCACCTGCCACGGCGACATCAGCAAGGCTGACGCGCGCGCCGAAACCATCCGCCTTCTGGAGAAGGTGCGCATCCCCAACGCCGCGTCCCGGTTCGACGAATATCCGCACCAGTTCTCCGGCGGCATGCGCCAGCGTGTGATGATCGCGATGGCGCTCGCCTCGAGGCCGAAACTGTTGATCGCCGACGAACCGACCACCGCGCTCGACGTCACCATCCAGGGCCAGATCCTCGACCTCATCAAGATACTGCAGGAAGAAGAGGGCATGTCCGTTCTCTTCATCACCCACGACATGGGTGTTGTCGCCGAGATCGCCGACCGCACGATTGTCATGTATCGCGGCGAGGCCGTCGAAACCGGCACGACCGACGACATTTTCAACCGTGGCAAACATCCCTATACGCGCGCCCTGCTTTCTGCCGTGCCGCGCCTCGGCTCGATGGACGGCCGCAAGTGGCCGTTGCGCTTCCCCGTTGTCGATACGGCAACCGGCGAGCGGCGTGAGCCGGCGGAGGTCGCCGAAACCGTCGACCGTCGCAAGACACCGATCCTCGAAGTGAAGAACCTTGTGACCCGTTTCGACATTCGCGGCGGTCTCTTCGGCCGCAGGACCGGCGCCATCCATGCCGTGGAGGACGTTTCCTTCGACCTCTTCCAGGGCGAGACGCTGGCGCTCGTCGGCGAATCCGGCTGCGGCAAGTCCACGACCGGCCGGTCGATTACCCGCCTCGTGCAGCCGAACGCCGGCTCCGTCAGCCTCGACGGCTATGACGTGCTGAACCTCGATGCGATCAGCCTGCGCAATATGCGCCGCAGCATCCAGATGATCTTCCAGGACCCCTTCGCCAGCCTCAATCCGCGCATGACGGTCGGTGCGGCCGTCGCCGAACCTTTCACCGAACATGGCCTTGGCACCCGCGCGCAGGCGCGGGACAAGGCGGCCGACCTGCTCGAACGCGTTGGCCTGAAGCCGGATATGATGAAGCGCTACCCGCATGAATTCTCCGGCGGCCAGCGCCAGCGCATCTGCATTGCCCGCGCCCTTGCTCTCGACCCGAAGGTCATCGTCGCCGATGAGAGCGTCTCGGCTCTCGACGTCTCGATCAAGGCGCAGGTCTGCAACCTGCTGATGGACCTGCAGCAGAGCCTGAATCTCGCCTTCCTGTTCATTTCCCATGACATGGCCGTCGTCGAACGTGTCAGCCACCGTGTTGCCGTCATGTATCTCGGTGAGATCGTCGAGATCGGTCCGCGCGAAGAATTGTTCCGCAATCCGCAGCACCCCTACACCAAAAAGCTGATGGCAGCTGTCCCCGTACCCGACCCCGCGCGCCGCGGCATCCGCCGCAACCTCGGCACCGACGAGCTGAAAAGCCCTGTCCGTCCAGTGGGTTACGTCCCGCCGAAACGCCAGTATCGCGAAGTCGCGACCGGCCATCTGGTCCGGATGGAGGAAGCCGCCTGAATTAGTCCGGGCGGTCTAGGCGGCTGCCCGAAGAGGGCAGGTAAAAGCAGGAAATGGACCGCCCCTGGAGGATGCTATGTAATCCGTTTTGCTGCATCGCTTATATTATTTATTCCAGATATTATTTCACTGAGAATTATTAACGCCAATGGCGGCCGTTTGTGTTCTCTTATCCCTACGAATCAAAAAGGTTTGATTTGCGTGGGGGCAGCCACCATGTTGAACCATGGGGCGATAGAACAGTTGGGCAGGAGCACATGCTGCAACGGATTGAAGACATTGATGCCGCGCTAGTCGACAGGCTGCAGCATTCAGCGTTCAAATATTTCCTGAAATATTCCAATCCTGAAAACGGCCTTGTACCGGACACGTCGATCCCGGGCGTCCCGGCCAGCATTGCCGCAGTCGGCTTCGGGCTTTCCTCCTATCCGGTTGGCGTCGAGCGCGGCTGGATCAGCCGCGAAGAGGCCGCCGAGCGTGTGTTCAACACGCTGCATTTCTTCGCCAACGCCAAGCAGGGCACGGAACGCCACGCGACCGGGCATCGCGGCTTCTTCTACCACTTCCTGCACGTGGACACCGGCAATCGCGCCTGGAACAGCGAACTTTCGACCATCGATACCGCTCTGCTCGTCGCCGGCATCCTGACCGCCGCACAATATTTCGACGGCGAAGATCAGACCGAAACCGAGATCCGCGCGCTCGCGAAATTCATCTATGAGCGCATCGACTGGCGCTGGGCGCTGAACAAGGGCGATTGCATCTCGATGGGCTGGAAGCCGTCTTCCGGCTTCCTGCGCTGGCGCTATCACGGCTTCGACGAGGCGATCATCCTCTACACGCTCGCACTGGCTTCGCCGACGCACCCGATCCCGCAGTCGTCCTACGATGCCTTCACGGCAAGCTATTCGTGGATGATCTTCAACGAGCAACCCTATCTCTACGCCGGCCCGCTCTTCATCCATCTCTTCTCCCATGCCTGGATCGACTTCCGCGGCATCCAGGACAAGCCGATGCTCGAGAGGAACTGGGATTATTTCCGCAACACGCAGGTCGTCATCAACGTCCAGCGCGATTATGCCGAACGCAACCCCGGCCAGTTCGTCGGCTACAGCAAGGATATCTGGGGCTTTACCGCCTGCGATGGTCCGCCGCCGACGCGGCGCATGCGCGGCGGCCGCAGCCCGAAAGTGCTGGGTTATGCTGCCCGTGGCGCTCCGCTCGGTCCCGATGACGGCACGATCGCGCCCTGGGCGGCCCTTGCCTGCCTGCCTTACGACCGGCAGGCCGCTATCGACGGCACCAAGGCACTGCTGACCACCTATCCGAACCTGCTGCTGGAAGGCGGCTTCCCTGGCGGCTTCAACCCGACAGTCCAGACCAAGCGGCCGGAAGGCTGGGTCGACGACCGCACCGTCGCCATCGATCAGGGCCTTCTCGTCATGACCGTCGAGAACGACCGTTCCGACTTCATCTGGAAGCTGATGCGCAAGAACCCGATCATCCGCCTCGGCCTCGAGCGGGCCGGCTTCACCGGCGGCTGGCTGGCCGGCGAGGAATCGGAAGAACTGGCTCTGAAGGCAGGCTAAGCAATTCCAGCAAAAGCGTGCAGCGGTTTTGCGTCCGGAATTGCGTTAAACAAAAGAAAGAGCATTTTCGGGTTTCGAGAAAAACGGAAATACTCTGACCCTACCGCACAAAGACATGTGCTTTGCCGGCGATATCGAGGCGGACAAGATCGCCCCGCGCCGGCAATGCGACGCTTGAGGTCTTGATCAGGATCGGCGGAAGGGCGACAGCCGCAAGCGACACCGCCACCGTGCAGGTCGCTCCACCGAATTCCACGTCCACGACACGCCCGCCATATTTCGCGTTGGCCTCGTCGACGACGACGCGGATCTGCTCCGGCCGCAGCATGATTTCCGCCTTGCCCTGATGGGCTCCTTCGACCGGCACGTTGCCGAGCGCGCAATCGGCAAAACCATTCTTGATGATCGCCGGCAGCATCACGGCGTCGCCAAGGAAAAGGGCGGTCTCGCGATCCCTCGGCTTGAGGTAGAGCGTCTGCGGCGTTCCGGCCTGCACCAGTTTCCCTTCGCGCAGCACCGCCACCTGATCGGCAAAGGACAGCGCTTCACCCTGGTCATGGGTGACGAGAACGGCCGTGATACCTGCCGCCTGCAGCACGCGGGCGACCGCCTTGCGCATGTTTTCCCTGAGCCCCGTATCCAATGCCGAAAACGGCTCGTCGAGCAGCATCAGGCGCGGCCGGCGGCCGAGCGCACGGGCAAGCGCCACACGCTGCTGCTGACCGCCCGAAAGCTGGTGCGGGCGGCGATCCAGCATGCTGTTTTCCAGCTCCACCATCTCGAGAAGCTCGCGAATGCGCCTTTCGCGATCCGGCGCACCACGCTCGAAGCCGAAGCCGATATTTTCTGCGACACTCAGATGCGGAAAAAGGGCACCATCCTGGGAAACGATGCCGATGCCGCGCTTATGGGCGGGCACGCAGGCCGGACCGTCGGCCAGCACTTCGCCATCCAGCGTCACGCGGCCGGCATCAGGCTGTTCGAAGCCGGCAATGATGCGCAAGAGCGTCGTCTTGCCGGAACCGGAGGGGCCGACGACAGCAGTGCGGCTGCCCGCCTGCACTTCAAGCGAGATATCCTTCAGCGCCTGAACCGTGCCGTAGCGCTTGCTGATAGTATCGATCGTAAGCAGCGTCATTGGCCGGCAGTCCGTTTCGATTGGGCATAGAGCATGAGGGTAAGCGGGAACGACAGCACGACCATCATCAACGCGTAAGGCGCCGCAGAGACATAATCGATCTCGCTCGTCAGCGACCAGAATTTCGTCGCCAGCGTATCGACACCGTTCGGCGACAGCATCAGCGTCGCCGTCAATTCATTGGTGATGCCGAGCGCGACAAGCGCCACGCTGGCGGCGGCTCCCGGTGCCGCGAGCCGCATGGTGATCTGCCTGACCGCCTGTCCGGGCGTACGGCCAAGCCCCATCGCCGCCCGCTCCAGTTCGACGGGCGCCTGCGCGATGCTGGCGCGCAGGCCGACCATTGCGCGCGGCAGGAAGAGCAGCACATAGGCGACGAGCAGCGTCGCGAAGGTCTGGTAGAGCGGCAGGACAAGGCGAACGGTAATAGAAACCAGCGCCAGCGCCACAACGACGCCCGGCAGCGAACCGACATAATAGTGGCAGGCCTCAAGGATACGCTGAAGGCGGCCCGGCGCACGCACCGACAGCCAGGCCATGGGGGCCGCAACGATCGTCGTCAGCACACCGCCGGCAAGAGCAAGGACAATGGTCTGCACGAAGGCGCTCACCAGGTCGATGCGCCAGATGCCGAGCCCGCCGAGATAGAGCCAGCGCCCGAGTGTCACCAGCGGCACGCCGAGCGTCAGTACCGCAAGGGCGATCGGCAGCGCTACGGCGGGCACCACGAACCAGCCGAGCCGGCGGCGATCGGCAGGACGCGCCGAACCGGAGCCGACACGCGCATAACGCTCGGTACCGCGCAGCAGGATCTCGACGCCGAGCAGGAACAGGCAGCAAGCGACAAGCACGCCGCCGAGCATGTTGGAAGCCGGGCTGTTATAGGAAGACTGGAACTGATCGACGATCGCGGTTGCAAACGTGTCGAAGCGGATCATCACGAACAACCCGTATTCCGACAGGAGGTGCAACGCAATCAGCAGCGAGCCGCCGCAAATCGCAAGGCGAAGCTGTGGCAGGATCGTGCGGAAGAACACGCGCCACGGATCGAGGCCAAGCGAGGCGGCGGCATCCTCGATTGCCGGGTCGAACCGGCGCAGTGCCGCAGCAACCGGCAGGTAGAGGAAGGGGTAATAGGCAAGTACCGAAACGAAGACGCCGCTCTGCAGCCCGCGCATGCCCGGAAGCAGGCTCACCCAGGCATAGGAATGCACAAAGGCCGGCACGGCGAGCGGCGCGATGGCGAGCCATGCCCAGAGCCGCGCGAAGGGAATGTCCGTACGTTCCGTCAGCCAGGCGAGCGTGACGGCAAGGACGATCGACAGCGGAATAGTGATCGATTCCAGAAGCACCGTATTGACGAGAAGCTCGCCGACGCGCGGGCGGAAGACCAGCGTCTTCACTGTTTCCCAGCCCACATCGTAAGTCACCCAGGCGATGAAGCCGAGCGGCACGAGGCTGAAGATCGCCACAACGGACGCGAGGAGAACGACGGAAGCGTGCGGCATGCGTCCACGCGGCAAAACCAGTCGCGTGGCCCTGGGTGCCGCCGGCGCCCTATTGCCGGATGCAAGCAATCTATTGTCCTGCAGCAAGGCCGATGCCTTCACACGCTGAAAAAGGAAGGCAACCGCCTTTCATGGCGGTTGCCGGATTTCGTCATGCCCTAAGGTTTTCTTGAGCCAAAAGCAATAGTTTTGGCGGGAAATAGCCTGCGGCAGAAAGGCTTAGATGAGGCCGGCGGCCGTCATCAGCTCCACGACCTTCTTGCTGTCCAGCGTCGAAGCTTCGACTTTCGGTGCGTCGAGATCGGCAAGCGGTGTGAGCTTGTCGTTGGAGGCCGCATCCTTGCCGATGGCATATTCATAGGAATCGCCGTCCTTGAGGATCGCCTGG
The DNA here is from genome assembly GCA_900471515.1 of Hyphomicrobiales bacterium. Taxonomy (GTDB): domain Bacteria; phylum Pseudomonadota; class Alphaproteobacteria; order Rhizobiales; family Rhizobiaceae; genus Rhizobium. The sequence continues at coordinate 242,382 of UCFC01000024.1, read as the reverse complement.
CCCGCCTTGCTGGTAAGGAACTTCAGGAAGGCCTGGGCTTCCTTCATGTGCTGCGTGGACTTCAGGATACCGCCGCCCGAAACGGAAACGAAAGCGCCCGGATCCTGGTTCTTGAAATAATGCAGGCCGACATTCTTGCTGTTTTCGCCGGTCTTCGCCTGATCGCCGAACCAGTAGTAGTGATAGATGATCGCGCCTTCGACCTCACCGGCATTGACGGCCTTCATGGCAACGCTGTTGCCCTTGTAGGGGGTGGCGTTGTCCTTGAGGCCCTTCAGCCATGCCTTGGTGGCATCCTCGCCCTTCAGCTGCAGCAGGGCTGCCACGATGGCCTGGAAGTCGGCACCGGCCGGGGCTGCACCCCAGCGGCCCTTCCAGGCCGGGTCCTGAAGGTCGAGCATCGACTTCGGCAGCTTGTCTTCGGAAAGCTTCGTCTTGTCATAGGCAAAAACAGTCGTGCGGGCGGCAATGCCGGTCCACATGCCGTCGGCGGGGCGATACTGCTCCGGAACCTGATCCAGCGTATCCTTCTCGATCGGCGCAAACAGGCCGGCGCCGTCGACCAGCGTCATGGCCGGCGAGTTTTCGGTCAGGAACACGTCCGCAGGCGAGGCGTCGCCTTCCTGGATGATCTGGTTGGCGAACTGCATGTCGCTGCCCTGGCGCATGGTGACCTTGATACCGGTCTCCTTGGTGAAGGCATCGATCCATTCACGGCCGAGGCTTTCGTGCTGGGCGTTGTAAACGACAATGCCTTCGGACTCCTGCGCATTGGCGCTGCCTGCAAGCGCGGTGGCGGCAAGAAGCGAAGCGACAAGCGCGAACGCGCCGGAAAGACGGTTAAGAGCAATTTTCATGATGGCCTCCGTAGCGATGTCACCCGAATTCCCCAGGGGTGATGGCAGCCGTATATTTTTGTTGACTGATTACTTCAAGTTTCAACGGCAAAATAGGCATCACATTATCTTGACTCAATTTTTCATCTTGGCGGGAATAAATCCAGATTTCGCCAAAAAAGGCGACGTTCCGGGAACGACGCCTTCAACAATTTTGTTGCCTGTCTTACTCGACGTCGAACTTGACGCCCTGCGCCAGCGGCAGGGTCCGGCCGTAATTGACGGTGTTGGTGGAACGCCGCATATAGGCCTTCCAGGCGTCCGAACCGGATTCGCGACCGCCGCCGGTTTCCTTCTCGCCGCCGAAGGCGCCGCCGATTTCGGCGCCGGAAGGGCCGATATTGACGTTGGCGATCCCGCAATCCGAACCGCGCGAGGAGAGGAAGGTCTCGGCCTCACGCATGTTGTTGGTGAAGATCGAGGACGACAGGCCCTGCGGCACGGCATTGTGCAGCTCCAGCACGGCGTCGAAATCACTGTATTTGATGACATAGAGGATCGGCGCGAAGGTTTCGTGCTCTACCGGGCCGGTCTGCTCCGGCATTTCGACGAGAGCCGGGCGAACATAGAAGGCTTCCGCCGACCCGTTCTCGACCCGCTCGCCACCGACGACGGTGCCGCCGGCAGCCTTGGCCTGGTCGAGGGCCGCCTGCATTTTCTCGAAGGCCTGCCCGTCGATCAGCGGCCCGACCACTGTGCCGGCTTCCAGCGGATTGCCGATCGTGACCGAACCGTAGGCCTTCTTCAGACGCGGCACGAGCTGGTCATAGACGCTCTCATGCACGAAAAGACGGCGCAGCGTCGTGCAGCGCTGACCGGCCGTACCCATGGCCGCGAAGGCAACGCCGCGCAACGTCAGGTCAAGATCGGCGGTCGGGCAGACGATCGCGGCATTGTTGCCGCCGAGTTCCAGGATAGCGCGGGCAAAACGCTGGGACAGGCGCGGGCCGACGGCACGGCCCATGGCGGTGGAGCCGGTAGCGGAAACGAGCGGGATCTTCGGATGATCGACAAGCACTTCGCCGATCTCGCGGCCGCCGATCAAAAGCGTCGAGAGATTGGCCGGCGCAGAGCCGCCTTCGGCAACGAACCGCTTCAGCGCCTTCTCGAACAGCGCCTGCACGGCAAGGGCGGTCAGCGGCGTCTTTTCGGAAGGCTTCCAGACGGTGGAATTGCCGCAGACGATGGCGAGTGCCGCATTCCACGACCAGACGGCGACCGGAAAATTGAAGGCCGAGATGATGCCGATGGCGCCAAGCGGATGCCAGCTTTCCATCATGCGGTGCTCGGCACGCTCCGTGGCGATGGTCAGGCCGTAGAGCTGGCGGGAAAGGCCGACCGCGAAATCGCAGATATCGATCATTTCCTGCACTTCGCCGAGGCCTTCGGAGGTGATCTTGCCGACTTCGATCGAGACCAGCCGGCCGAGTGCCGTCTTGGAGGCGCGCAATTCTTCGCCGAGCAGGCGCACCAGCTCGCCGCGCTTCGGCGCCGGAACCGCCCGCCATTCGAGGAAGGCCTTATGCGCCGCGTCGATCGCCGCCTTGGCATCCGCGACGGAATGTTCCTTCAGCTTGCCGATTTCCTTGCCCGTGATCGGTGAGGTGACGGAAAGCGTGCCGCCGCCATAGCTCCTGGCATCGACGCCGAGATCGGCAAGCAGCTTGGCGGTTTCGGTGGCGAGATCGAGGACGGCGATGTTCATTGTCTTGGTTCCAGTCTTGTTGTTCTCAGAAACGGGCATCGGCGAAATGGGCGACCTGAGCGCCGGCTTCGTACCACAATTCCTTAAGCCCGCGGAAGCTCGGCTCACGGGGGTCGGTCAGCGGCAAGGGCAGATCCGCCTCGGCCATGTGGCCAAGAATATGCTGCGCCAAAGTGCGGCCGAATACCGTGCCGGGCGCGATCCCGCGGCCATTATAGCCCGAAAACCCGATGACGTTGGGCGCGAATTTGTGGAAGCGCGGCAGGGCATTGTCGGTCATGCCGATCTGCCCGTACCACTCGCATTCGAAATCGACATCGCCGATCTCGGGAAAGAGCCGCTTCAGCGCGCGTTTGGCCCAGCCCTTGTGCACGGAAAGGCCGGTATTGCGCAGCGCCCCGACACTGCCGAAGACGAGCCGGCCCGCCTGATCCATGCGGAAGGAGGAAAGGATTTCCTTCGTGTCCCACACGCCTTCGCGATTGGGCAGGATCGACCGGCGCAGATTGTGGCCGAGCGGCACGGTGGCGAAGTTGAAATAGGGCAGGAATACCTGTTCGTTGCGCACCAGCTCCCAGGGGCCGGTGCTGTAGGCATCGGTCGCCACGACAATCCAGTCGGCGCTCACCTGTCCGCGCGCCGTCTTCACCACCCAGCGGCTGCCTTGCCGCTCGGTTGCAATGACGGGGCTTGCGGTGTGCAGCACGACGCCCGCCTTCTGCGCGGCATGGGCAAGCCCGCGCGCATAGGCCAGCGGCTGCAGCGTGCCGGCCCGCATGTCGAGCAGCGACCCGGCATAGGCATTCGTGCCGATACGCTTTGCCGTCTCGTTCGCATCCAGAAGCGTGACCGGCGCGCCCCGCGCCGACCACTGCTTGTAACGCTCCTCGACTTCCTTCAGCCCATCGGCGCCAACCGCGCAATGCAGCGTGCCCTGCTTCTCCAGCTCGCAGGCGATACCGTGCTTTTCGATCAGGTCCATCACCAGCCGTGGCGCGTTGCCGAGCAGGTCGAGCAGTCGTTCGCCATAAACAGGACCAAGAACACCCGGCAAATCGTCGGGCATGACCCACATGCCGGCATTGATGAGGCCGACATTGCGACCGGCTCCGCCGAAGCCGATTTCCTTGGCTTCGAGCAGCACGACCCGCGATCCGGCCTGCGCCAGGTGCAGCCCCGAGGAAAGGCCGGTATAGCCACCGCCGACGATGACGACATCGGCCTCTGCAACGCCTTCCAGCGCGGATGTACGCGGCGGCTGAGGAGCGGTCTTTTCCCACAGGCCGTGGGAGCGCGGATCATTGAGCATCGGACAGTCCAGTCAGGATCGAATTCGGCACTCTAACGCCGCTCCCGCACCGGCGGAAGCGGCCAAATATCAGGCCACGGTCTTCAGCTTCGGGCCGGAAAGGCCAAGCTCTTCCATCGCCGTTTCAAGCGAGGCGGCTTGCAGCGCGCCATAGAGCGCGAGTTCGTCCTGCACGTCGGCCCCAAGCGCTGCCTCGAAGGCGGCGCGGTTGGAGCGCGTCGCGTAATTCTGCTGCTGGTCCGTGCCGAGATTCGACTGGAAGATACCGGCCGCGCTGACCGGCAGGAAATCCTCGTAGACGATAGGATCGAAACGCAGATAACCCCTGGCAATCAGGACGTCCGGATCGGATGGCAGCTGCCCCTTTGCTGCGATGCCTTGGGGCGTGGCCGAATAGCGGAAGAAGGCAAGCCCTTCGCGCCTGAGGTCCCCCCAGCTGTCCGGCAGCGCCTTGAACCGTTCGGCAAGCTCGGCATCGTAATCGCCGGCCTTGGCACCGGATGCGCCGACCTGCACTTCGCCGCGCACCGAGGCAAGCAACTGGTCGTAGAGCGCCCGGCCCCTGGCCGTCAGTGCCACGCCACGTTGTTCGATTTCGCCGAAACGGGCGGTATGCGTGCCTGATGTTGTCCCGGTCGCGCCGGAAAAAGCGATCGGCTCTTCCAGAGCCTTGAAGCTCGTCTGCCGCAGCAGGATATCGCAATTGCGCCGCGGCGGGCCTTCGATGACGGCCTTGGGCGTAATGCCGCGTTCCGGCATGCGCCGCTGCACCTCGTCGATATCGAGCGTGCGGGGCGTCAGGTGGTTGATATGCGGCCCTTTGAAGCTGACGACATCGGCGATGAGGCGATGCGCATCATGCAGGCGTTTGTAAGTCTCGGCGCTAACGGTCGCCGCACCATGCCAGCGGAAGGTTTCCAGTGCCTCGGCGACGAATTCCGTCGCCTCCGCCTCCGTCAGCCCGCCGGCCTTCTCATACTGCTCGATGAGGGCGATGGCGCGCGGCGTGTAGATCTGCCGCTTGCCGAGAATGGCCGCGGCTTCTGCCCGCAACGCCTGATCCTCGATCAGCTCCAGCCGCAGAAGCGAGGTGAAGACACGGAACGGATTGACGTTCAGCGCCGCTTCCTCGACCGGCCTGAAGCAGGTGGAATGCACGGGGACGCCGGCCACCGAGAGGTCGTAATAGCCGACCGGCCGCATGCCCATCACGGCAAAGAGGCGGCGGATAGTGAAAAGCTCTGCGGCCGTTCCAAGACGGATTGCGCCATGGCGCTCGACATCGATGCGCTCGAGTTCGCCTGCACGCCGAAGTCGCTCGCTGAGTTCCTGGTCTTTCGCGAGGACTTCGGCGTTGACCTCCCCCACAAGCTCGATCAGCGTTCCGTATTGCGGCACTTCCGTCCGGTACATCTGCGACATGGCTTCCGTGAAGAGCGAACGGATGCGGTCGGTCGAGACGAAAGCGCCGGGCATGGGGGAACTCCGCGTTCATTCCAATTTTGCAGGATGAAGTTCTTTACAAGCGCGCTCATCCCATGAATATCGACGTTTCGGAAATAGTTCATTCTGATATGGAATGATTATGCTTGCACCCAGGCGCTTTTTGCCGTCGACGTCCCATCTGGCCGCCTTCGAGGCGGTCGCCCGCAACGGCAGCGTAACCGCAGCCGCGCGAGAACTCGACCTGACGCAGAGCGCCGTCAGCCGCCAGATCAAGGCACTGGAGGAGCAGCTCGGCGTCGAACTTTTCCTGCGCGAGCGCCAGACGGTGCGGCTTACCCTTGCCGGCGATGCCTATGCGCGGGAAATCCGCGAGGCGCTGCGGCGCATCTCCAGCGCTTCGCTTAACCTGCGCGCCAACCCGCACGGCGGCACGCTGAACCTGGCCATTCTGCCGACCTTCGGTACGCGCTGGCTGGCGCCGCGCCTCGGCCGCTTCCTTTCCGCCAATCCGGGTGTGACGATCAATCTCGTCACCCGGCTGTCCTCCTTCGATTTCCGCCTCGATTCCATCGATGCCGCCATCCATTTCGGCCATCCCCACTGGCCGGGTGCGGAACTCGCCTTCCTGATGTCGGAACGCACGCTGCCCGCCTGCAGCCCGGATTTCCTGAAGCGCAATGCGATCTCCCGGCCGGAAGACCTGCTGACGGTGCCGCTCCTGCATCTGACGACCCGCCCCGACGCCTGGGAACGCTGGTTTGCCGACAATGGCGTCGCCTTCGAAAGCGTACACGGCATGCTGTTCGACCAGTTTGCCACGGCAGCGCAGGCGGCGATCGCCGGCCTTGGCATTGCCCTGCTGCCGACTTTCCTCATGCAGGAGGAACTCAAGCGCGGCGATCTCGTGGCCGCCATCGACAGGGAGACGGAAAGCCGCGAGCGCTACTATCTCGCCTTTCCGCCGGAACGCGCCGACTACGCCCCGCTTGCCGCCTTCCGCGACTGGATCGTCACAGAGGCCCATTCGGGTTCTGAAACGTAAGGAAGGCTTGCATCGCGGCGGCGGTTTCGACCATTATGCGCGCCATCAGAATTCGATGCAGGAAATTCCCATGAAGCCGATCTTCGTCCAGCTCCAGTGCGCCCCGGGCAAGACCTACGAAGTTGCCGACGCCATCTACAAGACCGAACTGGTCTCGGAGCTCTACTCGACATCAGGCAATTACGACCTGCTGCTCAAGGTCTACATCGAAGAGGGCCAGGATATCGGCAAGTTCATCAACGACAACATCGCCAACATCCCCGGCATCGTTCGTTCCCTGACGACATTGACCTTCAAGGCGTTCTGAACCGGTTAACCCTTTTGCTAATAAACCCGGCCCCGAAACGCCCTTATAAACTGCGCCTTAAGCACGGTCATGGCTGATAATTCCCACAAAAAACAGGTGGGAAATGTCCGTCTCCATGATAGAGACCCTTCAAAACAGGGCGCAGCCAAAAGCTGCCCCCCTCATCGTGCATGTCGTCCGGCAATTCCTGCCGAACCGCGGCGGGATGGAGGATGTGGTCGCCAATCTCGCGCGCCAGACGTTGAAACGCGGATTTCGCGTTCGCGTCGTCACGCTCGATTCTCTTTTCGTGGCTCCGGAAAACAGGCTTCCGGCACGCGAAACGATTGACGGCATCGACGTCGTCCGTATCCCCTGGTCCGGCAGCAGCCGCTATCCGCTGGCGCCGCAGGTCTTTCGCCATATCGGCGATGCCGACCTCATCCATGTTCATGCCATAGACTTCTTTTTCGACGCACTTGCCTGGGGCAGCTTCCTGCACCGCAAGCCGATGGTCGTGACCACCCATGGCGGCTTCTTTCACACGAAGAAATACCTTGTCATCAAGAAGGTCTGGTTCACGACGCTGACGCGGCTCTCGGCAATGGCCTATCGGCAGGTCGTCTGCTGCAGCGCGTCCGACCTCAACCAGTTCATCCGGATCGTTCCTGACGGCATTACCATCGAAAATGGCGCCGACATCGGCAAGTTTGCCGACGTTGCCTCGCGCCAGCCCGAAAGGCGCATCGTCACGATCGGGCGCTTCTCCGTGAACAAGCGGCTCGATCACCTGCTGGATGCCGCAGCCGTGCTCGTCAAACGCCATCCCGGCTGGCATCTCGATATCGTCGGCGCCGAATCCGATCTCAATGCCGCCGATCTCAGGCGTGAAATCGCCGAACGGTCGCTGCAGGACGCCGTCACGCTCGCCATCTCGCCCGACAACCAGGCGATCCGCGACATCATTGCCAGGGCGTCTCTCTTTGCTTCCGCCTCGGAATATGAAGGTTTCGGCCTCGTCGCGCTGGAAGCGATGAGTGCCGGCCTGCTGCCGGTCCTGAATGCCAACGACGCCTATCGGTCGTTGGCGGGAAGGCATGAGGCGATCGTCCTTGCCGACTTCACGCGACCGGACGCAGCCGCGAGCGCGATCGAAGAAGCCTATCAGAAGGTTGCCGCCGAGGGTCTGGCCCTGCGCAGGAGCCTCATGGAAGCCGCAAACGCCTATTCCTGGGATGCGGTCGCAGAGCGCTATATCGACCTTTATCGGTCAATCGGGATCATCGCCTAGAACAGTTCCGCTTTCGTCAAGCCACGGAAGCGCTCCATCTCCGTCTTTTCATGGGATTCCAGACGCAGGGCGCACGGCAGGTCTGCCGGCGTGATCCGGAAGATCAGGAAATCTCAGGCCTTCGCCAGCCGGACGATCTCGTCCAGCACCAGCTTGCGCGATTCCGGCGGCGTCAGGTTGTGATCGGCGTCCTGCAGCATCACCAGCCGCACATTCGGATGCCGGGCAAACTTGTGACCGCGTGGACCGAAATGGAAGTACATGTGGTCGAGGCCGACATCGCCTTCGCTGTAGATCAGCGTCAGCGGCACCTTGCGTCTGCCGAGCACCGCGAAAGACTGGCGCACCTGGCGTGCGACGTGGCGGCGGCCCGGGATAAGCTCGACGAGCGGCGCAATACGCGGCGACAGCCGGCGCCCGACTGCAATGAAGATATTCTGCAGGGCTGCGATCACATCGACCTCGCCACGGAACAGCCGCTTGACCGTGTCGAGCCGCATCATCCGCTGGCCGTAATCGTCGACGCTTCGCGGGACGGAGACGACATGCTCGCGCCGCACCGGCATCTCGGGGTCCCAGTAGTAGACGAAGGGATTGATGGAAACGATCGCCTTCAGCCGCTCATCCTCGATGCCTGCGCGCAGCGCCACATAACCGCCGCTGCAGCGGCCCGCAACCATGATCGGTCCGGCCACGAAGCTTTCCAGGAGATCGAGCGAGGCGAGCGCATCTTCCGTCTGCGTCGCGGAATAGAGAACTTGTTCGGGCGCATCCGGGCGCGGAACGCTGTCGCCGACATTGGCGGAATCGAAACGCAGGGAAACGACGCCCTGACGCGCAAGCTCACGCGCCATATCGACGGTCGTGCGACCCCAACCGGCATGCCGGTCATAGGCCGTCGACATGAAGAGCACGGCATTGCCCTTGATCTCGCCCCGAGGCCGGCTGACGACACCGATGAGATGCTGGAAAGCGCCGAAACGAACGGGGATTTCCTCAAAGCCGTCACCGACGAGCGGCGGGTTTTCGATCGCCTGGGCCGAGTGCCCGGCAGACGCTGCAAGCGTCGTCGTTTCGACGAGCCATTCGCTGAGCAATTTGACGACCGCCATCGGCGTCTTGGCAAAGAGCGGGTTGGTGACCAGCTCGTCGTAACCTTCGAAGACGCGCTGCTCGACATTGCCGCCAAGCGCCTTCAGGGCATCGGCGAAGGCCGTGTCGTCGGCCCGAACCGGGCGTTCGAGGATGAGGTAGTTCGGCGCTCCCAGGCCCTGCGGCGAGCTGATGTTGAGCTTGCCGATTTCCGCTGCGATCGTGTCCGGCAGGGTCAGGCCCGCGATCTGGACCTGGGCGCTCGGCGCATGCTCCTTGCCGAGACCGAGGTCGGCATGGATGATCCGCGACCACATGTTGATTTCGCGCAGATGGCCTCTGCCGCTCAGAACCGGCGCGAGCAGAACGATGCTGTCGACGCCCTCGATCTCATGGCCGGTCAGGTGGGCAAGCGTGCCGCCGAGACCCTGGCCGACAAGAATGACCTGCGAGCAACCGCTGAGCGCCTTCAGCCGCGCGGCGGCCGCGCCAATGCAATTCTTCCAGATTGCAAGGCTGGGTGTCTCGTCGCCGAAATCGAGCGCGTCACCCGTGCCCGTATAGTCGAAACGCAGGCTCGGCACGCCAATGTCGGAAAAATGCTCGGCTGCCACACGATAGAATTTCCGTGTGCACATTTCCTCGAAACCCCAGGGGCTGACGAAGAGAACGGCAGCCGAACGTTTCGCCACGCCAGCCTTTTCCGGCATGAAGAGGCCGATCGTCCCGTCGAAGACAACAGGAAGAGCGGCCGCGCGGCCGGCGCCTTCTGCGGGCTCGCGCGAGAATTCTTCGTTGAGCGGCTTCTTCTCTTCCCCTTCTGGCGACGGGGTGATGAAATTGACCGCGCGCCTTGCCGGTCCCTGCAACAGCGCGGGCATCTTGTCGAGGATCGAGCGCAGCACGTGGATGTCTTCGGCCGGAACGGCACGAAGGACTTTCAGCGCAGCAAAATAGGCGAACGTGCCGGCGACGATCGCCGCGACAAGACCGATCGGCCCCTGCGCAAGCTCGAGCGCAGCAATAGCGCCGCAAGCGCAGAATAGAGCGGCGACAAAAATCTTCGCAAGGCTGAGATATAGGCCGGAAAGCTGAGTTCCGAAGCCCGTTTGTCTGACCATCATTACCGACATCGCAACAAATACGGCTATGCGCACGAGCGCGGCACCCTCGGCAGCCAGACTAGGTACGATGAGTAAACAACCCACTACCATCAGGAGGCCACCTATCACACTGATTTTCAACCGCACATTGGCCTTCTCGATGGAAAGCAGGTATAGGCTGAGAACCTGCATGAACGTATAGGCCGGTGCGACGAGCGCAAGCAGGGCGACAACGCCGCCGCTTCGGTCGAAAGCTTCGCCGAAGACCACATGCACCAGTTGGCCGGAGATCGCCGCAAGGCCGAGGCTCATGGGCAGCACGATATAGGCCATGCTGCGGATGACGGCGGCAAAGGCTTCGACCGGGAATTTCAGATCGGCGCTGGTATGCCGCCGTTCCGAATAATAGGGCAGCAGGCTGCCGCTCATCTGGATCGGAAGCTGCAGCGCGATATTGGCAATCGACAGGCCCGCGGCATAGAAGCCGACCATTTCCACGGACCAGAACTGCTGCAGAAAAAGCAGCTCGATACGGTTGAGGAAGATCGAATCGATGATGAATTGCATCGACAGGATTACCGAAGACGAGGCCAGGTATTTGAGGGAAACGCCGCAACGATCGCGCCGGGCAAGGAGAATGGGCAGCGTGGCGACGAAAAGCACGAGCTGGCCGAGCGCATAACCGACGAGCACACCCTCGACCCCGTAGAAGACCGCACCGACGGCCACGCCCGCAAGCTGGAAAACCGAGACGATCAGCGTCAGCTGGAAGAAAGTGCCGAGCCGCTTTTCACCGATGAGGTAGAACTTGACGAAAGAGCCGATTGCCTGAATGAAGAAGAGGACGCCCGTCACAAGCGCCACCGAGGGGGCGGTATCGGCCCAGTGCATTTCCTCCGATGTCAGGAAGAACAGGGCATAAAGCCCAAGCAAGACCAGCGTGGAGCAGACCATGAACGTGACCAGGATCGAGGCGAAGCCCCTCCGCTGATCGAGGCTGTAGCCCTGCGCCGAGAGCTGCGGTAGCGTCTTCAGAAGCGTGATGCTGGAGCCGAGTTCGGCAATCGAGGCGCCGGTGACGACGAGCCAGAGCGAGAAGGCGACGATACCGTTGGCCTCAGGTCCGAGCAGGCGCGCGGTTATGATCGAGGACACGAACCCCGTTATCAGAAGCAACATGCCCGCTGCCGCATTCATCACTGAGTTTGCGATAATGCCCTTCGACATCCGTCCATCCGCTGGGGGCCGCATCGCGGCCGAAAACAAGCCATCTCTAGAGTGGAAATATTAAAATAAAGGGGAGTGAGGCCCCGGCTTAGCTCGCCTGCATCGCCGAAAGCCTTGAAAGCGCCTTGTCGTAGCTGTGCTCGGCGAGATGACGTATCAGATAGGCCCGCGCTCCCTCCGCCTTCCGCCGTGCGGCATCAGGATCGGAATGGATGTTCCTCAGATGGGCCGCAGCTGCCCTCGGCGAGGGATCGGCCCAAACGGCGTCCTTGAGATCGGCAAATTCCGGATGGCTGTCGACGACGGGAATGAGCGCCGGCTCGACCAGCCAGGTATTGTCGGGATCGCAAAAATCGGCCGTGCCGGACCATCCGGTCGATACGACGGGCGTGCGGTGCATGATCGCTTCGGCCACCGTCAGGCCGAAGCCCTCGGAACGGTGCAGCGAGAGATAGGCGTTGGAATCGCGAAGAATGCCGTTGATCTCCGAACTTGCCAGATTGTCGGTGACGATCCTGATGTTGCGGTCGCCTTCCACGGACTGCACGAGCGCCCGAAGCGCCTCATCGCGGTCAGGATGGCCACTGGCCTTCATCAGCAGGAAGGCATTGGGGCATTCGGCGCTGAAAAGCCTGAAGGCCTCGATCGCCGCCTGCGGGTTCTTGCGGTTGATCGAGGAGCCGGCACTGAAGATGAACGATACGAGGAAAGCATCCTCGGCGATCCCGAATTTCTGCCTGGTCCCGTCAGCCGCCGGCCGCTCGCTCACCGGATGCGGCACGACGATGACAGGTGCTGTCGTATGCGGCGCGATTGCCCGCCGGGTGAACTCTGAGGGAACGAAGACGGCATTCATGTAATGCATGGCATTGCGCCATTCCGCCGGCACCACCTCGAGCTCCCAGGCCCAGTAACCGATATTGAAGGCGCGGGCAAAATTGCCGAGGCCTTTCTTCAGGATCGCCCGCGGCAGCATGGGCGGATTGAGATGCCATATGCGGCTTCCCGGCTGGCCGCCGGAGACGTGGGCGAACGCCCACTCCACCAGCTTGCCTTCGTCCGGATGCGTGCTGACATCGGCAAGCATGATTTCCCGGCCCGCATGCGAAAGCGCGGCCGCGCAAAGCCTTGCCGATTCCCCGACGCCGGCTGCCATCGACAGATAGCCGACGATCTCCACCGGCCGGCGCGGATTGAAAGCGAGCCGCGACCTCACAATGAGCCGCTGCAGCAGATGCCCGCGCACGCTCCGATAGACGCCCCGCAAAGCTTCTTCCGCCTGCACCCTGATGGTCATTGCCGTTCTCCAGACCTTAAAGCGCGAAACGGCGCGACGCGCCGACGCTCCTGATTTCGCCCGCCGGCAACGCATCGCCGTCGATGCCTGCAGCCGCGATCAGCCTCACCCGCTTGGATGGACCTGGCGCCAGATGGAACCAGTCCTCTTCCGCTCGATAGCCTTCAACGTCGATATGCACCGATTGGGCGAGCCTGTCGGTCGCAAGCGTGACGAACCAATCGTCGCCCTCTCGCATGAAGGATGCCTCGATCGTCGCCTCGTGGAACGCTTCGGCCCGGCCGCGCGGAAAATGGAAAGCTTGTGCGAGTAACGCGCCATCTATCGTCGAGCGCAGCCAGGCAACGCTGACATCATGCGAGGGCGCCCCGAAGCGGAAGGCATAGGCCGCATCGAAAAAGCCGCCGAAGAGATCGGTGCAGGCGATACGCTCGGTGCTTCTGGGTTCCAGATTGAAGGCCTTGCTGCCGCTCGCGACCTGCTGCCGCCCGTCGCGCAGGCACGCGACATCGAGTTCGAGAGCAACGACCTTGTCGGTTTCGTTTATGACATGTGCGTAGAGGCCGTTTGTTCCCTCATCCGTGAAGATAACCTGCACAGGGCGGAAGGCGCGGCGCATGGCATGCCAGACGGGCTTCGGCTCGCCGGTGGAATCGATCACGCCCCAGCCTGGACCTGGCAGCAGATCCTGCAGGGTCCAGACGAGTGCGCCGTTGCAGGACGATCCCTTGCGCCGCCATTCGGCAAACGTTTCCTCGAGCACCTCGCCGGTCACGGCGCGCGAAAGCTCAAGATAGCGTTCGGGGTCTTCGCGGCGCAGCCTGGCCGGATCGACATCGTAGAGAAGGCCGAGATAAAAATCTCTGACATCCTCGAAATCCCACGAAGCGCCGCGGTCGCGCGGCACCCGCTCCTTCCAGAGCGGACTGTGAACAGAGGGTACGTCGAGATGCCGCTGCAGGGTCCTTTGCTGCGGCACGTGAGCGAAAGCGAGGCTTTCGGCCGCAAAGCGCACGTCAGCGCGCCGCGCATCGCCGAGCGGCCGCATATAGGCGCCGACGCCATAATAGTGCGTCACGCCGGCATTGGGCGAGAAGGGCATGGCCCCGCCATAGGGTGAATTCGGCACATAGGGCGCATCGGGCCGCATGCGCTGGCAGATCGCGGGGATGATCTCGTCGGTGATCGGTCCGCTCCAGAAATCCGCGGGCAGCCCGAACATCGCCGCCTGCTGGTGCATTTCGCTGCCGCCGCAGAGAACCGCAAGCGAAGGTGAAAGCTGTACGCCGTGCAGGAACTCTTCCACCTCGGCATGAACATGGCCGATGAAAGTCTTGTCATTCTTCGGATAGTCGAAATTGGCGAACATGAAGTCCTGCCAGACCATCAGCCCGAGTTCGTCGCAGAGCGCGAAAAATTCAGGCGTCTCATAGGCCATGGTACCGCCGACGCGGATCATGTTCATTCCAGCCTCGGCGGCCAGCCGCAGGAAGGGCTCGTAATCGGCCCGTTCGCCCGGCAGCCTTACGATATCGGCCGTCGTCCAGACGGCGCCGCGGCAGAAGACCCGCTCGCCGTTGACGACAAGCGCGAAATCATTGCCATCCGCGCCATGGTCGACCTCGATCCGCCGGAAGCCTGTCTTGCCGAGCGAATGTTCTTCACCGTCCAGAACGAGCGTCACGTCGTAGAGACGCGGTGCGCCATGCGTGTGCGGCCACCATGTCTCGACGTCAGGCAATTTGAGGATCGCCGAATAGTGCCGGTCGCCGATCTTTTCGAAACCCTGCTCAGCGCCGGCACAGCGCAGCAGCATGACAGGCTCTTCACCGGCTGTGTAAAGCGAGACGCTGAGCCGCCCCGTGCCGTTTTCCTCCAGCACGGCGCGTACCGCGACGTTATCGACCGAGGCCGCGCCCCGGCGCACCAGCGAAATCGGCCGCCATGGGCCGACTGCGTGGATTTCCGGGCACCAGCCGGGCATGTGGCCGAGCAACGTGTTGCGCACGTTCTTCAGCCCTTGGGGCGTGATCATTTGCGGCCGCCAGCGCGCACGCGGCCCGGGTTCCGCCAGACGGGGGCCGAGAGCCCGGAAGCAAAGCGCCAGCTCATCACCGCCTGTCAACGTCACCGGCATCTCATGGGCCGTGAACATGCTCTCGGAAAACAGGATCTCCTGGCCGTTCAGGAAGACATGGCAAACCGTCGCAAGCCCCTGGAGGCGCAGGATCGCCTCGCCCGGCTCCGCGTCGAAGAGGCGGGTCAGATACCAGGCATCCCTGGTGTTCAATGCCTGCGGATTTTCGCGGTCAAAGAGACCGGCTCTTTCGAGCGCGGCTGCGACAGTGCCCGGGACGGGCGCCGGAATGAACTGTGCGGAAAGATGGATATCGTGGGGGGTCGCGCAGGCGTCAGGCTCGGTCAGAACCAGATTCCAGCCTTCGGAAAGCAGGCTTTCCTCAGCCCCGATGCTTGCCAACCGCCCCCGCATGGTCAGATCTCCGGCGTCAGAGTCGCTCCGCAAGCGAAGCCATCATCGAATCCCACGCATCGGCGGCCGGATCAAGAGCAGCCTTCAGCGGCTCGAACTTGCGGCGGGTGACGGCGCGGGCAAGCTGGAACTGAACCGACTTCGCCGCTTCCGAGATTCGACGCGCTTCCTCGACCGCGGCACCAAATTCGCCGGCAGAAAGCCAGGCGAGGTGATCGGCGGCAAGCTCGAAATTCGCGCCCACCTGCCGCAACGTGTTGAAAGCGTACTTGTGGAAGAAGCCGAAGGGGCGGTCGGCCACCGCTTCGACCTGCAGCGGAAAAACCTCTGCGAAGGCACGGATCGGATTCGCCCTCGGACGGCGGCCGAAATGGAAACTGAGCAGCCGTCGGGAAACCGCGCGCAGATGCGCTTCGCCAGCCGGACGTTCCGGAAACTTGGCGAATTCCGTATAGGGCAGGAACGGCGCATCCTCATCCGTCAGATGAGTCTGGAACAGCCCGTCGAAATCCTCGCCCTCGATGCGGAAATAGCCCGCATTGTGGAAATAATCGACGCGCTTGCCGGCAAAATCCAGCCGGTTGATCGCAACTGTGGTCTTGCCGTGTTCCTGCCGATAGGCCGTGCCGCGCGTATCCGGCATGTAGAAGGAATCCATCTCGATCAGGCAGAGCCGGCCGCGGGCGATCTGCACCTCGACATGCCGTTCGACACGGTCATAGATCGCAAGCTCGGTGGCGCGGATGCCGTAAAGCGCTTCGAGATCTTCGAGCGGCACCTTGAAGAAGGTGAACTGGTCGCCTTCGAAATCCTGCGTCAGCGTGAAGCCGAGCATGGCCTCCGGCGCAACGCCGAAGGTCGAGAGCACCTCGATCCAGAGATCGATATAACAATTGGTCTCCGGCCACATGCGCTCGCCCGAATGCAGCGCATGCGTCTTGTAGGTATCGGGATCGATACCCGCGAAGACCGACGTCATGGAACCGCTCAGCCCCACAGCACTTTCCGCACGCTTGCAGGCCATTCCTTCACGTCGAGGCCGTGGGTGTGGAACAGGGCGAGCGCGATACGCTCGAGGCCGA
The DNA here is from genome assembly GCA_900471515.1 of Hyphomicrobiales bacterium. Classification (GTDB taxonomy): domain Bacteria; phylum Pseudomonadota; class Alphaproteobacteria; order Rhizobiales; family Rhizobiaceae; genus Rhizobium. Next base: position 226,115 of record UCFC01000024.1, on the reverse strand, counting down.
AACCGACGCAGGCCGTATGGGCCACGCTGCCGTCTTCAAGGTTCAGGCCCCACTTCAGGCCGAACGAGTCCTGATGATAGTTGAAGCTCATGCAGGCCGTCGGCTTTGCCGCAGATGTGATCGGGATCAGCAGTTCGAACTTCAGGTTCTGGTCGCGCTGGTTGTTGACCATCATCTTGCCGGCGCGTCCGAAGAACGGGTCGTTGGCAACGTCGATCGTCACATCGAGACCGACCTGTTTCATCATTTCGACGCCGCGGTCCATCCAGCTCTGGCGGAAATCGGTCACATGCTGCTCGGTGCCCATGCAGACATATTCGCGCATGCGGAAGAGCTGCTGGCGGGCAGGATCCTTGGAAGGCTCATGGCGGAAGCAATAGGACTGCAGGTCGAAAAGACCACCCTTGGCCGGCAGGTTGCCGCGTTTGGCAACTGTCGGATAGAGCGGATAGCAGGCGGCCGGCGTCAGCACGATATCCGTCGCTTCCTGGCCCTTGGTCCAATCGTCGCCGACTTCCATGCATTGCAGCAGGCTCATGTGGTCGAGTTCGCTGCCGCAGAAGCTGTGTACCGTACCGGCAAGCTGCGGGAAGCTCTTCATGTAGCCGCTCTTTTCGAAAAGCGCGCGGTTCATGCCGGGCGGAAAGCGCATCGCCTCGGCGCCGTCTGCGCCGCCGAACGTGTCGATCAACCGCTCGAAGGCGGCAATAACGTCTTCGAACTGGCCGCTGCGGCCATAAAGGCCGTCAACGCCGGTATCGATCAGCAGGCCGGACTCGAAGAGCCGGTCCAGAAACGATGTCTGCATATCCATGGCTTTACCCCAGTAGGCTAGTGTCCTGCTTATGGACAAGAAGCATGCTCGACGTGTTGCCGAGGATGCGGTCGTTCGAAATCATGAGCTGCGCGGAATGAGCGTCGCGCAGATGGCGTCCGAGGCTGAAGGGCGTGCCGTTCTTGTAGCCCATGATGCCGCAGATCAGCATGGCATGATTGACGATCTCGAGGATCGTTTCCGAAGAGGCAATCTTGACGTTGTTCATCGCCACGGCAAAGCCCATTGAGGAGAGCTTATCGCCGTCCGCCTTTGCCTCTTCATAGGCCTTGAGGCCGGCAACCACATTCGATTTCACCATCTGCAGAAGGTTGGAGACCTCCGCAAGACGAAGCGCGCCGGGCGGCGTGGCGTCGGGAGACTTGCGGGCGGCAGCGCGCACGAAGGCCTGCGCACGGGAAACGGCATCGACCGCGATGCCGTACCAGACACCGCTCCAGAGAAGGTGCGAGGAGGCGAGCATCGATTGCGCGGCGATTTCCGCGAAGGGTTTCGGCAGAATCTGTTTGGCCGGCGCCTCGCCCCTGAAGAGAAAGCCATCGGAGCAGGTGCCGCGCATGCCGAGCGTGTTCCAGACATGCGTCTTTTCGAGCGTATACTGATCCTTCAGGAAAGCAGTCAGCACCTGATCGGACGAAGCCGCCTGCGGATGGCTGCGCGAAGTGATGAGAATGGCATCGGCGTGCGAACCGTAGGAAATGACGGTCGCATCCTTTTGCAGCCGGCAGATGTCGCCGTCGATTTCGATGGCGCAGATGCTGTTGCGCAGGTTGCCGCCGATCCCGCCCTCGGTGGTGGCGGAAGCGATCAGCAGCTGTTCGGCAACGATGCGGCGCATGAAGGCGCTATGCCACTCGCTGTCGGCGCCGTGTTCGACGAGGCTCGAAAGCTTGATCTGGTGCATGGCGAAGACCATCGCGCTTGCCGCGCAGGCCTGGCCGAGCATCGAGCACAATTCGGCAATATCGGTCGTGGAAGCGGCCTCGCCGCCGAGATGGCGCGGAATCTGGATGCCGAGCAGGCGCTCGGCCTTCATCGCGTTGACGGCCTCTTGCGGGAACCGGCCTTCGAAATCGACGGCATCCGCATGTCTTGCCGCAATTTCGGCGACGCGGGCAGCCCTTGCGACCAGGCTGTCTTCCGTGATTTTGACCGGGACGTTCATCAGGCGACCTTTCGGCTATCCCGAATGAGATCGACCGTCTTGGCAATCGCCGAGATGCTCGCGAAAGACTTGCGGTTCAGGAGATTGTCTGGAAATTCGATGTCGAATGCTTCTTCGATGCCGAGCATGAGCTGCACCGAGGCGAAGGACGTCAGGCCCGCAGCGTAGAGATCCGCATCGTCGGCAACCTGATCGACGGGTACAGGAAGCTTACCGAACTTGGCTACGAGGTCGCGGATTGTCTTGTTCATCCCATTCACTCCAGATTTTCATGATCCTGAGCCGGCATTCATCGCCTTTTCATGGGAGTGCTTTTAGTACGGAAAACAGAACATTCCGCTAATACAACTGGTTAAATATGACTATGACTCACACTTTGCATTTTACAGATCTTGCCCGCACGATGACTGATAATTAATATCTATCAATAGCTTGACATGACCTGAGAAAGCCGGCGGCAAATGGCTTTGGCTGCGTCGAGTGCAGAAATGGTACGCCGGGGCCACGCTTCTGCGTTAACCGGCCGGCGGATAAGAATGCTCGCCTCCGCGATAGTCCGAGACCGAGTAGCAACCCTCGCCGGTCGCCTTCAGGGCGCTTTGGCCGATCACGGCCTTGCCGTAGCCGCCGGGAATATCCAGGATGTAGGTAGGCTGGCAGAGGCCGGAGATACGGCCGCGAAGCGCGGCGACGATCGTCTGCCCCTCCTCTATCGACAGCCGGAAATGGCTGGTGCCGGGCGCAAGATCCGGATGGTGCAGATAATAAGGTTTCACCCGCGTCTCAACGAAGGCCCGCATCAATTCCGCCAGCACATCGGCATCATCGTTGACACCCTTGAGCAGGACCGACTGGCTGACCATGACGATGCCGGCATCGACGAGCCGGGCGCAGGCGGCGCGCGCTTCCGCCGTCAACTCGCGCGGATGATTGGCGTGAAGCGCAACATAGACGGTCTTGCCGCTTGCTTTCAGCGCCGCGACCAGATCCGCATCGATCTTCTGCGGATCGACGACGGGCACGCGTGTATGGAAGCGCACGATCTTCACATGCTCGATCGCTGCAAGCTCGCTCAGAATTTCGCCGAGACGGCGCGGCGAAAGCACCAGCGGATCGCCGCCGGTCAGGATCACCTCCCAGATTTCACCGTGGCGACGGATATAGTCGAAGGCCGCCGACAGGGCCGCGGGATCGAGCGTGCCGAGCCCCTGCGGCCCCACCATCTCGCGCCGGAAACAGAAGCGGCAATAGACCGGGCAGACATGCACGGCCTTCAGCAATACGCGGTCCGGATAACGATGGACGATACCCTCCACCGGACTGTGGGCATGGTCCCCGATGGGATCGGACCGCTCCTCGGGCCTTGTGACAAGCTCCGCCGTATCGGGCACGAACTGCCGCGCAATCGGATCGGCCGGATCGGCATGATCGATCAACCGTGCCATCGCGGGCGTCAGCGCGATGGCATAGCGCGCAGCGACCTCCTCGAGCGCCAGCCGCTCGGCCTCATCGATCAGGCCTGTCCTGACGAGATCGTCGACGCTCTTGAGAGGACGCATGACATTCATCGGCCATACTCCGCGACAGGCGCCCAGAGCACCTGATCGATCCGCGAGGCTCCTGTCGCCAGCATCACCAGCCGGTCGAAACCGAGCGCGATACCGCTTGCCTCGGGCATGACCGAGAGTGCTGCCAGAAAATCCTCATCGAGCGGATAGGTCTCGCCATAGACCCGCATCTTCTCGGCCATCTCGATCTGGAAACGCCGCCGCTGCTCGGCAGCATCGGTCAGTTCCCCGAAGCCGTTGGCAAGCTCGACCCCGCAGGCATAGAGCTCGAAGCGTTCCGCTACCCGCCGATCGCCTGCCGAAGGCCGCGCAAGGGCGGCTTCCGAAACCGGGTATTCGTCGAGAATGGTAACGCGACCGAAGCCGAGATGCGGCTCGACCTTTTCCACAAGGACCCGGCTGAAGAGATCGGCCCAATGATCGTCATCGGCAACCCGCATGCCCGCCCGCCGCATTTCTGCGGCCAGATGTTCGCGATCCGTCGAGCCGTCGGCACCAACCGAAGCCAGAAGATCGATACCGGCATGGCGGCCGAAGGCTTCCGCGACGCTCAGCCGCTCCGGCCCCGCAAAGGGATCGCACTCGGCGCCGCGATAGGTGAGTTTCGCCGTCTTTACCGTTTCAGCGGCGAGCGCCAGCATACGCACGCAGTCCATCATCAGGCTCTCATAGCTCTCGCCTGCCCGATACCATTCGAGCATCGTGAACTCGGGATGGTGCAGCGGCCCGCGCTCGCGGTTGCGGTAGACATGCGCAAAACAGGCAATGCGCTGCTCGCCGGCCGCCAGCAGCTTCTTGCATGCAAATTCCGGCGACGTATGCAGGTAGAAGGCTGCGGCCTGTCCGTCGGTCGTGAGCGCCTCCGTAGCAAAGGCGTGCAGGTGGGCCTCGTTGCCCGGCGAGATCTGCAGCGTGGCGGTATCGACCTCGACGAAGTCCTCACGAGCGAAATAACCGCGCAATGCCGCCTGGATCGCGTTGCGCCCGATGAGGAACGGGCGGCGATCGGAATGCACTGATGGCGTCCACCAGGGAGACGCTTTGGTGCTTGTAAGGTTCATTCAACGCTTTCCTTGCCGGAATCGGCCGGGATGGGGTGGCTATTTCCGCGATTTTAGGTTAGTGCGCCCCCGAAGAAAAAATCATTTGCGTCTTCAGGGCCATTCCGACAGTCCTCTACGACGCCGAAAGCCGACTTACAAGGAAGTCTTATGGTCAAGATCATCGCCTCTTCGGTCCGCAAGGGCAACGTTCTCGATGTCGACGGCAAGCTCTACGTCGTTCTCACCGCCCAGAATTTCCACCCGGGCAAGGGCACGCCGGTCACGCAGGTCGACATGCGCCGCATCGTCGACGGCGTGAAGGTTTCCGAACGCTGGCGCACGACCGAGCAGGTCGAGCGCGCCTTCGTCGAAGACGTCAACTTCCAGTACCTCTATGAGGATGGTGAAGGCTTCCACTTCATGAACCCCGCGACCTACGACCAGGTGGTCGTCAGCGAGGAAACCATGGGCGACCAGAAGGCCTATCTCCAGGAAGGCATGACCTGCATCCTGTCGATCCACGAAGGCGTCCCGCTCGCTCTCGAACTGCCGCGCCACGTGACCCTCGAGATCGTCGAGACCGAGCCGGTCGTAAAGGGCCAGACGGCTTCCTCTTCCTACAAGCCAGCGATCCTCTCCAACGGCATCCGCACCTCGGTTCCGCCCCATATCGACGCCGGCACGCGCGTTGTCATCGCGACCGAAGACAATTCCTACGTCGAGCGCGCCAAGGACTGAGCGCATCGCTTTTCGGGGATTCGAACGGCCCGGAGCACGCGCTTCGGGCCGTTTTCGTTTGTTCGGAAATATCCGCTCGCTTCCGGCAGCGCCGATGCCAGACAGTGGGAGGCAGGCAAAAGCGCGAGCCTCCGGTTCAAAGATGCGGGTTGCGCGGCCTGTATTTCTTCACGAGCTTCTGGTTGATCTCGGCCGCACCCGGCATGTTGGCGCTGAGATAGACGGGCGCATCGCCCAATTTCGAAAGCTCGGAGGCGACGTCCGCGAAGATGGCATTGATGACGGTGACGCCCACCGCCGTCGAGACCGGCCCGACCCGGAGCCCCGTGCCGTCAAGACCGAGAACGGCATCGCCCGGCGGCAGCCCGTTGTCCAGAACCACATCGGCCACGTCGGCAAGCCGGCGGCGCCCGTTGGCGATCGCCGTCGAATAGGCGATCGAAGTAATGGCGATCACCTTGGCGCCGATTTCGCGCGCGTAGTCGGCCGCCTCGATCGGTGCAGCATTCACGCCTGAATTGGAAGCGATGATGATGACATCGCCCGGCTGCATGCCGTAACGCTCCAGCATCGGCCGCACCAGGCCCTGTGTGCGCTCATAGACCGAACTGATGACGGCACCCTCATGCAGCATGGCCGAGCCGACGAGAACGGGCACGGTGAAAGCAAGCCCGCCGGCGCGGTAATGCACCTCTTCCGCCAGCATATGCGAATGGCCGGTACCGAAGACATAGACACGCTTGTCGGCGCGGGCGGCTGCGAGGATCGCTTCGGCGGCCTGCGCCATCGGTTCGGCAAGTGCCCGCTTCAATTCCTCCAGCCGGCCGATGAGATTGGAGAAATAGGCGTCGGTGATGTCGCTCATCCACCGTCCTCCTTACGTCGGCTCGCCGCTGAGCCAGGTCGCAGTGACTTCGATCGCATCGGTGAAATGCACCAGATCGGCGCGTGCGCCCGGCGACAGGTGGCCGCGATCGGCAAGCCGCAGGAAACGCGCCGGGTAGAGTGTCGCCATCCTGAGCGCCTCGGCAAGCGTCAGATCCAGATAGGTGACGCCATAGCGGATAGTCGATGCCATATCGACATCCGAACCTGCAAGCGTGCCGTCCGAAAGCACGAGCTTCGAGCAGAAACCGCCCCTTTCGCGCCGCACGGTGCGGCCGTTCAAAGTGAACGTATCCGTCTGCGAGCCGACCAGCGACATCGCATCGGTCACGAAGAAAAGCCGGCCCTCGCCACGTTTGGCGCGCAGCGCCGTGCGCAGGGCCTTGGGATCAACATGGTGGCCGTCGGCGATGATGCCGCACCAGACCGCCGGATGGTCGATCGCAGCGCCAACCAGCCCCGGCGCCCGGTGCGCCAGCTGGCTCATGGCGTTGAAGAGGTGCGTCACACCCCGAGCTCCGGCATCGAAGCGAGCTTCCGCCGCCTCGCTGGTGCTGTCGGAATGGCCGATGCTGACGATGACGCCGGCTTCGCTCAGTTCACGCACCTGCGCAACCGTCACCTGCTCTGCCGCCATGGTCACGAGCAGCGTGCCGATCGCCTCGCGCGCGGCAATGAAGGCCTTGACGTCCCGATCCTCGACCGGACGCATCAGTTCGGCCAGATGCGCGCCCTTGCGGGCCGGCGCCAGATGCGGACCTTCCAGATGCAGGCCGGCCACGCCGCGATTGCTCTTCACCGCAACCTTGGCCGCTTCGATCGCCGCGGCCGTCGCCGCGGCCGTGTCGGTGATCAGCGTCGGCAGCAATGCCGTCGTGCCGTAAGGGCGATGCCCGTCGGCGATCATGTACATGGAATCCGGCGATGGTTCGTCGTTCAGCATGCGGCCGCCGCCGCCATTGACCTGCGCATCGACGAAGCCGGCGGACAGCACGCCGCCCGCCAGTCTTGCGACCTCGCCCTCGGGCAGATCGTTCAGGCCGACGATCGCCTCGACATGTCCGTCCTTGACGATCAGCGCCCGCTCGTCATGGAAGCGTTCGCCATCGAAGATACGGGCTCCGGTGAAGATCTTGCGGGTCATCAGACGGTCTCCGTCACCTTGAGCAGGTTTGCCGGCTTGTCCGGATCGAAGCCCTTGCGGCGGGTGACGGACTCGATCAGGCGATAGTAGACGAGCAGCGAAACCAGGGGATCGACAAGGCCGTTGCCGGTCGTCGGAACCTGCAGATTGACGCCGGCGAGCGCCTTTGTCGAGAAGGGTACGGTGGTGGCGCCGAGCTTCTGCAGCCGGTCAAGCGCTTTCACATTGTTGTCGAAGGCGGCATCGTCAGGCACGAAGCCGACAATCGGGAAGCCAGGCTGTACAAGGCGCATCGGGCCATGCATCAGTTCCGCAAGAGAGAAAGCTTCTGCATGAAGGCCGGCCGTTTCCTTGGCTTTCAGCGCAGCTTCGAGAGCAATGGCGAAAGCGGTGCCGCGGCCACCGGTATAGAGCGAAGCGGCATTGAACAGCACGTCCTCGGCCGCCTTGGTGTCGATACCGGACGTCTGGGAAAGGGCGGCCGGAAGCTTTTCGAGCGCCGCCTGCAGATCGGCCTTGCCGCCAATCGCAGCCGTAACGCCAGCGAGCGCGGCAACCGATGCGATGAAGGACTTCGTCGCCGCCACGCTCTTTTCGGCGCCGGCATTGAGGCCGAGAACGATATCGGCCTGCTTGGCAAGCGGGCTGTCGGTGACATTGACGATGGCGATCGTCGTCGCCCCGCCTTTCTTGGCCGCTTCCTGCAGCGCCACGATGTCGGGGCTCGCGCCCGACTGGGAAACGGTGAAATGGATGCCGCCCTTCAGATGCAGGGGCGCGCCGTAGACCGAGGCGATCGACGGACCGATCGAGGCGACCGGCACGCCGCAGGTGATCTCGAAGAGATATTTGAAAAAGGTCGCCGCATGGTCGGAGGAGCCGCGTGCCGCAGTCGTCACGACGCTTGGGCGGGAGGCGGAGAACAGCCGGGCAATTTCGGCAAAGACCGGTTTTTCCTTTTCGAGCAGGGTAGCGACCACCTCGGGCGACTGGCCCGCCTCCTGCAGCATCAGCGACTGGTTCTCACTCATAGGTCATCTCCAATTCTCAGTTCGGCGACGAAATCATAGGCGTCGCCACGATAGTGCGAGCGGGTGTATTCAACGACGCGCTGGTCTTCCAGGCGCGAGACGCGTTCGATCAGAAGGGCCGGCGCGCCGGATTTGACGTTCAGGATAGCCGCCGACGAAGGATCGAGCGTGACGGCGGTCAGCCGCTGCATGGCGCGTACCGGTTTGTGGCCTCGGGCCGCGAGCGCATCATAGAGCGAACCTTCGCCGCCGGCATCCTCGCCCAGAAACTTGACCGGTACGACGGCGCGCTCGATTGCGAGCGGCAGTCCGTCGGCGAGACGAAGGCGGTCGAGCCGCAACACCGGTTCGTCGACTCCAAGACCGAGCAGGAAGGATTCTTCCGGCGAAGGGTTGTTGACCGTACGCGACAGGATCTTCGCCGCCGGCGAGCGCCCGCGCGAGCGCATATCCGCCGAAAAGGAGGAAAGCCGCCACAGCGACTGCTCCATCCGCTCCACCTTGCTGGAAACGAAGGTGCCGCTGCCGTGGCGAGACTCCAGCGCACCTGACGTCATGAGATCGCGATAGGCTGTCCGCACCGTCACGCGGCCGAGCTTGAGCGCTTCTGCCAGATCGCGCTCGCCCGGCAGCGCGGCGCCGGGTTTCAGGAGACCTTCCTGAATGAGGCCCGTCAGGGCCTGCGCCAGCCGCTTGTAAAGCGGACCCGTTGCCGCCTCGTCGCGCAGCCCGCGGCCGTTCAGCTCTGCTATCAGACTGGTTCTATCCATGAGGATACAATAGAACCTATCTAGGACCATTCAGCAAGTCGGATTCGCTTCGCAGAAAGAAAAACCCTCGCGGGAAGGCCGCGAGGGTCATAGATCCCGACAGGATGAGCGAGCTCAGCCCTTCGTGAAGATGTAGTCCGTTTCCTGCCGCAGCACTTCGCCCGGGCGCAGAACCGCGTTCGGAAAGCCAGCATGGTTGACGGCGTCGGGCCAGACCTGCGTTTCCAAGCAGAAGCCGGCGAAGGGGCCGTATTTACGGCCGTCTAGGCCTGGAACCGGAACACCGAGCTTGAAGCCGGCATAGAACTGAACGCCAGGCTCCGTCGTGCGCACTTCCAGCGAAACGCCGGAATGCAGGCTGCGGGCAAGCACGACGGAACGTTTGGCCGTGCGCGCGTTCGAGAAGCAGAAATTGTGGTCGTAAAGCGCCTGCTCCTGTCCGGAAAAACGCTTCATCGGCGCCATCGTCCGGAAATCGAACGCGGTGCCCTCGACCGGGCGGATCTCGCCGGTCGGTATCTGCTTCTCGTTGGTCGGCAGATAGTGGTCGGCGGCGATCATGATGTCATGCGCCAGCGCATCCTCCCGACCGTCGAGATTGAAATAGGAATGCTGGCAGACATTGGCAAGCGTCGGCTGGTCCGTCACCGTCTCGTAGTTGACGGAAAGCACGCCATTACCATGCACATGATAGCTGGCCTGGATGGTGCAATTGCCGGGGTAGCCGGCGCGGCCATCGGGATCGACGATCTTCAGCACGACCCGGTCGGCCTCGTGTTCGACGATCGTCCAGACGAGCCTGCCGATATTGTTGCTGCCGCCATGAAGGTGCGTGACGCCCTTCTCGTTGAGCTCAAGCTGGTAGGCCTTGCCATCGAGCGTGAACTTGCCGTCGCCGATGCGGTTGGCACAGCGTCCCGGTGTTGCGCCGAAGAATGGCGAATGGTCGAGATAGCTGTCGAAATTCTCGAAGCCGAGCACCAGCGGCGCATCGTGCCCGTCGAGCCTGATATCCTGGATGACCGCGCCCCAGTTCAACACCTTGACCGTCAGTCCGCCGCCGCTGATGGCGACGCGATGAACGGTCTCTCCCTCTTTCGTCTGGCCGAAAACTTCCCGTTCCAACTTGTCCGCCATGATCGACGCTCACTCCGCCCCTGGGTTTCAGAAACCGGAACCTGCCCCCTTTCGCCGCAAACCGCAACCGGGCGGAACCGGAAAACAAAACGCCGTCGCAGAAATGCGACGGCGCCGTTCGCAAACCCGGCCGATGACGCTCAGATGTCCGAACCGATCTCCTCGATATCGTAGGGCGTCGTCTGATAGATCTCGTTGATCCAGTTGCCGAAAAGCAGATGCGCGTGGCTGCGCCAGCGGTTTTGCGGCGGAAGCGCCGGATCGTTATGCGGGAAGTAGTTATGCGGCATCTTGATCGGCACGCCGGCATTCACGTCGCGGAAATATTCGTCCGAAAGCGACGTGGAATCATATTCGACGTGATTGAAGATATAGAGCCGCCGCCCCTTCGGCTCGTGGACGAGACAGACACCCATCTCGCTCGATTCCATCAATATCTCAAGGCCATCGACCTTCTCGATATCGGCCCGGCGCACTTCGGTCCAGCGCGACACCGGAACCTCGAAATTGTCGGAGAAACCGTTGAGATAGACAGAGGAAGGCTTGAGGTTGCGGTGGCGGTAGACGCCGAAGGCCTTTTCCTTCAGCTCGTATTTCGGCACGCCGTGGAAATGATAGATTCCGGCCATCGCGCCCCAGCAGACATTCATGGTCGAATGGACATTTGTCTGCGTCCAGTCGAAAATCTGCTGCATTTCCTTCCAATAGGTAACATCCTCGTAGGGCAGCGTCTCGATTGGCGCGCCCGTGATGATGAAGCCGTCAAACTTGCGGTGCTTCACTTCCTCCCAGGTCTGGTAGAAAGCGAGCAGGTGTTCTTCGGACGTATTCTTGGCCTTGTGATTGCCGACGCGGACAAGCGAGAATTCCACCTGCAGCGGCGAAGCGCCGACCAGGCGCGCCATCTGCACTTCGGTCTTGATCTTGTTCGGCATGAGGTTGAGCAGCCCGATCTGCAGCGGGCGGATATCCTGACGGATTGCCACCGTTTCGGTCATCACCCGCACGCCCTCGTTCACGAGGGTTTCGAAGGCGGGCAGCGTATCGGGGATCTTGATGGGCATTGCGGTCAACTCGATCAAAATAAAAAACCGGCGGCGAAAGAATCGCTACCGGTCCGCACGCGGCCCTTTAGCGACTTATTTAACGTGGCTGCAAGCCGGCCGGCCAAATCACCACGAGGCATCTTAATTAGCGCCAGTCCGCCCGCGAATCAACTGTCAATACGGACGGCTGCGCAAACCATCACGCTTTCTTTATGGGTGGTGGAATCTGTTGATGGACCAGTAACGTCCCCATGTTAATAATGGAGGATGGGCGATTTTGGAAAAAATAATGAAGAATGACGTCAACGGGAGGAAGGACATCCAGCACCAGGACCGGGTGGGATACGATCTCAGCCTGACGTATCGGCTTGGGGTAATGTTCTCCGCATTCTGGAATTCGCAGGTTCGCGGCAAGGTCGTTGCGCTTGCGATCCTGCTTGTCGTCATCATCCTGGCGACTGCCTATGGACAGGTGATCCTCAACGAATGGAACGCCCCTTTCTACGATTCGCTGGAGCGTCGTGATCTCGGCGAGTTCTTCCGCCAGCTTGAAGTCTTCGCGATGATCGCCGGCGCGCTCTTGCTGCTCAACGTGCTGCAGGCATGGCTGAACCAGATGACGGCCCTCTATATGCGCGAAGGACTGTCGCGCGATCTCGTCGATCAGTGGCTGGAGCGCAAGCGCGCCCTCAAGCTCTCCACCATCGGCATCCTCGGCGTCAATCCCGACCAGCGCCTTCACGAGGATTCCCGCAATCTCGCCGAAAGCACCACCAACCTTGCCCTCGGCCTCCTGCAGTCGACCATCCTGCTCGTCAGCTTCATCGGTGTCTTGTGGGAGCTTTCGAGCGGCTTCATCTTCCGCATCAACGGCTACAGCTTCACCATCCCCGGCTACATGGTCTGGGCGGCAATCTTTTACGCCGCATCTGCCTCGGTCTTGAGCCAGGTCGTTGGCCGCAAGCTCGTCAAGCTCAATGCCGACCGGTTCTCGAAGGAAGCCGAGCTACGCTTCGCGCTGATGCACGCCAACGAGAACATGCCGGCGATCACGGTGGCGCGTGGCGAAGAGAACGAGCGCAAGCGCATCAACGGTGATATCACCAACGTTCTCTCGGTCATCAAGCGGCTTGCCATGGCCAATACCAACCTCACCTGGGTTTCGGCAGGTTACGGCTGGCTGGTCATCGTCATACCGATCATCGTCGCAGCACCCGCCTATTTTTCCGGCGGGCTGACCTTCGGCCAGCTGATGATGTCGGTCGGCGCCTTCAACCAGGTCAACACGGCGCTGCGCTGGTATGTCGCCAATTTCGGCCCGATCGCCGAATGGCGCGCGACACTGATGCGCGTCACCGATTTTCGCCAGGCGCTTCAGGACATGGACGACGGCTTCGAAGTAGAGGACGCCATCGCCTATGAGGAAACGGCTTCCGATACGCTGACGCTGAAGGACATCGTTATCGTTGCCAAGCTTGGCGAGGATATCGACGAGTGCGGCGGCTTCCGGATGCGTGAGAACGACGTGACGATCAAGGCCGGCGAGAAGGTCATGATCAACGGCGATCACAGCGTGAACCGCCGCCTGCTCTTCCAGGCAATGGCCGGTCTCTGGCCCTCCGGTCACGGCACCATGGGCCTGCCGCCGATCAAGGATATGATGTTCATCCCGCAGCTCGCCTATGTCCCGGGCGGCACGCTGCGCGAGGCGATCGCATTCCCCGAAAAGCCTGAAGCCTACGACACGGCCGCGGTCGAGGCCGCGCTGGAGGCTGCCGGCCTGCATTCGCTGGTCGCCCGCCTCGACAGCCGCGCGCGCTGGGATAAGCTTCTCGATGCCGATGAGCAGAAAGCGATCGGCTTTGCCCGCCTGCTTCTCGTCAAGCCGCGCTGGGCCGTTTTCGACGAAGTGCTCGAAGGCATGGAACCGGAATGGCAGCACACGATGACGAAGCTGCTCGCCACCCTGCCGGAAACCGGCATGATCTATATCGGCCGCTCGGAGACCTATCTGGAGACGCTGCATCCGCGCACGCTGCATCTGGAGGCGCTGCCTTCCAAACCCCAGGGAGAACCGGCAGCGTCGGCTCCGGGATCGAGCGCCGCGGCGGCTCCTGCCCCGGCACTCTAAGCCAATTCAAGAAACGCGGCCGCGGCCCTTCGCCCGGAATGGCGTAAAGCCGAGGCGCCAGACAAATTCACATCGGCGGCATCACGCCATTGATGCCGACGCTGACCTGCGCAGCCGAAATGCGCCCGTCGGCCGCCTTTTCCGCCATGACGATGACCCCGGCACCGGGCTTCAGGTCATCCTTCGTCGCCGGCGCAAAAGTGACGATCGGCGTGCCGTCGGCAATCGAGATGGTCTTTTCCTTGCCCTGATAAGTCAGCGTGATCGTATGCCCGTCGACCGCCTTGACCGCATTGCTGACAGTCGCGTTCGTCATCGAACTGTTCGGCTGCACATCCCAGGGGCGGCTGCCTTCGCCGGCCCCCTTCATCGCCGCGGGGAAGATCAGCACCTCGATTGCGCCGTCAGGCCCCGTGCCTTTCGGAAGCGAGGCGACGCCGACGAAATCGCCGACCTTGATGTCGTCGACCGACGCATTCCTGATGCCGGCGACCTTCCAGCCGGACTTGAGCGCAATCGTCGCATCGCTGCCTTCACGGGTCTTGACGACGAGCGTATCGCCACTGAAGCTTTCCACCGTGCCGCGCACCCGCACGCGCTGGTTTTCCTGCGCGCTCGCCGCCTGCGAAAGACCGAAGGCGACAAAGCTGCTGGCGGCAAGCGCCATGAATAATCCGGTATAGAATCTGCGAGGCATGTGGCTCTTCCTTGTCGCCATTGGTCGGCACGATCCCCGGCTGCCGGAGCGGCACTCTATGCCGCATGACGTGGCGCCGGCGAATCAAGGAAAAGTGAGGAAGGCGGACCCCGATGCCCGGTCTTGGCCGCCGGAAGTCCGCGAAAAGCCTGTGAAAGGCCCGCTCAGCCGGCTGCAGACATGTCCATGTACATGATTTCCCAGACATGACCATCGAGATCCTGGAAGCTGCACCCGTACATCGGCCCCATGTCGAGTATCGGCTTCCAGGGCTTGCCGCCGGCTGCCAGCGCTTTCTTCAGGTAATCGTCCACCTCGGCGCGGCTGCCGGCCGAAAGGCAGGTCAGCACTTCCTTGCCCTTCGACGTGTCGGCGATCTCGCCGTCGATGAACTGCCGGAAGTGGCCGTGCGTCAGTAGCATTACATAGATATTTTCCTCGACGATCATGCAGGCGGCATCGTCGTTGGTGAAGGCGGGATTGTAGGAAAAGCCGAGCGCCGAAAAGAATTCCTTCGACTTGACCAGGTCCTTGACCGGCAGGTTCACGAAAATCATGCGCATGAAAAATCTCCCTTATGAGGTGGCGGCACCATGCCGTCGATCACGTTCGGCCCAAGGACGGCGCAAAACCACCCGATCCGACATTTCGGGAAATTATTGTTGGATCAGCCTTCCAGTTCCTCGCGCAGCATTTCCAGTTCCAGCCACTCCTCTTCCATTCGGGTCAGGCTGTCGCGCAGCTTTTCCATCTCCGATGCCATCCGGCTGAAGGTTGCGGGGTCCTTTGTGAAGAGGTTCGGGTCTGCCATCTTCTCTTCGCGCCTGGCGATTTCGGCTTCGGCTTTTGCCATTTCCTTGGGCAGGTTTTCGAGCGCGAACTTCTGCTTGTAGGAAAGCTTGCCTTTGGAGGCGGAAGGAGCGGCAGCCGCAGTCTCCTGTGTCTTGGGCTTGTCCGCAGCCTTCTCGGCCTTCCGGCGCTCTTCGGCCGCACCCTTGCGCTGTGCCAGCATGTCGGAATAACCGCCGGCATATTCGATCCAGCGTCCATCGGGCGCTTCCGGATTGGCCGGAGCGATCGTTGACGTCACCGTCCGGTCGAGGAAATCACGATCGTGGCTGACGAGGATGACCGTGCCCGGAAAGCCCGTGACAATCTCCTGCAACAGATCCAGCGTCTCGATGTCGAGGTCGTTGGTCGGTTCGTCGAGGATGAGAAGGTTCGCCGGCCGCGACAGGATGCGCGCCAGCATCAGCCGAGCGCGCTCACCGCCTGAGAGGTTCTTGATCGGCGTGCGTGCCTGCTCCGGCTGGAACAGGAATTCCTTCATGTAGCCGGTCACATGCCGCTGCTCGCCATTGACGAGCAGGTTCTCGCCGCGCCCGTCCGTCAGGTAATTGGCGAGCGTATCCTCGGGATCGAGATCCTCGCGCTTCTGGTCGAGGGTAGCAATCTCGAGATTGGTGCCGAGCTTGACCGTGCCGCTGTCCGGCGCAAGCTGGCCGGTCAGCATCTTCAGAAGCGTCGTCTTGCCGGCACCGTTGGGTCCCACGAGACCGATGCAGTCGCCGCGATGCACGCGGATCGAAAACGGCGCGACGATCGCTCTGTCGTCGTAGCTCTTGGTGATCTTGTCGGCCTCGATCACCAGCTTGCCGGATTCCTGCGCGTCGGAAACGCTCGCCTGTACCGTTCCCTGCGGCCCCTTGTGGCCGCGATACTGCGCGCGCATCGTCTGCAGCTCGCCCAGGCGGCGCATATTGCGCTTGCGCCGCGCCGTCACGCCGTAGCGCAGCCAATGTTCTTCCCGCTCGATCGCCTTGCCGAGCTTGTGCTGTTCAAGCTCTTCCGCCTCCAGCACCTGATCGCGCCAGGCCTCGAAAAACGCAAAACCCTTGTCGAGCCGGCGAGAGGTGCCGCGGTCCAGCCAGACGGTCGCCGTCGAGACTTTTTCCAGGAAACGGCGGTCGTGCGAAATCAGGACCAGCGCGCTGCGCGTCTTCTGCAGTTCGCCTTCCAGCCATTCGATGGTCGGCAGGTCGAGATGGTTGGTCGGCTCGTCGAGCAGCAGAATGTCGGGCTCCGGCGCCAGCACACGCGCAAGGGCTGCGCGACGCGCCTCGCCGCCGGAAAGATTTTTCGGGTTTTCCTCGCCGGTAAGCCCCAGATGCGACAGGAGATAGGTGACACGGTAGGGATCGTCACCCGGCCCGAGCCCCGCTTCGGCATAGGCCTGCACGGTCTCGAAGCCGGCAAAATCCGGTGCCTGCTCCAGGTAGCGCACCGTCGATGCCGGATGACGGAATACCTCACCGGACTGGGCATCGACGAGGCCGGCGGCAATCTTCAGCAGCGTCGATTTGCCCGAGCCGTTGCGGCCGACGAGGCAGATCTTGTCGCCGGGCTCCACCTGTAGCGCAGCACCGGCAAGCAGCGGCGTGCCGCCGAAGCTCAGGAAGATATCGTCGAGTTTCAGGATGGGAGGCGCCAACTATCAGACTCCGGAAAGATCATAGGGCCGCGCGAGCACAATGGCCCTGCCGCTGGCAAGCGAGAAGCGCACGCGGCCTTCCGCCACATTGGAAATGGTGCGCGACGAGCCGAAGGGCAAATGGAAGTCGATGAGCGGATAGCGGGCATTTTCGATGGACAGCCCGTTGAGTTCGCTAAAGCCCGGCACCGAAAACAGGCTGCCGGGCGGAAGGTCGATCTCCAGCGCACCGGGAAGCAAAGGTACCGCCTCCTCGCTGCCCGAGGTGAGCAGCACGTCGAAACCTTGCTGTGCCAGTTCGACCCCGTAAAGCAAATGTTGAAGCGCATGGTCGGAACGTTCGCCGCCCAGCGCGCCTGCAAGGATCAGGCGTTTTGCGCCGCGCTCGATCGCCTCGGCAACGGCGATTTCACCATCGGTCGCAGCCTTTGCGGCCGGATAGGGCTGGCGCGGCACGGTGGGAAAGGCCCCGTCGAGATCGGGCGGCGTCGAATCGAAATCGCCGACCCACAGTTCCGGCACCACGCCGAGAGCCGCCGCATGGCGCATGCCGCCATCGGCCGCAATGAAGCGGCTGTCCCGAACGGCGTCGCGCAGGCGATCCGTCAGGCTGAGTGCCCCGCCGAGCAGGATGGTGAAGGTGGACTGGCTCATGGGCATTGCCCATAGCGCAAACGGGGGGTGAAGGGGAAGGGGCGCCAGACATCCGGCCGGGCATCCGGCGCCTTTCTCCTAGAAGCGGTAGGTCACGCCGGCGCCGATCAGCCAGGGATCGAGTTTCGCTTTGCCGCTGACGTCGGCACCGCCGACTGTCGCATCGAAATCCGGGCGCAGGAAGATCTTCTTCACATCCACGTTCGCGCCCCAGTGCTCGTCGAAC
Source organism: Hyphomicrobiales bacterium (assembly GCA_900471515.1). Taxonomy (GTDB): domain Bacteria; phylum Pseudomonadota; class Alphaproteobacteria; order Rhizobiales; family Rhizobiaceae; genus Rhizobium. The sequence continues at coordinate 208,554 of UCFC01000024.1, read as the reverse complement.
ATATAGTCGAAGCCCGCCTGCAGGGCGACGCCGAACGTGTTCTTCACGTCGAGGCTGTCGGCGCTCTTGCCGGACTGGTTGTAGAAGACCGTGTAGTTCACACCGGCGCCGAGATAGGGCTGGAAGGCACCGAAATCGGTGAAATGATATTGCAGCGTCAGCGTCGGCGGCAGCAGCCAGGTCTTGCCGATTTCGCCGAGCCCGGCAATCGAACCTTCGCCATGCACATTGGCATAGGTCGTGCCGAGAATGAGTTCGGCGGAAATATTGTCGGTGAAGAAATAGGAGATATCCACTTCCGGAACCACAGTGTCCGAATAGGACAGACCCGATCCGGAGATGCCGTCGACCGAGCCGTTGTCGCGCGTGATCACCCCGAGCGCGCGCAGGCGCACCTGCCATGGGCTTTGCGCGGCCGCCGGCGCGTCTGCCGGAGGCGTCAGATCGGCGCAAAGCGCCGCCTGCCCGAAGGATGTGAAAACAATGGCGGCAAACATGCCTCTCAGCCGAAGCCGATGATGTTTCATGTGAATCTCTCCTGATGTCGTCGAACGAGGAGAGACTTAGGCTTGCCTTGGACGGGCCGGCTTGAGCGAGATCAAACGCTCCGCCTATTTTCCTCAGCCCGGCGTATCCTTGTCGCGGGAAAGGAAGATCGCCTCATAGCCGCCGATGAATTTCTCGAACAGCAGCGAGAAAGTTTCGACTTCTTCCTGCGGCCAGTCCCGCACGACCTCGGAAACGAAGGCAAGCTTCTGGGCCTGGATTTCCGCCAGCAGATTCTGCCCGACCGGCGTCATGACGACGACGATACGGCGCGCATCCGCCTGCGAAGCCTCGCGGCGCAGGACGTTGCGGCCGACCATATCGGACACGACCCGGCTTGCCCGCGATGGGTCGATGCGCAGCATCTCGGCAATGGCCCCGACCGTCACCTCGCCGTTTTCCTGCGCGCGGCGCACGGCATCGAGCACGTCCAGATGCGAAAGCTCCAGATCCGGCGCCACGCTCTGGATCGCCAGGCGGCCGATCAGCCGGCGGCCTGTCATCATTCGCATGCGCGTCATGGTGCGGCCGATGCGTGGCACGCTGTCCATGGAAGCATCGTCAAGCGCGATCGGTCTTGTCTTGGTCAGGGTCTCGTTCATGACGGAACCATAACAGACGGGAGTCGAAAATAAAACATGCCGATGTCAATAATGTGCCATTGACAAATATATGACATTAGCACATAAAGCACTGGCACAACGAAAATGGCCCTCCCATGGATATGCAACCTGCCCCCGCACCGCTCGTGACGGATCCCCGCAAGCGTCTCATCCTTTTCCTCTTCCTGATGACCGCCATGTTCATGGCAACGCTCGACAACCAGATCGTCTCCACCGCTCTGCCGACCATCGTCGGCGAGTTCGGCCATCTGGATCGCTTCGGTTGGGTCGGTTCTGCCTATCTGCTGGCGCTCAGCGCCGTCATGCCGCTCTACGGCAAGCTCGGCGATCTCTTCGGCCGCAAATATGTGATGATGACGGCGATCGCGATCTTCACGGCGGGCTCTGCCGTCTGCGGCCTTGCCGTCTCCATGAACACGCTGATTGCCGCCCGCGTATTGCAGGGCTTCGGCGGCGGCGGCATCATGGTTTCGATCTTCGCCGTCAACGCCGACCTGTTCGAGCCGCGCGAGCGCGCCCGCTACCAGAGTTATTCCAGCCTCGTTCTGATGGCCTCCGGCGCCATCGGCCCGGTCCTCGGCGGCACGATGAGCGATCTCTTCGGCTGGCGCTCGATCTTCCTCGTCAACGTGCCGATCGGTTTCATCGTATTGACCGGTCTCGCCTTCATGCTGCCCTACCGCAAGCCGCATCGCCGGCCGAAGATCGATTATGCCGGCGCGCTCCTGCTGGCGCTGACGACGACCAGCATCGTGGTTGCGACCGACAGCAGCGAGCTTTTCGGCGCACTGATCTCGCCGCAAAGCATCGGCATCGTCGCCTTCGGCGTGGTGTGTGCCGTCACCTGGGTGTTTGTCGAGCGCCGCGCGCCGGAGCCGATCGTACCGCTGCAGCTTTTCCGCAATTCAACCTTCAGCCTGTTGCTGGTGATCTCCATCATGGGCGGCGCGATCGCCATCGGCATGGTCAACTATCTCGCGCTGTTCCTGCAGACGACGACGGGCCTTTCGCCCTCCGGCGCCGGCCTGCTCTTCATCCTGCTGACAGGCGGCCTCGTCTGCGGCTCCCTGAATGCCGGCCGCATCATTTCGAAGACCGGCCGCTACAAGCCCTTCGCCATCGCCAGCCTCACCTGCAGCGCCATTGCCTTCGCCTTGATCTCGCAAGTTCATGCCGGAACGCCGATCGCCTTCATCGGCGCCATCATGCTGCTGCACGGCATCGGTATCGGCCTTGCACAGCAGGTTCCGGTCATCGGCGTTCAGAACGCCGCGCCGGCCCGCGATGTCGGCGCGGCGACCGGCTCGGTCACGCTGTCGCGCATGGGCGGCGCCTCGATTGCCATTTCCATCTACGGCGCGATCATCGCATCACAGCTCGGCAGGCTCGGCTCCTCCATTCCCGGTGTTGCCAATATCGAGGAGCTAACGCCGAAAATGATGGCAGCACTTCCCGAGGCCAGCCGCCAGGCCGTGGCCGACGCTTATGCCGCCGCCTTCTCGCCGCTGTTCATGACCTCCTGCGGCATTGCTTTGATCGGTCTGGTGGCCGCCATCATGCTGAAACCGGTGCAGCTGCCGCGCGCCGGCGAACGCAAGAGCGACCCGGCCAATCTCGCTGCGGAAGCCGCAGAATAGGCACAGGCGCGCGCTCGCCTGCCCTCTCTCATTTCAGCAGAGACGAAACACTACCTTTAATTGCATTCTTCGCGCAAGCGTTACGCTTGCCCGCATCGGTCGCCGTAATGGCCGATTTTTTCCGCAGTGCGGTCGGAATCTGCACTTGCGATGGAACTTTCGCCATAATTTCATCGGAGCGAGAAGTGCCTCGACGGGCGAGGCATTGCCGAAATGCAACGGCGCCACATTTAGATAGAGTCTCGCTATGCAACCCACGCGGAAATCAGCTACAGCAAAGACTTGGATTGGCCGATTGTGCAGCGCGAGAACCGAGGCGGAAGCCTATTGAATTTTCCTGGCAACGGCCGGCCCGAAGATGCGGCGGACCGGCGACTTAAAATGACGCGGAGAGACAGACTGGACAGCATGACGACGTGGAAATCGCCCGCGCTTTCCAGGAATGCCTTTCTTGCGCCACGCCGTTGGGCGCGCCGCCTCCTGCTGCTTTCGGCCTGCGCCGTGGCGCTGAACGGTTGCGAGTCGCTGATCGAGCAGTCCTATCAGCCAACCGTCGGCCCCTCGTCCAACCCGCAAATCGTCGACGAAGTGCAGAAGAACGATCCGCGTGCCGCCATGGGCGCGCGCGAACATCCGCGCATCGTTGCGAGCTACGGCGGTGAATACAAGGACGCCAAGACCGAGCGCCTTGTCGCCCGCATTGCCGGCGCGCTGACGGCCGTCTCGGAAAACCCGAGCCAGTCCTACCGCATCACCATCCTCAACTCGCCTGCCATCAACGCCTTCGCACTGCCGGGCGGCTATCTCTATGTCACCCGCGGCCTGCTTGCGCTTGCCAACGACGCCTCGGAAGTGGCCGCCGTTCTTTCGCACGAAATGGGCCATGTCACCGCAAACCACGGCATCGAACGCCAGAAGCGCGAAGAGGCGGAAGTGATCGCCAGCCGCGTCGTCGCCGAAGTTCTGTCGAGCGATATCGCCGGCAAACAGGCGCTTGCCCGTGGCAAACTGCGCCTTGCCGCCTTCTCCCGCCAGCAGGAACTGCAGGCCGACGTCATCGGCGTGCGCATGCTCGGCGAAGCCGGCTATGATCCCTATGCGGCCGCCCGGTTCCTCGATTCCATGGCCGCCTACAGCCGCTTCATGTCGGTCGATCCGGAAGCCGACCAGAGCCTGGACTTCCTGTCGAGCCATCCGAATTCCGCCCAGCGCATCGAGCTTGCCCGCAGCCATGCCCGCGCCTTCGGCCAGGAAGGTTCGGTCGGCGACAAGGGCCGGGACTATTATCTCGACGGTATCGACGGCCTCCTCTATGGCGACAGTCCGGAAGAGGGGTATGTGCGGGGCCAGACCTTCCTGCACGGCGGCCTCGGCATCCGCTTCGACGTGCCGCCCGACTTCAGCATCGACAACAAGGTCGAAGCGGTCATGGCAACCGGCCCGAACGATATCGCCATCCGCTTCGACGGTGTGGCCGACAACCAGAACCAGAGCCTGACGAATTACATTTCCAGCGGCTGGGTGACCGGCCTCGACCCCTCGACCATCCAGCCGATCAACGTCAACGGCATGGAGGCCGCGACCGCACGCGCCACCGCCGACCGCTGGGACTTCGATGTCACGGTCATCAGAAACAACAACCAGATTTTCCGTTTTCTGACGGCAGTGCCGAAAGGCAGCCCGTCGCTGGAGCCGACGGCAAACGTTCTGCGCGCGAGCTTCCGCCGGATGACGCCGAGCGAAGCCGCTTCGCTGAAGCCGCTGCGCGTGCGGGTGGTGACGGTCCGCCCCGGCGACAACATCACCACGCTCGCCTCCCGCATGATGGGCACCGATCGCAAGCTCGATCTCTTCAAGCTGATCAACGCCCTGCCGACGGGTGCCGCCGTGTCTCCGGGCGACCGGGTGAAGATTATCTCCGAATAAAAGAAAGCCCGGCTTTAAACCGGGCCAGTCTGTGCTGCTGGGGAGTAATTCCTGGTCAGGCGTAGGTTGCCATATGCGGGTCGGCGCTGACGAGCGCCGTACGAAGCTTTTCCATCGCCCGGCTTTCGATCTGCCGCACGCGCTCCTTGGAAATCCCGAGGTCGGCGCCGAGCTCTTCGAGCGTTGCCCCGTCTTCGGCGAGCCGGCGCGCGCTGATGATCTTCATTTCCCGTTCGTTGAGATGCTTGAGGGCAGACGCAAGCCAGACGCGGCGGCGCTCGCCGTCAATCATGTTGGAGACCTGCTCATCCGGCAGCGGTTCGTCGCTGACGAGGAAATCCATCTTTTCGGCGCTGTCGGCATCACCCGACACGGAAGGCGCCTGCAGCGAAGCGTCGTTGCCGGAAAGGCGCGCGTCCATCGTCTGCACGTCGGCGAGGCTGACACCGAGAGCAGCGGCGATTTCCTGATGAATGGACTGCAGCGTCAGTTGCGTATCGCCCTTGGCAAGCTTGGCGCGCAGGCGCCGCAGGTTGAAGAACAGCGCCTTCTGGGCCGAACTCGTGCCGCCGCGCACGATCGACCAGTTGCGCAGGATATAGTCCTGGATCGAGGCACGGATCCACCAGCTTGCATAGGTGGAAAACCGCACATCGCGCGCCGGTTCGAAACGAGCCGCGGCCTCCAGGAGCCCGACATAGCCTTCCTGCACGAGATCGCTCATCGGCAGGCCGAAATTGCGGAACTTGCCGGCCATGGAAATCACGAGGCGCATATGCGCCATAGCGATCTGATTGCGGGCACCGCGGTCCTCATGGTCTTTCCAGCGGATGGCCAGGTTATGCTCTTCTTCACGGGCGAGATAGGGAGCCGCCATTGCTATTTTGATCATGCGCCGATCTGCAGACATGTTCTTCATATCGCTCTCCTAAACGGGCCACGTGCCTAAAAATGAACAAGCAAACATCGTTTCCGGAACATCGCTGTTCCGGAGCAAACTCGGATCCTGAATGCATAAGGGCCTCGCTCCTGGACTTTTCAGGAGGAGGCCCTATCTCTCATCATGTGCCGCCGAAGCGGCTGGATTGGATCAGTTTCTTGAGATTGCCGGAAAGGCAAATTCTGGAGATCATGATCCGCTCCTCATCGAACATTGACAGCTTTGGCGGACATCGGGCCGAGCTTCAAGGCTCCGGCTTAAGTCCGCATCACTGTGTATGAACGCTGGAGCGTCGAAAAAGTTCCAATAAAAAACCCGGCACCAAGGCCGGGTTTTTTCATCAGCAAAAACAATGCGCTGTTAAGCGGCTTCGTCCTGCGAGTCGTCCTCTTCGATTGCCTTGCCGCGCTTCGGACCCTTGTTGAGATTGGTCTCGACGAGGCGAACGGCTTCGGTTTCCGACATCTTGTTGACGGCCGCGATTTCGCGGGCCATGCGGTCGAGAGCGGCCTCGTAAAGCTGGCGCTCGGAATAGGACTGTTCCGGCTGGTTCTCTGCACGGTAAAGGTCGCGAACGACTTCTGCGATGGAAATCAGGTCGCCGGAATTGATCTTCGCATCATATTCCTGGGCGCGGCGGGACCACATGGTGCGCTTGACGCGAGCCTTGCCCTGCACGACCTTGAGGGCACGCTCAACGAAGTCGGTCTCGGAAAGCTTGCGCATGCCGATGCTCATGGCCTTCGCGACCGGAACCTTCAAACGCATCTTGTCCTTTTCAAAATCGATGACGAAAAGTTCAAGCTTCATGCCTGCGACTTCTTGCTCTTCGATAGCCGTGATGGTACCGACGCCGTGTGCGGGATACACGATCGATTCACCAGTCTTGAAGCCGTGACGTGCGGTAGAAGGTTTTTTCTGCTGGGTGGTCATTCTAATCAAAAACTCCCTGTTACGCTTCCGGCAGCGGCCGGAGCCGGGTCAGTCAGGCCCGGATGAGACGGTTAAATCCGTCGGGTGACTTCACTCTGGTTCCACCAGACAGAAGCAAAAGCTATCCTTGCGCGCGATCTTGGGATCCGACAGCTCAAGTTATTGATATGTCACGGAAACCGCGTACGGATTTGTTCTACTTTCGTGATGGTTTTGGGCATGCGTCATGCCACAAATGGAACAGTGTGGTGAACGTATCACAAAAATATGAGGAAATCAATAATTTGCTGAACGTGAGTCATGTAGGCAACACATAGCCCCCATGTGATTCACGCGTAATTTGAAACGTTTAACCTACCGTTGAACCCGGTTTCAACGGCACGGCACGCGGATATTTTCAATCGCCGCTGCCGGGCTTTTCCGAGAAGTATTTCTCGAATTTCCCGGTCTCGCCGTCCAGTTCCTTGGCCCCGGCCATCGGCTCTTTTTTCACCGTGATATTCGGCCAGATGCTGGCATATTCGGCATTGATCTTCAGCCACTTGTCGAGCCCCGGCTCGGTATCGGGCTTGATTGCCTCGGCAGGACATTCCGGCTCGCAAACGCCGCAGTCGATGCACTCATCGGGATGGATGACGAGGAAATTCTCGCCCTCGTAGAAACAGTCGACCGGGCAGACTTCGACACAATCGGTGTATTTGCAGCGGATGCAATTGTCGGTCACGACATAGGTCATGAAGAACTCCAGGATGTCCATGCGGGCGGGGGTCGGGCAACCTGGAACGTCGCGCCTGTCCCCTGAGCCGGAGAGAAAGCGTGGACAGGCTTGGGAGGCAAGCACGCTACCCGGCAGGCTGCGTGTGACGTATCGGCTTTACAGCAGGATTTCAAGGACAAACGATCTCTGAAAGGCTGACGGCGGGAAGAGTTTTCTAATCCTCGTCCGACATCAGCCTGTCGATTGCACGGCGTTCCTTTTTCGTCGGCCTTCCGGAACCGCTAGCGCGAATGGCCTGCTCATAGGGGGTGAGACGTTTTGCCTCATCCGGGGGCGGCGACAGATCCTCGTAGAGCAGCTTCGCCTCCTCATAAGGTCCGCGCCGGTCGCCGGGCAGACGGACGACCAGGACGACATCTCGCCGCTCCAGCGTCAGCTCGACACGGTCGCCCGCCTTGACCGTCTGGCTGGGCTGCGCGCAGCGCGTGCCGTTGATGCTGACGTGACCGGACTGGATATGGCTCTGCGCCAGCGAGCGCGACTTCACCATGCGGGCGAAAAACAGCCATTTGTCGATGCGCTGGCGCGAACCGCTTCCTGGCTGTGTTTCTTCGCCCATGGTTACTTCTTCATCTGCTCCTTGAGCGCAGCAAGCTTGGCAAAGGGAGAATCCGGATCGATCGGCTTCTCCTTGCGCGGCGGCTTGGCCTCGAAGCGCAGCGGCTGCGAATTGCCGCGGTTGTTGTTGCGGTCGTTGCGATCGCCACGATCCTTGCGGTCGCCGCGATCCTGACGATCGCCGCGCTGCTCGTTGCGGTCATTGCGCGCATGTTGAGGACGCCCGCCGTCACGATTGCCGCCTTCGCGGTTGCCGTCGCGATTGCCGCCGTCCCGGTTGCGGTTGTTGTTGCGATTGCCGTCCCGGCTTTCGCCGCCTTCGCCGCCATGGCGGCGATTGTTGCGGTCTGCGCGGTCCTGCCCCTGGCCTTGTCCGCCACGGCGCTCGCCATGGCCGCGCGCCTGACGCTGGTTTTCGTTGCGTCCCCCGAGACGCCAAAGGAGAACCGGCTTGGGCTCCGCAGCCTCGCCGGCCTCGGCCGAAGCTTCGGCAACGGCCGGCGCTTCCGCGGCCGCCGGCGCGGCTTCGACGGCGGGCGCCTCTTCCGAAGCGCCGTCGGCGTCGTCATGGTCGGCCTTCTCAGCCGTTTCTTCGGCCGCAGGCTCGGCCGCAACCGCCGCCGGTGCGGATGCCGCATCCTGCGTCGCAAGGAATGCGGTCGCCTCTTCGGCCTTTACCGCGTCGGCACGGTAGCCGAGACCCTTGAGGATCTCTTCCATGTCTTCCAGTGTCGCGCCGAGAATGGACAGCATCGCCGTCGTCGTCGTGAAGCGGCGGCCGTCATAGGCGCCGTCCGGGCGCGTGCCCTGACCCGGCTTCCACTGCAGCAACGGACGGATGAGGTCGGCAAGACGCTCGAGAATATCGATACGCACCGCGCGCTTGCCGAGGAAACGGAAGCCCGCGAGCTTGTAGAACATGCGCTCGAAGCTCGGATCGGTAACGACGGACGTGCGGCCGGCGGCCAGCACCGGGATGAGATCGCCATAGCCGGGCTTTTCGAGGCCGTCGTTCTTCAGCGCCCAGAGCAGGGTGATGAGTTCCGCCGGCGCCGGCTTGAGAAGCGCCGGTACGAAGATGTGATATGCGCCGAAGCGGATGCCGTAACGGCGCATGGAGGCGCGGGCATCCTGATCCAGGGACTTCACCTCTTCCGTCACGTCGCGGCGGAAGAGCACGCCGAGATTTTCCACGAGCTGGAAGGCGAGCCCCTTGGCAAGACCCTGCAGGTCCTCGGCGCGCGACAGGTCATCCAGCGGCTTCAGTACCGTGCTGATATGGTGGTTGACGAACCGTTCGATACGGGCGGCGACATGATCGCGCGCATTGCCCGTGAGCTGCTCGTCGGCAAGCAGGATGACACGCGGCCGCATCACATGGTCGCTGCCGGAAAGACGGCCGACGGGATCGCCGAGCCAGCGCACCAGCCCGTCCGAGCCGATCGCCAGATCGGCATTGCCTGCGGCATGCAGGCGCGCTGCGCGAGCTTCGAATTCGAGCGCGAGCGCCTTTTGCGACGCAGCCTGAACCGCCTTGGCGTCCGGCCCGTCCGTTCCCCCGACAGGCGTGAAACGGAACCCGGTCAACTGCCCCACATGATGTCCTTCAACGAAGACATCGCCATTCACACTGATTTCAGCTTCCAGCATCGCATTCTCTCTCAGGCGCTTCATGAGCACAGATGTCCTGCGATCAACAAAGCGTTTCGTCAACCTTTCATGTAACGCATCGGACAATCGATCTTCGATTTCCCGCGTCTTTTCCTGCCAGTGTGTCGGATCGGCAAGCCAGCCGGGCCGATTCGATACATAGGTCCAGGTTCTTATCTGCGCGATTCGCGCCGAAAGCGTGTCAATTTCCCCATCTGTCCGATCAGAGCGGTGAACTTGCTCCGCAAGAAATTGCTCGTTCACCGTGCCATAGCGCACCAGATCGGAAAAGAGGGTAGAGATAAGATCGGCATGTTGCGCAGGCGTTATGCGCCGATAGTCCGGCAGAGCGCAAGCCTCCCAGAGCTTTTCGACCCGCGCCGGCGTGTCAGCGAGATCAATGATTTCCGGATAGCGCGACAGGTGTTCGAGCGCCTGCTGGTCGACTGCCGGCAGCGCCCGCGTGAGGCCCGGCACGCGGGGGCCGGTCTCCAGGCTTGCCCGCAGGGATTGTATCGAGGAAAAATCGAGATCCTTGGTGCGCCACTGCAGAACCTTGATATTGTCGAACTCATGGCCCTCGATGCGCTGCACGAGCTCCTCGTCGAAGGGCGAGACCTGGCCGGTGACGCCAAAGGTACCGTCGCGCACGTGCCGGCCGGCACGGCCGGCGATCTGGCCGAGTTCGCCGGGATTGAGGTTGCGGAACTGGTAGCCGTCGAATTTCCGGTCCTGGGCGAAGGCCACATGGTCGACGTCGAGATTGAGGCCCATGCCGATCGCATCGGTCGCAACGAGATATTCGACATCGCCGGCCTGATAGAGCGCCACCTGCGCATTGCGGGTGCGCGGGCTGAGTGCGCCGAGCACGACGGCTGCCCCGCCGCGCTGGCGTCGGATCAGCTCCGCGATCGCATAGACCTCGTCCGCCGAGAAGGCGACGATCGCCGAGCGCTGCGGCAGCCGGGTAATCTTTTTTTGCCCGGCATAAAGAAGGTGGGAAAGCCGCGGCCGCTCCGTAACCGTAATCCCCGGCAGGAGCTGCTGCAGGATCGGCCGCATGGTGGCAGCGCCAAGCAGAAGCGTCTCCTCGCGGCCGCGCAGATGCAGGATCCGGTCTGTAAAGATATGGCCGCGCTCGAGATCGCCCGCGAGCTGCACTTCATCGATTGCGACGAAGGCCGCCTTGGTCTCCCGCGGCATTGCTTCGACCGTGCACACCGAGAAACGCGCATTCGGCGGCGAGATCTTTTCTTCGCCTGTCACCAGCGCCACGTTCTGGGCACCGACCTTTTCGACCACCCGCGTATAGACCTCGCGCGCCAGCAGACGCAGCGGCAGGCCGATGACACCCGTGCCGTGCGCCACCATGCGTTCGATCGCATAATGGGTCTTGCCGGTATTGGTCGGCCCGAGCACCGCGGTCACGCCGCGCCCGCTCAGTATCATCGGCTGCGAAGTCAGGGTCATGGTCCATGCAAGTGAGGCGCGAACGCCCCGGGGTCAAGTCGGCTCCTGCGGGAGAGGCACAGAACACATGGACAGCCGAAGCACCAAACGCAAGGGCAGATTTGAAATAGACTTTGGATTGAGCGTGGAAGCCACAGTAGCTAAGTGCTTGATTTAAGATTCGGAACAGCTTGAGAACGAATCGGAGACGAATCGCTGACTCCCGCTGATTCAGCTTTTGTTCACGGCTAAGTATTGATTTTGAATCACTTTTTTACACTAGATGCTGAATCTGCCGATACGACCGAGAACAAATGCCGGCAACCGCGATTAACGCTTGTGGCATGCACCGCAGAAAACGCAAGGTCAAGCCCAAAATTAACAGTTCGACCAAAGCCGGAACGAATCGGAGACGAATCGCTGATGTCGAGGTTTTCCCTTTTCGTTCACGGCGAGATCTTGTGAGCGCTGTGGTCTCTGATCCCAAGATACGGATTCCGATTTTGCTGCCGCCGTTCAAAGCCGTATGACCGCATTAATCTTTTACATGTCGAATTCACGATGCTTTAAGCCGGCCGCTGCCGGCAATCGGCTTAGGAGTCACCGCCGATCAAAGCCGGAACGAATCACCGACGAATCAGAGACATCTTCATTTTCCGGCTTTGTTCGCTACAACATATTGTATTTAAATGGAATTTTAACCATAACAGGAAATGGTCGACATCGGTTTGCCGACCTGCTTTCCTCGAAACCGGCGAAATCCGGTTCTGTCATGGTGGCCGATAACGCCGGCGTGATATTCCGAGAGCTTAGCCGGGAACAAAAATCGCGGATGCGTGTTACTAGTCCAGTCGAAATGAGGATGAGGCAGGACAAACACCATGCTTGGCACGATACTTCTTATTATCCTTATTCTATTATTGATCGGCGCCTTGCCGAATTGGGGTTATAGCCGCGGATGGGGCTATGGACCTTCCGGAGGTTTGGGGTTAGTTCTCGTCATCATTATCATTCTTGTCCTGATGGGCCGAATTTAAAGGCCAGAACCTGGGGAGTTTAGACATGAAGAAGATTGTTCTTAGCTGCGCTCTCATCGGCGCTCTCGCGTCCTGCACACCGACGGAGCAGGGCACGGCGATCGGCGCCGGCACGGGCGCCATCATCGGCGGCGCTGTCACCAACAGCTGGGGCGGCGCGGCAGTCGGCGCAGTCGCTGGCGGCCTGACAGGCGCCCTGATCGGCCAGTCGGTCGAACGCCGCGGCTACTGCATCTATCGCGACCGCTACGGCCGCCGCTACGAAGCGCGTTGCCGCTAATCGGCATCGGCCCATCAGAAATTTTCAACGGGCGCTTCGGCGCCCGTTTTTCTTCCGCCTTTTCGTCGTCAACGCTGCGTTGACGATGGGTCGCCGAAGTCAAATCTAGCGCGTCGCCAGGGCCGGGCCCATATTCCTTCCGACATCGCAGGGACCGAGCACATGCCGCCCGCGAGCGCAAAGGAACGCTACCATGGCCCAGATTTTCCTCAATTCCGCCGTCGCGGTCCTGATCGCCTCGGCTTTTCTGACGACGGCAGTCGCTGCCTTCCGCAGCCGGGACCGCGCTATCCAGAAAGTGCCCGTCAGAGCCGGCAGGCGCCATCATCCAAACGCCTGACCTATCGACGAAACCGGAGCAGCGTGGCAGCTGCTATCCGAGCAGCCGTCCCCGGGGAGAAGCGAATATGAACAGGATCATCGCAATCGCTGCCCTCATCACCATCGCCCTTGCGGCCTATGGTGCGTCTGCCGGCCCCTATGACGGTACCGGCAGCTTCCCGAACAGCTATGCCCACAGCCAGAAGAAATAGGCTCAGACGAAGAACTGGCCGCCATTGGCCGTCAGCGTCGAACCGGTAATGAAACCGGCATCATCGGAAACGAGGAAGGTTACGCAGCGCGCGATCTCCTCGGGTTCGCCCAGGCGCCCGACCGGGATTTGCGGAATGATCTTCTCGTTGAGCACCTTTTCCGGCACCGCACGCACCATCTCCGTCCCGATATAACCGGGGCAGATGGCATTGACGGTGATGTTCTTGACGGCGCCTTCCTGGGCAAGCGCCTTGGTAAATCCAAGGTCGCCGGCTTTTGCGGCCGAATAGTTCACCTGCCCCATCTGACCCTTCTGGCCGTTGATGGAAGATATGTTGACGATACGGCCGAAGCTGCGGTCACGCATGCCGTTCCAGACATGGTGCGTCATGTTGAACAGGCCGGTGAGATTGGTGTTGATGACCTCGTGCCATTGCTGCGGCGTCATCTTGTGGAACATCGCGTCGCGCGTGATGCCGGCATTGTTGACGAGGATCTCGACCGGCCCGAGTTCGGCCTGGACTTTCGCTATGCCCTCGCCGCAGGCGTCGTAGTCGGAGACGTCCCACCTGAAGGCCGGAACACCGGTGGCATCGTGAAATGCTCTCGCCTTTTCCTCATTGCCGGCATAGTTGGCGGCCACTCGATAGCCGGCATTCTTGAGCGCCATCGAAATTGCCGCGCCAATGCCGCGCGTACCCCCAGTGACCAGAGCCACTCTGCTCATGTTCCGCTCCCCTTTTGTTGTCAGCCCGCTCTCGGGCGGGCCTCAAGAAACATGCATCGTACGCTATTTACATTGCTTCGAAGCACATCGCGACGCCCATGCCGCCGCCGATGCACAGAGTAGCCAACCCCTTCCTGGCGCCCCGGCGCTTCATCTCGAAGAGCAGGGTGTTGAGAATACGTGCTCCCGAAGCGCCGATCGGATGACCGATCGCAATCGCACCGCCGTTGACGTTGACGATATCGGGATTCCAGCCGAGATCCCTGTTGACGGCGCAGGACTGGGCCGCAAAGGCCTCGTTGGCTTCGACAAGGTCGAGATCGCCGACAGACCAGCCCGCCTTTTCCAGCGCCTTGCGGGAAGCCGGGATCGGGCCTGTGCCCATGACCTGCGGGTCGACGCCGGCCGTTGCCCAGGAAACGATGCGGGCAAGCGGCTGGATACCGCGGCGCGAAGCTTCCGCCTCGCTCATCAGCACGGCGGCGGCGGCGCCGTCGTTGAGACCGGAGGCATTCGCGGCGGTCACCGTGCCATCCTTGTCGAAAGCGGGCCGCAGCTTGGCCATGGCCTCCAGCGTCGCGCCGTGGCGAATATACTCGTCGGCATCGACGGTCACGTCACCCTTGCGAGTCTGAATGACGAAGGGAACGATTTCATCCTTGAAGCGGCCGGCTTTCTGCGCGGCTTCGGCCTTGTTCTGCGAGCCGACGGCGAACTGGTCCTGGTCGTCACGGGAAAGCTGCCATTGCCGCGCGATATTTTCCGCGGTGATGCCCATGTGGTAGCCGTAGAAGGCGTCGGTCAGGCCGTCCTTGATCATGGTGTCGATCATTTTCATGTCGCCCATCTTCACGCCGCCGCGCAAATGCGCTGCATGCGGCGCCATCGACATGGATTCCTGGCCGCCGGCGACGATGATCTTCGCATCGCCAAGCGCGATCTGCTGCATGCCAAGCGCAACGGCGCGCAGGCCCGAGCCGCACAGCTGATTGACGCCCCAGGCAGTCGCCTCCTTGGGAATTCCGGCCTTCATCGCCGCCTGGCGGGCCGGGTTCTGGCCTTCGCCAGCCTGCAGAACCTGGCCGAGAATGACCTCATCGACCTCTTCAGGGGAAACACCAGCTCGCTCCAGCGCGCCCTTGACGGCGGCGGCACCAAGCTCGTGAGCGGGAACGGCACCGAAAGCACCGTTGAAGGAACCGACAGCGGTACGCGCTGCGCTGGCGATGACGACGGATGAACTGCTCATGGGTGGTTTCCTCGTTTCTCATCACACATATAAGTCGAAACTGACAAAGCTGCAGGCCCAAGTCAAATGCCAAGACGGCGGGGGCACATTGTTGCAGCGCGCCAGAATGAATTTGCTCGTAAAGGAAAGGGCTTGCCGCATCGCACAAAGAGATTGTCACCACCCTTCTTTTGCGTCTACAGTCGCAACCGGAGGAGTATCCATACAATCAGACGGGGTTCGGGAGACTGATAATGGCAAAGACCGAAGGTCAAATCGTCATCAAAAAATATGCCAATCGCCGCCTCTATAATACAGGCACCAGCACCTACGTGACGCTGGAAGACCTGGCGGAGATGGTGAAGAAGGGGGAGGACTTTGTCGTCCAGGACGCAAAGAGCGGCGACGACATCACGCATTCGGTATTGACCCAGATTATTTTCGAGCAGGAATCGAAGACCGGCAACACCTTGCTTCCGATCTCCTTTCTCCGCCAGCTCATCACCTATTACGGCGACCAGATGCAGATGGTCGTTCCGAGCTTTCTTGAACATTCCATGCGCGCCTTCACCGAACAGCAGGCACAGATCCGCGAGCAGGTGAACCGCGCCTTCGGCGAAACGCCGCTCGGCAAGAACCTGCAGCTTCCCATGCAGATGGTCGAGGATCAGGTCCGCCGCAACACCGAAATGTTCCAGCAGGCCATGCAGATGTTCTCGCCCTTCATGACGCCGCCGCCCAAGGAAACGCGCAAGGCGGAGGCCAAGGATATCGACGAGCTGAAGGAACAGCTTCGCGCGCTGCAGAACAAGCTCGACAGCCTATAGGCCGATCGAGACGTCGCGGCCGGCGCTGCGGATCGACACCGCAAAGCCGCCGATCACGTCGATCAGCGCAATGGTCATCAGAATGAAGAAGACCTGGGTCGCCGCATCCTGGACGAGCAGAAACTCGACCAGGAAGGCGATGAAGACCAGCATCGACAGCATGTGATTGACGAGGTTGCCGGAACCGTTCCGGGTTGCCTTCAATATTTCGAAGAAGAGCACGACGAGCGCCACGACGATGAAGAGGTCGCCGAGCGCCATGCTCCAGATCGCACCCGAGAGCATCGACAGCACGATAACGTCGTGCTGGAGCGCGGGAATACCGCCGCCGCCCAACAGGCCCAACATCGCCAGATTGTAAAGAATAAAAGGTATAACCATCAGCGGTATTACGGTCATCATGCGGCCTGATCTCCCTGAACTGTCGGGAATACTGCCCGACATCACCGCCGCACTTCAAGACACCGAAGGTTATAATATCCTGAAAAGAAAAGGCCGGCGTCGAGCCGGCCTTCAAAACTTCATCGGACAAGCCGCATAAGGAATTATGCGTTTTCCTTCGGCGTCAGAACCTGACGGCCACGGTACATACCGGTCTTCAGATCGATATGATGCGGGCGACGCAGTTCGCCGGAGTTCTTGTCTTCGACATAGGTCGGAGCCTTCAGTGCATCAGCCGAACGGCGCATACCGCGCTTGGACGGGCTTGTTTTTCTCTTCGGTACAGCCATTTCTCTTACTCCACTTGCGGGCAAAACATCTCCACGGCCAGACTGGCGGCCGAAACGGACATGTCGCGATTTCGGAAATTTTGCGCGCTTATACATGCAAGGCGCGGTCTTGACCAGTCCCCAGATGTATTTTTTGCGATGCCGCTGATTCCCCGTTCAGACCTCGTCTTCCGGCACGATCCACGGCTCGGCACGCGCGGCCTCTTCCCATTTCCGCCAGGCCGGGTGCGCCTTCATCGCATCCATATAGGCCAGGATATCGGCGCTCCCGACGAGATCGTAGACATCGAAGCGGTTGACGACGGGCGCAAACATCGCATCCACGCCGCTGAAGGCACCGAACAGGAAAGGCCCGCCGGATGCCTGCAGCAGGTCGCGCCAGATCGTTTCGATCCTGATGACATCGGCCGAAACGCCGTCCGGCAGCGCAATCCTGCCCTTCGGCCGGCGGATATTCATCGGGCAGGCGCTGCGCAGCGCCCGGAAGCTCGACATCATCTCCATGCAAACCGACCGCGCAAGCGCCCGACCGGCACGGTCCTCCGGCAGCAATCCGGCTTCAGGAAAAAGCTCCGCCGCATATTCGATGATGGCGAAGGATTCCCAGATCCTCAGTCCGCCATGCTGCAGCAAGGGCACATGGCCGCTCGGCGATACGGCCTTGATGTTGGGATTGCCGTTTGGATAATCGAAGGGGATCAGCACCTCTTCGAAATCGATGCCGACGCCCGTCAGCGCCATCCATGGCCGGAAGGACCAGGAAGAATAGTTCTTGTTGGCGATATAAAGCGTCAGCTTGTCCATGTGATTTCCTGTCAGGGTTCGAAATCGAAAATCAGCAGTTCGTGGAAATGGTTCATGTCCTCGAACACGCAGAAGGCCGGGGGCATCAGCTCGAATACCGGAGCCTGCCGGCGGATATCCTCCGTCACCTCGTCGAGCATGGCCTGCCAGCGCGCCAGCGCCTCGTCTTCCAGTCGCTCGATCGCGTAGGCGAAGGTCATGTGGAACTTGTAGTCGTCGTGGTTGGGCTGACGATAACCCAGAAGATCGGCAAACGCATCCCGCCAGGCGCGCATCACCTTGCGGTCTGCCGCCGTTGCCCCTTCGACGAGCAGGCCGGTCGGCCGTGCATTGACGACGGCAACCTTGAAAGGCTCGAACACCGAGAACCCTTCGAGCCGCGCCGCCATAAGCTCGGTCATGTCGTCGATCGGCGTTTCCAGGGGAATGTCGGCGGGCCAGAAATTCTCCGCACGGCGGCCCTCGATAACGCCCTCGAAAAGCGTCATGTGGAGGCTTGTGATCGGCGTGAAGAGAAACTGCGGCGCTTCTGGCATCGCCAGATATTTTTCGCGCGCCGCGATCAGCGTCCGTTGTGTCTGCGAGCCCTTTACCGGGTGGCAGACGATCGTGTTGCCCTGCTCCGGCAGGAAGCCGCCGACCTTGCGGTAGCGCGTGCCCAGATGCGCCGGCGGATGGGGATTGTGCGTCCTGGAATATTGAAGAAGTTCGGGGGAAAGTATCGTTGACGTCATGGGCGACTCAGGGCTTCCGTTGGTGCTGCTTTCACCCTTATGGCAGGACCAAGAATGTCAGATGACGCTTGCCGCTTCCAACGACAAGTTCTGATATCAATCATAGATGCATTTGATGTAATCGCCCGAACCTTGAGCCCGTCGCTCGATCACGCCCGCCAGCCGCCGCAGACCCCGCCCGGGTTTTCCGGCATTGCGGTCGATCGGATTCGGCAGGGAAACCGCCAGAAGCGATGCCTGCCGGCGGGTGAGCTTGGCGGCCGGCACCTTGAAGTGATGCTGCGCCGCGGCCTCGATGCCGTAAATGCCGGGACCCCACTCGGCGATATTGAGGTAGATCTCCATCAGCCGCCGCTTCGACCAGACGAAGTCGGAGGCAACCGCGAGCGGCAGTTCCAATCCCTTGCGGATGAAGGAGCGGCTGTTCCAAAGGAAGAGGTTCTTCGCCGTCTGCATGGGGATCGTGCTGCCGCCACGCGTTTCCTGGCCCTGCAGCGTATCTTCGACCAGCATGCGCATCTCGCCCCAGTCGACGCCGCCGTGGAAACAATATTGGCCGTCCTCCGACATCATCACTGATTGGACGAGAACAGGCGCGACATCGTCGATCGACACCCACTGCCGGTCATAACCGCGCAGGAGCACGAAATCCCGCAACATCAGCGTCGAAACCGGATGGATGAAGGGCAGAAGATAGAGGAAGATCAGGACGTAAGGCAAAAGCAGCACGGCCAGCACGGCAAGAACGATGCGCTTCAGCACCTGGCGGTCTCCAAACCAGCGCCGGCGAACCGGCGCCTCGGCGCTCTCCTCTGTCTCCGGCGCTATATCCAATGTCCCAGTCCGTTTTCGCCCTCGCCGTTGTCATACCGCCTGTAAACCCGCATTGCCAGAGCACAGCTGAAATCTTGGAGCGGTGATCGACAATTCCGTTGCCAGCAGCCGTTCCGTCGTGCCAAAGAGCGCGCATGGACGCCAAACGGGAAACATTCGAGACACGGTTGAAAAGCGGCGCTGCCGAGGTCGAGGCGCTGCTTGACGAGTTGCTGTCTGCGGCGGTCCTGTCCGACGAGATCGCCCGTCCGGATCTCCTGCGCGGCGCCATGCATTATGCCGTGCTCAACGGCGGCAAGCGCCTGCGACCCTTCCTTGTCGTGGAAAGTGCGGCCCTTCTCGGCGGCAACAGGCAGGCGGCCTTGCGTGTCGGAGCGGCCCTCGAATGCATTCATTGTTATTCGCTCGTTCACGACGACCTTCCGGCGATGGACGATGACGATCTGCGACGCGGCAAGCCGACCGTGCATATCCAGTTCGACGAGGCGACCGCGATCCTCGCCGGCGACAGCCTCCTGACCTACGCTTTCGATGTCATTGCCGCGCCCGAAACGGACCTGCCGGACCGGGCCAAGACGGAACTCGTGCTGGCGCTCGCCCGTGCTGCCGGCCTCGGCGGCATGGCCGGCGGCCAGGCGCTCGATCTCGCGGCGGAAAAACAGGCGCCCGACGAGGCCGGCATCATCCGCCTGCAGGCCATGAAGACGGGGGCGCTGATCCGCTTTGCTTGCGAGGCCGGCGCCATCGTCGCCGGCGCTTCCGCAGACGACCGGCAGCGCCTGCGCCGTTTCGGCGAGAAGATCGGCCTCGCCTTCCAGCTTGCCGACGATATCCTCGACCTGACCTCGGACATCAAGACGATGGGCAAGGCAACCGGCAAGGACGCTGCCCGCGGCAAGGGAACACTGGTGGCGATGCACGGGATGGAATGGGCTGAAAAACAGCTGCGCCGGCATGTCGAGGATGCGGAAACTTTGCTTTCCCCCTATGGCGAACATGCCGCGGCGCTGGTTGCCACGGCCCGTTTCATCGCCGAACGAAAAAGCTGACGCAACAGAAGAGGCGCCGCTTGCGCGACGCCCCCTCCCTGCCCCACCCATTGCCTGTCAGGCGCGTGCGAAATGCCCCGTTTCTTTCGCGGGTGAGGACTGCCGCATCAGGATCGCCACGACCACAAGTCCGCCGATCACGCTCAGATGCTCGATCGCAAACATCATCTCGAGAAACGCCGCCTCGCCGCTCATGCCCCAGAAGGCGTGAGCGATCGGAATGGTCAGCACGGTGAAGACGCCGAGGGCGCCGGCCCCGAGCCAGACGTAGCGCCCTGATATGACCAGCGCCGATCCGACGAGCTGTACGAAGATGACGGCAAGCGCGACCGGCGCTGCCGGCGAAAGCCCGTAGCGCTCCATCTCGGCAAGCGCCGTGTTGAAGTCGAAAAGCTTGGCAAGCCCGCTCGACCAGAACATCAGGGTCAGGAGAATGCGGGCGAAAAGCCTGGTGATGGCAGATGCCAGCAGCCGGTTGATGAAATCGGGTGTCATGATCGCTCCCCTTCGATGATGCTCAGCCCATGGGCGGAAGCGGAATGTCGATGCCGAACCTGGCGGCCGTCTCGACGATCTTGCCGACATCGGGAACGCCCATGGGCGGGAAGGTCGTCGTTCCCGGCGCGAGCGGATCGCCGACGGCCACGAAGAATTCCTCGTGCAGGTCGCCGGGGAAATTGATCAGCAGCATGCGCGACGGCTTGTTGTCGATATTGCGGAAACTGTGCATGACGCCCGGCGAGACATGAACGAAATCGCCCGGGCCGCAATGCTTCGTCTCGTCGCCGACGATGATCTCGTAGCGGCCTTCGAGAACCAGAAAGGCTTCCTGATCGGTCTGCGTATGCGGCGGCGGGCCGGCATTCGGCGCGGTATAGACTTCGATCACGGTAAAGCTGCCTTTCGTATCCGCATAGCGGGCGCGGAAGGTGAGGATGTTGCCGAGGAAGTGGACGGTCATCGGTGCCGCTGCGCCCGTCTTGAAGGAAGGTGTGGAATTCATTGCCTTGTGCTCCAAATAGTTTGTGATACACTCAACTCTTAATGAGACTAAAATCTCATAACGAGGCAAAAATGGACAGTCAAGAAAAAAAGTTCGAGCGCGTGAACCAGAAGCGCCGTACCCGCACGGAACTGTTGCGGGCGGCGCGACAGATCATTGAAAAAGGGGGGCATCCCTCGGTCGCCGAGGTGGCCGACTTGGCCGGGATCTCCAGGGCAACCGCCTATCGCTACTTCTCGACACCGGACGAGATCATCCGCGAAGCGGTACTGGATGGCGTGGCCGATGTGATCAAGGTTGCGCCCGCGCCTGACAATGCCGGCGCGGCAACCGTCGCGGACCGGCTGGACAAGCTGGTTGCGGACGTCTTTCAGATGGTGCTCGGCAATGAGAGCGTCTTCCGCGCGCTGCTCGGCAGCTCGGCGGTCGGCGACAGCCAGGTTCGTCGTGGCGGCCGCCGCATCGACTGGCTGAAACAGGCGATGGCGCCTTTGGAAGGCGAAATACCGCCAAAGGAGTTCAAGCGCCTCGTCAACGCGCTCTCGCTCGTCATGGGCATAGAGTCGGTGGTGGTGATGCGCGATATTTGCGAGCTGGAGCCGAAGGAAGCCGAAAAGACCCTGCGCTGGGCCGCAAGGACCTTGCTTGCCGGCGCGTTGGCAGAAAGCACGAAGGCGGAGTGATTACTCCGCCGCTGTCTTCCTGCCGAAACGCTTCTCGATATAGTCGATGACAAGCGCTTCAAAATCCGAAGCGATGTTCGGCCCGCGCAGCGTCAGCGCCTTCTTGCCGTCGATGAAGACCGGAGCGGCCGGCGTCTCGCCGGTGCCGGGCAGCGAGATGCCGATATCGGCATGCTTGCTCTCGCCCGGACCGTTGACGATGCAGCCCATGACGGCGACGTTCAGCGCTTCCACGCCCGGATATTTCTCGCGCCAGACCGGCATATTCTTGCGGATGTCGTTCTGAATGTTCTGGGCAAGCTCCTGGAATACCGTCGAGGTCGTGCGTCCGCAGCCGGGACAGGCCGCAACAACAGGCACGAACTGGCGAAAACCCATGACCTGCAGCAGCTCCTGCGCCACCTGCACCTCGCGCGTGCGGTCGCCGTTCGGTTCCGGCGTCAGCGAAATGCGGATCGTATCGCCGATGCCGTTCTGCAGCACATAGCCCATGGCAGCCGAAGAGGCGACGATGCCCTTCGTGCCCATGCCGGCCTCGGTCAGGCCGAGATGGAGCGCATGGTTGGAGCGTTCGGCCAGCATGGAATTCACCGCGATCAGATCCTGCACCTGGCTGACCTTGGCCGACAGGATGATGCGGTTGCGCGGCAGACCGATCTCTTCGGCAAGCTGGGCTGAAAGCAACGCCGACTGCACGATCGCCTCATGCGTCACTTGGCGCGCCGAAAGCGGCGAGCCCTCCGCCTGGTTCTTGTCCATCAGCTGGGTCAGCAGTTCCTGATCGAGCGAACCCCAGTTGACGCCGATGCGCACCGGCTTGTCGTAGCGGATCGCCATCTCGATGATTTCGGCGAACTGCTTGTCCTTCTTGTCCTTGAAGCCGACATTGCCGGGATTGATGCGATATTTCGCCAGCGCTTCCGCGCAGGCCGGATGGTCGGCCAGCAGCTTGTGGCCGATATAGTGGAAATCGCCGATCAGCGGCACGTCCATGCCAAGGCGCAGCAGGCGTTCGCGGATCTTTGGCACGGCAGCCGCACTTTCATCGCGATCGACAGTGATGCGCACCAGTTCCGAACCGGCGCGGTGGAGTGCGGCGACCTGGGCCACGGTGGAATCGACATCCGCCGTATCGGTATTCGTCATGGATTGCACGACGACCGGCGCCCCGCCGCCGACAATGACGCCGCCGACATCGACGGCAACGGAGGCGCGGCGCGGTTTCGGATCGAAATCGAAAGCAGACATGAAGAGCTCTACACCCGGAAAACAGAGCCTTTCAGGTGGATCAAGCCCGCGGGCTTGTCAACCGCCCCGCATATCACTTTTGCTTGGAGGCGGCTCAGTGGCCGCCACCCGAGGCGCCGTCCGCGTAATGCGCAAGCCTGGAGAAGGCGAGCACGACCAGAAGCAGCACCGGCAGCGCCATGAAGACGGCAGCAAAGCCGACATGCTCCGCCACGAAGCCGATCACCGAAGGCGCCACCAGCATGCCGGAATAGCCCATGGTCGTGACGACGGAAATGCCGATGCCGGGTTTCAGGCCGGGAATGTTGCCTGCGGCCGAAAAGGCAATCGGCACCATGTTGGAAATGCCGATGCCGCAGAAGGCAAAGCCGAGTATGGCGATCTCCGCATTCGGTGCGAGGCTGGCGAGCAACATGCCGACGATGGCAAACAGGGTGCAGATACGCAGCGTTTTCACGCCGCCAAGGCGGTCGCGGACGAGATCGCCCGCAAAGCGCATGACCGCCATGGTCGCCGAGAAGGCTGCAAAACCGAGGCCGGACAGCGCAACCGACGCACCCATTTCCTGCCGCAGATAAAGCGCGCCCCAATCCAGCACCGCGCCCTCCGGCACCATGCAGAACAACGCCATGAGACCAAGCAGCCAGGGCAGCGGCACCATCGGCAGCCGCGTCTTTTCCTTCTTGTCTTCGGGATGCGGCGGATCGGCGAGAACCATCGGCCAGGCGACGGCAAGGAAGATTGCGGCCAGCACGGTCGCCAGTTCCGCATGGCCGAGAATTCCGAGCTTGGAGATGACGAAGCCACCGAGGCCGGAGCCGATCAATCCGCCAAGGCTCCAGAAGGCATGGCAGGACGACATGATGGCACGGCGCATGGATTTTTCCACCGCCACCGCATTGGCGTTCATCGCCACGTCCATCGCACCGATGAAGCCGCCGAACAGGAAGAGCGAGATTGCGCCGGTAATGACGTTTGGTGCCAGCGTCAGCGCCAGAAGCATTGGCAACACACAAACGGCAAGCGCCAGCGCGACGACGCGCGAGCCATGCCTTGCGATCTGCGCGCCGGCGATCGGCATCATGACCAGCGAACCGAAGCCGAAGACGAGGATCATCAACCCGAGTTCGAACTTGGTAAGCCCCAGTCGCTCGGCAAAATCGGGAATCTTCGGCGCCCAGCAGCCGACGACGAAGCCGTTCATGAGAAAGAGCAGCGAAACCGCCGCCCTGCTCCTGGTGATGAAGCCGCTCCGTGCCCCCGGAACCGTGCGCACCTGATTATCCATTTCCTTGTCTTTCCTCTTGATCCGGCTGACCGCCCGATCCCAACAACAGGCGGAACGGCCTCAGACCGTTTTCTCCGCAATGATCGTCCGGCACCCCCGCGCGCGGTATTCCTCAAGCATGACGGCATCCGCGTCATGTTCGACCACAAGACATTCGCAATGCGCGACCGGCAAAACGCTGTGCGGCGCCGCCGTGCCGAATTTCTCCGACGTGGCCGCAACCATGACCCGCTTGCTCCGCGATGTGGCGAACCGCTTGAACTCGGCGTCCTCGAAGCCGAAGGTCGTCAACCCCGCCTCTATATCGACACCGCAGGCACCGAGAATGCAGAGATCGGGCGACAGCTGCTCCATGTCGCGCAGCGCCTTGGCGCCGAGCGAACCGCCGGTCTGACGATCGACCAGACCGCCGATCAGGATCACGTTGACATCGGGTTTCTCAATCAGGGCAGCGGCGATTGCCGGTGCATTCGTGGCAGCCGTCAACGGAAGATCGGCCGGCAGCGCATGGGCGATCGCCAGATTGGTACTGCCCGCATCGAAAAAGACCGTGCTGCCGGCTGCAATTTCCCGTGCCGCGGCGCGCGCCAGCGCCTGTTTCCGCTCGGCGGCAAAGCTCATGCGCTGGCTCAGGCTTCCGCGCGCCGGCGAAGCCGGCAACGCGCCACCATAAACCCGCTCGCAGAGCCCTGCCGCCGCCATCTCGCGCAGGTCGCGCCGCACCGTATCCTCCGAGACGCCGAATTCGAGAGCAAGCTCCGCAGCCAGTACGCGGCCACGCGTCTTGAGCCTCTCGGAAATAACAGCTTGGCGTTCTCGCAACAGGAAATCTTGCATGTTTATACCGGATCAACCTTTCATGATCTCAAACCATGCATAAACAATGACAAACGTGCATGCAACATGCACGGCTACACGTTTTCTGACGGACTGAAACAATGCCCCGCGCAAAGGGCGAAATATCGCATATTGACCGTCCCCGGGGGCGGGACTATCGATCGGCCGTTCCCGATTCCTGCCGGCACATCCTGCCTCTGGTACGTCCCCGTGAAAAACTCCGTCAGCCTGGGCATTCTGCTCACGACAACAGCCTATATGGCGTTCACCTTCCATGACGCCATCGTCAAGGTTCTGACGGCGAGCATTCCCGTCTGGCAGATCCTGTTCTTCCGCAGTCTCACCATTCTTCTCGGCTGTCTCGCCTATGGTCGCGCCAGGCTCGTGCATCAGGCCCTCACCTCGCCGATCATCAAGCCGATGATCGCCCGGAGCATCCTTCTGCTCTGCGCGTGGCTTTCATACTATACCGCCGCAAGCCACCTGCAGCTCGCGGAGGTCACGACCCTCTACTATGCCGCACCGGTCGTCGGCACGGTGCTTGCCTGGTTCATTCTCAGGGAAGAGGTGACGCCTGCACGCTGGCTCGCCGTCGGCATCGGCTTTATCGGCGTGCTCATTGCCTGCAACCCGGTCGGGCTGACGATTTCGTGGTCGGTCTATCTGGCACTGCAGGCAGCCGTGCTCTGGGCATCCGCCATGGTGCTGCTGCGCAAGACCTCGCTGCATGAGAAGACGATCGTCCAGCTTGCGGTTTCCAACGTCTTCTTCCTCATCATGACGAGCATCGCCGTCATCTACACCTGGCAGACCCCGACACTGTCGCAACTCGCCCTGTTGATCGGCACCGGCGTGGTGGCCGGTTGCGCCCAGTTCGCCCTCTTCGAAGGCATGCGTCAGGCGCCGGTCTCGGTGCTGGCGCCCTTCGAATATACCTCGCTTGTCTGGGCCTTCGTCCTTGGATATCTGATCTGGGCCGACATTCCCGCGCACAATGTTGTCGTCGGCGCGGTCATGATCCTCGGGGCAGGTTTCATCATCATCGTCAGCGAGCGGCTGCGCCGTCGCGCCATGGCCTGATACCGGTTTCAGCCGGATTCACGGCTGGAGCGGCGACTTGAGAAAAATATTCGCAGTTGCCGCTTTTATTTGCAGTTTTCTACGCTTCCGTTGCCGCAATTTTCTGCGATGTATCGCCATCCGAACACACTCTTCCCAAGGATGGAAAGAACAATGAACTGGTTGAAAACCGTCGCCGCCGCCGCTCTCATTCAGGCCGCAGCCCTCATGCCCGCCCATGCCGGCGAAAACCTGGGCGCCATCAAGTCTGCCGGCGTCTTCAAGATCGGCACCGAAGGCACCTACGCGCCCTTCACCTATCACGACGAAAGCGGCAAGCTCGTCGGCTTCGACGTCGAGATCGGCGAAGCGATTGCCGCCAAGCTGGGCGTCAAGGCAGAGTTCGTCGAAGGCAAGTGGGACGGCCTGATCGCCGGCCTCGACGCCAACCGCTACGACACCGTCATCAACCAGGTCGGCATTACCGACGCGCGCAAGCAGAAGTACGATTTCTCCGAACCCTATATCGCGTCCAAGGCCGTCCTGATCGTCCGCGACGGCGACGACAGCATCAAGTCCTTCGCCGATCTCAAGGGCAAGAAAGCCGCCCAGTCGCTGACCAGCAACTTCGGCAAGCTCGCCACCGAAGCCGGCGCCGAACTCGTCGGCACCGACGGCTTCGACCAGTCGATCCAGCTCGTGCTGACGAAGCGCGCCGACGCAACGATCAACGACAGCCTGTCCTTCCTCGACTTCAAGAAGCACAAGCCGGACGCCCCGGTGAAGATCGTCGCCCAGCAGGAAAATGCCGACTATTCCGGCATCATCATCCGCAAGGGCGAGCCTGAACTGCTCGAAGCGATCAACAAGGCGCTCGCCGACATCAAGGCCGACGGCACCTACCAGAAGATCGCCGACAAATATTTCGGCCAGGACGTTTCGAAGTAAGTCCTGAAACCGGCGGTTTCGCGCTGCCGCCATATCCTTTATAGCTGCATGAAAAAGCGTTCGGCGAACCCTCGCCGGACGCCTCTTTTCTTGAGGACACGCCCTTGCCGCACTGGCTTCAACTGATGGCGGAATCGCTTCCCTCGCTCCTCTGGGCAGGGCTGATCTTCACCATTCCGCTGACCCTGCTTTCCTTCCTTTTCGGCCTGATCCTGGGCCTGATTACCGCGATTGCGCGGCTCTTCGGTCCCGCACCCGTCGCAGCCATCGCCCGCTTCTACGTCTGGGTCATCCGCGGCACGCCGCTGCTCGTCCAGCTTTTCGTCATCTTTTACGGCCTGCCGAGCATCGGCATTCTGCTTGATGCTTTTCCGGCCGCCCTGATCGGCTTCACGCTCAATATCGGCGCCTACAGTTCGGAGATCATCCGCGCGGTCATCTCTTCCGTGCCGAAAGGCCAGTGGGAAGCGGCCTATTCGATCGGCATGAGCTGGCGCCAGGCCATGGGCCGCACCATCCTGCCGCAGGCCGCGCGCGTCGCGGTTCCGCCCTTGTCGAACACCTTCATCTCGCTGGTCAAGGATACGTCGCTTGCGGCCGCCATTACCGTGCCCGAGCTCTTCCAGGCGGCCCAGCGCATCGTCGCCACCACTTATGAGCCGCTGATCCTTTATATTGAAGCGGCGCTGATCTATCTCGCCCTGAGTTCCGTTCTCTCGGCGCTGCAGCAGCGGCTTGAACGCCGCTTCGCGCGCTATGGCGGCATGCTGGAGGCAAATGCATGATCGAGCTCTCCAATATCGAAAAGCGTTTTGGCGACGCCGTCATTCTGAAGGACATCAGCATCCGCATCCCGGAAGGCAGCGTCACCGCCCTGGTCGGCCCTTCCGGCGGCGGCAAAAGCACGCTGCTCCGCTGCATCAATCTTCTGGAGATTCCGACCGCCGGCACCATCCGCCTCGGCGAAGAAGCGCTCTCCTTCTCCCCCGGCAAGCGCGTCGGATGGCAGGCGATCCAGAAGATCCGCCGCCAGACCGGCATGGTCTTCCAGAACTTCCAGCTCTTCCCGCACCAGACGGCGATCGAAAACGTCATGGAGGGCCTGGTCACGGTCCTGAAATGGCCGAAGGAAAGGGCCCGCGAACGCGCCCTGGAACTGCTGACCAAGGTCGGCATGGCCCACAAGACCGACGCCTGGCCCTCAACGCTTTCCGGCGGCCAGCAGCAGCGCGTGGCGATCGCCCGTGCCCTTGCCCCTTCGCCCCGCGTCCTCCTCTGCGACGAGCCGACCTCCGCGCTCGATCCGGAACTGTCTGCGGAAGTGGTGGATGTGCTGGGCCAGCTTGCCCGCGAGGGCACCACCATGGTCATGGCGACCCACGATCTCAGGCTCGCCTCCAAGATCGCCAACGACGTGGTCTTTCTGGAAGCCGGCAGCGTGGTGGAAACGGGCAGCGCAAGAGCGATCTTCAATGCGCCGGAACGGGAGCGCACCAAGCGCTTCATCTCCACGATCAACGCCGCCCATACCTACGATATCTGAAGCGATGCCGGGACACGGTCATCCCGGCATCGCTGACATTCCGATCAGCCGGCATAAACGACGAGCAGATCCTTGGCATCGATCTGGTCGCCGGCCTTGACCAACACCTCCAGGATCGTCCCATCCTTCTCCGCATGCAGCGCCGTTTCCATCTTCATCGCTTCGATGGAGACGAGCACGTCGCCGGCGTTGACCGCTTGTCCGGGGGTAACGAAGACGCGCGAAATGACGCCCGGCATCGGCGCCCCGACATGGGCCGCATTGCCGGCTTCCGCCTTGCGGCGCGCCGCCGCCCCCGAAGCACCGTGGGCGCGATCCGGCACCTTGATGCGGCGCGGCTGGCCGTTGAGTTCGAAGAAGACCGTTACCATGCCCTGGCTGTCGGTGCCGCTCATCGCCTGGTTGACGATGACCAGCGTCTTGCCCTTTTCGATATCGGCAAACAGTTCCTCGCCGTCAGCCAGACCGTAGAAATAGGCAGGCGTCGGCAGCACCGAGACCGGGCCATAGGTGTCCGAAGCCAATGCGAAATCGGTAAAGACCTTGGGATACATCAGGTAGGAGGCAAACTCGAAGTCGCTGACCTCGCGCTCCAGCTTGGCTTCGATCACCTTGCGCTCCGCATCGAGATCGGCATCGGCAAGCAGCGAGCCGGGGCGCACGGTATAGGGTTGCTCGCCCTTCAGCGCCTTCTTCTGCAGCGCTTCCGGCCATCCGGCCGGCGGCTGGCCGAGATCGCCCTTCAGCATCGAGACGACCGATTCCGGGAAGGAAACTTCCCTGTCCGGGCTCACGACATCGGCAACCGTCAGGTCCTGCGAGACCATCATCAATGCCATGTCGCCGACGACCTTGGAAGACGGCGTCACCTTGACGATATCGCCAAACATCTGGTTGGCGTCGGCATAGGCCTGCGCCACCTGGTGCCAGCGCGTCTCAAGCCCCAGCGAGCGAGCCTGTTCCTTGAGGTTGGTGAACTGCCCGCCCGGCATTTCGTGCAGGTAGACTTCCGAGGCAGGTCCCTTCAGGTCGCTCTCGAAGGCTGCGTATTGATGGCGCACCGCCTCCCAATAGAAGGAAATGCGTCGGATCCATTCCGGGTCGAGGCCCGGATCGCGTTCGGAACCGCGCAGTGCCTCGACAATCGAGCCGAGGCAGGGCTGCGACGTATTGCCGGACAGCGCATCCATGGCCGCATCGACGGCATCGACACCGGCATCCACGGCCGCAAGAACCGTGGCGGCGGCAATGCCGGACGTATCGTGCGTATGGAAGTGGATCGGCAGGGCGGTCGCCTCGCGCAAGGCCTTGAACAAAACCTTGGCCGCTGCCGGCTTCAGAAGACCCGCCATGTCCTTCAAAGCGATGATATGCGCGCCGGCCTTTTCGAGCTGGACGGCAAGATCCGTATAATATTTCAGGTCGTATTTCGGCCGCGCCGAATTGAGGATGTCGCCCGTGTAGCAGATCGCCGCTTCGCAGAGCTTGTTCTCCTCGGCAACCGCATCCATCGAGACGCGCATGTTCTCGACCCAGTTCAGGCAGTCGAAGACGCGGAAGAGATCGATGCCGCCCTTTGCCGCCTGACGGACGAAATATTTGACGACATTGTCGGGATAGTTCTTGTAGCCGACGCCATTGGCGCCGCGCAGCAGCATCTGCAGCAGCAGGTTGGGAGCCGCCTCGCGGATCAGCCCCAGACGTTCCCAGGGGTCTTCGGTCAGGAAGCGCATGGAGACGTCGAAAGTCGCTCCGCCCCAACATTCCAGCGACAGGAGGTTCGGCAGCGCATGCGCATAGGTGCCGGCAATCCGGGCGATGTCATGCGTGCGCATCCGGGTGGCGAGCAGCGACTGATGACCGTCGCGCATCGTCGTATCGGTCAACAGCACCTGCTTCTGTTGCCGCATCCACTCGCCGAACTTCTTCGGTCCGAGCTTGTCGAGAAGCTGCTTCGTACCGTCGGGGATCTTGCCGCCGTCTGCATAGGGTACCACCGGCTTTGCGGCATCTTCCGACGGACGCGGACGATCCTTCGCCTCGGGATGGCCGTTGACGGTGACATCGGCAAGGTAGGTCAAGAGTTTGGTGGCACGATCCTGCCGCTTGACCTGCTGGAAAAGTTCCGGCGTCGTGTCGATGAACCGCGTCGTATAGGAATTATCCTTGAACCGGGGATGCGTAATGATCGCTTCGAGGAAGGTCAGGTTGGTCGCGACACCGCGGATGCGGAACTCGCGAAGCGCGCGGTCCATGCGGGAAATGGCTTCCAGCGGGTTCGGCGCCCAAGCCGTCACCTTCACCAGCAGGGGATCGTAATAGCGGGTAATGATCGCGCCGGTATAGGACGTGCCGCCGTCAAGACGGATACCGAAGCCGGAGGCCGATCGATAGGCGGTGATGCGGCCGTAATCCGGAATGAAGTTATGCTCGGGATCCTCCGTCGTGATACGGCACTGCAGCGCATGACCGTTGAGACGGATATCCGCCTGCTTCGGCACGCCGGATTCCTCCGTGCCGATCGCAAAACCGTCGAGGATATGGATCTGCGCCTTGACGATATCGATGCCCGTCACGACCTCGGTAACGGTATGCTCGACCTGGATGCGCGGATTGACCTCGATGAAATAGAATTTGCCGGTATCGGCATCCATCAGATATTCGACCGTGCCGGCGCCGATATAGTTCGTCGCCTGCGCGATCTTCAGCGAATAGGCGGCAAGCTCCTGGCGCTGCGCTTCCGAAAGATACGGCGCGGGCGCACGCTCGACGACCTTCTGGTTGCGGCGCTGGATGGAGCAGTCGCGCTCGAAGAGATGCACGACATTGCCGTGCGTGTCGCCGAGGATCTGGCTTTCAACGTGACGGGCGCGCTCGACCAGCTTTTCGAGATAGACCTCGTCCTTGCCGAAGGCGGCCATCGCCTCGCGCTTGGCCTCCGTCACTTCGCGGGCAAGATCGGCTTCCGAGCGGATGACGCGCATGCCGCGCCCGCCGCCGCCCCAGGAGGCCTTCAGCATGACGGGATAGCCGATTGCAGCGGCCATCCTGGCAACTTCCGCCATATCGTCCGGCAACGGATCGGTGGCCGGCACGACCGGCACGCCGACCGAAATGGCAAGATTGCGCGCCGCCACCTTGTTGCCGAGCTGGCGCATCGTATCGGCCCGCGGGCCGATGAAGGTGATGCCGGCGGCATTGCAGGCATCGACGAATTCCGGGCTTTCCGAAAGCAGGCCGTAGCCCGGATGAATGGCATCGGCGCCGGAAAGCTTGGCGACGCGGATCACCTCGTCGATCGAAAGATAACTCTCGATCGGCCCGAGATCACGGGCAAGATGCGGGCCGCGGCCGACCTGATAGCTCTCGTCGGCCTTGAAGCGGTGCAGCGCCAGCTTGTCTTCCTCGGCCCATATCGCAACCGTTTTTATCCCGAGTTCATTGGCCGCGCGGAAGACGCGGATGGCGATTTCGGAGCGGTTGGCGACAAGGATCTTCGATATGGGCAATGTACTCTCCTCAAAGCACGAAAACGGGCAATGCTGCACCCGCGAAAAGAATTCTTAACGTGCTGTTACAGAAAGTTCAATTTCCTCCGCTATGGCGAAACAGAATTTCTCAAATTCTAGGTAATCAGCCCATATCGGAACGCCAGCGCTACTGCCTGCTGCCGGTTCTTGGCCTTCAGCTTATCCTGCAGGCCGTTCATGTACCAGTCTACCGTATGGTTGGAAATCTTCAGATGTTTGCTGATCTCCATCGAGGTCATGCCCTCGGCAAGATAGTGCAGGATTTCCATTTCGCGCCGGGTCAGCTGCGTATCCGTCACCGGCACCGTTTCCAGCGCAGCAGCTTCGCCCTGCAGATCGAGCAGCCGCCAGAAAGCCTTGCGGGCGATCGCGTCGAAAAGCGAGATTTCGGCCGGTGACAGTTCGACGGGTTTACCGCCAAGGCTGAGGCTGCCGAGGATGCCGTTGCGTCCGTAGATCGGGAAGACATAGCCGTCTTCCAGCCCGTGACCGAAGGCATCGACCATCATCTGCTCCATGCGGCGCTGATGCGGGTCCTCCCGGAAAGCCGCCATGCTGTCGCGCCAGCGGAAGGGCCGTTGCGCATGCGCAAGATACCGCACGGTCGGATCGACGAGCACGTATTTTTTCACCGCGTAGACGTGTGACCATCTGTCCGGCCACCGGCTGGCCATAGTCACACTCCATGGGTTGTCTCCCTGCTTGGGATGGCGAAGAAGACCGTAGAAATCGAATCCCCTGGCATGGATAACCTTGCCGAGCTCTTCGACCGCACTTTCGCTGTCGGAATATTCCTCTAGAACAACAAGTAATTGAATTAAAGAATGAATTTGCACAAAATGCCCCTTGCCCGGACCCTCGAGGCCGCCGGAGCAGGCCTCATAACCCGCCGCTGAACGGTCTTTCTTAAAAGCTGCAGTTCACAAACCGGATGGTGCGCTAGACGCTCCGGGGAATGCAAGCGCAAATTGTCGCGATGTATGCCTAAGCAACAATTTCGAAACTGAGGCCACTTATCGCACTTTACGATCGCGCAGGACGCGCGAATTTCGAAGCCGGATTCCAAACCTGAATATCCCGTTAATCGTCGGTTCAGGTAGGTTTTTATAGCATCGCATCATCCCGTTTTTCGCAGATGCAAAAGAGGTCCCGACGTGTCGTTATTCAAGGTCTATGCAAGGGCTCTGCGCTATCTCGGCGCCTACAGGCTCCGCGTATCCCTCGTCGTTATCGCGAATATCGTATTGGCGGCCATCACCATCGCCGAACCGATCCTGTTCGGACGCATCATCGATGCGATTTCCGGCAAGGGTGAGGTCAAGCCGATCCTCATGATGTGGG
The DNA here is from genome assembly GCA_900471515.1 of Hyphomicrobiales bacterium. Classification (GTDB taxonomy): domain Bacteria; phylum Pseudomonadota; class Alphaproteobacteria; order Rhizobiales; family Rhizobiaceae; genus Rhizobium. Next base: position 175,249 of record UCFC01000024.1, on the reverse strand, counting down.
CGGCGTTTGCCGTCTTCAACACCATTGCCTTCGTTCTCGTGGCGCGTGAAGCCGACAGGCTGGCCCATGGCCGCCGCGCGACGCTGCTGACGGAAGCTTTCGGCCGCATCATCTCCATGCCGCTTTCCTGGCATCACCAGCGGGGCACGTCCAACGCGCTGCATACGCTGCTGCGCGCTTGCGAAACCCTGTTCGGCCTTTGGCTTGAATTCATGCGCAACCATCTTTCGACGGCCATTGCGCTCGCCCTGCTTGTCCCGACCGCGATCTCGATGGACTACCGCCTCTCTGCGGTCCTGATCGTCCTCGGCATCGCCTATTGGCTCATCGGCCGCGTGGTCATGAGCCGCACGAAGGACGGCCAGGCTTCGGTCGAAAACCACTATCATACTGTCTTCGGCCATGTCAGCGATTCCATCAGCAACGTCTCGGTGCTGCATAGCTACAACCGCATCGAGGCCGAAACCCGCGCCCTGAAATCCTTTGCCGACCGCCTGTTGCAGGCCCAGTATCCGGTTCTCGACTGGTGGGCGCTGGCCAGCGCGCTGAACCGCATGGCCTCCACGATCGCCATGATGATCGTGCTCGTCATCGGCACCGTACTCGTCCAGAACGGCGAGCTGCGCGTCGGCGACGTCATCGCCTTCATCGGCTTCGCCAACCTGCTGATTGCCCGCCTGGACCTGATGCGCCAGTTCGCCACGCAGATCTTCGAAGCCCGTTCGAAGCTGGAGGACTTCTACAATCTGGAAGATTCCGTCCGTGAACGCGAAGAGCCGGCCGGCAACGGCGAGATCAAGGACGTCAAGGGCGATGTCGAGTTCAACGACGTCTCCTTCGGCTTCGCCAACAGCTCGCAGGGCCTGCACAACGTCTCCTTCAAGGTAAAGGCCGGCCAGACGGTTGCGATCGTCGGCCCGACCGGCGCCGGCAAGACGACGCTCGTCAACCTGCTGCAGCGCGTTTACGATCCGCAAAGCGGCCAGATCCTCGTCGACGGCCATGATATCAGCAAGGTCACGCGCAAGTCGCTGCGCCGCTATATCGCCACCGTCTTCCAGGATGCCGGCCTGCTGAACCGCTCGATCAGCGACAACATCCGCCTCGGCCGCGAGAACGCCTCGGAAGAGGAGATGCGCCGCGCGGCAGAAGCAGCCGCCGCTGCCGACTTCATCGAGAACCGTGACGAACAGTACGAGACCCATGTCGGCGAGCGCGGCAACAAGCTTTCCGGCGGTGAGCGCCAGCGCATCGCGATTGCGCGCGCCATCCTCAAGGATGCGCCGATCCTGGTGCTGGACGAGGCGACTTCCGCGCTCGACGTCGAGACCGAAGCCCGCGTCAAGGCGGCGATCGACAATCTGCGCCAGAACCGCACCACCTTCATCATCGCCCACCGTCTCTCGACGGTCCGTGAGGCGGATATGGTGCTGTTCCTCGACAACGGCCGCATCGTCGAGCACGGCAGCTTCGATGAGCTTAGCCACTCGAACGGCCGCTTCGCCGCCCTGCTGCGCGCCAGCGGCATCCTCACGGACGACGAAGTCCGCAAGGCCCACGCGACCGAGGCCGCCTGATCGGCCTGACAGGAACATGATCGGGAGCCGGAAGAGCATCGCTCTTCCGGCTCTTTCGTTGGTTGGGATTCCACGTGAAACATTGACGGAAGGCCCGCCCGTCATTTGCGCCATCCCCGCAACACCCAGCTGAGCTAGGCCGCCCTCTCATAGACAAGATCGGGCGCAACGATCCATTCGCCCCGCTTGAGGGACAGGACATCCAGCCTGCCGTGGCCGTCCCTGGCAGCGACGCCGACGAAGCGGTAACGACCGCCGTTCCGGTCAATCACCAGAGCGGAAATCGGCCTGCCGCGAAGGTGGCCGATCACCGGACCATCGGTCCTGGCGGCATCAAGCAGGAAATATTCATGCGGGACGTTACGGCTGACCATCAGCTGCGGCCCTCGCCTCGCACAGCGCTCTTGGCCTCTGCCTTCGCCACGACATCCGCGCGATTGCCCGCGATCGCAGCAGGCTTGCGGCAAAACTGTTTCGCCTTCTTGATCTCGACAATGAATGGCTTTCGCTGCGGCCTCATGATCCGTCCTTTCCGTGTGAAACGCGTGTCACTTAAAGATGCATTCGATCTGCCCAAGCGGCCCGAAATCCGCCGCCAGATGCTGCCCGGGCCAGACCTGAAGAATGGCCGTGCACGATCCCGTAGCGACGATATCGCCGGCCTGAAGCTGCCTGCCGTTGGCAGAGAGCCGATCTGCCAGCCAGGCGACGGCATTGAGTGGATTGCCCATGACCGAAGCCGCCCTCCCGGCAAAGACCGTCTGCTTGAACAGGAAGGTCGTAACGTCGATGTCGGCGAGGCCTGCGGGCGAAAAAGTTCCGATACGATCGCCACAGATGGTTGCGACATGCAGGCCGAAGTCGGCGATAGCGGCCCTGTCCCCGACAAAGATACGTCGCGTCCGTCGCCCGATGATGCCGATGGCCGGCCGACAATCGAGCACTGCGTCGGCAGCACTGTCGAGAGTGACCGGCTCTCCGGTTTGCGGATAGGGCCGCAGCATGGTGAAAGCCAGTTCGCACTGGACGCCGATGGTCCCGGCAGGCAGCTGAAATTCCTTGACACAGGCATGCAGTGCGGAGGCGGGAATCTCGGAATAGATCGGCGTGAGAAGGCCGAGAGTGCGGCGCGATTGCTCGCTGCTGCCGACAATAGCATAGCCCCTGCGCTCGAAACCCAGCGCGTCCTGCGCAATCGCCTGAATGTCGTAGGCTTCGCGTTCGGAAGAAATCAGGTCGAGCGGAAGATCGCAAACGTCGCTGTGCCGGCGGCTCTTGGCGAGGATATCGGCCGTAGCGTCCTTGAGTTCGAAATACACCGTCGTGCTCCCTGTCATTGGCATTGCTTTCGCAGCCAAGATGGATCGCGGGACATAGCCGTTCCATTCGAGTTGAATGGCTAAAACATCAAAATCTTATAGTCGTGACCCGGTCTTCGAAGCCGCACAATCGCGGTCGTTCCGCACGAAAGGAACGCCGGCGGCCTTCCGACCGCCGGCTTGACAATTATCCAGCAAAGCCTCGGCCTATTTCCGTTTGCCTTGGCTGTAAGCCCGGTTGATACGAACCGGCACCGGGATAGCGCCGCCGCCGAGAGGCCGGGCCTTTTCCTGTTCGCGCTTGTCTTCGAGATAATAAGCGTAAGCGAACTGGGCAGCGATGCCGGCAAGCACGAAGATCGGACCGATGACCTGGTCCCGATTGGTGATGTAGAGCAGCACCTGCCCGACCATCGCAAGGATCGTGCCGGCAACGAAGATGTTCAGCGAATGACGACCGAGGATCGTCAGCGGGTGATCGGCCGGGCGGCGGAAAGCCTGCGACACTGCCGGAATATTGACCACGAGATAGGCGAGCGCCAGCACGTGCAGAAGGCGCGGCAGCGACAGGAATGTCTTGTCGAAGCCCGTCAGCACGGCAGGCAGGCCGAGCGCGGCAAGATGGTTTCCGAGATCCCAGAGATGCGCCGTCACCCAGATGAAGGAGAGAACGACATAGCCCAGCGCCAGCGCGAAAAGCAGCGGATGACGGGGAAGGCTGCCGCCGCGTTTGACATGCATCATCGAGACGATGCCGATCGTGAACAGGAACTGCCAGGAGAACGGATTGAGGAACCAGTCTCCCTCGAACAGCATGTTTTGCGGGACAAAATGGTAGATGCCCGCAAGCAGCCAGACCGTGCCGGAAACGGCCAGCGCCAGCAGCGTGCTCTTCTCGTTCAGAAGCAGGATCAGCGGCACCATCAGCATCAGCGCGCCGTACATCGGCAGGATATTGTTGTAGCCGATCTGGTGGCCGAGCAGCAGCAGGGCCGGAATGCCCTCCTTCAGGTTCATCAGCACCGCCAGGATGTTGATCTCGACCAGCAGGCCCGGTCGATGGAACAGCCAGGCACCGCAGATGAAGAGCGCAAGCGTGACGAAGGTGGTGATCATATGGGCGAGGTAAAGCGTGAAGGCGCGCCTTGCCGCCTTGATCGCCATTTCCAACCGCTTGCCCGGCTTGAAGCGCGAACCATAGGCAAGCCCGACCGCGATGCCCGAGATCAGCACAAAGGCTTCGGCGGCATCGGAAAAGCCGAAGTTCTTGGTCGTGATATATTCGAAGATCTGCCCCGGAACGTGATTGATGAAGATCGTGATGAGCGCCAGACCGCGAATCACATCGAGCCTCGTATCACGCTTGGACGCCGCCACTGATATCGAACTTCGCTGGGCGCCAATGGCTCTGGTCGGCATACCTGCCATGGTGTCTCTCCTGTTATCCGTTTTGCAAACGCTACGCCGGCCAAAAGGGTTCCCCTCTGGCCGTGCGAATCGCCGGAAATTCAGCTTGGAGATTGCTGTTATCCGACCGGATACCCCTCGTTGGGATTGGCTATTTCGCTGCCGTTTATCGATGCAGTGTAGCCGTCAGCATTGGACGCTTTTGAGACCGAAATGCGGTATTTGCTTCCGCCGCGTTCGATCTCTGCCGCAAACCCGTCCCAATTGGAAGGAAGCGACGGGCGAATATAGAGTTTTCCACCCTTTAGCCGGATACCGAGAATGCCCTCCACCGCCGCGCGGTAGAGCCAGCCGGCCGAGCCCGTATACCAGGTCCAGCCGCCGCGCCCGGCATAAGGTGGATGCCCGTAAACGTCGGCTGCCACAACGTAGGGCTCGACCCGGTATCGTTCGACGGCCGCCTTGTCCAGGCAATGGGTGATCGGGTTGAGGATCTGGAAACAGCGCAGGGCATCGTCGCCGCGCTTCAGTGCCGCCAGCGCCATCACCACCCAGGCCGCGGCATGTGTGTATTGGCCGCCATTCTCGCGGACGCCGGGCGGATAGGCCTTGATATAGCCCGGGTCCTGCAGCGACCGTTCGAAAGGGGGCGTGAAGAGACGAACGATGCGCGCATCCTCATCGACCAGCCGCTCGAGCACCGCATCCATCGCCTTGATCGCCCGCTCAGGATCACCTTCACCCGAGAGAACACTCCAGGACTGCGCGATCGAATCGATCTGGCATTCCAGGCTCTCCTTCGAGCCGAGCGGCGTGCCGTCGTCGAACGCACCGCGGCGATAATAGCCCCCGTCCCAGGCAACGCTTTCGAGCGCCTTCCTGAGTTCGGCGAGATGCGCCTTCCAGTGCGCGGCGCGGGCCTTGTCGCCCCGATCTTCGGCATAGGGTATGAAAGAACGCAATGTGCCCGCGAGGAACCAGCCGAGCCAGACGCTCGTACCCTTGCCCTCGATGCCGACGCGGTTCATCCCGTCGTTCCAATCGCCGCCGAGGAAAAGCGGCAGGCCGTTCGTTCCCTTGCGGGCAATGGCAAGATCGAGTGCCAGCGCCGCATGTTCGTAGACGCTGACCGTATCCTCGGATAGTTCCGGCTTGAAGAAGGAGTCATGCTGGCCGTCCAAGAGGTCCGGACCTTCAAGGAAGGGCAGCTGCTCGTCGAGCACGCTCTTGTCGCCGCTGACACTGCAATAGTGATCGATCGCATAGGCGAGCCACACCACATCGTCGGAGATCATGGTGCGCACGCCCGCCCCCGTCCCCGGCAGCCACCAGTGCTGCACATCCCCCTCGCGGAACTGGCGCGACGCAGCGTTGACGATCTGGCGCCGCGCAATGCCCGGCTCCTGCAGCACGAAGGCCAGCGTGTCCTGCAACTGGTCGCGAAAGCCGAAGGCGCCGCTCGCCTGGTAGAAGGCCGTGCGGGCCATGATGCGGCAACCGAGGCTCTGATAAGGCAGCCAGCTATTGACGAGGTAGTTTATGCCCCGATCCGGCGTCGAGATCTGCAGCCTGCCGGTGAATTCCTGCCAGAACCCCCGGTTTGCCTGCACCGCCTCGTCGAACGATGCCTTGCGAATATCGGCAATCAGGGCACGCGCCTCCTCTTCGCCGGACGCATCGCCCAGGAAGAAAGCAACATCGCGTTCTTCGCCGGCACCGAGTTCGATGTCGATCGCAAGGATCGCTGCCGGATCGCCATCGAGCCCCGTCGAGCCGGAAAGAGCAGCCGCCGCCGTCACTGCAACGGGCGCCTCGATTGTCCCGCTCCGGCCGATGAACTCACGGCGGCTTGCCGAAAAACTCGAAACCGCCTCGCTTGCGGCGAAGAAGGCGATCCGGCCCGCATAGTCGATACTGTAGGGGTTCGTCGCAAACAGCGCTCCTGCCTCCTCGTCCCGTTTCGACAGGATGAACGGGGCGGTCTTCTGCGGATTGTTTCCAAGGACCCATTCCACATAGGCGTAGAGCCTGAACTTGCGGCCTGCCGAACCGGTGTTGCGCAGGCGCAGGCGCTGCAGCTTCACAGGCTCGTCGCGATGCACGGTCTGCGTCACCTCCAGCGCGATCTCGTGCTGCGTGCTGGAGAAAGTGGAGTAGCCGAGACCGTGGCGCGCTTCGAAACGAATGTCGTTGCGGCGGGACAGGCTTGCGAACGGTGTCATAACCGCACCGCTTTCGAGATCCGCCACGTAGAGGGCCTCGCCGGGACGGTTGATGACGGCATCGTTCGACCAGGCGGTGAGCTGATGGTCGCGCGAATTGACGCTCCAGGTGAAACCGGCGCCTTCTGCCGATACGTGGAAACCGAACCGGTCGTTCGAGACGACATTGATCCAGGGCTGCGGCGTCGCCCGCCCGCCCGGCAGGCGCACGACATATTCGCGGCCGTCGCAGGCAAAACCGCCGAAGCCGTTCCAGAAGTCGAGGTCGCCTTCATCCTCGGGTGAAACGGTCTTGACAGCCGGGGCAGGCAGAGGCGGCCTACGCTTGCCCGGCGTCCCGGCGCGATCCACCTTTTCTGTTTCTTCCGGCTCTTGGCCCGCGGGTTTGGGGCCGACCGGTTTGGAAAGCATGCGGACGCGGTTGATCTGGTCGATCACCTTGCCGTTCTTCGCATGCAGCGTCACGCGCGAGGCGGCGATCAGCGCCTGGTAGGTGCTCTCTTCCATGAGATCCTTGCGGACCGCGAAAATGTGCTGGCGCAGACCGTCGGCATGCCCCATGCGGCGCACGCCCTCGCACATCGCGTCGAGCGCATGCTGCATATCCTGCGCGTAGGAAGACGCCCGCTCGTTCATGATGACGAGATCGGCGGTCACGCCGCGTGAACGCAGATATTCCTGCGCAAGCAGCGCCTCGCGGGCAATTTCAAGATCCATGTCGTCATCGATGCGCAGCGTGAAAATCGGAAAATCGCCCGAGATTGCCAACGGCCAGAGTGCCGACTGCGACTGCAGGCCGGCTCGGACGAGATTGCCGTCGCCGCGAAGCTGCATGTCGGGATAGACGAGATAGCGGCCGAGATGCTGGAACGCTGCCGCCTGCTGCGAACTGACCCCGACATGGCGCATCTGCACCTGAGTGCGCGTCCATGCCTGGACGAGTTCATGATTGAAGGCATCCGGATGGCGATAGCGGTCGACGGCCTTGTCCACCTCGGCACGGCTGGGAGCGGCGATCGTCCAGAAGATTACGCCCACCTTCTTGCCGGCCGGCACGCGCACCGTCCGGCGCAACGACAGGGCAGGATCGAGGGTAAAACCGTCGGTGCCGGAAAGGCGGCTCCCCGGGTCGAAGGCCGTGGCATTCGAAAGGCTGCGGCCGCGACCGATGAAGGCGCGCCGCTCGGTCTCGAATTCCGTGTGGCGCGTATCCCCGGCATTGTCGACGATCAGATGCGCGATGCTCATGTTCGCTTCGTTCGGATCGCGTTTGTTCCGCTCGGCGTGGATGGCGTCGCCGCGCTTGTCGATCTCCGTTTTGACGAACATGCGGGCGAAGGCCGGATGCGCATTGTCCGTGTCGTCGGAGGTGATGACCGGTTCGAGATAGGACGTCACCTCGATAAAGCGATCTTCCGCACCGGTGTTGAACAGCGTCAGGCGGCGGGCCTCCGCATCATGTTCGGTGGCAACGATGCATTCGAGCTCGCTCGTGAGTTCCCCAAGGACCTTGCTGAACACGGCTTTTTCGTCAGCGAATTCCACCCGGACCGTTTCTCCCTCCGCGCTCTTCGGTTCGGCTGTCGCCGACCACCATTCGTTGGTCGCCGTATCGCGCAGGAAGATGAAATTGCCCCAGCGGTCTTCGGTCGGATCCGGTTTCCAGCGGGACACGGACAGACCGTTCCAGCGGGCGTAACCTGCGCCTGTTGCCGTCAGCATCAGGAAATAGTGGCCGTTCGAAAGGAACACGAGCTCGCGCTCGCGCGATGCCGGATCGGCGAGTTTGCGGACGACCGGACGCATCAGGTCGTCCTGGATGGCGGCAGGCGTTTCGGACTTGTCCCTGCCGCTCATGACCGGGATGTCGCGCGGAGCCTTTTCCTGCAGCAGCAGTTCGGCCGCCTCGATGACGGGATCGGAGTGGAAGAGTTCGCGCAGATGGCCGTTGAACGCGACATTGGCGACGGCCGCGATCGACATGCCGTGGTGGTGGGCATAGTAGTTGTAGACCACGGCGCATTGCTTGCCTTCGGGCACGCGCGTCGGTGTGAAATCGACCGCGTCATGGAAGCCGAACCTGCCAAGAGCGCCGAGCTTGCGAAGCTTCTGCAGGTTCTCTAGCGACGCCTCGGGATCGTATTGGCTGGCAAGCAGCGAAGCATAGGGCGCGATGACGGCATTATGGCCGAGACCGCGCTTGAGGCCGAGCGTCGGCACGCCGAAATTCGTGTATTGATAGTTGAGATTGTGGTCTCGGGCATTGAAGGCCGCCTCCGAGATGCCCCAGGGCGTACCAAGCTTGCGGCCGTGGTTCATCTGCTCGATGATGACGAGATTGTTGGTCTGGTTGAGGATGCCTCCGCCACGCTCCTGCATGACGAGTGGCGGCATCAGATATTCGAACATCGATCCGGACCAGGAGACCAGCGCGCCGCGCGATCCGACCGGCACCACCTGGCGGCCGAGCTTGTACCAATGCTCGGTCGGCAGGTCGCCCTTGGCGATGCCGAAGAGCGAGGTAAGACGGCATTCCGACGCCAGAAGGTCATAGCAGGCCGCATCGAGTTCGCCGCTCTCGACACGGTATCCGATCGACAGAAGCCGGCGTTCCGGACGGTACAGGAAACCGAAATCCATCGAAAAGGCGAGATCGCGGGCCTTGTCGCGGAGCGCGACCAGACGGGGGCGCAGCGCGTCGATATTGGAAAGGTCGAAGGTGCTGTCGGCGATATGCGCCTCGCAGGCCTTGACCAGCGAGGCCGCCCACGACGTGACCTCTTCCGTCTGTTTCGACTTCACTTCGTGGTGCAGGTTGCCGGCGAGCTTCTGGATGTCGCGCGCCAGGACCGCGAGGTTGATGACACGGATCGAGGCGAACTCATGCTCGCGCTTGACGGCGGCAAGCGCATTCTGGAAGCCGGCAATGCGCTCCTCCAGCCGGCGGCGCAGCGGCCGTACCGTCTTGCGGTCGTCGGGCAGGTCCGCAAGCACCTCCCCAAGAATGCCGGCCGTGTCACCGACACCGTCGAGATTGCCCTGGACATGCGCCGAGGGCGCTTCCGCCCAGTCGCGGCAGGCCGAGGAAACGGCAATCAGATAACCCGCGAGATTGCCGCTGTCGACCGCCGAAACATAGCGCGGCCCGAGGGTCTGCAAGGTATCGGTGTGATACCAGTTGAAAAGATGGCCGCGAAACTTTTCCATGCGGTCGATCGTGGCGACCGTCTGCTCCAGGCGCTCGATCGTTTCTTCGAAGGAGAACCAGCCGAAATGGCGGCCGGAAATGACCGACAGCAGATAGACGCCGATATTCGTCGGCGAAGTGCGTGTCGCCACGACGACCTGGGGCGTTTCCTGCACGTTGTCGGGCGGCAGATGGTTCTGCTCCGCCGTCGTGAAGGTTTCGAAATAGCGCCAGGTGCGGCGCGCGATCTTGCGCAATTCGTTGGAGACGCCATCGGGCACGGCAAGCCGGTCCTCCGTCTCGGCCGACTGGCTCACGTACCAGGCGACCGCCGGCGAACAGATCCAGAGCAGCGCGAAGGGAACGCCGACGAAAAAAGCATCGGTGCCCGACAACGCGGCGAAGGCAACCGATAAGATCGCCAGCACCGGCGCATGCCACATGGCTCGGTAGTAGGAAAGGATGGTGCCCTGCTTGCCGGCCCCGACGCTGGCGGCGGTGCGCCATTGCAGGAGCAGTTTGCGGCTGACGAAGAGGCGGTAGAGCGATCGCCCGATCGCATCCGCGATCATGCAGACGGTGTCGGCGATGAAGATGATGCGCAGCGCCACCTGAGCGTTGGCGGCCGCTATATCCGAACAGACGGTATAGAGATGGGCGCTGGCGACGATATCGCCGCTGCGGGGAATAATGCCGCTGATGAGTGAAAGGGTCGGCGCCACGAACAGGCAGACGATCAGCAGGATCTGCCAGATCAGCGCGCCAAATGGCTCCAACAGATACCAGCCGAGCACCGAAGCGAGGAACCAGGCGATCGGTGTCAGCGAGCGGCGCAGATTGTCGAACATCTTCCAGCGGCCAAGCGCGGTAACGCCGTGTTGCGGACCGAACATATAGGGCAGAAGCTGCCAGTCGCCCCGCGCCCAGCGATGCTGGCGCGAGGTTTCGACCTCGTAACGCACCGGAAAGTCCTCGACGAGTTCGAGATCGGTGACGAGTGCGCAACGTGCCATCGAACCTTCGAGAAGGTCATGGCTCAGAACCGAATTCTCCTCGATGCGCCCCTTCAGCGCGGCCTCGAAGGCATCGACATGATAGAGGCCCTTGCCGGTGAACGTGCCTTCGCCGGCAAGGTCCTGATAGACATCCGAAACCGTGAAGACATAGGGATCGAGACCGCGATTGATCGAAAAGATGCGCTGGAAGACCGACGCGTCCTTGCCTGTCGTCAATGACGGCGTGACGCGCGGCTGCAGAATGCCGTAGCCGCTTTCGACGCGCCCGCTTACAGGGTTGACGACCGGGCGGTTGATCGGATGATGGAGCTTGCCGACGAGTTTGGTGACGGTATCGCGCATGAGGCGCGTATCGGCATCGAGCGTCATGACATATTCGATACCGGCCGGCGCGGTGTTCACCCCCGGCAGATAGGTCGTATCGCGGTCGCCGCGCAACAGCAGGTTCAGCTCGTGCAGCTTGCCGCGCTTGCGCTCCCAGCCCATCCATACGCCCTCGCACGGATTATAGAGGCGGCGGCGATGCAGCAGATAGAAGCGCGTCTTGTCGTCATGGGCATAACGGGCCGAGAGGCCGGCGATCTCCCGGCGCGCATATTCCAGCACCTCGAGATCGCCAGGGGTTTCTTCAACCTCGCTGTCCGGCCAGTCGCTGAGCAGTGCGAAATAGATCTCGCCGCGCGGATTGGCGAGATAGTGGACCTCGAGATTGCGCACCATCTCGTCGACGCTGTCGCGATCGGAAATCAGGCACGGCACGACGAGGAGCGTGCGCGCATCCTCCGGGATGCCCTGTTTGAACTCATATCCGACAAGCCGCGCGGGCGTGACGAAGAAGGAAAGCATCGTGTTGAAGAGCCCGCTCGCACCTTCCGAGGCCGGCAGCGCGAACAGGATCACCAGCAGGGCGATCTCAATAGACCCCATGCCGGCATTGGCCATGAACCCTGCGACGATCGCCATGGCAATGATCGTGATCAGCCCGACCGGCAGGGCGATCGCCATCCAGTTTAATTTGCGCACCGCGCGAATGACGTGCTGCGCCAGCGTCGGGCGGTAGCCTGCGCGCGCTTCGAATTTTGGGCGTTGAGCCCCGGCGATAAAACCGCCGATATCGGGCTCATGCGGTTGCGGCTGATCGGCAAGCTTCGCCTCGGCCACCATATCGACGGCAAGCTGGGCGATTTGCACCTCGCTCAGCGGCGAGCGCCTCGCAAGCCTTTCGATCTGCCGGCGGTAGCTGTTGCGCGAACCGGAGTCGAGGTCGCCATAGTCGGACTGGCCCCAGAGCAACCTGTCGACGTGGCTGACCTGCTCGACCCAAACCGACCATTCGGCATCGTTGATCTCGCGCAGGCTGCAAATAATGTTGCCCATCGTGACATTGCCGGCCGAGAGGCGGCCATGCTCCGCCATCATCGTCTCCTCGCTGTCGCGCCCGAGCTTTTCCAGGCGTTCGTCGAGCCAGGAGATCGCCAGGCTCGACGTCTGCGACCCGTCCCGCATGCGGTAGAGGAATTGGGTCGAGAACGTGTTGTCCTCGGCGAGGTCTTCCAGGGTCTTCAGATAGGCGGCAGCCTTTGCGGCATCGGCAAGACGCACCAGTTCGTTGGCCGCCTCGTTGGCGCGGCGGCGCATGCGGCGACTGCGTTCGACCCGGCTCGAAATACGACGGAGGTTTTCCACCAGCACGTAGCGCACCAGGGACGGCAATGCCCAGAGTTCGCCGATCCTGAGAGTTTCGTGCTGCTGGAAACCGTCGACCAGCGCCGTCAGGCTTTCCTGCGAGATCGTGCCATGCGTATGGGCGACATAGAGCCAGGCCAGTGCCAGCGTGCGCGGGATCTCGACGCCGCCGACTTTCATAAGCGGCAGTTCCCGGTAGAACCGGCGCGGGAAGTCGCGGCGGACTTCGTGGATCGCTTCCTCGACGATGTAGTGGTTGTCCAGCAGCCATTCAGCGGCCGGCGTGATCGCCTCCCCCGCCTCGACGTCGGCCGCAGTCGTGCGGTAGACGCGCAGGATCTCCTCTTGGTTTTCCTTGTGGCGCGCGAAGAAGTCAAATGCCGCGAAACCTGGCAACTCGCTCACGGTCCCGCAGGCGACCCTTTCGCCCATGGCTCTGATGTCTTCGTTCGACAGATAGGTCGAGCGGATCGAATCATTGTGGTCGATCAGCTTCTTCTCGGGCTCGCGCGACAGGCTCGGAGACGGAATGGAAATGGCCATGGACTCGGTTCTGGATTCAAACGACGGTGCGATTTCGGCACGGTTCTGCATTGTTCGTGATGACCCTCGAATGGACGGACCGGTCATCTTCGCAGCCGGGGCGAAACGCTTCCCGGCAAAACTGTCCGGGAAGGTTGGACATCCTTTCGAGAATTCAAGTCGCAGGACCTTTCTCCTGCGCCCCCTGGCCGGCGTGAAAAAGGCGCACGGACGATGTCCATGCGCCTGCACGGCATTCCCGGCGCCCTCAGCGCCTCACGCCTACTTTCCGCAACGGGCTAGACCGCATGGAACAGATAAAGAAGGATGATGATGGGGATCGGGATACCGATCAGCCACAGCAGGATACCTTTCATGAACATTCTCCCTGAACAACATCGAAGTGTCAGGAGAATGCCAGCGCATCCCAATTGTTCCGGAGAGGAAAATATTCGATCAGTCAGACGCCCTCAGACGGCGCCTCGAACGCGCCGGTTTCAGCCGACGACACCGCAAACCACTGCGACGACAAAAAGGAAAGCCGCCGTGAAAAGCGTTGCATGGATCGCGGTCTGGATTCTGTGCCGCGTAGTGACCGGCTTCTTTGCCGGTACGGATCCGTACTGGTTCACGTGAGTATGCGAAATACCCAGATTTGCCATGTGTCGCCTCCGTCTGTTTGTTTTGCGGCCGAACCCTCGGCTCGCCTTTATATTCTTATATTCCCTATAAGGTAGGTAGAGATAAATTTCCGTCCAGAGCGGACGGAAGAGAAAATCCACCCGGCGTCAACTCAGCAGAGCGTGCGCCATGCCCAGATCCAGGAGCGCTCGAGAGCGCCGTCGTTCTGGGGTACATTGGAGGAAGTTTCGATCAACCGGCGGTCCTTTTCCGCCGGGATCGTCACGGAGGCGCTTTCCCTCCGCTCGGCCTTAACAGGAGGATCGAGGTACCCCATGGTCATCCCACCGAGAAAGAACATGCCTCAACCTCCATCGATCACGAAAGCTAACGGTCGTTAACGGGATCATGACAGAACTAAGGCAGCTGTCAATAGTCTAGTCGAATGGTCGTGTTTTAGGGAATGATTATCCTTAACGCCGGCGACGCATGAGATTTTTCAAAGGCTTGAAAACACTGGCTTTCAAGCCTTCACGAACCCTTTGCTGGCAACCATCAAATTTCGCGTGTACTCCTCGTGAACGCTGCCGGCGGCAAGTTCGGCCGATGTCAGCCGCTCGACAACGGCGCCGCCGCGCATGACGGCAAGCCTCTCGCACATATGGGTGACAACGCCGAGATCGTGACTGACCATGACGAAAGTCAGCTTCCGGTCGCGGCGGATCTGCTCCAGAAGATTGAGGACTTCGGCCTGCACGGAAGCATCGAGCGCCGAGGTCGGCTCGTCGAGGAGCAGGATCGACGGCTCGACGATCAGCGCGCGGGCAATCGCCACACGCTGCCGCTGGCCGCCGGAAAGCTGGTGCGGATAACGGAAGCGGAAACCGTTGCCGAGTCCGACTTCGTCGAGCGCGCGGGCAATGCGCCTCTCGCTGTCGCCGATGCCGTGGATCGCAAGCGGCTCCAGAAGCAGCCGGTCGACCGTCTGGCGCGGATGCAGCGAGCCGTAGGGATCCTGGAAGACCATCTGGACGCTGCGGTAGAAGCTTCTGCTGCGCTTCGACCCTTTCAGCGGCTCGCCATGAACGCGGATCGTTCCCTCGCTGACGGGAGCAAGACCTGCGACGGCACGCAGCAGCGTCGACTTGCCCGAACCGGATTCACCGACGAGGCCGAAGGATTCGCCGCTTTCGATGGAGACGCTCACATCCTTCAGGGCATGGAAATGGTCGTAGATGACGCCAAGATGGTCTGCGGAAAGCGCCGTCGTCATGCTGCCCACTCCGGCTTGCGGTCGAGCACCGGCAGCGGATGCCTGTTTTCGCCGATCTGCGGCATGCAGTTGAGCAGGCCTTGCGTATAGGGATGTTTCGCGTTGCGAAGCTCGGACGCGGCAATCTCTTCGACGATGCGGCCGGCATACATGACGATGACGCGGTCGCAGAAGGAGGAAACGAGCCTCAGATCGTGGGAGACGAAGATCAGCCCCATGCCGCGTTCGGCCACAAGCCGGTCCATGATCCGGAGAACGTCGAGCTGGACCGTGACGTCGAGGGCCGAGGTGGGCTCGTCGGCGATCAGCAGCTCCGGCCCGGCGATCAGCATCATGGCAATCATTGCGCGCTGGCCCATTCCGCCCGAGACCTCATGCGGATAGAGATCGAAGACGCGTTTGGGATCGCGGATCTGCACCGCTTCCAGCATGTCGAGCGCGCGCTCCTGCGCCTCGCCCCGGCCTATCTTCTCATGCGTGCGCAGCGTTTCGCAGATCTGCTTGCCAATGGTCATGACCGGATCGAGCGAATATTTCGGATCCTGCAGGATCATGGCGATGCGCTTGCCGCGCAGCCTGCGCCGCTCGCCGGCCGATGCCTTCAAGAGATCGATACCGCTGAAATCCAGCGTATCGGCAGCGACGATGCCGTGTTTAGGCGTCAGGCCCATAATAGCGCGGCCGGTCTGCGACTTGCCGGAGCCGGATTCGCCGACGATCCCCAGACGCTCCTTGCCGAGCGTGAAGGAAACGCCGCGCACGGCCTCGATGACACCGGTGCGGGTCGGATAACTGACGCGCAGGTTCTTGACGGTCAGAAGCGCACTCACTGGCCGGCCTCCTTCGGATCGAGGGCGTCGCGCAAGCCGTCGCCGAGAAGGTTGAAGCCCAGGCTGACGACGAGGATGGCAATGCCGGGCATGGCGGCCACCCACCATTGGTCGAGGATGAAGCGGCGGCCGGAGGCGATCATCGCGCCCCATTCGGGCAGCGGCGGCTGCGCGCCGAGGCCAAGGAAACCGAGGCCTGCCGCCGTCAGGATGATGCCCGCCATGTCGAGCGTCACGCGCACGATGAGCGAGGAAATGCAGAGCGGCATGATGTGGCGCACGATGATGCGCAACGGCGAGGCCCCCATCAGCTTGACGGCCGAAATATAGTCCGAGCGGCGAACCGTCAGCGTCTCGGCGCGGGCGATGCGCGCATAGGGCGGCCAGGACGTGATGGCGATGGCGATGATGGCGTTCTGAATGCCCGGTCCGAGCGCCGCAACGAAGGCAAGCGCCAGCACGAGTTTCGGGAAGGCGAGGAAGATATCGGTGATGCGCATCAGCGTCGCATCCACCCATCCGCCGGCATAGCCCGACACCGTGCCGACGATGAGACCGATCGGCGCGGAGATGATGGCGACCAGCACCACGACGAGCAGCGTCAGCCGCGAGCCGTAGACGAGGCGGGAGAAGATATCGCGGCCCTGATCGTCGGTGCCGAGCAGGTAGCCGGTGCTGCCCGGCGGCAGCAGGCGGGCATTCTTGAGATCGCCCACAACGGGATTATGCGTGGCGATGACATCCGCAAAAGCGGCAATCAGCAAAAGCGCCACGATAATCAGCAGGCCGACGACGGCAAGCCGGTTGGCGGTAAACTGCCGCCAGGTGACATAGGCGCGGCCAAGCCGCGCCTGCATGCGCGACTGCGGCCTGTCGGACAACAGCCAATCGCGGCGGCTCATGGGCATGGAAGGCGTGGTCGGAACCGTCATCGGTTGCGCGTCCTCGGGTCGAGTATCCGATAGAGAAGATCAGAGACGAGATTAATGCCGACAAAGACCGTGCCGATGACGATCGTGCCGCCAAGCACGGCATTCATATCGGCGCTCTGCAGCGAATTGGTGATGTAGAGGCCGATGCCCGGCCAGGAGAAGACGGTCTCGGTCAGCACCGAACCTTCGAGCAGGCCAGCATAGGAAAGCGCGATGACGGTCACGAGCGGCACCGCCGCGTTTCTCAGCGCATGGCCCCAGATCACTCGCGTTTCGGACAGGCCCTTGGCACGCGCCGCCACCACATATTCCTGCGACAGCTCGTTCAGCATGAAGCTGCGGGTCATGCGGCTGATATAGGCGAGCGAGAAATACCCAAGCAGCGAGGCCGGCAGGATGATGTGGCGGAAGACGTCATAGAAGACATCCCACTGCCCCTGCCAGGCGCTGTCGAGCAGATAGAAGCCCGTGACCGGCGTAAAACTGTATTCGTAGACGATGTCGATGCGGCCGGGGAAGGCCACCCAGCGCAACTGCGCATAGAAGATCACCAGCGAGATCAGCGCCAGCCAGAAGATCGGCACCGAATAGCCGACAAGGCCGATGACGCGCACGATCTGGTCGGCAATGCTGCCGCGGCGCACGGCGGCGAGCACGCCGAGCGGCACGCCGATGACGGAGCCGATGATGGTGCCGACAGTGGCAAGTTCCAGGGTCGCCGGAAACACGCGGCGGATATCGACCATGACCGGATTTGTGGTCAGGACCGAATTGCCGAAATCGCCTGACAGAATGCCCTTGAGATAGATGTAGAACTGCTCGTAAAGCGGCAGGTCGAAGCCCATTTCGCGGCGCACGCGCTCCACGACATGGGTCGGCGCGCGATCGCCGAGAATGGCGAGCACGGGATCGATCGGCACGACGCGGCCGATGAAGAAGGTGACGGCCAGAAGGCCGAGATAGGTGGTGACGGCGGCAAAGAGGAAACGCCCCACCGCCTTGGCAAAGGAGAGTGCACGGCCCTTGCGGGGCCGCGCCTCCTGTCTTGTTTCGACGATGCTCACTGGATCAGCCTAGCCGGCTTATCACTTCGAGATCGGCCCTACATAGTTCGTATCGAAGCTCGGCCCCAGCTTGAAGTCCTTGAGGCTCTTGCGATAGCCGGCCACTTCGATCTGCTGGAAGATGATGACGAAGGGGCTGTTGGCCAGGAACTTCTTCTGGATGTCCTCGTACATGGCAGCACGCTTGGCGGCGTCACGTTCGAGCAGGGCAGCCTTCGTTTCCTTGTCGAGTTCAGGCGCTTCCCAGGTATTGCGCCATGCCAGCGACTTCACCGTGCCCGCATCGGAATTGTCCGGATTGGAAGTGAAGGTGTCGGCGTTGGAATTCGGGTCGAAATAGTCCGAGCCCCACTGGCCGATATACATGTCATGCGTACGGGCGCGGTACTTCGTCAGCGTCTGCTTGCCGTCGCCGGGGATGATTTCCATCTTCACGCCGGCCTGGGCGAGCGTCTGCTGCATGGATTCGGCAATGCCCGTCACCGGCTGCGTGTTGCGCACATCCATCGTGACCGAGAAGCCGTCCGGCAGGCCGGCCTTGGCAAGCAGTTCCTTCGCCTTGGCAACGTCGAGCTTGTAGGGGTTCTCGTTCAGCGCGCCGAGCTGCCCTGTCGGCAGGAAGGTCTGATGGATCTCGCCGATGCCCTTGATGAGGGTGGCGCCGATCGCGTCATAGTCGACGAGATACTTGAAGGCTTCCTGGACCTCGGGCTTCTTCAGGTTCTCGTTCTTGCTGTTGAGGCTGACGTAATAGACCGTGCTCTTCGGCGCGTTGGTGGTCGCCAGATCCGCATTCTTCGAAACGGCGTCGAGGTCGCCGGGCTCGAGGTTGCGGGCGATATCGATATCGCCGGCTTCGAGCGCCAGGCGCTGCGCCGAGCTTTCCTTCATGTAGCGGTAGATGACGCGGTTGAGCTTTGCCTTTTCGCCGTAATAATTGTCGTTGCGCTCCATGACGACGACTTCGTTGGCGCGCCACTCACGCAGCTTGTAGGCGCCCGAACCGGCATAGTTCGTTTTCAGCCACTCGTTGCCGAAGTCGTTGTCGTACTTGTGGTCGGCATCGACGGTGACCGGCTTCACATGGTCCATGACCAGCTTCTTGTCGACCACGGACGCGACGGTTGCCGTCAGGCAGTTCAGCACGAAGCTCGGCGCGTAGGGCTTGTCGACGGTGAAAGTAAAGGTCGTCGCATCGACGGCCTTAGCCTTTTCGGTGACATTGTCTCCCGTCAGGCCGAACTGGGTGAGAATGAAGGCCGGGCTCTTGTCGAGCTTGACGGCGCGCTCGAAGGACCAGGCCACGTCCTCGGCGGTGATCGGATTGCCGGAAGCAAACTTCAGGCCCGGCTTCAGCTTGAACGTATAGGTCAGGCCGTCATCGGAAACGGTCCAGCTCTCGGCGAGATCGCCCTTGACCTTCGACGTGTCGTTCATGTCGAGACGAACGAGCAGGCTGTAGGTATTGCTGGTCACTTCAGCCGTCGAAAGTTCGAAAGCCTCGCCCGGATCCATCGTGATGATGTCGTCGATGGCGAAGCCTTCCACAAGCGTATCCTTCGGCGTCTCCGCGAAGGCGGCGGGCGCTGCCACCATCAGGAGCGAAAGGGCAGCTCCTGCGGAAAGAAGGCGGAAGCTGCGGTTCAGTTTGGTAATCATCATGGTCTGTTCCCCTGTTTTTGATTGATTACAAAAGTCTCGTTCGGTTTCAGACGTCCTCTTCCCTCCACGCCGAAGCCAGGATGCGAAGCCAGTTTTCGCTGGCCATTTTTCTCAGTTCTTCATCACCATAGCCAGCTTGCCGGAGAGCGGCAATCAGCTTCTGGTTCCCGGCGGCATCGCCGATTTCCTCCGGAATGGTGGCGCCGTCGAAGTCGGAACCGAGCGCGACGCAATCCACTCCGATACGGTTCACGAGATAGTCGATATGGCGGATCATATCGGAAAGCGGCGTATCGGCGTCGGAACGGCCATCCGGGCGAAGCATGGCCGTCGCATAGTTCACGCCGACAAGGCCGCGACGTTCGCGGATCGCATCCAGCTGCCTGTCGGTCAGGTTGCGCGCGACCGGCGTGAGCGCGTGGGCGTTGGAATGACTGGCGACCAGCGGCTGGTCGCTGGTCTTGGCCACATCCCAGAAACCCTTCTCGGTAATATGGGCAAGGTCGATCAGGATGCCGAGGCGGTTGCATTCGCGCACCAGCGCGAAGCCGGCATCCGTCAGGCCCGGCGCCGTATCCGGCGAACTCGGGAAGGCGAAAGGCACGCCGTGGCCGAAAATATTGTGACGGCTCCAGACCGGGCCGAGCGAACGCAGCCCGGCGGCATAAAAGACGTCGAGTGCCGCAAGATCGGCGCCGATCGCTTCGCAGCCTTCGATATGCAGGACGGCGGCGAAAAGGCCCGACGCCATCGCTCTGCGAATATCCTTCACCGAGCGGCAGAGGCGCCAGGCGCCGGCGCGGTCGAGCCTCAGCGCGATCGCCGCCATTTCCGTGGCGATGGCGAGCGACGACAATGGGTCGAGAGGAGCGGCAAGCGGCGTCGCATAGTGGCCGTTGGCGTCTGGGTCGGCAAAGACCAGGTCGCCGGAGGGAATGTAGATGGCGCAAAGCCCGCCGGCCAGACCGCCGGCCTTCGACCGCGGCGCGTCGATATGGCCCGCAGTCGTCCCATCGGCGAATTCCGCGACCGGATCGTTTCCGTCTTTCGCATGGGACCAGAGTCGAAGGAGAACGTCGTTGTGACCGTCGAATACGAGTTGCATCTGCTTTCCTGCGCTGCCCGAACGGGCGGATCGAAGCGGCAAGAATAGAAAAGCTGACGGAAAGCGCCACCTATTTTTTCACCCTTGGGCAATATCGGTGCATTGCAATTTTGCGATGCAAAAGGGGGCCGAACCCCCCTTTGCTGTTTCAGTGCTTGGTTCGTTTCTTCTGCCTGTAAACGTCAACCACCACGGCTGCGACGATAATCACGCCCTTGACGATCTCCTGATAGTAGGCGTCGACGCGCAGGAAGGTGAAGCCCGAGGTCATCACGCCCAAGATGACGGTGCCGATGACCGTGCCCGTGATCCGCCCGACGCCGCCCGTCAGCGACGTGCCGCCGATGACGGTCGCGGCAATCGCGTCGAGCTCGTACATCACGCCCATGCCGGCCTGCGCGGTCTGGGCGCGCGCTGCCGTGACGACGCCGGCAAGCCCCGCCAGGAGACCGGCAATGGCGTAGACCTTGATGAGATGCGCCTCGATATTGATGCCCGAGACGCGCGCCGCCTGCACGTTGGCACCGATCGCATAGGTGAACTTGCCGTAGCGCGTATAGCGCAGCGCGATGTGGAAGATCAGTGCCACGACGAGGAAGACGACGACCGGCCAGATACCCGTGCCGATGAAATTGAACTGATCGGTCAGGCCGGAAACCGGCTGGCCCTTCGTGTACCATTTGGAGATACCGCGCGCCGACACCATCATGCCGAGTGTGGCGATGAAGGGCGGGATCTTCGTCTTGGCGATCAGCTGGCCGTTGATATAGCCGGCCGCAAGGCCGATCAGCAGGCCGATTCCGATCGGAATGAAGAAAGGCAGGTCGGTGAGCCCCGGATAGAGCGCGCGCGGCCAGGTGGAGGCCTGGGCGAAACTCGCTGCGATCATGGCGGTCATACCGACGACCGAACCGGAGGAGAGGTCGATACCACCCGTGATGATGACCTGCGTTACGCCGACGGCGATGATGCCGATGACGGCAACCTGCAGGATCATGATCGTCAGGCGCTGCGAATTGAACAGGAAGCTCTGGCCGATGAAGATCCAGCCGAGGATTTCATAGACCAGCGCGATGCCGACCAGCACGAGGAAGATGTTGAGTTCGGGCGGCACGCGCCGCCGTCTCGGCCGGGTTGCAAGCGGCGCTGCGCCCTCTGCTGCCTTGATAGTCATGTCAAACCTCCCTTTGGCGATCGCGATCGCGCGCAATCACTGCGCGGCGAGCTCCATCACCTTGATCTGCGTTGCTTCGTCGCGATTGAGAAAACCGGTGACGCGCCCTTCATGCATCACCATGATGCGGTCGCTCATGCCGAGAACCTCGGGCATTTCCGAGGAGATCATGATGACGGCGACACCGTTGCGCGCCATCTCCGTGACCAGCCGGTGGATTTCCGCCTTGGCGCCGACATCGATGCCGCGCGTCGGCTCGTCGAGGATCAGGATCTTCGGATTGGTGAGCAGCCAGCGGCCGATCAGCACCTTCTGCTGGTTGCCGCCGGAGAGGTTTTCGACCCGCTCGTAAAGGTTCGGGGTCTTGACGCGAAGCTTGCGCGCCATATCCTCGCAGGTCTCCTCGATGGCACCCTCCTGCACGAAGCCGCCCTTGACGAACTTGTCGTGCAGCACGGCCACCTGCATGTTTTCGAGCACGTTGAGGATGAGCAGGCAGCCCGTATCCTTGCGGTCTTCCGTGAGGAACGCCATGTGATTGCGGATCGCCACCGTCGGCGAGGTGATCTCCACCTGTTTGCCGAATAGCTCGATCGTGCCCGAGCTTGCCGGCGTCACGCCGAACAGCGTCTCGGCGACATTCGACCGGCCGGAGCCGACGAGACCCGCCACGCCGAGGATTTCGCCCGACCTGACATCAAAGGACACGTCGCGGAAGACGCCGTCGAGATTGAGGTTCTTGACCGACAGCACCACCTCGCCGATCAGGACTTCCTCCTTGGGGAACATCTGGGTGATCTCGCGGCCGACCATCATGCGGATGATGTCGTCGCGGGTAACGTCGCTAGAGGCGTGGGTGCCGATATATTTGCCGTCACGGAAAACGGAGAACTCGTCGGCGATCTCGAAGAGCTCGTTCATCTTGTGCGTGATGTAGACGATGCCGATGCCCTGGGCTCTCAAATCGCGGATGATGCGGAAGAGGTGCTCCACCTCGCGCTCCGTCAGCGCCGAAGTCGGCTCGTCCATGATCAGCACGTCGGAATTGTAGGACACCGCCTTGGCGATCTCGACCATCTGCCGGTTGGCGACCGACAGATACCGAACCTCGATATCGGGATCGATGGCGATATTGAGCCGGGAAAACAATTCCTCGGTCTGGCGATACATGGCGCCGTGATCGACGAAACCCAGCCGGTTCTTCGGCTCGCGCCGGATCCAGATATTTTCCGCCACCGTCATGAAGGGCATCAGGTTCAGCTCCTGATGGATCATGGCAATCCCGTTTTCCAATGCATCGAGCGGCGACTGCAGGCGGATTTCGACGCCCTTCAGCCGCACGTCGCCCTTGTCGGGCGTATAGATGCCGGCAAGAATCTTCATCAGCGTGGATTTACCGGCGCCGTTCTCGCCCATCAGCGCATGCACGGAGCCGCGCTTCAGCCGGAACTGCACGTCGTCGAGTGCCACGACGCCCGGAAACTCCTTGCGCACGCCTTCGGCGGTCAGGAGATATTCCGCATTCGGGATTGCGCCGCTTGCGCGGACCGCGGCCATGGTGGTCGGGCTGACAGCCATCTGGTTTCCTCCGGATACGGACAGGGATGCGGGCTTTCCCGCCCGCATCCGCTTCATCTCGGCGCGTCTCAGTTCTTGGCGACGAAGTCCTTGACGTTGTCGGGGGTGACGAGTTGGAAGGGAATGTAGACCTTCTTCTCGACCTTCTCGCCCTTGGCGAGCTTCAGGGCCGCATCCAGCGCGCCCTTACCCTGGCCGGCAGCATCCTGGAAGACCGTCACGTCGAGATCGCCGGCCTGCATGGCGGCAAGCGCATCCTGCGTGGCGTCAACACCGCCGATCACGTAGTCCTTCATGTCCTTGCCGGCCGCCTTCAGCGCCTGGATGGCGCCAATCGCCATTTCGTCATTGTTGGAAATGACGGCATTGAACTCGAGGCCGCTCGACAGCCAGTTGGTCATCAGGTCGGCACCCTGCGTGCGCTCCCAGTTGGCCGTCTGCTCTTCGACGATCTCGATGCCCTTGCAATCGTCCGTCTTGACGACGTCATGGACGTCCTGCGTGCGCATGCGGGCGGCCTGGTTGGAAAGCTCGCCCATCATGACAACGGCCTTACCCTTGCCGCCCAGAATGCGGCAAATTTCCTTGGTTTCCAGCGTACCGGATTCCTGTTCGTTCGAAGCGACGAAGGCCTGCTTGTCCGGAAGACTGTCGACGTTCACGGGCTCGCGGTTGACATAGACGAGCGGAATGCCGGCTTCGGCGGCAATCTTCGACATGGCAGCCGTCGCGTCCGTATCGACAGGGTTGACGATGATCGCATCGACCTTGGATGCGATGAAATTCTGGATCTGGCTCTGCTGCTTCGACACGTCGTTCTGCGCGTCTTCGACCTGCAGCGTGACGCCGCTGAGCGTCTTGGCGTAGTCCTGCATGCCGTTGCGCAGAACGGTCAGGAAGTTGTCGTCGAACTTGGCCATCGAAACGCCGACGGTTTCTGCGTGTGCGGCCGTCGACATGACGAGCGCCATCGCAGTGCCCAGGATGAATTTCTTCATTTGTATTTCCTCCACAAAGCGGTGCCCGGCTGCACCCTCCTCACGCCGGGGTCCCAGACATCCGTCCGCAGACCTCAATTCCGCGCCGCCTCTCCCGTGGCGGCTCCGTCAAAACGGAACAAACAAACCGTAAAATTTGTTTCGCGGAATATTCATTCCATTTTATCGAAACGGCGTCAAGCCTCTTTGCCGATTTCCGCTGACGTTGCGGAGCCGGCAGCCTCCTGCAGAGGTGAATTATGCGTGATCGGCCTGCGGCAATCCGGCCATAATAGCCGCGCAACTGTCACAGCCGCTTCTTGTGAAAACCGTAGAGATCCCCATCTAGTCGGAGCCCCGAACAGCCTGCGCACACAGGCTGTTCTTTTTGGATTTTGGAGACAGGACAAATGTCCATTTCGATGTATCGCCTCACCGTGCCGATGTTCCAGCGCGGCATTGCCAGCCTGAAGACCTATCTCGACAAGGCGCAAGCCTATGCCGAGGAAAAGAAGATCGATCCGACCATCCTGATAAATGCCCGCCTCGCCCCGGACATGCTGCCGCTTTCCGGCCAGTACCAGCGCGCCAGCGACAGCGCCAAGTTTGCGCTCGCCCGCCTGATGGCGAGCGAAGCGCCGAAATTCGAGGACAACGAGACGACGATTGCCGACCTGCGCGAACGCATGGCCAAGACCGAGGCCTATCTCGCAAGCTTCTCGCAGGAAGCGCTCGAAGGCAGCGACGTCAGGGAAATCACAATACCGGGCCGCAACGGCTCGGTCGTTCCCGGCATCGAATATGTTGCCCTCTTCGCATTGCCGAACTTCTATTTCCATGTGACGACCGCGCACGCGATCCTGCGCAACCAGGGCGCGCCGGTCGGCAAACGGGATTTCCTCGGAAATTTCTGACCACAGTCAGGGCCGGTACGTCACCGGCCCTTTCTCCGTCAGTTCGGTATAGGCGAGCGTCTGGTCGAGGTGGCGCGCCCGCAGCGACAGCAGCCGTTCGGCATAGCCAAGCCGCACGCCGGCATAGGCCGGATCTTCGGCTAGATTGCGCAGCTCCATCGGATCCTCCGACAGGTCGAAGAGCAGTGCCGGCAACGCAGCGAAATGCACATATTTGAACCTTTCGTCGCGTATGACGGCAAGATTGAGTTCGTTCGGCCGAAGGCCGAAATGCCGCTCCGCCTCGCCCCCGGCTATGTCGCGGAAGTCGAACTCCCAGAAAGCCGCGTCCCTCCAGCCTTGTGTCCTATCGCCATTGAGGAAGGGGGCCAGCGAACGGCCGTCGACGCCATTGGCAGGCGCAATGCCGAGCCGCTCGCAGAGGGTCGGGAACAGATCCGCAGCGCTGGTAAAACGATCGACCGTACGGCCGGCGGAAGCTGCGGCGGGATCGCGGATAACGAGCGGAATATGATAGCTGCCGTCGAAATAGCCGCCCTTGCCGAGCGTCCAGTGGTCGCCTGCCATCTCAGCATGATCTGACGTGAAGACGACGATCGTATTGTCCCATTCGCCGGCATCTTTGAGCGCCCGCCAGATCCGGCCGAGCTGATCGTCCACTTCGGCGATCATGCCGTAGTAGATCGATCGGATGGCGTCGAAATCGGAGCTATTCCAATCGCTTAGCGGCCCTTTCGCCCCGTGGATGAAGCCGCTCTTGCCGGCACGCGCCATGGCATAGGCGAGGTAGGGATGGCCCTGCTGCTCCGTTTCGCGATCCGCTGCGCGCGCAAAGGCCGGGCCTTCACCCGGTTTGAACATGCAACTGAACGGCTCCGGCACCGAAAAGGGCGGATGCGGCCGCAGGAAGGAAAGATGAGCAAACCAGGGCGCATCCTGCTCGCCCATCCAGCGAACGAACTCGCCGGTCAGAAAGGCGGTCTGCGTCTCGTCGCGCGAATAGGCGGGTGCCGCACTGGAGATTTCTCCCGCCGCGCTGCCGATGGGAATGTGAACGTCGCGGCTGACGGCATCGGCACGGCCACGCGAACGCAACCAGGAAAGCCATTGCCTCTCATGCTCCGGCAGCAGCTGGCGAACCGAAAAACCCGGCAACACGCCCTCATAGGTCGTCAGATGCGGATCGTTGGCATCCATGTCGCGCGGATCGGGCGCCGTATCCGTGTAGCCGAACAGCGTCGGATCGTAACCTGCCCGCCGTGCCGCCAGCGCCATATTGTCGAACCGCCGGTCGAGCGGCGAGCCGTTGCGGCAGACCCGGTGGTTCATCTGATAGAGACCGGTATAAAGCGTGGCGCGCGCCGGCGAACAGGGCGCAGCACCGGCATAGTGTCGCCGGAAGAGCGTGCCTTCTTTCGCCAGAGCGTCGACATTCGGCGTCCTGACGCAGGCGTGCCCCACCGAAGACAGGCAATCGCCGCGCCATTGATCGGCAGTGACGATGAGAACGTTGGGCTTTCGCCGGCGTTCAGTGGTGGTTCGATCTCGCATGCCAGTTCCAGGCCGACTGAATGATCTGCGAGAGGTCGTATTGGGGCACCCAGCCCAGCACGTCCCGCGCCTTGTCGTTATTGGCGACCAGCGTGTGCGAATCGCCTTCACGACGACCGATATACTCGACCGGGAAGGGCTTGCTGGAGACATCCTCGATAGCGCCGAGCAGTTCCTTCACCGTCGTGCCGGTGCCGGTGCCGAGATTGAGCGCGACCGATGAGCCGCCATCGAGCAGATATTGGACGGCGCGCACATGGGCGTCGGCGAGATCGAGAACATGGATATAATCGCGCACACACGTGCCGTCGCGCGTTTCGTAATCGCTGCCGAAGACCTTGAAGCCCTGACGGCGGCCGAGAGCCGCGTCGATCGCCAGCGGGATCGCGTGCGTTTCCGGCTGGTGCCACTCGCCGATACGGCCTTCGAAATCGGCGCCGGCGGCATTGAAGTAACGCAGTACGACCGAACGGAAATTCTTGTACTGGTCGTAGTCGGCAAGCGCCTGCTCGACGATATATTTGGTGCGGCCGTAGGGATTGATCGGCACCTGGCGGTGCGTCTCGTCAAGCGGCACGCTCTGCGGCAGGCCATAGGTCGCGCAGGTGGACGAGAAGACGAAGGCATCGATGCCTGCCGCCTGCGCCGCCGACAGCAGCGTCAGGGTGCCGATGACATTGTTGTCGTAAAAGGCGACCGGATCTTTCACCGATTCGCCCACCTCGATCAGCGCCGCAAAATGCAGGATCGCAGACGGCTTGTGTTTTGCCAGCACTTCGTCGAGCCGGGCGCGATCGCGAATATCGCCCTCTTCCGCCGGCCCCCATTTGACGAATTCGCGATGACCGTTGGAAAAATTGTCGAAGACGACAGGCTTGTAGCCCTTGTTCGCCAGATCGAGACACGTATGCGAGCCGATATAACCAGCGCCGCCGACGACCAGTACGGTTTCACCTGCCATACATCTCACCTTTTGCAAGCCACAGATGCACGGACCTTAGCCAAGTTACACGTCAGTAAAAAGTTATCTCGGTTACATATTTGCAAAAAGAAGAAGATTAGGAATCTCTTGCATACCGGATGCGCTGGTTTACAAGGCGATGGCCTTGCCGACCCCGTCGAAAAGATGCAGTTCGCTGCTGTCGAACCGCAGGCTGATCGTCTCGCCGACCGATAGCCGGGCATTTCCTGCAAGCCGCACGGTCACCAGCGCACCGTCGGAAAGCGCCACATAGGCATAGGTATCCGAACCCAGCCTTTCCACGACATCCACCTTGCCATCGAGATTGCCCTGACCGGGAGCCGCGACGGCAATGTCTTCCGGTCGTACACCGAGTTTGACGGCAGTGGCCGGCGGCGCGGCGAGATCGAGACGTCCCGTACCGGCCACACGCAGCCCGCCGGGGACGGCCTCCGCATCAAACACATTCATTTTCGGCGAACCGAGGAACTGCGCGACAAAAAGATTTGCCGGCTTTTCGTAGAGGTCGATCGGCGAGCCGATCTGCTGGATTTCGCCATCCTTCAGGACCACGATCTTGTCGGCAAGCGTCATCGCCTCGACCTGGTCATGGGTCACATAGATCATCGTCGCCTTCAGCCGCTGGTGCAGCTTGGCGATCTCGATGCGCATTTCCGCCCGCAGCGCCGCATCGAGGTTCGACAACGGCTCGTCGAACAGGAAGGCGACGGGATCGCGCACGATCGCGCGGCCGATCGCCACACGCTGCCGCTGGCCGCCGGAAAGCTCCTTCGGCTTTCGGTCAAGGTAAGGTCCGAGCCTGAGCGATGCCGCCGCCGCCTGCACGCGCCGCTCGATCTCCGCCTTGGGCGTGCGCGCCACCTCTAGCCCGAAGGCCATATTGGCGCGCACCGTCTTGTGCGGGTAGAGAGCATAGGACTGGAAGACCATGGACAGGCTGCGGTCTGCCGGGCCGAGCTCCGTAACATCCTCGCCGTCGATCAGGATTTGGCCGGAGGTGGCCTCCTCCAGACCGGCGACGAGGCGCAGCAGCGTTGACTTGCCGCTGCCCGACGGACCGACGAAAACGACGAATTCGCCGTCTTCTATATGGAGGTCCAGTCCGCCGATGATGTCGAGTGCACCGAAGGATTTGCGGATCTTGCGAAGTTCAATGACGGCCATGTGCCGGTCTCCTCACGCCTTGACGCCGCCGGCACCGAGGCCGCCTTGCCAGAAGCGTTGCATGACGATGAATGCGACGATGACGGGAACGATGCTGATGAGCGCACCGGCGAGCACCAGCGTGAAGAGGGCGGCCCCGCCGCCAGAGCCGACGGTGGCTGTCGCATACCATTGCGCCAGACCGACCGTGACCGGGAAATATTCCGCCGAACTCAGCACCACCAGCGGCAGGAAGTAATTGTTCCAGGTTGCGACGAAGGAGAGGATCAGCACGGTTGCGAAGCCCGGCATCAGAAGCCTGAGCGTCAGCGCCGAGAAGATATGGAATTCCCCGGCACCGTCGACGCGGCCGGCATCGATCAGCTCGTTCGGAATGGCGTCGTCGGCATAGACCCGCATCAGGAAGACGCCCGGCGGATAGACGAGCGACGGCAGGATGACCGCCCAGGGCGTATTGACCATGCCGACCTTCGACATCAGCAGGAAGAGCGGCACGACGAGCGCCGTCTGCGGGATCATGACGGCACCGAGGATGATTGCGAAGATCAGCCGCTTGCCGCGAAAATCATATTTTGCCAGCGCATAACCGGCCATGGTTGAAAACAGCGCCGCGCCGACCCCGGCAACCGTCGCGTAGAAGACGGTATTGAGCAGCCAGCGCGAGAAGATGCCGTCCTGGTAGGAAAAGACCTGGCCGATATTCTCGAACAGCCGGAAATCGCCTGAAAACCAGAGGCCGAAGCTGGTGAAGAGATCGTTGTTCGATTTCGACGCCGAGACGAGCACGTAAAACAGCGGCAGCGCCGTATAGAGCCAGATCACGGCGAGGATCGCCGTCAGCGTCCAGCGGTTGCGGCGAAAGGCGGAAGAGCGCTTCGATTTGCCGACGATGGTCATTTGCGGCCTCCGCGGTTGACGATCAGCATGAAGGCATAGGAGATCACCGCCGTCACGCCGCCGAGCACGAAGGAGACCGCAGCCGAATAATTGTACTGCTGGTTGGTGAAGGCGAGCGTATAGGCGTAGTAGTTCGGCGTATAGGCATTGTTGATCATTGTCGGCGCCAGGTTGCGCAGCAGGTAGGGCTCGGAGAAGAGCTGCAGCGAACCGATGATCGAGAAGATGATGGTAACGACGACCATCGGCGCGATCAGCGGCAGTTTCACCCGCATCGCATAGGTAAAGCCGTTCGCCCCGTCCATGGAGGCCGCCTCTTCGAGATCGGCCGGGATGGCCTGCAGGGCGGCGTAGTAGATAATCATCTGGTAGCCGGTATATTCCCAGTTCGCGATATTGGCGATCGACGGCAGGATCGTGCTCGGCCCGAGGAAATTCGGCGCCGGCAGGCCAAGGGCCGTGGCGAGCTGGGTAAAGGGTCCGAACGACGGGCCGTAGAGATAACCCCAGATCAGCGTCGCGATCACCGCCGGCACAGCATAGGGAATGAAGAAGCTGACGCGGAAGAAGCTCTTCGCATAAACCGTGCCGCTGTCGAGAATGAGCGCGATGATGAGGGCCGCGGCGACCATGCCGGGGATCTGGATCAGCGCGAATTTCACCAGCACGGCAACGCCCTGCCAGAACTTCGGATCGCCGAGCGCGCGCACGAAATTCTCCGCGCCGACGAATTTTGTGCCGGCAACCACAGTCGTCTTGTAGATCGCCAGCGTGAAGGCATAGGCCATCGGCGCGATCAGGAAGGCGATGAAAAGCAGCGCGAAGGGCGCGAGGAAGAGATAGGGCGCAATTCCCTTGCTCACCCGGTATCGCCGCTTGCGGCTTTTCAGACCGGCCATCTATCCGTCTCCGGCAGTTCGATGCGAAATGCGCCGGCATGGCGCGTCATGCGAAAAGAGGGATGCGGGAGGAAATTCCCGCACCCGTGCGGCTCATCCTTGGGAGACGGTGTAGCCCTGGTCGGCGCAATAGGCGCTGACCCCTTCCTGCAGGCGGTCGAAGGCATCGCTGAGCGAGCCCTTGCCGCCGATGGAGGCCGAGAATTCCTGTTGCACCTGGGCGGCGAGATAATCCTGGAACGGCGCATACTGGAACGAAGAATCGACGTGTTTGGCGCTTTCGGCAAAGATCTCGTTGACGGCCTGGCCGCCATAGAGGTCGTATTTGTGGCCCATCAGCTCCTGATCGGAGGCAAGCTCCTTCAGAACCGGGAAGAGGAACTGCTTGGTCGTCCACATGCGCGCCACGTCCGGATTGCTGCCGAGGAAGACGGCAAGCTGCGTGGCTTCCTTCGGATGCTTCGTCGTGTTGAAGACGGCGAATGTGGAACCGCCGAGATTGGCGGAGACGTATTTGCCCTCTTCCCACTGCGGCAGGGGTGCCGCGCGCCAGTGGCCATTGCTCTTCTTGGCAAACTGCGGGATGAAGACGGCGCCCCAGGCACCGGTCATCCACGAGGCATAGGTGCCTTCGTCGAGCCCGGTGAACCAGTCGGTCGTCCAGACCGGCGTCTTGACGCCGACGGCATCGGCATCGATCAGGTCCTGCCAGAAGACCGCCCATTTCTTGGCGACCGCATCGTTGAGGTTCAGCTTGAGGTCCGTGCCCTTGAGTTCGAAAGGCTTCCAGCCGGCCTGCGCAAGAAGCGCAATCACCCAGCCGCCGTCGGCCGTACCGCCGAAATTGGTAAGGTAGGTGCCGGGCGCCGCCTTCGAGAGCGCCTTGGAACTGGCCGAAAATTCGGCCCAGGTCTTCGGAACGGCGATCTTGTGCTGGTCAAGCACGTCGGCACGGTAGAGGATGCCCATCGGGCCGGAATCCCACGGAATACCGTAGACGGCATCGCCATCCGAAGCAGAAGCCCAGGTCCAGTCGATGAACTTGTCCTTGACCTCGTTGGCGCCGTGCTGGCCCATGTCGAGCAGCGCCTGCAGCTGGCGGAAGCCCGCAATATTGGTGAATTCGACCTGGCCGACATCCGGCAGGCCGCTGCCGGCCTGGATGGCGTTGCGCAGCTTCACATATTCATCCGGCCCCTGGCCGGCATTCTCGAGCTTGACGCTGATATTGGGAAAGGCCTTGGTGAAGAGGTCGATCTCGCTCTGCGTATTGGGCGTCCAGGCCCAGATCGTCAGTTCCACCTTCTCCTGTGCGCTCGCCGCCGAGCCGAGGCCCGACATGGCCGCAGCCGCGGCACCGGCGCCGGCGGCCTGCAGAAGCTGACGGCGGCTGATCATCGCCTGAATGAATTCGCGTTTCATGTCGTTTGTCATGGAACCTCTCCTCCCGAATCGACGGCGCCAATCCGTGAGCGACAGGTGCGCAGCAAGACCGGCTTTCCACAGGGACGCAATTCTGCATGCGCAATTTGCGTTGTCAATTGCGCAAATTTCGGCTTTGTGCAAATTTGATTGCACAAAACCTCCCCTCTTGCGTTGCGATAAGCTGCGAAGAGCCGTTGAAATCCGGTGGCAAAGGGTGGATTTGTCGCAGGAATCCTCGAATGATCGGAGGGTTCAGGAGGACAGGGATTGAAGAAGTCAGGTAAGCCCGACGCGAACCAGATCGCGATTGCGAAGGCGGCAGGCGTTTCCGTCAGCACGGTTTCGCGCGCACTTTCCGATGCGCGCGGCATCAGCGACGAGCGCCGTCTGCAAATCCGCAAACTGGCGGAGGATGCCGGTTATCTCGGGCGCGGCCGCCAGCCGGCGGCGCAGGCGCGCCACTTGCGGGCCTATGTGACCGGCAGCCTTGCTACAGGCGGCCTCGCGCCCTTCTACGAAGCCGTCATTGCCGGCCTGAAGGGCAGCGCCAGGGAAAGCGGCTTCACGCTCTCCATCCGCATGGTGGACGAAACCGCCCTCGGCCCGGAGCGCATGCTGCGCGACCAGGAAAACGAAGAGGCGAACATGACGATCTTCGTCGGCATCGACCTTTCGGAAAACCTTGCGGCGCATTTCCTCGACGGCAGGCACCATGCCGTGCTGGTAAACGGTTACGATCCCGCCATGCGTTTTGACTGCGTGGCCCCGAACAATTTCTTCGGCGCCGAATTGGCGGGCCGCACCCTGCTGCAGGCGGGGCACCGGAACTTGCTTTATATTCACGATCATACGCGCTGGACGACCACCCAGCGCCGCCGCGGCTTCTATTCGGCGCTGGAAACCTGCCCCGACGCCGTCTGCACGGCCATCAGCGTTGCCGGCGGCACGGATGCGGAATTGCTGGCCGAGGTGGAAAGGCGCTCGCGCGGTCAATCCGGCTGGACGAGCGTTTTCTGCGCCAACGACATGGGCGCCTTCCGCCTGATGAATGCCCTGGAAGCAGCCGGCATCGCCGTGCCGGAAAAGGTCTCCGTCATCGGCTTCGACGACCTTCCCTATGCCGCGCTCATGCATCCGCGGCTGACGACGATGCGTGTCGATTGTGCGGAAATGGCCCGGCAGGCGATCGGCCTCGTGCAACGGCGTCTGGCGGATCAAGGCGCCACGCCCCTGCAGATCGAATGCGGCGTCAGCCTGCAGCGCGGCGAGACCGTTACGCAAATTGCGCAAATTTGAGAAATATGCGTAATTAACTTGCGTAACTTGCGCATCCATGCGATCTGAATGTCCATGCGGCCTGGCCGCTCCGGGACTGCGCGGAGTTCTTCTCGGCGCAAGGGAGAATGCAATTGCTTCAGGATGCTTTGATCGCGCAGAAAGCCCGCCCGGCACTTGCTTTCGCCTTCGGCCCCTTTGGCGTGGACAAGCTCTTTGACGCTTCTGATGCCGGCCGGCTGAGCCCCTCCTGCCGTATTATCACCGATCTGCCCATCCGCGATTTCACTACGGCTGAAGCCAAACGGGCTCTTGCCGAAGTGGAGATCCTCGTCACCGGCTGGGGCTGCCCGATGATCGACGCGGCAGTCCTGGACGCCGCACCGGCGCTGCGGCTGATTGCCCATGCGGCCGGTTCGGTGAAGCATTTCATCGCGCCGGAGGTTTTTGAACGGGGTGTCCTCGTTACCAACGCCGCCGATGCCAATGCCGTCCCGGTCGCCGAATTCACGCTTGCCGCCATCCTCTTTGCCAACCAGCAGGTCTTCCGCTTTGGCCGGGATTATTCGTGCCAGCGCAGCTTCGTCAATGTTTCCCAGCACTATGACGGCAAAGCCGGCAATTGGGCAAAGCGCGTCGGCATCGTCGGCGCTTCGCGCATCGGCCGGCGCGTCATCGAGCTTTTGCGCCCCTTCAACGTCGACATCCTGCTGCACGACCCGCTGATGGATGTGGGCGAGGCTCGAAGGATCGGAGCAACGCTCGTTTCGCTCGAGGAGCTGATGGAGAGCTGCGACACGGTTTCCATCCATGCGCCGTTGCTTGCCTCCACCCGCGGCATGATCGATGCCGGAATGCTCGCCCGCATGCCGGACGGTGCGACGCTGATCAATACGGCCCGCGGCGGCATTGTCGATGGCGCGGCCCTGGAAGCCGAGCTTGTCAGCGGCCGGCTTTGGGCAATTCTCGACGTGACGGAGCCCGAAACGCCGCCGGCCGCTTCGCCACTTTATACGTTGGAGAATGTGCTGATGACGCCGCATATTGCCGGCGCCATCGGCAGCGAGCGTCATCGCCTTGGCCGCCTCGTGGTCGAAGAGATCGAGCGCTATCTGGCGGGAGCGCCGCTGCGCCATAGTGTTACCGTCGAGGGCCTGCTGCACCAGGCCTAGAGGAGGAAATATGAAGAAGGCGATCATCGTTTGGGGCGGCTGGCCGGGCCACGAGCCGGAACCCTGCGCCAATATCGTCGGCGAGCTGCTGCGTGAGGACGGTTTTGCAGTTGAGATCACGAACGATCTCGGCATTTTCGCCTCCTCGCAACTTGCCAAGGCCGATCTCCTGGTACCTGTCATCACCGGCGAGAAACTGGAAAAGCCGCATGCCGATGCCCTCGTCGGTGCCGTGCGTGGCGGCCTGGGCCTTGGCGGCCACCATGGCTGCCTTGCCACCTCCTTCAAGGAAAGCGCTCCGTTCCGCTACGTCTCCGGCGTCACCTGGGTCGCCCATCCCGGCAATATCATCGACTTCCGCGTGGCGATCACCCGGCAGGACGATCCGCTGATGGAAGGCATTCCGGATTTCGACTACCGCTCGGAACAATATTACCTGCACTACGATCCTTCGGTCGAAATCCTCGCCACGACCACTTTCACCGGCCAGTACGATCCTGCCGCGCGTAATGTGACGATGCCGGTCGTCTTCAAGCGGCATTTCGGCGAGGGCCGTATTTTCTATTCGGCCCTCGGCCATGTCGCCGCCGAATTCAGCCATCCCTACATGCCCCTCATTCTCCGGCGCGGCCTGAGCTGGGCCGCCCGCCAATAGCCAAACCAGCAGCCGCAAGGACAAAGTCATGACCGTCCAGTATCGTTTCATCGCGCCGCGCCTTGATGATCCGCGTCTTCTGCAGGATCGCCGCTATTCCATGCTGATCGGCGGCAAGAGCGTTGCCGCCCGGTCGGGAGAGACGATCGCCCGCGAAAGCCCCGCCCATCCCGGCCATATCGTCGGCACCATTCCGAAGGGTTCACGCGCCGATGCCGAGGCTGCGATCGCCGCTGCGCGCAACGCCTTCGACAACGGCCCCTGGCCGAAAATGACCGGCGGCGAACGCGCCCGCATCATGCGCCGCGTCGGCGATCTCATCGAAGCCAATCTGGAAGAGCTTGCCACGATCGAGGCACTGGAGGTCGGCAAGGCAATCAGCCAGGCGCGCGGCGAAATGGGATTTTCCGCAACGCTCTGGCACTATGCCGCCGGTCACGCACAGGGGCTGGAAGGCGAAACGCACAACGACATGGGCGCCAATACGCTCGGCCTCGTATTGCGCGAACCGGCCGGCGTCGTCGGCATCATCACGCCCTGGAATTTTCCGCTTCTGATCGGTTCCGAGCGCATCCCCTGGGCGATCGGCGCCGGCTGCACCGTCGTCATCAAGCCCAGCGAATTCACCTCGGGCTCGACCGTCCGGCTTGCCGAACTTGCCCGCGAGGCCGGCCTGCCGGATGGCGTGCTGAATGTCGTGACCGGCTACGGTGCCGATGTCGGCCAGATTTTCGCAGAACATCCCGATGTCGACATGGTGACATTCACCGGCTCGCAGCGCGTCGGCCGCATCATCGGCGCGATTGCCGGCGAGAACATCAAAAGGGTCGGCCTCGAACTCGGCGGCAAAGGCCCGCAGGTGGTCTTCGCCGATGCCGATCTCGACGCAGCCGCGGCAAAGATCTCCGGCGGCGCCTTCCATTGCTCGGGCCAGGCCTGCATTGCCGGAAGCCGCCTGATCGTCCACGACTCCGTCGCCGACAGGCTTCTGGAGAAGGTGGCGGCGCTGGCGGCAAGGATCGTCACCGGCGATCCGCTCGACAATTCCAGCACCGTCGGCTCGCTGATCCACAAGGCCCATCTGGAAAAGGTCGCCGGCTATGTGGCCGAAGGCAAAGCCGATGGCGCGGAGGTCTATACCGGCGGCACCGTTCTCGGCGAAGGCGGCGCCTTCTTTGCACCCACGATTTTTACCGGCGTCAGGCCGGACATGTCGATCGCCCGAGAGGAAATCTTCGGCCCGGTTCTCTCCACTTTCCGCTTCAAGGATCCGGAGGAGGCAATCCGGCTTGCCAACGATACGCCTTTCGGCCTTTCAGCCTGTGTCTGGTCGAGCAATCTGTCAACCGCCCTGCAGGCGATCCGCCGCATCAAGGCCGGCCGTACCTGGATCAACGGCATGGGCGACGGCACGCCGCAAATGCCGATCGGCGGTTACAAGCAGAGCGGCATCGGCCGCGAACTCGGCCGCCACGGCTTCGACGAATATTCGGAGCTGAAGAACGTCCACATCACGCTTGCGGACAGACTGGCCTGAAGGCGCAAAAGCCGCCGACCCGACGGCCGGCGGCCTGACCATAACTCGCAAGGCTCGCGTTGCCGTCCTAACGGCTCGCGGCTTTGCGCCGGCCGCGCCTGATGTTCTGTGTTTCGGCCTCGTCATAAGCCCGCATCAGCCGGCCGGCAGCCTTCAGCTTCTCGATAAGGTCGCTTCCGTCTGCGGAAGCCTTGGTGGCTTCGAGCTGCTCGAACTCCCTCAGCGCCTGCGCCCAGTGGCTCTCGCCCCGGCCATGCGGCCTTCCTTCCTCTTCCCAGATGGCATATGCCCGCTGGCTGACCCAATCATCCCGATTACGACTCATTGTAAAACCCCAGCGGTCAAAAGGCTCACGCAATATCAATGCGAATAAAGGTGCCAGCCGGGACTTTAGGAGTCGTTACTGCCGACTGTAGCTTTGCAGGATAAATTGCATCGGAGAGAGTAGTTTTCGACAACTATAGTTAAAAGGACGGTAACGCCCGCCGGCCCTTAATCGCTCTGCTCTCGCCGAACCGGATATCCATCGTGGCAGCCAGCCACTGTGACCTTGCCCCCAAGTTTTATCCAGTTTTGAGTTTGCTCCAGCGGTTTTGGGTTGCTGTATTCGGGGCGGTAGCGGCGGGTTGCGGTGCGGAGCCATTTCGGCTGCGCAGCACCGCACCACGTAGCGGGTTGATTGTCTGAGCGAACTCAGCCGGTGTCATCCAGCCGAGGCCAGAGTGCGGTCGGTGATCGTTGTAATCGCTGCGCCAGTTTGAAAGCGCTGATCGAGCTTTGGGCAGTGACGAGAAGAGCGTTTCATTCAGGAGCTCGTCTCGCAGCCGTCCGTTAAAGCTTTCGATGAAGGCGTTCTGGATCGGCTTGCCAGGTGCGATGAACCGACGTAGCTGAGTCTTGAAAGCTGAGTATTGCGCGCTTGCATTAAAGTCTTCTAAATAACAGTTAGCAAGCTACGCGTGTGGTTGCAACATTGCTGCTTACTATGAAGGTGATAGCGAGATGCAAGCGAATTTGACGCTAAAACGAGGCGCAATATCTACTGCCTGCGATCTACTGGAATATATTACGACTAATGCAGAGCTCGAAGGAATTCTGATCGAATATGGAATATCGGACCATTTGTCAGCAGCTGGCTCGATAGCCAAAACCATACTCGCTCTTAAAGGCTTCGCAACAAGGAACCCGGACCAACAATTTCAAACGGATTTCGGCCCCAAACCACTCGGCCTCCTTTTGGTGGAGGAGGCGATTAATAGAATTGAACAATCATCAAGAACTGAAAAGCTTTGGAAAAAACTGGAGCGCTACTTAAATATCGATGGGTATGCTTTCCTCCGAGAAAGCTTAGACGACTGGGACACGTTAAGAATCACTGCCATTCTGCCCGCAATGCCCAGCTTCGCTGAAATTCCACAAGCTTCCGACGAAGTGGATATTTTACTCGAGAAGAATGACTTCTCGGTTGCCAAACGTCATTTAACGAGCGCTAGGGATAATCTCGTGCAAGGCGATTGGGAAGCCGCCAACAGTCAATGCCGGACATTTTTGGAAGCACTAACCGACGCTATCGCCGACAACCTCTATGGTTCCGATTCGCTTTCCAAAAGCGGGGGTCTTCAAAAACGCCAACTCTTGGCTGATCGAGGCTTTCTATCGCGAGACAAACACGAGTTTGGCGACGGAAATGGCCAGACTTTTTTGCCGGGCCTAGCCAGGTTACTCCACCCGGATGGCGCCCATCCAGGAATTTCCACTCAGGATGACGCTATGTTTCGACTTCAACTGGTTGTCGTAACTGCACACTGGTTGCTTAAGCGCCTCGAAAGCAATAAAGGTAGGGTCGAATAGCGCGCGCATTATATGCGCTAGCGCCTCTAGGCTTGCAAATCGCCGCCATAAATCTGTTATTGTCGATCACGTGTAGGATGCCGCCGAAAGGCGAACGATCGAGCCGCTCAAACAGCGATATCAATGATCGCCTGGCGCCCCCTTCAGCAAGCTCACGACTCGCAGACTTAAGAAGGCTTGGCGACGGTAAGAGGATGCAAACTTGGTCGAACAAATCGAAGGGCTATTTTACCCACAGTGCCGAAAATGTGGCCCTAGCTGATTTCGGTAGCGATCATCAATGTCGAATGAAGAATAAGATATAGTCGGGAGCACTGGGAACCCAGGCCCAAAATGGCGGAGAGGGTGGGATTTGAACCCACGATACCCTTGCAGGTATGCCGCATTTCGAGTGCGGTGCATTCGACCACTCTGCCACCTCTCCGCGGTCTTGGTCGGCGCTTGTTCGGCGCGGGCGTTCTCATAACGAGCAAATGACAGACTGGCAAGCCGAAATCTCAAGCTTTTCCATCCTTTTGCCTTGACACTTTTCTGTCACTCGCGTATCCCGCCTCAGCAATAGGAGTGGAGAAGTCCGCCCCTTGCCCGCCTCGCGCTCGCGCGGGGTTTCACCGGCAGACCAGAGTTCCGGGCCAGTTCCCTGAAATCCCTGCTTAACTTCGACTGATAAAAAGACAGCCACCTGCGCTTTGCGGGGAGAGCTGGATCGAACATGAAAGGATAAAATAATGTTCGCAGTCATCAAGACCGGCGGTAAGCAGTATCGCGTGGCGGCCAACGACGTGCTGACCATCGAGAAGCTTGAAGCCTCCGCTGGCGACTCCATTGAATTCACCGAAGTCCTCGTGATCGGCGAAGGCGCCGACGCGGCGATCGGTGCGCCCTTCGTAGCCGGCGCCTCCGTCAAGGCGGAAGTCGTCGACCAGACCCGCGGCAAGAAGGTCATCGCCTTCAAGAAGCGTCGTCGTCAGAACTCGAAGCGTTCGCGCGGCCATCGCCAGCATCACACGGTTGTCCGCATCACGGACATCGTGGCTGCCAAGTAAGATCAACGGGTTTCAGGTTTAAAGGAGAACTCCAATGGCACATAAAAAAGCTGGCGGTTCCTCGCGCAACGGTCGCGATTCCGAATCCAAGCGCCTCGGCGTGAAGAAGTTCGGCGGCGAGAACGTCGTGGCTGGCAACATCATCGTTCGCCAGCGCGGAACCCAGTGGCATCCGGGCGCCAATGTCGGCCTCGGCAAGGATCACACTCTTTTTGCGCTTACGGCTGGCAATGTGGACTACCGAACGAAGGCCAATGGTCGCGTGTACGTGTCTGTAATGCCGAAAGCGGAAGCAGCGGAATAAGCCGGTAGCGCTCAAAAACAGCCGGCGTCTCATCGACCCGGCTGACCGTACCAGGTTCAGTCCAGAAAACAGGGGAGATGGGGCGCCATCTCCCCTTTTTCTTTGTCCAAACAGGAGGACTGAACATGCAAGGCGAATTGATAAGGGTTGACCAATCACGGTCATCCCGGGAAGACCAGCGGTCTTCCATGGAACGGCTGAGGCCGGAGCGGTTAAGGACCGATTGCCCTGTCTTGTTATCGGAACGGCTCGTCATGCGCGCGCCCCACGAGGAAGACATTGACGCCCTTGCCCATCTCGCCAACAACGCCAAAGTCGCCACCATGGTATCGCGTATGCCGCACCCCTATACCGCCAATGATGCCGCCGACTTTGTTTGGCGTACGCGAAATGGCGAGATTGGTAAGTGCGTCTATGCCATCACCAAGGCGGAGAACGGTGCCTTCATGGGGTGCTGCGGCGTAGAGCCGCACACCGACGAGAAGACCGTCGAGATCGGCTACTGGCTGGGCGAACCCTACTGGAACCAGGGTTATATGACCGAGGCCTGCCATGCGCTCGTCGACATGGTGTTCAGGACAAGGCAGCAGGTCGAGCAGATCGACGCGCGTTGCCGGGTCATGAACGTCGCCTCGCGCCGCGTCATCCAGAAGTGCGGCTTCCAGTTCCAGGGCTCCGGCCTTGCCGCCTCGCTCGCGCTCGGCAGCAACGTGCCGGTCGAATGGTACCGGCTCGACCGCAAGACCTGGATGTCGCTGAGAAGCTGGGGGGCAATCTCATGAGTGCCGTTACCCTGCAGAGACCCAGGACCAAGCCCATGATGCCCGGCCCCGCGCCGGTCATCACGACGGCAAGGCTGACGCTGCGTCCGCACCGGCTGAGCGACGCTCCGGCGATCGCGGAATCGCTTTCCGATTTCGCAGTCACCCGCATGCTGGCCCGCGTTCCTGCCCCCTACGACCGGCAGGATGCGCTGGATTGGCTGATCCCGGTCACGTCGGGCGCCCTGCCGGACTGGAGCCTGGCGATAACGGGCAGCGACGATGTCCATATCGGTAACGTGTCGATCGAACTTCGTCACGGCCGCTGGCACCTCGGTTACTGGCTGAACCGCTACTACTGGCGGCGCGGCTATATGAGCGAGGCGGCGGAAGCCGCGCTGGAGCGTTTCTCGCGGCGCATGCCCGACGTCCCGGTTCATTCGGGCGTCTTTGCCGACAATCCTGCATCGCTCCGGCTGCAGGAAAAGCTCGGTTTCCGGATGACCGGCTGCAGCGAAATCTATTCTTTCGCCCGCAACACGATGGTCGCCCATATCGAAACCGTGCTGCAGCCGGGCGCGTTGCAGCAGAGAAAAGTGGCATGACATCGAAGGACGCCGCCCGACGGCGGCGTCCTTTCAATCGCCGATCTCGACCCGAAGAGGAAAATGATCGGAGCCTTGGCAATCCGTATCGATGAAAGCGGATTTCAACCGGTCCTTGAGGCCGCAACTGACGAAACAGTAATCGAGATGCATGCGCCTGCCGCGATCGTCCGGATCCATCCAGCTGTAGCTTTCGGGCCCATAGGCTCCGAGCGCCGCAAAGGCGTCGACAGGCGTGCCGATACGCGCCGTGCGGCCGTAAAACCGGTCGGCGGATCCGGCAAAGGCGCAGTATTCCGGCGATTCCGGCTCCATGTTGAAATCGCCCATAACGACATAATCCGCCGGCAGCGGCAGCTCGGAAAGCCCGAATTCGGCGCCGCCGGTGAGCGACGCGCCTTCGTGAACGAAGGCATTGATGCGCTCGTTGAGATAGCGGAGCTGCGCGATGCGCTCGTCTCCGGAGACATGGTCGAGATGGACGGAATAGACGCGGACAGCGCCATCGGGCAGCGCAATGACGGTTTCCGTTGCGCCGCGCTGCAGATTGATCTTGTCCACCGTGCGGCTGCGCGGCAGAAGCAGCGTTCGCACCGACAGGATGGGCCAGCGCGACAAAACCATGTTGCCGAACTGGAAGCGAGTGCCGCGCGGCAACGAAATCTGACCCGGCGCCGCCTCGACATGAATATCGCAGGCCGGTCCATAGACCCAGAAATGGTCGGGAAACAGAGCCCCGATAGCGCCGGGCATATCGGCATGACCGTTGCGGGCAAAGCCTCTCGTCACCTCTTGCAGGGCGATGACATCGGCACCTTCGAGACCCTTGGCGATACGCTCCAGATCGTATCTGCCGTCGAGACCGAAGCCGTACTGTATGTTATAGCTCGCAAAAATCACGATATTCTTTGACCTCCGCCTGAACCGCCTATATCGAATGGGCCAAGAGGGGTCGCCCAAACGCACTGAGTACTGGAAGTAAAATGAAATTTCTCGATGAAGCAAAGGTCTATATCCGGTCGGGTGACGGCGGCGCAGGCAGCGTTTCCTTCCGCCGCGAGAAATTCATCGAGTTCGGCGGCCCGGATGGCGGCGACGGCGGACGCGGCGGCGACGTCTGGGTGGAGGCCGTCAACGGCCTCAATACGCTGATCGATTTTCGCTACCAGCAGCATTTCAAGGCCAAGATCGGCATGCACGGCATGGGCAAGAACCGCACCGGCGCCAACGGCGACGATGTGACCCTCAAGGTTCCGGTCGGCACGCAGATCTTCGAGGAGGACAAGGAGACCCTGATCTGCGACCTGACGGAGGAAGGCCAGCGCTTCTGCCTCGCCCGCGGCGGCAATGGCGGCTTCGGCAACGCGCATTTCAAGTCTTCGGTCAATCAGGCGCCGGACTGGGCCAATCCCGGCCTCGAGGGCGAAGAAAAGACCATCTGGCTGCATCTGAAGCTGATCGCCGATGCCGGCCTCGTCGGCCTGCCGAATGCCGGCAAGTCCACCTTCCTGGCCTCCGTCACCCGCGCCCGGCCGAAGATCGCCAACTATCCGTTCACGACCCTGCATCCGAATCTCGGGGTTGCGACCATCGACGAGCGGGAATTCATCCTTGCCGATATTCCAGGCCTCATCGAGGGCGCGCATGAGGGTGTCGGCATCGGCGACCGCTTCCTTGGTCATGTCGAGCGCACGCGCGTGCTGCTGCATCTCGTTTCGGCCCAGGAAGAGAAAGTCGGCAAGGCCTATAAGACGGTCAAGCACGAACTCGAAGCCTATGGCAAGGATCTGGCCGACAAGCCCGAAATCGTTGCGCTCTCCCAGATCGACACCGTTGACGATGCGACGCTGAAGAAGAAGGCCAAGGAGCTCGCCAAGGCCTGTGGCAAGACGCCCTTCCTGATTTCCGCCGTGACCGGCAAGGGAATGACCGACGTGCTGCGCGCGCTGCGCGACATCATCGTCGAAGCCAATACCGAGGAAAAGCCGGCCAAGACGCCGAAGCTGCGCCATCGCGACATGATCCTCACCGATGAGGACGAGAGTGATGAATAGCCGAAAGCCGCTTGATCGCTATCGCCGCATCGTCATCAAGATCGGCTCTGCCTTGCTGGTCGACCGCAAGACCGGCCTGAAGAAAACCTGGCTCGATGCCATGTGTGCCGATATCGCCGCGCTGAAGTCGAAGGGCGCCGATATTCTCGTCGTCTCCTCCGGTGCCATCGCGCTCGGCCGCTCGGTGCTGGACCTTCCCTCCGGCGCCCTGAAGCTGGAGGAAAGCCAGGCGGCGGCCGCCGTCGGCCAGATCGCCCTGGCCCGGGCCTGGTCGGAGAGCCTTTCGCGCGACGAGACCGTTGCCGGCCAGATCCTGCTGACGCTTGGTGATACCGAGGAGCGCCGTCGTTACCTCAACGCCCGCGCCACGATCAACCAGCTTCTGAAGATCGGCGCCGTGCCG
This sequence comes from Hyphomicrobiales bacterium, assembly GCA_900471515.1. Taxonomy (GTDB): domain Bacteria; phylum Pseudomonadota; class Alphaproteobacteria; order Rhizobiales; family Rhizobiaceae; genus Rhizobium. The sequence goes on along the minus strand of UCFC01000024.1, from coordinate 131,602 downwards.
ATCATCAACGAGAACGATACGGTCGCGACCAGCGAAATCCGCTATGGCGACAACGACCGCCTGGCCGCCCGCGTCGCCACCATGACCGGCGCCGACCTGCTGATCCTTCTCTCCGATATCGACGGCCTCTACACCGCTCCGCCGCATCTCGATCCGGATGCGCAATTCCTGGAAACCATTGCCGAAATCACGCCCGAGATCGAGGCCATGGCCGGTGGCGCGGCCTCTGAGCTTTCGCGCGGCGGCATGCGCACCAAGATCGATGCCGGCAAGATTGCGACGACTGCGGGCTGCGCCATGATTATCGCATCGGGCAAGACGGAAAGCCCGCTTTCGGCCATCGAAAACGGTGCGCGGTCCTCCTGGTTTGCCCCTTCGGGTACACCCGTGACCGCCCGCAAGACCTGGATTGCCGGGCAGTTGCAGCCGGCCGGCACGCTGCATCTCGACGAAGGTGCCGTTACGGCGCTCGGCGCCGGCAAAAGCCTGTTGCCGGCTGGCGTACGCAACATTTCCGGCAATTTTTCCCGGGGCGATACGGTCGCGATCATCGCGCCCTCGGGCCGCGAGATCGCTCGCGGCCTCGTCAGCTACGATGCGGAGGAAGCCCGCCAGATCGCCGGCCGCAAATCGGCCGAGATCGAGGCAATCCTCGGTTATCCCGGCCGCGCCGCCATGGTCCATCGCGACGATATGGTCATGACGGCGCAGATCGGTTCGAAATCGGAAAGGCAGAAGAAGGACGCAAGTTATGCTTGATGCGGTTGTGCAAAGCCCTGACATTGACGTGCTGATGAATGACATCGGCCGCAAGGCCAAGGCCGCCGCGCGACCGTTGGGCTTTGCTTCCACCGATTCCAAGAACATGGCTCTAAGCGCCATGGCCGACGCCATCCTGGCGAACAAGGCCCATATTCTTTCGGAAAATGCCAAGGATTTGAAAGATGTAGAAGGCACGGACATGCTCGCCTCCTTCATCGACCGCCTGACGCTGAACGACAAGCGCGTCACGGAAATGGCCGAGGGCATCCGGGCGATTGCCGCCCTTCCCGATCCTGTCGGCGAAGTGATTGCGTCCTGGGATCGTCCGAACGGCCTGAAGATCGAGCGTGCCCGCACGCCGCTCGGCGTCATCGGCGTCATCTTCGAAAGCCGGCCGAACGTGACGGCCGATGCCGGTGCGCTGTGCCTCAAGGCCGGCAACGCGGTCATCCTGCGCTGCGGCTCGGATTCGCGCCGCTCTTCGGCTGCGATCCATGCCTGCATGGTCGAAGGCCTGAAGGCTGCCGGCCTGCCGGAACATGCAATCCAGCTCGTACCCGTCACGGACCGCGCCGCCGTCGGCGCCATGCTGCGCGGCCTTGACGGCGCAATCGACGTCATCGTGCCGCGCGGCGGCAAAAGCCTCGTCGCCCGCGTGCAGAACGAGGCGCGGGTGCCGGTTTTTGCCCATCTCGAAGGCCTCTGCCATATCTATGTCGATGCGTCGGCCGATCTCGATATGGCGAAGAAGATCATCGTCAACGCCAAGATGCGCCGCACCGGCGTCTGCGGCGCAGCCGAAACCCTGCTGGTCGATAGCGCCGCAACGGCCACGCATCTGGCACCGCTGATCGAGGTTCTGGTTAAAGCCGGCTGCGAGGTGCGTGCCTCGGCAGCCGTTCTTGAGGTCGTACCCGGCCTGAAGCCCGCGACCGAGGAAGACTGGTCGACCGAATATCTGGATGCGATCATTTCCGTTGCCGTCGTCGACGGCATTTCCGGCGCGATCGACCATATCCAGAAATATTCGTCGAACCACACGGAAGCCGTGCTCGCTGAAGATCCTGCTGTCGTCGAGCGTTTCTTCACGGAGATCGACTCGGCCATCCTCCTGCACAATGCCTCGACCCAGTTTGCCGATGGCGGCGAATTCGGTATGGGTGCGGAGATCGGTATCGCCACCGGCAAGATGCATGCGCGCGGCCCCGTCGGCGTCGAGCAGCTCACTTCCTTCAAATACCGCGTTCGCGGCAATGGACAGACGCGGCCCTGACGTGACCACGCAGCAGCTAGACCGGCGTTATCTCCGCATGCCGCATAGTGAACGCGGCATGATCGTCGGTCTATTCGGCGGCTCCTTCAATCCGCCGCACGAGGGACATGCCCTGGTCGCCGAAATCGCCATCCGCCGTCTTGGGCTTGACCAGCTCTGGTGGATGGTGACGCCCGGCAATCCGCTGAAGAGCCGCAATCATCTGGCACCGCTTGCCGAGCGTATCGCGCGCAGCGAAAGCATCGCTGCCGATCCGCATATCAAAGTGACCGCCTTCGAACAGGCCTTCGGCGTCAGCTATACGGCCAATACGCTTGCCCGCGTGAAAGCCCGCAATCCGCATGTGCATTTCATCTGGATCATGGGCGCCGACAGCCTGGAAAATTTCCATCGCTGGCAAAAATGGCAGGATATCGCCCGCACTTTCCCGATCGCCGTTATCGACCGGCCGGGCTCGACGCTCTCCTACCTTTCCTCGAAAATGGCCAAGACCTTTGCCTTTGCCCGCATCGACGAAGATGATGCCCGTATTCTCTGGAAGAAGCCCGCCCCGGCCTGGACCTTCATTCACGGCCCGCGCTCGACCCTGAGTTCGACAGCCATTCGCGACGGCGCGCTGCATAAGGCAGCCGAACAGGTCTGATTGTCTGAAAACTTCCGGGAAATGAAAAGCCCGACGCGGGAGGAGATGCGTCGGGCTTAAAACTTGATCGACAACTGGGAGGAGGAGTGTTGTCGATCCTATCGGACGGCTATGGGAGGAGGAGAAGCCGTCGGATGATTATCTTTTAGCACATTTGTTCAGAAGGTGAATATATACAGGTGCATTGCAGCAATGCACATAGCGCAGACCTCCGCAAATCAAGGCCGAATTCGTTGCCGGTTTAATCAGCAAATATTGATCGATCCGAACTGGCTGGCTGGAACTCCTTGCCGTTTGGCAAGCGGAAGTGCCACATTTTTGCCTTCTGCCTGCTAGGCTTGACAGAAGCCATGCACCTCACGAATGCGTGAAGATGCGGCGCGGGAAACCGGGGCTCCGCGGCCGCTATGTTTCGTGAAACATAACTCTAGCCAAAGCGCGCACGCCGTTATATCCGTTTAGATATTTCGAAACATGGAGCGAAAAATCATGCAGAACCGCCGCTATTGGATGAAACTGGCAACCGCCGCGATTTCGGCCATCTGGCTCGGCGCGGCGGCGCTTTCGGCACCTGCCGCAGCCGCCGAAAAGGTAACGGTCTTCGCCGCCGCAAGCCTGAAGGATGCCCTTGATGCGGCCAATGCCGCCTGGGCCAAGGAAAGCGGCAAGGAAGCCGTCGCTTCCTACGCGGCAAGCGGCGCGCTCGCCAAGCAGATCGAAAATGCCGCCCCTGCCGACGTCTTCATTTCCGCCGACCTCAACTGGATGGACTATGTCGCCGACAAGAAACTGATCAAGGCAGACACGCGCTCCAACCTTCTCGGCAACCGCCTCGTGCTCGTGGCGGAAAACGGCAAGCAGAAGCCGGTAGAAATCAAGCAGGGCTTCGATCTGGCGGGGCTGGTCGGCGATGGCAAGCTCGCCATGGGTGAGCCGAAGTCGGTTCCGGCCGGCAAATACGGGCAGACGGCGCTCGACAAGCTCGGCGTCTGGAAGTCGGTCGAACCCAAGGTCGCCTATTCCGAAAGCGTGCGCGCCGCGCTCGCCCTCGTTTCCCGCGTCGAAGCGCCTTACGGCATCGTCTACCAGACGGATGCGGCCGCCGATAAGGGCGTTGCGATCGTCGGCACCTTCCCGGCCGATTCCCATCCGCCGATCATCTATCCGATCGCGCTTCTCGCCGAGAGCAAGAATCCGGATGCTGCCGCCTATCTCGATTTTCTGAAATCGGACAAGGCTGCCCCCTTCTTCACGGCACAGGGCTTCACCATCCTGAAATAATTGCGCAATCGGCGCTGACAGCTTAGCGTGAAGGCTCGCTTCGGCGGGCCTTCACCATTTTGACTTTTGAAAAGAAGACGCTTGCATATGTTCGGCTTGAGCGATGAAGAGTGGACGGCGATCCTGCTGAGCCTGCGTGTTTCTTTCGTCGCCATGACGGCAAGCCTGCCGCTCGGTATCCTCGTCGCCCTGCTGCTCGCCCGCGGGCGCTTCTGGGGCAAGTCCGTCCTGAACGGCATCATCCACCTGCCGCTGATCTTGCCCCCGGTCGTCACCGGTTTCATCCTTCTCATCCTTTTCGGTCGTCGCGGCCCGATCGGCAGCCTGCTCGATCAATATCTCGGCATCGTGCTCTCCTTCCGCTGGACCGGTGCGGCACTTGCCTGCGCCGTCATGGGCTTTCCGCTGATGGTGCGCAGCATTCGCCTCTCCATCGAATCCGTTGACCGCAAGCTGGAAGAGGCGGCCGGCACGCTGGGCGCAAGCCCGCTATGGGTCTTTCTGACGGTCACGCTGCCGCTTACCATCCCCGGCATCATCGCCGGCATGATCCTGTGTTTTGCCAAAGCGATGGGTGAATTTGGCGCCACCATCACCTTCGTCTCCAACATTCCCGGCGAAACGCAGACGCTGTCGGCCGCCATCTACACCTTCACCCAGGTGCCGGGCGGCGACACCGGCGCCATGCGGCTTACCCTCGTGTCCATCGTGATTTCCATGCTCGCCTTGCTTGCTTCCGAATTTCTCGCCTATCTTGCCGGTCGGAGGATCGATCCGGAATGACCCTCATTGTCGAAGCACGACACCGCCTCGGCGCCTTCGGCCTCGATGCCGCCTTCACCTCCGAGCGCGGCGTGACGGCACTTTTCGGCCGTTCCGGCTCCGGCAAGACCTCCGTCATCCGCATCATTGCCGGCCTCATCCGCCCGACCGAAGGCCGCGTCCTGCTGGATGGCGAACCGCTGACGGACACGGCAAAGGGCATCTTCGTTCCGCGCTACCGCCGGCGTTTCGGCTATGTCTTCCAGGAGGCGCGGCTCTTTCCGCACCTGAGCGTGCGGGCCAACCTCTCCTACGGCCGCTGGTTCGCGCCGAAATCGGCGCGCGCGGAAAATTTCAGCACCGTCGTCGATCTGCTGGATATCGGCCAGTTGCTGGCCCGCAGCCCTTCAAAATTGTCGGGGGGCGAGAAGCAGCGTGTCGCCATCGGTCGCGCGCTCTTGTCTTCGCCGCGCCTGCTGCTGATGGACGAGCCGCTTGCCGCGCTGGACGAAGCCCGCAAGGCAGAGATTCTGCCCTATCTCGAACGCCTGCGGGACGAGATGGATATTCCGATCGTCTATGTCAGCCATTCGATCGCCGAGGTCGCGCGCCTGGCAAACCAGGTCGTGGTCATGCGCGACGGCACAGTGGAAGCCGCAGGCCCTGCAACGGAAATCCTCAGCCGCTCGTCCCTGCTGCCGGAAGACCGGAAGGAAGCCGGCGCCGTGCTGGAAGGCACGGCCGAAAGCATCGATCCGGCCAATCGCATTTCGACGGTGCTGCTGAAGGCGGGCAGACTCTATGTCCCCGGCGCCGCCCCGGCCGTAGGCAGGCCCGTGCGCATCCGCATCCCGGCCAGAGACGTGATGCTGGCGACACGCAAGCCGGAAGGGTTGAGCGCTCTCAACATTCTGGAAGGAACCATCCTGCAGGTTTCGCCGGCGGCGGATGGGACCGTCGAGATCCGCCTCGACTGCGCCGGCGACGCCGTGCTGTCGCGCATCACCGCGCTGTCCTGCGAGCGCCTGGGATTATGCCCGGGCATGCCTGCCTTCGCCGTTATCAAGACGGTGGCGCTGGAAGCCTGATCAGCGCCGGTCGCCCGGCTGCAGGTTACGGTTGTCTTCCAGCCAGGCGAGATCGTCGGCAAGGCTGGCGCGTACCGTCTTTTCCATATCGCGAAAGCGCGCCAGCAGTTCCTCGCCGAAGGGCGTCAATGCCGCGCCGCCGCCCTTCTGGCCGCCGCGCTGGGATTCCACCACCTGCGCCTTGAACATGCGGTTCATTTCGGCAACCAGCATCCAGGCCCGGCGATAGGACATGTCCATCGCGCGGCCGGCGGCCGAGATCGAACCTGTCTCGCGGATATGCTCGAGCAGCTCCATCTTGCCGTGGCCGAGTCGGTCGTCATCGGGGAAGGTGATTCGCAGGACGGGCGTGAGCGGATTTTCAGTTGTTTTGGTCATATCAGTCGAAATTTGCGGGAATCGCCGGCACTTTACGCCCGACCGCAGACGCTGTACACAGCACCTTCCGATCGACCCAGGGTCGAAATCTCGATTTCGTGACGCCAAATGCCACTTTCGGCCGCCCGCGCGCTGCGCCGCGTCTTGAAACGTTAATGGTTTGATGCCTATCTTAACCATGATCCGGTTGTGCCGGATCTGTGTTGTGCATGGTTTGTCATTCCAGGAAAGGGAAAGCACTGACAACAGTACACGCCAAGGGAAAAACGCTCGCCGTTGTCCCGAAGGGTGCGGAACGTGGCGCCGATGCCGCTGCCCGTGCTCTGGAAGCCGTCCTCGCTAGCCTCGAGGATTCCAAAGCTGAAGATATCGTCACCATCAACATTGCCGGAAAATCGGCGCTGGGAGACTACATGGTTGTCGTCTCCGGCCGCTCGAACAGGCATGTCATGGCGATCGCCGATCACCTGCTCACTGATCTCAAGGACGAGGGCTTCGGTACGGCCCGTGTCGAAGGTCAGGAGGGCGGCGACTGGATCCTGATCGACACCGGTGACATCATTGTGCATGTGTTCCGTCCCGAAATCCGCGAATTCTACAACATCGAAAAGATGTGGGCGGCTCCGGATATGGACGAGGAAACGCTGCACTGACAGGCAGCCCGGCATTCGCCCGGCGCCTGAGACGTGGTAACTGACCGGGCCGATCCTCGTCGATTGGCCGGTACGTCCACATTGCGCTTCCAAAGCGCGGCATGGCAGGAGCGGATGAATGCGGATTGGTCTTTTTGCTGTGGGACGGCTGAAGTCCGGCCCCGAAAAGGATCTTGCGGCCCGTTATTTCGACCGTTTTGCGAAGGCCGGTCCTGCGGTCGGCCTGGAACTTTCCCGTATTGCCGAAGTGGCCGAAAGCCGCGCCGCCAATGCGGAAACCCGCAAGCGCGAGGAAGCCGCCATGCTCTCGAAATCGCTTGCCGACGGCAGCATCCTCATTCTTCTGGACGAACGCGGCAAGGCGCTGGACAGCGAAGCCTTTGCCAACCTGCTCGGCACCTATCGCGATCAGGGCAAGCGTGACCTGACGATCGCGATCGGCGGTGCCGACGGCCTTGACCCTTCCCTTTACGACCGTGCCGATATCACGCTCTGCCTCGGCAAGATGACATGGCCGCACCAGATCGTCCGGACCCTCATTGCCGAGCAGCTCTATCGCGCCGTGACCATCCTGTCCGGCCACCCCTACCATCGTGTCTGATACAGCCGGAAATGGTCACGCAGCCGTGTTTTGCCTCGCGGCCTCTTCTCCTTCAAACTTTCTGGTCAACAGCCCCAAATCAGCTTAGGTTCCGGGCGATTTGAACGAGTAAACCCCGACACGCATGACGAGAGCTGCCACCAAGCGATCCCGCCTGTTTCTGCCGGCCGTTGCCGCAGGGCTCGGTGCGGCCGTCATCGCCATTTCGGGAAACCCTTTCGCCGCGCGAGCGCAGGATGCTCCGCCAGCCGCGGCCGAACCGGCCGCGCCGGCGACAACCGTCGAACAGCCGCCGCCCGATCCTGCCGCCGAACTTGCCCGAAAACGCGACGAGACGAGGGCTGAACTCGACAAGCTATCAAAGACGATCAGCCTGTCCTCCGACAAGGTGAACGAGCTTCAGAACAGCATCGCCAATCTGGAAAAGAGCACGGCAAGCATCCGTCAGGCGCTGATCGATTCCGCCGCGCGGCGCAAATCCCTTGAAGGCCGGATTCTCGACAGCGAGAAGAAGCTTGCCGAACTGGGCGTCAAGGAAGACGGAATCCGCCGCTCGCTGCATGAGCGGCGCGGCCTTCTCGCCGAAGTCCTTGCGGCCCTCCAGCGCATGGGCCGCAATCCGCCGCCCGCCCTTCTCGTAACGCCTGACGATGCGCTGGCTTCCGTCCGCAGCGCCATTCTGCTCGGCGCCGTCGTGCCCGGCATCCGCAAGGAGACCGAAAAGCTCGCGGCCGATCTTGCCGATCTCTCCGCGCTGCAGACGGCAAGCGCCAAGGAGAAGCAAGACCTGACCACCACCATAGCCAATAGCCTGGAGGAGGAAAAGCGCATGGATCTGCTGCTGGCCGAGAACGACAAGCTCAGCCGCTCCAGCGCCGCCGAACTGGAGGCCGAAAAGCAGCGTTCGCAGGAACTGGCGAGCAAAGCCACGACGCTCGAAAGCCTTGTCGCCTCGATGGAGACGGAGATCGCCTCCGTGCGCGATGCGGCTGCCGCTGCCCGTCAGGCGGAGGAAAATCGCAAGCTCCTGACCGATGAACAGCGCGCCCAGGCCAAGGCCCTGGCCGACAGCGGTGTGCCCGATAAAAACCGCATTGCGCCCGCATATCCCTTCGGAGAATTGAAGGCAAAACTGGAGCTGCCTGTGGCGGGCGATATCCTGCGCCAGTTCGGAGATGCCGACGGCACCGGACACGAGGCCATGGGAATGACGGTTGCGACCAATCCGGAAACGGTGGTTACGGCCCCTGCTGATGGGCTGGTGGTTTTTGCCGGCGCTTTCCGCAGCTATGGCCAGATGATCATCCTCGACGCTGGCGAGGGATATCACCTGGTACTCTCAGGCATGGATACGATCAGCACCCGTCAGGGAAAATTCGTTTTCTCCGGCGAACCCCTGGCCGTGATGGGTGCGAAAAGAGTGGCAAGCGCAACCGCATTGGCGCTGGAAACAGATCGGCCAACGCTTTACATTGAGTTTCGAAAGGACGGTAAACCGGTCGATTCCCGACCGTGGTGGACCGCCAAAGACACTGGAAAGGCACGCAATGATTCGTAGGGCTTCTCTTGTTCTGGTCGGCGCACTGATGGGCGCGACCGCGATGAGCGTCATTTACTCTGCAGGCGTGCCTGCGGAGGCGGCAGGTGCATCGACCTATAAGGAGCTGTCGGTATTTGGTGACGTCTTCGAACGTGTGCGTGCGCAATACGTAACGCCGCCGGCTGAGGACAAGCTGATCGAAAGCGCCATCAACGGCATGTTGTCTTCGCTCGACCCGCATTCCAGCTACATGAATGCGAAGGACGCCGAGGACATGCGCACCCAGACCAAGGGTGAGTTCGGCGGCCTCGGTATCGAAGTCACCATGGAAGACGAGCTCGTCAAGGTCATCACCCCGATCGACGATACGCCTGCTGCCAAGGCCGGCGTTCTGGCCGGCGACTATATTTCGGAAATCGACGGCCAGTCCGTCCGCGGCCTGAAGCTCGAAGACGCTGTCGAGAAGATGCGCGGCGCGGTCAACACGCCGATCAAGCTGACGCTCATCCGCAAGGGCGCCGACAAGCCGATCGAACTGACGATCGTGCGTGACGTCGTTGCCGTCCAGGCCGTCAAGTCGCGCGTCGAGGATGATGTCGGCTACCTGCGCGTCATCTCCTTCACCGAGAAGACCTACCCGGATCTCGAAAAGGCAATCACCAAGATCAAGGCGGCCGTTCCGGCCGACAAGCTCAAGGGTTTTGTCCTTGACCTGCGCCTCAACCCCGGCGGTTTGCTCGATCAGGCGATCAACGTCTCCGACGCCTTCCTGCAGCGCGGCGAGGTGGTTTCCACCCGCGGCCGCAATCCGGATGAGACCCGCCGCTTCAATGCCGGTCCCGGCGACCTCACGGATGGCAAGCCGCTGATCGTTCTCATCAACGGCGGTTCGGCTTCCGCATCGGAAATCGTTGCCGGCGCCTTGCAGGATCTGCGCCGCGCGACGGTGCTCGGCACGCGCTCCTTCGGCAAGGGTTCCGTCCAGACGATCATCCCGCTTGGCGAGAACGGCGCGCTGCGCCTGACGACGGCGCTCTACTACACGCCGTCGGGCCGCTCGATCCAGGGCACCGGCATTACGCCCGACATCAAGGTGGAAGAGCCCCTTCCGGCCGATCTCCAGGGCAAGATGGTGACGGAGGGTGAATCCGCCCTGCGCGGCCATATCAAGGGCCAGAACGAGACCGACGAAGGTTCGGGCTCCGTCGCCTACGTACCGCCGGATCCGAAGGACGACGTGCAGCTGAACTATGCGCTCGACCTGCTGCGGGGCAAGAAGACCGATCCGTCCTTCCCGCCGGACCCGGAAAAGGCCGTCGTTGCCAAGTAATTCATCCTCCTCAAGGCCGGGCACGGCCCGGCCTTGAGGCTTTCTGCTGTTTCCCGGTTTTGGAGCGGGCAAGGAATTGGGAACGGACCTGCATGCACCTCTAGGCCGCGGCCGCAAGGCAGCGCGCAAGCGTCCCGGCATATTGCGGATCGGACAGATTGCCGCGAGCTTCTGCCTCATCGCGATCGGCGGCTTTTCCCTCTACACGGCATTTCACGATGATGGTCTGGAGCCGGCGAAACGTCCGGCATCGCAGGACAGGTCGGCCGCCGCCCCGCCGACGGACACAATCCAGCAGCCGCCAACGTCGGACAGTCAGGCGGCGAACGGCGTTCCGCGCTCGGAACCGAATTCCGGTGCCAACGTGGAACGCACGGTGACTGGAGACGGCTCCGTCGTTACCAAATACAGCCCCCGCCCGCGCGACGGCAGCGGTCCGGTTATCGTCGATGCCATGCAGATGGGCCAGGACCCCCGCATGGCGGCCATCCCCAACGACAGCCTGCTCGAAGAGACACCCTTCGGCCGGCTGCCGATCACAGGACCCGACGGCCGCCGTCCGATGGACCAATATGCGCGGCCATGGTCCGGCACGCGCGGCACCCGCATCGCCATCGTCCTCAGCGGCCTTGGTCTCAGCCAGACCGGCACGCAGCGCGCCATCCAGCAGCTGCCGGAGGAGATCACCTTCGCCTTTGCCGCCAGCGGCAACAGCCTGCAGCGCTGGATGCAGGACGCCCGCCGCGGCGGTCATGAAATATTGCTGCAAGTGCCGCTGGAGCCCTTCGACTATCCGGCGAACGACCCGGGACCGGATACGCTGCTGACTTCGAAGCCCGTGGCGCGCAACATCGAAAGCCTGCACCGGGCGATGGGCGAGATCACCAACTATACCGGCATCATGAACTATCTGGGCGGGCGGTTCCTTTCCGATCCCAAGGCCATGGAGCCTGTCATGCGGGATATCGGCAAGCGCGGGCTGCTCTTTCTCGACGACGGCACGTCGGCGCAATCCAAGACGGCCGTGATTGCCAAGGGCACGGAACTTCCTTACGCCTTTGCCGACCTGCAGCTGGACAGCCAGGTCGACGTGAACGCCATCCTGCAGAAGCTCGACGAATTGGAGCGCATCGCCCGCCGCAACGGGCAAGCGATCGGCGTCGCCTCGGCTTTCGACGAGAGCATTGACGCGATTTCCAAATGGAGCGAGGAAGCGACCATGCGCGGCATCGAAATCGTCGGCGTCGCTGCCCTCGTCAACGACCCCAAGAATCCCTGATGGGAATCCCAAAGCGGAGAAGACCATGAGCCAGGCGACCGTAAAAGCCGAAGACCTGCCCTATCGCCCTTGCGTTGGCGTGATGATCCTCAACCGCGCGGGCCTTGTCTGGGCCGGGCGGCGCATTTCCGAAGGCAATAGCGAATATGACGGTTCTCCGCAGCTCTGGCAGATGCCGCAAGGCGGCATCGACAAGGGTGAGGATCCGCTGGAGGCAGCCTATCGCGAGCTCTATGAGGAGACCGGCATCAAGACGGTGACGCTGCTTGCCGAGGCGAAGGACTGGATCAATTACGACCTGCCGCCGCAGCTGATCGGCATTGGCCTGCAGGGCAAATACCGTGGCCAGACCCAGCGCTGGTTCGCCTTCCGCTTCGAGGGCGACGAAAGCGAAATTGCCATCAATCCGCCCCCGGGCGGCCACGAGCCGGAATTCGACGCCTGGGAATGGAAGCCCATGCAGGCGTTGCCCGGCCTTATCGTTCCCTTCAAGCGCGCCGTTTACGAGCGCGTGGTGGCTGAATTCGGCCACCTCTGCGGCCTCACCCCGGACGATTGAGCGCACCGGCGGCGGGCTTCGTCAGATCCCAAACGAAACCGGCCGCCCAGAGGACGGCCGGCTGAAACGGGTTGCCGACGGCGAATTATTCGGATTCGGCCTCGTTGGCCGAATCGGCGTTGAGCTGGCCGTATTTCGCTTCGCCGATCTTCTCGAGCAGGTCGATCTGGGTTTCGAGGAAGTCGATATGGCCTTCTTCGTCAGCCAGAAGCTCTTCGAAAAGCTTCATGGAAACGTAATCGCCGGCGTCATGACAGATGTCGCGCGACTTCTTGTAAGCGGTGCGGGCGTCATACTCGCCGGCAAGATCGGCTTCCAGAACTTCCTTGACGTTCTGGCCGATGCGCAGCGGCGCGAGTGTCTGCAGATTGGGGTGGCCTTCGAGGAAGATGATACGCGCGACCAGGCGGTCGGCATGGTGCATTTCTTCGATGGATTCGGCGCGTTCCTTCTTGGCGAGCTTGGTGTAACCCCAATCCTCGAGAAGGCGATAATGGACCCAGTACTGGTTGACTGCACCGAGCTCTAGAAAGAGGGCCTCGTTAAGCCGCTCGATGACTTTTTTGTCGCCTTTCAATGTCCGCTCTCCTGTTTTCTTCATGGAATTCTCTGAGGCGGGACATGAAATCAAATATTTCCGCTTCCGTCGAGTGGCGACGAGCGTGATACTCTTCCGTTGTCTGGATAATGATATCGACAACGTTGGGGAAGCAACCACAGCAGCGGCCACGCTTGGACATGGCGTGATAGACCTTCGCGGGCACGATGAGCTGCCAGCAATCCTCATCGAGAAGATTGTTGATAACGTCCCGGATTTCCTTGTCGGTTATGTAGTTGCAGCTGCAGACGAGCACGTCTTCATTCCAAACATGACACTTACTATCGTGTTTTGTGCAAAAGAAGATAGGAACTGTCAAGAAAATTCGCGATCCGAATCCGATCACGATTCCGCGGCAAGCTATCACATGCCGGCGAGCCTATGCGCAAGTCCTTAAGAAGGAACAGTTTCGAGGCTGCGAAAGCCTGTCAGTGGAAATTCCGTCCGCGCGGCATCACGCTTGCGGTCTCCGCGACATCGCTATCTCGCGCCCTCTCCGACGGCCTTCTCTCGCTGATTTTTCTGAGCAGGTTGTCCCGTGCAAGAATGTCCGCCTCCTTCTGCTGCCGATGATCCTGTGTCGAACGCAACACCTCGTCCGAGCGCTCGCTGACACCGAAGCGTCTCGTTTCGCGCTGGAGCATGCCGAGCAGCGGCGTCATGTCCTCGATATGTTCGACGACGGTATGGATGACCCCGCTATGGCTTTGTAATTTGCCGTGGATTTTCACAAGCCGGGCGCCCATGACCACAGCGCGGTATTTTTCAAAGACCTTTTTCCAGACGATGGCATTGGCAACACCGGTCTCGTCTTCCAGCGTCATGAAGATCACGCCTTTGGCGGAACCCGGTTGCTGGCGCACCAGCACCAACCCCGCGATCATCACCCGCTGCCCGTTCGCAACGCCAAGCAGATCGACATTGCGCGTCACACCTGCCCTGCCTAACGCCTCGCGCAGGAAGGAAACGGGATGCCCTTTCAAAGAGAGCGACAGATAGCGGTAATCCTCGATGACCTGTTCTCCCGGCAGCATGTCCGGCAGCTTCGCAATCGGTTCAGGCTGAAGGTCAATGTGACGAACCGCCTCGAACAGCGGCAGTTCCTCAGCCGCGCTTTTCACATCCAGCGCCCGCACCGCCCACAGCGCCTGGCGTCGTGATAGCTGAAGGGATTGGAAGGCATCCGCATCCGCCAGTCGTTCGATGACGGACTTCTGCAGGCCGGAGCGCAGCCAGAGGTCGCGCACTGATTTATAGCCCTCACCGCGGTTTTCCACGAGCTGCTTCATATCTTTGGAAGAAACGCCCTTGATCTGCAGAAGGCCAAGCCGCACGGCATGGCGCGTCTTGATGACCGCCCGCATCTCGCTGTGGCGAAAATCGACATTTGTTCGGTCAAAAACGTCCGCTTCCAGGGTGCATTCCCAGTCCGAGCGGTTGATATCGGCCGGCAGGATTTTCACGCCGTGCTCGCGCGCATCCCGCACCAGCTGCGCCGGCGCATAGAACCCCATCGGCTGCGAGTTCAGCATCGCCGCGCAGAAGACGTCGGGATAATAGGCTTTCAGCCATGAAGAGGCGTAGACGAGCAGGGCAAAAGAGGCCGCATGGCTTTCCGGGAAGCCGTATTCACCAAAGCCTTTGATCTGATTGAAACATTGCTCCGCGAATTCACGAGGATAGTTATTTTCAACCATCCCCTCGACAAACCGCTCTTCAAAATTATCGATTGTGCCGGTTCTCTTGAATGTCGCCATCGACCGGCGGAGACGATCTGCTTCTGCGGGTTCAAAACCTGCCGCAGTAATAGCGATCTGCATAGCCTGTTCCTGAAACAGCGGAACTCCAAGCGTTCTCTCGAGTACCGTTTCCAGTTTTTTACTCGGATACTCGATCGGAATGCCCTTTTTCTTGTCTTCCCGACGTCTCAGATAGGGGTGAACCATGTTGCCCTGGATCGGCCCGGGCCGGACGATGGCAACTTCGATGACAAGGTCATAGAATCTCTCAGGCTTAAGACGCGGCAGCATGCTCATCTGTGCCCGGCTTTCGATCTGGAAGACGCCAAGCGTATCCGCTCGCCACATCATCTTATAGACCGGCTCGCCTTCCTCTCCGTGTTCCCTGTTGCCGAGGTCGGCAAGTGTCTTCTTCACCTCGTAGTGCAGCTCAAGGAGCGTAAACGCCCTGCGCAAGCAAGTCAGCATGCCGAGCGCCAGCACATCCACCTTGAGGATCTGGACATTGTCGAGATCGTCCTTGTCCCATTCGATCATGTAACGGTTGGGCATTGCCGTCTTCATGATCGGCACCACTTCATCAAGCCGGTCCCGGGTAATAACGAACCCCCCGACATGCTGGGTCAGGTGGCGGGGAAAGCCGAGAAGTGCGGAGGCATATTTGAGTACGTTCTGTGTCACCGGGTCCTTGATATCGAGGCCGCCCGCCTTCGCATCCCGTTCTGAGAGATTATCCTCCGACCAGCCCCAGACGAGGCTGCTGATCGCCGATTGAACATCCTCCGACAGACCGAAGGCCTTGGCGACTTCGCGGCCAGCCGAACGCGTGCGATAGCTGGTGACAGCCGCCGTCAGACCGGCATGCTCATGACCGTATCTTTCATAAATGGACTGAATGACATCTTCCCGCCGCTCATGCTCGAAATCGACATCGATATCCGGCGGTTCGTCCCGGTCCATAGAAATGAATCGGTCGAAGAGAAGCGTGGTCTTTGTGGGGTCGACTTCCGTGATCTCAAGACAGTAGCAGATAACCGAATTCGCCGCCGAACCGCGCCCCTGGCAGAGAACCTCAAGCTTATAGCGAGCGTGGTGAATGATCCTGTGAACCGTCAGGAAATAGGAAGCGTAATTCTTCTCGCCGACCAGCTTCAGTTCATAGTCGATCTGCTTGGCCACGTTCTCCGGAACGCCATCAGGATAGCGTATGAGCGCACCTGCTCTCGTCAGCCTTTCAAGCGTCTCCTGCGGCGTTTCGCCGGGATCGTTTTCAGGCGGGTAGTTGTGTTTCAACTCGTTCAGCGAAAAGCCCAGCTTGCCGAAAAACAGCTGCGTGTTCTCGACCGCATCTCTGTAATCCCGGAAGAGCCTGGATATTTCACGTGAATCCTTGAGATACCGCTCTCCGTTCGCGGCCAGAAGGAACCCGGCTTTCGGTATTTCCACATGTTCCCGGATGGCGATGACGATATCCGAAAGCGGCCGGCGCTCGGGGTGATGATAGAGGGGTTGATTGGTCGCAATCAGCGGCACCCGGTTGCGGGCGGCAAGCATGGCAAGCACTGCAAAGGCCTGCCGGTCGCGGCCGTCATAGACCGGCGACAGCGCCATGAAAAACGCCTTGCGAAACCGTTTGCGAAATCGCTCCAGATATTCTTCGAAGGCAGGCTGGCGGCCCGGATCATTCACGACGGCCCGATCCGGAACAAGGGCAAGCATCATTTCGTCGCCCCATTCCAAAAGCTCCGCTTCGGTCAGGATGCAGGTTCCCTTGACCGCTTCCTCCTTCAGATTGCCGGCGCTGAGCAGGCGGCAGAGATTTGCCCAGCCTTTCCGGTTACGCGGATAGGCAAGCATCTCAGGCGTTCCATCCGAAAAGACGAGGCGGGCGCCCGGCTGAACCCGGATAGGATCGAGAATGATCTCTGTTTTTCCCTTTTTCTTCGCCTCGGCTAAAATCGCATCCCTGTTCCTGTATCTCTCCTCAAGCTGCTGCGCCTGGGCATGAGCCCGCACCACGCCTGCAACCGAATTCCGGTCCGCGATGCCAAGGCCACCGAGCTTCAGGCAGGCAGCCTGTACGACCATCTCTTCAGGCTTCGAGGCACCTTCGAGGAACGAGAAATTCGTCTTCGCGCCGATCTCGAAAAATGTAGGATCGGGTTTCATGCAAAGACCCCGTGCATGAACCAGCGAGGATCGGGGGTCTCACCGTAGAGGCCCTGGCGGTAGATCCAGAAGCGGTGTCCGGCCTCATCCTCGATCCGGAAATAATCCCGTGCCGGGCCGTCAGCGCCGTCGATCCACCATTCCATGGCAATCCGTTCCGGCCCTTCGCTTCTTGCCACCTGATGCTGCAGACGCCGCCAGCGGAAAGTCTGCGGCGCCCCGTCAGGCACTTCGGCAAATGCGACCTCGACCGGCTCCGGCGTCGCAAAGAGCCGCAGCGGACGTTCCCCACGAAACGGCGGCGCATTGCCCTGCTCCGCCCTGCGCCGCGCCGAAAGGCTCTCCATTGCCGGCATCGTGACGACGGCGCGCTCCGGTACATGGCTCTCGCGAAGCTGGAAGCTCTGCAGGCAGTCCGCGCCGAGCCGGGCTGCGACACGGTCGACAAAACCCGAAAGCGAGATTTCCCCCTGCCGGTCGCCTTCGAAATCACCCTGCGCCTCGCTGAACGGGTCGTGCCGCAGCACATTCAGGCGCAGGATCTCGAAACCATAGCCGGCATCGATGTCATCATAGATCACCTGCAGGCGCTCGGAAAACAGGCCGGCGACAAGCTTCGGTTCGCGCAGCGGCCGCGAAGCGCCGACACAAATGCGGAAAACCCTGCCGTCGACACGAAAGAGCACCAGTTCGAATACCCGCCCCCCGGCACCGCGCACCTCCAGCGACGGTTTCAGCGACACGGCAACCTGCCCGGCGACGGCAAGGATCTGTTCTTCCGTTCCGATCGGCTCGACCAGACGGCGTTCGCACGAGAGGCTGGCGACAGGAAGCCGAGGCGAGATCGGCTCTTCCTCGCGCCCCAGCGCCTGGTCAAGGCGCAGAAGCAGCGTCGGCCCGAAGCGGCGGGTCAGAGGCGCCCGCGGCGCATGGATGACGTCGCCGACATATTTGAGGCCGAGCTTCCTCAATGCGTCGACAGTCTGATCCTCCAGCCGCAAGGCCGCGACGGGCAGCGGCGTCAGCACACGCTCCGCCTCCTCCTCTTCCACGACGCCGCCCCGCCCGAAGCGGGAAACGGCCCAGGAAAGGCCCGGCGATGAAGAAACCGCGGCCCTGGCATCGAGCCCCATATGAAAGAGCCGCGACAGGATATCTCCGAGAAGCGCCGCCTCGCCGCCAAAGAGATGGGCACAGCCGGTAATGTCGAGAAACAGCCCGTCCTTGCCGTCGAGCGCCACCATCGGCGTATAGCGGTCGCACCAGTCGGCAATCCCTTCCAGCAGCCGGCGATCGGCTGCAGGATCCTCCTCCACGACATCGAGCGCCGGATACATGGCCCGCGCCTCGGCCACGCCCTGATCTTTCCTCAAGCCCAGTCTCTCGGCGAATTCGTCCAGCGCCGTCAGCCGCATGGCATTGTTGAGCTTGCCGGAACAGACGATGGGCGCCGCTTCAGGACGCCCTTTCGAACGCCAGGACAGCCCCCATCGCCTGCGGGAGATGCGGTCCGTTGCCAGATGCGGAAAGCTGAGTGCCAGAATGCGCTGACTGTTCGCCTGGAGGACGAGCGACGTCTGGTTCGCCGACAGGGAGAAATTCGCGTTCATGAGGATTCCACTCCAGAAGAAAGGAGAGCGGGGCCGGATTGCGGCTCTTCTCCAGCGTGAGACGGAAAATCGGATTGCCGATGCTGCCGGAAAGTCTGGATCCGTTCGGCAGCGGCCGCAGGGCAGACGGCGCCGGCTCGACATGCAGGCGGAAGGCGGCGCTGCTTGCCTCCTCCTCCCCCGCCTGGCGGACCAGAAAGAGCGGGCGATGGACGGCGCGCGCCCGAAGGCTGAGCCTGCGGCTTTCCGTCAGGCCGAAATGCAGGGGATTGCCGCGCACCTCGAAGACGACGGCCGAGAAGGCCGCGCTTTCGATGGCAGCCTCCGCCAGCCAGAGCGCATCCTCCAGCTTGCGCGGCGCGGCATGGAAGAACCGCTCCGGATTCAGCCCGAAATCCTTAAGGCCCGGAGCATAGGGACGCCCCGCCTCCAGCGTGCCGACCGCATCGCCGATCCACAGCAGCGGCAATTGCCGGCCGGCACCCTCCTCCTGCCTCTGCAGCCGCGCCGCAACCGCCATGGCAAGTCCGCTTGCTGCTCCCGCATCGCGAGAGCCGGCCGCACGGAACTCGGTGATCGCATCAAGCAGCAGACCGCCTTCCAGCGCCTCGTCGAACGGCCCTATGCCAAAAGGCAGGCGCGGCAGAATGCGCTCCGGCCGCGCTTCACGCCCTTCCGCTACGGCTTCACGTTCCGCCGCCGCAAACGCCGGCGCGGGCTTTCCTTCCAAACGGGCAATGGTTTCGCGGAGCGCAAAAAGCCGCTCGCGCGCCAGGGCGGTCTGCGCCACGGCGTTCTCTCCATTCGTCTTGTTCCTGTTATGTTCTTATGGATTCCAGAGCTCTAATGAAGAGTCAACCGGCATTTTATAAGAATTTATTCCTGCCTTTGATTCCGCACTCGAAAATCGTCGCTAAAGGTTCTATATGGGCCGCAAAGGAAGGAATATTCATGGCCCATATAGACCGGAGCGATGATTGGCGGGACCGCCATGCGCCGACGATCAGCGCCTTCGAGTCGCTGGCAATGGAGGCCTACAGCCACCTGCCGGACGAGTTTCGCAAGCTGACGACCAATCTGACCATCGAAATCGAAGACTTCCCCGATGACGAGGTTTTCGAGGATATGGCGCTGGAAACGCCCTTCGACCTGCTCGGCCTTTTCGAGGGGCGCGGCATTTCCGAGCGTTTCACCGTGGAAACCGGCGAGATGCCGAACCGCATCCGCCTCTATCGCCGCCCGATCCTCGATTATTGGGCGGAAAACGACGAGACGCTGGGCGACATCATCACCCATGTGCTGATCCATGAGATCGGCCATCATTTCGGCCTCAGCGACGACGACATGGAACGCATCGAGGCGAGCGCCGAAGAGGCGGCGGACCGCTGAACCTACTGCTCGGACAGCTTCATGTCCGGGTCGTAATCCTTGCCCTCGACCTCCTTGACGACGGCCTGGCCGCACTGCATCTGGCCGGTCGCAGCGTTGAAAGCATAGGTGGGAGAGCCGGACAGCGACCAGCCCTTGTTCAGCGCCGCCGTCACCTTGTGGCAGAAGGAGGCGTCGTCGGGACCGGTCAGGAAGCGGTAGAGTTTCATCAGGCGGGCTTTCTTGCAGAAATCAGGTGCGCTTTATGGACCAGAGCTTCGGCCTGGACAAGATGCAGCCGTTCGATCATCCGCCCGTTCGCATTGATGACGTTACGCCCTTCGGCAGCCGGATCGGCGAAGGCGGCGATAATTGCCTCGGCCTCTGCGATCTCTTCCGCGCTCGGCCCGAAACGCCGGTTGGCGGCTTCGATCTGCGCCGGATGGATCAGCATCTTGCCCGCAAAGCCCATGGCACGGCCCTGCGCGCATTCGCTATCGAAAGCGTCGCCATCCCGGAAATCGTTGAAAACGCTGTCGAGCGCATCCAGCCCGTAAGCCTTGACCGCCAGAACGACCTGCATCAGCCAGGGCACGAGATAGGTCCGCCCCGGCTGCGGCAGCACGCCCGTTTCCTTGCGCAGATCGTTAAGGCCGACGACAAGGCAATCAAGCCGCGAGCCCGGCGTGCGCCCGGATTCGGCAATGGCTGCGGCATTCAGCACGCCGCGCGGCGTCTCGATCATCGCCCAGATGCGCAGTTCCTCCGGCGCATAGGCCTCGGCAAGCAGATCGCCGATGACCATCACGTCCTGCGGTTCATCCAATTTCGGCAGAAGAACGGCATCGGGCGACAGCGCCTTCACCAACTCCAGGTCAGCCGGCCCGAAGCCGGATGACAGAGAATTGATGCGGATGATCCTTTCCTTGCCCTCGAGCGCCGGCCCGGCAAAAAAATCCTTCAGATTGTCGCGCGCTTCCGCCTTCTTCTCGGGTGCGACGGAATCCTCCAGATCGAAAATAACCGCATCGCAATCAAGGGAATGGGTCTTTTCAAGCGCCCGCGCATTGATAGCGGGAACGCTCAGCACCGAGCGGCGCAGACGCAGGGAACGCAGAGGTGGTGTTCGGCTCATGGAACATTAGTGCCAAGCTTCGCAAAGCCCGGCAAGACAACAAAAAGCCATGCTTGGCTTGCAGAGAAGAAAAAGAAGGACCACATTCCTTTCTGTAGAAAGGTCTCCAACCGATGCAGAACATTCGCTCCATCTTCTTCATGCTCGCCGGCGCCACGGTTTTTGTGGCCATGCTGCTCCTGACGTTCTCGGTCACGCTCGCCGTCGGCGGCATTCTGACCGTGCTCATGGTCGGCCGCGCCCTCTCGATGAAGATGAAGCCCGCTCCTGTGCGCGCCCGCGCTCGCACCGATGGCAAGCGTGAAATGCGCATCTGGAACGACGGTCGCGGCACGATCATCGATCTCTGATCACCCTCGCCCAAAACTTCTGACCGGCATTGTCGGCTCACATCCCCATGTTACGTCCTTGAAGCGGCCAGGCATTCAGCCGGCACTTTAAAAAACGAATGGAGGATGAGCATGGATGCGATGGAGAGCAACGAGACCAGGATGCCGCCGGTCAAGAATGGCCTGCTTCCCTATCTGACGGTCGATGGCGCGGTTAAGGCCGCGGAATTCTACAAAAAGGCCTTCGGCGCCGAACAGGCCTATCTCGTACCGCCGGACGAGAGCGGCCGCACGATGCATGTCCATCTCTATATCAACGGCAGTTCGCTGATGCTGTCGGACGCCTATCCCGAATACGGCCACCCCTTCAAAGGCCATGAGGGCTTCGCCATCCAGCTGGTCATCGACGATATCGATTTCTGGTGGGAGCGCGCTGTGGCTGCCGGCGCCGAAGTGGTCATGCCGGTCGAACTGATGTTCTGGGGCGACCGCTACGGCCAGCTTCGCGATCCGTTCGGCGTGCTCTGGGGCCTGAACGCACCGTCGAAGTAAAAGCCAGGCAGCGGACGTTCACTATCGGCAGGCCGCGCGAAACGCCGTGCGGCCACCATCGCGAAAGATTCTTCTTCATTTCGCCGGAAAACTGGAATAGATGCAAAATTAGAAAGTACGTTTTGCTGAAATGGAGCATGGGTCATGGATAAATTCGTGAAGCTCACGGGCGTTGCCGCCCCTCTGCCGGTCGTCAACATCGACACCGACATGATCATTCCGAAGGACTATCTGAAGACCATCAAGCGCACCGGCCTTGGCAAGGGCCTTTTCGCCGAAGCCCGCTACAACGAAGACGGTTCCGAAAATCCCGATTTCGTGCTGAACAAGCCGGCCTATCGCGAGGCCAAGATCCTGGTTGCCGGCGACAATTTCGGCTGCGGCTCCTCGCGTGAACATGCGCCGTGGGCACTGCTCGATTTCGGCATCCGCTGCGTGATCTCCACCAGCTTTGCCGATATCTTCTACAACAACTGTTTCAAGAACGGCATCCTGCCGATCAAGGTCAGCCAGGAAGACCTCGACAAGCTGATGGACGACGCCGAGCGCGGCTCCAACGCCATTCTGACCGTCGATCTCGAAAACCTCGAAATCACCGGCCCGGACGGTGGCTCGATCACGTTCGATCTCGACGAATTCAAGCGCCACTGCCTGCTGAACGGCCTCGACGATATCGGCCTGACCATGGAAAAGGGCAAAGCGATCGACGAATTCGAAAAGAAGAACGCCGCTTCGCATCCCTGGGCCGCTTGAGCCCCATCGAATGGCCTGCCGATCAAGCCGGGTTTTCGCCCGGCTTTTTCTTTGCCTACAGCTCAGAGAAACTTCTCTTTCCAAGCATTGAGTTTTTCGAGCGACACGCCGATGCCGCCACAGACTTCGATCAGCGGATTGTCGAAGCGCGACAAAAGGCCTGCATGCACGTCGGCAACGGCAAGGGCCGCACCGCAGGCCGGCTCGACCAGGATGCGCTGTGCATCGGCAAATTTCAGGCAGGCGGCCACGGCATCGGCGTCGCTGACGAGAACACTTTCGATCGGATGATGCTTCGGCAGATCGAAGACATGCTTGGCCACCTGCCGAGCCCCGAGCGACGTGGCGATCGAAGTGATCCCTGCAAGTGAAATCCGTTCATTGGCCTTGAGGCTTTCATGAAACGAGGCCGCACCTTCCGTCTCGACGGCAATGACCGGCACGCCGGAAAGCCCGTTCCGCTTCAGCCCCTCGACAATGCCGGCCAGCAACCCGCCGCCGCCGACGCTGGTAACGACGCAATCGAATTTGGCACCTTTTGCCACGACCTCGTCGATCAGCGTCGCATGGCCATCCCACAGAAGCGGATGATCGAAAGGATGCACGTAAGTCGCCTTGCGGCTTTCGGCGAGTTCGATCGCATGCGCATTGGCTTCATCGAAGACAGAACCATGGACCAGCACATTGGCGCCCGTCGCTGCAATCGTCCGGCGCACGTCGGGTGCCGTGGTCTCGGGCACCACGATCGTGACAGGCACGCCGAGCACCCGCCCGGCATAGGCTGCGGCAATGCCGGCGTTCCCGCCGGAAGCGCAGAAAATCTCGCGCGCCCCGTTTTGCACCTCATGCTGGCAAAGCCGGCCGACACCGCGCAGCTTGAAGCTTCCGGAGGGCTGGAGGGCATCGAGCTTCAGCCAGAGCGGCTTGCCGCTGGCGCTGAAATCGGGCGCTGTCCGGATCAGAAGAGTGTCGAGATGAAGGGGCGCGAAAGACATGGCAGAATATCCAGGGAAGAAAGGCAGGGCCATCCTTCTAGCCCGTTTGCGGGCGCGGGAGCAACCTTGCCGGCCATCGCACGGCGCGCAGGCAAGCGTACCGATTCACCCCTTCTCTCGCTTGAAATGCCCATTTCCGGGGTCTAAGAAGCCGCAGCTTGTTTTTCCGCGGAGGCTTTCATGACAGTGCGCAATCTTTTCCTGCTGCCGGGTGACGGCATCGGTCCCGAAGCCATGGGCGAGGTCCGCAAGATCATTGCCTACATGAACGAGGCGATGAAGGCCGGTTTCGTCACCGATGAAGGCCTCGTCGGCGGCTGCGCCTATGATGCGCATGGCGCGGCGATCTCGGAAGACGACATGAAGAAGGCGCTTGCCGCCGATGCCGTCCTGTTCGGCGCCGTCGGCGGCCCGAAGTGGGATAGCGTTCCCTACGAGGTGCGCCCGGAAGCCGGCCTGCTGCGCCTGCGCAAGGATCTGGAACTTTTCGCCAATCTGCGCCCGGCAATCTGCTATCCCGCACTCGCATCCGCCTCCTCGCTGAAGCCGGAACTGGTCGAAGGCCTCGACATCCTCATCATCCGCGAACTGACGGGCGGCGTTTACTTCGGCGAGCCGAAGGAAATCATCGATCTCGGCAACGGCCAGAAGCGCGGCATCGATACCCAGGTTTACGATACCTACGAGATCGAGCGCATTGCCGGCGTCGCCTTCGAAATGGCCCGCACCCGCAACAATCGCGTCTGCTCGATGGAAAAGCGCAACGTCATGAAATCGGGCGTGCTCTGGAACCAGGTCGTGACCGAGACCCACAAGGCGAAATATTCCGACGTACAGCTGGAACACATGCTGGCCGACGCCGGCGGCATGCAGCTCGTGCGCCAGCCGAAGCAGTTCGACGTCATCGTCACCGACAATCTCTTCGGCGACATGCTCTCCGACGTCGCCGCCATGCTGACCGGCTCGCTCGGCATGCTTCCATCCGCTTCGCTCGGCGCGCCTGACGGCAAAACCGGCAAGCGCAAGGCGCTCTATGAGCCGGTCCATGGCTCCGCACCCGATATCGCCGGCAAGGGCATCGCCAATCCGATCGCCATGATCGCCTCCTTCGCCATGTGCCTTCGCTACTCCTTCAACATGGTCAAGGAAGCCGACAACCTGGAAAAGGCGATTGCCAACGTGCTCGACAAGGGCATCCGCACTGGCGACATCATGGCGCCCGGCTGCAACCAGGTCGGCACTGTCGAGATGGGCGATGCGATCCTTGCCGAGTTCAAGGCGCTTTCTGCCTGATATTTCACGTGAAACGCTTTTTGGCCCTTCGCACCCCGTGCGGAGGGTTTTTTATTGAAACCAGCATCCATCCTCATCCGACAGGCGGCGGTTTGCGCTCGGTGCGTGGGCCGCATATTGCCGTGATCCTGTTCACGCGCCTCGGCCTGCTCTTCTCCGCACTGCCTTCCGGGCAACAGTTATCAGCATTGACGAGAATTTTCTGAACCGACCCGGCCTCTGTCGTAATCCTGTGCAGTTTCGCTGCCTATTCCTACCCATAAGGATTATACGGGTAGTATGAATGCGGACGCTCTTAGT
Source organism: Hyphomicrobiales bacterium (assembly GCA_900471515.1). Classification (GTDB taxonomy): domain Bacteria; phylum Pseudomonadota; class Alphaproteobacteria; order Rhizobiales; family Rhizobiaceae; genus Rhizobium. Next base: position 106,612 of record UCFC01000024.1, on the reverse strand, counting down.
CTCCCTGGATAGGCGCTGGCACAGAAGTGGACACGTCATGCCATCTTTGCGATGGCGCGCCTGCTTTTTTATCACGCTGAACGCCGTCGTCCTTTCCATGCTGATCTTCGACGCACCGATCGGGGCCGGTCATATGCCGGAAGCCATCCGTCGTTTCGGGAAAGTGCTGACGGACTTCGGCGATTCCGCCTGGCTGATCCTGACCAGTGTCCTGCTCTTCTTTCACGGCCGGGCCGGCTACAAGCTTCTGAAGAGTGCGAGAGCAAAGGCCCAGGCGCTTTATGTGAGTTGGATCGGCGCATATCTCTTCACGACCGTCGTCTTTTCCGGCCTGCTCGCAAACGTTTTGAAACGCACCATCGGCCGCGCCCGCCCTGAACATTTCCAGGATCTCGGCGTGCTCTCCTTCACGCCTTTTTCCGGTCATGCAGCGCTTGAAAGCTTCCCGTCCGGCCATTCGACCACCGTGGGCGCTTTCTTCGCCGCCGCCGCACTGCTCTTCCCGCGCTACCGGGTTCCCTTCATCGCCGGTGCCATCTGGCTCGGCATGACGCGTGTCATGGTCGGCGCCCATTATCCGAGCGATGTCATTGCCGGCCTTGCCTTCGGCGCCTGGTTCTCGCTGCTGACGGCGATCGTCTATGCCCGCTACGACCTGCTCTTCAAGCTTTGCCCGGACGGCTGGCCTACGTCCAAGCGATACTTTCCGGATGCATGAGAAAGGCGCATGAAAAACCCGGCGCCTTGCGAGCGCCGGGTCCTTGATTTCAGGCTATCGCCTGCGCCTCAGTCGAGCGCGTGGATATCACGGTTCTTGGTTTCCGGCAGGAACAGCACGCCGAAGACCAGCGTGATCGCCGCAAAGACGATCGGATACCACAGGCCATAGTAGATATTGCCGGCGGCAGCGCTCATCGCGAAAGCGGTCGCAGGCAGCAGGCCGCCGAACCAGCCGTTGCCGATATGATAGGGCAGCGACATGCCGGTATACCGGATGCGGGTCGGGAAGAGTTCGACCAGCAGGGCCGCGATCGGCCCGTAGACCATCGTCACGTAGAGTACGAGCACGAAGAGAATGGCAATCGTGCCAATCCAGTTGACGCGGGCAGGATCGGCCGACATCACGAAGGAACCGCCGCCAGGGATCGTGTAGACGGCCATGTCCGTCACGCTCTTCGCCTCGTCCGCCGTCAGCAGCTTGCCGGCAACGAGCTTGTCGGCCGGTAGCGTTTCCTTCTGGCCGGCGCGTACCGCATCGGCGTTGAGGGCGAGTTCCGGATTGGCGGCGATGAAGGCATCGAGCTTGGCATCGGCAACCTTGGCAGCGCCGCGGTTGAGCGGGTAGCCAGCCTCGTGAAGGGCAAGATTGACACCCTTCTCGAAGGCGGCACCGGTTTTGGCCGCATCTGCGCCGGCCGCAACGGCATCGTAGCTGGTGATGGTATCGTTGCCGACCTTCACGGTCGCGGGCTGGCCGGCCGGACCCGGCACGACGTCATAAGGCACCGAGTTCTTGGTCAGGAACGCCGTGGCGATATCGCAGGAACTGGTGAACTTCGACGTACCGGTCGGATTGAACTGGAATTTGCAATCCGCCGGATCGGCCGTCACCGTTGCCCGGATCGTCGCCTGCGCCTCATAGAGGGCCGGATTTGCCGTATAGGTCATCGCCTTGAACAGCGGGAAGTAAGTGACCGCGGCGATCAGCAGGCCTGCCATGATGATCGGCTTGCGGCCGATCCTGTCCGACAGTCCGCCGAAGATGACGAAGAATGGCGTGCCGAGGAAAAGTGCGATGGCAACCATGATGTTGGCCGACAGCAGGTCGACCTTCAATACGTTCTGCAGGAAGAACAGCGCATAGAACTGACCGCCGTACCAGACGACAGCCTGCCCCATCGTGGCGCCGAGAAGCGCGATCAGCGCGATCTTCGCATTCCGCCACTGGCCGAAAGCCTCCGTCAGCGGCGCCTTCGATGCCTTGCCTTCCGCCTTCATGCGCTGGAAGGCGGGCGACTCGTTCATCTTCAGCCGGATCCAGACGGAAATGCCGAGAAGCACGACGGAGACGAGGAACGGAATACGCCAGCCCCAGGCGGCAAAGGCGGTCGTGCCCATAATCGACTGGACGGTGACGATGACGATCAGCGACAGGAAGAGACCGAGCGTTGCCGTCGTCTGGATCCAGGACGTAAAGTAGCCGCGGCGGCCGTTTGGCGCATGTTCGGCGACATAGGTCGCCGCGCCGCCATATTCGCCGCCGAGCGCCAGGCCTTGCAGCAGACGCAGGCCGATCAGGATGATCGGAGCGGCAATACCGATGGAAGCGGCCCCGGGCAGGATACCAACCAGGAAGGTCGACATGCCCATGATGAGAATGGTCATCAGGAAGGTGTATTTGCGGCCGACGAGATCGCCGAGGCGGCCGAAGACCAATGCGCCGAACGGACGCACCAGGAAGCCGGCAGCGAAGGCAAGCAGCGTGAAGATGTTACGCGTCGCCTCCGGATATTGGGTGAAATAGGTGGCGCCGATATAAGTGGCGAGCGAACCGTAGAGATAGAAATCATACCATTCGAAAACCGTGCCGAGCGACGAGGCGAAGATGACCTTCTTCTCCTCGCCCGTCATCGCACCGGCTTTTGCCCCGTCGATGCTTGCGACATTTGCCATTGTCTGTCCTCCACAGAATGATGAGCAACGGTCGCGGCCTACTCTCCTCAAAGCATATCCCCGGCCACGACACGCCTGACGAGAGTTTGACAGAAAAGGCGCGTCAGAAAGAGGGATGCTTTGGGATTATGACTTTAGTCTAATTTTTGTGCATGGATTGCGGCAGCCGCACGGTTCCGCGGCGCAACCGGCAATCCTCACCCCCGCAAAGCCTGGGCCGGAGGCTGACGGTAGGCGAGCACTGCCGGCAAGGCAGCGAGAGCGGCGGTAAAGGCGAGAAGGATCATTGCAAGCGCTGCGTCTTCGCGTGCAAAACCAACCGGCAGGCTGACGCCGCTGCTTTGCGAGAAGAAGCCGGAAAGAACGAGGGCCGCGCCATAACCGAGTGCAAAGCCGAGCCCGACCCCGGCAGCGACCAGGATAAAGAACTCCAGCCAGACAATGCCGAAGATCGCTCCGCGGGGAGCGCCGAAAGCGCGCAGCGCGCCGATCTGCCGCCGGCGCTGGCCGATATGGATAACAGTCACGAGGATCAGCGAGGCGACGACGAGCCCCTGCGCGCCGGAGGCGACGGCAACGAGAATCTGCTTGGCATCGCCGAGCGTCGTGTAGAGGTTGGTCAGCACCTCGCCCGGAAAGACGGCAATCGTCGTGCCGTCGCGATAGTCCTGCCGCAGCTTGTAGGCATCGGCAATCGTCTTCGGCTTGACGAGGATTGCCGGGAGGCCCGGCGTTTGCGTGGTCCAGTTCTCGTTCAGGCCGGCATGCGGATCAGCTTCGGCATGATGGTCGGCATCCTCCCCGGCGCCTTCCGCATGTACGGCCCCCTCAGGACGATCCGCTTCCGCGGTATGGTCGTGCTCATGCTCTTCGCCCGCTTCCAGTCCGTGAATATGCCAGACGGCCTGGATCGGAACCAGAATGGCGCGGTCCCATGCCGTGCCTGTCGGCAACAGGCGCCCGGTCACGTGATAGGCAAGTTCGGTATGGGTATGGCCGCCGGTATCGACCGTGCCGTGCATCGGCTTGATCTCGCTGCCGATGGCAAGGTCGACGCTCGAGCCGACGACGGCCTCACCCTCGCTGGTAAAAACCCGGCCCTCGAAGAACCCGCCGGAAATCGTTTCCGTCAGCGCTCTCGTCGTGCCGACGATCGGATAGCCGGAGAAGGAATCGCCGAAGCCGACAGGAGCGGCCCATTCGACGCGCGGATCGGCGGCAAGCCTGACCAGAACGTCGCCGGACATCAGCGGCAGCGCGGACGGCTGCAGAAAAACGGACGAAAGCACGAGCTGGGTTTCGCTGCCACCGGCACCGATGACGAGATCGAACCTGTCGGCCGCCCGTGCGCTGCCGAGGCGAAGCGCCCGCTCCTGCAGGATGACGGAAACGCCAAGCGCCGTGGCAAGCGCCACCAGCAGGACGACGACGACGGAACCGGCCCACAGGCGGCGCAGATCGGCGAGGATGAAGCGGATCATGCTGCCGCTCCCCTGATGGCGGAATCGTCGACGATGTGGCCGGAACGGAACGTCAGGCGGCGATCGAGGCGGCCGGCAAGGCGAGGATCGTGCGACACGACGATCAGGGTGCTGCCTTCGGCCACCGCAAGGTCGAGCAGCAGGTCGCCGACGGCCTCGCCGCTTTCGGCATCCAGGCTGGCGGTCGGCTCGTCGGCCACGATGACGCCAGGTCTGCGCAGGAGCGCCCGGGCAATCGCCACGCGCTGCATCTCGCCGCGCGACATGGTTTCGATCCTCTGCCCGGCGCGCTCAAGCCCAACGATCTCAAGGAGATGGTGGGCGCGCTCGATGATCGCCGATGTCGCGGCGCGCGCGAGACGCGCGGGCAAGAGCACGTTTTCGGCGGCCGAAAGGCCCGGAAAAAGGTGAAACTCCTGCATGACCAGTCCGATATTGGCGGCCCGGAAACGGTCACGGCGACTTTCGGAGAGCGCGGCGATATCCTCGCCGTTCCAGCGGATACGGCCTTCGCGGACCCGTTCCAGGCCGGTGATCGCGTTGACGAAAGTGCTCTTTCCGGAACCGGAGGCTCCGGTTACGGCGATGCGGCTGCCGGCAGCGATCGACAAATGATCGATCGCCAGCGCCGGCGACGAGAGGCCGGAAAACCTTACGGCCAGATGTTCGATTTCAAGAGCCAGCATCGGTGCTCAAACGGTGGAATATTCGGCCTGGCGAATGCGCAGCAAGCTCACGAACCCGGTTTCGGGGTCCTTCCACGACCCGTATTCCAGCGTGCCGCGCACTTCGATCGTCTGGCTCGGCTGTACGAATGTCTGCTTCTCGCCGAGATAGACGACGACAATATTGTCCGGCCAATCCGCATCCGAAGAGCAGAAGGGGCAGAGTGACATCGGCACTTCGGTGAGCACGAAGAACTGTGCTTCGGCCTTCAGCGGCGGCGCCATGAAGCCCTTGATGCTGATATCCTTGCCGGCAAGGCGCTTGACCTTGTCGGAAAATTCGAGACCGAGCACGCCGAACTTTCCGTAGAGCTCATCGAAACTGATCGAGGAATCATCGGCAAGAACGGACCGGGCAGCGGCAAAGGGAAGCGCGGCCATCACGCCGATAAGGCGACGGCGGCTCACATGCAGCAAAGAGAGCTTTTCCATGGCGATCTCCGGAAACGGATACCCGGCCGCACGGCGGCCGGGATTGAGGATCGACGAAAAGTCCGGGGCCGGCAAGCGACCCCGGATGCAGGCAGTTAGTTCGTCTGCTTGGCGCCGAGGGCAAAGGTATCGGCGAGGACGCGGTAGACGTCGCTCTGTTCCATGTAGCCCTTGAAGCCTTCGGAGCCGGGGCCAGTCGCCTGCAGCACAACGTCGTCGACGGTGTGGGCGCCGGAGGCGGCGTTCTTCGGCAGGTTGCCCGGAACGAAGACGGCGCCGGGAACGTCCTTATAGGCTTCGTTGGCGACATAGTCCTTCTTCTCGTTCTGGATGGCCGGGGTGTACGGATTGTCCAGCTTCGGGCGGAAGGTTTCGTAGTGGTCGGGATAGTTGCTGACGAACAGGGCCAGACGCTTGGAAACGTCGACGCTGTCCGGATAACCGTCATTATTGGCATCGACATAGTTGGTGAAGCTGCGGCCCGCGACCTTCTCGCGCATCTCCGTACCTTCGATCGTATCGTCGATCGTGCCGACGATGGTGATGCCGTGCGTATGGTCGCCGGTGACGACGATCAGCGTGTCCGGGTTCTTGGCGGCAAATTCCTTTGCCAGGCCGATGGCCTTGTCGAACTCGATCGTATCGACGGCAGCGCGTTCACCGTCGAGCGGGTGCGTCATCTTGTCGATATTGGCGGCCTCCACCATCAGGAAGAAGCCTTCCGGGTTCTTCGAGAGCTTGTCGAGCGCGACCTTGGTCATCTCGACGAGGCCGGGCTGGGCCGGGAACTTGCCGACCGTACCCTTTTTCAGGAATTCGCGATCGAGCGTCGTGTCCATGTTGCCGGTGTGGAACAGGCCGAGGATCTTGTCCTGGTTGGCGCCGGCAGCGGCTGCAAGTTCCGTCTTGTCGGTCGCGAGCTTGTAGCCGGCGTCCTGGAACATCTTGACATAGTCCTTGTCGTCCTTGCGCTTCGAGCCGGCAGTTGCCTGCGGCAGGAAGTAGGCCGAGCCGCCACCGAGGATGACGTCCGGCTTCACGTCGAACAGCATGCCGGTGATTTCGGCCTTGTCGTCGCGACGGCGCGTGTGGGAGACGACGGCAGCCGGCGTCGCGTCCTGCAATTCGGAAGTCGTGACGATGCCGATCGACTTGGAGGTCTGGCGGCGCAGGGCCTCGCCGAGGGTTTCGACGCGCGGATCGTCCAGCGTATCGAGAGTCCGGTCGCCATAAACGCCGAGCGAGTTGATGGCGCCCTTATGGCCGGTCATATAGGCCGACATGGTATTGGCGCTGTCGGTGGTGATCGAATCGGTCGCCGACGTGCCGATGAAGGCCATATGGTCGAGGTCGTCCATGTTCAGACGGCCGTTCGCCTTGCCCTCGGTCATGCCCTTGGACATGATGCGGGCGGCGGTGCGGTGAGCGACGGAAAGGCCGTCGCCGAGGAAGAAGATGATGTTCTTGGCCTTCGGCTGTGCGGAAGTGCCGAAGACTTCCCAGGTCACGGCCTTCTTTTCATCGCCGGCGGCAACTTCGACCTTGTAGGTGCCCGGAGCGGAAATCTTCAGGCCGCGCAGCAGGAGAGCGGAGCCGAGAGCCTTGTCGTCCTTGCCCTTTTCCAGCTCGATGAACTGCGCCTCGCCCCCGAGGACAGTCTTGTAATCCTGGCCGTTGACCGTGATCTTCACGTCTTCCGGCTTGACCTGCTTGGAAAGCTCGACCTTGAAGTCGAACGGTGAACCGGCAAGAATCGTGGCACGATCCAGCGGATAGATCGAAGCTGCCTGGGCAGCGCCGGCGAGAATCGTGGTGGCCGCAAAGGCGGCGAGAAGCATACGCATGGAAAAACCCCCGTTTTTCGTTGCAGTCATTACAACGGGTCGGGGATACCCCCCGGCAATGACAGAGGGATGACAAAACGCCGCAGCATTGCGACGCCCTTCCCCTGCTCGCGCCGCACGCGCAAAAACCTTGACTCCTGTGGAAAACCTTTTATGAGCAACGACGGAAAAGGAATATCCATGGTTCGCCACCAGCACACCATCGCTGAGCGCAATGACCTGGCAGAAGATGCCGGGCTGGATCTTGCCGTTCCGGTTTCTTCCAAAACCAAGGCCAAAACGACGACGAAAACCGTCTGACGTCTCTGGCCTGCCGCTCTCTCCCCGGCCCGGCCGGGGACAGGAAGCCGCGACAATGGCGCGCTTCCCCCCTCACCGGACAAGAGGAGAGAAGAGAAAGAGAGCTTGAGAAATGGGTTTCAAAGTTGCAGTCGCGGGAGCGACCGGAAATGTCGGGCGGGAAATGCTCAACATCCTCTCCGAGCGCGGTTTTCCGGCCGATGAAGTCGTGGCGCTCGCCTCCGCCCGCTCCCAGGGCACCGAGGTATCCTATGGCGACCGGACGCTGAAGGTCGCCAACCTGGAGAACTACGATTTCTCCGATACCGATATCTGCCTGATGTCGGCCGGCGGCGAGGTTTCCAAGCGTTTCTCCCCGAAGATCGGCCAGCAGGGCTGCGTCGTCATCGACAATTCCTCGGCCTGGCGCTACGACGCCGACGTGCCGCTGATCGTTCCGGAGGTAAACCCGGACGCGATCACCTCCTTCACCAAGCGCAACATCATTGCCAATCCGAACTGCTCGACCGCCCAGCTCGTCGTCGCGCTGAAGCCGCTGCACGACTTCGCCAAGATCAAGCGCGTCGTCGTCTCGACCTACCAGTCCGTCTCCGGCGCCGGCAAGGAAGGCATGGACGAGCTCTTCAACCAGACGCGCGCCGTCTTCGTTGCCGATCCGATCGAGAACAAGAAGTTCACCAAGCGCATCGCCTTCAACGTCATTCCGCATATCGACGTCTTCATGGAAGACGGCTACACGAAGGAAGAATGGAAGGTTCTCGCCGAGACGAAAAAGATGCTGGATCCGAAGATCAAGGTGACCTGCACCGCGGTCCGCGTTCCCGTCTTCATCGGCCATTCGGAATCGGTCAATATCGAATTCGAAAACGAGATCACCGCCGATCAGGCCCGCGATATCCTGCGCGAAGCACCGGGCTGCCTCGTCATCGACAAGCACGAGAACGGCGGCTACATCACGCCTTATGAATCTGCCGGCGAGGACGCGACCTACATCTCGCGCATCCGCGAGGACGCAACGGTCGAGAACGGCCTCAACCTGTGGGTCGTCTCCGACAACCTGCGCAAGGGTGCGGCCCTCAACGCCATCCAGATCGCCGAGCTGCTCATCAACCGCGGCCTCGTCAAGCCGCGCAAGCAGGCAGCGTGATACCATTTGTAAACCATAATATGCTAAAGCCCTGCTCGACGAGCGGGGCTTTTTCGGGCAAATACTGCCGTATAAGCGCTCGCTAAAAGGTGATCGTGACAAAATCGCCGACGGCTGGCATTCTCTTGCCCGGCTTAAAAGCTATGCAGATCGAGAGCGGGGTTTCTCCATGCGCATGACAAAATTCTTTCTGGCGGCCGCCGCGGCAATGGGCGTCCTCCACGCGGTACCGGCGTTCGCGCAGGGTGCCCAATGCGGCAATACCAGTGCCGGGTTCGAAGCCTGGGTCGCCGATTTCAAGCAGACGGCGGCGGCCAATGGCGTGAGCCAGTCGGTTCTCACCCGTGCCTTCGCCAATGTCAGCTACAACAAGCCGACAATTTCGGCCGACCGCGGCCAGAAGAGCTTCAAGCTGTCCTTCGACGCTTTCATGAAGAAGCGCGGCGGTGCCGCCGTCATTTCCCGCGGCCGCTCGATGAAGGCCGCCAACCAGGCTCTCTTCGCCTCGATCGAGCGCCGCTTCGGTGTTCCGGCCGGCCCGCTGATCGCCATCTGGGGCATGGAAACCGGCTTCGGCAGCTATATGGGCAACCAGCATACGCTGTCCGCAGTCTCTACCCTTGCCTATGACTGCCGCCGCTCGGAATATTTCACCGACCAGCTTTACGCAGCCTTGCAGCTCGTTTCGGAGGGCTATCTCAGCCCGCAGGCCAGAGGTGCCGCCCACGGCGAAATCGGCCAGACCCAGTTCCTGCCGCGCAACGTCGTGCGCTACGGCGCCGACGGCGATGGTGACGGACGCGTCGATATGGTCGGCTCCCGCGCCGATGCGCTGGCTTCGACGGCCAATTTCCTCAAGGGTCACGGCTGGCGCGCCGGCGCCGGCTACCAGCCGGGCGAGCCGAACTTCGTCGCCATCCAGGGCTGGAATGCCGCAACGGTCTACCAGGAGGCAATCGCCTATATCGGTCAGCAGATCGACGGCGGCTGAAGAGACGTGCGATAGGACATGATTGGAACGCCGCATGCGAATGCGGCGTTTTTTTCACGGGCGAGATTCGTGGGATCCAGCGGCCATCCTGCGCCGCTCTTCCTGGCCTGCAGCAGGAACGACCGGTCCGGCGACGACGCAATTGCGCCCCGAGGCTTTGGCGGCATAGAGCGCAAGATCGGCGCGCTTTACCAGATCTTCGAAATTGCGATTGCTGGCCGCATTCGCACGTCCCGCGCAGCCGAAACTCGCCGTTACGCGCAGAATCTCGCCACCCGGCAGTTCGATTTCCGCCGCTTCGATGGCCGACCGGACACGTTCGGCAACGACGGCTGCATCTTCAGGCGTCGAATCCGGCAGCAGCGCCATGAACTCCTCGCCGCCGTGGCGCACCAGCAGGTCGAAGGAACGGAAGGTCTCGCGTGCGATGCCGGCGACGCGTTTCAGCACGATATCGCCGGCGTCATGGCCGTGCATGTCGTTGATTTTCTTGAAGTGATCGAGATCGAACAGCACGACCGAAATCCAGCGTGACCCATACTTGGCCTGCATCAGAAGCGCCAAAGCGGCAGCCTCGAAGCCACGCCTGTTGTAAAGACCCGTCAGAAGATCGGTCTGGGCAGCATTGCGCAACTCCTTGATGAGCAGTTCACGCTCTTCAGTGACGCGAGCGACGAGACGGATGCCCCGCACCGCAAGCGCCGCAATAAGGGCAACGAGCAGGACCAGGCCGCACGACAGCGCGAGCACGATCGTCATGTGAACATGCGAGCGCATCGACAACGCCTCCCCGGTCACATGAATATCGGTGGTGACGGAATCGATCGTCTGCCGCAGAAAGCCCAGACGCGCGTTCTGGATGCCGATCCATTTGTCCCGGATCGCCTTATCCGGCCGCAGCGCCCCGGAAACCATGGCCTGTGTGAAAGTATCGGCCCAGACTTCGTCGGCCTGCGCCCTGTAAGCAAGAATGTCCCGCACGACCGGCGAAGAGGAATGGAAGCGTAGCCGATCCATACCGTTGCCGAGCATCATCTGGCCCTGAACGAACTGCTCGTGCGACATGGCGGAAAAATCGGTCCGGTCGAGATAGCGCTGGCCGAGATTGCCGATCAGCCGCTCGCCGTAATAGCTGAGCAGGATGCTCATCAGCTCGCTGGATTTGCGCATCAACACGGGATCGTGGATGCGCAGCGACAGCGACTCGACGAGCCCAAGCTGTTTTAATCCGGCCTGTCCATAGATATGAACGGGGTTGCCGCCCTTGCCGTAATAACCCTGATCCACCGCCGAGCGTGCGGCGATGATGCGGCTATAGGCGAGGCGGAGGTTGGAAAGCTGCGACCGCAGGCCGACATCCAGCGCTTCGGCGGCTGGAAGACTGGCGTTGAAATGCGCGCGTTCGATGTCGAGAGCGCTGCGCCTTTCCAGCATCGCAGCCCTGGTCGTCTCGTCGGGATTGTTGATGTAGGTTCGCGTGGCGACGAGTTCCGCCAGAATCTGATTGGCGGCAATCGACCCTCCGCGGGCAAGAACATCGGCAAAGAGATGGTCATTTTCGAGCGCGCGGTACTGCGTGAGCGAGGAGCGGATCAACACCACTCCCTCAGCAATCATGAAAACGAACGGCAGCAGAATGGCGGCCAGCACTGCCCTTCTGATATTCTTGAATTTCACCGCTTCGAAATTCATGATTGATCCACGCGCATATACTGCCTGCTGGCGAGCGTAGTGGAATATCTTAAAAAACTGATAAAGCGGTCTATCCCTAGATTTCGGGACGGATAAAATCCAGTGTCTCGGAATCCATCACCCAGAGCTCACCGGTCGAGATGTCGAACCAGGCGCCGTGAAGCCGCAGCTTCCCCTCTTCCTCGAATGCCTTGATGTCCGGAAAAGTCCTGAGATTGTTGATCGAGTTGCGGATGGAGACACGTTCGAGCGCGGTCTGCCGTTCGGCCGGCGTCATCACGTCGTTACTGCCGATCTGTTCGGCGGCGGGTCGCACCAGCGACATCCAGCGGCCGATGAAGTCGCCAGGCGACAAAGGCTCGGCATTGGGATCGAGCGCGGCGCGGATGCCGCCGCAGCGGCCGTGGCCCATGACCACGATATTCTCGACCTTCAAGGCCTGCACGGCAAATTCGAGCGCCGCCGACGTGGAATGGAAATGACCGTCCGGCTCATAGGGCGGCACCATATTGGCGACGTTGCGGATAACGAAGAGCTCACCCGGCCCGGCATCGAAGATCAGCTCGGGAGCCGCGCGCGAGTCGGAACAGGCAATAACGAGCGTCGTCGGGTTCTGCCCGTTTTCGGCAAGCTGCCGATACCGGTCGCGGGCATCGGCGTATCGCCCGCTCATGAAATTGCGATAACCGTCCAGCAGGGAGTTGGGAAAGCTCAACATGCCATTGGATTAGCGCGCGACGGACCCAAGATCAACTGCTGCACTGCAAAAGCACGAAACCTATTTTTTCCGCCGTTGAGCGGGATGGACGAGGTGGCGCATCTGCACCATCGCCATCGGTGTCGAAAGACTGGAGGCATCGCTTGCCAGCATCAGCTCGTTGCTGCCGCGCTTGACGGCGCGCGCCAGCACTTCGAACACGCTGGCGGTCGCCAGCTGCAGCGCCTTTTCGTCCTCCATGCCCGAGAGCAGGCGGGACAGGAAAAGGGCGGCAAGCAGATCCCCGAGGCCGTTCGGCGGGTTCTCGACAAGACGATGCTCGGCAAGCAGCGCATGTTTTCCGGAAAGATAGAGATTGCCGGTACCGCCCGCCATCATCGGCACCGCCGATGTGACGAGCATGCGCGAGGGGCCGAGCGAAAGCGCGGCCTGCATGACCGCATTGTTGTCGTCGAGCGCCGCGCCCGACAGCCACGCGAGTTCGTAGCGGTTGGGTGTCGCAAGCGAAGCAAGCGGTATCAGATGGTCGCGGATTGCCTCGGCTGTCGCTTCCGGCACGTAGAGGCCGCCGAGATCGCCCATCACCGGATCGCAGACATAGAGCAGTTCCGGATTCCTCTCGCGCAGGGACGCAACGAGTTTCGCGACGGAACGGGCCTGCGCGGCATTGCCGAAATAGCCCGACAGCACGGCCTTGACCTCGCCGATCCACGGCGCGCGGATGAGATCGTCGATCGCCGCCTCGAAATCGGTTTCGGCAAAGGTGAGCCGTGTCGAGCGACCGTGGCCGGGGTGCCAGGGCAGCACGATCGTCGGCAGTGCCCAGACCTGATGGCCGAGCGTTTCCAGCGCGAAGACCGCGGCGCGGTTTCCGACCGATCCGCGCACCACATGGCTGGAAATGACGATAACTGCCCCTGCTGCGTTTTCCGACATGGCATCCGAATCCGAATTTCGACCGCCGTTGATGATCTTTTTGACGAGCCGCTGTCAACCATTCTTCACGCGAGCGTGGAAATGTGCGGCGGGACACAAAAGCCGGATAAGGAGACCTCCTCTCGCAACGGCGCCAGACGGCCCAAAAACTTTCGAAATCTCTCGCCAACATGGCCAAAAAAGCACGAAAACTGCTTTTCGGAGCCCTCTTTTAAAGATTCTTTCGAAGAACCTTCTGCTAACTTGCCCACATCAGAACAATCGGGGGGATGATTCATGGCTACCAGAAACAATCCGAAACGGGAAAAGCAGATCGAGAGCGCGCGCAAGATCGCCGCCGCGACCGGCGAACCCCATCTCGACCCCGAAATTCTCTTCGGCCGGGCAAGCGGCGACGATCTTGAGCTCTACACCCCGGAAATGCTTGCGCTTTCCGCCGTACACTCGGCATCCGAGCTTGCCGCCTGGAACGGCAAGACGCCGCGTGTCAGCATCGACACTGTTGCCGATGTCACACCCGATGGCGTTGCCGTCTCCATCCTCTCGGTGACGGATCACAACAAGCCCTTCCTCTACGAATCCGTCATGGGCGAGGTGACCAGCACCTATCGCGACATCTTCATGGCGGTCCACCCGATCCTGATCCTGGAAGACGGCAAGGCTCCGGAACTCTATTCCGCCGATGTGCCGAGCGACCCGGCAAAGCGGGTCAGCCACATCCAGCTTCACATTTCGCCGCTAAGCCCCTCTCAGGCCGCCGACCTGATCAAGCGGATCAAGGCAGTGCTTGAGCAGGTGGAGCTTGCCGTTTCCGACTGGAAGCCGATGCTTGCGCGCGTCGATGAAGTGATTGCGGAGCTTTCGAACTACAATGCCAGCCGCAAGAAGGCCGACCGCGACGAGGCGGTCGCGTTTCTCACCTGGCTGCGTGACGAGAACTTCACCTTCCTCGGCATGCGCGACTACGTCTATTCCGGCAAGGGACCGGATGCGAAGGTGGAGCGCGACAAGGGAACGGGTCTCGGCATTCTTGCCAATCCCGAGGTTCTTGTTCTGCGCACCGGCAAGGACGCGGTGACGACGACGCCGGAAATCCTGGCCTTCCTCGATGGCCCGGACTTTCTGATCGTCACCAAGGCCAATGTGAAATCGATCGTCCATCGCCGTGCCTACATGGATTATGTCGGCGTCAAGCGCTTCGATGCGCAGGGCAATGTGACCGGCGAACTGCGCATCGTCGGCCTGTTCACATCGACCGCCTACACTTCCTCTGCCAGTGAAATTCCCCTGCTGCGGTCCAAGATCGAAAAGGTGAAGGAGCATTTCGGCTTCGACCCGATGAGCCACTCGGGGCGCATGCTCGACAATACGCTGGAATCCTATCCGCGCGACGACCTCTTCCAGATCGACACGCCGCTGCTCGCCGCCTTTGCCGAGCAGATCAACGACCTCACCGACCGGCCGCGCGTGCGCGTGCTGCCGCGCATCGATCATTTCGACCGTTTCGTCTCCGTCATCGTCTTCGTGCCGCGCGAAGAATATGACTCGACCGTGCGGGAGCGCATCGGCGCCTATCTGAAGACCGTCTATGACGGCCGCGTTTCCGCCTATTATCCGGCCTTTCCGGAAGGCGGCGTGGCGCGTGTGCACTTCATCATCGGCCGCTCCGGCGGCAAGACACCGCGTATCCAGCAGGCCAAGCTCGAGGGAACGATCCGTCAGATCACCGCGCGCTGGGACAGCCGCTTCGAGATGCTTGCCGGCCCCAAGGCGCCGAAGCTCGGCGTCAGCAACGCTTTCCAGGAAGCCTTCACGCCGGATGAAGCAGTCGGCGATCTGCCCGACATTGCCGCATGTGCCGCCGGCGAGCCGATCCGCATCGAATTCTACTATCGCCAGGACGATGAACGCGGCCGCATCCTGTCGCTGAAGATCTTCCATTCCGGCGAGCAGCTGCCGCTGTCGCGCCGCGTGCCTCTCCTGGAAAACCTCGGCTTCAACGTCCTGAGCGAACGGACCTTCGATATCGAAGTTCCGGCCGCCGACGGCGCCATCAACATGGTCGTGCTGCACGATATGGAACTCGAGGCCCGCAGCGGTGCGGACATTGACCTCGCACGTTTTGGCGCACCGCTCGAAGAAGCCTTTGTCGCCGCTTTCAGCGACACGATCGACAATGACAGCTTCAACCGGCTGATCCTCTCGGCTGGCCTCTCCGCCCGCGAGGTGAATGTGCTGCGTGCCTATGCGCGTTATCTGCGCCAGACCGGCATTGCCTATTCGCAGGATTATATCGCCACGACGCTCGACAAATACCCCGTCATCGCGGCCTCGATCTTCCGCCTGTTCCACGACACGCTCGATACCAAGCTTACGGAAAAGGTGCGGATCAGGAAGCTCGCCGAACTGCACGAGGCAATCGAGGCCAAGCTTGCCGACGTGCCGAGCCTGGATGACGACCGCATCCTGCGCCGCTACGTCAACATCGTCGATGCGACGCTGCGCACCAATTATTTCCAGCGCAATGCCGACGGAACGCCGAAGGCCATGCTCGCCTTCAAGCTCGACCCGCATCTGGCGGATGGCCTGCCGGAACCGAAGCCTTTCCGCGAAATCTTCGTCTATGGCGTGGAGGTCGAAGGTGTCCATCTGCGTTTCGGCCGCGTCGCCCGCGGCGGCCTGCGCTGGTCGGACCGTGCCGAGGACTACCGCACCGAAGTTCTGGGGCTCGTCAAGGCGCAGCAGGTCAAGAATGCCGTCATCGTGCCTGTCGGCGCGAAAGGCGGTTTCTATCCCAAGAAGCTGCCGGTCGGCGGCAGCCGCGAGGAGGTCTTCAATGCGGGCCGGGAAGCCTACAAGACCTATATTCGCACGCTGCTGTCCATTACCGACAACATTTCCGGCGCCGATATCGTCCCGCCGGACAATACGGTTCGTCTCGATGGCGATGACCCCTATTTCGTCGTCGCCGCCGACAAGGGCACGGCAACCTTCTCCGACACCGCCAATGCGCTCGCCCAGGAAGCCGGCTTCTGGCTGGACGACGCCTTTGCCTCGGGCGGCTCGGCCGGCTACGACCACAAGAAGATGGGCATCACCGCGCGCGGCGCCTGGGAGACCGTAAAGCGCCATTTCCGCGAAATGGACATCGATATCCAGACGACGCCCTTTACGGTGGCCGGCGTGGGCGACATGTCCGGCGACGTCTTCGGCAACGGCATGCTGTTGTCGCCGAAAATCCGGCTTCTGGCCGCCTTCGACCATCGCGACATCTTCATCGATCCCGATCCGGATATGGAAAGGACGCTTGCCGAGCGTCAGCGCCTGTTCAACCTGCCGCGCTCGAGCTGGCAGGACTTCGACAAGTCCGTGCTCTCGAAGGGCGCTATGATCATTTCGCGCTCGGCAAAATCGGTCACGCTGACGCCGGAGGCCGTCGCCGCGATCGGAATCGACAAGGCGGTCGCCACCCCCTTCGAGATCATGACGGCGATCTTGAAGAGCCCCGTCGACCTGCTCTGGTTCGGCGGCATCGGCACTTACGTGAAAGCCGCGTCGGAAACCGATACGGACGTCGGCGATCGCGCCAACGATCCGATCCGCATCACGGCCGACGAAGTGCGCGCCAAGGTGATCGGCGAGGGCGCCAATCTCGGCGTCACGCAGAAGGGCCGCATTGCCTACGGGCTGAAGGGCGGACGCAGCAACTCCGACGCCATCGACAACTCGGCCGGCGTCAATACGTCCGACGTCGAGGTCAATATCAAGATTGCGCTCGCGAACGCCATGCACGAACAGCGGCTCAGCCGCGCCAAGCGCGACCAGCTTCTCGGCAGCATGACCGACGAGGTGGCTTCGCTCGTGCTGCGCAACAACTACCTGCAATCCCTGGCGATCTCGCTGACGGCCCGCAAGGGAACGGCGAACGGTCTGGAACTCGGCCGTTTCATGAGCGTGCTGGAAGCGGCCGGACAGCTCAACCGCAAGGTCGAGACCCTTCCCGACGATGCCGCCCTGTCCGAACGTTATACGGCCGGCCGGCCGCTGACACGCCCCGAGATCGGCGTATTGCTCTCCTACGCCAAGATCGTCCTCTTCGACGCACTGATCGCCAGCGAACTGCCCGACGATCCCTATTTCGTCGACACGCTCTTCAATTACTTCCCGGCGAAGATGCACAGGTCCAACGCCTCCGACATCGACAGCCACCGGCTGAAACGGGAGATCGTCGCGACGGTGCTCGCAAACGAGGCGATCAATCGCGGCGGACCGGGCTTCGTCGTCAGCATGATGGACGCGACCGCAGCCTCTGCTCCGGAAGTCGTGCGCGCTGCCATCGTTGCCCGCGACGGCTTCGATCTCAACCGGCTGTGGGGCGAAACGGATGCTCTGGACAACAAGGTTTCCGGCGAGGTTCAGAACCGCATCTATGAAGAGATCGGCAGCAGCTTCACCGTGCTGACACGGCTGCTGCTCAAAACCGGCATGACCAAGGGCGATATGGCCGAAATTATTAGCCGGCTTCAGGCAACACTGAAAAAACTCAGGCCCTCCTTCGCCGATCAGGCGGGATCCGACGTTGCCACGCGCCAGCAGGAGTACCAGCAGGCCGGTCTGCCGGAGAAACTCGCCGCCGAGATCGCGGCTCTGCCGACCTTCGCTCTCGTGCCTGAAATCATGCAGATCGCTGCCCGCACCGGAGAGGCGCTGCCGCGTGCGGCGGAGAACTACTTTGCCGTTACCCAGACCTTCCGCGTCGGCCGGCTGCTTGCCGCCGGCAACCGCATCGTCACCTCCGACCACTACGAAAACCTCGCCCTTGCCCGCAGTATCGATCAGATTGCCAGCGCCCGTCGCGATATCGTGATCTCCGCCCTTTCCGATCACGGCAAGGAAAGGCAGCCGGTCCAGGCCTGGCATGCGCAGGACAGGGTGCGCATCAACCGCATCGTCGAGGAGCTCGCTAGCCTCAGCGACGGCGCCGATCCGAACCTCGCACGCATCACAGTTGCCGCAGGCATCCTCACCGATCTTGCGCGCGACCGGGCGAGATGAGACAGTCCGCCCCAAAAAGGAGCGGACGCTTGAATCGCATAGACTGGACAGGAACGCAGCCGCCGAAAGCCACGGAGAAGGGCATATGGGGCTGGATGCTCTTCGATTGGGCAGCCCAGCCTTTCTTCACCGTGGTCACGACGTTTATTTTCGGCCCCTACTTCGTCTCGCGGCTGACGGCCGATCCGGTCGCCGCGCAGACGACGTGGAGCAACATGGCGACCATCTCCTCGGTCATCATCGCCATCCTGTCTCCCGTTCTGGGCTCCATTGCCGACCAGTCAGGCGCGCGCAAACCCTGGATCGCCTTCTTCGCGGCCGTCAAGATCGTCAGCCTCTGCTGCCTCTGGTTCGCAGCCCCGGGTTCGCCGGTTGTCTACCCTGTCATCTTCATGATTCTTGCCTCGATCTCGGCGGAGTTTTCGATCGTATTCAACGATTCCATGATGCCGCGCCTCGTCGGCAAGGATGAGGTCGGCAAGCTTTCCAACACTGCCTGGGGGCTCGGCTATCTCGGCGGCATGATCGTGCTGATTGCCGTCGTCGCGCTATTGGCCGGCAGCCCGGAAGATGGCAAGACCGTTCTGGGCCTCGATCCGCTGTTCGGCCTCGATCCTCACACGGGCGAGGATGCGCGCGTCACCGGTCCGATTTCGGCCGTCTGGTACCTGATCTTCATCCTGCCGATGTTCTTCTTCACGCCGGATGCCCGCAAGGGGCTGCCTTTCGGCTTTGCGGTACGCTTCGGTCTCAGGGAATTGCGCAATACGCTCGGTGAACTGAAGGCGCGCCGCGGCATCCTGACCTTCCTCATCGCCCGCATGATCTATCAGGACGGCGTCAACGGCCTGCTGATCCTTGGCGGCGCCTTCGCGGCGGGCATGTTCGGCTGGGCGACGATCGAGATCGGCATTTACGGGATCATCCTCAATGTGGTCGCAATCCTCGGCTGCCTGATTGCCGGCCGCGTCGATAAGGGAATAGGTTCGAAGGCAACCGTCATTATCAGCCTGACCCTGCTGCTGCTGGCGACGATCGGCATCATTTCCACCGGCCCCGGCTACACATTCTTCGGGCTGATGCCGCTTTCGAATATCGACAGCGGCGGCCTTTTCGGCACGATGGCGGAAAAGGCCTATATCCTCTATGGCCTGCTGATCGGTCTGGCTTTCGGCCCGGTGCAGGCCTCGTCACGTTCCTATCTGGCGCGCAGTGTCAGCCTTGAGGAGGCCGGCCGTTACTTCGGCATCTATGCGCTATCCGGCCGCGCCACGAGCTTCATGGCAACGCTTTTGTTTTCGATCGTGACCTATTTGACCGGATCGGCGCATCTCGGCATGTCGACGCTGATCCTCTTCCTGGCCGGAGGCCTGGTGCTGCTGATCCGCACGCCCTATCCGGCGGATCGCCGCTGATCATGCCCCGGCCGCGGAAGCCGGGGAATAGAGCGATTGTCCCGCCTCAGTGGCGGAAGTGACGCATGCCGGTAAAGACCATCGCGACATTGTGCTCGTTTGCCGCGTCGATGACTTCCTGATCCCGCATCGAGCCGCCCGGCTGGATGACTGCGGTCGCGCCGGCGGCGATCATGGACAGAAGACCGTCGGCGAAGGGCAGGAAGGCCTCGGAGGCGACTGCCGAACCATGCGTCATCGGGACTGCAAGACCAAGCGCCTTGGCCGCTTCCTCGGCCTTCAGCGCCGCGATGCGGGCGGAATCGACGCGGCTCATCTGGCCGGCGCCGATACCGGCGGTCTGGCCGTCCTTGGCATAAACGACGGCATTCGATTTGACGTGCTTGCCGACCTTGAAGGCGAACTTCATGTCTTCGAGCTCCTGGGCCGTCGGCGCCCGCTTGGTGACGACCTTGAGCTCCAGATCCTCGACCATGCCGTTGTCGCGGCTCTGGACGAGCAGGCCGCCGGAAACCGTCTTGGCAGTAATGCCGGCCGCACGCGCATCCGGCAGGCCGCCTGCCGAGAGCAGGCGCAGGTTCGGCTTGCGGGCAACGACCGCCTTGGCTTCTTCGGTGACGTCAGGCGCGATAATAACCTCGGTGAAGAGCTTGATGATCTCTTCGGCCGTTTCTGCATCCAGCGTCTGGTTCAGCGCGATGATGCCGCCGAAAGCCGAAACGGAATCGCAGGCGAGCGCCCGCTTGTAGGCTTCCAGAAGTGTCGGGCCGGTTGCGACACCGCAGGGATTGGCGTGCTTGATGATGGCACAGGCCGGCGATTTCTCCGGCAGGAATTCGGCGACCAGCTCATAGGCCGCGTCGGTATCGTTGATATTGTTGTAGGAGAGCTGCTTTCCCTGCAAAAGGACCGCTGTCGAGACACCCGGACGCTTTTCACCCGTCACATAGAAGGCAGCCTTCTGGTGCGGATTTTCACCGTAGCGCATCTCTTCCTTCAAGACGCCGCCAATCGTGCGGTGGCGCGGCGTATCGATGGAAAGGGCTTCGGCAAACCAGTTGGAAATGGCGGCATCATAAGCGGCGGTGCGGGCATAGGCCTTGGCTGCCATACGTTGACGGAAGGCATAGGCCGTCTTGCCGGCATCGGCCGAAAGCTGCTCGGCAAGCTCCGCGTAATCGGCGGGGTCGGTGATGACGGTGATATAGGCATGGTTCTTGGCCGAAGCGCGGATCATTGCGGGGCCGCCAATATCGATGTTCTCGACCGTCGTCGGATAGTCGCCGCCGGCCGCCCGCACGTCCTCGAAGGGATAGAGGTTGACGACCAGCAGGTCGATAGCGTCGATGCCGTGCGCCTTCATGGCCTCCTGATGTTCGGCATCGTCGCGGATCGCCAGCAGGCCGCCATGCACCTTGGGATGCAGGGTCTTTACGCGGCCGTCCATGATCTCCGGAAACTGCGTCACCTCCGAAACGTCGGTGACGGCAAGGCCTTCGGCCGCGATCGCCTTGTAGGTACCGCCGGTTGACAGCAGTCGCACGCCGCGCGCCGAAAGCGCGCGGGCAAGTTCGATAATACCGGTCTTGTCGAAAACGGACAGCAGCGCGGTCTTGATCTCGACCTTGTCGGGGGCGGGGATTTTCTTGGAAATAACGGCCATGAACCTTCTCCGTTCGGGCTTGGCGGGAGACATCCGGGCAAGGGACGTTCTGATGAGGCCGCGTTAGCACAGCTTGGAGCCGACGCAAACAGCCGCCGGGGCAATTACAGCAAAAGTGTGCCGCGGTTTTGCGTTTGGAACTGCGTGAGAATGAAACTCGGAGCCTTGCCGCGATTCAAGGAAGACGGAAATGCTCTATCCCTTGCGTGACAGAAACCAGCGAATTTCGGGTTTCTCCGCCAGATTGAAATCTATCTCGATCTGGTCCGAGCTGCTGATGCCGGCGCTGTCGGCAAAGAAAATATCCTCCGCGATCAGCACTTCGTTGCCGGGAGAAGAAAACAGCCAGCTTTCGCCGTCCGGCGCTGTCAGCAGCACGGATTCCGTGTCGTTCTGCCGTGGCACGATGGCGGGATGGATGTGGAAGCGGGCAACCGCCCGCAGCGGGCCTTCGCTGTGATACCGGTCATCCGTCACGAAACGATCCATGCCGGTCACGATCGAGCCGGCCGCGTTCAGCGTCAGCTCCCGCTCATGAATGACGCCGAAAATGTCGAGATAGCCGTCATGCCTCGCCTTGATGCCCTCGCGGCCGTCTTCGGTCTCCACCCGCTCGGCAGCAACCGTTTCCACGGGCTCGGTCATCATGTGCGCCAGAAAAGGCGAGGTGGAAAACCGGCTGGAGGACGTATCGTTTACCACCACCGTGGAATGGGCAGCCGTGGTGCGGGCCATCTGGACATAGCGTTGGCCTGCGAATTTCGGCGATCCGGAATTGACGATGAAGCGGTAGCGGCCGGAGGACATTTCGAAGGAAAGACTGCCTGCATGGGCTGTTCCGAAGCAGCTGGGCGAGGGGGGGCCGGTATCGGCAATGATCACCGTCTTGCCGGCCGCAAGCCGCTGATAGCGCGAATGCGGCAGCGCCTTGAACGGCTGGCCCGCCGTCTCGTCGTAGCGCAATACGGACATCAATTCGTCCGCCAGCGTCGATGTCGCGCCGTTGAAGAGCGCCAGATCCCCATCCTGATGGCGAAAGAAGCGCAGGGCAGGGTACATGCGGTCGATACCGGAAATCAGCTTCTGCGGCAGGTCATGGCCGAGATTGACGTAGGTTTGGCGCAGCGGCAGCAGGTCGAGAAGCAGCTCGAGCCCGATGCGCGGATTGCGGGAGATATGGCCTCCGTCCGGCAGAATCTGGCTGTCGAACTCGCGGTCGAGCGCCTGGGCTGCCCGCCGCAGCGTCGAAGCGCGCACCGGCATGGCGACAGAGGCCATGGCCAGCGCGATGCGGAGCCGGAAGCGGACCTCGCCGGTCGCATAAGGCGCCATGCGGCGCAGATAGCCGATATGAAAGGCGAGCGACTTCATGAAACGGCGATAGAAACCGCGATCGGCATTCTGCAGCACGACAGGAGAATGCGACAGCCAGGCAATGACACGCTGCGAGACGACGTCCGTCTCCCAGGCGATGCCCTCGATACGGCTCCCGTGGATCGAGAGCCAGCTATCGACGATCACGCGGGCGACGGCCGAGCCGCGCTCGCTCTTGTTGGCCCGCATATGCCGAAGCCAGCCGAAACTGTGGAGTCGGATCGCGAAGGCGCGCGACGGAAGACTGAGCGTGAAGGGAGACTTTCCGCCGGTTTCCAGCATCCGGCCGGCGAGCGGAAACCGGCCGTCGATGATCTCGTCGGCAACGTGGGAATCGATGCCTCTCAGGTCCGTCGGCGCGACGATCAGCCGTTCGGGAACCGGAATTGCATGCCGAAAGAAGCGCAGACGCAGAAGTGCGGCACGGCGCGTACCGCGCCGCCAAGCTTCCCGAACATACATGCTCGCAAGACGCCGACCGGACTGCATATTAAATGTCTATTGACCCTCGTGGTTAAGAATAGATAAATCCCAACCGATTTCATCAGCCGCGATGTATTATTTTGTGATGAAATTAGAATATAATGGCATTCAGGCGCGTCTGAGCACCGCCGCGTAGAAGCCATCGAGGCCCGAGGCGAAACCGTCGGGCATATCCAGCATTGTAGGAAGCGTGCGGAATTCGCCCGCCGGTGTAATGGCCTGCTCCATGCCCGGCCATTTCGCGGCATCGATCGGCACCCGCTCGATGTTCTTCACATCTTCGAGAACGCGGGCAACGACCTCTTCACCCTCCTGCGGATCAAGCGAGCAATTGGAAAAGACGAGCACGCCGCCGGGCTTCAATAGGGTGATCGCATGGCGCAGAAGACGTTCCTGCAGAGCCGCCAGCTTGGCAATATCCTCCGGACCCTTCGTCCAGAGTACATCGGGATGCCGGCGCGTCGTACCTGTCGACGAGCAGGGAGCGTCGAGCAGGATCGCATCGAAGCGTTCGGATGGCTCGAATTTCGTAAGATCGACTGCGATCGTCTCGGCTTCGAGGTTGAGCCGCTCCAGATTGGAACGCAGACGCCGCAACCGGTTTTCGGACTGATCGATCGCCGTCACCCTGCCGCCGGCAAGGATGAGTTGTGCGGTCTTGCCGCCGGGCGCAGCACAGAGATCGGCAACACGTTTGCCGGCGAGATCACCAAAGAGCTTTGCCGGAATACTCGCGGCTGCATCCTGAACCCACCATTCCCCCGCCTCAAATCCATCCAGCGAGGGAATGCTGCCCTCAAAAGCGGAGAGCCGCACACCTCCTGTCGGAAGCACGATGCCGTTCAGTCGGCTCGACCAGCCTGCGGCATCGGATTTGACGGTAAGATCGATCGCTGCCGGCTCGAGCTGGGATTCGGAAATGGCAAATGCCTTCTCCTTCCCGTAGGCCCTTGCAAGCCGCTCGATAAACCATGCCGGCATCGGCGGAATGCCGGCAATCTCGGCAAGGATCGGTTCCTTCTCCCGGCCAAGACGACGCAGGACAGCATTCACGAGCTTGGCGAAGCGCCGGTTGCGAGGATCCTGATTGGCCTGTTCGACCGCAAGGTCAACGGCGGAGTGGTCGGGAACATCGAGATAGAGAATCTGCGCAGCGCCGACGGCAAGCACATGATGCAAAGCGCGGGCACCATCCGGCAATGGCGTCTCGAGCAGCGAGGCAATGGCGGCATCGATGCGCGGCAGATGTCTGAGCGTGGCGTTGAGTATGGCGCGCACCAGCGCACGATCGCTTTCCCCAAGCGCCTTGTAGGCCGGATTACCATGCTCGTGGTCCAATGCACCGTCGAGCGGCAGTTTCTTGTCTACGACGGCAGCGAGGATCTTTGCGGCAGCAGCACGCGCCGGCAGGCCGGGTTTTACCGGCGCCGGCGCAGAGCGTTCTGCAGAAGGTTTATGTTTGCGAGCTGGCTTCTTCTTGCCGTCTGAATTCAAGACCACGGACCCTTCGGCGGTTGCGAGTCACCGCGGCCGAAACCGGTATTGGGAACCGAGCGCGATTTGCGCGTCGGATTAGCAGCCCGAACCGGCGGCGTCGAGACGTCGAAGCCGCCGCGTGCCATTTCCTCAAGGGCCGCAATACGGTTTTCGGTGTCCGGATGCGTCGAAAACAGGTTGTCCATGCGCTCGCCGGAGAGCGGATTGATGATGAACATATGCGCAGTGGCCGGATTGCGCTCCGCATCATAGTTCGGCACATGCGCCGCGCCGCGGGCGATCTTGCCGAGCGCCGAGGCGAGCCACAGGGGATTGCCGCAGATTTCGGCACCGCGCCTGTCGGCCGAATATTCGCGGGTACGGCTGATCGCCATCTGCACCAGCATCGCGGCAAGCGGCGCCACGATCATCGCGACAAGCACGCCGACGAAGCCGAGCGGATTGTTGTTGTTCTCGCGATTGCCGCCGAAGAAGAAGGCAAAATTGCCGAGCATGGAAATCGCACCGGCAAGCGTGGCGGTGATCGTCATGGTCAGCGTGTCGCGGTTCTGGACATGCGCGAGTTCATGCGCCATCACGCCTGCGACTTCTTGTGGCGAAAGCGCCGCCAGCAGGCCGGTCGAAGCGGCAACGGCGGCGTTTTCCGGGTTACGGCCGGTGGCAAAGGCATTCGGCTGCGGGCTGTCGTAGAGATAGACCTTCGGCATCGGCAAACCGGCATTGCGGGCGAGATCACGCACGATCCGGTAGAATTCCGGGGCGTTGCGCTCATCGACCTCCTGCGCGCGGTAGGCCGACAGCACCATCCGGTCGGCATTCCAATAGGAGAAGAAGTTCATGCCGGCAGCGATGAGAAAGGCGATCATCATGCCGCCGCGGCCGCCGATCAAAAAGCCGACAAACATGAAAAGCGCCGTCATGAAGGCAAGCAACATGGCAGTACGCATGAGGTTCATCAGAGGTCTCCATCTCCCGATTGCGGCGCGATGCTTTAAATCCTGGCGCCGGCGCATTATGATTTGGTTATTCGCCAGCCATTTTCAATATTTCCAGGCGGGAGTGCAGCATGCAGACGGCCGATAACGACAACGTGGAAACTCCCGTGCCGGAGGGCACGGAGCCGCCGCGCAAGATGCTTTCTCCCGCCGCCAGGCGCGCACTCGCCGAGGCCGAGGAACGCCGGAGGAATGCAAAGCCTGCCGAACTGCCGACCGAGATCGGTGGGCGGGGCGGGGCGGAGCCTTCGCGCTTCGGCGACTATGAGATCAATGGTCGAGCCATCGATTTCTAAGTAAATATTCCTATTGACTTTGAGAGCATGAAGGAATTTATTCCTTTCATGTTCAGAGTGCTTCCGATTCTCCTGCTGTTTCTTGGCACCGTGCCGGCTTTCGCGGCGCGGGACGAGATTGCCGGGCCGGTTTCGGCCGAGATCATCAAAGTCATTGACGGAGATACGCTGCTGGTGGCGGCAACGCCCTGGCCGCAACAGACGATGGAAGTCTACGTCCGCATTCGCGGCATTGACGCACCCGAAATCCATTCGCGGTGCCCTGAGATCAGAAAGGCGGCGACTGAAGCGCGCCAGGCGCTGGAGCGGATGATCGCAGGTATTCCCAGTATCAGGCTGACCGACATCAGCGGCGACAAATATTTCGGACGCATCCTCGCCAATGTCAGGCTTTCCGATGGGCGCGATCCCGCGCGCGACCTGCTCGGCGACGGGCTGGTTCGTGCCTATGATGGCGGCCGCAAGCCGCCGGTTTCCTGCGCCGGAGAATAAGGCCGCCCCGATAACGGAACGGCCTTTGTCGATTTAGGCCGTAGCCTTGTTCTGTCGGTTGGCGATCAAATCCTCGACGACAGCCGGATCGGCAAGCGTCGAAGTATCGCCGAGCGAGCCGAAATCGTCCTCGGCAATCTTGCGCAGGATGCGGCGCATGATCTTGCCGGATCGCGTCTTCGGCAGGCCGGGCGCAAACTGGATCTTGTCGGGCGCAGCAATCGGGCCGATTTCGGAACGCACGTGTTTGACAAGCTGCTGGCGCAGTTCATCCGTACCCTCATTGCCTGCCATCAGCGTCACATAGCAATAAATTCCCTGCCCCTTGATCGGGTGCGGATAGCCGACGACGGCGGCTTCCGAGACGAGATTGTGCGAGACGAGGGCGGATTCGACTTCCGCGGTGCCGAGGCGGTGGCCGGAAACGTTCAGAACGTCATCGACACGCCCGGTGATCCAGTAATAGCCGTCTTCATCGCGGCGGCAGCCGTCGCCCGTGAAATACTTGCCCTTGTATGTCGAGAAATAGGTCTGGATGAAGCGCTCATGGTCGCCATAGACCGTCCGCATCTGGCCCGGCCAGCTATCGGTGATGCAGAGATTGCCGTCGGCGGCACCTTCCAGCACCTTGCCCTCATTGTCGACAAGCTGCGGCTTGACGCCGAAGAAGGGCCTGGTGGCCGAACCCGGCTTGAGGTCGGTCGCGCCCGGCAGCGGCGTGATCATATGGCCGCCGGTTTCCGTCTGCCACCAGGTATCGATGACGGGGCAGCGCTTGTCGCCGACGACATTGTAATACCATTCCCAGGCTTCCGGATTGATCGGCTCGCCGACCGTGCCGAGCAGGCGCAGGCTCTCGCGGGACGAGCGCGTCACGAAATGGTCGCCGGCACCCATGAGCGAGCGGATGGCCGTCGGCGCCGTGTAGAAGATGTTGACCTTGTGCTTGTCGATGATTTCCCAGAAACGGCCCTGATCCGGGAAATTCGGCACACCTTCGAACATCAGCGTCGTGGCGCAGTTGGCAAGCGGCCCATAGACGATATAGGAATGGCCTGTGACCCAGCCGACATCGGCCGTGCACCAGTAGATATCGCCGGGATGGTAGTCGAAGACATATTCGTGCGTCATCGCCGCGTAGACGAGATATCCGCCCGTCGTATGCAGCACGCCCTTCGGCTTGCCCGTGGAGCCCGAAGTGTAGAGGATGAAAAGCGGGTCTTCCGCCTTCATCTTCACCGGCGGGCATTCCGGCTTCACCTTGGCGATCTCCTGATGGTACCAGAGGTCGCGACCCGGCGCCCAGCCCGTCTTGCCGCCGGTACGACGCACGACGAGCACCTTGTTGACCGCCACATACTGACGGGCCGCAATATGGATGGCGGTATCCGTATTGTCTTTCAGCGGCACCGGCTTGCCGCCGCGGATACCCTCGTCGCAGGTGATGACGAAGGTGGATTCGCAGTCGACGATACGACCGGCCAGCGCTTCCGGCGAGAAGCCGCCGAAGACGACGGAATGGACCGCGCCGATGCGCGCGCAGGCGAGCATCGCATAGGCCGCTTCCGGGATCATCGGCATGTAGATGGTGACGCGGTCGCCTTTCTTGACGCCGTGCTTCTTCAGCACGTTCGCCATGCGGCAGACATGTTCGTAGAGTTCGTTATAGGTGACCTTCTTGTCGATATAGGGGTTGTCGCCTTCGAAGATGATGGCCGTCTGGTTGCCGTTCGTCTTCAGGTGACGATCGATGCAATTATAGGAAACATTGGTCTGGCCGTCTTCGAACCACTTGATCGAGACCTTGCCGGTAAAGGACGTATTCTTGACCTTTGTATAGGGCTTGAACCAGTCGATGCGCTTGCCGTGTTTGCCCCAGAACTTGTCAGGGTTTTCAATGCTTTCCTCGTACCATTGCTCGTACTTGGCCTGATCGATCAGCGCACGGGTCTTCACCGGTTTGGAAACCGGATAGATCTTCTCCGACATCGAAACTCCTCCTCACAAGGCTATGCAACAGCCGCCGGTTTCGAAGCAGCGACCGGACTCGAATTGCGCAATTCATATCAGGTCGTCAAATGACGGCAATTAGACAAAGGTCATTTCATTTCTGAAGAATTGCAATTCTGCGACAGTGCGATTATATAGCGCCATATTTCCCGGACATTGTGGTGACAATCCACGGACCGCGACACCGGCGCGGACGACAGAAGGACTATATCCATGGCTCAACAACTGCTCATGCCGAAGGCGACTGCCATCTGGCTCGTCGACAATACAGCCCTGTCTTTCGACCAGATCGCCCAGTTCTGCAAACTGCATCCGCTCGAAGTCAAGGCGATTGCCGACGGCGAAGCCGCGCAGGGCATCAAGGGTCTGGACCCGATCGCCACCGGACAGCTTTCCCGCGATGAGATCGCCCGCGCCGAAGGCAATCCGAACTACAAGCTGAAACTTTCCGAGCCGAAGGTCCGCGTGCCGGAATCCAAGCGCCGTGGCCCGCGCTATACGCCGGTTTCCAAGCGCCAGGATCGTCCGAACGCCATTCTCTGGCTGGTTCGCAACCATCCCGAACTGAAGGACGCCCAGATCTCGCGCCTCGTCGGCACCACCAAGTCGACGATCGAACAGATCCGCGAGCGCACCCACTGGAACTCCGCGAACCTGACGCCCATGGATCCGGTCACGCTCGGCCTCTGCAGCCAGATCGACCTTGATATGGAAGTGGAAAAGGCATCCAAGGGCCGTCCGCTGCCGACCGCTGCCGAGCTTGGCGCGACCCTGCAGTCTGCCCAGGAAACCGAGCGCCTGACGCCGAGCTACGAGCGTGAGGAAGAAAAGGAAATCGACGCCGATGCCGTCTTCCGCAAGCTGAGTTCGCTGCGCTCGACGCCGAAGGACGAGGATGAAGACGATCAGTTCTGAGATCGTCATCTCCTGAAGCGAATAAACCCCGCCAATGGTCGGTCGCCTTTGGCGGGGTTTTTTGTGGCCCTTCTCCTGAGCAGCCGTCAGCTGCGGAAGAGCGTGAGAATGTTCTGCGCCGAGGAATTGGCGATCGACAGAGACTGGATGGCAAGCTGCTGTTGCGTCTGGAGCGCAGAGAGCTTGGAGGATTCTTCTTCCATATCGGCATCGACGAGGCGGCCGATACCGGAGTCGATGGAATCGCTGAGCGCGCTGACGAAGTTTTCCTGCAGCTGAATTCTGGTCGAAATCGAACCGAGCTGCGAGCCCGCATTCGTCATGGCCTGCAGCACGAGTTCCACGCCGGAGAGCGCCGCATCGAGCTGGCCCTGCGTGAAGTTGGTGAGATCGAGCGCATAGATCGACGGCATGACGATGGAGACATTGCCATAGGTGCCGTTGAATGCGGTACCGATGATGCCGCTCGTCGTCTGGATCGTCCCGTTGGTATTCATGCCGAACAGCACGTTGCCGAGCGTGCCGGCATCGAGAACATAGTCCGTCATCTTGACCGAAACGGCGTTGGAGCCGTCACGGACGAAGGAGGAAACGACGCTCTTCGTGCCCGAAGCGCCGGCAACCCAGTTTTCGCCGGAGAAGGAAGCCGACTGGGCAATGCTCACCAGCTGCTCCTGCAGCTGGTCGATTTCTTCCTGGATCTTGGTCTTGTCGACGCCCTTTTCCGTGGCGGCAACAATCTTCGCCTTGATTTCCGTGACGACGTCGATGGCGTTGTCCATAGCCGTGTAGGCGGTATCGACCTTTGCAGCGCCAAGGCCGAGAGCATCGGAAACGGCCGAGAGGGCCTTGTTGTCCGAACGCATGGTGGTTGCGATCGACCAGTAAGCCGCGTTGTCGGCGGCCTTGTCGATGCGATATCCCGAGGAGACACGGCCCTGCGTGTCCTTGAGGCTGTCATTTACGGCGCGCAGGGTCTGCAGCGCTGCCATGGCAGCGTTGTTGGTGATGATGCTTGTCATGTTCCGTTTTCCGCAATCGAAGTGAAAGGGGTCATCCGGACAAGTCCGGTAACGGCGACGCTTCATGCAAAACCCGAACGAGCCGGGTCATTGCCGTTAACGAATGGTTGCGCCCGACATAGTTAATAATTCCTCAATTAGCCTTGCGGAAAATTTAATTTAAGCTCTCGTTAGGGCTTGCGGCAGCGCCCGGCAGCCGGTGAGGCAACAATTGGATGCAATGCGGATTATATAATTATTTTAATAGGTTAGAGAGATGCTGCAGAACATGCGCGCTCTCCGATTGCGAATGAAAGCGCCCGCTTAAACTTTTTTTCGTATTAATGAATATTATCGCTTTCCAAACAACGGCCAGGCGGCGGCTCCGCGAATCATGAGCAATCCTCTGATTCGGAAGGGTGCTTTGGGCCGTTTGTTAACGCGCTCCGAAGATCGCCGAGCCGACGCGTACGCTGGTGGCACCGAACGCGATGGCCGTCTCGTAATCGCCGGACATGCCCATGGACAGTTTCTTGACGGCGCATTTTTCCGCGAGTTTGGCGAGCAGCGCGAAATGCGGGCCTGGGTTTTCATCCGCCGGCGGAATGCACATCAACCCTTCAATGGCAAGACCGAGCTCATCGCGACAGAACCTGACGAAAGCAGCTGTATCGTCAGGGGCAATGCCCGCCTTCTGTGGTTCCAGGCCGGTATTGACCTGCACATAAAGACGCACCACCTTGGCCTGCCGCTTCATTTCTTCGGCGAGGGCACGCGCGATCTTCTCACGATCGACGGTTTCGATCACGTCAAAGAGCGCGACCGCTTCGGCAGCCTTGTTGGATTGCAGCGGGCCGATGAGGTGAAGCTCGATGCCGGGCGTTTCCGCCTTCAGCCCCGGCCACTTCCCCTGGCTTTCCTGAACGCGGTTTTCTCCAAAGATGCGCTGGCCAGCATCGATCGCCAGGCGAATGGTATCGGCCTCGAACGTCTTCGAGACAGCCACAAGCTGCACTGCCGGCTCTGCGCGGCCTGCATCCCGCGCTGCCGCGGCAATTCTGGACCATACTTCTTTCAACCGCTCTTGAAGTTCCATCGTTCTGTCCCGATAACAGGCATAAATCCACCGGCAATGCACTACTGGGCAGGCGCGGCCTTGCCAAGACTTCTCTCTGCGAAATCGTTCAAAGCCAAGATCGAACGCGTGAAGTGCCGGCAAAACTTGACGCTCGGTTGGTTTCATGGTGAAGGTCTCGACCAACCTCCCCTGATTTTCCGGAAATTCTGATACATGGCTACCGAACGTTACAATCCGCGCGATGCCGAGCCCCGCTGGCAGCAGAAATGGAACGAGGAAAAGGTCTTCGAGACCGACAACTCCGATCCGCGCGAGAAATATTACGTCCTAGAGATGTTCCCCTATCCGTCGGGCCGCATTCACATGGGTCACGTCCGCAACTACGCCATGGGCGACGTGGTGGCGCGTTACAAGCGCGCGCGCGGCTATAACGTCCTTCATCCGATGGGTTGGGACGCCTTCGGCATGCCGGCGGAAAATGCGGCGATGGAGCGCGGCGTGCATCCCGCATCCTGGACCTATCAGAATATCGCCTCGATGAAGGCACAGCTGAAGGCCATGGGCCTGTCGCTGGACTGGTCGCGTGAATTCGCGACCTGCGATGTCGAATATTACCAGCAGCAGCAGCATCTCTTCCTCGACTTCCTGGAGAAGGGCCTCGTCTACCGCAAGCAGTCCAAGGTGAACTGGGATCCAGTCGACAACACCGTTCTCGCCAATGAACAGGTCATCGACGGTCGCGGCTGGCGGTCCGGCGCGCTGGTGGAACAGCGCGAACTGACACAGTGGTTCTTCAAGATCACCGATTTCAGCCAGGACCTGCTGGACGCGCTCGATACGCTCGACCAGTGGCCGGAAAAAGTCCGCCTGATGCAGAAGAACTGGATCGGCCGCTCCGAGGGCCTGACGGTCCGCTGGGAAATCGTCCCGGAAACCGCCCCTGCCGGCGAAACCGAAGTCGTGGTCTACACGACCCGTCCCGACACGCTGTTCGGCGCCTCCTTCCTGGCAATTGCCGCCGATCATCCGCTCGCCAAGGAGATTGCCGGCCGGAACCCCGAAATCGAGGCCTTCTGCGAGGAATGCCGCCGCGCCGGCACCTCTCTTGCCGCGCTCGAGACGGCGGAAAAGAAGGGCATGGATACGGGCATCCGCGTGAAGCACCCGCTCGATCCGTCCTGGGAGCTGCCGGTCTATGTCGCGAATTTCGTGCTGATGGACTATGGCACGGGCGCCATCTTCGGCTGCCCCTCCGGCGACCAGCGAGACCTGGATTTCGCCCGCAAATATGGACTGCCTGTCGTGCCGGTTGTCATGCCGAAGGATGGTGATGCTGCCAGCTTTACCATCGGCGATACCGCCTATGACGGTGACGGCGTGATGATCAATTCACGCTTCCTGGATGGCAAGACGACGGACGAAGCCTTCCAGGCCGTTGCCGACAAGCTGTCTTCGACCTTGCTTGGCAACGCGCCGCAGGGCGAACGCAAGGTCAATTTCCGCCTGCGCGACTGGGGCATTTCCCGTCAGCGCTACTGGGGTTGCCCGATCCCTGTCATCCACTGCGATGATTGCGGCGTTGTGCCGGTTCCGAAGAAGGACCTGCCGGTCAAGCTGCCGCAGGACGTGACTTTTGATCAGCCTGGCAATCCGCTGGACCGTCACCCGACCTGGCGGCACGTCTCCTGCCCGCAATGCGGCAAGGATGCACGACGCGAAACCGATACGATGGACACTTTCGTCGATTCGAGCTGGTACTTCACCCGCTTTACGGCGCCCTGGGAGAAGCAGCCGACCGACCCGGCTGCCGCCAACCGCTGGCTGCCGGTCGATCAGTATATCGGCGGTATCGAGCATGCGATCCTGCACCTGCTCTATTCGCGCTTCTTCACCCGCGCGATGCGGGAGACCGGCCATGTGGACGTCAAGGAACCCTTCAAGGGCCTCTTCACACAGGGCATGGTGGTCCACGAAACCTATAGCCGCGGCGCCGGCACGCACCGCGAATGGATATCCCCTGCCGATATCCGCATCGAGGAGATCGACGGCAAACGCAGCGCCTATCTGCTGGAAGGTGGCGAACAGATCACCATCGGCTCGATTGAAAAGATGTCGAAGTCGAAGAAGAACGTCGTCGATCCCGACGATATCATTGCCTCCTACGGCGCCGATACTGCCCGCTTCTTCGTTCTCTCCGACTCCCCGCCCGAGCGGGACGTCATCTGGTCCGAGGCCGGTGTCGAAGGCGCTCACCGCTTCACGCAGCGCCTCTGGCGGCTGATCTCGGAGGCTGCGGAGGCACTGTCGGCCGTGGAGCCCAGGCCCGCGAAGGAAGGCGAAGCACTGGCGATCTCGCAGCTTGCCCACAAGACGCTGAAGGCCGTCCAGAACGACTATGATAGGCTCTGGTTCAACAAGGCCGTCGCCCGCATCTACGAACTGGTCAATGCGCTGGCGGGACCGCTGACGAAGGTCGCGGCCGGCGAGGGCGATGCGACCTACCGGGCTGCCATCCGAAATGCCGCCGAGATCCTCATCCAGCTCGTTGCGCCCATGACGCCGCACCTGGCCGAGGAATGCTGGATGACGCTTGGCAACAAGGACCTGATCGCCCATACAGCATGGCCGGATTATGACGAATCGCTGGTCGTGGAGAATGAGGTGATTCTGCCGGTGCAGATCAACGGTAAGAAGCGCGCCGAATTGACAATTTCGCGCGACGCAGATCAGAATGCCGTCACCGAAGCCGTGCTGGAATTGGACGCGGTGAAGAATGCATTGAACGGTCAGGCACCGAAAAAAATCATCGTGGTTTCGCAGAGGATCGTAAACATTGTCGTCTGATTTCGCCCGCAAGCTTGCGCGACGCGCCGGCATCGTCACAATCCTTGTCTCTGCGGCATTGCTTTCCGCCTGCCAGGTTCGGCCGCTCTATTCCGAGAGCACCGGCGTTAACGAGAAGCTCGGCTCCGTCGGCTTTTCCGAAGCCAGCACGCGTGTCGGACAGGAAGTTCGCAACCACCTGATCTTCCTGGCGTCACGTGGCGCCGGTGAACCCGTGAAGCCCGATTACATGGTTGACATGCAGGTTTCATCGGTCGTTGCCGATACCCTGCTCGTTCAATCCTCCGATACCTCTCGCGCAGGCCGCGCCACGGTTTCCGTCAGCTACACCCTGCGCACCACCAAGGACAACCAGGTGATCAAGGCGGGCAGACGCGAAGCGACGGCCCTCGTCGACTTTCCCGATCAGGAATTTGCAAAGCTGCGTGCCATCCGCGATGCCGAAAATCGCGCCGCCAACCAGGCAGCCGAGTTCGTGGGAGCAGATATCGCCGCCGCGCTCAGCCGCTAAAGGAGCGGTGGCGTGGCGGAAATCAAATCCCATGAGTTCGAAGGGTTTCTGCAGAAATCGGCACGCCTCTATCGCATCTATCTGATCTATGGCCCTGACCGCGGGCTCGTCTCCGAGCGCGCCGCGATGATCGCCGGAAAGACCGGCATCGATCAGAACGATCCGTTCTCCGTTACCAAGCTTGATGTCGGCGACCTGCAGAAAGAGCCGGGCCGGCTTGTCGATGAAGCCCAGTCCATCGGCCTCTTCGGCGGCGAAAAACTGATCTGGATACGCGGCGCTGCCAACGAGAAATATCTCGTCGACGCTATTGCATTCCTGTCGGGTGCTGCTCTTGAGGCAGCAAGCATCATTATCGAAGCAGGCGACCTCAAAAAGGGGTCCGCCTTGCGCAAGACAGTCGAGGCTGCTCGTACGGCCGTTGCCATCCCCTGTTATGCCGACGATGGCCGCGCGCTGAATGCGTTGATCGACAATGAACTTTCCGCCGAAGGCCTCGGCATAACGCCGGCCGCGAGGCAGGCGCTTGTCGCATTGATCGGCGGCGACAGAATTGCCTCAAGGAACGAAATTCGCAAACTGGCGCTTTATTGCCGTGGCATGGGAACGATTGACGATCATCACGTTACCGAAATAATCGGCGACGCCAGCGCCATCTCGGTCGATGACGCCGTTGACGCGATCCTGAGCGGCAACAGCAACAGTTTCCTGCATGCGATGCAGAAGATCACCAGTTCCAAGACCTCGGTTTTTCTCGTTCTCCAGGCTTGCCTTCGCCAGTTCCAGCTTCTCGACACGATGCGGGCGGAGATGGATGAGAAGAGATTGCCGCCTGCGCAGGTCATGCAGACGCTGGGCAGGCACCTGCATTTCCGCCGGAAGCCGATTATGGAACAAGCTTTAAAGAGCTGGAGCGCGGACGCGATCTCTCGCGAAACAAAACGTCTGCAGGCGGCCGTCCTGCAGACGAGACAGCGTCAGATCCTGGAAGATAGCATCGCCATGCAAACTCTGCTTTCCACGACCCTGCAATCGGCAAGGCGCCCTCAAGCCTGATCAGCGGCGTTCCAGAAGCCTGCAGACTTCCTCAAGCTGCTCCAGCGATTTGTAGGAGATGCGGATCTGGCCGCCGCTGGCCTTGTGATTGATGGACACATCGAGCCCGAGCGTGTCCGACAACGTGCGCTCCAGAGCCAGCGTATCGGAATCCTTCTGGTTCTTTTGAACGGGAGCCTGCGGCTCGGACTGGGCCTTGATGTCGTTCTGTGCAAGCTTCTCCGCGTCACGCACCGACATGCCCTTGGCAACGATCGTGCGTGCGAGTGCTGCCGGATCCGAGGTCGAAACCAGCGCACGCGCATGTCCCGCGGAAAGGCTCCCAGCAGCCAACATGTCGCGGACCGGCTCCGGCAGCTTCAAAAGGCGCAAGGAATTGGCGACGTGACTACGGCTCTTGCCGATGATCTCGCCGAGATCGTTTTGCGTATATCCATATTCGGCAATGAGCTGCTCGTAACCAAGCGCCTCTTCAAGCGCATTGAGATCGGAGCGTTGAACGTTTTCAACGATCGCGATTTCCAACGCTGTCTTGTCGTCCACATCCCGGATGATCACAGGGATTTCGATCAAGCCTGCAAGCTGGGCCGCCCGCCAGCGTCTTTCGCCGGCTATGATTTCATAGCGATCCCGCGCAAGCGTTCTGACGACGATCGGCTGCACGATACCGTGCTGGCGGATGGAGCTGGCAAGGTCGTGAAGCTCCGCATCGTCAAAGAAGCGGCGAGGGTTGCGAGGGTTGCGAGTGACGAACTCGATAGGGATCATCCGATCAGCACTGACGGTCGGTCGCTCCGCTTCTGCCGGAACAGGCTGATCCATTTCGCCGATAAGGGCTGCGAGACCGCGGCCAAGCCGTCTTTTCGATGTATCGTCGTTCATGTTCAAAACTCGCTTACTCTGCCATGCACTCTGTTAGGCGGCCAGCCTCTGTCGCTCCCGCTGAATGACTTCCGATGCCAGCTGAAGATAGGCCTGGCTGCCGGCACACTTGAGATCGTAGAGAATTGCCGGCTTGCCGTAGGAAGGCGCTTCCGAAACGCGGACGTTCCGCGGGATAAGCGTGTGATAGACCTTCTCGCCGAGATGCGTCCGCACGTCATTGACGACCTGTTGCGCCAGATTGTTACGAGCGTCGAACATCGTCAGCACGATACCCTGAATATCGAGTTGCGGGTTGACCGTTCGCCGAACCTGATTGACGGTTTCGAGAAGCTGGCTCAGGCCCTCGAGCGCGAAGAACTCGCACTGCAGCGGCACAAGCACGGAATGGGCGGCCGCCATCGCATTCATGGTCAGGAGATTGAAAGAGGGCGGGCAATCGAGAAGAATATAAGAAAAAGCAAGCGCGTCGGACGACGACAAAGCTTTTTTGAGCTTGAAAACGCGATCGCTCTGCTGCGAGATCTCCATCTCGACCCCGAGAAGGTCCATTGTTGACGGAACGATAAAGAGATTGGGAACGGCCGTCTCCAACGCGGTTTCCGCGACGCCGGCTTCGCCGACCATCAGATCATAGGAGGAAAGCTTGCGATTGCGGCGATCGATTCCCAAACCAGTGCTTGCATTGCCCTGCGGGTCCAAATCCACGATCAGCACTCGCTCACCGATGGCGGCGAGGGCCGTTGCTAAATTGATTGCAGTGGTGGTCTTGCCGACGCCACCCTTTTGATTTGCGATGGTGATAATTCGATTACGTTCGCCAGCCATTGCCGCAATATCCGCTTTGTTAAACCAGGCGCCGGAGTTTCGATATTTCGAGGATGACAGAATCCCGCTCAACGGCGCTATTGTGTTCTAGCAGATCAAAGGCCCAGCGGCCACGTGCTTTCTGGATTTCCTGTTGGTAATCCCGGCCTTTATGAAAATATGCGCGATTATTCTCCTTGCCAGCCATCCAGGGCGCTGCGTATTCCATCAGCCGATCAAGATCAGCGAGCGCACGGGCGGAGATGGCATCGCAAGCCGGAACAAGCTTTGGCGCATCTTCAATCCTGACAGCATGCACCTCTCCCCGTGCACCGGTTTCGCGCAAGGCGGTTCGCAGAAACGCGGCTTTCTTATTGTTGCTCTCGACCAGATGAACCCAGCCTTGCTGCTGCTCGGCCAGAAAAATGGCGGTAATCACCCCGGGGAAACCCCCGCCGCTTCCGAGATCAATCCAGGTCTGGGGGCGAGGGGCAATCTGGAATAGCTGTGCACTGTCGGCAACATGCCGGCTCCACATGTCGTCCATTGTTGAGGGTGCGACAAGGTTGATGGCCTTGGCCCATTTCGTAAACAGCCTGGCAAAAAGCTGCAGCCGTTCCTGTGTTTCACGTGAAACACGCAATCCGTTCAATTCCATTCTGGAAGACTCTCAAACCTTGCAGGCACTACGCCACTCGCTCATGAACGCGATCGACTCGCCTTAAATGCACGAGCAAGAGGGAAATCGCGGCCGGTGTCATACCCTCGACTTTCAGAGCCTGGGCAATGTTGGCGGGCCTTTGCGTGTTCAATTTGTTCTTCAGCTCATTAGAGAGTCCCGATAGGGCATCGTAGTCGAAGTCTCCCGGAATAGAGCGGGCTTCATCTCGCCGCTGCGTCTCGATAGCGGCCGCTTGACGGTCCATATAGACCGAGTAACCTGCTTCGATTTCCAAGGCCTCACCCACCTTTTTCGAAAACAATCGCAACTCTCCCCACACTTGTTCCAGATCCGTAAGTGTGAATTCCGGATAGGACAGCAGTTCATAAGCCGTCCGACGTTGACCGTCCAGGTTGAGGTTCAGCCCCGCTTTGCGCGCCTCGCTCGGCGTGATGGAGAGCGATTGAAGCATCGCACGACCGCTGTCCAAATCTTCTCGATATGCCGCAAAACGAGCGCGACGTTCGGTGGATACGCAGCCAAGTTCGGTTGCCTCCGGTGTCAGCCTCGCATCCGCATTATCAGCGCGAAGGCTCAATCGATACTCCGCGCGCGACGTGAACATCCGGTATGGTTCCGTGACGCCATGAGAGGTCAGATCATCGATCATGACGCCAATATAGGAGTTCGTGCGGCTGAATAGGAAGGGCTTCGAGTTGCCGCTCGACAATGCGGCGTTGAGGCCTGCAGCCAGGCCCTGCGCGCCGGCTTCCTCATAACCCGTCGTTCCATTGATCTGTCCGGCAAGAAAAAGCCCCGGAAGTTTCTTGACCTCCAACGTCGCTGAGAGCTCACGCGGATCGACATGGTCATATTCGATCGCGTAGCCAGGATGCAAAATTTCCACCCGCTCCAGACCAGGGATCGTCCTGATAAATGCGTCCTGCACATCGGCCGGCAGCGACGTCGAAATTCCATTCGGATAGACCGTGTCGTCGTCGAGCCCTTCAGGCTCCAGGAAGACCTGATGCCCGTCGCGTTCACCGAATTTGACCAGCTTGTCCTCAATAGAGGGGCAATATCGCGGCCCGACACCTTCGATCTGTCCCGAATACATTGCCGACTTCTGCAGATTGTCGACGATGATCCGATGTGTCGCCTCGGTGGTCCGTGTTACCCCGCATTCGACCTGCGGATTCGTGATCCGATCCGTCATGAAGGAAAACGGAATCAATTCGTCATCAGCGGCCTGGCGTCCGACCGACGCCCAATCGATCGTTTTCCCATTCAAACGCGCCGGGGTTCCGGTCTTGAGACGGCCCAGCTTCAATCCCAATCGAAGGAAGGTCATCGACAATCCCATCGATGGCGGTTCTCCGGTTCGGCCCGCCGGGGTCTTGTCAGTTCCGATATGAATAAGGCCACGCAGGAACGTACCGGTCGTAATAACGACAGCCGGGCTTCGGATAGTTCTGCCATCCTTCATTGTTACGCCAGCGACTCGATTATCACTGATCTCCAGATCGAATGCGTCGCCTTCGATCACATCAAGATTTTCGATGGCCTCAATGGCATCCAGCATCGCGAGGCGGTAGAGTTTACGGTCCGCCTGCGTGCGTGGGCCACGCACCGCTGCACCTTTCTTCTTGTTCAACATGCGGAACTGGATGCCTGCGGCATCCGCAATGCGCCCCATGAGGCCGTCCATCGCGTCGATCTCTCGAACGAGATGGCCCTTACCCAATCCGCCGATTGCTGGGTTGCACGACATGACCCCAATCGTATCACGCCGATGGGTAATCAGGGCTGTCTTCGCACCCATTCGAGCAGCAGCCGCAGCCGCTTCCGATCCGGCGTGGCCGCCGCCGATCACGATCACATCATAACTCTTGGCGCTCATGCGCTACTCCACAAAAGGTTTCACGTGAAACTCTCCGACGGCTGCCCGCTGTTCCACGTGAATCATTTTCCGATACAAAACTCCGAAAAGATGATGCCCAACAGGTCTTCAACGTCAACTCTCCCGGTGATACGCCCCAAATGTTCACCCGCGAGCCGCAAGGATTCTGCCCTGATTTCCAGGCTTTGCCCTTCCTGCTCAATCGCCGCCGAGAGAGCATTGACACATTTCGAGAGCGTGTCCCTATGTCGCTCGCGCGTCGGCACGGATAGCGACAAGCCTCCAAACCTTTGTTCGATATGGGAAGAAACTAAGTCCCGAAGTTCCGAAAGACCTTCGCCCGTCATCGTGGAGATCTGCAGGTCATAGCAATCGACCGCCGAATACAGGTCCAGCTTCGTCCCGACAATAACACGCGACGGAGCCCGTTCCAAGTCAGCGGGATCGATCAGCGAGGGAGACCCCATATCGACAAGAAAGAGCACGAGATCCGCGTTATTCAGAGCGACTTGCGCCCGCCTGATGCCCTCCTGCTCCACGATATCAGCTGTATCGCGCAGGCCGGCTGTATCGTAAAGCCTGACGAGATAGCCATTCAGGTTGATATCGACATGAAGCACGTCACGCGTTGTGCCGGCGATCTCCGTGACGATCGCTACATCCCTCTGTGCGAACCAGTTCATCAGACTGGACTTGCCGACATTGGGCGCTCCGGCAATGACAATCTTAAAACCGTCGCGAACGATCTCACCCATTTCGGCGTGCGAGAGATGTTCCTCTATCTCCAGCCGAAGCGCCGCCAACGATGCCCAGATTTGATCGGAAACGGAGCCCGGGACGTCGTCTTCGTCCGGAAAGTCGAGTTCCGCCTCGATCAACGCACGAGAGCGAGTGATTCGTTCCGCCCACGAATCATATAGCCGTGACAGGCCGCCCGAACTCTGCTCAAGCGCCAGGCGGCGTTGCATTTCCGTCTCCGCTGCGATCAGATCGGCCAATCCCTCAATCTCGACGAGGTTGAGCTTACCGTTTTCAAAGGCACGACGGCTGAACTCCCCTTCCATCGCAAGCCGCGTCTGCGGAAAGGTCGCCAACTCCTTCGAGAGGGCAGATACGACGGCCCTTGAACCATGGATCTGAAACTCCGCGCAATCCTCACCGGTGAAAGAGGCAGGACCGGGAAAGTAGAGAACCAGCCCGCCATCGATCGGAAGACCGTTCCGAGTCCGAATCGTTCGGTAAGCCGCGGTCCGCGGGGAAGGGCAATTGCCGATCAAGGTCTCCAGGATAAGACGCGTCTGCGGACCGCTGACGCGAACAACGGATACGCCCGAGGGTGGGGCGCCGCTCGAAAGCGCGAATATGGTGTCCTTCCACATCTCCATACAGTCCTCGGCCTGTCGGTTCGTTTCCGAATCAATTCAAAACAGAAGAGGCTGGCAGTCGCGCAAACGACCCGCCAGCCTCTGCTTGTCGAATCCGGCTAAAGATCAGGTGTTCATCGAGTCGAAGAAGTCGCCATTATTCTTCGTCTGCTTCAGCTTGTCGATGAGGAATTCGATCGCGTCCGTCGTGCCCATCGGCGCAAGGATGCGGCGGAGAACAAAGATCTTCTGCAGGTCCTGACGCGGAACGAGAAGGTCCTCCTTACGCGTACCCGACTTCAGGATATCCATGGCCGGGAAGATGCGCTTGTCAGCAACCTTGCGGTCGAGAACGATTTCCGAGTTGCCGGTACCCTTGAACTCTTCGAAGATAACTTCGTCCATGCGGCTGCCGGTATCGATAAGGGCAGTCGCGATAATGGTCAGCGAGCCCCCCTCTTCAATGTTGCGGGCAGCACCGAAGAAGCGCTTCGGACGCTGAAGTGCGTTCGCATCGACACCGCCGGTCAGAACCTTGCCGGAGGAAGGAACAACGGTATTGTAGGCGCGTCCGAGGCGGGTGATGGAATCGAGCAGGATGACGACGTCACGACCGTGTTCCACGAGCCGCTTTGCCTTTTCGATCACCATCTCGGCGACCTGGACGTGGCGAACCGCAGGCTCGTCGAATGTCGAGGAAATGACTTCGCCGCGGACCGAGCGCTGCATATCCGTGACTTCTTCCGGACGTTCGTCGATGAGCAGAACGATCAGATAGCATTCCGGATGGTTTGCGGTGATGGAATGCGCGATATTCTGCAGGAGAACCGTCTTACCTGTTCGCGGCGGGGCAACGATCAGACCGCGCTGGCCCTTGCCGAGCGGCGCCACGAGATCGATGACACGCGGCGACAGATCCTTCGATGTCGGAACATCCAGTTCCATCTTGAAACGCTCGTTGGGATAAAGCGGCGTCAGGTTGTCGAAATGGACCTTGTGACGGATCTTTTCCGGATCGTCGAAATTGATCGTATTGACCTTGAGCAGGGCGAAATAACGTTCGCCTTCCTTCGGGCCGCGGATCGGACCCTCGACCGTGTCACCCGTCTT
Organism: Hyphomicrobiales bacterium; assembly: GCA_900471515.1. Taxonomy (GTDB): domain Bacteria; phylum Pseudomonadota; class Alphaproteobacteria; order Rhizobiales; family Rhizobiaceae; genus Rhizobium. The sequence goes on along the minus strand of UCFC01000024.1, from coordinate 64,264 downwards.
CAGCGAGAAGCGGCGGATCTGGGAGGGAGAGATGTAGATATCATCCGGTCCGGGCAGATAGTTGGCATTTGCGGAACGCAGAAACCCGAAACCATCCTGGAGGACTTCAACGACACCCTCGCCGATGATTTCGATATCCTGACTGGCAAGAACCTTTAGGATTGCGAACATGAGCTCCTGCTTGCGCATCGTGCTCGCATTCTCGACCTCGAGCGATTCGGCAAAAGCCAGAAGATCCGTCGGGGATTTACTCTTAAGTTCCTGAAGCTTCATTTCAGCCATGAAGTGACCAATACTCGTTATTTTAGAAGGGGAAAGGCGATGTTAGGTCGTATTCGGTACTGCGAAAGGGGCTCGCAGGCGACTGAACTCTACACACATGCCACGAAGATGAGATGCGCGGAAAATAGCGAGTCGGAACCCGGCCCGCAAGGGGGCTGCTTAAAATGACTGAAATTTAACCTCAGTCGCCTCCCGCATCAGAAAGGCTTCACCACGACAAGGATGACGATGAGGATCATCAGCACCGTCGGAGCCTCGTTCATGAAGCGCCAATAGCGCGCCGAGCGCCGGTTTTCGTCGCGCTCAAACGCCCTTACGGCCCTGCTGAAAAAGACATGGACGACGGTCAGAAGTACCACGAGCGCGATCTTGGCGTGCAGCCAGCCGCCCTGGAAACCATAGACCGACCAGGCGAGATAAAGACCGAGAATCCACGTCAGCATCATCGCCGGATTCATGATGATCCTCAGCAGCCGGCGCTCCATCACTTTGAAGGTTTCGGATTGAACCGAGCCCGGCTCCGCATCCGTGTGGTAGATGAAAAGCCGCGGCATATAGAACAGGCCGGCCATCCAGGAGATCACGGCGATGATGTGAAGCGCCTTGATCCAGAGATAGAGATTGTCGGGATTCCAGACGAAAAGCCCGATGCCGAGAAGCGCAAAGAAGATCAGCGCAAAATGCGCGCGCCGCCGGGCGTAGACACCCGGCCTTTCGTCCGTCTGCTTTTCCATTACGCGACCCCCCCGCCGCGCACGCGCTCGACGAGAAGACGAACATTCTCCGGGTCGGCCTGCGGCGTGATGCCGTGACCGAGGTTGAAGATCAGCGGTCCGTTTCCGAGCACTTGAAGAATGTCGTCGATACCTTCCTCCAGTGAACGGCCACCGGCCACGACACGCATCGGATCGAGATTACCCTGAACCGGTCCGTCCTTCTGCAGCTCGGCCGCAAAGGCGAGCGGCACGGACCAGTCGAGCCCGATCGCATCTGCCCCGGTCTTCTGCCGGTAAGTCTTGAGCATATAACCGGCGCCTTTGGCAAAGGCGATGATTCGCGCCTGCGGCCGCCGTGCCCTGATCGAAGCGATCATGCGCGCCACCGGACGGATCGCAAAAGCCTCAAATTCCTTCTCGCCGAGAACGCCGGCCCAGGAATCGAAAATTTGCACGGCGTCGGCACCCGCATCGATCTGCGCTACGAGATAATCGGCCGAGACATCCGCAAGCAGCATCAGCAGATGCTCGAAAGCGCGCGCATGCCGATAGGCGAAGAGGCGGGCAGGCGCTTGGTCCGGCGTACCGTGTCCGGCGATCATATAGGTCGCAACCGTCCAAGGCGCTCCACAGAACCCCAGCAGCGTCGTCTCCGCAGGAAGCTCCTTGCGCAGCCGCTTCACCGTTTCCAGGACAGGCTGCAGATAATCGACGACACCTTCTCCATCGAGCCCGGCAATGCCGGTCTCATCGATCGGATCCATCTCCGGGCCATGTCCCTCGTTAAAACGCACGTTACGCTTCATCGCGTCAGGGATGACCAGGATATCGGAAAACAGGATGGCGGCGTCAAAGCCGTAACGCCGTATCGGCTGAAGCGTCACCTCCACGGCATGGTCCGGCGAATAACAGAGATCGAGGAAACTACCTGCCTTAGCGCGCGTTTCTCTGTACTCGGGCAGATAACGGCCTGCCTGCCTCATAAGCCAGAGAGGAGGGGGCGTCAGGGTCTCACCATCGAGAACCCGCATGATTTTCCGGCGCGTTTCGCTCAAGCGCTTCTTCCCTATAAAAATCCAAAGATATTTTAAAAGGTTTCTATTTCTTAGAGTCGGTTTCTATCAAGGATTAAAATCCATCCACCGGCAGCGCGATTTGTCACGCACGCCGTCTCAACGGGAACAGAAATTCGTCTGTTCGAGCCAAAAATGATGGAAAATCCGAATCCGGAAGCGATTCCATGAACTTCCATGCACTCATGCTGACGCCCTTGCTGTGGATAAGCTGTGCATGATAATAGGAAGCACGATCACGGTCCCCATCATCCACAGCCCTCTCAGAGACGACCTTCGAAAGTTCGAGATGTGGATAAGGCGGCATGTTTTCCCTTGCCTCGATCCCGGCGCGGCCATTAGCTCTTCGCTGTCCAGTCTTTTCAACAGGCAGCGGAAAATAGCGTGGAGAACAGAACGAACTTCTTTCATCTGCATCTGATTTCTGACTCAACGGGGGAGACCCTGATCTCCGCCGGTCGCGCCGCTTCGGCCCAATTCAAATCGGCCCAACCGATCGAACACGTCTATCCGCTGATCCGAAACCGCAAGCAGCTGATGCCGGTCCTCCAGGCGATCGACGCTGAACCCGGCATCGTTCTCTACACGATCGTCGATCCCGAGCTTGCCAGCATCATCGACGAACGCTGCGCCGAAATGGGCGTCGCCTCGGTCAATGTTCTGGAACCGGTTATCGGTGCGTTCCAGATCTATCTTGGCGCCCCCTCCAGAAGACGAGTCGGCGCTCAGCATGTGATGAATGCCGGCTACTTCGCCCGCATCGAGGCGCTGAACTTCACCATGGATCATGACGACGGCCAGATGCCGGAGGATTATAATGAGGCTGACGTGGTGATCGTCGGCATCAGCCGCACCTCGAAGACGCCGACCAGCATCTATCTCGCAAACCGAGGCATCAAGACCGCGAATATCCCGATCGTCTATGGCGTGCCTCTGCCTGAAACGTTGGCAACGGCAACCAGACCGCTGATTGTCTGCCTTATCGCCACCACGGACCGGATTTCTCAGGTCCGTGAAAATCGCCTGCTCGGAACGACGCCCGGCTTCGACCGCGAACACTATACCGACCGTGCGGCAATTTCGGAGGAGCTGAAATATGCGCGCTCCCTTTGCGCCCGCCATAACTGGCCGATGATCGACGTCACCCGGCGCTCGATCGAGGAAACGGCCGCGGCAATCGTTGCCCTGCGCCCGAAGCTGCGTTAAGCGCTGAACAACTGAATCGCTCCCGAGGACATCGGATGACACCAAAGCTCGTTCTCGCATCGTCAAGCCCGTTCCGCCGGACGCTGATGGAGAATGCCGGCCTGGCTTTCGAAGCCCATGCCGCCCACATTGATGAACGCGCAATTGAGGCTCCCTTGGAAAAATCGGGTGCAACGCCCGATCAGGTGGCGCTCGTTCTTGCCGAGGCCAAGGCAGATGAGGTCAGCCGCCGATTCTCTGGCGCGCTCGTCATCGGCTCGGACCAGACGATGTCGCTCGGCTCCCAGGTCTTTCACAAGCCGAGGGATATGGCCGCCGCAGCCGATCACCTGCACATGCTTGAAGGCAGGACGCACCGCTTGAACAGCGCGATCGCCATTGTCAGGAACGGTGAGGTCCTATGGCGGCATGTCGCACATGCGCAACTGTCGATGCGCCCGCTGACCGATGATTTTATCGCGCGTCACCTGAAGCGCGTCGGATCGAAGGCTCTGGCGAGCGTCGGCGCCTACCAGCTTGAGGGAGAGGGCATTCAACTGTTCGACAAGATCGATGGCGACTATTTCACGATCCTCGGTCTGCCGATGCTGCCTCTCCTTGCCAAACTCCGGGAACTGGATGCGATCGATGGATGATTCACGTGAAACACACGGGCCGAGGGCGTTTGTCACGGGCTTTCCTGTCAGGCATTCGCGCTCGCCGCTGATCCACGGCTATTGGCTGGAGACGCTGGATCTGCCCGGCAGCTACCGGGCACACGAAGTTGCTCCGGAAGACTTTGCAGATTTCATCGGCTCGCTAAGAAACGGCAGCGCCGGTTTCGTCGGCGGTAATGTCACGATCCCGCATAAGGAATTGGCGTTCAAACTCGCCGACAGACCAGACGAGCTTTCGCAGGAACTCGGCGCATCGAATACGCTGTGGCTGGAGGACGGGAAACTTTTCGCCACCAATACGGACGGCCGCGGTTTCACCGCCAATCTCGATGAACGCCATCCCGGATGGGATCGCCACGACCGGGCTGTCATCTTTGGCGCCGGTGGCGCAAGTCGCGCCGTCATCCAGGCAGTCCGCGATCGCGGCTTCATGGAAATCCACGTCGTCAACCGCACAGTCGAGCGCGCGCGTGAACTGGCCGACCGCTTTGGCCCGAAGGTTCATGCCCATCCGACCGCCGCACTCGCCGAAGTAATGGCCGGGGCCGGACTGTTCATCAACACGACCTCCCTCGGCATGGACGGAGAGGCCGCACCCGCCATCGATTTCTCACCGCTGCTTTCGGATGCGGTGGTCACTGACATCGTCTATGTGCCATTGAAAACACCAATCCTCGCCCAGGCGGAAGAACAGGGTTTTGCCATCGTCGACGGCCTCGGCATGCTTCTGCATCAGGCGGTTCCCGGTTTTGAGAAATGGTTCGGCAAGCGGCCTGCCGTCGATGAAAGGCTGCGCACGCTGATCATTGCGGACATGGAAAAACACTGATGCTGAAGATCGGTCTCACCGGCTCCATCGGCATGGGCAAGTCGACGACGGCGAAGCTCTTTGCCGAAGCCGGTGTCGCGGTCAACGATTCGGATGCTGTCGTACATGACCTCTATGCCGGCGAGGCGGCACCTCTGGTCGATGCAGCTTTCCCGGGCACGATGAAGAACGGCGCCATAGACCGTCAGGAGCTTGGCCGGCAGCTCGCCCGCGACCCAACCGGCTTCAAGCGGCTTGAACAGATCGTTCATCCCCTGGTGCGCAAACGGGAGAGTGAATTCCTGGCCCGGCAGAAAGAGGCGGGCGCGGATATGGTTGTGCTCGATATCCCCCTGCTGTTCGAAACCGGGGCCGAACAAAGGGTGGATGTCATAGTCGTCGTCAGTGCCGATCCACAGGTTCAGCGGCAAAGGGTGCTTGCGCGCCCGAACATGACGGAAGAAAAATTCAATATGATTCTCTCCCGCCAGACGCCGGACACGGAAAAACGTCGTCGGGCCGACTATATCGTGGACAGCGGCCACAGCATCGAGGCGGCGAGAAAACAGGTGGCAGACATCATCGCCGACCTGAAGAGGCGGATAACGAAGGAAGACGTCCCGCATGCGTGAGATCATTTTCGATACGGAAACCACCGGCCTCGACAACCGCACGGATCGCATCATCGAAATCGGCGGCATCGAGCTGTTCAATCATTTCCCGACCGGAAGGACGCTCCACCTTTTTATCAATCCGGGCGATCAGAAAGTTCATCCGGATGCGCTCGCCGTTCACGGTATCACCGATGAGTTCCTGAAGGACAAACCGCCCTTTGCCGATCTCGTCGAAGAGATCCTCGAATTTTTCGGTGACGGCAAATGGATCGCCCATAACGCCACTTTCGATATGGGCTTTGTGAATGCCGAGCTTGCCAGGCTCGGTCTGCCGCCGATCCTGCCGGATCGCGTCGTCGACACGCTCTCACTTGCCCGCCGCAAACATCCGATGGGTCCGAACTCGCTCGATGCTCTTTGCCGCCGCTATGGCATCGACAATTCTCACCGCACCAAACACGGCGCTCTGCTCGATTCCGAACTGCTCGCCGAAGTCTATATCGAGATGATCGGCGGTCGCCAGGCAGCACTCGGGCTCGGCGTTTCCGGGTCCGCGAGCCAGAACAAGGCCGATGCCGAGGTGGAAGAAATCGTGGTCGCCGCCATTATGGAGAGACCGCGGCCGCTGGCGCCGCGTTTGAGCGAAGCGGAAGCCGAGGCCCATCACGCTCTGATCGCCAAGCTTGGCCAGAAAGCGGTCTGGTCGAAATACGATCGGCTCGACTGAAAATGAAAATGCCCGGACAAGCCGGGCATCTGAACCTGGGGGCCTGTGAAACCGGCTTAGTTCGGAACGGCCTGAACCTTGGAACGAGCCTGCTCTTCGGCAACGCGCTGCGCGAACATCTGTGCGAAATCGATCGGGTCGATCATCAGCGGCGGGAAGCCGCCATTGCGCGTGACATCGGCAATGATCTGGCGGGCAAACGGGAAGAGCATGCGCGGGCACTCGATGAAGAGAACCGGTAGCATGTGCTCCTGCGGGAAGCCGGCCACACGGAAGACGCCGCCATAGACGAGCTCGGTATGGAAGACCGTCTTGTCTCCATCCTTGGCTTCGGCGATCAGCGAAAGCACGACATCGAAATCCGTATCGGACAGCGGATTGGCATTGACGTTCACATTGATGTTGATCGCCGGTGCCTTGTCGCGGGCCTGAAGCGAGCGCGGCGCGCCCGGGTTTTCGAAGGAAAGATCCTTGACGTACTGGGCAAGGATCGAAAGGGTCGGGCTCGCTGCGCCGTTGCTGCTGTTATCGTCTGCCATGGGCTTTTCCTCGAGGGGCATTGAATGGTGCCGCCATCTAACATTTCGGGGATAGGCTTACAACCCTGGGCGTCCGGCGCGGTTAATGCGATGCCGCGTCAGTCTTCGATCTGTTTGCCGGACCAGGGCGACTTTCCGTTCGGCTGACGATGATAGTCCTCTTCATCGAGATCGACCACCTTTGAATCGTCCGGCTTGCCTGTCCGGCCGCGAAAATCCGAACGGGAGGAAGCCGAGAAGCCCCCGTCGGTGCCGACGACGACGAAACGCCTTGCGATCGACCGCCAGAGCAGGTTGCGGACCTGCGGGATCAGAAGCAGGATCGCCAGTATATCCGAGAGAAAGCCGGGAATGATGAAGAGCAGCGAAGAGATGACCGTCATCGCCGGATTGAGCAGTTCCCGTTCGGGCATGGTACCGCTGCGCCCTTCGGCAGACATGCGGCGCAGGATGCCGATACCTTGCCGGCGCAGCAGGAAGCAGCCGACGACAAAGCCGAGCACGACAAGCGCCAGCGTCGCGGCAAGCCCGATTGCGCGGCCGACAATGACGAAGCCGGCAATTTCGGCAAGCGGCAGAAGCAGCACGAAAACCGGCAGCATGGAAAAACGCATCTCTCTATCCCGAGCAACTCGGGCTCCTCTTGGCACCGGTGAAGATACCAGCCATGATTTGAATCATTCGTATAGCCGGACTATATGGGGGTAGAAATCAGGGATGTTAACAGCGAACGGCGGGATATGAGTTCAAACGACTTCATCACACTATTTTTCCTGGTGGCGGCGGTGCTGATTTTCTTTCAGCTTCGATCCGTTCTTGGACGTCGCACGGGAAATGAGAAGCCGCCGCGTGATCTCTATACGCCACGGGATGCCGTGCAGAACGACACCGCCGATGCCGGCAAGGTCGTAACCCTGCCGCGACGCGACGCGAACGGGGAAGAGGAAGACCGCTTCTCCGCCATTGACGCGCTGGCGCCGGTCGGCACGCCGCTGAACGAGTCCCTGCGCGCGCTCAACAGGGCCGACGCTTCCTTCGACCCGAAGGAATTCCTGAACGGCGCCCGCATGGCTTACGAGATGATCGTCATGGCCTTTGCCGACGGCGATCGCAAGACGCTGAAGAACCTTCTCTCCCGGGAAGTCTATGACGGTTTCGACGCGGCGATCACCGAACGCGAAAACAAGGGCGAGAAGATGAAGTCCACTTTCGTGGGCATAGACAAGGCCGAGATCACTCATGCCGAAACCAAAGGCAGCGAGGCACAGATCACCGTGCGCATCATCAGCCAGCTGATCTCTGCTACCTACGACAAGAGCGACGCGCTGATTGACGGCGACGCCGAGAATGTCGCCGAAGTCAACGATCTCTGGACTTTCGCTCGCGATACGCGCTCGCGCGACCCCAACTGGAAACTCGTCGCGACCGAATCGGAACATGAGTGACGCAGCCGGCTTCGCCCTTCAGGCAGTCAGTTTCGACGCGTTGGAAGGCTGGGGGGATGACGATCCCTCCGGCCTTTTTGAAGTCATGGCCAACTGCCGCCGGCACATCACTGAAATCAAACCTTACCGTACCGGTTCGCTGGGGTTGAGTTCGGCCGATCTCCTTCCATTGCTGGAGCAGGCAGCGAGCTTTCGCCCGGCTTCGGGGAGGCGGGCGCGCGCCTTTTTTGAGAAGCACTGCCGGCCGTTCCGGATTGTTCCGGCCGATGGCGCTGGCGGTTTTGTCACTGCCTTCTACGAACCTGAGATCGAAGTTTCGGAAAGACGGGATGAGACCTTCCGCTTTCCGGTCTACCGGCGCCCGGACGATCTCGTCGACATTGACGATCAAACTCGTCCGCCGGATCTCGATGGCTCCTACATGTTCGGGCGCTTGCGTGACGGCCTGGTCGACGCCTATCCGGATCGTCGCGACATCGATCAGGGCTATCTTGACGGTCGTGGCCTGGAGATTGCCTGGGCGAAGTCGAAAGTCGATCTTTTCTTCGTCCATGTGCAGGGCGCTGCCCGTCTACGCTACCCGGATGGCAGGATCGGGCGCATCACCTACGCGGCAAAAGCCGGCCATTCCTTTTCGGCAATCGGGAAGCTGCTGATCGAGCGTGGCGACATCGATCGTACCAACATCTCCATGCAGTCGATCCGCGCCTGGCTTGCCGCTCATCCGGACCGGATCGACGAAGTTCTCTGGCATAACCGATCCTATATATTTTTCCGGGAAGCACCGGTGGACGATCCAGATTCCGGGCCGATCGCCGCTGCAAAGGTGCCGTTGCTCGCAGGCCGTTCGCTCGCCGTCGACCGGCTGATCCATACTTTCGGCTTTCCCTTCTTCATCCGCTCCGAGACCCTGACCCATCTCGATGGCGGCAAGCCTTTCCGGCGGCTGATGATGGCGCTCGACACGGGCTCCGCCATTGTCGGTCCCGCGCGCGGCGACATTTTCACCGGTTCGGGCGATGCGGCGGGCGAGCTGGCGGGAACAGTGCGCAACGATGCCGATTTCGTAATTCTCATCCCCAATGCCGCAGCAGCAAGGTTCTTGTGATGGCGAAGGACCGCAAGCTCAGCGCAGACGAAAGGATCCTCTGGGGGAGGGTGGCCCGCAGTACGAGGCCTATGCCCGGCAAGGCGGACGAGTTGACTGCGCTTGACGCTTTCCTGGCGCAGGCCGAAGTGCAAGCCGATCAGGAAAAGGCGGAAATGCAGAAGACGGCTCAGCCGCTTCCGCAGCAGCAAGCCGCGCAGCCGCCCGCAAAACAGCCCTCGGGCGTCCACCATCCGCTGGAGCGGCCCGTCAAGCGCAAGATCGCCAAGGGCAAACTGGCACTGGAAGCGCGCATCGATCTTCACGGCATGGTCCAGAGCGAAGCCCATTCCTTCCTGCTCGATTTCCTCATCCGCGCGCATGAGCGCGGCATGCGCCACGTCCTCGTCATTACCGGCAAGGGCAGTTCGATGGGCAGCGAGGGCGCCTTGAAACGGGCCGTGCCGCTCTGGTTCTCCAAGCCGGAATTTCGTTTTCTGATTTCGTCCTACGAGCCGGCGGCCCAGCATCACGGCGGCGAGGGCGCGCTCTACATCCGCCTTGCCCGGCGCAGCGGGGAAAAGCCGTGACCCCGTTTGCAGAAGCGGTCCGCAAGCTGCGCGCCCGCAAGGGCGTGACCCAGAAGCAGATGGCTGCTGCCCTCAATGTCTCGCCCGCCTACCTCTCTGCGCTCGAGCACGGAAAGCGCGGCGTGCCAAGCTTCGATCTGCTGCAGCGCATCGCCGGCTACTTCAACATCATCTGGGACGAGGCCGAAGAACTCTTCCTCGTTGCCGGTTCTTCCGATCCGCGCGTGGTGATCGATACGGCGGGTCTCCCGCCCGAATATACCGAATTTGCCAATCGTCTGGCCAAGCGAATCCGCAGTCTTGACAGCGGCGATATCGCCCGGTTATCCGCGCTTCTTGAAAATGGCGGCAAAGGGGACGGAAAAGCGTCATAATCCCCTGATTTATGCCTTGTTTTAGGGTCTTGCCATTGGGAAGTCGCTGCAAAAAACCTATATTCGACATTGAAAAGGCCGGTGATTCGTAAGGCGCGCCGTTGCTGACTACAACAGGGAAAATCTCGACAGAATGACCGATGCACCCGCGACGGAAAACGGCGTAAACACCGAATATGGCGCAGACTCCATCAAGGTCCTGAAGGGCCTCGATGCCGTGCGCAAGCGCCCCGGCATGTATATCGGCGATACCGACGACGGTTCGGGCCTTCATCACATGGTCTACGAGGTCGTCGATAACGCGATCGACGAGGCGCTGGCCGGCCACGCCGACATCGTCACCGTCACGCTCAATCCTGACGGCTCCGTGACCGTGACCGACAACGGCCGCGGCATCCCGACCGATATCCATAGCGGCGAAGGCGTGTCGGCAGCCGAAGTCATCATGACCCAGCTCCATGCCGGCGGTAAGTTCGACCAGAATTCCTACAAGGTTTCCGGCGGCCTGCACGGGGTCGGCGTTTCCGTCGTCAACGCGCTCTCGGTCTGGCTGAAACTGAAGATCCGCCGCCAGGGCAAGGTGCATGAGATGAGCTTCACCCATGGTGTTGCGGATGCGCCCCTGAAGGTAACGGGCGAAGCCGGCACCGAAACCGGTACGGAAGTCAGCTTCATGCCGAGTTCCGAAACCTTTACCATGACGGAGTTCGACTACGGCACGCTGGAGCACCGCCTGCGCGAACTTGCTTTCCTCAATTCGGGCGTTCGTATTCTGCTGACGGATAAGCGCCACTCCGATATCAAACAGGAAGAGATGGTCTATGACGGCGGCCTCGAAGCCTTCGTCTCCTATCTCGATCGGGCCAAGAAGCCGCTCGTCGAAAAACCCGTTGCGATCCGTGGCGAGAAGGACGGCATCACCGTCGAAGTGGCCATGTGGTGGAACGACAGTTACCACGAAAACGTGCTCTGCTTTACCAACAACATCCCCCAGCGCGACGGCGGCACCCATATGGCCGGCTTCCGCGCCGCCCTGACGCGCCAGATCACCTCCTATGCTGATACATCCGGCATCACCAAGAAGGAAAAGGTGACGCTGACGGGGGACGACTGCCGCGAAGGCCTGACAGCCGTGCTCTCGGTCAAGGTGCCGGATCCGAAGTTCTCCTCGCAGACCAAGGACAAGCTGGTTTCCTCGGAAGTGCGCCCGGTCGTCGAAAGCCTGGTCAACGAAGCGCTCAGCACCTGGCTCGAAGAACATCCCGGCGAAGCCAAGGTTCTCGTCGGCAAGGTCGTGGAAGCCGCCGCGGCCCGCGAAGCGGCCCGCAAGGCCCGCGAACTGACGCGCCGCAAGGGCGCGCTCGATATCGCTTCGCTGCCTGGCAAGCTTGCCGACTGCTCCGAGCGCGATCCGGCAAAATCCGAAGTCTTCCTGGTCGAGGGCGACTCGGCAGGCGGTTCGGCAAAGCAGGGGCGCTCGCGTGAAAACCAGGCGATCCTGCCCTTGCGCGGCAAGATCCTGAACGTCGAGCGCGCCCGCTTCGACAAGATGCTGTCGAGCCAGGAAATCGGCACGCTGATCACCGCGCTCGGCACCGGCATCGGCAAGGACGAGTTCAACGCCGAAAAGCTGCGCTATCACAAGATCATCATCATGACGGACGCCGACGTCGACGGCGCCCATATCCGCACGCTGCTGCTCACCTTCTTCTTCCGCCAGATGCCGGAACTGATCGAGCGCGGCCATCTCTATATCGCCCAGCCGCCGCTCTATAAGGTTTCGCGCGGCAAGTCGGTGCAATACGTCAAGAACGAAAAGGCGCTGGAAGACTATCTGATCGGCCAGGGTCTGGAAGATGCGGCTCTGAAGCTTGCGAGCGGCGAAGTCCGTGTCGGGCAGGATCTGAATGAAGTCATTCACGATGCCCTGCGATTGCGAGCGCTGCTCGACAACCTGCATTCCCGCTACAATCGCGCGGTCGTCGAACAGGCGGCGATTGCCGGCGCGCTCAACGCCGAACTTGTCAGCGACGCGACCCGTGCCCAGGAACTGGCGAGCGAAGTCGCCAAGCGTCTCGATATCATCGCCGAGGAAACCGAGCGCGGTTGGCAGGGCAGTCTTACCAGCGAAGGCGGCATTCGTCTGGAGCGCATGGTTCGCGGGGTCAAGGAAGTCATCGTGCTCGATATGGCGCTGATCGGCTCGCAGGACGCCCGCCTGATCGACCAGCTGACGCCCCGCCTGAAGGAAATCTATCAGACACCGCCGACGCTCAGCCGACGCGATGGCGATGCCGAGATTTCCGGCCCGCGTGCCCTGCTCGATGCAATTTTTGCCAGCGGCCGCAAGGGCTTGACCATGCAGCGCTACAAGGGTCTCGGCGAAATGAACGCCGAACAGCTTTGGGAAACGACGCTCGACCCGAACGTCCGCTCGCTGCTGCAGGTCAAGGTCAGCGATGCGACCGATGCCGACGGCCTCTTTGCCCGCCTGATGGGTGACGAAGTCGAGCCGCGGCGCGAATTCATCCAGGATAACGCCCTGAGCGTTGCAAACCTCGATATCTGATCGATATCCCGGACACGACAAGGCCCCGCAGCCGTCAGGCTTGCGGGGCTTTTTACGCATGGTCAATCCTTGCCAACGAAATGGCCGTTGAAGACGACGTCCGAAAGCGGCTTGCGCTGGCTCGGGAATTCACGCTCCCGGTTGCGTTCGGAAAGCGTGTTCTTGTCGGCAATGCGGCCGACGGCAATACCGGCCTCGACACGATAGCCGTCGGGCACGTTGAGCTTTTCCTTGATTTCATCATGCTTGATGCCGCCCATGCCATGGGCATAGAAGCCGGAGATGCGCGCCTGGATGGCGAGATGGCCCCAGGCCGTGCCGGCATCGAAAGAGTGCGTGTAGCTCGCCCGTCCTTCTTCGCGGGCTCCGTTGAAGCTGCGCGAAACGACGAAGATCAGCGCCGAGGCGTTCTTTGCCCATTCCTGGTTGGATTCGTTGAGAAGGCTCACGAATTCGTCCCAATGCCCGGAACCCTTCAAGGCGTAGAGGAACCGCCACGGCTGCATGTTTGCCGAGGACGGTGCCCAGTGTGCGGCATCGAGCAGCGTAAGCAGCTGGGCTTCTTCGATAATCTCGCCGGTGAAGGCGCGCGGCGACCAGCGGTCGAGGAACATCGGATCGATCGGGTATTCGGATTCGCGGCTATTGCTTTTCGTCATGCTGGCTTCCGGAGGTTGGCTATGGATGGGGGTTCCATTGCGAGGGTCACTTAAGTGATATTTCCGCGCTCGCCAGTATGGCAAGCGCAGTTTGGTCGCAGCCGGTGCACAATCTGTTTCCAGAAACAGGCCTTACGCGCGCGCCAGACTCCCGGTAGAGCAGGGCCGGATCCGACCGATCAGGAGATACAGCGTGCTGGTGAATGGGAAATGGGCCGAGGACTGGCAGCCGGTCCAGGCGAAGGATGAGAAGGGTGGTTTCGTCCGCCAGATATCAAGCTTTCGAAACTGGGTGACGCCCGATGGCAGCGCGGGTCCGAGCGGTGAGGGCGGTTTTGCCGCGGAGCCCGGACGCTATCATCTCTATGTCGCCTATATCTGTCCCTGGGCGTCACGCACGCTGATCGGCCGCAAGCTCAAAGGTCTCGAAGAGGTCATCTCGGTTTCGATTGTGGAACCGGCGCTGAGCAAACAGGGATGGCGTTTCGGCGATTATCCCGGCGCGACCGCCGATGAGGTGAACGGCGCCACCTACATGCACGAGATCTACACAAGGGCGGACCCGCAGTTCACCGGGCGGGCAACGGTCCCCGTCCTGTGGGACAGGAAGCGTGCGACGATCGTCAACAACGAATCCTCCGATATCCTGCGTATGCTGAACAGCGGCTTTGGCGATCTCGCCGGCAGCGAGGTCGATCTCTATCCGGCCGCTCACAGGGGTGACATCGATGCCTTCAATGAACGCATCTACCCCTCGCTTAACAACGGTGTCTATCGCACCGGGTTTGCGACGACGCAGATTGCCTACGAAGAGGCCTTTGCGGAGGTCTTTTCATGCCTCGACTGGATCGAGCCGCTGCTTGAAGGGCGCAAATTCCTGTTTGACGACCATCCGACGGAAGCCGATATCCGCCTGTTTGTTACGCTGGTGCGTTTCGACGTCGCCTATCACGGCCTGTTCAAATGCAATCTGCGGCGCCTGTCCGACTATGCCAATCTCAAGGCATTCTGCCGTCGGATGCTGGATTGGCCCGGCATCGCCGAGACTGTGAATTTCGATCACATCAAGCGCGGCTACTATTCGATCGAGAGCCTCAACCCGACGCGGATCGTCCCGGTCGGCCCGCAGCTGGCCGAGATTTTCTGAAACTGCGTGAAGTCGTTCACGATTCCGAAAAAAGCGGAAATTCCGGGTCGCGGCGTACCGCTTCGGCGGAAAGGCATAATGACACCGATGAATAATTCGTTCATAGGTGGCGCACCCGCTTTCCATTGAGGAGGATATTCATGAAGCTGATGCGCGTTGGAGACGCGGGCCGGGAAAAGCCGGCCCTGCTCGATGCCGATGGCAAGATCCGCGATCTTTCCGCCCATGTCGCCGATATCGGCGGCGAGGCGATCACGCCTGCAGGCCTGTCAAAGATCGCTGCCCTCGATCCGAAGAGCCTGCCGGAACTGGCGCCCGGCCGTATCGGCGCCTGCGTTGCCGGCACCGGCAAATTCATCTGCATCGGCCTCAACTATTCCGACCACGCGGCTGAGACCGGTGCGACCGTACCGCCCGAGCCGGTCATCTTCATGAAGGCAACCTCGGCAATCGTCGGTCCGAACGACAATGTTCAGATCCCGCGCGGCTCCGAAAAGACCGACTGGGAAGTCGAACTCGGCGTCGTCATCGGCAAGACCGCCAAATATGTGACCGAGGCTGAAGCGCTGGACTACGTTGCCGGCTACTGCGTTTCCAACGACGTTTCCGAGCGTGCCTTCCAGACGGAGCGTGCCGGCCAGTGGACCAAGGGCAAGTCCTGCGACACGTTCGGCCCGATCGGCCCCTGGCTGGTCACGAAGGACGAGGTCGCCGATCCGCAGAACCTTGGCATGTGGCTCAAGGTCAACGGCCAGACGATGCAGAACGGCTCCACCAAAACCATGGTCTATGGCGTTGCCTTCGTTGTTTCCTACCTCAGCCAGTTCATGTCCCTGCAGCCGGGTGACGTCATCTCGACCGGCACGCCTCCGGGCGTCGGCATGGGCATGAAGCCGCCGCGCTATCTGAAGGACGGCGATGTGGTCGAGCTCGGCATTGAAGGCCTCGGTACCCAGAAGCAGCTCTTCGTAGCGGACCGTTAACGGCTTTTCTTGCTGAGAAGCTTAAACTTTGTGCGCCAAGATGATGCCGGAGATCAATTTTCCGGCATTATTCTTTCAGGCTGTAATGTTATGTTGCTGTGCAACAAAAACCTGTTAGCCTACGTTGATGTGCCAGCGTTAACGGAAAGAGTCCGGCGCCCTTCAATTGGCGTCGTCTTTGCCGGATAGAGAAAGGTGGCGCCCTCCATGTTTTACCAGCTTTATGAATTGAACCATGCAGCCCTGGCTCCTTTCCGCGCTGCAGCCGATATTATGCGTTTTGTCTATGCCAATCCGCTGAACCCCTTCTCGCAGACCCCGATGGGACGCACCATTTCGGCCAGCCTCGAAATGTTCGAGCGCACCACGCGCCGTTACGGCAAGCCGGAATTCGGGCTCAAGGAAACCGTCGTCGACGGCAAGAAGGTCGCGGTTCGCGAGGAAGTGGTCTGGGCGCGCTCCTTCTGCAGCCTGCTGCACTTCTCCCGCGATATTCCGGACGGCCATAGCGGCGACCCGCGCATCCTCATCGTGGCGCCCATGTCCGGCCACTATGCGACCCTGCTGCGCGGCACCGTCGAGGCATTGCTGCCGAGCGCCGATATCTACATTACCGACTGGATGGATGCACGCATGGTACCGATGACGGAAGGGACTTTCGACCTTTCCGATTACATCGACTACGTCATCGAGATGCTGCACTTCCTCGGTCATGACACACATGTCGTCGCCGTCTGTCAGCCCTCGGTCCCGGTTCTGGCCGCTGCCGCCATCATGGAAGAGGCCCGGGATCCGCTTGCGCCGTCGTCCATGACGCTGATGGGCGGTCCGATCGATACGCGCATCAATCCGACGGCCGTCAACAAGCTCGCCAAGGAACGGCCGCTCGAATGGTTTGCCGATAACGTCATCATGAACGTGCCCTGGCCGCAGCCGGGCTTTATGCGCCCTGTCTACCCGGGCTTCCTGCAGCTTTCCGGCTTCATGTCGATGAACCTCGACCGGCACCTGATCGCTCACAAGGAGTTTTTCATGCATCTGGTGAAAAACGACGGCGAGCCGGAAAAGCACCGCGATTTCTACGACGAATATCTCGCCGTCATGGACCTGACCGCGGAATTCTATCTCCAGACCGTAGAGCAGGTCTTCATGAAACACGCGCTCCCGAAAGGTGAATTGATGCATCGCGGCAAGCGCGTCGACCCTTCCGCGATCCGCAAGGTTGCATTGCTGACGGTCGAAGGCGAAAACGACGACATTTCAGGTGTCGGCCAGACGCAGGCCGCTCAGACCGTCTGCGTGAATATTCCCGACGAGATGCGCATGCACTATCTGCAGCCGGATGTCGGCCACTACGGCGTCTTCAACGGCTCGCGCTTCCGCCGGGAGATCGCGCCGCGTATCGTCTCCTTCACGCGCCAGCATTCCCGCGCCAAGAAGCCGCCGGTCCAGCGTGTCATCAAGGGCGGCAAATCGGCATGAGTTAGAGAATGCTGATTTAATGCTATCGATTCAAGACCTTGTCCGATTTAACCTGAAATCGTCTTGAAGGCCGGTTCAGCGGTAACCATCTGGTTTTTCAGCACTCGGCATCGTGTCGGGTGCTGAACGCGAGGATACCGCACGATGAACCAGTCAGCATTGCTTCGCCCGGATTGGACTCCGGCTACCGTTGCCTTGATGATCCTCGGCTTCATGGTTTTCTGGCCTCTGGGGCTGGCCATGCTTGCCTATATCATCTTCGGCGAGCGGCTGCGTGGCTTCAAGCGTGACGTCAACCAGGCAACGGATGGCTTCTTTGCAGGCTGCCGTCGTTCGCATGGCCGTCACCGCTCGCATTTCTCGACGGGCAACGTTGCCTTCGACGATTGGCGCAAGGCCGAGCTCGATCGCATCGAGGAAGAGCGCCGCAAGCTCGATGAAATGCGGGAAGAATTCGATTCCTACCTGCGCGAGCTTCGTCGCGCCAAGGATCAGGAAGAATTCGACCGCTTCATGCGCGAACGCAAGAACGGCAGACGCGACGACAATGGTCCGGTCGCCGAGTACCAGACGCCGTAAACGCGATCACAGAAAATCTACGGCCGGCATCGCTTCCGATGCCGGTTTTTCTTTGCCCGGATTCGCGTCGAATCGTATAGAAAACTCCTATGTTTCCGCTTCCGAAGATCCGCCGCACGACGAAGAAACCGTCGCCGCCCGAAAAGCGGACGCTGGATGTTGCCGGCCGTCCGATGCCCTTGACGATCAAGCAGCATGACCGGGCAACGCGGATCACGCTGCGTATCGAGCCCGGCGGACGCGCTTTGAAAATGACGGTGCCGAAAGGACTTGCCGCCCGCGAGGTCAATGCCTTCCTCGATCGGCATCAGGGCTGGCTTTTGACCAAGCTTGCGAAATTCTCGACCGATACCGGCCTGCGTGACGGCGGAGAGATCCTCTTTCGCGGCGTCAGGCATCGCATCGAGCACACCGGCAGCCTGCGCGGGCTGACCGAGGCCGTCGTTGTGGACGGCAAAGCGGTGCTTCGCGTCAGCGGCATGCCGGAACATATCGGCCGGCGCATCGCCACCTTCCTGAAGAAAGAGGCGCGCGCCGACCTTGAGAGGCTGTCGCGCCTGCATGCGGGCTCCATCAAGGCGCCGATCCGCTCCATTTCGATGAAGGATACCCGCAGCCGCTGGGGCTCCTGCTCCTCGGAGGGGAACCTGAGCTTCTCCTGGCGCATCGTCATGGCGCCGCCTTCGGTGATCGATTATCTCGCCGCCCATGAAGTGGCGCATCTGAAGGAAATGAACCACGGTCCGCACTTCTGGGCGCTCTGCAAGAGGCTCTGCCCGCATATGGAAGAGGCGAAGTCGTGGCTGAAGCGCCATGGCAGCCAATTGCACGCCATAGACTTCGACTGAGCGTTCCGCGTTAAATGCGGCCAGTATTGCAAATTGGCTCGACTCTTTTCCCGTTTCGTGTCACTTCGCTGCCATGAGACCGGATATCAAGATCTGTGGTTTGAAGACGCCTGAAACTGTCGAGCGCGCATTGAAGCGCGGAGCGACGCATATCGGCTTCAATTTTTTCCAGAAAAGCCCGCGTTACGTCGAGCCCGATATTGCCGGCAAGCTGGCCGAGCCGGCGCGCGGCAAGGCGAAGATCGTGGCCGTCGTGGTCGACCCGAGCAATGACGACCTCGATGAAATCGTCGCGCTCTTGCGCCCCGACATGCTGCAGCTGCACGGCAGCGAGAGCCCGGAGCGCGTGCTGACCATCAAGGCGATGTACGGCATCCCGGTCATCAAGGCATTGTCGGTGCGCACGGCCGACGACCTGAAACGGGTCGAAGCCTATATCGGTATTGCCGATCGCTTTCTTTTCGATGCCAAGCCGCCGAAAGGATCCGAACTGCCGGGCGGCAACGGCGTTTCCTTTGATTGGGGCCTGCTGACCTGGCTTGACGGCAATGTGGACTACATGCTGTCAGGCGGGCTCAACAAGGCCAATGTCGGGCAGGCGCTGGCGATGACCAAGGCGCCGGGCGTCGATACCGCCTCCGGCGTCGAGAGTGCGCCGGGCGTGAAGAGCCTGGACATGATCGATGAGTTTTTCGATGCGGTTGAACAGGCATGTATGCCTGAAACGACCACAGGGAGTGTAAATTGAACGAGACGCCTAAACCGAATTCCTTCCGCGCCGGCCCGGACGAAGACGGCCGCTTCGGCATTTACGGGGGCCGCTTCGTAGCCGAAACCCTGATGCCTCTGATTCTCGACCTGCAGGATGAGTGGAACAAGGCGAAGAACGATCCGGAATTCCAGGCGGAACTCAAGCATCTCGGCGCCCACTATATCGGCCGCCCGAGCCCGCTCTATTACGCCGAGCGCCTGACCCAGCATCTTGGCGGCGCCAAGATCTATTTCAAGCGCGAAGAGCTGAACCATACCGGCTCGCACAAGATCAACAATTGCATCGGCCAGATCCTGCTTGCCAAGCGCATGGGCAAGACCCGCATCATCGCCGAAACCGGTGCCGGGCAGCATGGCGTGGCTTCCGCCACCGTCGCTGCGCGCTTCGGCCTGCCCTGCGTCGTTTACATGGGCGCCACCGATGTCGAACGCCAGGCGCCGAACGTTTTCCGCATGAAGCTGCTGGGTGCCGAGGTGAAACCCGTTACGGCCGGCAGCGGCACGCTGAAGGATGCCATGAACGAGGCGCTGCGTGACTGGGTCACCAATGTCGAGAGCACCTACTACCTGATCGGTACGGCCGCCGGCCCGCATCCCTATCCGGAAATGGTCCGCGACTTCCAGGCCGTCATCGGGACGGAGGCCAGAGAGCAGATCCTTGAAGCCGAAGGCCGTCTGCCGGATCTCGTCATCGCTGCCGTCGGCGGCGGTTCGAATGCGATCGGCATCTTCCATCCCTTCCTCGATGACAAGGACGTCAAGATCGTCGGCGTCGAAGCCGGCGGCAAGGGCCTGCAGGGCGATGAACATTGCGCCTCGATCACGGCCGGCTCGCCGGGCGTGCTGCATGGCAACCGCACCTACCTGCTGCAGGACGATGACGGGCAGATCAAGGAAGGCCATTCGATTTCGGCCGGCCTCGACTATCCCGGCATCGGCCCCGAACATTCGTGGCTGAACGATATCGGCCGCGCCGAATATGTCCCGATCATGGATCATGAGGCGCTCGAAGCCTTCCAGACGCTGACGCGCCTCGAAGGCATCATCCCGGCGCTCGAGCCTTCGCATGCGCTTGCCGAAGTCATCAAGCGCGCGCCCAAGATGGGTAAGGACGAGATCATCCTGATGAACCTCTCCGGCCGCGGCGACAAGGATATCTTCACCGTCGGCAAGATCCTGGGAATGGGTGAGTAAAGAAAATGACCGCACGTATGGATAAACGCTTCGCCGATCTGAAGGCGGAAGGCCGCCCGGCGCTCGTAACCTATTTCATGGGCGGCGACCCGGACTACGAAACTTCGCTCGGCATCATGAAGGCGCTGCCGGAGGCAGGCTCCGACGTCATCGAGCTCGGCATGCCCTTTTCCGATCCGATGGCCGACGGCCCGGCGATTCAGCTCGCCGGCCAGCGCGCGCTCAAGGGCGGCCAGACTCTGAAAAAGACGCTGCAGCTTGCTGCCGACTTCCGCAAGACCAACGATACGACGCCGATCGTCATGATGGGCTATTACAACCCGATCTACATTTACGGTGTCGAGAAATTTCTCGACGACGCGCTGGCCTCCGGCATCGACGGGCTGATCATCGTCGACCTGCCGCCGGAAATGGATGACGAACTCTGCATCCCGGCGCTGAAGAAGGGCATCAATTTCATCCGTCTGGCCACGCCGACGACGGATGAAAAGCGCCTGCCGGCGGTTCTGAAGAACACGTCGGGCTTCGTCTATTATGTCTCGATGAACGGCATCACCGGCTCGGCGCTGCCCGATCCGTCGCTGATTTCGGGTGCGGTCAAGCGCATCAAGGATCATACCGATCTGCCCGTCTGCGTCGGTTTCGGCGTCAAGACGGCGGAACATGCAAAGGTCATCGGCGGCTCGGCCGATGGCGTGGTTGTGGGCACGGCAATCGTCAATCAGGTGGCAACCAGCCTGACGGCAGATGGAAAGGCGACAGCCGATACGGTTCAGGCCGTTGCGACGCTGGTTCGCGGTCTTTCCACAGGAACGCGTTCGGCGCGCCTTGTTGCTGCCGAATAGTTTCCCCACATTGGCACTAGTCAATCAGGAGTATTCGAGTTGAACTGGATCACTAACTACGTTCGCCCGCGGATCAATTCCATGCTGGGCCGTCGCGAAGTGCCGGAGAACCTCTGGATCAAGTGCCCGGAAACGGGCGAGATGGTCTTTCACAAGGACCTTGAGAGCAACAAGTGGGTCATTCCCGCCTCCGGCTATCACATGAAGATGCCGGCCAAGGCGCGCCTTGCCGACCTCTTTGACAATGGCGAATACGAATCCCTGCCGCAGCCGAAGGTCGCCCAGGACCCGCTGAAGTTCCGCGATTCCAAGAAATATATCGACCGTCTGCGCGACAGCCGCCTCAAGACCGAGCAGGAAGATACGATCCTTGCCGGCCTCGGCAATGTGCAGGGCCTGAAGCTCGTCGCCGTCGTCCATGAGTTCAATTTCATCGGCGGCTCGCTCGGCATGGCCGCCGGCGAGGCAATCGTCAAAGCCTTCGAGCGCGCGATTGCGGAAAAGTGCCCGCTCGTCATGTTCCCGGCTTCCGGCGGCGCTCGCATGCAGGAAGGCATCATGTCGCTGATGCAGCTTCCGCGCACCACCGTTGCCGTCGATATGCTCAAGGAAGCAGGCCAGCCCTATATCGTCGTGCTGACCAACCCGACCACCGGCGGTGTTACGGCGTCCTATGCCATGCTGGGTGATATCCATCTGGCCGAACCGGGCGCCGAAATCGGCTTCGCCGGCAAGCGCGTCATCGAGCAGACGCTGCGCGAAAAGCTTCCCGAAGGCTTCCAGACATCGGAATACCTGCTGGAACACGGCGTGGTCGATATGGTGGTCAAACGTCACGATATTCCCGAGACGCTGGCGCGCCTCCTGAAGATCCTGACCAAGAAGCCGGCTACGGCCGCAAACGATGCCAATGGGGTCATTGCTCTGGCGGCGAGCGCCTGAGCGGCGGACCTCACAAGATAGGGCGGGCCGATGACGGACAGAGGCCAGATCGCGGTGAGTGAGGCGGCGCAGGAGATCGAAAAGCTCATGGGATTGCATCCCAAGGGCTACGATCTGTCACTCGACCGCATCAAGCGCCTTCTGCAAGCGCTCGGCAACCCCGAGCGCAACCTTCCTCCCGTCATTCATATCGCCGGCACCAACGGCAAAGGCTCGACATCGGCCTTCTGCCGGGCGCTGCTGGAAGCAGGAGGTTACAGTGCCCACGTCCACACGTCTCCGCACCTCGTAAACTGGCATGAACGCTACCGTCTGGGCGTGTCCGGCGGCCGGGGGCGCCTGGTTGACGATGCCGTTTTCGCAGACGCCCTCCGGCGTGTCGCCACGGCCAACAACGGCGAGAAGATTACCGTCTTCGAAATCCTGACGGCCGTCACCTTCATTCTTTTTTCCGAACATCCGGCCGACGCGGCAATCATCGAGGTCGGTCTCGGTGGTCGCTTCGACGCGACGAACGTCATCGAGGACCCCGCCGTTTCGGTTATCATGCCGATTTCGCTCGACCATCAGCCCTATCTCGGCGATCGGGTGGAGCTGATCGCGTCGGAAAAGGCCGGCATCATGAAGCGTGGCCATTCCGTCGTCATCGGTCACCAGGAATATGATGCGGCCCTCGACGTGCTGATGTCGACCGCCGAGCGGCTGCATTGCCCGAGCGCCGTTTTCGGTCAGGATTTCATCGCCCATGAGGAATATGGCCGGCTGATCTATCAGGATGAATTCGGCCTGGCGGATCTGCCCTTGCCGCGCCTTCCCGGCCGCCACCAATATGCCAATGCCGCCGCCGCCATTCGCGCCGTCAAGGCTGCGGGTTTCACCGTCACCGAGCCGATGATGGAGAAGGCGATGGAAACGGTGGAATGGCCGGGCCGTCTGCAGAAGCTCACGAAAGGCAGGCTCCTGAACCACGCGCCGGCCCGGTCGGAAATCTGGGTCGATGGCGGCCACAATCCGGGTGCCGGCGAAGTGATTGCCGAAGCCATGGCGAATTTCGAGGAGCGCCAGTCCCGGCCGCTGTTCCTGATATCCGGCATGATCAACACCAAGGACCCGGTCGGCTATTTCAAGGCCTTCGCGGACCTTGCGGAGAAGATCTATTGCGTGCCGATCCTCGGCAGCGAGGCGGCAATCGATCCGGTGATCCTGGCTCATGCCGCCTACGATGCCGGTCTCGTAGCCGAACCGATGTCGTCAGTGGTCGAGGCCCTGGACGCGATCGCCTCCACCGTCGATCCGGAGGCGCCGCCGCCGCGTATCCTTATCGGCGGTTCACTTTATCTCGTCGGCGACGTGCTGGCGGAAAACGGCACGCCCCCCAAATGAAAAAAGCCCGGCGAGTACCGGGCTTTTCGTATTGGACTGTCGATATCCTCAGGATGCGCTGGAGATCCAGTTGGAAAGCGCCGTCTTCGGCTTTGCGCCGACAGAGATGTCGGCAACTTCACCGCCCTTGAAGATCGCAAGCGTCGGAATCGAGCGAACGCCGAACTGGGCTGCCAGCTCCGGGTTTTCGTCGATATTGAGCTTGGCAACCTTGACCTTGCCAGCCATTTCCGTCGCGATTTCTTCGAGGCTCGGAGCAATCATTTTGCACGGACCGCACCACTCGGCCCAGAAATCGACGACGACGGGTTCTGCGGATTCCAGAACTTCCGACTGGAAGTTGTTGATATCGACCTTAACGGTAGCCATAGGCTGCTCCTTTACCGGAATTTGCTGTTGGACAAGATGTGAGGGTGCGGTGCCGGAATTTCAATGTCCGATATTTCACTTTGTGTTGAGTCCTGCAAGTGCGGAAGCCAGGGCCTGTTCGCTGAGCGAGTGAATGCTCGCATTTTCCGTATAGATCAGCATGCAATCAATCCGTTTGGCCGGATAGAGCGGTTTCAGGATTTCCCGGTAGATCGCAAGCTGGGCCTTGTGCGCAAAGGGAATGGCCTCTTCGCTCGCCGGCGGGACGCGGTTTGTCTTGTAATCCATGATAACGACGCTGTCGGACAGGACCGCAAGCCGGTCGATGCGGCCGGAAACCGCATAGTCCCGGCCCTCCAGCGTCAATGTTCCCATGATCGAGACTTCCGCCTGTGCATGAACGCTGAACACAGGCTGAAGCCTCCCGTCTTCCAGAAGCTTCACAACCGAATCGATCAGAGCTTGCCGTTCAGCCGGCGGCCAGAATCGCGCTGCGCGCTCAGCATAGCGTTTTGCCGCCTCGGCCCGCTCCTCCGCAGCAATATCGGGCAGGGCTTGCAGCATCCGGTGAATGAGCCGGCCTTTTTCCAGCGACCGATCGCTGCTCTCAGGGTCGCCGAAGAGCGGTGATGTCACCAGCAGATCGTCGGCCTCCTCATCGATAATGGTTCCCGCACCGGAAGGGCTGAGCGGCCGCGGCAATTGTTTCTGCGGCGGCAGAGGGCGGAAGAGGTCCGGCGGGACCGTTTCGATGGTCTCCGGTTTGGGCGCCTGATCCATCCGTTCGAAGCTGCGCTCGACCTGCGGCACGCGCCAGCGGACGCCGTCCCATTCTCCGTCCGGGCTTGAGAAGGTCGTCTTCTCGACATGCGGATGTTCCGCATCGAGCGCGGCAGAAATCATCATATGCCAGGTGTCGTTGTTCAGGCGTACCCCGCGATAACCGCAAACGATCAGCCGATCGGCGGCGCGTGTCATCGCGACGTAGAGCAGGCGCCGGTATTCTTCCTCGGCAAGCGACTGGATGCGCGCCGCGTCATTCGCGGTTAGCGAATTTCCAAGGTCGCTGACCGGAATCCAGACGGGCATCGGCGGCTCGTCCGGCCGGGTGTCGATCAACCGGAGTTTCGGCAGATGCGTGTGGGTAAAGGCCTTGGACCCCCCATCCACCAGGAAGACGATTGGCGCTTCCAGCCCCTTGGACGCATGCACCGTCATGATGCGCACCTCGTTTCGCCCCTTGTCCTGCTCGCGCTTCACTTCGGGCGCTTCAAGCTCCAGCGTCGAGATGAAGGACTGCAGGCCGGGCAGGCCGGACGTTTCGTGATCGAGCGCAAAGGTCAGGAACTCGTCGAGGATATCGCTGACCTCAGTGCCGAGACGCGCCAGGAATTGCCGCCGGCCGCCATGGCTGCCGAGCACCCGCGCATAGAAGTCGTGGACCGAAAAGCTTCGGCATTGCGCAAGGAAGAGTTCCAGCCTGGCAACGGCTGCGGAAAATCGTTCATGGCCGTCGGCCGCATGTTTGCGAAGATGCTGCCAGACGCTTTCCTGGTCGCCGCGCCGCGCCGAGATCGCAAAAATATCTTCCTCCGAGAGATCGAAGAGCGGGCTTTTCAGGACGGCGGCAAGCGAGAGATCGTCTTCCGGCAGAAGAAGAAAACGCCCAAGTGCCATCAGGTCCTGCACGGCAATGTGGCTGGTCAGGACCAGCCGGTCCGCGCCGGCGACCGGAATGTCGCCGCGCCGTTTGAGTTCGCGTGTCAGCGCATTGACGAAGGCGTCGCGCTTGCGAACGAGGACGAGGATGTCGCCGGCCTCGATAAAGCGCTCCCTGCCTTTTTCAATGATCGTTTCGCGGCCGACAAGCGTACCGATCGTGTGGGCGATGCGCCGCGCCAGAATGGCGGCCGGAGCGCTTTCGGGTGTGGCGTCGAAAGGAGCCGTCCAGTCCTCGTCCTTCACCACCACATCGGGAACGACCATGTCCCAGAGATCGACGGCACCGGGGTGGCCGATACGGCTGGAGCGATGCACGACAGGTTCGGTGCCGAGCCCGCGCGCATTCTCCGGGGGCGTAAAGATATGGTCGACTGCCAGCAGCACATCGGACGTGGAGCGAAAGGAGAGCGGCAGGCGAACTGTAGAAAAATCGAGCCCGCTGTTCTGCACGCGGCGCTGCGTTCGTTCCTTTTCCTCTGAAAACCGTTCCGGCCGCGCGCCCTGGAAAGAGTAGATCGACTGTTTCTCGTCACCGACGGCAAACAGCGTTCGCACGACCGGCCGCGCGCTTTCGCCCGAGAAAAAATCCTCCGCCAGAGACTGGATGACGCTCCATTGAATGGGGCTGGTATCCTGTGCCTCGTCCACGAGAATATGGTCGATACCCTGATCGAGCTTGTAATGGATCCATGGGCCGACACCGCTCTTCGTCAGCAGGTCGGCCGTGCGTGTGATCAGGTCCTCGAAATCGAGATGGCTGCGCTGTTTCTTCAGCTCCTCGTAGTCCCGATTCAGGCGGTCGGCCAGCACGAGGGCGGCATGGGTCGCCGTATGCATCCGCATCATTTTCAGCTGGTCGCGGCAACTGACGACATGCGCACGTGCGGAGGCGATCGCATCGGCAAGCTGCGGCGCCTCGGCAAGCATCGCCTTGACGAGAAATTGCCCGTCCGTCTTCGGCTCGCCTTTCGACGTGAGGAAAACCTTCTCCAGAATCTGCGAACGTGCGGCGGCATCTCGCTCGCGGGCGGCACGACGCAGGCCGTCGGCAACGTCCTGCGCTTTCGCCCCGCCCTTCGAACCGGCGAGCGAAAGGTAAAGTTCCAGTATCGCACCCGTCAGCCCCGGCAAGGGCCAGTACCGTTCAGCCAAACCCTCTTCCGTATCGTCGGGCGACAGGCCAAGCTTTGCGCGAAGCAGGCGATCGACGCCGCCATGCGGCTCGGCCGCCAGCATGAAACGGCGTATGGCATTTCTGTTGGCAACGATCTCGCCGAGCAGATTTTCAAGCCCGGATTCATCACCGAGATTGAGCACATAGGCGAAGGCATCGGCGAGATCCCGGTCATTGTCGGGGGTCGTCGCCGTCAAGAGCGAGCGGCGCGCGTCGGCAAGCAGCGTCGCGGCTGCCCGGTCGTCCAGAACCGAGAAATGACCGGCGACATTTGCTTCCAGCGGAAACTGGTGCAGCAGCGCCTCGCAGAAGGCATGGATCGTCTGGATCTTCAGCCCGCCCGGCGTTTCCAGCGCCTTGGCAAACAGCCGCCTTGCCTCCGCCAGCTTCAGCGAATCCGGCTCACGACCTTCGATCTGGGTGATGCGCCTGGCCAGTTCCTCATCCGGAAAAATCGCCCATTCCGCCAGTCGTTCGAAGACGCGGTTCGACATTTCGGAGGCGGCCGCCTTCGTATAGGTGAGGCAGAGAATGGCGGAAGGCCGCGCCCCCGCAAGCAGCAGCCGGATCACCCGCTGCGTCAGCACGTGGGTCTTGCCGGAACCGGCATTGGCCGACACCCAGGCCGAACGGGCTGGATCGGAGGCAATCGCCTGCTGGATCGTCGTCCAGCTGATCCACGTGCCGGGATCGTCGCCCTCGGGAAGCGCCGTCGGATCAATCATCGCCGCCTCCGTCAGGGTCTGCGGTTGCCCATTCTGCAACGCGTGCGAGATGGTCGTAGTCGCCGCCGAAATCGAATTGTTGGGCAGGGATCAGCCGCGAGGTAAAGCCTTTTTCGCCCGACTGCAGCAGGCTGACGAATTTCACCAGCTGGTCGATCGATTCCTCGGCAAGCTGCATCGCCGATTTTGCCTTGTCGCCATTGGCCTCCTCATTGTTGACCTTGTCGACCAGAAAGCGGCTGCCCGGCCGCAGGCGAACATAGAGGAGATCGTTCGGCACTAGGCTGCCGGCGTCGCGAAAGGCTCCGGCCTGAAGGGCTGCAGCCTCAAGCGCGAGCTGCGGATCGAGCAGGGCTCGGGCCTGGGTCGGAGAGGGATTGTAGCCGGTCTTGTAGTCAATGATATCCGCGCTGTTAGGTCCCTTGATATCGATCCGGTCGGCAACCCCGGTGAGCCGGATATCGATCCCGTCGAGTTCGACACCACCTCTCACTTCGGTCAGCCGCTTCTGCACGTCGGTCTGCCGCCCGGCTTCCCAGGTGAGGAAGGCCCGCGCAACCTCGCGGAAACGCGGTCGCCAGACCGCGTCGATATGCGCCGGCAGCTTCTCCATGTCGAAGAGTTCCGTCAGAATGGTTTCCATCGCCGCTGCCGCATCGGGCGTTCCCGCGACATGGCCCTCGCGGACGAAGCGGTCGATGATCTTGTGGTAAAGCGTGCCCCGCTCTGCTGCGCCCGGATCGCGGTTGAACGGATCGACGGGATCGAGCCGCAAAACGCGCCGCGCATAGATCGCATAGGGATCGCGGCGCAGCCGGCCGACTTCGCTGAAGGAATAGGACTTGGGCTGCAACTCGCGCGGCGGCCTTGGAGACGGTCTTTGCGCCGGCGCCTGATTGTCTCCGAGGTCGATCTGGTTCGCCCAGTGAACGAAACGCGCACCCCGCTCGCGCAATTGTTCCTCAAAATCCTCGCCGCCGAGCGCCAGCAGCCGCTGCAGCCATCGCGAGGCGACGGTTGGGGTCGAACCCTGCCGCAACGCGCGCGAATAGATCAGGTGGCGGGTGCCGTTCGCCATCTCGAAGTCATGCGCCAGCTGGCCGATCCGCCGCTCCGGCGGTTCAAGCCCGATTTCCGTCTTCATCATGCGGGAGACGAAGGGATTGTTGGCAGTCTGACCCGGCCACGATCCTTCATTGAGGCTGCCGAGGATCAGCGTATCGACATTCTGCAGGCGTGCTTCCAGCGTACCGAAGATGAAGAGGCGGGGGTGGCTCAGCGCACCGGGTTTGACGGCATGTCCGGCCGACAGCGCCTGCATGATATCGATCCACTGCGGACCGTCCGCATCCATCTGGCCGTCGGTATCGATCACTTCGCCAAGCAGGCTCGCCAGGGCATCACCCGCCTCACCGGACCAGAGGCTCGCCAGATTGCCGTGTTCGCCGGCCGCAACAGCTTCAAGAGCACGGCCCGTCCGTTCGGCCCATTGCGACAGGGAGATGCCCGTGGCCGGGTCATCACCGTTCCTGCGATGGAGTGCGAGCGCCGATACGAGCGGCTCCACGGCGCGTTCCACTTTCTGCGCCAATGTGCGCGCCATGTCCGTCGCCCCGGATGGCAGTGATTTGCGCCACACCGGCGCATGTCTGTCGCGTGCCTGCTCCGAAAGCTGATGGTCGAGCAGCCGTTCGAGCGCTCCGATATTCACTTCCGCCGTGCCGCCGCGCAGGGCCAGCAACTCCAGCGCTTCCACAGCCGCAGTCAGAAAGCTGCGTTCCAGCCCGAACTGGGCAAGCGGGTGTTTGAGCAATGAAACGATGGCGACAGGATCGCCAGGACGCAGCGTCGCTTCGAGAAGCAGTTGCAGCAGCGTGCCCTGCGCAGTTGCCGAAAGTGGGGTACCGGCCGAATCGTCGGCGAGAATGCCGAAGCGGGAGAGCTCCGCCATGACGCGGCGGGCGAGATTGCGGTCCGGCGTAATAAGTGCAGCCCGGCTTTCGCCATCTGCCCCCGGCTGTTCCAGCGCCAGCCGCAGGGCAACGGCAATCGCCGTCGCTTCCTCGCGTTCGTTGGCGGCTTCGATCATCGATACGTCGGCGAATGCCGCGGCAATGGTTCCTTCCGGCAGGTTTTTCTTCCAATCGCCCCAGCTGCTCGTGGCCTCCGATGGCGTGAGCGCGCGCGACAGAACTTCCGCGCGTGAACGCAGGTCGGCCTCTGCGTCATCGATCGGCTGGACATCCTCTCGGGTAAGCTTCAGGCGCTTCAACAGGACGGAAAGACCATATTGCGGATGTGTGCGGCTCGCCGGATTGGCCCGTTGACCCGGCAGGAGGTCGGGGGCGACAAGCCGCCAATGCTCCTCCGGCATGGAAAGATCGAGGCCGGGCAACACGATCACGCCTTCCGGGAGGTTCGCCACCGCACCGATGAGATCAGCCGTGGCAGGAAGCGAACCTGTCGAGCCGGCAATGATGATCGGACCGGGAGGTTTTGCCGCCGAAAGCCGGCCGGCTTCAGCGCGCAGAATGGCGTTGCGGTGTCGGGCTGGCGAAGAGCGGCCGAGTTCAACCAGACGCTCCGGCCAGAACGCGCTGGCGATCTGCAGGAATTCGGCCGTCAGCTGCCACCAGGCCGCATAGTCGCCCGTCTCGAGCTTTCCGAATTCGGACCACGCAAGATCCTCGGTTTCGATCGAATCGATCAGTTCCGCCAGGTTGCGGGCAAGCCAGATGGCATCGGCCGGGCTTGCCGGCGCGACAAGGGGCGATTCCGAATGGATATGCCGGACGATCTCGGGCAGCTTGTTGCGCCAGGCAAGGATCAGCCGCGCCAGTTCCAGAAGGCGCGCGGTATTGGACAATGGCTGGGCAAGATCGATCGTCGCGGGCAGCGCCTCGTCAAAATAGCCGCTGTCGTCATCCGTCTCGCCGAGCGGCCGGATAACCGGCAGGATTGCCGAACGGCCGCCGAGCAGGTCGACGAATTCCGAACGCAGCACGCGTACGGCGCGCCGGGTCGGCAGATAGATCGTCACCTTCGCGAGCGACAGAGGATCGGCAGCATCATGCCGGAAAAGCGGCGTCAGCCGCCCGTCGCAAAGCGAACTCGCCAGCGTCTTCAGAAAGGGAAGACCGGACGGGATCGTCAAAATGCGTGGCCGGTGCCGCTCCGCCATCGATCAAGCAAACGTCCGGAACCGCCGGATCGTCTCCTCTGCATCGTCAATTGCATCAGGCGTGCCGACCGTCAGCCAATGGCCTTCCATCATCATGCCGAAGAGCCGGCGGCGGGCGATCGCCTTGTCGAAATAGATATTCAGGTTGAAGGCCTCTTCGGGCGCATCGTCGAGCAGCGCAGGGCTCATGACGATGGCACCGGCATAGACGACCGGGTTGGACGGATCGTCGCGATAGCGCGTCAGCCGGCCATCGGCAGCGAGGCTGAAGTCGTTCTTGCCGTTATGGCCCGTCGCGTCCTCGATGCGCACGCAGAGCAGCGCCATATCCATGCGTTCGGCATCGAAGAATCCGGCTAAGCGCCGCAGATTGCTCGGCCGCCCGACCGGCTCCCCGATCCAGAAAAGATCGGCGTTCATGACGAAAACCGGTTCCCGCCGGAGTAGCTTCAGGCCTTTCGCCAGTCCTCCGCCGGAATTCATCAGCGCATCGCGCTCGTCTGAAATGAGGATATCCAGCCCGCGATAGCCTTTCAGATGATCCTCCATCTGGTCCGCAAAATGGTGGACATTGACGGCAACCTGTTCGACCCCGGCCTCGGCAAGCGAATCCAGCGCATAGTCGATCATCGGCTTTCCGCCGATCTTCACCAGAGGCTTCGGAATAGTGTCGGTAATCGGGCGCATGCGGGTTCCGAGGCCCGCGGCCAGTACCATGGCTTGTCTGATGGTCATGCTGGTCCGGATCTATGATTCGACTGGCAGTATTCCAGCCCTTGTGCACCATTCGCGCAAGGGGGCAAGGCTCTCATGTTCCAGCGCCACTTTGAGATAGGCAAGCGTGCGCGGCATGTGCTGCAGATAGCCGGGCTTGCCGTCCCGCTGCAGGAGCCGCACCCAGAGACCGGCAAGCTTGCAGTTGCGCTGCGCAGACATGATGGCCCATGCCTTCATGAATCCGGCTTCGTCGAAACCGCCTTGCGCGCGCCGGAGCGAAAGATAATCGGCCATCAGCAGGCGGAAGAGGTCGGGCTCGATCGTCACACGTGCGTCCTGGACGATGGAGGCAAGGTCATAGGCGGTCGGCCCGATCATCGCGTCCTGAAAGTCGATGAGGCCGATCTTGCGGACGCCGCTCTCATGCTCCCGCCAGATGATGTTGGGCGAATGAAAATCCCGCAGAAGCAGGGTCTTTTCCGCCGACCGCAGCTCGTCGATCAGCTGATCCCAGATCGCGAGATATTCCTCGCGCTCGGCATCTGAAGGAGGCGCTCCGCGTTTCCAGGCAATGTGCCAGTCGAGCAGAAGACGCACTTCCATCTTCATCGCCGTGCGATCGAACTCCGGAATGTGATGGGTGTGCGTGGCCGTGACCGGGATATCCTGCGGGATCTGCATCGAGTGAAGATGGGCAAGGCAGGCGACGCTTTCCTGGTAGCGCTCGACGATCGGCCTGCCTTCATCGTCCAGCACGCCCTCGGTGCCCAGATCCTCGATCAGCAGGATGCCCTGCTGGTAATCAACCTTCTCGATTTTCGGCGTCGCAAAGCCACGCTCGCGCAGCACATCAGCGATCGCGACGAAAGGATAGGCGTCCTGCGCCAGGTGGGCGACCTTGGGATAGGGCTTGCCGTCATAAATCGGCGGCCCTTCGGGCGGCGGCCGCCAGTCCATGAGGATTTTCCGCGTGCCGTCGCCGAGATGGAAATATTCGTATGCGCGAAGCGATGCATCGCCCGTCAGAAACCGCCGTTCGGCGTCACCATAGCCGGCATCGGCGAGAAAGCTGCGGATCGCGAGCACGCGCCGGATACGGGACGCACTTTGCTCCGGCGCCGTGATCGTGGCCCGCCGCCCGCTTCCTTCGTGTTCAAGCCGCAGCGATATGCGCCCTTCAGGCAGTTCGCCTTCCGCCATTTCCGGCCATTCGACGATGCAGATACCGTTTTCGAGCGCCTCATCGAAACCGAGTTCCGTCAATTCCGAGGGGTCGCCGAGCCGATAGAGATCGAAATGTGAAACCGGGATCCGCAGCTCGTAGGATTGCACAAGGGTGAAGGTCGGGCTTGGAACTTCCAGCCCGTGGTCTTCGGCCACCGTCCGCAGGAAGGCGCGTGCGAGGGAGGATTTTCCCGCCCCAAGATCGCCGGAGAGAGCCAGGCAATCGCCGGCTTTCAAGGCAAGCGCCAGATCGTTGCCGAGGCGGAGCGTTGCCGCCTCGTCTTCCAGTAGAAGCGAAATCACGTCGCCTTGCGTCATTCGGCGGCGACGGAATGCGGCAGGTTGATGGAAGGGATGCGGCAGGTCACGGTCGTCCCCTTTCCGGGCTCGCTGTCGATGCTGACTTCGCCATTATGCAGGCTGACGAAACTGTCCACAATCGAAAGTCCAAGCCCGGCGCCGCCACGTTTGCCGCTCTTCGCACCGGTTGCGAAACGATCGAAGACCGTGGCGACCATTTCGGGAGAAATACCGGGACCGCGATCGCGGACGGAGAAGACGAAATCCGTGCCTTCCCGACGGCATTCCAGCGAAATGGACGCGCCTTCCGGCGAGAAATTGGCGGCATTGGCGAGAAGCTTCAGCAGGATCTGCTTCAGCCGCTGCGGATCGGCGACGATCGAGCCGAGATAGGCAGGTGCAGTGATCTCAAGCGAAACACCGCTTTCCTGCAGCCGATCGGCGATCTGCATGGAAACGTCGTCGAGCAGGTCGGCGAGATCGATTTCCGCATAGTTGAGCCGCATGATGCCGGCATCGACGGTCGCAAGATCGAGAATGTCGTTGACGAGCGTCAAAAGCACCGAGGAGGAAGTGGCGATATGGTCGATATATTCGGCCTGCCGTTCGTTCAGCGACCCGACGCCCGGCGTGCGCAGCAGATCGGTAAAGCCGATAATGTTCGTCAGCGGCGAGCGCAGCTCGTAGGAGACGTGCTGCACGAAATCGTTCTTCAGCTCGTCCGCCTTGCGCAGCGCCTCGTTCTTTTCCGTCAGCGCCCGTTCGGCCCGGACGCTGTCGGTCATGTTGACGAAAGTCAGCATGGTCTGCGCGTTCGGCAGCGGGATCACGGCGAAGTCGAGCACGAGGCCGGACAGCAGCTCAAGCGTTCCCTGGCTCGAGCGCCGCTCGTCGTCGAAGCTGGTAATCAGCTCGGCAAAGGTCTTCCAGCCGTCGGGCTGGTCATAGGACGGCGCGCAGACTTCGCCGATGGCGCGGATATGCGTACCCGGCTTGGCCTCCGTTTCCGTGATGCCCCACAGAGCCCGGAAGGCCGGGTTGGAAAGACGAATACGCCCATCGGGGCCGAAGACGGCAACACCTTCCGAAAGGTGGTCGATCGTCTCGCCCTGCACCTTTACCAGCGTATTGTAGCGCGTCTCGAGATCGACCTGTTCGGTCAGGTTCTCGAAAACCCAGGTGGCGCCGCCCTGCGGATGCGCGGTGGCAAAGACACGCAGCGTCTGTCCGTTCGGCAGGTGCCAGAGGTCGGATTGCGTATCGAGCGAACGATAGACGGAAAGCGCCGCTTCCTTCCACGATTTCCAGTTCAGCTGGTCGGGAAGCTTCTTGGCGGCGCGCAGGCGCTCCAGAAGTTCGCTGTTGTCGGGCTTGCTTTCGAGGAACGAGATATCGAGTTCCCAGAGCGAAACGAAGGCCTGATTGTAGAATTGCAGCCGGCGGTCGCCGTCGAAGATGGCAACCGGCGTTGCCAGATGGTCGAGCGTCTCGGCATGGCTTTTCAGCGTGCGTTCCAGTTCGGCGCGCACCGCTTCGACATCCGAAACGTCGACCGCAATGCCTGCCGAGCCGCTGGGGACCTTCACGTCGACGACGTCGAAAAAGGTGCGGTTGCCGCGCACGACGGTCGAGATCGTATCGTGAAACGGCGATTCCGGCGTCGCCGTGGCGCGGATGCGCTCGCGGGCGATCGTCGTCAGGATCTCGCGGCCCTCGTTGATTGCCTGCTGGGGCGACTGCGCCTCAACTGCGTCGCCGTAGGCATGGTTGACCCAGGTCAGCCGGCCGGCCGTGTCGCGCTGCCAGGCAGGCATGTCGATGGCGTCCAGCATGCTCTGAAACGCGGAAATCGACGTCATCAGCCGATCCCGCTCGATCTTCAATTCGGCAAGTTCGGCGCGCAGATTGTTGAGCGCCACGAAGCGGACGAAGGCACGCCCGCCGGAAACCCGGCCCTGTGCCTCAAGCACTTCGTCGCGAATGGTCTCGACCACCATGTCGAAGCTCTCGGCCTGCTCGCGCAAGCGGCCGATCGCCCGCTCCAGCTCGGATGCCGATCGCGCTTTCAGCCAGAGGCCGAAGGCGAGGAATTCGTTGTCCTGCGGCGCGCCGGTTTCCGGCGGAAGCTGGCCGAGCAGTTCCGGCCGGGCGACGCCGTCCCAGATGACGATGCGCCGGTTCTTGTCGGCAATGAGCGCCTGATATTGTGAAATGCGCTGCTGCGCATCCGAAAGTGCCGAGCGGATCTCACGGCTTTCATTTTCGAGATTGCCGCGCTGGCGCACCAGCCAGAGCGTCGAAAGCAGCGCAGCCGAAATGACGCCTATGACGACGGAAAGGCCGACAACCTGCGAAGAGGTAAAGAGATGTGCCGATGCGCCAATGCCGGGCTGCGCCTGCGCCAGAACCGGCCAGGCGGGTAGGGCGGCTGCGGTGCTCGCAGCGCACAGCTTCGCAATACGGGCCAACGACCACTGCCTTTGCCTTGCGGCCAAAGGGGCCGCGGCAAACCTATGTTTTTGGCCTGCCTGAAGCGGGCGGTCAGCGGTATAAGCGCTATCCTCCGCCTGTCCGGGCAGGCTGTGTTTCATTTCCGACATCCGCGGTATGTCTCCGTCCTTTAATGTGCCGCATCACGACAAGACATCCCATTTTCGTGGAAAACGGAGAGCTCCGAAGCCACGAATCAAGTCTTAAAACAATACTTCGGAAGGGAATCGTCGGAAAGAGAGCGCCTAAAAAATAAGCCCCGGCATTTGTCAATGCCGGGGCCACCACATCTTGTGGATATCGAAGATGAAATCAGTATCTGTAGTGGTCGGACTTGAACGGACCCTGCGGCTTCACGCCGATATAGGCAGCCTGCTCTTCGCTGAGCTGGGTAAGTTTCACGCCGAGCTTGTCGAGGTGAAGGCGAGCGACCTTCTCGTCGAGGTGCTTCGGCAGGATGTAGACCTTGTTCTCGTACTGGCCGGGCTTGGTGAAGAGCTCGATCTGCGCCAGCGTCTGGTTGGTGAACGAAGCCGACATGACGAAGGACGGATGGCCCGTCGCGTTGCCGAGGTTCAGGAGGCGGCCCTCGGAGAGAAGGATGATGCGATTGCCCTTGGGGAACTCGATCAGGTCGACCTGCGGCTTGACGTTCGTCCACTTCAGGTTACGCAGTGCCGCCACTTCGATTTCGTTGTCAAAATGGCCGATATTGCCGACGATCGCCATGTCCTTCATCTGACGCATGTGGTCGATGCGGATGACGTCCTTGTTGCCGGTGGTGGTGATGAAGATATCGGCGGAGGAAACGACGTCCTCGAGCAGAACGACTTCGTAACCGTCCATGGCGGCCTGCAGGGCGCAGATCGGATCGGCTTCCGTCACCTTGACGCGGGCGCCGGCGCCGGAAAGCGAAGCGGCAGAACCCTTGCCGACATCGCCGTAACCGCAGACGACGGCAACCTTGCCGGCCATCATCACGTCGGTGCCACGGCGGATACCGTCAACCAGCGATTCCTTGCAGCCGTACTTGTTGTCGAACTTTGACTTGGTGACGGAATCGTTGACGTTGATGGCCGGGAAGGGCAGCAGGCCCTTCTGGCTGAGCTGATAGAGACGGTTGACGCCCGTCGTGGTCTCTTCGGTGACGCCCTTGATGGCCTCACGCTGCTTGGTGAACCAGCCGGGCGTTGCTGCCAGGCGCTTCTTGATCTGTGCGAAGAGGATTTCCTCTTCCTCGGAATGCGGCTTGGAGAGAACGTCCTCACCAGCTTCGGCGCGCGCGCCGAGCAGGATGTACATGGTGGCGTCGCCGCCGTCATCGAGGATCATGTTGGAGAAGCCGCCATCGGTCCACTGGAAGATCTTGTCGGTGTAGTTCCAGTAATCGACGAGGGATTCGCCCTTGACGGCGAAGACCGGAATGCCGGCCGCCGCGATGGCTGCCGCGGCATGGTCCTGCGTCGAGAAGATGTTGCACGAGGCCCAGCGAACTTCGGCGCCGAGGGCCACCAGCGTCTCGATGAGAACGGCGGTCTGGATCGTCATATGCAGCGAACCGGTGATGCGCGCGCCCTTCAGCGGCTTGGTTTCGCCAAATTCCGCGCGGCACGACATGAGGCCCGGCATTTCGGTTTCGGCGATCGAAATTTCTTTGCGGCCGAAATCCGCAAGGCCGATATCGGCGACGACATAATCTTTTTCAGTGCTCATAAGGCTCTCCAGGCTGAAAACGTCTCAAACACATCGCAAAGGCGCGACGATGACCGCAACGGTTGGAACGGTTGCGGGATGCACGTCATGCCCGCCGTTTAGCAGGCTTCGGCCGTGAAGGCAACGGGGATATAAAGAAGTCTTTATATCTTTATATGTCGCGAAGGTCAGATCTCTTCGCCGAACTTGTTCTGGATCAGCTGGTCGAGGGCGTCCAGCGCTTCAACGGCCTGATTGCCGGTGGCCGAAACGATGACGCTGGAGCCTGGGCTTGCCGCAAGCATCATGAGGCCCATGATGGACGTGCCGCCCACCGTCATGCCGTCCTTGGAAACGGTGATCGTCGCATCGAAGGCATCGACCGTCTGGACAAACTTTGCCGAAGCGCGCGCATGCAGGCCGCGTTTGTTGATGATGAGGAGTTCCCGGGAGAGCGGTGTCATGGAGGCTTCTTACTTTCCGCTCAGAACCCGGCTTGCAACGTTGATATATTTACGGCCTGCTTCCGAAGCTTCGGCAAGCGCCTTTTCCATATTGTTTTCGCCGCGCACGCCGGCAAGCTTGATCAGCATCGGCAGATTGACGCCGGCAATCACTTCGGTGTGGCCGCTGCTCATCACCGAGATGGCGAGGTTGGAAGGTGTACCGCCGAACATGTCGGTGAGAATGACGACGCCATGGCCGTCGTCTGCGCCGGAAACGGCTTCGAGAATGTCCTGTCGTCTCTGGTCCATGTCGTCTTCCGGTCCGATGCAGACCGTCTCGATGAATTTCTGAGGACCGACGACGTGCTCTACGGCATGACGAAACTCTTCAGCCAGCTTGCCATGAGTGACAAGCACAAGTCCGATCATGATATTACTGCTCCCATGGCATACGCAAACGGTGGCCCCAATATCGCAACGCAGCAATTACGTCCACCGGTGGGGGCACATCTTGGCGATCAAAAGCCGAAGTGCAAGATAAAAATACAAACGTATAGTCCGTCTCGGACCGTCCGGAAGGCTTCAACTTCCGATTTCCGGCGCTTTTGCCATCAGTACGGCAAGAGGCAGCGGAAGATTGGGTAGCAATCGCAGCGCCGGCAGTTCGAAACCCTCGGCAAGAACGACGGTTTCGCCATCAGCGGGGAGGCGGCCTTCGCCTGTGGCGCTGGCCGGCAGGACCGCAAAATGCATCGTCGCCTGGGCGATATGGGCCTGCTTTACGATCCCTGTTCCGCGCAATTCGATAAGCCCGGCAATGGAAGGCGGGCAAGCGGCAGTGACGGCTCCGCCATCCTTCGAAAGAAGCACCCGATCGTCAGCGACCAGAGCGGAAAAAATACCCTGCCGGCGCGCCTCCGCCATGCAGGTAAAGGCGGTCATCGACTTGCCCCAGCCCGAGGGACCGGTGAAGAGGAGACCGGTCTTTCCAATGACGATTGCGGTGGCGTGGATGTTGATCATGCTGCGGCATCGGCCGGAAGGGCGAGGATGAAGCGGGCGCCAAGCAGTTTGCCGCTCTCGTCGTCGACGATGTTTTCGGCTCGCAGCGAGCCGCCATGCGCCTCGGCGATCTGCCGGCTGATGGAAAGTCCGAGGCCGGAATTCTGGCCGAAGCCCTCGGATTCCGGCCGGTCGGTATAGAAGCGTTCGAAGATGCGGTCGATATTCTCCGCCTGGATGCCCGGACCGTTGTCTTCGATATAGACGACGCAGCGCGACCGGGTGCGGACAAGGCGGACCGTGATCTTGCCGTTGTGTTCGGGTACGAAGGAGCGCGCGTTTTCGATCAGGTTGGTGATGATCTGGCCGATGCGCAGGTCGTGTCCGTTGACGACGAAACGCGTCTTCACGTTCGGCTTGCGGTCCACGACATATTCGATTTCGACCTGTTTCTTGGTATTGCGGATCTGGCGCGACACGTCGATCAGGTCGCGCAGCAGCACTTCCAGATCGACGGAGCCGGCATCGACGCGCGCAAGCTCGGCATCGAGGCGGGATGCGT
Source organism: Hyphomicrobiales bacterium (assembly GCA_900471515.1). Classification (GTDB taxonomy): domain Bacteria; phylum Pseudomonadota; class Alphaproteobacteria; order Rhizobiales; family Rhizobiaceae; genus Rhizobium. Next base: position 25,141 of record UCFC01000024.1, on the reverse strand, counting down.
CTGAAATATCGCTGATCAGGCGGTCGAGACGGCGGACATCGTGCTGGATAACGTCCATCAGCCGCTTCTTGGAATCGTCGGACTTGGCAAGCGGCAGCGTTTCGACGGCGCTGCGCAGCGAGGTCAGCGGGTTCTTCAGCTCATGGCTGACATCGGCCGCGAAGCTCTCGATTGCGTCGATCCGGTCATAGAGGGCGGTCGTCATCTCGCGCAGCGCGATGGAAAGGTTGCCGATTTCATCCTGGCGTACGGAAAAATCAGGAATCTCCTCGCGCTCCTTGGCGCCGCGGCGCACGCGGATCGCGGCCGCCGAAAGCCGGCGCAGCGGATTGGCGATGGTCGACGAGAGAACCAGCGACAGGAGTACGTTGACGAGCGTGGCGACACCGAAGACACGCATGATGGCAAGACGCTCGGCATGCACGATATTGTCGATATCGCCGGCCTGTGTCGACAGCAGCAATACGCCGAGCACGGCGCGGAAGCGCTGGATCGGCACGGCAACCGAGACGATGAGTTCGCCCTTTTCGGTCGTGCGCACCACCGCACCGCGCACGCCCGTCAGCGCATTCATCACTTCCGGATAGATGGAGCCGTCACCACCGGGCGCTTCCTTGTAGACAGGAAGATTGCCCGGCTGCAGCGCCTTGTTGAAGAGAGCCGTGAACCATTCGCTCCACGTCTGTTTTTCCTCCTCCACCGGTGGCAGGTCGAAGCGCAGGACCTGGCCACGCGAATAGAGGTGGCGGGAATCGAGCAGCAGGTTGGCATCGGCATCGAAGATGCGGGCGCGCGTGCGGGTGGGCGAGATCAGCCGGCGCAGAACCGGCGCCACTTTCTCCGGGTCGATCGGAAATTCGAGGTCCTCGTCGTTCGGCACCGGCGTAATGCTCTGGCCGGCCTGCAGTTCGAGCAGCTTCTGCGGATCGATGGTGATCGAGTTCGTGTCGACGGAGGCCGATGCCGAAACCGCGCCGGCAATGATTTCGCCTTGCGTCAGCAGGCTTTCGACGCGTGCGTCGATCAGGCCTTCTCGGAACTGGTTGAGGTAGAGAATGCCGCCGACGAGAACGAGCAGGGCCGCAAGGTTGAAGAAGACGATGCGGCGCGTCAGGCTGGAAAAGACGGCATTGCCGAAGATGCGGCGGATCAGGGTGAAGGGATGCGACCAACGCCGGCCCCTGACGCGTCGGGTGCTCACGCCCTCCGCATCATCCAGATCCCTTTCCTGCACCAACTGTGCCAATCACGGCCCTTTCGGAGGGCGGGGCCAGTCTGCCCGGCCCGCCACCCTCGTTCGTCTCTTCCTGCGCTGCGAGGCGTCAGGCTGCTTCGCGGAAGCGGTACCCCACACCGTAAAGCGTTTCAATCATATCAAAGTCAGTATCGACCATCTTGAACTTCTTGCGCAGCCGCTTGATGTGGCTGTCGATGGTGCGGTCATCAACATACACCTGTTCGTCGTAGGCGGCATCCATCAGGGCGTCGCGGCTTTTCACCACACCCGGGCGCTGCGCCAGCGAATGCAGAATCAGGAATTCGGTGACGGTCAGGGTGACGGCCTCGCCCTTCCAAGTGCAGGTGTGGCGCTCCTGGTCCATGACCAGCTGGCCGCGCTCGAGCGACCGGGCCTGCTGAACCGCACCGGCTTTCGGCGCGCCGGCTGCGGCAGTGCCGCCGGCGGCAGCCGCCTCGCGGCTCGACGCACGACGCAGCACGGCGCGAACGCGCTCGACCAGCAGACGCTGCGAGAAGGGCTTGGTGATGAAGTCGTCGGCGCCCATCTTCAGGCCGAAGAGCTCGTCTATCTCTTCGTCCTTGGAGGTGAGGAAGATGACGGGCATGTCCGACTTCTGGCGAAGACGGCGCAACAGCTCCATGCCGTCCATACGCGGCATCTTGATATCGAAGATCGCCAGCTGCGGCGGGCGCGCGAGCAGACCATCGAGCGCCGAAGCGCCATCCGTATAGGTTTCGACCTTATATCCTTCAGCTTCCAGTGCAATCGACACGGAAGTGAGAATGTTGCGGTCGTCGTCAACGAGCGCGATTGTCGGCATGGTGTTCGTCTCCGTCATCAGTGCGCAATCTCCCGGATTGGTCATCCCCAGGCGGTCTTCGTGACCGGTTGCGCTTATGGAGGATAAAGGTGGAACAAATTGTGGCAAAGATAAAGGGGTAGATTGCCAGCCTGTATGGCGCGCAACCGAAAGTGGTGCGACAACTTGTTTCAACAGGAGGTCTTCAAACGATTTAAAACAGAATGCAGAAATTTAAATCGATTAATTATTTGATATTGCTGTACTTTCTAAGATTCTGCCTATTGCCATTTAAAAATTCTCCTCTTACTTTCGCGCTGATTTTAACGGCCAAGGCGCCTCAGCGAAGGGAAAAGCTATGGAGACGTTCGGAGTTCACAACCAGGCAATCGAGCTGGCGACGATCGGTTTCGGCGGCGCACGGAGCGTCCGCTACAACCTCTCCGCCGCTCTTCTCTACGAGGAATCGATTCGCCGGGGAGAAGCCGAACTGACAGCCCAGGGCGCTCTTCGCGCAGTGACCGGCCAGCACACCGGCCGCTCGCCGAAGGACAAGTTCGTCGTCCGCGACGAGAAGACCGATGGTCAGATCTGGTGGGACAACAACAAGCCGATGTCGCCGGAGCATTTTGCGCTGCTCCATAAGGACATGCTGGCCCATGCCGCCGACAAGGATCTCTTCGTGCAGGATCTCATCGGCGGCGCCGATGCGGGCCAGGCGCTGCCGACCCGCGTTGTGACCGAATTCGCCTGGCACTCGCTCTTCATCCGCAACCTGTTGATCCGTCCGAAGGCTGACGCGCTCGCGAGCTTCGCGCCGAAGCTGACGATTATCGACCTGCCGAGCTTCAAGGCCGAGCCGGAGCGTCACGGCTGCCGCACCGAAACGGTGATCGCCTGCGATCTGACGAACGGCATCGTGCTGATCGCCGGCACCTCCTATGCCGGGGAGATGAAGAAATCGGTCTTTACCGTGCTGAACTATCTGCTGCCCGAAAGGGGTGTCATGCCGATGCACTGCTCGGCCAATGTCGGCCCGGCCGGCGATGCGGCGGTCTTCTTCGGCCTCTCGGGCACAGGCAAGACGACCCTTTCGGCCGATCCGGCCCGTACGCTGATCGGCGATGACGAGCACGGCTGGGGCGAAAACGGCGTCTTCAATTTCGAAGGCGGCTGCTATGCCAAGACCATTCGCCTTTCGGCCGAAGCCGAACCGGAAATCTACGCCACGACCCAGCGCTTCGGGACTGTGCTTGAAAACGTCGTTCTCGACGAAAATCGCCAACCGGATTTCGATGATGCGTCGCTGACCGAGAACACCCGTTGCGCCTATCCGATGCATTTCATCCCGAACGCATCGGAAACCGGGCTTGCGCCTCATCCGAAGACGATCATCATGCTGACGGCCGATGCCTTCGGCGTCATGCCGCCGATCGCCAAGCTGACGCCCGATCAGGCCATGTATCACTTCCTCTCCGGCTACACTGCCAAGGTGGCGGGCACGGAAAAGGGTGTCGTGGAACCGGAAGCAACCTTCTCGACCTGCTTCGGCGCGCCTTTCATGCCGCGCCATCCTGCCGAATACGGCAATCTCCTGAAGGAGCTCATCGGCCGGCACGGCGTTCAGTGCTGGCTCGTCAATACGGGCTGGACCGGCGGCGCCTACGGCGTCGGCAAGCGTATGCCGATCAAGGCAACGCGCGCCCTGCTGACGGCAGCCCTTTCGGGCGAACTCGCCAAGGCCGAGCTTCGCACCGATCCGAACTTCGGTTTTGCCGTTCCGGTGGCCGTCGAAGGCGTCGATACCGGCATCCTCGATCCGCGCTCGACCTGGGCCGACAAGCAGGCTTACGACGCGCAGGCCGAAAAGCTGGTCTCCATGTTCATCGCCAACTTCGCCAAGTTCGAGGACCATGTCGACGGCGGTGTGCGCGACGCGGCTCCGGGCACCAGGGTTGCCGCCGAATAATTCGCCAATAAACCTTTGGCGATTCACGTGAAACCCGGTTCTTTCAGCACCGGGTTTCCGGCCGTGCCTGTGCCGGGTCTCATGCGCTTCCCAATACCCGCTGATCTGCGCTAGAAGGCGGTATGGCCAGCGACGCGCTCTATATCGATGACAGGATTACCATCGCCGGATGGGAGCTGACGGAACAGTTCGTTCTGGCGGGCGGTCCTGGCGGTCAGAACGTCAACAAAGTATCGACCGCCGTCCAGCTCTTCTTCAACATCCAGAATTCGCCCTCGCTCAACGAGCGGGTCAAGGCCAATGCGATCAAGCTTGCCGGCAGGCGCCTGTCGAAGGACGGCGTGTTGATGATCGAGGCAAGTCGTTTTCGCAGCCAGGACCGCAATCGCGAAGACGCGCGCGAGCGGCTGAAGGAGCTGATCATCGAGGCCGCCAAGCCGCCGCCGCCGCCGCGCAAGAAGACCAAGCCGACAAAAGGCTCGATCGAGCGGCGCCTGAAGGAAAAATCCGGCCGTTCGGAAGTCAAGAAGATGCGCGGCAGGCCAGGCGGCGGAGAGTGATATGCCGGAGCTCCTGAGCGGTATCCGCCATCTGCCGGAATATCTCGATCGTGCCCGCCAGGAGGCGCTGGTCGGCATCGTCAGGACGATTGTAGCGGAGGCGCCGCTTTATGTACCGGTCATGCCGGGCACCGGCAAGCCGATGTCGGTGCGGATGACAAATTGCGGATCGCTTGGCTGGGTAACGGACAAGGAACGAGGCTACCGCTACCAGCCGCTGCATCCGGCGACCGGCAGGCCATGGCCGGCAATCCCCCGCGAACTGCTTGAGATATGGAACGATGTTTCAGGCTACGACAGGGAGCCGGAAGCTTGTCTTGTCAATTTCTATACCGATGAGGCGCGCATGGGCCTGCATCAGGACAAGGACGAGAAGGACCTGAAAGCGCCGGTCGTTTCGATCTCCCTCGGCAATGCCTGTCTGTTTCGCATCGGCGGCCTGAACCGCAACGACAGGACCGTGTCTTTCAAGCTCGCCAGCGGCGATCTGGTCGTATTGGGTGGGCAGGGGCGGCTCTGCTTTCACGGCGTCGACCGCATCTATCCGGCCACCTCGACGCTTCTGAAGAACGGCGGCCGCATCAACCTGACGCTCCGCCGCGTCAATCCTTAACTCGCGCCGTTCAGAGCTTGCGCAGCGCCACCTGCTCGATCAGGTGATCCTTGCCCTTGCGCAGGATGAGATCGGCGCGCGGGCGCGTCGGCAGGATGTTCTGGCGCAGGTTTTTCAGGTTGATATTTGCCCAGAGGTCTTCGGCGATCGCAACCGCTTCTTCCTCGCTGATTGAAGCATAGCGGTGGAAATAGGAGTTCGGGTCCCGGAAGGCCGTTTCCCTGAGCCGCATGAAGCGTGTCACATACCAGTTGTGGATCTGCGTCTCCTCGGCGTCGATATAGATCGAGAAGTCGAAGAAGTCGGATACCATCGGCACGATCTTGCCGTCGGCCGGCAGGTCGCGCGACTGCAGGACGTTGATGCCCTCGAAGATCAGAATATCCGGCCGGTCGACGATCTTGTATTCGTCCGGCAGCACGTCATAGACGAGATGCGAGTAGGAAGGTGCCTTCACGTCCGGCAGGCCGGCCTTGATCGCCGACAGGAAACGCAGGATCGCGCCGGTGTCGTAACTCTCCGGAAAACCCTTGCGCTGCATCAGGTTCTCGCGCTTCAGCACCGCGTTCGGATAGAGAAAACCGTCCGTCGTGACGAGGTCGACCTTCGGGCTGGAAGGCCAGCGGCCGAGCAGTTCCTTCAGGATACGCGCCGTCGTGGATTTGCCGACGGCCACCGAGCCGGCAATGCCGATCACGAAGGGCGTCTTCGTTACATTCGAGAGGCTGAGGAAGCGGTTGCGCTGCTCAAACAGCAGCTGCGAGGATTCCACATGGGCCGAAAGCAGGCGCGACAGCGACAGATAGATGCGCCGGACTTCGTCGAGGTCGATCGGATCGCCCATCGAGCGCAGCCGTTTGACCTCGTCCGCAGTCAGCGTCAGCGGCGTATCGGCTCGAAACTTTGCCCACTGATCCGAGCTGAAGAAATGGTAGGGGGAATAAGAAGCGGTCTGGAAGTCATCCACCTTTTCCGCCACTCCGATAATCTGCGTTGCGATGCTCATGAACTTTGCCGGCTGGCCTTTTCCTTGAGGCCGGATTGCGCGGTCCGCCGCGCAAGTTCGGTCATGACATTCTCTAGCGGTATTTCAGCAATCTTCAATACGACCAATAGGTGATAGAGAACGTCGGCTGCTTCGTAGGTGAGGTTTTCGCGGTCGTTGGCGACGGCCGCCATCACGGCTTCGATTGCCTCCTCGCCCAGTTTCTTGGCTGCTTTCTGCTGTCCGCCGGCCACCAGTTTGGCGGTCCAGGATTCGTCCGGAGAGGCCTTCGCCCGCTCTTCGACGATCCGTTCGAGGTCGGAAAGGGAAAATCCGCTCATGATACTGCTTTCAAACTCAGTCGAGGCGCATCGCGATGCCGCGCTCGGACATATAGTGTTTCGCTTCGCCGACGGAATAGGTGCCGAAGTGGAAGATCGATGCGGCGAGCACCGCATTGGCATGGCCGTCCTTCACGCCGGCCACGAGATCGTCGAGATCCCCGACGCCGCCGGACGCGATGACGGGAACACGCACGGAATCGGCAATCGCCCGCGTCAGCTCCAGGTCGTAGCCGATCTTCGTGCCGTCACGGTCCATGGAGGTGACGAGAAGTTCGCCGGCGCCGCGGGCAACCATCTTCCGGGCGAATTCCACCGCGTCGATGCCGGTCGCGTTGCGGCCGCCATGGGTATAGATTTCCCAGGCGCTGAGATTGTCGCCGCCGACCTGCTGCGTGCGCCGGCGTTTGGCATCGATCGACACGACGATGCACTGGTCGCCGAACTTGTCGGCTGCCTCAGCGACGAAATCCGGATTGTTGACCGCCGCCGAATTGATCGAGACCTTGTCGGCTCCGCAAAGCAGAAGCTTGCGGATATCGGCGATGGTGCGAACGCCGCCGCCGACGGTGAGCGGCATGAAGCACTGCTCGGCCGTGCGTGCCACGACGTCGAAGATCGTTTCGCGATTGTCCGAAGAGGCCGTGATGTCAAGGAAGCAGAGCTCGTCGGCTCCGGCCGCATCATAGGCCTTGGCCGCTTCGACAGGATCGCCGGCATCGACCAGATTGAGGAAATTGACACCCTTGACGACACGGCCGTCCTTGACGTCGAGGCAGGGGATCACGCGGGCTTTCAGGCTCATTCTGCACTCTCCTTCGCCCGCGCGGCCCGGATAAGCTCGAGCGCCTCCTCGGGATCGATCCGGCCATCATAGAGGGCACGGCCGGAGATCGCGCCTTCGAGCTTGCGGGCGTCCGGCTGCAGCATCCGCCTGATGTCGTCGATCGAGGCAAGGCCGCCCGAAGCGATGACCGGAATGGAAACGGCGTCCGCCAGTTCCAGCGTCGACGTCCAGTTGATACCGGTCAGGATGCCGTCGCGGTCGATGTCAGTATAGATGATCGCGGCGACGCCCGCGCCCTCGAATTTCTTCGCAAGCTCGATTATGCCGAGTTCGGACGCCTCCGCCCAGCCTTCGACGGCAACCTTGCCGCCCTTGGCGTCGATGCCGACGGCGACCCGGCCCGGAAACTTTTTGCAGGCCTCGATGACAAGCGCCGGATCACGCACGGCAACGGTGCCGAGGATGACGCGGCGCAGCCCGCGCGACAGCCAGCTCTCGATATGATCGAGCGTGCGGATGCCGCCGCCGAGCTGAACCGGGTTTTTCGTGGACTTCAGGATCGCCTCGACCGCATTGCCGTTGGCGGAATGTCCTGCAAAGGCGCCGTCGAGATCGACCACGTGCAGCCATTCGAAACCCTGCTCTTCAAAGGATTTCGCCTGGGCAGCCGGATCGGTGTTGTAGACCGTTGCCTGTTGCATGTCGCCGAGCTTCAGGCGCACGCATTGTCCGCCCTTCAGGTCGATCGCGGGAAAAAGGATCATTCGTCTCAGGTCCGTAGCGTCGTAGGCACTCTCAGTGCATTCCACGCATCTACGATATCCGAACGAAAAAAGACAGCGGCAATGGTGATTGCGGCAAAAAGCAGGACCAGCAGCAGACTGATGGTGAAGCCTACCCGCACCTGTCGCCAGAAGCCGGTGCTCTTTCGCACCGTCTTTTCGATATCGCGCGCCTGTCGCAACGCCGCGCTGTTGGTGGCGACGAGCTGGATCTGCGGTTCCATCGCCTCGACATAGGTTTCGGCGTAGCTCGACAGGATCTGCGAGGCGCGGTCGCGCAGCGTATTGCGCAGATCGGCGGAAAGGTAGTTGCTGGTAACGGCCGCGATTTCCGTCTCGTTGGGTGAGCGGCCGGCATTGCGCTTGCGGTAGCTGACGACGAAATCGCGTTTTTGGCGTTCATAAAGCGCATAGGCGAGCAGCCCGATCAGATCGTCCTCGCCTTCGATATAGAATTCGAGCACGGCTTCGGCGAGATCGCCCGAGCTGACCTCGTCCGAACGCAGCCTCGAATTCTCCTTTCCCGGAAAGATGTCCTGCATCAGCCACCGAGCCTCTCTTTCAGAGCCTTCGCTGCATTGGCGAGCGCTTTGCGATGCAGGGCTTCGTCGACCTGGCGGATGATCGTGCCGCCGGGCAGCCGGATATCGACGAAGGGCGGCTGGCCCTCTCTGGCGGGCCGCACCCGGTAGAATATCTTGCCTGATTTCTGCGAAGCCGGCATCGCGCGCTCCTGTCTCCGCCCCTCACTTACAGGGGAAATAAGGCGCCCGTATTAAAAGCCAGCCCTTACGGCGCCCAGTGCAGGAAATTCGCGATCAGCGCCAGCCCGAGTTTCTGGCTTTTTTCCGGGTGGAACTGCGACCCGGCCATGTTGTCCCGGCCGACGAAGGCCGTCATCGGGCCGCCGTAGTCGGTTGTCGCGATCACATCGCCGGCGTTCTGGGCAGCGAGATGGTAGGAATGCACGAAATAGGCGTGCAGCCCGTCCGGCCCGGTTGGAATGCCTGCGAAGAGCGGATGCTCAACTTTCAGGTCGAGCGTGTTCCAGCCGATCTGCGGAATCTTCAGTTCCGGATCGGCGGGCGTCATCTCCACCACATCGCCCGGCACCCAGCCAAGACCCTGCGTCACCGTCTTTTCGAGACCGCGCGAAGACATGAGCTGCATGCCGACGCAAATGCCGAGGAAGGGGCGGGCTTTCTTCTCGACCGCTTCAATCAGCGCTTCCGTCATGCCGGGCACGGCGTCGAGCCCGCGCCGGCAATCGGCATAGGCGCCGACGCCCGGCAGCACGATCCGGTCGGCGGCGGCGACGATGTCCGCCTTGTCCGTCAGGTTGATCTCGGCCTCGATTCCGGCTTCGCGGGCCGCGCGTTCGAAGGCCTTGGTGGCCGAGCGCAGGTTGCCAGAGCCGTAATCGATAATTGCGACGCGCATTATTTGCGTCCTCCGTCAAAACCGAAGAGACCGAGCGAAGTGGAATGGCCTTGCCGCGCCTGCGGGCCGGAGGCCTGATCCCATTCGGGCGCCTTCGTATCCGCGCCGGTCTCGATGTTGGAAAAATAGATCTCTTCCGCAAGGTCGATCGAGGCGGCGCCGATTGCGGTCTCCTCGCGCCAGCCGAGCGCGGCGAGATTGCGGATGCGGAAATTCTGTCCTTCGAACCCGACGAACAGATTGACCGCGAAGGCGAGCGCCATGCCTGCCGGCCCGAAACCCGGCTCTTCCGTCAATACGCCGCCGGCTGCCTGTAGTGCGAAGGCAATAATCGCATGAAGCCAGAGGCGATGGGCGAGCAGCCAGATCCACGGAAAGAGAAAGGCAAGCCAGGAGAAACCGTCGCGGATCGTGCGGGTATCCTCACGCTGACCGTCAGGCGGAACAAGAAAAACGTAGCTGGATGCCATCTGATGCTCCCCGCTGGGGCTCAGGCAAGCGTGCCCTTCGTCGAAGGAACACGGCCCGCCTGCCTCGGATCGATCTCTGTCGCCGTGCGCAGGACGCGGGCGACGGCCTTGAAGCATGTCTCTGCAATATGGTGGTTGTTGGCACCATAGTGGTTGAGAATATGCAGGGTGATCCCGGCATTCTGGGCAAGCGCCTGGAAGAATTCGCGCACCAGTTCCGTGTCGAAAGTGCCGATCTTCGGGGCGCTGAAGGAGACGTTCCAGACGAGGAAGGGACGGCCGGAGAGATCGACGGCAGCCTTGGTCATCGTCTCGTCCATGGCGAGATCGATCGAAGCGTAGCGGGTGATGCCGCGCCGGTCGCCGAGCGCCTTGGCGATCGCCTGGCCGATGGCGATGCCGGTATCCTCGACCGTGTGATGGTTGTCGATATGCAGGTCGCCTTTGGACTCGATGTCCATGTCGATCAGCGAATGTCGCGACAGCTGGTCCAGCATATGGTCGAAGAAGCCGACGCCCGTCGAAATCGTCGACTTGCCGGTGCCGTCGAGATTGACGGAAACGGAAATGGACGTCTCATTGGTCTTGCGGGAAACGCTGCCCGTGCGGCTTGCGGTGGTCTCGGCCATATGGCTTTCTCCTTGAAATCAAGGTGTTCCTTATCAGGCGCATGCCGAAATATCCAGAAGCGCAGGGTCAGAAAAGCAAGGCCATTTGCAATCGCGCCAGGCCCTCTTACATAGGGTTCGACAGGGCCGGTGTTCGGCCCGCTGGAACCGCCCGCGTGTTAGGGCAACAGGTGCTTGATGACAACGATTATTACAGTTCGAAAAGGCGGAAAGGTCGTGGTGGCCGGTGATGGCCAGGTCAGTCTCGGCCAGACCGTCATGAAGGGCAATGCCCGCAAGGTTCGCCGCATCGGCAAGGGCGAAGTGATCGCCGGTTTCGCCGGTGCGACGGCCGATGCCTTCACCCTTCTGGAAAGGCTTGAAAAGAAACTGGAGCAATATCCCGGCCAGCTGATGCGCGCCGCCGTCGAGCTCGCCAAGGATTGGCGTACCGACCGTTATCTGCGCAATCTCGAGGCCATGATGCTGGTTGCCGACAAATCGGTGACGCTGGCGATCACCGGCAACGGTGACGTGCTGGAACCCGAACATGGCGTCGCGGCAATCGGCTCGGGCGGCAATTTCGCGCTCGCCGCCGCGCTTGCGCTGTCCGATACCGACAAGTCCGCCGAGGAGATTGCCCGCCGCGCGCTCGATATCGCAGCCGACATCTGTGTTTATACCAACCACAACGTCATCGTGGAAACGCTGGACGCGGAATGACGGACTACGTCTTCCGTCCCGTCGCACCGGCCGACCTGCCGCTTCTCGCCGAATGGCTTGACAAGGCGCATGTCCGCCGCTGGTGGGGCGAGCCGGCCGACGCACTGGCTTCGATCGAGGAACATCTGCGTGATCCCCGGGTCGAACCCTATATGGTGATGCTGGACGGCGGGGATTTTGCCTATATTCAAATGGCGGATCTCGATGCGGAAGACGACGCCGCGCTGGACGGCCAGCCCGAAGGCACTTGCGGCATCGACCAGTTCATCGGCGTCGAAACGCTTCTGGGAAAAGGACACGGCCCGGCTTTCATGAGAGGTTTTTGCCGGCAGCTTTTTGAAAGGGGCAAGAGCCGCGTGCTGGTCGATCCGCATCCCGACAATATTTCCGCGATCAGGGCCTATGCCAAGGCGGGCTTTCAAAGACTTGGCGAAACAAATACAAACTACGGCCGGGCGCTTCTGATGGCCCTGGACCGCCAGGAGAATGATAGACAATGACCACTTTTTCTCCCCGCGAGATCGTCTCCGAGCTCGACCGCTACATTATCGGCCAGCATGAGGCCAAGCGCGCCGTGGCGATTGCGCTGCGCAACCGCTGGCGCCGCCAGCAGCTCGACCCGAGCCTGCGCGACGAAGTCATGCCGAAGAATATCCTGATGATCGGCCCGACTGGCGTCGGCAAGACGGAAATCTCCCGTCGCCTCGCCAAGCTCGCAGGCGCTCCCTTCATCAAGGTCGAAGCGACGAAATTCACCGAAGTCGGTTATGTCGGCCGCGACGTCGAGCAGATCATCCGCGATCTCGTCGAAGTCGGCATCGGCCTCGTGCGTGAAAAGAAGCGCGCCGAGGTTCAGGCCAAGGCCCATATGAGCGCCGAAGAGCGCGTCCTCGATGCGCTGGTCGGCGCGACCGCTTCGCCTGCGACGCGCGAAAGCTTCCGCAAGAAGCTGCGCAACGGCGAACTCGACGACAAGGAAATCGATATCGAAGTGGCCGATACCGGCTCGGGCATGGGCGGCTTTGAAATTCCCGGCATGCCGGGCGCCAATATCGGCGTTCTGAATCTGTCGGAAATGTTCGGCAAGGCGATGGGCGGTCGCACCAAGAAGGTGCGCACCACCGTAAAGGCCTCCTACATAGACCTGATCCGCGATGAATCCGACAAGCTGATCGACAACGAAGTCATCCAGCGCGAAGCCGTCCGCTCGGTCGAGAACGACGGCATCGTCTTCCTCGACGAAATCGACAAGATCGCCGCCCGCGACGGCGGCGTCGGTGCCGGCGTATCCCGCGAAGGCGTCCAGCGCGATCTGCTGCCGCTCGTCGAAGGCACGACGGTCTCGACCAAATACGGTCCGGTAAAGACGGATCACATCCTCTTCATCGCCTCGGGCGCCTTCCATGTCGCCAAGCCTTCGGATCTGCTGCCGGAACTGCAGGGCCGCCTGCCGATCCGCGTCGAGCTGCGGCCGCTGAACAAGGAAGACTTCCGACGGATCCTGACGGAAACCGAGGCAAGCCTCATTCGCCAGTACAAGGCGCTGATGGAAACCGAAAGCCTGACCCTCGATTTCACCGACGACGCCATCGATGCGCTGGCCGACGTCGCCGTCCACCTGAACTCCTCCGTCGAGAATATCGGTGCGCGTCGTCTGCAGACGGTCATGGAGCGGGTACTGGACGACATTTCCTATAACGCGCCGGATCGCGCCGGCACGGATGTGAAGATCGATGCCGCCTACGTGCGCGAGCATGTCGGGGATCTGGCGCAGAATACCGACTTGTCGCGCTTCATCCTGTGATCGGGAAGCATCGCGGCCCGTCTTTGCGCGACGGTGCCAAATCTTTGACGATCTGAACTCTCGACAGCGGGCCTTTTACTTTTTAGTGAAAGGCCCGCTTTGTTTTTTGTACCGGCTTTATTCGGACAAGATTCTGGTCCAGTCAGCCGCGACACGAAGACGACAGGGAAAGACGGGAAAGCAGATCGTGCGACGCCTTTTGACAAGCCTTGTGATTGCCATGACCATTGCGGGCTCGGTTCCTGCGCTTGCGGCACAGGTCGTTCCGCCCGGCAACCGTCATGCCGAGCAGCCGGATATTCCCGGTGCTTCGGTCCGTCGCACAAAGGGCACCAAGACGACCTTCGATCTCAAATATGAGAAGGTCTATGACCTCCTGTCGACCGACCATGAGCTTCTCGGCAAGATCAAGAAGGTCTCAAGCGCTTACGGCATCAATCCGATTCATGTGATCGGCGCAATCGTCGGCGAGCATACTTACAACGTCGACGCCTATGACCGCCTGCAGGCCTATTATGTGAAGGCCGCTTCCTATGCCGGTGAAAGCTTCCGTTTTGCCTATGATGGCGAGAGCGTCGACGATTTCGTCGATCGGCCGCAATTTGCCGCCTGCAGCGGCAAGAGCGATTCCTACACGCTCTGGACCTGCCGCGAAGATGTCTGGGAAAGCGATTTCCGCGGCAAGACCGTGGATGGCAAGAGCTTCCCGAACAACCGCTTCAGCGCCGTCTTCTTCCAGCCCTTCTATGCCGGTCAGACCTTCGGTCTCGGCCAGGTCAATCCGCTGACCGCGCTGATGCTGTCCGATCTGGTGTCGCGCGTTTCCGGTTATCCGAAGCTGAACGAGAAGAATGCCGGCTCGGTCTACAAGGCGATCATGGATCCCGATATTTCGCTCGCCTTCGTTGCCGCCTCGATCCGCAGGTCGATCGACGATTACAAGGAGATCGCCGGCATGGACATCTCCGGCAATCCGGGGCTGACGGCCACTCTTTATAATGTCGGCAATTCGCGCCAGCGCGCCGCAGCCCTTGCCGCCCGCAATCGTTCCTCCGGCACGACAGTCTGGCCGGAAGAGAACTATTACGGCTGGTTGGTCAACGACAAGCTGGACGAGCTCAAGGGCCTGCTCTAACCTTTAGGCCTGCCGGGAAACGATATTTTCCCGGGAAAGGCTCTGCTGATGGACATGCGTCCGGACCCGTTCGTTCCGCCGGCACCGTTGCCGCGCACCGTGCCGCCGTCACGGCTCGAAGTCATCAGGACGGTTTTACGCAATCCGTTGGAGCTGTGGGGCGAGCCTTCCTATACCTTGCCCTGGATCCGCACCAGTTTCTTCGGCCAGCGCACGCTGATCGTCAACGATCCCGGCCTGATCAAACATGTGCTGGTCGATAATGCCAACAATTACCGCATGTCCGACATTCGCCAGCTTGTGCTGCGTCCCATCCTGCGCGACGGACTTCTGACCGCGGAAGGCTCCGTATGGAAGCGATCGAGAAAAGCCGTCGCTCCTGTTTTCACACCCCGCCACGCCAAGGGTTTTGCCAGCCAGATGCTGCGCCAGTCGGAGGACTACGCGCGCAAATATGCCGGTGCCGGCGAGGCCGGGACGGTTTTCGATATCAGCACCGACATGACGGAGCTGACCTTCGCCATCCTCGCGGACACTTTGTTTTCCGGTGAGATCGTCACATCGAGCGGTCACTTCGCCGACGATGTCAACGAACTGCTGCATCGCATGGGTCGCGTCGATCCGATGGATCTGCTGCGCGCCCCGTCCTGGGTTCCACGTGTGACACGCATCGGTGGCCAGAAGGTGCTGGAAAAATTCCGTGCCATCGTGCGCAACACTATGGATATGCGCCTTGCCCGGATGAAGGCCGACCGCAGCACGGTGCCGAACGATTTCCTGACCCTCCTGCTGGAGCAGGCCGGTCCCGACGGTCTGACGAAGGAGGAGATCGAGGACAATATCCTCACCTTCATCGGTGCGGGCCATGAGACCACCGCCCGCGCGCTCGCCTGGACGCTCTACTGCGTAGCGAACAGCCCCCATATCCGCGAGGCGATGGAAGAGGAGATCGACAGGGTGCTCGCGTCAGGCGCAGAGCCGGTCGAATGGCTGGATCTGATGCCGCAAACCCGCGCCGCCTTCGAGGAGGCGCTCCGCCTTTATCCGCCAGCTCCTTCGATCAATCGCGCTGCCATTGCAGATGATTCCTGGACCAGTCCAAAGGGCGAGCGTGTCGAAATCGAGGCGGGCGTCACCCTGCTCGTCATGCCCTGGACGTTGCATCGCCATGAACTTTATTGGGACCGGCCGCGCGCCTATATGCCGGAGCGCTTCCTGCCGGAGAACCGTGCTTCCATCGGCCGCTTCCAGTTCCTGCCTTTCGGGGCCGGTCCGCGCGTCTGCATCGGCGCCACTTTCGCGCTTCAGGAGGCGGTGATCGCGCTGGCCGTACTGATGCAGAAATATCGTTTCGATTCGACCGATCAGACCAATCCCTGGCCGGTGCAGAAGCTGACGACACAGCCGCAGGGCGGCCTTCCGATGCGCGTGACCCGCCGAACTGTTTCCAAGCCTGCATAAATCTTTCGAATTGTTGCTGAATTGACTGTGAGTGAAAGCCGGGCAAAGTGGCAGCATGAAAAAAGCTGCCACTGCAAGGGAGACACCGCATGAGCCGCATTGAAAAGAATGGTCTCTTCATCGAAGCCGTCCTTCATGATTTCCTCGTGAAAGAGGCGCTGCCGGGCCTTGCAATCGATGCGGACAAGTTCTTCGCCGATTTTGCGGCGATCGTGCGCGATCTGGCGCCGAAGAACCGTGCGCTGCTGTCGAAGCGCGATCATCTGCAGGCAAAGATCGACGACTGGTACCGCCAGAATGGCGCGCCCACCGATATGGACGCCTACCAGTCCTTCCTGAAGGAGATTGGCTATCTCTTGCCGGAAGGCCCCGAGTTCCGGGTTTCGACCGAAAACGTCGATGCCGAAATTGCCTCGATCGCCGGGCCGCAGCTTGTCGTTCCCGTCATGAACGCCCGCTATGCGTTGAATGCCGCCAATGCCCGCTGGGGCTCGCTCTACGATGCGCTCTACGGCACTGACGCGATTCCGGAGACGGATGGCGCGGAGAAGGGCAGGGGCTACAATCCGAAGCGCGGCGAAAAGGTCATTGCCTGGGTGCGCGATTTCCTCGATTCCGCCGCCCCCCTCGACACCGGCTCCTGGAAGAATGTCGGCTCCTTCGCCGTCAAGGACGGTGCGCTCGCGATCGCTACTGTCGATGGCAAGGCCGTGAGGCTGAAGGATGCCGGACACTTTGCCGGCTATCGTGGCGATGGCAATGCGCCGACCCATGTTCTCCTGAAGAACAACGGCATTCATATCGAGATCGTGCTCGACGCCTCGACGCCGATCGGCAAGAGCGACCCAGCCCATATTTCTGACGTCTGGCTGGAATCGGCCATCACCACGATCATGGACTGCGAGGATTCCGTCGCCGCTGTCGATGCCGAGGACAAGGTCGTCGTCTACCGCAACTGGCTAGGCCTCATGAAGGGCGACCTGCAGGAGGAAGTGAGCAAGGCCGGCTCCACCTTCATCCGCAAGCTCAATCCCGATATCGCTTATACGGCACCGGGCGGCCAGACTTTCGAGCTGCACCGTCGCTCCCTGATGCTGGTGCGCAATGTCGGCCACCTCATGACCAATCCGGCGATCGTCGATCGCGACGGCAACGAGGTGCCCGAGGGTATCATGGATGCAATGATCACGGGCCTGATCGCGCTCTACGATGTCGGCCCGTCGGGGCGCCGGAAGAATTCGCGCACGGGCTCCATGTATGTCGTCAAACCGAAGATGCATGGTCCCGAAGAAGTCGCCTTCGCCGTGGAGATCTTTTCGCGCGTCGAGGATGCGCTCGGCATGGCGCGCAACACCATGAAGATGGGCATCATGGACGAGGAGCGTCGTACGACCGTCAACCTCAAGGAATGCATCCGCGCAGCGCGCGAGCGCGTCGTCTTCGTCAATACCGGCTTCCTCGATCGCACCGGCGATGAAATCCATACCTCGATGGAAGCCGGCCCGATGATCCGCAAGGGCGACATGAAGCAGGCCGCCTGGATCGGCGCTTATGAAAACTGGAATGTCGATATCGGCCTGGAATGCGGCCTGTCCGGCCATGCCCAGATCGGCAAGGGCATGTGGGCGATGCCCGATCTGATGGCCGCCATGCTGGAGCAGAAGATTGCTCATCCGAAGGCCGGCGCCAACACCGCCTGGGTGCCGTCGCCGACGGCCGCCACCCTGCATGCCACGCACTATCACCAGGTCAATGTCGCCACGGTGCAGGCCGGCCTGAAGGATCGCGCCCGCGCCAGGCTCTCCGATATTCTCTCGGTGCCCGTTGCCGTGCGTCCGAACTGGACGGCGGAAGAAATCCAGCGCGAACTCGACAACAATGCCCAGGGCATTCTCGGTTATGTCGTGCGCTGGGTCGATCAGGGCATCGGCTGCTCCAAGGTGCCCGACATCAACAATGTCGGCCTCATGGAAGACCGCGCGACGCTGCGCATTTCCGCCCAGCACATGGCGAACTGGCTGCACCACAAGATCGTCACGAAGGAGCAGATCGTCGAAACGATGAAGCGCATGGCCGCTGTCGTCGACCAGCAGAACGCCGGCGATCCGGCCTACGTCCGGATGGCTGGTAATTTCGATGATTCGATCGCTTTCCAGGCAGCGCTCGACCTTGTCCTGAAGGGCAGGGAACAGCCGAACGGCTATACCGAGCCGGTCCTGCATCGCCGCCGCATCGAGCTCAAGGCAAAGCAGAGCGCCTGATCCTGCCGGATGCAAAAAAAGGCCGCCGGACCCGAAAGTCCGGCGGCCTTTTTTATACCGAATTCAGCCTGTACCTACTGGATAACGATGACCTTGGAGGTGGTCTTGCCCGGGCGGACGCGGTTGTAGAGATCGATGACGTCCTGGTTCATCAGGCGGATGCAGCCGGAGGAAGCGGCGGTGCCGATCGAGGCCCATTCCGGAGTGCCATGCAGGCGGAAGAGCGTGTCCTGGCCCTGCTCGTTGAAGAGATACATGGCGCGTGCGCCGAGCGGATTGGTGAGGCCGGGACCCATGCCGTCTTCGACATACTTGGCGATCTCAGGACGGCGGGCAGCCATTTCCTTCGGCGGATGCCAGTTCGGCCATTCCTGCTTCCAGGCGACATAGGCCGTGCCGGACCATGCGAAGCCCTGCTTGCCGACGCCGATGCCGTAGCGGACAGCCTTGCCGCCGGGCAGGATGTAATAAAGGTGACGCTCGCGCGTGTTGACGATGATCGTGCCGGGACGTTCGTCGCTCTGGTAGCTGACGATCTGGCGGCGGAACTCCGGCTTGACGCGGTCGATCGGGATTGCCGGCAGGGAGTATCCGGCATCCGAGGTTACGCCATAGGCGTCGTTGAAGATTTGTGCCGTCTGAACGGTCGGACCTGCGCCCTTGTCATTGACGGACGCGGTTTCGGACGTCGTGGAGCAGCCGGCCAGTGCCAGGGTCGCCAGCAGGCCAAATACAGGGAATGCATTGCGGATGCGCATGGATGACTCGTGAAGGGTGTTGGGGCAAGAAGGGACAGTCTTTCGACCATCGTTACTTATGGTTTATTTTCGATTAACTTTGCCTTTGCAAGGCTGCTGCGGTGCGACAAAATCCATCTGCGCCGCAAATTAAAAGCGCATGGCTTTTTTGCAACAACGGCCAACCCCACTTGATGGTTATCCATGACGATTTTGAGCGTTTATAATAACAATCCGTTAATCGATGGCCGGCAATCGGACAGGGCCATGATGGTGCGTCGTGGCATGCAGATCCTGCTTCACGACATGCGTCACGCGGTGTTGCCGGAACTGCCGCTGGCAAGCGGCCGCCGGGCCGACCTGATTACGATCTCTGAAAAGGGAGAGGTCTGGATCATCGAGATCAAGACGTCGATCGAGGACTTCAAGGTCGATCGCAAATGGCCGGACTACCGCCTGCATTGCGACCGGTTGTTCTTCGCGACGCACAAGGATGTGCCGCTCGATATCTTCCCGCAGGAATGCGGCCTTTTTCTATCGGATGGTTACGGGGCGCATATGCTGCGTGAAGCGCCGGAACACCGCCTGCCGCCAGCGACCCGCAAGGCGGTGACGCTCAACTTCTCGCGTACGGCCGCGCAGCGGCTGATGATGGCCGAATGGGCAAACGGAAAGCCATTCAACGTCGACGACGTGTAGTTATTTCGGTGCGCGTTTGGCGAGGATGCGCTGCAGCGTGCGGCGATGCATGTTGAGCCGGCGCGCGGTTTCCGAGACGTTGCGCTCGCACATTTCGTAAACGCGCTGGATATGTTCCCAGCGCACGCGGTCGGCCGACATGGGGTTTTCCGGCAGTTCCGCCTTTTCCCCCGGCCGCTGCGTGAGCGCGGCAAACACATCGTCGGCATCGGCAGGTTTCGCCAGGTAGTCCACAGCCCCAAGCTTCACCGCCGTCACGGCGGTGGCGATATTTCCGTAGCCGGTCAGCACGATGATTCGCGTGTCGTCGCGCCGCTGGCGGATCGCCTCGATAACGTCGAGGCCGTTGCCGTCGCCGAGCCTCAGATCGACCACGGCATATTTCGGCGGCCGGCCCTTGGACTTTGCCACGCCCTCCGCCACCGATTCGGCCGTTTCCACATGAAAGCCGCGTGCCTCCATGGCGCGTGCCAGGCGCCGCAGGAAGGGGCCGTCGTCATCGACGATCAGCAGGCTCGGGTCAGGCCCGATATGCTCCGCATTGGAGCCGGCGGAAATCTCGTGGTTCTGGTCTGTCATCGCTACGGTCCCGGCGGTTGAATGTCTAAAATGCGTCAACCGCTCTATCCTGTTTATGCCCACAAAGTCATTTTGTCGAATTTGCGTCGATCAATACGCGCGGCCATTCGATTCGAATGCGAGCGCCGGCGTTTTCCGGATCGCGGTTTTCGAAAACCAAGGATGCGCCGGAGCGTTCCAGCAGCGTCTTGGCGATGAAAAGCCCCAATCCCAGGCCTCCGGCCGTATCTTCCTTCTGCCGTTTGGTGACATAGGGTTCGCCGATCCGCGTCAGAATGTCGGGTGCATATCCATTGCCGTCGTCTTCGATGACGATGAGCACCTTTTCGTGATCGTGCTCGACCGTGACCGTCACCTTCTCGCGCGCGTAGTCGATGGCGTTCTCGATCAGATTGCCGAGCCCGTACATGATGCCGGCATTGCGGTCGGTAACAGGCTCGCCCTTGCGCGGGCTCTTTTCCACCAGTTCCAGATTGATGCCGAATTCGCGATGCGGCGCGACGATTTCCTCCATCATCGAGGAGAGAGGCAGCCGTCGCATATGCGCCTCGCCCTCCGCGGAGAGTGTCGTCAGCCGGCGAAGGATGTCGCGGCAGCGCTCGCTCTGGCTGCGCAGAAGCTGGACGTCCTCGCGGAACCGGTCGTCGTCCTTGAGTTCGCGCTCCATTTCCTTGGCAACGACGCTGATCGTGGCAAGCGGCGTGCCGAGTTCATGGGCTGCAGCGGCCGCCAGCCCGTCGAGCTGGGAAAGATGTTTCTCCCGCTGCAGCACCAGCTCCGTCGCCGCCAGCGCGTCGGCAAGCTGGCTCGCTTCCATCGACACCCGGTAGGCATAGAAGGCGGCAAAGGCCATGGTGGAAGCGATCGAACACCAGACGCCGAACTGCATGACATTGTGCACGTTGATCTCCATCCCGTCGAACCACGGAAGCGGAAAGGGCGAGAAGGCGAGCACGGTAATGCAGACCATCGCAAAGCCGATCAGTGCCGTGCTGTAGCGGATCGGCTGTGATGCGAAGGAAATGATGACGGGAACGCAGACCAGTGCCGCAAAGGGATTGGCAAGACCGCCGGTAATGAAAAGCAGCGCACAAAGCTGCAGAAGGTCGAAACCCAGGAGCGCGAAAGCGGCAGGCGGCTCAAGCCGGTGGGTCGGCGGATAGCGGATCGTCAGATAGAAATTCACCCAGGCAAGGGCCGCAATCAACGAGCAGCTCGCAACCAGCGGCAGGGGAAATTTCAAAAGAAAGGCGACAATAAAGACCGTCACCGCCTGGCCGATGACGGCCAGCCATCGCAAGCGCACCAAAGTCTGCAAGCGCAACCGGCGGCTGCTCAGCCTGTCTTCCTGCGTCTGGATTTCAACCTTCTCGATCACGCCATACTCCTACAGCATCGGCCGGAAAATCGGAATCGATTTTCGGCAAGGCTGATACGCAGATTCAAAGGGGTTCGGGCATCCCTGTGCGTCCGGATCGACGCATCACGCTCCGGGCCTGTGGATCATGTACCACGCGGCTTTGCCCGTGTCGTCGGCGCCGCTTCGTCGGGTTTTTCCGGCCAGGGATGTCTCGGATAGCGCCCCCGCATGTCCGCCCGCACATCCTTCCACGAACCTGCCCAGAAACCCGGCAGGTCGCGGGTCGTCTGGATCGGCCTGTGGGCCGGCGAGGTAAGTTCCAGTAGCAGGGGCAATCGCCCGCCCGCGACCGCCGGGTGCTGCTTGAGGCCGAAGAGCTCTTGTACCCGGATTGTCAGCGTCGGCTCCTCGCCGTCATACTGGATCGCATGACGCTGTCCCGTCGGCGCCTCGAAATGTGTCGGTGCAAGGCGTGCGAGATCGCGCTGCAGATCGTGCGGCACGAGTGCCATCAACCCGTTGGAAAGGCCGGAAGCGGAAATATCCGAAAGCCCTCGCGCATCCGTCTGGAACGGAATGAACCAGTCTTCCATGCGGCCGAGCAGTGCTTCGTCGCTCATATCGGGCCATGGCTCGCCGATCGTCCGATGCAGGAAGCCGATTCGCTCGCGAAGCTGCAGAGCCTCCTTGGAAAAGGGAAGCGGATCGAGCCCCAGTTCCTGCAATCCTTGCGCCAGCGCCCGCACCGCCGCCTCGCCCGATGGGCGCGGAAGCGGCGCTTCCTCGAAAACGATCGCACCGAGTCTTGTGGCCCGGCGTGCCCGCACCTGCCGGCTCTGCCTGTCGAAAAAGGTCTGGTCGTCCGTCCGGATTTCGCCCGGCAGTTCGGCCTCGATGTCGGCACGG
The DNA here is from genome assembly GCA_900471515.1 of Hyphomicrobiales bacterium. Classification (GTDB taxonomy): domain Bacteria; phylum Pseudomonadota; class Alphaproteobacteria; order Rhizobiales; family Rhizobiaceae; genus Rhizobium. The sequence continues at coordinate 2,882 of UCFC01000024.1, read as the reverse complement.
GAGATTTCCGCTGCCGCCAGAATTCTCCCCTGCGCGGCCCGACCTGTCAGATCGGCAATCACCAGCATCTGGCTGCCGGCCAGCCGCTCGGTTTCCGCAAGCTCGGCACCCCGGCCGTTCGCCATGACATACCGCCCGCGCGCGCCGCGCTGGAGGGCGATGCGATCCGGGAACGCATGCAGCAGAAGCCTTCCTGCAAGCGCGGGTTCGGTACTCGAAACCCTGTCGAGGCCTTCGGAGAGCCTTCCCGCCAGCCGTCTTGAAGCCTCGGCCCTTTCGCCTCTTTCACCTTTGAACCGGCGCAGCCGCTCTTCCAGATCGACACTGGTGCCGCCGAGCCCCTGCTCGGTCAGCAGCACGGATATCAGTGCCGCATCCCTGGCATGTCCCGATTCGCCGGCCGAAACCACCATCCCAGCGAGCCGTGGCGGCAGGGCGAGGTCGCGCATCAGCTTTCCCCGCGCCGTCAGCGCACCGTCCTTGTCCAGCGCCCCGAGTTGCGCCAGTAGCGCGCGTGCTTCCCTGATCGTCGCCTCCGGGGGCTGGTCGACAAAGGCGAGCGATTTCGCATCCTGAACGCCCCAGTGGGCAAGATCGAGCACGAGGCCGGAAAGATCGCTCGAAAGAATCTGTGGCGGCGTGAAGGCCGGAAGTGCCGCCGTCTGCCCCGGGTGCCAGAGACGGATGGCGATGCCGGGCTCTGTTCGTCCCGCGCGGCCGGCGCGCTGGTCGGCAGAAGCGCGCGAGACGCGCACGGTTTCCAGCCGCGTGATGCCCGTCGATGCCTCGAAGACCGACAATCGCTGCAGCCCGCTGTCGATCACGATCCGCACGCCGTCGATGGTGATCGAGGTTTCGGCAATCGAGGTCGCCAGCACGATTTTGCGTGTGCCGGGTGCCGCAGGGCGGATCGCCGCATCCTGCTCCTTCTGGCTGAGATTGCCGTAGAGCGGCGCAATCAGCGTCTCGGTTCCGAACCGCCCTTCCAGCCGCTCTGCCGTCCGGGTGATCTCCGCCTGACCAGGAAGGAAGGCGAGGATCGAGCCGGATTCGCCGGCGTGTGAATCGACGATGGCCCGCACCATCGCATCTTCGATCCGCTCGCCACCGGGCCGGTCCTGATAGCGGATATCGATCGGAAAGCTGCGTCCCATGCTTTCGATAACAGGCGGGTGGTCAAGCAGCGCGGCGACCCGCTCCACATCAAGGGTTGCCGACATCACAAGGATACGCAGGTCATCGCGAAGCGCCGATTGAACGTCGAGCGCCAGGGCAAGGCCGAAATCGGCATCCAGCGACCGCTCGTGGAATTCGTCGAAGATCACGGTGGAGACGCCGGAGAGTTCGGGATCATCAAGGATCATACGGGCAAAGACGCCCTCGGTGACGACCTCGATCCGCGTCTTGGCCGATATCCTGTTGTCCAGGCGCATGCGGTAGCCGACCGTTTCGCCCACCTGCTCCCCAAGCAGGGACGCCATGCGGCTTGCCGCGGCGCGCGCCGCCAGCCGGCGGGGCTCCAGCAGGATGATCTTCCCCTCGCCGCGCCAGGCCTCGCCAAGCAGATGAAGCGGCACGAGCGTCGTCTTGCCGGCACCCGGAGGGGCCGAAAGCACGGCGCGCTTTTGCTTGCCCAGCGCTGCGCCGATATCGGACAGCACATGCGAAACCGGAAGCTCCGGCAAAGAAGGCATGGTTTTCACTTTCGGCCTGTGACCATTTCATAGGCAAGGATGGCAGCGGCCAGGTCCTCGAGCGCTGCGCCGACGGACTTGAAGAGGGTCATCTCTTGCGCATCTTTGCGCCCGTCGCAGGCACCGGATACCAGTTCCGCCAACTCGCCGCGTATGTCGCTCTCTTTCAGCAGGCCGCTCTTCAAGGGTTGAACGATGTCGCCGCCTTCGCTCAGCGCGCCGGCCCTCGTGTCGACATAGACGGCGCAGCGCAGCACGGCCGCATCGTCGCTCTCGCGCATGCCGGGCTTAAAGGCGCCGACGAGGTCGAGATGGGCACCCGGCTTTAGCCATTCGCCGTGAACAAGCGGCTCGCTGGAAAGCGTCGCGCAGGAAATGATGTCGGCAGTTCTTGCCGCCGCTTCGATATCGCGCACCGGTTCGGCCGGCAGGCCGAGTGCCCGGGCCTCCGCCGCCGCTCTCGCCGCCGCTTCGCTATTGCGTCCCCAGATGCGGTAGCGCCGGATCGGCCTGACGATCCCGTGCGCCTGCATGAGGTTGAGTGAAAGCCGCCCGGTACCGCAGACCAGCATTTCCTCTGCGTCCGGCCGGGAAAGGTAGCGCGACGCAAGGGCCGAGGTCGCCGCCGTCCGCCGCGCCGTCAATTCTCCGCCCTCGATGACGGCCAGCATCTGTCCGGTCGCCGCAGAAGAAAGCAGATAGGTCCCGAAGATCGCAGGCAGGCTGCGGCGGACATTCCCCGGAAGCACGGAAACGGTCTTGATGCCCGCATATCGCCCGGGAAGCCAGGCCGGCATCAGCAGCAGGGTGGCGTTCTCCTCTCCCGGAACCTCCATATCGTGATGGTGGCGCACGGGCATGACGCAGCCGCTTCGAAACATCGCCTCGATCGCATCGATAAGCTGCGCCCAAGGCAGCGCCGACCGGGTCTGATCTTCATCGAGGACAAGCATTCCGAACTCTCCAGAGGCATGGATATATGCGTGTCAAACTACCGATTGGGACGGTCGAGGCAAGCGCTCTGGAAATTGGCCCCGTGGCCGCCCATATTAAGAAAACATCTGAAGCCGACGTCGCATGACCGGAATCGATCTAAATCGGTCCGAGACGGGGTGATTTTGAACGAAGAACTCCTCCTTTTGCGAGAGGGCAATAAAACTGTAAGCAAAATCAACCTGTTACAAAAAT
>UCFC01000004.1 GCA_900471515.1 Hyphomicrobiales bacterium | reverse complement strand
CCCTCGATCGCCCGGAAGGCCAAGGCCCGGCCGGAATGCGGCGACTGGCACGCCGCTTGCAACCGTTTCACCACAGACCATCAGGTGAACCATGCTGCCAGTCCTGACCGACCTTCTGCTTGCCGCGACACTCGCCCTCAGCCTGCGGCGCTTCATCCTGCCCTACATGGCGCAGGATGACGTCATGCGGGCGTCCGCGCCGGTGACGATGGTGGCAAGCGCGGTGTTTCTGGGCGCGCTGGCGCTGACCTGCTCGGACAAGACGTTCTGGAGCGCGACGCTCACGCTGACCGGCGGCGCGCTCATGGCCTTTCTCGTCGACGACAGATGGCCGAGGCTCGCCGTTGCGGCCGCCGTTGCCTGCCTGCTTGCCTATCTCGGCATGCGCTGATTGCTGTTGGCCGCGACCTCGGCCCGCCTTTCGCCCCTCGGCAAAGCCCGCGCGACCGCGCTCAGGAGATCCGTCTGCGAGATCAGCCCGACGATGCGGCCCTCCTCGTCGACGATGATGACGGCATGGGTGCGCCCGTCGGTCAGCTCCGGCAGCAGGCCCATCGCCACATCGCCGGCGCGCGCCACCGTGGCCGGCGAAACCAGCCGCTCCAGCGAGCCCGAGGCCAGCGCAAGCTCGCGCAGGCCGACCGTGCCGATCAGCCTTCCCGCCTCGTCGCGCACCGGCAGGGTGCGGATATTGTGGTTGAGCAGCAGCCAGCGCGCCTGCTCCACCGTCGCGTCGGCATCGATGGCGATCACGTCGCGCGACATGATATCGGCGCAGCGGATTTCCGCATTGGCGCGCGCCACCGCCTCGAACTCCACCTGCCGCAGCAGCCGCGCCAGATCGGCGCGGTCGATATCGAAGGTCTCGTTGAACCGGGCAAGCGCCGCGTCGATATCCTCTTCCTGGAAACCCGCGCGTTCGACCGGCGGCCGGTCGGCCGTCAGGTGCGTGTTGACGGGTGCCGCCGCCACATGCGGGTAATTGTGCCGCGACAGCTTGTGAAAGACGAGGCCGAGCGCCACCAGCAGGCAGGAATTCAGCGCCACCGGCACGAAGGGAAAGAGCATGCCCCAGCTGGCGACGACGGGGCCGCCGAGCACCGCCGTCAGCGCCGCCGCCCCGCCCGGCGGGTGCAGGCAGCGGGTAAAGGACATGGCGGCGATCGCCAGCGACACGCCGACCCCGGTCGCCACGATCGGATCGCGGATCACACTGGCCGCCGCCACGCCCATGATCGCCGAGATCGTATTGCCGCCGATGATCGACCAGGGCTGCGCAAGCGGGCTTGCCGGCACCGCAAAGAGCAGCACGGCAGAGGCCCCCATCGGCGCCACGATCAGCGGCAGGTGCGAGCCCTCGCCGAACAGCGCGCCGCAGAGCAGGCCCGTCAGCGCGATGGACACGAGCGCGCCGAGACAGGCCAGCAGCCGGTCGCGCAGCGTCGCACCGGCGAGAATGGGATGGAACAGCCGCGAGAGGGAAGACCGGCGGGGCGTCTCGTCGGGATCTGATATGCGCATGGAAAACTCTTTGGCGAAGGCTGGGGCTTGGGGGGCGAGCTGGAAGGGGATGCTATTGCAGCATGGCGGGCGGCGCATCCGGCGGCAGCATGATGCGCTCGAAGGCCTGCAGCGGATCGGACCGCCGCTCGCGCCGTGAAATCAGCAGCGTGTCGACAGGGCCGAGCCGGTGTACCGTGACCTCGACCTTCCAGGGCAGCATGTCGAGCACCGAGCGCGGCATGACGCCGACGGCATTGCCGGCCACGACCTGCGCCAGGATCGCGTGATAGGAACTCATCTCCACCGTCGGCAGGTCGGTGCGGCCGCGCATCCACCGCTCGGCAAGCTGCCGGTAGGTGCAGCCGGGTTCCAGCGCGGCAAGGGCCGGAAGGCGGATATCCTGCGGGGCGGCGACCGAGGCATGGTGCGGCGGCAGCACCAGCAGCAGGTCTTCCTCATAGACGCGGGCCTGGCGCAGATCGCCGGCATCGACCCCGGCGGCCGACAGCCAGCCGGGCTCGCCCTGCGGCGTGGCGATCAGCGCGCAATCGAGCTCGCCGGAGAGCACCGCCCTCGCCAGCTCCCGCGTGGCGCCAAGCGTCAGCTTCAGGGCAATATCCGGGTTCTGGTCGTTGAAACGGGCAAGCACCGGCGGAAGGCGGCTGGCGGCCGTGCTTTCCATCGTGCCGAGACGCAAGCTCGGCTGCGGGCGGGCGCTCTTCAGCGCCAGCTGCGCCTCGTCGGCAAGCGCCGTCAGCCGCCGGGCATAGGAGAGAAAGACCTGCCCTTCCGCCGTCAGCGTCATGCGTTTGCCGTCGCGGCTGAAGAGCGCGGCATCCATCTGCGCTTCCAGCGCCTGGACGCGGGTGGTCACGTTGGAGGGCGCCCGCAAGAGCCGCCTGGCCGCGCGCGTGACGCTGCCCTCTTCGGCAACGGCAAGGAAAATTTCCAGGGAAGACAGATCCACATCGATCTCGCTTGATGAACGAACTTGTCTATTATTCCAATTCGGAGAATGATCGCAATCGCCCCGGCTGCCAAAATCGTCGCCTGAACAAGAAACTTCTTCCGATCGGACCGCCCCATGCAGAAAGACGAACCAGACGACTATGCCTCACCGGCATGCCTGATGCACGAGGTCGATCCCGCCTATATGGGGCTGGACGAGCCGTGGGAGGCCGTGCGGGAATGGCGCGGGCGCGAGCGCAAACGGCTGGTCGAGGCGCGCAAGGCGATCGGCGCGGCCGAGCGCGAGCGCAGGACGGCGCTGATCGCGTCGCATCTGCGCGAGCTTCTTGGTCCTCTCGTCACGGGAAAATGCATCAGCGCCTATTGGCCCTTTCAGGGCGAGCCGGACCTGCGCGGCTGGCTGGCGGACATTGCCGCCGAGGGCGCCACCTGCCTGCTGCCGGTCGTGGCGCAAAAGGCAGGCCCGCTCGAATTCCGGACCTGGACGCCGGGGGCTGCGCTGACGCGCGGCGTGCTCGGCATTCTCATCCCCGCCGGCGGCCGGCAGCGGCAGCCCGATATCGTCATCGCCCCCGTCATCGGCTACGACCGCGGCTGCTACCGCCTCGGCGTCGGCGGCGGTTATTTCGACCGCACGCTGGCGGCCCTCTCCCCCAGGCCGCTTGCAATCGGCATCGGATTTGCGCAGCAGCAGATCCGCACGATCAAGCCGCAGCCGCACGATATCCCGATGGATGCCGTCGTCACCGAGAACGGCGTGATCCGCCGCCCCGGCGGCCCCCTCGCCTGACGGCAGAAGCAAAACAAAAGGGCGACCGAAGCCGCCCCTTCCTGGCCGATCGCGCAAAATCAGCGATTGGCGGCGATGATGCTGGAAATCACGCCGGTGGCGATGCCGACGAGAAGATAGTCGTTATCGGCCTTCACCCAGTGATAGCCGCGCGGCGGCGGTGCCAGGCGGTAGCGGCGGTAGTCGCGCACCTCGGCGTAGCGATGACGCTCGGCAGCCGACATGCGGTAGCCTCTGGACCAGTGCGGACGCACGACGACCTTCTTCTGGACGACGACCTTCTTCTCGACCACGACAGGCGGACGGCGATGATCAGCCGCGCTCGCTTCGGATGCGACGATCGGCGAGAGCAGGAAAGAGGCGGAAAGAAGAGCTGCAAAAATCTTTTTCATGGGGGCTTCCTCGTGTTGAACACGCCCCGAAACTACGTCTTCGAAAATGAACGAATTCTGAAAATAAAATTAAAGATTTGTAATGGAATCGGACACTTATGCGCAATTCCTAATATTCTAATTTCAGCATAACGGACGATGGCAAGATCATGCCGCCAGGTGATCACGTCTGCGTAATCGGGCGGGCACGCCCCCTTCTCCCCGCCGGGGAGAAGGAGAAATCACCGCGAAACCATCGCCATGTTTATCACGTCCATATAGGTCCCATCCACGCAGAACGCGTCGCGGCTCACCCCTTCGTGCACGAACCCCACCCGCTCGTAGAGCCGGGTCGCCCGCACATTGTCGGCATGCACGCCGAGTTCGATGCGGATCATGCCCGCCGCGCGCGCCTGCGTTATCGCCGCCTCGATCAGCCGCCGCCCGATCCCCTGCCCGCGATAGGCCGGAACGAGGCCCATGCCGAGCGAGGCGCAATGGGCCTGCGAGGGAAAGAAGTGCCGGCGGATATCGCACCAGCCGACCACTTCGCCGCCGTCGAGAGCCACCAGATGCACATTGCCCTTGGCCATCGAGGACAGCGCGAACCCGCGCGTATCCTCGATCGGCGGCGCTTCGAGCAGCGTCAGATATTTCCGCTCGCGCGCCACCGTATCGAGAGCCCGGTGAAAGCCCTCGACATGCTCTTCGGTCATGCGCTCGATCCGAATATTTCCGGCCATGCCAGCCCTCACAGTTCCTCGTAGCTGAACCAGTCGAAATCGGCCGTCTTTGCCCGTCCCGACGTATCGAAGGCGAAGATGCCGGCAAAGGCGCCGGTAAACGAGCCATGCTCGCCGCGCCCGCCCTCGTCCGAGACGACGCCGGCATCGAGAACCGGGCCGATCGGCTGCCAGGCGCCCTTGCCTTCCGTCTGCCAGAAGAATTGCAGGTCGTTGTCGCGGATTTCCATGGAAAGCTGCACGCGGCCCCCTGCAGGGATCGCCACGCCCGGTCCGGCCGGGAAGGTCATGCGCCCGTTCGGATAGTCGCCGTCGCAGGAAAAGATCGTGACGCAGCGGCCAAGCTTCTCATGCAGCGTGACGACCACGGCATGGAACTTGTGGCGGTTGTAATAATGCGTCAGGCCCGCCACCTGCTGATAGGTATCCGGATCGAACTCCACCACCGTCTCGGCGCGGAAACTGTGATGCTCCTGCCGGCGGGCGACAAGCGCCTGCTCGAACCAGGAGCCGATGCTTTCGCGGCCGATCAGGCGCAGATGGCCGGGGCGGTCGGTCAGGTTGAAGATGCGCTCCGGCTGCGGCGTGCGCAGCCACTGGAAATCGGCGGGCAGCGTGCCGCCGTCGAAGGCATATTCGCTGCGAACAGGCTTTTCGGCGCGTGTCGCGCCACCAAGACCCGGCACCTCGACTTCGGGTACGGTCGTGCCGTTTTCGAGATAGAGCCAGCCATCCTCGCGCCAGACGCATTTCTGCAGCGCGGTCTCGCGCCCCAGCGTGCAGCGCCGCTTCGGCGGCAGCGGCCGGCCGCAGAGATGGGTGTGATAGACCTGCCCGTCGGGCGTCTCCACATATTGCCCGTGCCCTGCCCGCTGCAGCACCGCTTCCGGATGGTCCTTGGAGGTAATCAGGTGCCGGTTCGGATGCAGCTCGTAAGGGCCCTCGATCGTGCGCGAGCGCGCCATCGTCACCGCATGGTCGTAGCCCGTGCCGCCCTCGGCCGTCGTCAGATAGTACCAGCCGTTCTTCTTGAAGAGATGCGGACCTTCCACGAGGCCGAGCGGGCTGCCGGCAAAGATATTCCGGATCGGCCCCTTCAGCGCCTTGGCCTGCGGGTCCCATTCCTGCAGCAGGATGCCGTCGAAGGCGGGCGATTTCGGCGAACCGCCATAGCTCTCCGTGCGGTGGTTCCACTGCATGTTGATGAACCATTTGCGCCCGTCCTCGTCATGGAAGAGCGACGGGTCGAAGCCGGAGGAATTGACATAGACGGGCTCGGACCATTCGCCCTCGATGGTGGGCGAAGTGACGATGTAATTATGCGCATCCTTGAAATTGCCGTCGAAACGCTTGACGTCCGTATAGACGAGCCAGAACTGCCCGTCCGCATAGGAAAGGCACGGCGCCCAGATGCCGCAGCTGTCGGGATTGCCGCGCATGTCGAGCTGCGAGGCGCGCTCCAGCGGCCGGCGCACCAGCTTCCAGTTCACCAGATCGCGCGAATGGTGGATCTGCACGCCCGGATACCATTCGAACGTGGAGGTCGCGATATAATAATCGTCGCCGACGCGGCAGATGGACGGATCGGGATTGAAACCGGGCAGAATGGGATTGCGGATCATTGGCGGCTCCTCCAAAGGATAAACTGCGGTACGTACGTCAAACACAACGCCCTCATTCCTGTCCTCGGGCTTGTTCCGGGGATCATCACAGGAATCCAGCCGCCGCGCGTCTGCGCGGCGAAGAGACTCTTTTCAGCCCAAGGACTTGGGCTGGCTGGATCTCTGTGACGAGCACAGAGATGAGGAGAGATTGGGGCGATTGTGCTGCCCCAATCTCCCATTGAGATTTCTTTTGGGCCTGGCCTATTCCAGCTCGGCCGACTTGGCCCAGAGATTGATATCCGCCTCCTTGGCATAGACATCGATCTCCTTCAGCTCCTCGGCCGAAAAGTCGAGATTGTCGAGCGCGGCAACGCAATCGACGATCTGCGAGGAACGGCTGGCGCCGATCAGCGCCGAGGTCACGCGGCCGCCGCGCAGCACCCAGGCGATTGCCATCTGCGCCAGCGTCTGGCCGCGCTTTTCGGCGATCTCGTTGAGCTTGCGGATATTGTCGATGATGGCGGGGCGGATGAAGTCCTTCTTGAGGAAATGGTTCTGCGCCGCGCGGCTGTCGGAAGGAATGCCGCCGAGATATTTCGTCGTCAGCATGCCCTGGGCGAGCGGCGAGAAGACGATCGAACCCATGCCGACCTCGTCCAGCGTATCGAGCAGCTTGTCGTCCTCGACCCAGCGGTTGAGCATGGAATAGCTCGGCTGGTGGATGAGGCAGGGCGTGCCGAGATCCTTCAGGATCGCGGCCGCCTCGCGGGTGCGCTGCGAATTATAGGAGGAAATGCCGACATAGAGCGCGCGGCCGGAGCGCACGATATAGTCGAGCGCGCCGCAGGTCTCTTCCAGCGGCGTATCAGGGTCGAAACGGTGCGAATAGAAAATATCGACATAGTCGAGGCCCATGCGCTGAAGGCTCTGGTCGCAGGAAGCGACGAGATATTTGCGGCTGCCCCATTCGCCATAGGGGCCCGGCCACATGCCGTAGCCGGCCTTGGAGGAGATAATCAGCTCGTCGCGCAGGCCGGCAAAATCGGTGCGCAGGATTTCGCCGAAGGCCGTTTCGGCACTACCGGGAGGCGGGCCGTAATTGTTGGCGAGATCGAAATGGGTGATGCCGAGATCGAAGGCCGTGCGGCACATGTCGACCTTGCGGTCATGCGGGGTATCGCCGCCGAAATTGTGCCACAGGCCCAGCGAAACGGCCGGCAGCTTCAGGCCGGAACGGCCCGTGCGGTTATATTTCATCTTCGAATAACGGTCTTCGGCCGGTTGCCAGCTCATCTGAGGTCTCCTCAACCTGTAAAAGTGCTTCCCTTTCGTATCCCGCGGTGCGGGCGAAAGCTGAAAACGTCGCGCCTTATGCGGGAGGCCGGGCGCGACGGCACTATTGGATCAAGCACGCCGATACGGCAAGCGCGTGGCGGATGTTCTCGACAACTTCACATGCTGACATTGCCCGAAGGCACGCCACACCCGCAGATGCCGTCATGCTCGGGCTTGTCCCGAGCCTCTGCTGCGCTCTCGGCAGATCCTCGGCACAAGGCCGAGGATGACGCAAGCGCAGGAGCAAGCGCGCCGCACGACAAGCGCACGGCGCCCCCTCGCCTTACTTCAACAGCGCCTGCGCCTCTTCGATGCCGAGCGCCGCCGGCTGCGTGCAGGTGGTCGTCAGCTCGATGAACCGGCCTTCCGCACCCGACTTCAGGATCGAGGTCATGATGTCGACGCCGTGCAGCGTGCGGTCGAGCGAGCAGCGTGCGTCGCGGCCCTCGATCAGCGCCATCGCCATGTCGGCAAGGCCGGCCGTGCGGTAATTGGCGCGCGGGCCGTTCGGGCTGTCCTGGTTGAACTTGCCGAACGGATGCTCCCAGGCTTCCAGCGCCTTGATGTCCTTGTTGCGGCCGCTCGCCTCGACGACGCCGCCGAAGAAGTTCGGGTCCGGCACGTAGAGCGAGCCGTCCGTGCCGTAGAGCTCCATATTGGCATGGCGGTGCGACCACACATCCCAGCTCGCCGTCAGCGTCACGGTCGCGCCCGAGACGAATTCGAGCAGCGCCTGGATCGTCGTCGGCGTCTTGACCGGGATGACCTCGCCGTTGCGCGGCTGGCTGGTGATGGTGCGGGTTTCCGACGCCATCGAGGTCAGGCCGGCGACGCGCTTGACCGGCCCGATCAGGTTGATCAGGTTGGCGATGTAATACGGCCCCATGTCGAGGATCGGGCCGCCGCCCGGCAGGAAGAAGAAGTCCGGGTTCGGGTGCCACATTTCCATGCCCGGCCCCATGACGTAGCAGGCGCCCGAAGTGATGCGGCCGATACCGCCGTCATCGACGAACTTGCGGGCGAGCTGGTGCGCGCCGCCGAGGAACGTATCGGGCGCGCAGCCGACGGCGAGGCCCTTTTCCTTGGCGATGCGGCGAAGCTCTTCGCCCTGCTCCAGCGAGAGCACCAGCGGCTTTTCCGAATAGACATGCTTGCCGGCTTCGAGCGCCGCCTTGGACACCGGATAATGCGCGTCCGGGATCGTCAGGTTGACGACGACGTCGATCTCGTCATTGGCGAGAAGCTCGTCGATCGTCTGTGCCTTCACGCCATATTCTTCGGCGCGCTGCTTTGCCGCCTGCATGTTGATATCGGCGCAGGCGAGCACCTTCAGCCCCTTGAAGAGCGGGGCCAGCGAGAAATAGGTGGTGGAGATATTGCCGCATCCGATGATGCCGACGCCAAGTTCCCTGGTCATGGTCTGCCTCAGTAGCTCTTGAAGGAAGCGATCGAGCGCGTGATGTTGCGGTCGATATCGTTCGGGTTGTCGTGCTCGACGACGAAATGCCTGGCCTTGGTCTTGGCCTTGACGACCGGCAGCAGCTTCGCCCAGCCGATCGTGCCGTGGCCGACATCGGCCCAGCCGCCTTCATCGGTTGCTTCGCCGGCCGGCGCGATATCCTTGACGTGGACGGCGCTGATGCGGTTTCCAAGCTTCTCGACCCAGGCATAGGGGTCGGCGCCGCCGCGAACGACCCAGGCAATATCGGCTTCCCAGGAAATATCGGGCGCGCCTTCGAAAATGCGCTCGATCGGCAGCGAGCCGTCCGAAAGCTTTGCGAATTCGAAGTCATGGTTGTGCCAGCCGAATTCATAGCCCGCATCCTTGTAGGGCTTGCTCATTTCCTGCAGGCGCTTGCCGAAAGCCAGCCAGCCGGCGGCATCCTTCGGGCGCTGGTCGGGCATCAGGTGCGGCGCATAGATCGAATCCATGCCGAGGATCTTGGCGATCCTGAGCGACTTCTCCACCTCGCCGTCGAGGAAATCCGGGCTGAAATGGCCGGTCGTCATCACCAGCCCGTTCTTGTCGAGATCGGCGCGCAGGCTCTTCAGGCCCGCCTCGTCGAGTTCGGCATAGATGCCGCCGAAGCCTTCGACTTCGCCGTAGCCGGCCTTGCCGAGCTTTTCGAAAATCGCCGAAAGCGGCGGGAAATTGCGGGCGCTATAGAGCTGGTAGCTGAGCTTGGTCATGTCATCCTCCTCGGGCCGCGTGCCCGTTCTCACGTAAGATCAATCTGCCGACTGGCAGGAATGCAGGTCGTAGAAGCGGAATTCCGGCAGCTTGCCCTTTTCGAGCGGCTTGGCCGGGGTAAAGGTGATGCGGCGGCTTTCGCCGGCCGCCAGGTCGAAGGCGTTGTCGGAATATTTGCCGTCCGTGTCGGTCTCGATCATCACGAAGAGCGCCAGTCCCCTGGCGGTGACGTTGATGTCGACCGAGCCGTTCGCCTCGACATATTCGTGCGTCACGGTCAGGCCGGCAGGCTCCAGTTCCAGCGCCTTGTAGGTGCCGTGGACATAATGCCCCTCGCCGCCCATGCCGTTCGACGCCGTGAAATGCCAGGCAAGCAGCGTGCCGGCGGGGATCTCGGACATGTCGAGCGTTGCGGCGGTGCAGGCCGCATCCGGCCCGCACATGGCCTGCACGTTCTTCAGGTGCCGGCGCTCGCCCTTCATGGTCAGGATCGAGATCGAAAGATCGACGCTGACATCGGCAAGCGTATCGTTGACCAGCGAGAAGCGGATCGACTTGCCGTCCTCGGACGGAATGGCGGCGACCGCCACCGGCTGGAAGAAGCGCTTGACGAGATAGTGCATCGCCTTCCAGCGGCCGCCGTAATCGAGGCTCGACCAGGAGGCGACCGGCCAGGTGTCGTTGAGCTGCCAGTAGATCGTGCCCATGCAATGGGGTTTGAGCGATCGCCAGTATTCCACCGCCGTCTTGATCGCCAGGCCCTGCTGGATCTGCGAGAGATAGACGAAGTTCGGGAAATCCTTCGGGAAGCGGAAGTAGCGGAACATCGTGCCGGCAATACGCTCGTTGCCGCCGGCATTCTTCTGGTGCAGCTCCATGACGGGCGAAGCGACGTTCATGTCCTTGGCGTCGGCATAGGTCTTGATGACCGGCAGCGACGTATAGGACTGGAAGCCGAATTCCGAGCAGAAGCGCGGCCTGACCGAGCGGTAATTGTCGAACGACTTGTTCTCGTGCCAGACCGACCAGTAATGCATGTCGCCGGAACCGTCGGCATGCCAGGCATCGCCGAAATCGAGATAGCCGGAGGCCGGGCTCGACGGCCACCAGGTAGCACCCGGCATCGCTCTCTTCACCGCCTGCTCGATCGTGCGGTTGAGGCGGTCGTAGGACACGATGTAGCGGTCGCGATCCTTGCGGGATTCCTCGAACCAGTTGAGCGCGCCGACGAGCTCGTTATCGCCGCACCAGAGCGCGATCGAGGCATGCGAGGAAAGCCGGCGAACCTGGTAATCCACCTCGGCCGCGACATTGTCGAGGAAGTCGTCGGTCGAGGGATAGAGGTTGCAGGCAAACATGAAGTCCTGCCAGACCATGAGGCCCAGCCGGTCGCAGATATCGTAGAACCAGTCGTGCTCGTAAAAACCGCCGCCCCAGACGCGGATCATGTTCATGTTGGCGGCCTTGGCCGAGGCCAGCAGGTCCTCGGTCTTCTCCGGCGAGGAGAGCGAGAAGAGCGCATCGGCCGGAATCCAGTTGGCGCCGCGGCAGAAGATTTCCCGCCCGTTGACCTTGAAGGCGAAGCGGCTGCCGGCTTCGTCGGGCGTGGTCAACAGCTCGATCGTGCGCAGGCCGATCTGCTTCGTCACGCTCTCCGCGCCAAGCTCGACGGTGAGCGCATAGAGCGCCTGCTCGCCGCTGCCGGACGGCCACCACAGGCGCGGATTGCCGATCTCGAAGACATGGTTGACATTGGTTTCGCCGGCATTGACGCCGACATCGAGCCGCACCCGCTCGCCGTCCAGATCGAAATGCAGCTGGGCGATGCCGGGGTCCTTGGCAAAGAGCGTCGCCGTGACCTGCAGCTCCACCGAGCCGTCGGCATTATGCGTCTGGCGCGTCAGCACATGCTCGATGCGCGCCGTCTCCAGTTTCTTCAGCGCGATCGTGCCGTAAAGGCCAAGCGGCGCAATGGCGATATTCCAGTCCCAGCCGAAATGGCACTGCGGCTTGCGCAGCATGTTGCCGTCGGGGATCGGCGAGTTGCCGGGATGGTAGGGAATGTAGAAGGGCTGCTTCTTCTGCCGCGCGGCACCTTCGGCAATGCTCGAATGCAGCACGATGCGGATTTTGTTTTCGCCCGCCTTCAGCAGGTTCGACACATCCGGCCGGTAGCGGCGGAACGCGTTGTCGGCCGAGAGCGCCAGACGGTCGTTCACATGGATTTCGGCAATCGTATCGAGATAGTCGATATCGAGATACCAGTCCCCCTCCGCTTCCGGCAGATTGAAACTGCGCTCGATCACCCAGTCACGATGCGCCACCCACTGCACCACTTCCTCATTGCGCCCGAAATAGGGATCGGGAATGAGATTGGCCCTGGCGAGCGCCGTATGCACGTCGCCCGGAAGCGTGATCGCGCTCCTGATTTCACCGTCGCTTGAAGAAAGTTGCCAGGAGCCGGACAGGTCGATGCTGGAAATAGTCGATTGGTGGGTCACGATATCGCTTCCGATCTACAATTCTGGAAAGGACGTCGCCTCCCCTCCCTCATTCCTGTGCCTGTCACAGGAATCCAGCCACCGCGCGTCCGCGCGGTGAATGACTCAGCCCCAAAAGGAAACAAGTCGCCCGTGCCCAAGGACTTGGGCACACTGGATTCCTGTGACAGGCACAGGAATGAGGGAATACGGAGCATCCGTCGAATTCCTAAGCAATGGCATAGCACTGAGCGGGCGGCACCGTCTCTGGACCCGCCCGCCGAATATTCTAGAGACGCACTTCGCTTTCGGCATCGAAGACCGAGGCAAGCGCCATGTCGAAGCTGAGCTTCACCTTGCTGCCGACATTGAAGCGGCGCGCGCCGTTGATGCGTACCGACATCGTGTGACCGGCATGTTTCAGCCAGAGCAGATTGTCGGCGCCCATCGGCTCTTCGATATCGACGGTCGCATCATGCTCTTCGCCGCCGGTATTCTCGTTGACCTTGATATGTTCGGGGCGAACGCCGAGCACCACCTTGCGGCCGGGCTGCAGCTTCTCGTAGCCGTCATAGGCGGCAAGCGAGAAATTGACGCCGTTGGCGCTGAAGGCGAGCCCGTCGCCCGCCTTGACCAGTTCGCCGTGCAGGAAGTTCATCGACGGCGAGCCGATGAAGCCGGCAACGAAGAGATTGCGCGGCTTGTTGTAGATCGTCGTCGGATCGTCGAGCTGCTGGATAATGCCGCTCTTCATGATGGCGATACGGTCGGCAAGCGTCAGCGCCTCGATCTGGTCGTGCGTGACGTAGATCATCGTATTCTTCAGCGACTGGTGCAGGCGCTTGATTTCCACGCGCAGCTCCGAACGCAGCTTGGCATCGAGGTTGGACAGCGGCTCGTCGAAGAGGAAGACGTCGACATCGCGCACCAGCGCGCGGCCGATCGCCACGCGCTGGCGCTGGCCGCCGGAAAGCTCGGCCGGCTTGCGCTTGAGCAGCGGCTGGATCTGCAGGATCTCGGCCGCGCGCGCCACGCGCTTGTCGATCTCGGCCTGCGGCACCTTGGCGACGCGAAGGCCGAAGGAGAGGTTCTTTTCGACCGTCATCTGCGGATAAAGCGCATAGGACTGGAACACCATGCCGATGCCGCGGTCCTTCGGCTCTTCCCAGGTGACGTTCTTGCCCTTGATGAAGATCTGCCCTTCCGAGGCGTCGAGCAGTCCGGCGATGCAGTTCAGCAGGGTCGACTTGCCGCAGCCCGAAGAGCCGAGCAGCACCAGGAATTCGCCGTCGTTGATATCGAGGTTCAGATCCTTGAGCACGCTGACCGCGCCGAAGTTCAGCGACAGGTCCTTGATGGAAACACTTGCATTCATGTTCATGGGATCAACCCTTCACTGCGCCGGCGGCGATGCCACGGACGAAAAGCCGCCCCGACACGAAATAGACGACGAGCGGCACAAGTCCTGTCAGGATCGTTGCCGCCATGTTGACGTTGTATTCCTTCACGCCCTGGACGGAATTGACGATGTTGTTGAGCTGCACGGTCATCGGATAGGTATCCGGCCGGGTGAAGACCACGCCGAACAGGAAGTCGTTCCAGATGCCCGTCACCTGCAGGATCATCGCTACGACGAAGATCGGCAGCGACATCGGCAGCATGATCTGCAGGAAGATGTGCCAGAAGCCCGCTCCGTCGACACGCGCCGCCTTGAACAGTTCCTCCGGCAGCGACACGAAGTAGTTGCGGAAGAGCAGCGTCAGGATCGGCATGCCGAAGATCGAATGCACGATGACGAGGC
This sequence comes from Hyphomicrobiales bacterium, assembly GCA_900471515.1. Taxonomy (GTDB): domain Bacteria; phylum Pseudomonadota; class Alphaproteobacteria; order Rhizobiales; family Rhizobiaceae; genus Rhizobium. The sequence goes on along the minus strand of UCFC01000004.1, from coordinate 253,067 downwards.
CCGTCAGCGACCCGTAGATGCCGATTTCGCGCAGGATGATGACGATCGGATAGATCATCACCTGATAGGGAATGAAGGCGCCGATGATGAGGATGGAAAAGAAGAATTCCGATCCCTTGAAACGCCAGTTCGCCAGCGCATAGCCGTTGACCGATGCGATCGCGATGGAGACGACGACCGAAGGAACGGTGATGCGCACGGAATTCCAGAACCCGCGCGAAAGACCGTCGCAGTTAAGCCCGGTGCAGGCCGTTGCCCAGGCCTTGACCCAGGGCTCGAAGGTGATTTCCATCGGCGGCGCGAAGATGTTGCCGAGCCGGATTTCCGGCATCCCTTTCAGCGAGGTGACGACCATCACGTAAAGCGGGACCATGTAATAGACGGCGGCCACGAAAAGCGTGCCGTAGACGATGATGTTGCGCGCCGATACGACCGGCCGCGGCTTTGGCCCTGCCGGACCGGAAACCGCCTTCTTCTCGAAGGGGATGCCGCCGCCGTCGACGGCCTTGAGAGCGATCTTGTCAGCCACGTTTGCGCCCTCCGCCAAATTCAAGATATGCCCAGGGAATGATGATGATCGCCACGGTGATCAGCATCATGGTCGACGCTGCGAAACCCTGGCCGAGATTCTGTGCCTGGAACATGTAGTCGTAGACGTATTTCGCCGGCACTTCCGACGAGATGCCCGGACCGCCGCTGGTCTGGGCGACGACGAGGTCGTAGACCTTGACGATGCCGCTGGCGATGATGACGAGTGTGGTGATGAAGACCGGCCGCATCATCGGGATGACGACGAAGAGATAGGTGCGCCACATCGGAATGCCGTCGACGCGGGCCGCCTTCCAGATATCCTCGTCGATGCCGCGAAGCCCCGCCAGCATCAGGCACATCACGAGGCCGGTGCCCTGCCAGAGGGCGGCGATCAGAACCCCGTAGATGACGATTTCAGGCGTATAGAGCGGATCGAAGGTGAAGCTCGTCCATCCGAGCGACCGCACCACCGCCTGAACGCCGAATTCCGGGTTGAGGATCCACTGCCACACGAGGCCGGTGACGATGAAGGACAGCGCGAACGGATAGAGGAAGATCGTGCGGAACGTGTTCTCGAAACGGATCTTCTGATCCATGAGAGCCGCCAGCAGGAAACCGATGACCAGGCTGAAGATCAGCGACAAGACGCCGTAGATCGCCAGGTTCTCGATGGACACGACCCAGCGCGGGGCGGACCAGAGACGCTGATATTGCTCGAAGCCGACAAAGGTCAGGCGCGGCAGCAGCTTGGAATTGGTGAAGGAATAAACCACCGTCCAGATCGTGCCACCGAGAAAGATGACCATGGCGGTGAGGATCATGGGAATGGAAGCAATCTTCGAATTCAGATTGCGAAACAATTTAAACGGTCGGCCCGCTCTCGCTTGACCTGTCATTGAGTTTCCTCCTGAAGCACAGTCGCTTCGGTGATCGGGGCGCCGTCCGAAGAGGCCCGCCCTTCCCGTCCCTGCCACGTCGGCCATGCGGTCTTGGGCGACCGCAGCCGGTGTGACGCGCCGTCGCCGGCTGGATCGGAGATCCGTCGGCGCGGTCCGGCCCTGCGGCAAGCGGGGCCGGACCTGTTAGGCTTGAGGACCGAGGATCAGTCGGCAGCGGCGATGATGTCGGCGAAGCGCTTCTGGGCTGCGTCGGGCGTCATCGTCTCATTGGCGAAGAACTCGGCGAAGAGGTCTTCGATCTGCTTTGTCGTATCCGGTGAAGCGAGCTGATCGGAGCTGGTGACGATATTGCCCTTGGCGAGGATATCGAGACCTTTCTTCATGCAGTCGTTGGCGGCGGCGAGGTCGACGTCGCCGCGGACCGGCAGCGAGCCCTTCTTCAGGTTGAAGGCAACCTGGGTCTTCGGGTCGAGAAGTGTCGCGGCAAGCACGTCCTGAGCCTTGGCCTTTTCCGCATCCTTCTGGAGCGGGAAGTAGAAGGCGTCACCGCTGGTCGAGATGATCTCGTTCACGCCGAGGCCAGGAAGGCAGGTATAGTCCTTGCCGGCAACCTGCTTGGCGACCTGGAATTCGCCCTGCGCCCAGTCACCCATGATCTGGCCGCCAGCCTTGCCGGTGATGACGAGGTTGGTGGCCTGGTTCCAGTCCTGCACGTTGCTGCCCTTGGACATGCGGCGCGCATCGTCGGCAGCCTTGAACACCTTGGCGATTTCCGGTCCGGCCGCAACCTTGGCGTCCTTGTCCTTGAAGACCTTCAGGTAGTTGTCCTTGCCGCCGATGGCGATCATCAGAACGTTGAAGGCGCCGCTGGCCTGCCAGCCCTGACCGCCGACAGCAAGAGGAACGATCCCGGCCTTTTCCAGAGCCGGAGCGGCGGCGACGAATTCATCCCAGTTCTTCGGAACGGCGACGCCGGCCTTCGCGAAGGCCGCGTTCGACAGCCACAGCCACTGCCAGGAGTGGATGTTGACGGGCGCGCAATAGATCTTGCCGTCGATCGTGCAGGAATCGAGCAGGGTCGACGGACGGATGATGTCCTTCCACTTGCCTGCGGTCGCCACGTCGGTCAGGTCCTTCATGAGGCCGGCCTGGACAAGTTCCTCGGCCTGACGGCCGTGGTTGAACTGGGTCGCACCCATCGGGTCGCCGCCGGTGATGCGGCTGATCATGATCGGACGCGCGGTGCTGCCGGAGCCGGCGATTGCGCCGTCAACCCAGTGATTGCCGGTAGCGTCGAATGCCTTTGCGAGCTCGGCCACGGCGGCGGCCTCACCGCCCGAAGTCCACCAGTGGGTGACTTCGAGATCGGTCGCGTTGGCGGCGCCGAACGGGATGGCCACGGAAGCGGCAAGCACGGCCGCCATCATACGGATTTTCATGAGTTCTCCTCCCTCACTGAAACGTTGCCGGAAAAACTTAGAGCAATCGATTTATCCGCGCAACCGCCCGCTCGCAAAATTTTCTGTGAAAGACGTCAATACAGCCTGTGGCTGCAATCATCCGCCCCATCCCGGCTCCATGAGAAAAGCGTAAGCAAGCGATCTCGCAAGTGCAGTATCCGAACAAGCTAATGATTTTATTGATTAATTTCTGAATAATCTGACAATTTCCCCTGCTGTGGATTTCGCGGACGCAAAAAATCGCGGGACAGGCAGGCGATTCAACCAGAGAGGACTGCTCTGCAACGCTGATCAGAAAAAAGGCTCGACATTTCTACTGTATCGTTACAGATTGTTTCGCTCAGGGAGGAGAGCTTTTTCCACGCCGGCATGCTTACAGCGTGGAAAAAAGCCTCTATAAGGCGAAACAAATCGCGCGAGGCGGGCCTAGAGGGATGGAAAACAACGGAAATTTCGGCGGAGCTGCATCCGGTTCCGTTCAGCGCGAACGCCCGACATTGAAGACGATCGCCTTCATGACGGGTCTCGGCGTGACGACCGTGTCGCGGGCGCTGAAGGACGCACCGGACATTGGCGCGGAAACGAAGGAGCGGGTGCGCATGGTTGCCCGCCAGCTCGGCTACCAGCCGAACAGGGCCGGCGTGCGTCTGAGAACCGGCAAGACCAACGTCATCGCCCTCGTCCTCAGCATCGACGAGGAGATCATGGGCTTTTCCAGCCAGATGGTCTTCGGCATTTCCGAAGTGCTGACCGGCACGCCCTACCATATCGTCGTCACCCCGCATTCGCACAGCAAGGACCCCATGCTGCCGGTGCGCTATATCCTCGACACGGGCTCGGCCGACGGCGTCATCATTTCCCGCGTCGAGCCCGACGATCCGCGCGTGCGCCTGCTCGCAGAAAGCGGCATGCCCTTCACCACCCACGGCCGCACCGATGGCGGGCTCGTGCATCCCTATCACGACTTCGACAACGAGGCTTACGCCCATCAGGCCGTGCAGAAGCTCGTCAGCCGCGGCCGCAAGCGCATCGCGCTGCTGCAGCCGCCGAGCAAGCTCACCTACTACACCCATACCCGCATCGGCTTTCAGACCGGCCTGCACGATTACGGCGCCGAAGAGGTGCCGCTGCGCGTCAATATCGACGCCCCGCTTGCCGAGATCCGCGACGCGGTGGAGCAGATGATGCGCTCGCCCGGCGCCCCCGACGGCATCGTCTCCTCGGCCGGCAGCGCCACCATCGCCGTCAATGCCGGCATCGAAGCCGCCGGCAAGCGCCTCGGCCACGACGTCGACCTCGTCTCCAAACAATCCGCCCCGATCCTCAACTGGATCCGCCCGGAAATCATCGCCGCCTACGAAGACGTCCGCCACGCCGGCCGCGAAATGGCCAAACAGGTGATCGCCCGCATCGATGGCGTGGATGCGGAGCTGCTGCAGTCGATCAGCAAGCCGGAATGGCCGAACGGGCGGTAAGCATCCAGGACGACAGTCACGCTGACGTTCGAGCGCGGAGAGATACATGCGAAAAATCGAGATACCGACCGAACGCACGATCCTCAGCTCCTTCAGGGCAGAGGATGCCAGTGAAGTTTTCGCCTGTATCTCCCCCGAGATCACCCGCTTCACCGCCTGGCAAGCGCCGGCGAGCGAGGCGGCCTTTGCCGAAGTCTGGCAGAGCTGGCTCCCTGCAATGGAAGATGGATTGGAACTCACACTCGTCCCCCGCTGCCGGGAGGATAGCCGCTGCCTCGGCATTCTCGGCGTGCACGCCATCAAATCGGACACACCGGAGCTCGGAATCTGGCTACGCCGCGATGTGCATGGCAAGCGCCTCGGTAGCGAACTGATCGGCGCAGTGGCAAGATGGGTGAGCAGAACGCAGACGGTGCGCTATTTCGAATACCCGGTCGCCGAGGAAAACCTTGCCAGCAGGAGGATTGCCGAAGCCTACGGCGGCGAGGTCAGGGAACGCCGTCAGACCCCCAAATACGGTTGCGTCGTCTATCACATTCCGCCGATATTGCCCTGAACGGGCGTTCTCAGGGGAGAGGCATTTGTGCCGTCGCCGGGAAGGCGGAGACGGTGCGGCATGTCCCTTTCCCGAAGAATGCGTGACGCAGCATCAAAAACCTCGCTGCAGCGATCAGCCACTGACGGCTGCATGACAAAAAGCCCGGCACGATGGCCGGGCTCTTCGTCTCTATCCGCACAAACCTCAGAAGGTCGAGGCACCGCTGCCCCAGGGGCCGTGATGGAAATCCTTGCCGTCGAGGCGGTCGAAGCCGTGGGCACCGAAGAAGTCGCGCTGCGCCTGGATGAGGTTGGCAGTGCCGCGGCCCTGGCGGTAGGCGTCGAAATAGGTGAGCGCCGAGGCCAGTGCCGGCACCGGCAGGCCGGCGGCCATTGCTGCGGTCACGACGCGGCGGAGCGCCGGGATCGATTCCTTGACCATGGCCGAAAACGCCGGCGTGACGATGAGGTTGGCCGCATCGGGCGCATCCGTAAACGCCTTGGTGATCTCGTCGAGGAACTGCGAGCGGATGATGCAGCCGGCGCGCCAGATACGGGCGATCGTCGGCATCGGCAGCGACCAGTTGAACTCCTTGGAGGCTTCCGCCATGACGGCAAAGCCCTGCGCATAGGCGCCGATCTTGCCGGCAAACAGCGCCAGTTCCAGGTCCTTGTTGAAGTCGGGGCCGTAGGCGACCGGGAAGGCCGCGCCGAGATCGCCGAAGATCTTCTGGGCGGCTTCGCGCTGTTCCTTCATCGACGACAGGCTGCGGGCGGCAACGGCGGCTTCGATGCCGGTTGCCGGAATGCCCATGTTCTGCGCTTCGATCGCCGACCACTTGCCGGTGCCCTTCTGGCCGGCCTTGTCGAGGATCATGTCGACCATCGGCGTCTTGGAGATCGGGTCGGTGGCGGCCAGAACCTTTTCGGAGATTTCGATCAGGTAGGAATTCAGGCGGCCCTTGTTCCACTCGCCGAAGATGCCGGAGATTTCCGACGCGCTCTTGCCGAGGCCGTCGCGCAGGATGCCGTAGATTTCGGCGATCATCTGCATGTCGGCATATTCGATGCCGTTATGGATCGTCTTGACGAAATGGCCCGCACCGTCGTTGCCGAGCCATGCGACGCAGGGGTCGCCATCATATTTGGCGGCGATCGAGGTCAGCACCTTCTCGACGCGCTTCCACGAATCTTCCGTGCCGCCGACCATGATCGACGGGCCGTGGCGGGCACCTTCCTCGCCGCCCGAAACGCCCATGCCGATGAAGGTCAGGCCCGTATCCTTGAGGCGGTCGAAGCGGGCGACCGTATCGCGGAAGTTGGCGTTGCCGGCATCGATCATGATGTCGTTCTTCTGCAGGTGCGGGCGAAGCGCCTCCATCTGCTGGTCCACGGCTTCGCCTGCCTTGATCATGATGATGATCGGCCGCGGCGGGCGGATCGCCTCGACGAATTCCTCGATCGTCTTGCAGGGAATGATCTGCTTCTTGAGATCGCCGGCGCTTTCGTAGAATTCATCCGTTTTTTCAGGAGTGCGGTTGAAAACCGCGATCTTGTTGCCCTTTTCCGCAATGTTGAGCGCCAGGTTGGAACCCATGACGGCAAGGCCGATCAGTCCGATTTCTGCCTTTTCCACGACAAACCTCCGATGAGTCAAATGGTGCGATGTTGTGGCACTCTCTCGGTCAAACGGCAAGGTCGCAACGGCCGATTCGCGGCGAAAAAAGGCAGCCGGAACAGGCTTTTCGAATGGCCTGGCACGCACCATATGAAGGGGTCGGGGAGGCCGCAATGACAGCCAGCACTGAAAGCCGGGGCGACAGCGGGCCGCTTCTGGCAGGCAAAGCCGGGCGCTACCGCGAATACGCGCCCTCGCCTGCCCTTGCGCCGCATTTCACCTGCCTCTGGTCGCATGAGATAAAAACCGCAAACCCTGTCGCCATCGTGCCCGACGGTTATTGCGACCTGCTTTTCGCAGACGGCCGCCTCTTCGTTGCCGGGCCGGACCGCACCGCCGCCTTCCCGCCGATGGCGCCGGGCATGCGCATTCTCGGCGCGCGTTTTGCGCCGGGTGCGGGTGCCGCCTGGCTGAAACTGCCTCTGTCGGACATCACCGGTCTCTCCGTTCCCTTGCGCGAGCTTGCGCCCGCAAAGGCCGCCCTGCTCGAACCTCGCCTCGCCGACTGCCCGGATGGGGCCGCCGCTCTCCCGCTTTTCGCCGCCCTGCTGAAAGACCTCGCAGGCAGCGAGGACGCGCCCGACCCCGAGGCGCGCCTGATCTTTGCCGCCGCCGATGGCGGGCCGGGCCGGATCGGCGGCCTGCAGCGCGGCCTCGGCATCGGCGAGCGGCAGCTGCGCCGCCGCGCCCACCACCATTTCGGCTACGGCATCAAGACACTGGAGCGTATCCGCCGGCTGCAGCGTTTCATGGCCCTGTGCCGCGCCGGCGAGCCCTCGTCCCTTGCCGCGCTTGCCCTCGAAGCCGGCTTTTCCGACCAGGCCCACATGACCCGCGAGATCGGCGACCTGACGACGCTGACGCCATCCGCCATGCGCGCTCAATTGGCGGCAGGCTGACCGTTTCGTTCAAGACGGCCCGTGCCGACGCTGTAGTCTGACGCAAAGCAAAAGGACAGACCGATGAACACAATGCCCGCCCGCATCGTCCACATCACGATCAGGAGAGACTGGCGCGATGTCTATGATTTCGCCGGCCGGCCGGAGAACATGCCGCTCTGGGCCTCCGGCCTTGCGAGCGGCCTGGAACCCGATGGCGAGGACTGGATCGCCCATGGCCCGCTCGGCAGCGTCCGCGTGAGCTTCGTGCCGCCGAACGAATTCGGCGTCATCGACCATACCGTCACCATCGAATCCGGCCTGCGCGTCTATAACGCGCTGCGCATCGTACCGAACGGCGACGGTTGCGAGGCGATGTTCACGCTGCTGCGCCTGCCGGGCATGACCGACGAGCAGTTTGCCGCCGACGCCGCCCATGTCCAGAAGGACCTGGCGGCGCTGAAATCGATGATGGAGAAATGAGATGGCCGGAAACGACACGGAAAACGACCGCCGCATCGACTATGTCGAATTCAACGTCGCCGATATCGGCGCGGCAAAAGCCTTCTACGGCGCAGCCTTCGGCTGGCGCTTCACCGATTACGGCGAGAACTATTGCGAGTTCGACGACGGCAGGCTGAAGGGCGGCTTCACCAATCTCGCCCCGGTGCGAGCCGCCGGCGGCCCGCTCGTCATCCTCTATGCGGAACAGCTGGAAGATGCGCTCGCCGCCGTCGAAAAGGCCGGCGGCACGATAGCAAAGCCGATTACCCCCTTCCCCGGCGGCCGGCGCTTCCATTTCCGCGACAGGGACGGTTACGAACTTGCGGTCTGGAGCGGGAATTAGGGCATGTCGCGCGGAACGGTGTCGCGGTTCTGCGAGGGCTGCGGCAGAAGCAAAAGCCTCAAGCCTGGCGAGCGAATATCGCGGTCCGCTCAGGCGTCCACCCTTGCCGCGGCTCCGAGATTCTGAATGGTGATCAGCGCCCCGATCACCTTCCTGGCCGCATCGTGCAGCGGCACCATGCGGCAGCGGTTGCGCCGCGCGTCCCGCTCGTAGACATAATCGACCGACACGCCCTCGAAGCAGGCGTCGAGCTTTTCCTTCACCTCGCCCGCGAAACGCTCCTCGCCGACGAATTCGACGATATGGCGGCCGATGAGCTGCATGGCGTTGCGGCCGAGATGGGCGCAATTGGCCGGGTTGGAATAGAGGTAGCGGTAGTCCTTCGTCAGCACCGCCACCCGGTCCGGCAGCGTCTGCAGGATCGCGGCGTTGAGGAACTGGCCGTTGTCGGTATCGGGAACATAGGCCGGCGGCGGGCGCAGCTTCACCTCCGCCGGCAGCGGCACGCGCCAGTCCGGCGCGTGGGCGCCGAAATAACGGTCGAGCAGATAGGACAGCACGGCGGCATATTGCGTTACGAAAGCCCCGTCATCGGCGTCCTGGCTGATGAGGTAGCTTACAAACTGAAGTTGCATATAAACTTCAATGAGACTGGCCGCCCTGCAAGCGAGTATCGCTTCGACGAGCGGCTGGATATCGCGGTCGAGCGCCTCCACGCGCTCATCGTCCCCTAGCCTTATCGCTTCCTCGATCTGCGCACAGCGCAAGGAGAAGGCCCTGAACAACTCAAGCAAGATACCCCCATATCCATTTCCTGAGAAACGTTCCGAAACCGGTCGAGGCCTATGCTTATGAAAGATTACGCCTTACGGTAGGCACTTTACGCGCCCTGGTAGAGACGCATAACATGAACCGTGCTCATTTTCAATCGAGCCGGACCTGTCGCTTTTCACCGATTATAAATCAGGAGCAAAATCTTACAGGCACAACCTTACAGGCTGACGGAACGCTTGATATCCCAGCGGTCGTGATACCACAGCCATTGGGCCGGGTATTCGCGCACCCAGCTTTCCACCTTGTCGTTCAGCATCTGCGCCGTGGCGGAAAGGTCCAGATTGCCCTTTTCGTCGCGCGGCATGTCCAGTTTCGGCTCGATTTCCAGCCGGTATCGGCCGCCGGGAAGACGGATGCAGCGGGCCGGATAGACGTCGCAGTTGAACTGCCGCACCAGCTTCGGCAGCAGCGGATTGGTCTTGGTCTCGAGCCCGAAGAAGGTCGTCTTCAACCCGCGGCTGAATTTCTGGTCGACGAGAACGCCCACGCCCTGCCCCGCTTCGAGCTGGCGCGCCAGCGCGAAGGAAGAGCCGGCATGGGAAGGCACCAGCTTGCCCATGCGGCCGCTGCGGAAATCGAAGACCCTCTTGGCGACGTATGGATTGTTCGGCGGCCGGAAGAGCACGGTCACGCTGAGGCCGAACGCGTTGCCGGCAACCGGCAAGAGCTCGAAATTGCCGGTATGGCCGGTAAAGACGATGAAGGGGCGCGGATTGTCGCGCAGTTCCAGGAAGATCGGAATGCCCGAGACTTCCACCCGGCCGGGCTCGGCCCGCTCAGGATCGAAATCGAAAAGCTGGTCGAGGAAGACATATTCGGCCGCAAGCCGGCCCATATTGCCCCAGCTTTCGAGCGCGATTTCCTCCAGCTCCGCATCGCTCTTTTCCGGAAAAGCCCGGCGCAGATTGTAGAGCATCAGCCTGTGGCGCTTCAGCCGCCGGCCGATCTGGCGCGTCAGCCAGTCGGCAAAGCGCATGGCGCCGTCAGCCGGGAAAAGCTTCAGGAAATTCAGGAAACCGAACATCACCTGCGCCACCAGCCATTGCTGGAAGTGCCTGAGCGCCAGAACGATCCGGGTGATGAAAAGCTTCACGCAGGGTCAGTCCATCTTCAGGATGATCTTGCCGAAGATCTGCCGGCCTTCCATGCGCTCCAGCGCGCGGTCGATATCGTCGAAGCCGACTTCGGTATCGATGACCGGATGCACGAGGCCGCGGCCCATCTTCTGCATGGCGTCGGCCATGTTTTCCATGCGGCAGCCGAAGGAGCCCAAGAGCTTCAGTTGCTGCTGGAACAGCATCATCAGGTTCATCTCGGTCGAAACACCCGAGGTCGAGCCGCAGGTGACGAGACGCCCGCCGCGCTTCATGCAGAGCATGGAGCCTGCCCAGGTGTCCTTGCCCACATGTTCGAAGACGACATCGACGCCCTTCTTCCTGGTGAGCTTGCGCACAACGCCCTCGAAACGGTCGGTGCGGTAGTTGATGACGTGATCGGCGCCGAGCGCCTTAGCCTTCTCGATCTTGTCGTCCGAACCGACGGTCGTAATCACGGTGCAGCCGATCTTCTTGGCAAGCTGGATCGCCGCCGTGCCGATGCCGGAGCCGCCCGCATGAACGAGGATCGTCTCGCCGGGCTCCAGCTTGGCATTGTCGAACAGCATATGCTCGACCGTGCCGAAGGTAACGGGCGCGAGCGCCGCACCGACGGCATCGACGCCGGGAGGCGCCGGCACCAGCAGGCGCGCCGGCAGGTTCACCTTCTCCTGCGCGAAACCGTCGAGATGGAAGCCGTGCACGCCGGAGACATGTTCGCAGAGATTGTCGCGGCCTTCGCGGCACGGGCGGCAGAGGCCGCAGGTGCGCGCGCCGTAGATCGACACGAGCTGGCCGGGCAGAACGTTGGCGACACCCGGACCGATCGCTTCGACCACGCCGGAGGCTTCCGCGCCGATGACGAGCGGCATCTTGCGCTTGGCGAACGCCATGCCGCGCCAGCCCCAGACATCGATATGGTTCAGCGCAACCGCCTTGACGCGCAACGTCACCTCGCCGGCCGAAGGTGCGTCCGGTTCCGGCAGGTCGGTGATCTCAAGCTTGCGGTCATCGATCAGTTGCAAAGCGCGCATGATGTGCAGTTCTTTCTTCTACGCGGATCGTCGTCATGCCCGGGCTTGTCCCGAGCATCTGCCAGCATTCATTGAGTGACGTGGGTAGATCCTCGGGACAAGCCCGAGGACGACGTCAAAAACCGCTTCGTCCCAAAGTCAAGCAGGGTCTCTAAGCCGGTTCGAGCGCCATGACAAGGCTTGCGTTCTGCCCGCCGAAGCCGAAAGAGTTGGAAAGCACGGCCGAGACCTGGGCTTCCCGCTTCTTGTTGGGCACGACATCGAGAACGATCGACGGATCGGGGTTGTTGTAGTTGATCGTCGGCGGCAAGGTGCCGGTCAGCATCGTCTGCAGCGAGAACACCGCCTCGACCGCGCCGGCCGCCGTCAGCGTATGGCCGATCATCGACTTGTTGGACGAGGTCGGAATGCCGATCAGCTTCTCGCCGAAGACGGCCGACATGGAGCCATATTCCATCTTGTCGTTTTCCGGCGTCGAGGTGCCGTGCGCGTTGATATAGCCGATATCGTCCTCGCTCATGCCGGCATCGGCAAGTGCAGCGCGCATCGTCGCGATTGCCGGGCCGCCGTCCGGCGAGGAACGCGTGCGGTGGAAGCTGTCGGCCTTGTCGCCCGCCCCCTTCATGATGCCGAGCACCTTGGCGCCGCGGGCAATGGCCGCCTCAAGCGATTCCAGCACCAGCGTCGCCGCACCTTCGGCAATGACGAAACCGTCGCGATCCTTGCTGAAAGGCTTGGAAGCCTTGGTCGGCGGATCGTTCTGGGTGGAAAGGGCCGAGAGCAGAGAAAAGCGGATCAGCGCTTCCGCGCTCAGCGAACCGTCGGTCGCAACCGTCAGCGCCCGCTCGGTGCGCCCCTGGCGGATCGCCTCGATGCCGAGCTGGATCGCCGTGACGCCCGATGCACAGGCCGTCGACAGCGTCACCGGCAGGCCGCGCGTGCCGAACCGGTCGGCCAGGCGCTCCGAAATCGCGCCGAACAGCGCCGCCTCATGGAAAGCCGGGTCCGGGCGCTGGCGCATGGCGGCCAAAAACCGCTCGTAGGCGTCGCCCGGATGGTCGGCGGCCGGCGACCGGTCGGCAAGCTCGAAACGGGCGCTCCATTCCGGCTCGATCGGCGGGGCGGCGAGGAACAGCGGGCCGTTGAAATCGCCGGACAGATCGGCATCGGCCAGCGCCTCGATCGTCGTCTCGCGCGCAAAGGCGTAGGAGCGCTCGACCGCGTTCGGCACGGGAATGTCGATGAAATCGACCGTGCCGGCAATGCGCGTCGAAAGCCCTTCGGTCGGGAAGCGGGTGATTTCGTGGATGCCCGACGTGCCGGACGAAAGGGCCGCCCAATTGTCCTTCAGGCCCTGGCCGAGCGAGGTGATGATGCCCATGCCGGTCACGGCGACGATCGGCCGGCCGAGATGATCCCTGTAAGCGGACGCTGTCATTTCAGTCACTCCTCACGCTTCTGCGGAAAGAACGGCGACGCCTTCGCCGCGCTGATGTCCGACCGTCGTTACGACGGCGGCCTTGGTGCCTGCCGTCATCGGCGCTTCGTGCGCCGCGTCGAACGGCGGAACCTTGGCCTTGGCATCGACGGCAAGGGCTGCGAGCGCAAGGCCGAGCGTGAACTGCGCCTCGATCGTATGGCCCGAAACGCCGCCGAAGCCGCGGATCGCAGCCCCCGGAAGCTGATGTTCCAGCATCGCCTTTTCGCGGGCGGCAAGCTCGTGCATGCCGGTCGAGCCGGAGAAGACCGCCGTGGTTTCGGCCGGCAGGTCGCCGGCGGGTTTCAGCAGCCGCTCCATGCGCTTTTCGAAATTGCCGGCGTTTCGGTTGCCGCGGTCGCCCTCGACCGCGCCCATCGTCGCATAGATATGCGCGCCGCGCTCTTCGGCATGCTTGCGCGATTCCAGCACCAGGAAGGCGCCGGCAGAACCCAGGATGATGCCGCCGCCCTCAAGCCCGGAGCGCGACCAGAGCGGCGCCCACTCACCGCGCGTATTGGCGCCGATCGCTTCGGTAAGCAGGATCATGTCCTGACGTTCGGCAGCAAAGGCGCCGCCGACCAGCGCATGGGTGGATTCGCCCGACTTGATGCGCCAGAAGGCCGTCTCGACGGCGGAAACGCCGGAGGCTTCCTCGCCCATGAAGGTGCGCGAGGAGCCGGTGACCTTGTGGACGATGGAAATATTGCCGGCCAGCAGGTTGGAAAGCTGCGCCAGAAACAGCGTGGGCCTGAGTTCGGTCGTCAGCTTCTCGTTCAGCAGCAGCTCGCGGTCGTTGCGCTTCAGGCCCTCGTCCACGATCAGCGTATCGACATTGATGTCGCGTTCGCCGCCGCCGGCCGCCACGATCATGTCCATCGTGCCGCAGGCTTCGAGATCGTCCTTGAAGCCGGCATCGTCCAGCGCCAGACCGGCGGCGAAAACGCCGATGCGCTGCCAGTTCTCCATCTGGCGCTGGTCGCCGCGCTTGGCGATCTGCTGCGACCAGTCGATCTCGGGCAGCGGATGCACCGGATAGGGCTTGAACTTCTCGGTTTCGATAATGGTCGCGGGCGCCGCATCGGCGGTCAGCAGCGCGACATGCGCATCCTTGCCGACACCCTGACAGGTTACGATGCCGACACCGGTGATGACGACGTCATTGGCGGCCTTGCTCATTCACTCACCCCCTGGGCCTTCGCCCCCTGCGCGGCGATGGCGTCCATCAGGCCCACCTCGCCGGCACGTTTCCTAACGATATCGCCGAGCGGAATTTCGCTGAACGGCATGGTGCGCAGTTTCAGCTGCGCATCGCAGACCTTCTTGCCGCCGCTGGTGATCTTTGCCTTGGTGACGGCAAAACCGGAGCCGTCATGTTCGAGAAAAGCCTCGATGTCGAGCACGGCTTCCGGCTCGACGAAGGTGCGCATCTTGGCGCCGTCGACCGACATCAGGAAGGGCATCGACGTAAAATCGGTGGCGGCCAGCACCAGCATGCCGGAGGCCTGCGCCATGGTTTCGATCAGAAGCACGCCGGGAACGAGCGGCATGCCCGGAAAATGCCCCTCGAAAACGGGGCTTTTGGCCGGCACGACCGAGCGCGCATTGAGCGTGCGCTTCTCAAGGTCCACCGCCTCGACGCGGTCAATCATCTGGAAATATTCCAGCAGCATCAGTCTTCTCCGGCGCGACGCGCGACAAGCCCGTCGGAAGGCCTACTTAGGAACAAAATCGCCCGGCCGCCATATCAACGGCGGCAGGGCGTGAAAAAAACATGATGGCTTGGCTTCAAGCCTTGGCGGCGCGCAGCTCGTCGATCTTGGCACAGAGGTTCTTCAGCACGAAATATTCTTCGGTGGAAACCTTGCCTTCGTTGACTTCCTGCGTCCACTTCTCGAGCGGAATCTTGATGCCGAATTCCTTGTCGATCGCGAAAACGATATCGAGGAAGTCGAGGCTGTCGATACCGAGGTCGTCGATCGTGTGGCTTTCCGGCGTGATCGTTGCGCGGTCGATCTCGCTGGTTTCAGCAATGATGTCGGCAACTTTATCGAATGTAGCGGTCACTCGCTCTACCTCTTGGAAATGAAGATTCTCCCCCTCATAGGCAAATCCTTTTCAAAAGCCAATGCTTTCGTCCCGGTTGTACGCCAATTTGGCGCAAAGGTGTTGCCTAAACAGCAATGGAACGGGGCCTTCCGCCCCCCGCCGGACAGGCGCCGCAGCCCGATGCGGCCACCCGGCTAAGGGTTTTTCCGGCCCGATCGACGCCAGGACAGCCCGCATCCGCCACCCCAAACCTGCGTTCGATTGCGCTGCCGCCCGAGAGTTCCTACAGCTCGAAGGACGCCGGAATTTTCCGCGCCGGGCCGGTTTTTCAAAGCGGAAAATCCGTCAGGCAAGTTTCGCTTCAAATAAAACTGCAGAAGAAGGATAGTTTGATCTGGATCAAATTGGAATCCGGTTGAAATTGATAAAGATCAAGACAGAGACGCAAGAAATCGGGATAGATGACTTTGCAGCCGAAGCGTAACAGAACGCAGGCACAAGGTCGGATCGGGGCATCGCAACATGGACATCGCGCGCAGTGAAGATCCAGACATAAGTATTCCGGCCACCTGCCGCGTCTGCGAGGCGCGCCACGGCGTCGTCTGCGGCGCGCTGGCGGCCGCACAGCTGCGCGAGCTTTGCAAGCACTCCACGCGCCGCAAGCTTGATGCCGGCTGCGAGATCGTCGCCCAGGGCGAAGAGGTCTCCTCCTATTCCAACATCATGAATGGCGTGGTGAAGCTCTGCAAGGTCATGCCGGACGGGCGCCAGCAGATCGTCGGCCTGCAGTTCGCCCCGGATTTCATCGGCCGCCCCTTCGTGCCGGAAAGCACGCTCTCGGCCGAAGCGGCCACGCCGACGGAAATCTGCGTCTTCCCCCGCGGGCTGCTGGACCGCATGATCGCGGATACGCCGGAACTGCAGCATAACCTGCATGCCCAGGCGCTGAAGGAACTGGATGCGGCCCGCGAATGGATGCTGACGCTCGGCCGCCGCACGGCCCAGGAAAAGGTCGCCAGCCTTCTCTATCTCATCGCCACCCATGCCGAGCCGGAAACGACCTGCAGCACGACCTTCGACCTGCCGCTCTCACGCGCCGAGATCGCCGATTTCCTGGGGCTGACGATCGAGACCGTCAGCCGCCAGATGACCAAGCTGCGCAAGCAGGGCGTCATCCGCATCGAGAACAACCGTCATATCGTCGTTCCCGACATGGACGAGCTGGAGCGCCGGGTCACCGCGTGAGGGCTGCCTGGAGCATTTCCGGCGAAAACGGAGTCGCCTTCAATGCTCTAGCTTATTGTTTTCCCCGCAATTCCGGACGCAAAACCGGTTCCCACTTTTGCTGGAATTGCTCTAGTGCGTGATGACCACGCGCGTATTGGCAAGGCCGTTTTCCTGCGTCATCGCGAAAAACTCCGCCGCATTGTTGGGGTCGAGGCGCACGCAGCCATGCGAGGCCGGCGTGCCGAGCCGCTTGCGGTCGAAGGTGCCGTGCACCGCATAACCGCCGTTGAAGAACACCGCGAAAGGCATCGGCGCATTGTCGTATTTCTTCGAGCGGTGATCGCGCGACAGCCACTTGGCGCTCCACGAGCCGGTCGGCGTGGTATAACCCTTGCGCGCCGTCGAAACTTTCCAGCGATACTTGACCCAGCCGTTCTCGGTCACGGTCATCGTCTGCTTGCTGAGGCTGATATTGGCGACCAGCGTGGCCGCCTCGGCTGCAACGGGAGAAAACTGCAGCAACAATACTGCGGTCGCAGCCGCGAAAAACGTCTTCATAGTAATCCCTCTGTCGAATTCCAAAGGCTTTCTGCCCAACAGGAGAAGAGACTACAACAATACTGCCTATTTTGCTTTAACTCGAATGGTAATCACATTTTTAACAGGACGGGATCAGTCACGAGCCAGACCGTCACTCGGGAAAACCGGCCTTGCGGTATCCGTCGATGAAATGCGCAAGCGTCGCCTCGTCGCGGAACGGTTCCATCGCAGCCCAGTGGCTGATCGTAAATTGCGGGTTGGCGACGAGGAACAGATCCACCTCCGCACGCGCCTCCTCCAGCCGGCCGAGCTGGGCAAGGCCTGCCGCCAGAAAGCGGCGTGAGCTGGTGCGATAGGTCTCTTCCTTCCTCAGCGTCTCGACGACGGCCTCATAGTCGCGGGCGGCATATTGTGCCTGGCCGAGCGTCAGATAGTACCAGCTGGCCGGAAACGGGTTCAGCCGGAAGGCCTTGCCGATATGGGCCAGGCCTTCGTCGATGCGCCCGGCGAGAACACGGATATCCGACAGCGCCGCCCAGGTATCGGCCTCGTTCGGGTCGAGCGCGAGCGCCTTTTCGAATTCCGCATCCGCGTCGGCAAAGCTGCGCTCATAGGCCAGCAGGTAAGCCAGCACCCAGCGGCAGCCGGCATCGTTGGCATCGAGCGCCACGGCCCTGCGCGCCAGTTCCAGCGCGATGGCGCGATCGGCTTCGGTCGGCCCGCCGCTATGCACCCATCCCATCCAGTGGTTGAGCGCCAGCCAGCGGTGCGCCTCGGCATAACCGGGGTCGAGCGCAATCGCCCGCCTGAGCATCAGCTGCGTTTCGCGGGCCGCCTGCGGCGCATCGTCCATCAGCGTGCGCGCCCGCACGCAAAGATCGTAGGCCTCGAGGTTCTTCGGCCGGTTGCGCGGCAATGGCGGCCGCAGCCGGCCGAGCAGCGCCTCGACGATCTTGCCCGTCACCTCGTCCTGAACGGCAAAAATATCGTCGAGACCGCGATCGAAACGCTCCGCCCAGAGATGCTCGCCGGTGGCGGCATCCACCAGCTGCGCATTGATGCGCACACGGCCGGCCGCCCGCCTTGCGCTGCCGTTGAGCAGGTAGCGCACGCCCAGTTCCCCGGCGATGTCACGCACGTCCATCGCCTTTCCCCTGTAGGCGAAGGACGAGTTGCGGGCGATGACGAACAGGCCCGGCATGCGCGAGAGATCGGTAATCAGGTCTTCGGTCAGGCCGTCGGCGAAAAAGCCCTGATCCAGCTCGCTGCCGACATGGACGAAGGGCAGAACGGCGATCGAAGGCTTGTCGGGCAGCGGCAGAAATTTCTGCTTCGCGCCGGCAAGCGGCCTGACGGCCCCCAGGAAACGATAGCCGATGCGCGGAACCGTCGATATCCACTCGCCGCCGCCTTCGGCCGGCCCGAGCAGCTTGCGCAGCTGCGCGATCTGGACGGTGAGATTGCCCTCCTCCACCGCCATGCCCGGCCAGGCCGCCTCCATCAGCTCGGCCTTGGCGACTATTTCGCCGGCCCGCCCGACGAGAGCCGCCAGCAGCCCGACCCCGCGATGCCCGACGGCAACGGGTTCGCCGCCCCGAAAAAGCGTCCCCGCATCCGGATCAAGCACGAACGGACCAAAGGCAAAACGCGCTCCCTGCATGGGCGCATCTATAATCGCTTTGGAAGTTTTTGCGAACAATTTGGAAGGGCTTAAGGACGCCGCGCCGCGCCTTCGCCAGACTCCGGGCCTGTTCGCAGCCGAAAGCTTGCGAGCCCTCAAGCCCGATGGAGGTCATCATGAGCGCTTGCCGCACCCTCACATGCGCGCCCCACCACGATCGCATCAACCTGCGAGGCGCAATCGCGCGCCGGTTCGGGCGCATCCGCATCCGCCGGGATTGGAAGCGGAGGTCGAAAATCAGCCCCGCCCTGCTCGACGATATCGGCCTGCCGCCGCAACAGGCAGGTTGCGAGACCGCCGGCTTCTTCTGGCATGTGTAAGATGGCCGACGAGCGCCTTCTGCCCCTTGCCGCAACGACCGGCGGCCGCGTCCGCTCGGCGGCGATGGCCGGCATTATCGCCACGGTCACGGTCTTTGCGATGGCGCAGGGCCTGACCTATCCGCTCCTGAGCTTCATCCTGGAGCGGCAGGGCGTAATCTCCGGCCTCATCGGCCTGTCGGCGGCGATGACACCGCTTGGCTTCATCGTCTCCGCCCCCGTCATTCCCGCGCTCTCGCGCCGTATCGGCGGCGGGCGCCTCGCCATCCTGTGCTCGATCCTCGCCGCCGTCAGCCTGACGGGCATCGCGTCGATACAGCAGGTCTGGGCCTGGATGCCGCTGCGCTTCCTGCTCGGCGCCTTCGCCAATCCGCTTTACGTCATCAGCGAAACCTGGCTGCTCGCCGTCACGCCCGCCCGGCGCCGCGGCCGCATCATGGGCCTCTATTCGTCGGTCGTCTCCGGCGGCTTCGCCATCGGCCCGCTCACGCTCGGGCTTGCCGGCACCGAGGGCTGGCCGCCCTTCCTGATCGGCATCGCAGCCTTCCTCCTCTGCGGCCTGATCGTGCTGGCCGTTTCAAGACGCCTGCCCGACATGCCGCAGGAAGGCGAAGCGACCTCCGTCGCCGCCGTCTTCGTGCTGGCGCCGCTCCTGCTCTTCGCCGTCTTCGTCGCCGCCGGCTTCGAGCAGATCCTGCTTGCCCTCTTCGCCGTCTATGGCGCTGCCCTCGCCAGCCCGGAACAGCATATCGCCGCGCTGATCACCTGCTTCATCGCCGGCAATGCCGCGCTGCAGATCGTGCTCGGCCGCCTCGCCGAACAGTTCGGCTCGCGCCCCACCCTGCTCTTCTGCGCGCTCGCCTCGCTTGCCGGCAGCCTGCTCCTGCCGGTCGCCTTCGGCACATGGCTCATCTGGCCGCTCTTCTTCCTCTGGGGCGGCGTCTCCTTCGGCCTCTACACCCTGTCGCTGATCCAGCTCGGCGAGCGCTTCACCGGCCAGTCGCTGATCGCCGGCAACGCCGCCTTCGCCCTCGTCTGGGGCCTCGGCGGCATTGCAGGTTCACCCGCAACGGGCCTGGCGATGCAGATGATCGGCCATCACGGCCTGCCGCTCTCGCTCGGCCTGCTGAGTGGCGTGCTGGCAATGTTTCTGGTCGTCCGGCGGCAAGCCTAGAGCAGGCAGACGAAACCCACGAAGACAAGCAGCGTCAGCGCCATGCAGCTTGCCTGGAAGACGGAGATCCCGTCCTCGACGTCGCCGGCCGTCGCCACGTCGCGGCCCGTGCCATTGATCATCGGCTCGCGCACCACCATGCCGGAATAGACGCGCGGGCCGGCAAGCTGCAGATCGAGCGCGCCGGCCATGGCCGCTTCCGGGCGGCCGGAATTCGGCGAGCGGTGCAGCTTGCCGTCGCGGATACCGACCTTGAAGGCATCGCGGAAAGCCGAGGTGCCGCGGCGGATGCCGGCGCCGACGGCAATCAGCAGGATGGAGAGGCGCGCGGCCGGCCAGTTGGCGATATCGTCGAGCCGCGCCGAGGCCCAGCCGAAATCGACGTATTTTTCCGAGCGGTGGCCGATCATCGAATCCGCCGTGTTCAGCATCTTGTAGAAGAACAGGCCCGGCAGGCCGAAGATCGCATACCAGAGCGCCGGCGCCACGACGCCGTCGGAGAAATTCTCCGCAAGGCTTTCGATCGCCGCGCGGCAGACGGCAGGCTCGTCCAGCGTTTCCGGATCGCGCCCGACGATGCGCGACACCGCCTTGCGCCCGCCCACGAGCCCTTCGCTTCTGAGCGCGGTGACGACCGCCGCGACATGGTCCGACAGGCTCTTCTGCGCCAGGAAGATCGCCACGCAGAAGATTTCGACCAGGATGCCGATCGGGCCGAAGAGCATCAGGAACCAGTGCAGCACGACACCGGTGACGACGGCGAGCGCCGAGAGCGCCAGGATCGCCACCACGCCGTTCTGCTTGCGCTGCGCCTTGCTGAGGATCTCGCGGTTGAAATGCTGGTCGAAATAGCCGATCGCCCGGCCGAAGATCGCGACCGGATGCGGCACGCGCATCCACAGCCATTGCGGATCGCCGATAATGCGGTCGAGCAGCAGCGCCAGAACCAGCACGAGAAAATGTTCATCCAGATTCATCGGGTAAAGCTCCGAAGGGCAGCAGCCAGTCTTGCATCGTCAGAAACATCCGGCGCCAGGCCGAAGCGCAGCCAGTCCGGCGCGTAGTCGAATCGGCGTACGAGAATATGATGGCGGCAGAGTTCGGTGTAAATGTCGCCGGCCCCGGCATCGGCAACGAGCGCAAACAACGGCGTGCCGCCGGCAACGGCAAGCCCCGCCCCGGCAAGCACGGCATGAAGGGCTTTCTGCCGCTCGCCGATCGAGCGGGCAATCGGCGAAACGTCCGAATTCAGCAGCGAACCGGCAAGTGCAAGCGCCGGCCCCGAGACGGCCCAGGGGCCGAGCCAGTCCTCCAGGCGCATGAGAATGTCGCCCCGCGCAATGGCAAAGCCGAGCCTGAGCCCCGCAAGACCGAAGAACTTCCCGAAGGAGCGGAAGATGATGAGGTTTGCGAGACCGGCCGCGCGCGGCGCAAGGCTCGTTTCCGGGCTCGTATCCCCGAACGCCTCGTCGACCACGAGAAAACCGCCGCCCGCCTTCAGCCGGGCATGCAGTTCTTCCAGCCTGTCGGCGGCATGGACCCGGCCGTCCGGATTGTTCGGATTGACGACGACGGCCAGCCCGTGCTCCGGCCCGATCTCGTCGATCCCGCCGACCGTATCGACCGCAAAACCGGCAGCGCCGAAAGCCCGCGCATATTCCCCGTAGGTCGGCGAAAGGATCGCCACCCGCCGGCCCGCCGGCGCCAGGCGCGGCAGAAGCTGGATCACCGACTGCGTGCCCGGAACCGGCAGCGGCAGGATCGCGCCGCTGCGATAGTGGTCGCGCGCCGCATGGCGCGCCGTCTCGACAAGGTGCCGGTCCGGCAGCCGGTGCCAGACCCGCGGCGGAATCTGCGGCAGCGCCACCGGATTGGGATTGATGCCGGTCGAAAGGTCGAGCCAGTCCTCCACGCGGCCGCCGAAGCTGGCCGCCGCGGCCGTAATGCCGCCGCCATGCACGATCGGCGCATTCATGCGGCAGCTCCCGCCAGATCGATGAGGTGCATGTAGGAGCCGGCCACCTGCCCGCGCCTCAGACCGGCAGGGCCGAGATCGTTGCCGAGCGCATCCCGCGCCGCAAACAGCCGGTCGGCCTCGCCTTCGGAAACGATGGTCGAGTAGTGGAATTCATGCGCCGCCATCGGCCTGTCGAAAAACGCGCCTTCGAGCGGCGTCACCCGCCGGTAGCCGAGATGCCGCTCGCGCTTCTCGTAGCTGGTCACGACAGGCAGCAGGCCGAGCATTTCATGGCGCCCGCCCGCCCCGTCTATCAGTCCGTCGCCGAGCACCATATAGCCGCCGCATTCGCCGTAGATGCGCACGCCGCGCGCGGCCGCAGCCTTCATCGCAGCCGCAAAATTGCCCGCGCCCGCAAGCTTGCCCGCATGCAGCTCGGGATAGCCGCCCGGCAGGTAGATCGCATCGGCATCGGCCGCCGGCGCCTCGTCGGCCAGCGGCGAGAAGAAGGAAATCTCCGCCCCGCGCCGCCGCCAGCCGAGCAGCATATGCTCGTAGCAGAAGGCGAAGGCGATATCGCGGGCAACGGCAATGCGGCTGCCGAAGGGCATCAGCCGGGCAATATTGGCCGCCGAGGGCCGGTTCAGCCCCTGGCGGGCGATGCGCAGCAGGAATTCGAAATTGCACTCTTCCGAAACGGCTGCGGCCGCGTTGTCGATGAATTCCTCGAGCGCGGCGTGTTCACCCGCCTGCACCAGCCCCAGATGCCGCTCCGGCAGCGCCAGCATCGCATCCTTGCGGATGACGGCGACGACGGGCATGCGGATCTTGTCCAGCGCCTGGCGCAGCATCGCCTCGTGCCGGTCGCTGCCGACCTTGTTGAGGATGACGCCGGCAATGCGCACGTCGGCCCGGAAACCGGCAAAACCGCTGACCAGCGGCGCCACGGATTGCGACAGGCGCGAGGCATCGACGACGAGCACGACCGAAAGCCCGAGCTGCGCGGCAAGTTCCGCCGCCGTGCCGTGTCCGTCCGCCGCCCCGTCGAAAAGGCCCATCATGCCCTCGATGAGCAGGATGCGGTCGCCGGAACGGTGCAGCGTCGCATTGGCCGAGATCAGCTCCGGCCGCATGCCCCAGGGATCGAAATTCAGGCAGTGCGCGCCGCTTGCCGCCGCGTGGAACGCCGGGTCGATATAGTCAGGCCCGGCCTTGCCGGGCGCCACCGCCACGCCGCGATCGCGCAGCGCCCGCAGCAGCCCGAGCGTTACCGTCGTCTTGCCGGAACCGGAGGAAGGCGCCGCGATCAGAAGCCCGCTCATGCCGTCTCCTTTCCCCGGCCGTCGGCACGGCGGAAAGGATCGGGCTGCAGGCGGCGCCCGCCGAGCGCGCCGAGCCAGTCGAGCGAGGCGCGCAGCCGCACCACCTCGCCGACGACGACGATTGCCGGCGGCTCCAGCCCGGAGGCGGCGACCGCTTCGGGCGCCTGCCCGAGCGTCGTCTCCAGCACCTGCTGAGCGCCGGTCGCCGCATTGCAGACGAAGGCCACGGGTTCGGATGCGGAACGGCCGGACGCGATGAGATTGGCGCTGATCTGGGCGATATGTTTCATCGCCATATAGATGACGATGACGGGCGAGCCCCTGCCGATCGCCTCCCAGTCGATCGCGTCCGGCACGATGCCGGAGGAATCGTGGCCGGTCAGAAACGTCACGGCATGGTTGATCTCGCGATGCGTCACCGGAATGCCGGCATAGGCAAGGCCGCCGATGCCGGCGGTGATGCCCGGCACGATGCGGAAGGGGATATTGTGCTCGACCAGCGTCAGCGCCTCTTCCCCGCCCCGCCCGAAGACGAAGGGATCGCCGCCCTTCAGCCGCAGCACCCGCTTGCCCGCGCGCGCCAGTTCCACCAGCCGCAGCGAGATGTCCCGCTGCCGGGCCGAAGGCTTGCCGCCGCGTTTGCCGGCATATTCCAGCTCGGAGCCGGAACGGGCGAGCTTCAGACAGTCCTCGTTGACCAGCGCGTCATGCACGATCACGTCGGCCTGCGCGAGCCCGCGCGCGGCAAGCAGGGTCAGCAGGCCCGGATCGCCCGGACCGGCGCCAACGAGCCAGACGCTGCCCGGCTCCAGCGACGGCAGATGTGAGAATGCGCTATCGATCATCCCGTTGATCTAGGCCCGCCGGATGGCGAGGTCAACGGAATCAGAAGTCGCGCACCGCAAGTTGACGAAACGCCGTTGAATCAACGTCGCAGGAAGCGGAATCAAACCCGCAGGAAATCCGGCCAAGCGATTGATCGGGCTCCGGAATGAAGGACCGGCCGGCGGCGCGGAACGCGGCCGGCCGGTCAAGGCCGTTCAGGCGCGCAGAAGCGTGTCGCGGATCAGATCGAGCACCTTTTCCGATTCGATGCCGGTGGCCACGACCTGGCTCGGCAGGCCGTCCCAGTCGCCCGGCGGGAAGCGGCGGCCGTCCGGCTTGACGACCGTCTGCCCGTCGGCAATGCCGCCGCAGACGACGCGCACCGGACCGGTGATCGTCGAAAACAGGTCCGGCGCCACGACATAGACGGCAGCGCAGCTGTCATGCACCATCATGCCGTCTTCGACCGCATGCTTGTAGAAATCGATATAGGATTGCGAAAGCTCGTCGAGCTGCCTGACCGCCTTGTCGCCCTTTGCCGCCATGTCGCGCAGATAGGAGCGGCTCATCGTCGTGATCGCGGTCACATCGAGGCCGATGACGACCACCTTCCACGGCGCGGTCATGACGATATCGGCCGCTTCCGGATCGCCGTGAATATTGGCTTCGGCCACCGGCGAGACATTGCCCGGCACATAGAAGTTACCGCCCATGATGACGACGCCCTTCACGAGGCTGGCAATCTCGGGGTCTTCCTTCAGCGCCAGCGCGAGGTTCGTCATGCGGCCGACGGCCACCAGCGTCACCTCGCCCGGATTGGCGCGCACGGTCTCGATGATGAAGCGATGCGCCGGGCGCGGATCGACCGGCAGGTCGATCGTCTCCGGCACCGGCATGTCGCCGAGGCCGTTCTCGCCATGCACCATGGTCGGCCAGGGCCGCTCCCGGCGGGCGGGATCGATGGTGACGCTGGCGCCCTTGGCGACCGGCGCCGGAATATCCCATTCCCGTTTCAGGAACAGCGCGTTGCGCGTCGTCGTCTCGACCGAGGCATTGCCGAAGACGGTGGTGATGCCGATCAGGTCGATCTCGGGATGGCGGTGCAGGAAAAGCAGCGCCATTGCATCGTCGACGCCCGGATCCGTGTCGTAAATGACCTTGTGCATGTGTATCCTCTAGAAGCAATTCCAGCGCAATGCGTCGCGCCTTTGCCTCCGCCCTTGCGTTGAAACAAGATTGAATCGCCGGCAGCCGGACGGCGCCGCGAAGTGCCGCCACCATAACGCCCGTCAGGCTTTGTGCAACCCGATCCGGGCGACGGCCGCTGTCGCATGGGCAGATTTGATCTTGCCGAGGATCAGCTGCGCCTCCTCGCCGAGCGCCGCAAGCGCCGCCGCTTCCGCCACGCCGTGGCAGCCGACACGGGCAAAGACGATCCTGGACGGGTTTTGGAGCCGCGGCGTCTCTTCCTCCAGCCGCGCCGCGCCGAAGAACAGGGCCGGCACGGAAAAATGCGCGGCAACGGCAAGGATCGCCGCCTCCTCGCTGCGGCTGTCGATCGAGGCCACGGCGGCAAGCTGCGCCCCGTCGATCCCGGCCCTGTCAAGCGCGTCCGTCGCAAGCGCCATCACCTCGCGATCGGGCGTCCCGCGCTCGCAACCGAGCCCGAGCACATGCCGCCTTGCCGCGTCGATGATGATTTCGCCCATTCCCGTCAGCCGATTGCGCCTCATTGCGTGCGCCGAGCCATTGCAGCTTGAGGCCGGAAATGCAACAAGGCCGCCCGAAAGCCCGTCCAAGAATACCCTCCCCGGAAGTGCCTCGTGCCTGACATTGCCATCCACCTGCTTCTGCTGCTCTGCGCGGCCGCCTTCTTTGCCGGTTTCGTCGATTCCATCGCCGGCGGCGGCGGCCTCATCACCGTTCCCGCCATGCTGATATCAGGCATCCCGCCGCTGCAGACGCTCGGCACCAACAAGGTTCAGTCCCTCTTCGGCGCGGCCTCGGCAACCATCGCCTATGCCCGCAAGGGCCATGTGAAGCTTTCCGAACAGTTGCCGATGGCGCTGATGGCCGTCATGGGCGGCGCGCTGGGCGCCGCCCTCGCCACGCTGGTCCCCGGCCAGGTGCTGCAGGCCGTCATGCCGGTGCTTTTGGTGGCCATCGCCATCTTCTTCGCCGTCAAGCCGAACCTCAACGATTCCGACACGCACCGCCGCATGACGCCCTTCCTCTTCGGGCTGACGCTGGTTCCGGTCATCGGCTTCTACGACGGCGTCTTCGGCCCCGGCACCGGCTCCTTCTTCATGCTGGCCTTCGTCACCCTCGCCGGCTTCGGCATGCTGAAGGCGACCGCCCACACCAAGCTTCTCAATCTCGGCTCGAATTTCGGCGCGCTGGTCGTCTTCGCAAGCTTCGGCGCCACACTCTGGAAGATCGGCCTGCTGATGGGCGCCTGCCAGTTTCTCGGCGCCCAGCTCGGCTCGCGGCTTGCCATGCGCATCGGCGCCAGGCTCATCAAGCCGCTGCTGGTCGTCGTCTGCATCGCCTTCGCGATCAAGCTTCTGGCCGACCCGGCAAACCCGCTGCGTGTCTGGCTTGGCGGTTAATCCCCGAACTTGATATCGTCGATATCGGTAAGCACCGTCTTGGCCGAGACACCCGGCGCATTGGCGAAATGCCAGGCGACATATTGCTCGGCGTAAGGATCGGTCGACGACATGCCATCGACTGGCAGGATGACATTCATGCCCTTCAGCGCCGCATAGGCCGCCGTGTTCAGCACCGCACCTTCCGAGGCCGTGCCGGTCACGATCACCGTCTTGATGTGCCTGTCGGAGAGGATCTTTTCGAGATCCGTGTTGATGAACTTGTTGGCGCCCGACTGCACGATCGGATCGTCCGCCTCGGGCGCCAGCACGTCGGCAATATCGGCCTTCGCAGCATTGCCGGTGATGCTGTAGATCACAGGCACGCCGCTCTTGCGCGCCTCATCCGTCAGCTTTGCCACCTTCGGCAGCGAGGCGATGCAGCGCGGCTTGGTCTTCGTGTTGCACGGCCCCTTGGACGGGTCCTGCGCGCCGTTGAAATCGAGGAGCAGCAGCGCCGTATCGGACGTATCGACATCAACCGGCTTCAGCTGCGGCGCTGCCGGCGCCTTGACCGTATTCCAGTCGTCGATAATGGTCGCATGGGCGGCGGAGGCGCCGAAAATAGTTATGGCGAATGCGGCCAAGGCTTTGCGGGAACGGGCTTTCATGGGCAGGTCTCCTCCGGGCAAAAGGGGTCGCGGCAAATCTCCGAACTCCCCGCCCGCCTGTCAAATCACCAAGCCGAGACCTGAATTTGATCCTGCTTCCATTACGTCAGGCGTAATTGATAGGCTGCACCGCTTTGACCGATGATCGCCCTGCCTGAACGTGACAGGCGATCAAAAGGAGATGACAAGATGACCGACGCAAAGACCAAAGCCGAGCGCTACCTCGCCATCTGGAACGAAACGGATGCCGCCCGCCGCCGCGCTCTGATCGCCGAAAGCTGGACGGAGGCCGCAACCTATACCGACCCGCTGATGCGCGGCGAAGGCCATGAGCAGATCAATTCGCTGGTCGAGGCCGTCCAGAGCCGCTTCCCCGGTTTCCGCTTCGAACTGATCGGCACGGCCGACGGCTACGGCAACAACCTGCGCTTCTCCTGGGGTCTCGGCCCCGAGAATGGCGAAGCGCTGATCAAGGGCACGGATTTTGCCGAGCTCGAAGACGGCAAGCTGAAATCCGTCCGCGGCTTCATCGATCAGCTGCCGGAAGCCGCCTGATGAACCCGACCGCCCGCTCTCTCGGAGACCACCTGCGCGAATGGCGCCAGCGCCGCCGCATGAGCCAGCTGGACCTCGCGCTGGAGGCCGATATTTCGCAACGGCACCTGAGCTTCATCGAGAGCGGGCGTTCGACCCCGAGCCGCGAAATGCTGCTGCATCTGGCCGAACGCCTCGGCGTTCCCCTGCGTGACCGCAATCCGCTGCTGCTGGCGGCCGGTTACGCCCCCGTCTTTGCCGAGCGCAGGCTGGACGATCCCGCCCTTCTTCCCGCGCGCCGCGCCATCGACCGGATTCTGAAGGGACACGAGCCCTACCCCGCCATCGCCATCGACCGCCACTGGACGCTGATCGCCGCCAACGCCGCCCTGGCGCCGCTGCTCGAAACCGTTGCCGATCCGGCCTTGCTGGAGCCACCCGTCAACGTGCTGCGCCTCAGCCTGCATCCGCGGGGCATGGCGCAGCATATCGCCAACTTCGCCGAATGGCGCGCCCACCTTCTCGACCGGCTGCGCCAGCAGATTTCGGTCTCGGGCGATCCCGTTCTGGAAAAGCTGCTGAAAGACCTGCTCTCCTACCCCGCCCCCGAAGACGCGGCCGAACCGCACGCCGACTTTGCCGGCATCGCCGTTCCCCTGCAGCTTTCGACCAAAGCCGGCCTGCTCTCCTTCATCTCGACCACGACCGTCTTCGGCACGCCTGTCGACATCACCCTGTCGGAACTCGCCATCGAAACGCTCTTCCCGGCCGATGAGGAAACGGCGGCGGTCCTGCGCAGCCTGTCGCTGAACTAGAACTCCACGCCCGGCTGCCCCTTGATGCCGGAACGGAAGGGATGTTTGACGAGCTCCATCTCGGTCACGAGATCGGCGATCTCGATCAGCTCGTCCTTGGCGTTGCGCCCCGTCAGCACGACATGCGTCATGTAGGGCTTCTCGGTCTTCAGGAATTCCACCACCTCGTTGATATCGAGATAGTCGTAGCGCAGCGCGATATTGATCTCGTCGAGCAGCACCATGGAATTGCGCTCGTCGCGGATCAGTTCCTTGGCCTTTTCCCAGGCGGCGGCGGCCGCCGCCACATCGCGCGCCCGGTCCTGCGTTTCCCAGGTAAAGCCCTCGCCCATCGTGTAGAACTGGCAGACATCGGAGAAATGCTTCTCGATCAGGTCGCGCTCGCCCGTCCACATCGCGCCCTTGATGAACTGCACGACGGCCGATGGCTTGCCGTGGGCGATGTGGCGGAAGATCATGCCGAAGGCGGCAGACGACTTGCCCTTGCCCTTGCCGGTATGGACGATGACGAGCCCCTTCTCGTCCGTCTTGGTCGCCATGATCTTGTCACGCGCGGCCTTCTTCTTCGCCATCTTCTCGTTGTGACGGGCGTCGTCCTTTTCGGTGGAGTCTACCGGCTCTTCGCTCATGGCTGGCTGCCTGCTCTTTTCCTGGTTTCGTTGAGGTCTGTAAGATCAAATTGCGCCGAGTTGCTGCGCGGCGTCCACAGCCCGCGCTCGATCGCCTCCATGAGCCGCTCCTTCATCTCGGAAAGGGCGGCCGGGTTCTTCTCTTCCATGAAGTCGCGCACCCTGGGATCGGCGACGAAGGCCCGGTAGACCGCCTCGAAATGGTGGTTGCCGACAGCGCCCGTCGTCGCCGCGAAGGCAAAGAGATAATCGACCGTGGCCGATATCTCGAAAGCGCCCTTGTAGCCGTGGCGCATGACGCCCTCGATCCATTTCGGATTGACGACGCGCCCGCGCACCACGCGCCCGATTTCCTCCTCCAGCGAGCGGATCACGGGCTTTTCCGGCCGCGAATGGTCGTTGTGGTAGATCGCCGGCCGCGTGCCGCCCAGCGCTTCCGCCGCCGCCGCCATGCCGCCCTCGAACTGGTAATAGTCGTCGCTGTCGAGCAGGTCGTGCTCGCGATTGTCCTGGTTCTGCACCACGGCCTGAACGGAGCGCAGCCGCTCCTCGAAGAGGCCGCGCTCGGCCTGCCCCTCCTCGCCCGCGCCATAGGCATAACTGCCCCAGACGAGATAGGCCTCGGCAAGATCGGCCCGCCGCTCCCAGCCCTTCTCGTCGATCAGCGCCTGCAGGCCCGCGCCATAGGCCCCCGGCTTCGAGCCGAAGACGCGGTAGCCCGCCCGCCTGGCCGCCGCCTTCCCGTCGAGCCCGGCAGCGGTCAGCCGCGCCGCCTCGCCGCGCATGCGCCCGGCAATCGGGTTGTCGGCCGCATCCTCCTCCAGCGCGCCGACCGCGCGGATCGCCTTGTCGAACAGCGCAATCTGCTCGGGAAAAGCATCACGGAAGAAGCCGGAAATGCGCAATGTCACATCCACCCGCGGCCGCCGCAGCATGGCCGGCGGAATGATCTCGTAGCCGGTGACACGCCGCGAGGCCATGTCCCAGACCGGCTTGACGCCGATCAGCGCCAGGGCTTGAGCAATATCGTCACCGCCGGTGCGCATGTTCGACGTGCCCCAGGCCGTCAGCCCGAAGGAGACGGGCCATTCGCCGTGATCCTGCACGTAACGGCGGATCAGCAGTTC
Source organism: Hyphomicrobiales bacterium (assembly GCA_900471515.1). Taxonomy (GTDB): domain Bacteria; phylum Pseudomonadota; class Alphaproteobacteria; order Rhizobiales; family Rhizobiaceae; genus Rhizobium. The sequence goes on along the minus strand of UCFC01000004.1, from coordinate 222,864 downwards.
GGCGGATTTCCTGCCGAGTTCGTAGGCGGCGGGCGTCGGCACCGCGCGGCTGTCCACCGAGTAGAAATTCCGCCCCGTCGGCAACACATCCGGCCGCCCGCGCGTCGGCGCGCCGGATGGGCCGGGAGCGACGAAACGGCCGTCGAGGCCGCGGAGCAGGCCGGCGATTTCAGCCGGGCCGCAGGCGAGGATGGAGGGCTTGAGGCGGGATTCGATTTGGTCGAGCACGGCTCCGGTTCGCGACCAGAGGCTTGGACAGGCGAGTTCGCCGGAAACGAGCTTGGCGGCGAGCAGTTCGATGCGCTCGACCGTGTCACCGTTGGTGCGCCAGGGAGCGTCGGTGATCTCGGCGAGAATTGCCGGGCGCGGGCCGGCCCAGGCGGCGGCCATATCGCAATCGAGTGGGTCGAAGGAATCCCCCTCCCCAACCCCTCCCCACAAGGGAGGGGTTGGGGAGGGGTTTTGCAACACATCCCCCGCAATCGCCCGCTGCAGGCTCGCATCGCCGCCCTCGCCCAGCCCGCGCGGCACCCGCGCCAGCGCCACGGTGAGATCCGTCAGCAACCGCCCCTGCGGCGACACGCCAAACACATGCAGCCCGTCGCGGATCTGCATTTCCTTGAGATCGCAGAGATAGGCGTCGAGCTTCTTCAGCGCCTCGCCTTCGCTCTCGCCCTTGGTTATCCCCGCATCCCGGTCGAGCCCGATATCGGCGACAAGCTCGAGGATCTGCCGCGACAGGAGCCTGATACGCCTGGGATCGCCACCCGAAGCCTCGTAATATTCATCCACCAGCGCCTCCAGATCCTTCAGCGGCCCGTAGCTCTCGGCCCGCGTCAGCGGCGGCGTCAGATGGTCGATGATGACGGCGGCCGTGCGGCGCTTGGCCTGCGTTCCCTCGCCGGGATCGTTGACGATGAAGGGATAGAGATGCGGCAGCGGCCCGAGGATCGCCTCCGGGTAGCAGGCTTCCGACAGCGCCAGCGCCTTGCCCGGCAGCCATTCGAGATTGCCGTGTTTGCCCATGTGAATGATCGCATCGGCGCCGAACTCTTCGCGCAGGAAGGCATAGAAGGCGAAATAGCCGTGCGGCGGCACGAGATCCGGCGAATGATAGCTTTCCTTCGGGTCGATATTGTAGCCGCGCGCCGGCTGGATGCCGACAAGCAGCCCGCCGAAACGCGCGAATGGCAGCGCGAAAGCACCGTCACGCAGATAGGGATCGGCCTCCGGATCACCCCAGCGCGCCGTCACCTCATCCTGAATCTGATTGGGAAGAGAGGCAAGGAAGCCCTTGTATCGACTCAAGGAAAGCGTCTCGCGCACCACCTTGCCGTCGAAACCGGAATTGGTCGGCCCCGCCATCAGGTGCCGCATCAGCGCGTCGCCATCGGCGGGAATATCGGCAAGCGGATAACCCGCCTGCGCCATCGCCCGCATCACCTCGATCGTCCCGGCCGGCGTATCGAGCCCGACGCCGTTGCCGAGCCGTCCGTCCCGGTTCGGATAGTTCGCCATGACAAGCGCGACGCGCCGCTCCGAAACCGGCCGCTGCCGCAGCCGCGCCCAGTTGGCGGCAAGGGCCGCGACATAGGCCATGCGCCCACCATCCGGCTCGCTGGAAACGATATTGGCCTCGACATCAGCATCGTAGCGGGCGGCGGCCTTGAAGGAGACGGCGCGCGACAGGACACGGCCATCCACCTCCGGCAGTGCCACATTCATGCCGAGATCGCGGGCCGACAGCCCCTGCGACGAGGCCGCCCAGGCCTCCCGCGACGAGGCGGAAAAGATCGCCTGCAGCACGACGGCGTCGTTGGCCTCCAGCACCGTCGGCTCGCGATCGGCGCCGGGGGCGGAAACGGCAAAGCCTGTCGTGTTGATGACGACGTCGGGTTTGAGCTCGTCGAAGATGGATTCGAGGATACCTTTGGAGACGGGGTCCTTGAGGCTGTAGGCAAAGACCGGCAGCGGCCGCAGCCCTTGTGCTTGCAAGGCTTCGATCAGGGCTTCGACGGGGCGGGTTTCGCCGCTCTGCACGAGGGCGCGATAGAAGGCGATGGCAACGGTGGGCAACGACCGTCCCTTCTCCCCGTCGGGGGTCCGAAGGACGGGTCGAGACCCGCGGCTCGACCCCGGTCGGTGGCCCGAAGGGTCGGATGAGGGGGCCACCCCACAAACGTCTGCATCGTGTTCCTGTTGCTCACTCCTTGCGTCGCTCGCCCCCCTCATCTGCCCTGTCGGGCATCTTCTCCCCGCTGGGGCGAAGACCGAACCGGCAAACTCCTTCCACTCCTCAACCCCAACCAGCCCCCGCCCCGGCCACCAGATCCCCGCCTTCATCAGCGGCGCGGCCGGCGCCGGCTTCTCCTCGCCGGAGAGCATCGCCGCCGCATAGGCGAGAAAGCCCCGCGCATTGGCATCCCCGCCCTCGATCAGATAGGCCCAGAGCGCGTTCAGATCCTCCAGCGCCACATTCGAAAACGGCGTCAGCCCCGCATCCGGCTTGCTGTCGCCCGGCAGCACCGCAATCAGCGCGCCGCTGCGTGCGGCGGCCGCATGCAGTGCCTCCAGCGCATAGTGAAAATAGCTCGCCCCGCCGAGCGCCCGCACGATGATGAGTTTCGCATGCCGCGCCGTGCGTTCCACATAGGTATCGACCGACATCGGATGTTTCAGGCTCATCAGGCTCGCAAGCCGCAGGGAATAGCCCGCCGCGCCGCCATGCGCCGCGGCAACCGCCGCAAGCTCGGTATCGGCGGCCGACAGGAACAGGATATCGCCCGGCGACTGGCCGAGGTCGATCGCCTCGTCCCCGTCGCTGATCGTTCCCTGCTGGGCGAGAAGCAGATGCATTCAATATCCTCAGACGAGCGCTTCGATCGCCTTGCGCACCGCGTCCTGGTCCATCTCGTGCAGGCCGATGACGACGAGGCGTGTATTGCGCGCTTCACCCGGCGCCCAGGCGCGGTCGAAATACTGGTCGACGCGCGCCCCCACGGCCTGCAGCTGCAGGCGCATCGGCTTGCCGGAAACATCGACGAAGCCCTTCAGGCGCAGCACGTCATGTTCGGCAATGATACCCTTCAGCTTCTCGACGAAGCCGGCCGCATCCGGGACGGCACCGAGCTCGACGACGAAACTGTCGAATTCGTCATGGTCGTGCGGCTCGCCGTCCTCATGCTCCAGCTCGTGATGGGACTTGCGGTTGCCGATATCGTCTTCCGTGCCGATGCCGAGGCCGAGCAGCACGCCGGCCGGCACCTCGCCGTTCCTGGCCTCGATCATCACGGGCTTGCGGGCGATGCGCGAGGCGACTTCGCTCTTCACGCGGCCAAGCCCGTCGGCATCGATCAGATCGGTCTTGTTGAGCACGATCAGGTCGGCGCAGGTCAGCTGGTCCTCGAACAGTTCCTCGATCGGGCTTTCGTGATCGAGCGATTCGTCCGCCGCGCGGCGCGCATCGACGGCATCGTGGTCGTCGGCAAAACGCCCGGCGGCAACAGCCGCGCTATCGACCACGGTGATGACGCCGTCGACGGTCACTTCGCTGCGGATGTCAGGCCAGTTGAAGGCGGCGACGAGCGGCTGCGGCAGGGCAAGGCCCGAGGTTTCGATGACGATATGGTCCGGGCGCTGGTCGCGCTCCAGAAGCTTCGTCATGGTCGGGATGAAATCGTCGGCCACCGTGCAGCAGATGCAGCCGTTGGTCAGCTCGATAATGTCGTCCTCGGTGCAATTCTCCGCCCCGCAGCCCTTCAGCACGTCGCCGTCGACGCCGAGATCGCCGAACTCGTTGATGATGAGCGCGATCTTCCTGCCGCCGGCATTGGTGAGCAGGTTGCGGATCATGGTCGTCTTGCCGGCGCCGAGAAAGCCGGTGATGACGGTTGCGGGAATTTTCTGCTGCATGGTCTAACCCTTCATTTTCAGCGGCAGTCCGGCCGCGATGAAATAAACATCCGCGGCTTGCGCCGCGATCATCTGGTGCAACCTTCCGGCATGGTCGCGAAACTCGCGCGCCATGCGGTTCTCCGGCACGATGCCGAGGCCGACTTCATTGGAAACGATGACGAGCCGCGCCTTTGCCCGCGGCAGGAAGGCGGCAAGCGCGGCCGACCGGGCGGCGATATCGCCCCCCTCCATCATCAGGTTGGTCAGCCACAGCGTCAGGCAATCGACGAGGACCGCCCTGCCTTCGCCGTCGATGGCGGCAAGCCGCTCGGCAAGATCGAGCGGCTCCTCATGCGTGGTCCAGGCGGGGCCGCGATCGGCCCTGTGCTGGTCGATACGCGCCTGCATCTCGTCGTCCCAGGCCCGGCCGGTGGCGACGTAATGGCGCTCGAGGCCCGATGTGATGACGAGATTTTCGGCGAAGCGGGATTTGCCGGAACGGGCGCCGCCGAGGATGAAGGTGGTGGTCATGACAATGCTGCCCTGGGAGAGAGGGCGTGCCCCTCTCTCCTCCCCTCATTCCTGTGCTTGTCACAGGAATCCAGCGTGCCCAAGTCCTTGGGCACGAGAGACTCGTTCAACGATGGCATAGATTCATTCACGGCGCAGACGCGCCGTGGCTGGATTCCTGTGACAAGCACAGGAATGAGGGAGGAGAGGAAAGCGCGCGCCAGGGGCCTACCACCGTCAGGCGCCAGAACCCCATTACCGACGGGCGTCGAAACACCACCCCCACATCGCACCACACGAGGCAGCGCCGAATCGCATTCTTCAGCCAAGACAACCTCCGTGCTGGCAGCGGGCAAGATACCCAGATTGGGCATTATGCCCGGCACGGATGGCAGGTCTCCTGGCTCGCAGCTATCGGCCCCGACCGGGGCGACCTTTCCGGTCGCCCCTGATCGCGCCAGCGGATCCGCCTCGCCTTCCCGGCTGCCTGTCGTGAAAAGGCGGACGATTCGTAGAAATAGAGGCGTCCTGCCCCGGCTGATCACGATGCATTTCCAGTGGCTTTTCCGGCACCTGCCCCGCCTTGCCCGCCCGCAGAATGCGAGGCCGTCGGCGCAGCGGCGCACATGCCGGACGGAAGACCCTGACTGCTCTACAGTCGCGGGGTCGGCTGTGATGAAGGCGCCCGGCTTGGGTCCGCCCCGTCACATTCCCTTTTCATCCGGAAGGCGCAAGCCGATCCGGAACCATCCATTATGTGGTTTCATGGTTAGGCGCGCGCAACCCCCGTGTCAATTGCCGGCCGATGTGCCAAAGCCGTTCATCTCGACTTACACTACCAAGATTATCGAGTTTATTCAAAAACTTACGTCATAAAAACTTTACCGCCCAGCCGGTATTTTGCCGCAATTGCCGCTCATGCGGATGCCGGCTCCGCCCTTGACCCCCACTCATGCCGCCTAGTTTTCCCATGATGCTCTCCCGAATGGATATCCGCCGTTTCCGGCCCCTCACCACCATTTTCGATTTGGGACGCCTGCGGGCGCTCGTGCGCCACAGCGAAATGGGCATGGTCTTTGCCGGCGCGCTCGTCGGCATCGCCTCGGGGCTTGCGGTCACGGCCATGAGCTATGTCTCGGAACAGATGCACAGGCTGATCTTCGGCATTGACGGGACGGCAAGGCTCAGCGCCTCGCAGATCGACAGCAAGTTCCTGCTGATGACCGCCCCGATTGCCGGCGGCGCCCTGCTCGGCCTGCTGATCTTCATCCTCGCCAGATGGCGCAAGAAGCCGATGGTCGATCCGATCGAGGCCAACGCGCTGCATGGCGGCCGCCTGTCGCTGACCGACAGCATCCTCGTCGCCGTCCAGAATCTCGTGTCCAACGGCTTCGGCGCGTCCGTGGGGCTGGAGGCCGGCTATACGCAGCTTGCCGCCGGCATCGCCTCGAAATTCGGCCTGAAGCTGCAGCTGCGCCGCGCCGATCTGCGCGTTCTCGTCGGCTGCGGCGCGGCCGGCGCCATCGCCGCCGCCTTCAACGCGCCGCTGACGGGCGCCTTCTACGCCTTCGAGCTGATCGTCGGCACCTACACGATCGTCTCGCTGACACCCGTCGTCGTCGCGGCCCTCGTCGCCACGCTGGTCGCGCGGCTGCTGGCCGGCAGCGATTTCGTCATCGATGTCGGCAGCTTCGGCGCCGTCCAGCCGGCCGATTACGTGCCGGCCATCGCGCTTGGCGCCTTCTGCGCCGGCATCGGCATTCTCATCATGCAGGGCGTCTCCTTCGTCGAGGAACTGGCGCGCAAGAGTTCCATCGCGCTGCCCTTCCGCCCGGCGCTCGGCGGCATCATCGTCGGCCTGCTGGCGCTGGTCTCGCCGCAGGTGCTTGCCGCCGGCCACGGGGCGCTGCACCTCAACCTTGCCCATGAGGTGACGATCCCGGCCCTCATCGGCCTCTTCCTGCTGAAATCGGTGGCCTCCGCCGTCTCCATCGGCTCCGGCTTCAGGGGCGGCCTGTTCTTCGCCTCGCTCTTCATGGGCGCGCTGCTCGGCAAGCTCTTCGCCTATTGCGCCCCCTATTTCGCCGATGCGACGCTAACGCCGGTCATCTATGCCGTGGTCGGCATGAGTTCGCTTGCCGTTGCCGTCATCGGCGGGCCGCTGACCATGACCTTCCTGGCGCTGGAAATCACCGGCGACTTTCCGATCACCGCCCTGGTGCTCGCCGCCGTCATCACCTCCTCGCTCGTGGTGCGCACCACCTTCGGCTATTCCTTCGCCACGTGGCGCTTCCATCTGCGCGGCGAAAGCATCCGCAGCGCCCACGACGTCGGCTGGATCCGCAACCTCACCGTCGACAGGCTGATGCGCTCGGACGTGAAGAAAGCGAAAAACAGCCTCACCCTCGACGAGTTCAGGCAGGCCTTCCCGATCGGCTCGACGCAGCGCGTCATCCTCGTCGACGACCACGACAAATATGCCGGCCTCGTGCTGGTTCCGGAGGTTTACGCCAATCCGACGAGCACGCAGGACGAGGGCCAGAAGCTTGCCGATTTCATCCGCTACAGGAACGATTTCCTGCAGCCGCAGATGAACGCCAAACAGGCCGCCGCGATCTTCGACAAGACGGAAAGCGAAGCGCTCGCCGTCGTCAACAACCTCATCGAGCGCAAGGTGATCGGCCAGCTCAGCGAAAGCCATACGCTGCGCCGCTACAGCGAAGAGCTCGACCGCCGCCGCCGCGAGGTCTCGGGCGAGATCTAGCTGCCAACGAGATCCGAAAGAAAACCGGCGTCGAGATGCCGCTCCAGTTCGGCGGCAACCTCGTCCAGCGCCCGGTCGACGCTTTCGCGATAATTGGTCCGCTCGCCCGAAAGCCCGAAGCTTGCCAGCAGCCGCGCCCGGTAGGCATCGGAACCGAACAGCCCGTGCAGATAGGTGCCCATGATGCGCCCGTCCGCCGAAACCGCGCCATCCGGCTCGTCGTCGACGATAGCCGCCGGCCGCTCGCAATCGGCCCCGGACGTCACCCCGAGATGGATCTGATAGCCCGACAGCGGCACGTCATATTCGGCCGAATGCGCGCGGCTGTTGCGCACCGTCTTTTCCGGCGCCATGTCCGTTTCGACATCGAGCAGCCCAAGTCCCTCGATCTCGCTCGCCGCTCCCTCGATGCCGAGCGGATCGCGCACCCGCCGGCCCAGCATCTGGTAGCCGCCGCAGATGCCGATCACCCTTCCGCCGCGCCGGACATGGGCGCCGATCTCGCGGTCCCATCCCTGCGCCCTCAGATCGGCCAGATCGGCAATGGTCGATTTCGAGCCCGGCAGGATGACGAGCCCCGCATCGGCAGGCAGCCGCTCGCCTGGCCGCACGAAGACGAGTTCGAGATCGGGCTCGGCGCGCAGCGGGTCGAGATCGTCGAAATTGGCAATGCGCGGCAGCACCGGCACGGCAATCTTCAGCGCTCCGGCGCGGCCCCTTGCCAGCCGCTCCAGCACGACGGAATCCTCCGCCGGCAGCCTGCCGGCCGCCGTCAGCCAGGGCACGACGCCGAAACAGGGCCAGCCGGTGAATTGCCCGATCGAGGCGATCCCGTCGTCGAACAGGCTCACATCGCCGCGGAACTTGTTGATGATATAGCCCGAAATCATCCGGCGATCCTCGTCCGGAAGGATCGCATGGGTGCCGACGAGCGAGGCGATCACGCCGCCGCGGTCAATATCGCCGACAAGCACGACGGGCACGTTTGCGCGCGTCGCAAAGCCCATATTGGCGATATCGCCGGCCCGCAGATTGATTTCGGCCGGCGAACCCGCCCCCTCGACGATGACGAGCTCGGCCCCTTCGCAGACCTTGCCGTAGCTCTCCAGCACGGAAGCGACGAGCTGCGGCTTCAGCCGCTGATAATCGCGCGCCCGCGCCTGCCCGAACACCTTGCCCTGCACGACGATCTGGCTGCCGTTTTCGGATTGCGGCTTGAGCAGCACCGGGTTCATGTGCACGGAAGACGGCGTGCGGGCCGCGAGCGACTGCAGCCATTGCGCCCGGCCGATCTCCCCGCCGTCGTCGGAAACGGCCGCGTTGTTCGACATGTTCTGCGGCTTGAAGGGCCTGACCTTCAGGCCGCGATTGGCCGCCAGCCGGCAAAGCCCCGCCACCAGCACCGTCTTGCCGACATCCGAGCCGGTTCCCTGCAGCATGATGGCTCTGGTCATTGGCCCCTGTCCGTGAAGCATTTCCGGCAGGCCTACAATGCGGGCCGATCCCAGGTCAACAGAGGGCCTGAAATGCGAAAACCGCGATCGGGCCATGGCCCTACGCGGTTTGCCGAAAAACGCTGGCGCCTTCACCAATACGCAATGAAGCTCGCTTTTTCCGGGACGCAATACCTGATCCGGAAAAGCAGCGGTTGTCCCCCGCCGCGCATCAACAGATAACGGCACATTCTTACCGGATGGTTAGTGAACGCCCGCCCGGAGGCGAATTTCGACCTTTTTTGAACTTTTTCGAATTTTCTGCTGCCGGAACCGCTTTCGGCCGGCGCCGCGCAGGGGGAATTTCACCTGGCGGCACATGCGGCCGCCTCCGCCCGAGCGCCTGTATAAATTCTTCGGATTCAATAATTTAGTTCGTGACGTACACGGAAAAGAGAGTTGATTTCTTCTCGCAAATCAATAGGTTTGCTCACAATCAGCCATCGATAGAAATGGCCAGCGACGAGCCGCCGGAAAGCGAGACGAACGGCGCCGCAGACAGGAAAGCCCGGCAGAGCCAGTTGCGGCCGGGCGGTTGGCACCCTGAAGCGGCGGAGAGATTTGTCGGCTGATTGCCCGGTGCATGCGCGTTCGATCACATGAAAATTCCGGGGAAGTATAATGAAGACATTTTTCACGTCGTTCATTCTTGCCGTCTGCCTGTATGCCGGAATGTCGGAGGCGCAGGCCGCCGGATGCGGCAAGGTCTCGATTGCCGAGATGCGCTGGGGCTCCGCCGCCATTGCCGCGAGCTTCGACAAATTCATCCTGGAAAAGGGCTACGGCTGCTCCGTCACCATCGTCGACGGCGATACGCTGCCCACCTTCGCCTCCATGAACGACAGCGGCACGCCCGATATCGCCTCGGAATTCTGGGTGAAGGCCGTCAAGCCGCAGCTCAATGCCGCCATCAGCGCCGGGCGGCTGGTCAAGGGCGCCGAAATTCTGGCCGACGGCGCGGTCGAGGGCTGGTACATCCCGAAATTCATCGCCGACGCCAACCCGGATATCCGTTCCGTGCAGGACGCGCTCAAACATCCCGAACTCTTTCCCGATACCGACGATCCCTCGCATGCCGCGGTCTATAATTGCCCGGGAGAATGGGCCTGCCAGATCTCGACCAGCAACCTTTTCCGGGCGCTCGGCGCCGACAAGCTGGGCTTTACGCTGGTGAACAGCCGCAGCCCCGACGATTTCGACGATTCGATTGCCCGCGCCTTCGACAACAAGGTCGGCTGGCTGGGCTATTACTGGTCGCCGACATCGGTTCTCGGCAAATACGACATGAAGCAGTTGGGCTTCGGCGTGCCGCACGATCAGGCCGAATGGGACGCCTGCACCTCGGTGCCGCATTGCGCCGATCCCAAGGTGAACGCCTATCCGGTGTCGCAGGCCTTCACGCTGACGACCAGGGCTTTTGCCGACCGTGCCGGCCCGGTCATGAACTACCTGAAGATCCGCAGCTGGGACAACGAAACGATCAGCCAGGTCCTGGCCTGGAAGGATGAAAACGGCGAGGACGACGAGGACGCGGCCCTCTATTTCCTGGAGAATTACGAGGAACTCTGGAGCCGCTGGGTTCCGGCCGATGTAGCCGAGAAGGTCAAGGCCAGTCTATAAACCGTCCCGACAACAAGGACTGGACGATTCGCTATGACTGGCACGGTGCCCTTCCCCGATCGCGATACCGTCGCGGAAAAACTCGCGGCGCTTTCGCAAACCGACAAATCCTACCTGTCGCTGCTGATGGAAAATCCGGCTCAGGACGACAACCTGCTCGACGGCCTGCATCGCCATCTCGATCTCGCCTCCTCCGCGCGTCTTCTCAATTCGCTGAAGCTCGAAACGCTTGGCAAGTGGATCGGCGAAGCCGCGCCCGCCCGGCTGCAGATCAGGCTCATGGAAGCGGCCCGTTCCAGCCAGCACCCCGCTTATGCGGCGTTCCGGACCGGGCTGACCCGATCCGGCGGTCTCGAAAAAGCCTATCCGGCATCAAAAATCTGAAAACAATTACCTCTTCGCTGCGCGATCGACGCTACGGCCGGCATCCTGCGTTGCATTGACGGCATTGGCTGTGTCCCTGCCCATGCCGCGGATCGTGTTGGCGCAGGAGGACAGCGCAAGAAGGATCATCAAGGCGGATGCGATTTTACCCGTGGTCGTCATGTGTGAAATCCCTTTTTTAAATCAACCCGAACGGCGGATGCCGCCCGGGCGGGATAACGCATTCGTGAGCGAAAAGTTCACCGGCTGAAAGCCTTTCCTCCGGGCCACCGGCGCTTGCCGTTCAGCCGCGCTCGAAGCCCTTCGCAGCCAGCGCCTCGTCGATGGCGGCCGACGCCAGAAACGCCGACAGCCGCCCGGCCGCCTCCGCATCGCCCGCATCGGCGCCGATGCCGATGGCAAAGTCGATATAGCTCTGCAGTTCCGCCGGAAACCTGCCGACGAGCATGACTTCGGGAGCGGCGGCGAGGATGGACGTTATCGGAACCACCCCGAGTTCGGCCTGCCCGCGGCCGACGGCCGCCACCGTCTGCCCTCCCTCGGTCGGCACCAGCTTGGGTTTCACCTCCTCTTCTATCCCCAGGCGCTCCAGGAGGCCGGAGAAATAGCCGCCGCTGGTTCCGTCAAAGGCATAGGCGATCGACCGGGCGCCCGTCAGGGCCTGTTTGAACGCGGTGACGGAGCCGATGTCGAGCGGCCGGCTGCCCGCTCTGGCCGCCACGCCCATTGCAATGCGGCCGAAGGCGACCTGGCTTCCCGCCCGCACCTTTCCGAGCGCGGTTAGATCCGCAACGTGGTTCGGATTGGTGATGACGAGATCGAACGGCTCGCCGGCTTCGATCTGCCGCCGGACGGCCGGATTGAGTTCCCACCGCACCGCGACCTTCAACCCCGTGGCCGTTTCGAACCGGGGCAGAACGGCAAGCACCGCGGGCCGGACCGCGATGGCGCCAAAAAGCCGGATGTGCTGATCCATGACCTGACCTTCCCTCCAAGGCAGTATCGAAACCTGTATGATGCGACGAACATGCCGGTTCCCGCCGGGAACCGCCTTTCAGACAGGCTCGGATACGGTCAGGCCGCGGCCGCTTTTGCCCTTTCGGCGAAGGATGCGCGGATACTGTCGGCCACCGTCTCGATCGGTCCTGTCATCTGCGATGCGGTCAGAAGCTGGATGTCGAAAGACCCCAGTTCCGGCAGCCCCTCCTGAATGCCGAGGATCGCCATGTCCTCGCCGACATAGGAGAGCGGCAGCGGCGCAATGGCGAGATCGGAGACCACGGCGGCGCGCTGCGCCATCGTGTGGGCGCTGAGATAGGCGACGCGATAGGGCCGCTTGTTGCGCTCGAGCTGGGTGATCGCCTCCTGCCGCCAGATGCAGCCGTCTTCCCAGATCGAGATCGGCAGCGGATCGCGCCGGTGCGCCGAGCCGCATTTGGCGCCCGCCCAGACGAGCCGCTCGCGAAAGACGACCTCGCCATTGGTCGGGAAAGGCCGCGTGGCGCAGTTGATGAGCGCCAGATCGAGGCGCTGCTCCTCCATCCGCTTTTTCAGGCCGATGCTCATGTCGATCGTCACGTCGACCATGATGCCGGGATAGATCTGCGCGAAGCTCTTGAGGATCTGCGGCAGCAGACGCTCGCCGATATCCTCGGGCGCGCCGAGCCGCACCACGCCGCTGAGTTCGGGCATGATGAAGCGCGATACCGCCTCGTTGGAAAGCGCCAGGATGTTGCGCGCGTAGGACAGCAGCATTTCGCCATGCTGCGTCAGCGTCACCGAGCGCGCGTCGCGGCGAAACAGCGTCGCGCCAAGCTGCTCTTCGAGCTTCTTGATCTGCATGGAAACGGCCGAGGGCGTGCGGAACACGGCTTCGGCCGCTGTCGAAAAATTACCGGTCTCCGCAATGGCGACGAACGTGCGCAGCACGTCGTTGTCAAGCAGAGGAATGGGACGGCGAAACGGGATGGTCATCGTCACATCTTTCAATTTTTCTGAATGACAAGGGATTATCATTCTATTTGATTGAAAGTCAACCTGCCCCCGCCTTTCAGGGGCTTTGGCGCCATGCGGCCTGCCCTCAACCTTCCCGGCCGAAACGCCCGGCATTGAACGTTTTCCCGCTCGCGCCCGCCGCCACCGTGCTGCCGCGAGCGCCCTTCGGATAGAACCTGCCGATCATGGCGGGCGCGGTCAGCTCGACCGAGGTTTGCGGAGAGCGCACCGCCCAGGCGATCAGCGCCCGCGCCGACATCTTGCCGACGCCGCCCGAGACGTGCCCGGAGGCCGAGACCGGCAATACCGCGATCTGCTCGGCCGTCGGTGCGGGATGGGCCAGCCGGTCGGCAATGCCCGAGGCATTGGCGGGCTTGCGGCCGACGACGAAGCGCGTGAAATCGGCAGGCGCCGGCTCGACGGATGAAAGCAGAGGCGCGGGGGAAGCCGGCGGGGCAGACGGCGCGGCAAGGGACGGAACCGGCATCCCGCCCGTCACCGCCTCGCTCTCCGCCGGCCGCAGCGTCGGCAGCGGGACGGTAAGCGAAGCAAGATCGGCAAAGGCCCGGTCGGCAATCGCCTTGTCCCCTGGCGTAGCAAGTTGCGGCGCCAGCCCGGCCTCGGCCCGCTTCTGCGGCTTCGGCAGCATGGCGGTGACAAGGCTTCCGGTCACGACGGGATCGGGCGCCCCGGCGGGGGCTGCGGCGCGCGCCGTCAGCAGGGCCGGCGCGGCTGCCTTCGGCCTTGCCGGCGCATCGTCATCCTCATCCTCGCTTGCGGCGATTTCGATCGGGGCGGAACGGATGCCCTTCTTGCGTTCGGCAAGCGCCAGCTGGTAGCCCGGCAGCGGCCGTCCGTCCGCCGGCAGGTGGATCGTGCGTCCGTCCGGGAACAGCCGCGCCAGCTCCTGGCGCGACATGCGCGGCCAGGCGCGCACATTGCCGACGTCGAGATGCACGAAGGGCGAACCCGATGTCGGGTAATAGCCGACGCCGCCGACCTGCATCTGCATGGCAAGCGCGCGCAGCGTCGCCAGCTTGACGCCCGGAATATAGAAATCCATCGCCTTGCCGAGCATGTGCTGGCTGCGCTTGGCAACGCCGGTATTGCGCGAGCGGTTGCGCAGCATGTTGTTGGTTGCCGGCGAGCGATAGGCCGATACGACGTGGATCGCTTCCTTCGCCCCGCTCTTGCGATAGACCTCCCAGACGAGATCGAGCAGGCGCGGGTCCATCCTGGCCGGTTCGTTGCGCCGCCAGTCGCGCAGGAAGCGGTTGATCTGGTTGAGGCCGCGCTGGTCGAACTTGCCGTTGCGCTTGAAGACGATCGTCGCCCGCTCGCCCGTATGCGTGAAATAGAGTTTCAGCGCCCGGTCCTCGGCCGCCGCCTCGCCCGCGCCCGCAACGAGTGCCAGAACGAAGGCCGCCGCGATCGCCATGCGATGGGCAACGACCGACAGCAGCCATGCGGAAGCGGTCGTCGGAATGGCGGCGATGGCGTGGTGAAGAAACACGGGCTTCGTCCTTGGTGCGAGACACGAAAACATCACAGGCACCGCACAGGCGGGCGGCGTTAAGCCTTCATTATGGTCAACAGATCCTTAAGAGGGGGTTTATGAGCCGCCGATTGTGTGGAGAGCCGTTTCAGGGCGGTGCGCCCGGCCCGCCGGCGGCGGCAAGTTCGGCCACAATTATCTCTTCCAGGCGCCATGATCTTCGCTCGGAACCCTCGCAAAGCGGAGCGAGATCGAATAGTTTCGACGGATCACTATCATCAGAACAGGCCCGAGTTTGTATACCGAAATAGCCATCGTCGTTCTTCTCACCATTCTCAATGGCGTCCTTGCAATGTCGGAGCTTGCGATCGTCTCCGCCCGCCCGGCGCGCCTCAAGGTCCTGTCGGACCAGGGAAGCAGGGGAGCGCGACTGGCCCTGCGGCTGGCTGAAGACCCCGGCCGTTTCCTGTCGACGGTCCAGATCGGCATCACCCTCGTCGGCGTGCTGTCCGGCGCCTTCTCGGGCGCCACGCTCGGCACGCGATTCTCCTCCTGGCTCCTGGCGCAGGGCCTTCCCGATGCCTGGGCCGACGGGCTCGGCGTCGGCACCGTCGTCGTGGCGATCACCTATCTCTCCCTCATCATCGGCGAACTGGTGCCCAAGCAGATGGCGCTTCGCGCGCCGGAAGCGGTTGCCGCCAGGGTCGCGCCGACCATGACCTACCTGTCCAAGGCCGCCCTCCCCCTCGTCTGGCTGCTCGACGGCTCGGGCAAGCTCGTTCTCGCCCTGCTCGGCCAGTCCGGAAAGAACGCCGACGGCGTCACCGACGAGGAGATCAAGACGGTTCTCGCCGAGGCCCAGAGCGCCGGCGTCATCGAAAGCGGCGAATCCGCCATGATTACCGGCGTCATGCGCCTTGCCGACAGGACGGCGCGCGCGCTGATGACGCCGCGCCGCGATGTCGAGCTGGTCGATATCGAGGATTCCGCCGAGGAGATCCGCAAGGCCATCCAGTCGACCTCGCGGACCCGGCTGCCGGCCCGCAAGGGCAGCTCCGACGAGGTTCTCGGCGTTCTCGCCGTCAAGGATTATTACGACGCGCTTGCCACCAGCCGGTCGGTCGACATCATGACGCTGGTGCGCGACGTTCCGATCATTTCGGACCTCGCCCCCGCCTCCTCGGTGATCGAAGCGATCCGCAGGTCGTCGCAGCATATGGTTCTGGTCTACGACGAATACGGCCACTTCGAGGGCGTCATCACCTCGGGCGACATCCTGGAATCGATCATGGGCGTTTTCGGCGATGCGGCCTCCGGCGAGGAGCCGGCGATCAAGCGGCGCGACGACGGCTCCTATCTCGTCTCCGGATGGACGCCGATCGACGAGTTTTCGGAATTCATGAACTTCCCGCTCGACGACGACGTCGAATATCAGACCGTCGCCGGCCTTGTCCTGGAGGAACTGAAGCACCTGCCCGAACTTGGGGAAACCTTCGTCAAGAACGACTGGAAATTCGAAGTGATCGACCTCGACGGCCGGCGCGTCGACAAGGTTCTCGTCAGCGCGCTGGCCAGGGACGAAGCGCGGGCGGAATTATGACCGGCGCATCGCTGGTCCCAATGCAATCTGCGTAAGTTTCGCGCCCGGCGCGCGCATTTCGGTCTGCCATTCTCATCGCCCGGCCCCATATCTTAATCCGGCCAATCAGGGGAAGCTCCATGTCCGCCACGACGACCCAGGATGCAGATCGGTTCCATCACGGCCAGCAGAAGTTTGCGGCCCTTCTGCTCGGCGCCGTCGGCGTCGTCTATGGCGATATCGGCACGAGCCCGCTTTATGCCTTCCGCGAGGCGCTGCGGCCCTTTTCCCATGACGGCGTGACGCCGAGCGAGGTCATCGGCCTGATCTCGCTGATGATCTGGACGCTGACGATCATCGTCACCTTCAAATACGTGCTCTTTCTCCTGCGGGCCGACAACGAGGGCGAAGGCGGAACCCTTTCGCTGCTGGCGCTGCTCATGAAGAAGAGCAGCCGGCATGCGACGGTCTTCTTCTTCGCGGGCATTATCGGCGCGGCCCTCTTCATCGGCGACGCCATGATTACGCCGGCCTTGTCGGTGCTCTCGGCACTGGAGGGCCTGAAGCTCGTGACCCCGGTCTTCACGCCCTATATCCTGCCGGTCGCCATCGCCATCATGCTGCTGCTCTTCCTGGTGCAATCGGTCGGCACCGCTTCCGTTTCGAAGCTTTTCGGCCCGATCACCCTGCTCTGGTTCGTCGTCATGGGGCTCGGCGGCCTCATCCATCTCGCCGACGATCCCGCCATTTTCGCAGCGCTCAATCCGCTCTACGCCTTCGACTTCATCACCCATGCGGGCCTTGTCGGTCTCGTCGTTCTCGGCGCCGTCTTCCTGACGGTGACGGGCGCGGAAGCGCTCTATGCCGATCTCGGCCATTTCGGCCGCAAGCCGATCCAGGCCGCCTGGTTCGCCGTGGTCTTCCCGTCGCTGGCGCTGAACTATCTCGGCCAGGGCGGGCTGGTGCTCGCCAATCCGCAGGCCGTCTCCGATCCGTTCTTCCTGATGTTTCCGGAATGGGCGCTGCTTCCCGTGGTCATCCTCGCGACCGCCGCCACCATCATCGCCAGCCAGGCGGTTATTACCGGGGCCTTTTCGCTGGCCCGCCAGGCAATCCATCTCGGCTTCCTGCCGCGGCTGGAGATCTGCTTCACCTCGGCCGCCAATACCGGCCAGATCTACGTGCCGGCCGTCAATATCGCGCTGCTCTTCGGCGTGCTCGCCCTGATCTTCGCCTTCGGCTCGTCCGAGGCGCTTGCCACCGCCTACGGCATTTCCGTCACGGGCGCGATGGTCGTCACGACGGTCCTCTCCTTCCAGTTCCTGCGTGTCGTCTGGGGCTGGACGATGCTGTCGGCCGCCGCCGTCCTGCTGCCGCTCTTCGTGCTCGAAAGCGTCTTCCTCGGCGCCAACCTGCTGAAGGTTCACGACGGCGGTTATGTCCCCGTTCTCATCGCCGGCGCGCTGATGGTCATGATGTGGACCTGGAAGAAAGGCACGCTGCTGGTGCGCGAGAAGGCGGCACGCAGCGAAATACCGCTGATGCCCTTCATCGCCTCGATCGAACGCAAGTCGGACCATTCGCCCGTCCAGGTGCCGGGAACCGCGATCTTCCTGACAAGCCTGACCGACATGGCGCCGGGCGTGCTGCTGCACAACCTGAAACACAACCGCGTCCTGCACGCCCGCAACGTGATCCTCAACATCAAGACCGCCCCTCGCCCCTATGTGCCGGAGGCGGAGCGGGTGACGATCGAAAAGCTCTCGGAGCGGTTCATCAAGATCCAGCTCCTGTTCGGCTTCATGGAAGATCAGGACGTTTCCAGGGCCTTGCCGCTCTGCCGCAAGGCGGGCTTCGATTTCGAGATCATGTCGACCTCCTTCTATGTCGGCCGGCGCAAGCTCGTCGGCGACCCGAATACCGGCCTGCCGGCCTGGCAGGACCGGCTCTTCATCGCCATGGCCGGCTTCGCCATCGACCCCTCCGACTATTTCCAGCTCCCCAGCAACCGCGTGGTGGAACTTGGAGAGCAGATGGTGATCTGACGGGACCGGCGTGGATCGTCCGCGCCCGTCCCTTTGCCGCCATGCTCCCGGACGGGCGGAAGCGGGGCCGGCGGCAAGCCGCCGCGGCGGTTCCGCACGCGCCTTCAGCTTTCAATTTATCTGAATGTAAAAGCCAGATCATTTCATTTGTTTGAATCGATCCCGATACCTATATTTTAGCTTGTGACGATGAGGCTGATGAAAAGGAGGCCGATCATGTCGCAAACAGCTTGCTTCAACATCCTCCAGGCTTTCTTCGCATTCCGCGCGCGCCTGTTTCGGGTGGCGCCCCGCGAGCGGATCAGGCAGGAAATGAAGCACTATCCGCCGCATCTGGCGGCCGATATCCGCGCCCTGCCCGCCCTCGACGAGCAGCAGCGATAGTTCAAAACCGCTTATGGTACTCATAAAATCTATTCGTTTGAATGATGAGTGCCGCGGCCCCATATTTCATCTCAAGGATACGGCAGACCCGTGTCCCCAAAGGAAAGGAAACGGCAATGACCACGATAACCTTCAGAGATGGCGGCAAGAGCCTGTCATCCTTTGGCAGATATTCTTCGCTCGGTTCCTATGCCAACAAGCTCGTGCGCGCATGGCGCCGCTGGCAGACGGAACGCCAGATCGAATCCATGCCCTTCGACATCCGCAAGGATATCGGCTGGCCGAGCGCCGATGAAACCGGCAAGAACAGGGCTCACTAACGACAGGGCTCGTGAATGCAAGACCATGCAATGAATGCGACATACCTCCCAAGCTAAAGGCGGTGCCTGTCCCAAGCAGCACCGCCTTCTTCATATCCGCAGCCCGCATTTTCCCGCCCGATTTCATGGCGCTGCCGCGCCGCAGCCGCACCGCTTGCCCGGCTCGCGCCGCCGATCACCGGCGATGTCGCAGATTTGCTCTTCCTAGCCGCATTTATCCATGCCAGTGTCGCTTTTAGAACATCGGAACGACGCATTCCACGCGACCAATATGCAGTCGCCCTCGAGCATGGATTTTCCAATGAACAAGATGCAGCTCAAGAAACGTTCCATAGTCTTCTTCATGGTGCCGCAATTCACCATGCTGCCCTTTTCGGCGGCGGTCGATACGCTGCGCATCGCAAACCGCATGCTCGGTTATCCCGCCTATACGTGGCGTCTGAGTTCTGTCGACGGCGAAAAGGTCTATTCCTCCTGCGGCATCGGCGTGGAGGCCAATTCCTCGCTCGCCGAAGAGCGCCGCCATCTTGCCGGTGAAAACCGTCCGGGCATGGTGCTCGTCTGTTCCGGCATCGATGTCGAAACCTTCAACAACAAGTCCGTCAACGCCTGGCTGCGCGAATCCTACAATCGCGGCGTCGCCGTCGGGTCGCTCTGTACGGGCGCGCATGTGCTTGCCCAGGCGGGTCTGCTGAACGGCAAGCGCTGCGCCATCCACTGGGAAAACCTGCCGGGCTTCTCCGAGGCCTTCCCGCAGGCCGAGGTCTATGCCGATCTCTACGAGATCGACAACAATCTCTATACCTGCGCCGGCGGCACCGCCTCGCTCGACATGATGCTGAACCTCGTCGGCGAGGATTTCGGCGAAAGCCTCGTCAACCGCATCTGCGAGCAGCACCTGACCGACCGCGTGCGCAACCCGCACGACCGCCAGCGCCTGCCGCTGCGCGCCCGCCTCGGCGTCCAGAACGCCAAGGTGCTGTCGATCATCGAACTGATGGAAGGCAATCTCGCCGAGCCGCTGTCGCTGCTGGAGATCGCCGAAGGTGCGGGCCTGTCGCGCCGCCAGATCGAGCGCCTGTTCCGCCAGGAAATGGGCCGGTCCCCCGCCCGCTACTATCTGGAAATCCGCCTCGACCGCGCCCGCCACCTTCTGGTTCAGTCCTCCATGCCGGTCGTCGAAGTCGCCGTCGCCTGCGGCTTCGTCTCCGCCTCGCACTTCTCCAAGTGTTATCGCGAACTCTACCAGCGCTCCCCGCAGCAGGAGCGCGCCGACCGCAAGATGACCATGGCAACGGCGCGCCAGCAGGCGGTTGCGGCCTGAGACAATAACTGAACATGAAAGGCGGCGTAGCGGCCGCCTTTTTCTCTGGGCATCTCTTTGATTTGCGAGGGCGCCCCCCCTCCTCCGCCATGCTCGGGACAAGCCCGGGCACGGCGACAGGCAAGGGCGACCGTGGCAATGACGACAAGACGGCAGCGGTTCTACTGCGCCGCCTCTTCCGTCATCCTGGCATCGGAATAGACAAGGTTGCGCCCCTTGTGCTTGGCCATGTAGAGAAACTGGTCGGCCGCATTCAGATGATTTTCGAACGTCTCGTAGCCGGCAATCTCGGCGACCCCGATCGATACCGTCACGCCAAGGTCCTCGTCGTCGGCCGTCACCCTGAGGCGGGAAATATCCGAACGGATCTCGTCGCAGAGCTTGGTGGCGGCCAGCGAATCCATCTGCGGGAAGAGGATGGCGAATTCCTCCCCGCCAAGGCGTGAGAGAAGATTGTCGCTGCCTTCGAAAATCGCATGCAACCTGTCTGCGACGGCCTTCAGCACCCTGTCGCCGATTTCGTGGCCGTAGGTGTCGTTCAGCCGCTTGAAATGGTCGATATCGAGAATGGCGACCGAGCTCGGCAATTTCAGGCGCAGGCACTCGTTCACCAGCTTCGGGCCGTTGTCGTAGAAGTAGCGCCTATTGTAGAGGCCGGTCAGGTAATCGCAGGCGGCCGCCGCGCGCAGCTGCTTCATCTGCGTCAGCGTCTCGACATTGTTGGCGATGCGGCACTGCAGCTCTTCGGCCACGAACGGCCGGTAGACGAAATCGCTGGCCCCGGCCTTCAGGAAACTCGCCGAGAGCATGCGGTCGTTCGAGGAAGATACGCCGATCACCCGCATCTTGTCCGAGCCGAACCGGTGGCGGATGCGCCGCGTCAGCTCGTAGCCGCTCATGTCGGGCATGTGGTGGTCGGTGACGACGAGTTCGATGTCGCTATAGGTTTCCAGCGTCGCGAGCGCCTCGAGCCCGGAACTCGCCTCGACGACCAGATATTGCTGGGCCTTGAGCAGATCCACCAGCGCCTGGCGCGCCGAAGCGACGTCGTCGACCACGAGCACGCGCGTCTTGCGGTTCATCAGTGCCCGGCGCACCGTCGCGACCAGATTGTCGAGCGCGAATTCGTTGTCCTTCAGCACATAGTCGATGACGTTGCGCTCCAGGATGCGGGCGCGCGTGTTGAGATCGAACGTGGCGGTAAAGACGATGGTCGGAATATGGTGTTCGATCGCGCAGTCCAGCGCCTCGCCATAGGGCGAATCCGGCAGGTTCAGATCGACCACGGCCATGCTGTAGTCATGGCCTTCCTGCGAAAGCTCCTCGCGCAGCGCCTTCAGCGAAGGGCAGCATTTGACGTTGAGGTTGAGCTCGGTCTGGAACCGATGGCACAGCACGGCCGAGAACATCCGGGAATCTTCAACCAGCAGTATGCGAACGCCCCCGAACCGAGGACCCGAAACATCTCGCTGAAACTCCCCCTCGAACGTCACAGCAGCCTATCCCCCCACACGCCCGAAGGGCTCGACTCGCCCTTTCTCGTAACGCGCGGGACGATAACCGAGAGCCCATCTTCCGTGAAGGGGACAAATGGCGACGGCAACACTTGTGATTGCATAAATATGCGCCGCCCCGGTGCAGGCCGATCATCGGGCGGCACCCCTGTCGCTCATCTGTGCGGCCGGGTCAGGCAACGGCGCGCACCTTGCGCATGGACTGGATCTGCAGGAGCGTGTCCAGGTTCTGGTTGACGCGGCAGTAGAACTCCTCGTCGATGAACGGGCGCAGCATGAAATCGTTGCCGCCGGCCTTCAGGAACCGTGCCGACAGCAGGCGGTTGGAAGAGGAGGAAACGCCGATGATGCGCAGCTCGTGCGAGCCGATCGACGCGCGGATGCGGCGCGTCAGCTCGAAGCCGTCGATGTCGGGCATGTTGTAGTCCGTGACCATCAGGCCGATATCGCGGTTGGCCTTGAGGATCTCCAGCGCCTTGGCGCCGTTCTCGGCGGTGCTGACGCGGAAATTATAGCGCTTCAGGCGGCTCGACAGCAGCGCGCGGGCAGTGGCGCTATCGTCGACGATCAGCACGTGGTGGCGGTGGTTGGTCAGGAAGCGGCAGATCGATTCCGCCAGCAGGTCGACGGCAAAGACATTGTCCTTGAGGATATAGTCGACGATATCCTTGGCCAGCAGCTTGTCGCGCATGCCTTCCTGGAAGGTGCCGGTGAAGACGATCGTCGGGATCGACAGATCGACCAGATATTCCAGCGCCTCGCCGTTTTCGGCGCCCGGCAGGTTGATGTTGGAGATCGCGAGCGTGATCGGCTCGGAAGATTTGTCGTAGGAGAGCTGCAGTTCCTCAAAGGTGCGGCAGATCTCGACTTCGATATCGAAGAGCTCCTTCAGGCGCTTTCCGATCATCGAGGTGAAGACGTTCGAATCTTCAGCGAGGATAATACGCGCGCCGGCAAACATTTCTCCGGAATATTGCATTCCCGAAATACCTAGAAACGCCATGGCAAACCTTTAAAGTGGAAATTCTGTCCCCGAACGGAACGGTTACATGAATTCGTTTGAGTAATTGTTAATCGGCGAGCCATAGCCAGCTATGAAAAAGGCGGCCGAAGCATCGGCCGCCCATTTCTTCTTCATATGCTTAATAATTCAGCTTCTAAGGGCCGCATTCTCGGCGTCGAACGGGCTCTCGCCGACGACGGTGGCATTATAGGTCGTGCCGAGGATCTTGATCTTCAGCTTCGTACCTTCCTTGGCATAGTCGGGCCGCAGCATGGCAAGTGCGAGCGACCGGTTGATGCGGAAGCCGAACGTGCCGTTGGTGGCGCGCCCGACAAGCTCGCCCGCCTCGTTGTAGATCGCCTCGGAACCGCGCGCATCGACATCGTTGCCGGTCTCGACGACGAGTGTTGCGAAGTTCCACTTCAGGCCCTTCTCCTTGTAGGCCAGCAGGCCGTCGCGGCCGAGGAACTGCTTCTCCGGCTTGATGAAGCGGTCGAGGCCGGATTCATAGGCATTGTACTCGATCGACATTTCGCGCGGGATCAGGCGGTAGGACTTCTCCACCGACATGGACAGCATGGCGCGGATGCCGAAGGGCTTGATGCCGAATTCGGCGCCGGCTTCCATCAGCTTGTCGAAAATATAGTTCTGCATCTCGATCGGGTGATGCAGTTCCCAGCCGAGCTCGCCGACGAAATTGACGCGCAGCGCATGGGCGCTCGCCGCGCCGACCGAGATCTCCTTGCCGGACAGCCAGGGGAAATCCTTGTTGTCGAGGCTGGTGCGCGTCAGCTTCTTCAGCACGTCGCGCGATTTCGGGCCGGCAAGCACCAGCACGCCCCAGGCCTGGGTGATCGGCGTGAACTTGACGCTGCCGTCAGCCGGCAGGAGCTTGCGCATATAGTCGTGGTCATGCGCCTCGTAGGCGCCGGCCGAGACGAGGTAGAAGGTGCCGGGGGCGCTTTCATAGACGGTGAACTCTGCGCGCACGCCGCCTTCCTTGGTCAGCATGTGGCAGAGCGCGATGCGCCCGCGCTTCTTCGGGATCGCATTGGCAAAGATCGATTCCAGCCATTCGCGCGCGCCGGGGCCGGTCACCAGCGCCTTGGCGAAGGCCGACATGTCGAGCACACCGACATTTTTATGGACGTTCAGGACCTCGTTGCCGACATGCTCGAAATAGTTCGAGCGGCGGAAGGACCATCTTTCCAGAATGCGGCCGTCTTCGGTCGGCGCCGAGTGATTGTGGTTGGTCAGCACGTCGGCGCCGACGCCGATCTGGTCCTTCGGCAGGTCGTAACCTTCGGGCGCAAACCAGTTGGCGCGCTCCCAGCCGTAGACGGAGCCGAAGACGGCGCCGAGCTTCTTCAGCCGGTCGTAGACCGGCGTCGTCTTCAGCGGACGGGCAGCCGCGCGCTCCTCGTCCGGATAATGCATGGTGAAGACGTTGGCATAGGCCTCCTCGTTCTTGGCGATGAGATAGCCTTCCTTGGCATAGGGGCCGAAGCGGCGCGGATCGACGCCCATCATGTCGACGGTCGGCTCGCCGTCGACGATCCATTCGGCCAGCTGCCAGCCGGCGCCGCCGGCAGCCGTAATGCCGAAGGAATGGCCTTCGTTCAGCCAGAAGTTCTTCAGCCCCGGCGCGGGGCCGACGATCGGGTTGCCGTCGGGCGTATAGGCGATGGCGCCGTTATAGACTTTCTTGATGCCGACTTCGCCGAAGGCCGGCACGCGGGCGATCGCCGTTTCGATATGCGGCATCAGCCGCTCCAGGTCCTCCTGGAACAGCTCGTATTCGCTGTCGTCGGACGGACCGTTGACATAACAGGCCGGCGCGCCGTGCTCGTAGGGGCCAAGCAGCAGGCCGCCGTTTTCCTCGCGCATGTACCAGGCGCTGTCGGATTCGCGCAACACGCCCATTTCCGGCAGGCCCTTGGCCTTGCGTGCCAGAATGTCGGGATGCGGCTCGGTGACGATATACTGGTGCTCGACCGGGATGACCGGAATGTTGATGCCCACCATCTCGCCGGTCTTGCGGGCAAAGTTGCCGGTGCAGGAGATGACGTGTTCGGCGGTGATCTCGCCCTTGTCCGTCGTCACCTTCCAGAGCCCGTCGGGCTGCTGTTCGATGGCGGTGACGGTCGTGTTGCGGTAGATCGCAGCACCCCGGTCGCGCGCACCCTTGGCAAGCGCCTGGGTGAGATCGGCCGGCTGGATATAGCCGTCATCGGGATGCTGGATGGCGCCGAGAAGCCCGTCGGTCTCGCAGAGCGGCCAGATTTCCTTCACCTGCTCCGGGGTCAGGATATTGACCTTGACGCCGATCGTCTCGGCAATGCCGGCATAATACATATATTCGTCCCAGCGGTCCTTGGTGCGGGCGAGACGGATATTGGAGACCTGGCTGAAACCGACATTCATGCCGGTCTCCTGCTGCAGTTCCTGATAGAAGCGCACGGAATATTTATGGATCTGGCCGACCGAATAGCTCATGTTGAAGAGCGGCAGCAGGCCCGCCGCGTGCCAGGTCGAGCCTGACGTCAGCTCCTTGCGCTCGATGAGCACGCTGTCGCCCCACCCCTTCTTCGCAAGGTGATAGAGCGTCGAAACGCCGACCACGCCGCCGCCGATGACCACTGCCCGCGCATGTGACTTCATGGAGAAATACCCTCTTCAACCGAATGTCCGAGCCCGGCCCGGACGAACCATGTCGCGAACTATGCCGCGAGGCATGCGCCGCAAGAGGCCTGTTTACGACATGGGAAAAGCTTGCCGCGACGAGGCGCAAATAGACAAGCGTCAAAAGCCGCAAGCCTCGAAAAATCGCAAAACCAGCGGCGCCGCAGCCGGAACCGCCGTTACTTGACGACGGCCGAGCCCTTGACGATCTCGATCGTCTCGTCGCCGGAAAGCCCGATCCGGTCGCCGTCGGGCGTCGTCATGAAACATCCGGAGGGGCAGATCCGCTCGGATGCGCCGGCATCCACGACGACCTCCACGCGGTTGCCGCCCTCGGTGACGGTCAGCACCACCGGCGCGTCATCCTTGTTGGTGACGGAGGCGGCAAGCGCCGGAGCGGCCGCGGAAAGGAGAAGAAGAAATGCGACTGCGGATCGTGCCACGACATGCGACATAGGCTGCACGCCCTCCCCTGGAGCGCTCGTCGCCGCAAAGGCGGCGATCGGATGCTCCAGCTTATAGCGCAGACCCGTGAACGAGCGCTGAATGCCCCGTTCAGCCTTTGAGCTTGCCGTCCGCCGTCTTGCCGCGCAGCTGGCGGACCGGCTGTTCCTCTTCCTCCGCCTCGTCGATTTCGGCTTCGGCGGCCTCGGGCCGGGCCGGCTTTTCGACAAGCACCTTCTCCACCTCCGCATTGGCCTGCCGGTGGATGGTCAGGTCGCTCTGCGGCAGCGGGATCTCGATGCCTTCGGCCTTGAAGCGCCTGAGGATCTCGATCCTCAGATCGTTGCGCACCGCAAGCCCGTCGCCCATGTCGGCAAGGAAGAAGCGCAGCTCGAAATCGAGCGAATAGGGACCGAAGCGCAGGAATTCGACATGCGGTTCCGGGTTGCGCAGGATCAGCGGCACGGCCGCCGCCAGCTCCAGCAGGATGTCCATCACCTTGCGCGGATCGGCCTCGTAGCTGACGGAAACGGGGATTTCCGAACGCCCGAGCTTGTTGCGGTGCGTCCAGTTGCCGACGAGCCCGTTGATAAGCTCCGAATTCGGCACGATGATCGACTGCTTGCGGAAGGTCTCGATTTCGGTGGCGCGCACCGAAATGCGCTTGACGATGCCTTCGGCCGTGCCGGAAACCACATGGTCGCCCACCTTGAAGGGGCGCTCGACCAAAAGGATGAGGCCCGAGACGAAATTCGAGACGATATTCTGCAGGCCGAAACCGATACCGACCGATAGCGCCGAGGCGACGAGCGCGAGATTGGAAAGGTCGATGCCCGCCGCCGAAACGCCGAAGATCGCCGCCACGCCGACGCCGAGATAGCCGATGCCGGTCTTGACCGAATTGCGCACGCCGAGATCGACATGGCTGCGCGCCATGACATTGCTGTCCAGCCACTTCTGCACCCAGCGCGTCGCCAGATAGCCGCCGGCAAAAAGCAGGATGCCGGTGAAGATGCCGACGAGCGAAATGCTGATGCCGCCGAGCCGCACTTCGGTAAACAGCCGATAGGCAAGCAGCTGCAGGTCCTGCACATGGAAGCCCCAGAGCAGCAGGATCAGCGGAATGCCGGTCAGTAGCGCCACCGCATAGATCAGCAGGCCGACCACCAGCCCCACCTGATCGATCGCCACCGGCCCGAGCTTGAAGCGGGTTTCCAGGAAGCGGCCGAGCAACGTATCGCCGAAATTGTCCTGCCGCGAGATCGCCTTGCCGAGCAGCAGGCCGATATAGGTGGTGACGATGATGGCGCTGGTGATGATGAGCTGCGTGGCGATGAAGCGGGCAAGCCCCACATAGCCGGAAAGCGCCGTCAGGATCAGCCCGGCGCCGAACACGCGCAGCAGGATGCCCATGCCCCGCGGCCAGTGGCGGCCCGGCGCATCCGGATCGCCGTTCTTCGCCAGCATCGGCTTGCCGAAGGAAACGGCGATCAGGATGAGGCCGATAATCAGCGCCGCAAACAGGCTGCGCACCACGGTCACGACAAGCGGCGATCCCATCGCCTCGCTGACGGTGCCGAACAGATAGTCGAGCGCGTTGACCACGGCCATGGCGATCAGGCAGTAGCCGACCGAGCGCGCCCCGAGGTTTGACAGGCGCACCAGGCGCCACGGCGGATCGTTCGGCGCAAAGACGGCGTTGACGAAGCGGCCGACGAAATAGACGAGGCCGATCGAGCCGAAGAGCGCGGCAATGACCGGCGTAATGTCCGGCCGCAGCACGTTGAAACCGTCGAGGAAGATGAAGGATGTGACAAGCAGCACGTCGAGCGCCGCGGTCCGGATCAGCGTCGACCAGAAGGCGAAGGCAAGGCGGCTGATATAGGACGGCTGTTCGACGCTTTCGTTGCGCCGCAAATACTGGCCGAAAACCCGGTAGCTGCCGGAAAGCAGGATCAATGCCGTCCCAAGCGACAGGAAGATCGCCGCAAACAGCGGAAAGCGCTTGAACTTCCATACGAAGGTGATCCAGCTCGACAGCGCCTGCGAGAACTGGTCCACCTCATGCACGAAGGCGCTGCCCGCATCGTCGAGAACCGAGATGGAAATATCGGTCCGCCGCAGCAGCGTATCGGCAAAAAGCTGGCGCCGCGTCGTGGTGATCTCGTTGGAAAGCTTGGTGATGGCGATCGACAGGTTCTCGGCGTCGCCCGTGACCGCATTGATCTGCGAACGCTCCGACGTCAGCGCGTTGCGCTCGTCGGTGACGATCTGCGCCTCCGGCGGCTGCCCGTCCTTCGGCGGCTCGCCAAGCTCGGCCAGGCGATTCTTGATCTGGTCGAAGCGCGGGCGCAGGCTGACGGACGTGGCGATGACGCCGCGGCCGAGTTCGTCCGCCTTGCCGGCAAGTTCGACCAGGGCGTCGTCATTGTCGGCATTCTGCTTGACGCGGTCCTGCAGCGAGGCGAGCTCGTTCTTGGCCTTGTCGATATCCTTCAGCGCCTGGTCGAGCGCGCCGTTGGCAAGCGGCGCCTCGGCGGCCGGAGCTGCCTGCGTCTGCATCTGCGTCTGGGGCTCGGCCGCCGGCTGCGGGGCCTGCGCGAAAGCGTCCCTTCCATCGAGATGCAGGCCGGCGACAGCCAGCGACAGCAGAAGAACGGTGCGTAAGAGCCAATGTGTCAAGCGCAAGAGATCCCCGCGTGGATTCGTCTCAGAGGTAATGGACCGCTTCTTATAGGAAAGAAAGGCGACAGAAAGGCGGAATATCTCGCCGCAGCCTCAGAAACCGGCGCCGGGAAGCGCCAGATAGGCGCGTTCGGCCTCGCTCGACTCCCGCCCGATAATGGCGTTGCGATGCGGAAAGCGCGCGTATGTGGCGATCACCTGGCGGTGGCGAAGCGCATAATCGTGGAACTCCTCGTCGCCGAGCGCGGTAAAGAGCGCCACCGACCGGTCCTGCTCGGCAAGGTCTTCCGCATGCTCGAACGGCATGTAGAAGAAGGTGCGCCGGATAGGCTCGACGGCCTGATCGGCACCGGCGGCAAGCGCCATCTTCGCCTCGCGCAGCGCCAGGCCGTCGGTCGCAAAGGCAAGCGGCGTCGCGCGGTAGATATTGCGCGCAAACTGGTCGAGCACGATCACCGCGGCAAGCCGGCTTTCGGGGCTCGCACGCCATTCCCCGGGCACGTTGCGGGCAAGCGCAAGATGGGTTGCGGCAAACCGCGTCCGGATTTCCGCGTCCAGTTCCGCATTCGAGCTGAACCAGTCCTTGCGGCTGCAGCGGACGAACCAGAAGTCATGGACTTCGCTGGGCGTGCAGACGATATCCGTGTTCATCATCCCTCCCCGGCAGCTCAGTTGGCGGAAAAGACGAGAATGGCCCTCGTGCCGGCATGCTGCCGGTCGTAGGCAAGCTCGGCCTTCAGGCTGGCGGCCATGGCGTTCAATATTTTCGTGCCGAGACCGGTCCCCTTGGCCGGACCCGAGGGGTCGAAACCGCCGCCGGCATCTTCCACGACAACCCGCAGCAGCTCGCCGTCCTGCTCGACGACGACGTTGATCTCGCCCGGACTGCCGTCCGGATAGGCATATTTGAAGGCGTTGGTGACGAGTTCGCTGACGATCAGGCCGAGCGTGATGACCTTGTCGGTCGAAAGATTGACCGGATGGGCGGTCAGCACCACGCGATGCGGCCGCTTCTCGTCGCGCATCGAGGCTTCGAGCTCGGTCAGCAGGCTGCTCAGATATTCGTCCACCTGTACCGTGCCGACCTGCCGGTTGGTGTAGAGGCGTCGGTGGACACTGGCGATGGCGTTGATGCGCATCTGCGTTTCCTGCAGCGCGTCGATCGCCACCTGGTCCCTGGTCATCGACGACTGCATGCGGATCAGCGCGCCGACGAGGCCGAGGCTGTTGGCGATGCGGTGATTGACTTCGGCCAGCAGCATTTCGGCATGGTCGCGCTGCTGGCGGATCACCTCCTGCGCCTGCGCCGTATCGCGGCGGAAGCGTGCCCGCTCCAGCCCCTGTTCGAGGGCCGCGGCCAGAAGATCGAAATAATCGGGCGAAATGCCCTTCAGCACATAATCGTCCGCCCCCGCCTTCAGGGCGGCCACCGCAATGCTCGTATCGCCGGAACCGGTGGCATAGATGACGGGCGGGTGATCCGCCATCGCCGTGATGCGCGGCAGGATATCGAGCCCGGTTTCGGCCTTCAGGAAGTGGTCGAGAACGATGGCCTCGATGCCGCCTTCGGCAAGCCGCGCAAGGCCGCTCTCGCCGTCGCTTGCCCATTCGAGCGCAAAGCCGCGGCGGCCGAGATTCTTCTGCATCAGCAGAGCCAGCGCTTCGTCGTCGTCGATATAGAGGATACGGATCGGTTCGCCCGTATCGCCGTTGGACTCGCTCATTCTGCCTCCGGGCGTTTTCCCGCAGCGATATCGGCTGTGAGGCCGCCGAGTCTTTCTGCACGAGACTGTCGTATTGCATCGGCCGGCGCGCGTAAACAGCCCATAGCCTTTGGTATGATATGACGCCTGATGCCAGGCGGATCGAAGGAAAATGCCATCGATAATGTCGATCCCTGCCCGGCCGCGGCCGGAAGCCCCCTGAAAATTGCCAGGCACATACTGAAAACCAGGCCATTAACGCCGGCTGGGGCAAATGGTTCCGCGGCGGGTCAGCTTTTTTGAAAGCGGCGGTGGTGGGAAACTTCGGCACCCGCATCGGCTGAAAGCTGCAGGAAGCGCAGGCAGGACAAAAAGCCGATCATGCCGACCACGAAAAAGGCCCAGCGGAAATCGGCAAGCACCGGATCGGCCGCTCCCCGGAGCCCGGAGGAGATGTTGAGCACGGCCGCGGCAACGGCAACGCCAAGCAGCATGGAAATCTGCTGCAGCATGCTCGACAGCGTCGAGGCAGAACTTCTTTGCGCCGGGCCGATATCGGCAAAGGACAGCGTGTTCAGCGCCGTGAATTCCATCGAGCGCGAAAGCCCGGCAACCAGGAGCAGCGCCGATATCAGCATTTCAGGCGTTTCCGGCGTCACGAAACCGCAGGCGACGATCGAGCCGGCAGCGATGACGCCGTTGAAGAAGAGCACGTTGCGGAAGCCGAACACCTTGAGCAGCGGCGTCGTCACGACTTTCATGCCGAGATTGCCGAGGAAATAGACCAGCAGATAGGTGCCGGCGGCAATCGAACTCAGGCCGAACCCCAGCTGGAAGAGCAGCGGCAGCAGGAAGGGCGTGGCATTGATGGCCACCCGGCAGGCCGTGCCCGCCGAAAGCGTCGTCATCGAGAAGGTCTGCACCTTGAAGGCGGAGAGATCGAGCAGCGGATTATCGACCCGCAGGAAGTGCCGCGTCGCCATGACCGAAAACGCGATGCCGGCGGCAAGCAGCGCAACGAGCGGCAGAAAACCGCCCTGCCACTTGACGGACAGTTCGAGCCCGGCAAGCAGGAAGGTCAGGCCCGCCGCGCTCAGGAAAAAGCCCCTGACGTCGAGCGGCCCGACGCGCTCCTCGCGCTGCTCCGGCACGAAACGCAGCACCAGCGCGATGCCGATCATGCCGATCGGGATATTGATGAGGAAATTCCAGTGCCAGCTGGCATAGGTGGTGATGAAGCTGCCGAGCACGGGGCCGACGACGGGTGCGGTCAGCGCCGGCCAGGTGATCAGCGCGATCGCCTGCACCAGTTCGGACTTGCGGGCGTTCTTCAAGACGATGATGCGCCCGACCGGCGTCATCAGCGCGCTGCCGATACCCTGCACCGCGCGCGCGATCACGAATTCGGCAAGGCTTCCCGACAGGCCGCAAAACAGCGAGGCGCCGGTAAACACGGCGATGGACAGGAGAAAGACGCGCCGCGCCCCGAACCGGTCGCCAAGCCAGCCCGAAAGCGGAATGAAGGCCGACATGGTGAGCATGTAGACGGTGATGCCGATGCTCATGGCGACCGGCTGCACGCCGAAACTTGCCGCCATCTGCGGCAGCGACGTGGTGACGATCGTACCGTCGAGGATCTGCATGAAGAAGGAAACGGCAACGACGAGTGCCACGATCTTCGCCTGGCGGGCGCCTGCCGCCTCGTCTGCCTTCTCACTCGTCTGAACTGCCGTCATCGATCTGCCAATGCGAATTTCGGGTGCGCGGAAAAAGGCGGGAAGACCGACAGGCAAGCCGCGCGGAGGGATATGCAACCTGCATACGCCCCTTGGCCCGGATCGGAAAGGTCAAATGCCGCCGCAGCGGATTTTTTTGTCAACATGTTCGGCAACAATCCGCGCTCAGCGGCCGGCGACGGTCCCGGCCGGCTGCGCGCCGAGGCCTGCGGCCGAAAGCTTGCCGAGTTCCGATCGGCGGCTGGCCGTATCGAGTTCGGAAAAATCGTCGGGCAATTCGGACATGACCTCGCCCTGCACCACGCAGTCGATCATGAACATCGGCCGGCGCTTGTGCTCCTGCACCAGCCGGCCGACATATTCGCCAAGCGTGCCGAGCGCGATCAGCTGGATGGCGCTCAGCGCCGAAATGGCGGCCATGATGCTCGACCAGCCGGTGATGACGTTGCCCTCGAACCATTGCACCAGCGTGTAGATCAAAAGCCCCACCGCAAAGACGGCGGCAATCAGCCCCATCCATGCGCTCACCCGCAGCGGAATGATCGAGAAACTGGTGATCGCGTCGATCGCGAAGCGGATCATCTTCTTCAGCGGATATTTCGTCGAACCGGCATAACGGGCATCGCGCGTATACCGCAGCGCCACCTGCCTGCCGCCGATCCAGCTTACCATGCCGCGGATGAAGCGATGCCGCTCCGGCATGTTGAGCAGGATATGCACGATGCGCGCCTTCATCAGCCGGAAATCGCCGGTATCCTGCGGGATCGAGATGGAGGTAAGCCGCGTCAGCAGCCGGTAGAAGACCGAGGCGGTGATGAGCTTGAACCTCGTCTCGCCCTTGCGCTCGCTGCGCTGCCCGTAAACGACATCGGCGCCCCGGTCCATGATCGCCATCATCTCGGCAAGCAGTTCCGGCGGGTCCTGCAGATCGGCATCGATGAGCAGCACGCGCTCGCCGCGCGCCACGGCAAGGCCGGAGGTGGCCGCAAGCTGGTGGCCGTGATTGCGCAGAAGCTTGACGCCGAGCACCTGCGGGATGGCGGCCGCAAGCCGCGATATCACGCCCCACGTATCGTCGCTGGAGCCGTCGTCGACAAGAATGATCTCGAAGGACTGGCCGGCAACGGCCTCGGCCGCCGCCCTCGCCCGCCGGCAGAATTCGTCCAGCCCCTCGGCTTCGTTGTAGCAGGGCGCGACGATGGAAAGCTTCGTCTGCACATCGACGCCACCAAAGGATTTGCCCATATCCATCAAGCTCCTCGCCGCCCCAGGCCGGCATGACCAACTGCCGGAAGGCACTTGGGACAGAGCCCCTCGCCCCCGAAGGGCCGGAACCTGCGCCGCCGGCAAGGGGTTTGATATCATGGCCTTGCTTTGCATATTCTAAAGGCCCGGCCGCAAAATGGATTGCGGGGCATGGCCGCAGGGAGGCGTCATGCAGGATAAAGCACCCGATCTCGGCCGCAGGGCCGCCGAAGCCAACGCCAAGTTCCTCGCCGCCCTCGCCGTCATGGTCTTCCTGGCGGCGGGCACGCTTGCCTATTGGCAGGGCTGGCTGTTCCTGGCGACCTTCGCCGCCTGGTCGGCCGGCACCTCGGTCTATTTCTACCATCGCGACCCCGCGCTTCTGGAAAAGCGCATGCGCGCCGGCCCGTCCGCCGAAACGGAGCCGCTGCAGAAGCGCATCCAGCTTTTCACCAGCGTGGTGATGATCGCGCTCGTCATCCTCTCGGCGCTCGATTACCGCTTCGGCTGGTCGGCCGTTCCGGTCTGGGCAATCGTCCTCGGCAACCTGCTGATTTCGGCAGGCTTCCTCTTCGTCTTCTTCGTCCTGAAGGAAAACAGCTTCGCCTCCGCCACCATCGAAGTCGCGCCGGACCAGCATGTCGTCTCAACCGGCCCCTATGCCCTCGTGCGCCACCCCATGTATGCCGCCGTCCTGCCGCTCGCCTCAGGCATTCCGCTGGCGCTCTCCTCCCTGTGGGGGCTGATCGTCGTGCCGCTGATCTTCCTCGGCCTGATCCTTCGCCTTATCGACGAGGAGCGCCACCTGCGCCGGGACCTGCCGGGCTACGAGGATTATTGCCGCAAGGTGAGATACCGGCTGTTTGCGGGCCTATGGTGAACTCCGCCTTGGATTTTCACTCCGGCTCGTACCGGCTGACCTCCAGCCCCGAACCGACCGGCAGGAGCACGCTCGATATTCCCGCTTTGGCGCGGATCGCCCGGGCATAGATCTTCACGTCCTCGGTGGCGGGATAGATCATGTTGTCGGCAACGACGATCGCGCCGGCATTGAGCTTCGGATAGAAGGCTTCGAGGCACGGCAGGTAGAGATCCTTCCAGAGATCGACGAGCACGAAATCCACCTTGCCCCGCAATTCGCGGATCATGGCGACCGCGTCACCCACCCGGAAATCGATATGTTCGGCAAGCCCGGCCTTTTCCGCCATGGCCTGCGCATAGGCGGATTTATAGCCATGCACTTCCATGGTGATGAGTTTGCCGCCGGTGGCGCGCGCCGCCTCCGCAAGCCAGATGCCGGAATAGCCGAAGGACGTGCCGAGTTCGAGAATCGTCGGCGCCGTCAGGCTGCGCACGAGAATATTGAGAAAGCGCCCCGTCTGCGGCCCCACTGCCCGCATCCGCTGGTCCTGCCCGCCGTCGCGCCCGCCCGGCGCCTCCTGGCGCGGCGCCCGGCGCTCCTCGTCCATCCGCCGGTGATAGGCGCCGAGCACATCGAGCACCTTGTCATCCAGCCTGCTCTCCCCGACCAAGGCGGCACGATCCTGTTGATTGTCGCTCATCGGCATGTCCTCCTGCGCTCGCCGGCGGCACCGGATACCGCGGCAACGGCTTTGCCGGTTCAAGAGTTAAATACCGCGGGCAATTTCGCACAAGGGCAGAAATTGCCTCCTCCGGGAATGGCATCGTGATGCGCAACAGCAAGAGGGCGGCCACGGGGCCGCCCTCCCTTTCTTGTCCGCGCGCTGCCTAATGCGTCAGCATCATCCTGACTGCATCGTCGGTGGTCCAGAGCCCGTTCGCCATGTAGCGGAAATTGATCAGTGCCGCCTGATACCCGTCGCCCTCGGGCAATTTGGGAGCGGCGACCGCATCCCGCACGACCGCGACTTCAAATCCCTCTTCGAGGAATTCGCGCAGATGGGATTCGACACACATGTTCGCCAGCATTCCCGCGAGAATGATCTGCGTCACGCCCTGCTTGCGGAGCTGGAACGAAAGATCGTTCACCTGCGGACCGTAAAGCTTGTGCGGCGAGGCGATGATTGTCTTGCCGTCCTCGATATACGTCTTGAAATCCGGCAGGAAATCCGCGCCCGACCCCTCGAATCCGTCCAGCGTGTAAGGCCCTTCCCGGTCGAAGATACCGACATCGTGCTGGAAAATCTCAAGAGGACCCTGCACCTTCCAGGTATGGTCCCACTTGTAATAGTGGTGGGGCGAAATGGCGACGACCATCCCTGCCCGCTTCGCCGCGGCAAAAAGCTGGCCGAGATGCGGAACAACCTGATGCTCCGTTACGCTTTCGCCCACGACCGGCCAGGCAAGCCCCTTCGGGCTCATGAAGTCGTTCTGGGGATCGATGACCACGAGCGCAGCTTTTGAAACGTCCAGTTTCATGTTGCCCTTGGTGAGTGCCGGCTTGGCCGGGTCCATGTACGGATCGACGGCGGGCTGTGCATTCGAGGGGGTGCCGGGGGCCATGAAAGCCATCAGGCTCGAAAGTAGAATAGCCGACGTCAAGTTGCTCATCCGAACATTTAACATTTTTTCGCTTCCCATTGAGGTTGGAATCCGAGTATTGAAATAATAAAAACAGCAAAACCCAATGTATAATTGATTTATACATCGATGTTCTGCGGATTAAACTACGGAAATCCTGCCGAAGCAGCAATTAAACGTTGGTTTGCTCTCTCTGCCGCGAAGCAAAGAGCCCCCCTGCAACAACCTCGGGAAAAACAGATGGATGCCGGCTGCGGCCGATGTTCACCCGGCCATTCCAGGGAGTGCCTTGATGCGAATTCTTTCGCGGGCGTGGCGAGCGGAGCGCTTTCTCCCGCGCCACCTGCAGATTCGAACGATCTGCCGGGCGATAACCCGGCGACTTGAATTTCGATGGCATATCGCGGATCGCGACCGGCAATCCGGTGGCGAATATCGCCTTCATCTCGTCTGGAAAGGAGAAGTGGTGGGTGATGTAGGGCTCGAACCTACGACCCGCTGATTAAGAGTCAGCTGCTCTACCAACTGAGCTAATCACCCGTACCGAGCTTGGCTGCGCGGTGTGACGGGGCATATAAATAGGATCGTCCGGCTTGTCTAGCGCCCTCTCGAAATTTCTTTGGTTAATTGCGAAGTTTTTTTGTCAGGCGCTGGAAATCCAATGAAATCAAAGGTCGAGCGTGCCGCTCGCAATCCGCACCGCCTGACCGCCGATCCGGGCGTTCGAAATGGCCCCGCCTTCGATGTCCATATGCAGGTGGATGAAGGACGGGCGGCCCATCTCCACGCCCTGTTCGATGAGCACGGGATGATGCCCGTCCGTCAGCCGGTCGAAATGGTTGATCGCGCCCGACAGGGCAGCGGCGGCCGAACCGGTGGCCGGGTCCTCGGAAATGCCCATGCCGCTTGCAAACATGCGCGCGTGGAACTTTGCGACATGGTTCACGCCGCCGCGGCAGTAGATATAGGCCGAGGCGAGCGCGCCGTCCACGAAGGGCACCGTCTTCTCCCAGAGCTGCGGGTCGAACTCCAGCCGCTCGGCCGCGCCGACGTCGTGGACCGGCACCATCAGGAAGGGCACGCCGGCGCTCCAGATCGACGGCACATGATTCTCGAAGCCGATCTCGGTCGTCTTCAGGGAAAGCGCGTCGGCGATGCCGGCCTTGTCGAGCGGCAGCGATATCTGCTGGGATTTGCGCGGCAGGTCGAATTCGGCAAAGCTCGCCTCGCCTTCGCGCAGCCTGACGGCGCAGCGCACCGGCCCGACATTTTCCTCCAGCACCGAAACGAGATCGAGCCGCGCGGCCCCGTGCGCCCGCTCCGCCAGGGCGATCGCCGTGCCGACGGTCGGATGCCCGGCAAAGGGCAGCTCCCGGCCGGGGGTGAAGATACGGATGCGCGCCGTATAGGCGGGATTGTCGGCGGGCTGCACGAAAACCGTCTCGGAGAGGTTGGTTTCGCGGGCAATCGCCTGCATCGCCTCGTCCTCGAGCCCTTCGCCATCAAAGATCACGGCCAGCGGATTGCCGGCAAGCTTGGTGTCGGTGAACACGTCATAGACGCTGTAGCTTAACGCCACATCGGCCTCCCTGAATCGGTCATCGAACCGTCAAACTGCCCGACAGACGGCACAAGTGCAAGCTTCAGACCCGCTTGCCTCCAAAATACCAGTCGATGATCGGCAGCATCGAGGCATTGTAGGGATGCGCGTGCGGATCGGCCGAGCGGATCGCGACCGCACCGGCGATTTCCTTATCCTCGGCGACAAGCATATGCCGGCCAATGAAATCCACCATCTCGTCGGCCGTCATGCCGAAGCGGAACAGCCGGAAAATCGAGACCGAGCGGCGGATATGGCTGGCATGAAGCCCCTCGCCCGCCACGGCATCGGCAAGATCCAGCCCCGTCTCCTCCATCACTTCGCGGGCCATGTTGCCGTCGATGTCGCAACGCCCGTCGACGACATCCTCGGGCTCCAGCGAGCCGGCGGCGAAATAGACCTGGCCGGGATTGGCCGTATGCGCGCCCATGCGGATGGCGACCAGCGCGCCGTCGGACGATTCCAGCACCGGATAGGCGAAGAGATGGATGGCGCCCTCTCGCTGCGGCTGCCTGCGCCACCACATGAAGGTCGAGAAGGGAACGGTATGCGCCTCGCTGGCAATGCCCTCCTCGGAAAGCTTCAGCCGGTGCTGCAGCACCATGCGGCCGTCGAAGAGCGCCGGGTTGGCGGCGATTTCGCGCTCCCAGTTCTCGCGGATCGCCGCCCGATTGGCGACAAGCAGCGGATGCTCGCCGTCAAGCACGCGCAGATTGGTGCCGGCGATCGGAAAAACCGTCTGCTCCGGCGGAAAGGCGGAAAGGTCTTCTGAAAAATGTGCGGTCATAAGAGATCCAGGGTCATGACGACGGGGCAATGGTCGGATGCTTTCGGCCTGTCCCAGCCGGTGCGCGGATAGCGCTCCACCTCCTGCCCCGGCGGGAAGATGGTGCGATAGGGCTGTCCGTGGCGGATGATTTCCGGGATGCGCGTGGCATTGGAAGCGGCAAGCGCCGGCGACAGCCAGAGATAATCGAGCTGGCAGAGCCACTGCTCCTCCGGTCCGCGCGAATGATAGAGCGTCCAGCGGTCGAGCGGATCGCGCCGGCGCACGACATTTTCGGCAAAACCGTCATGGCTGAAAACGTCAAGCGCGCTTTCGGCCTCGTCCTGATGCTCGAACCGGTAGCCCGCGCCGCGCCGGCCGATGACGTCGACGCGTTCCTGATAGTCGTTCATGTCGCCGCAGATGACGAAATTCTTCCTGGCGGTATGGCCTGCGCCGAACCTGTCCTCGATGATGCGGCGCACCGCGCGCGCCTCGGCCCGGCGGATCGGCAGGGTCGATTGCCGGCCGTCCAGCCCTTCGCGCGGGCTGCCCATCGATTTGAAATGCACGACATAAAGCGTCATCGGCACGCCGCCGATCCGCAGGTCCAGTTCCAGGCAGTCGCGCTTGAAGATCTTGTCGTCCGGCCGGTTGGTCGTGGCGAGTTCCTCGTCGAAGAGATCGAAATCGCGGTAGGTTGCCATCGCATGGCTCTTGATGTCCCGAAGCTCGATCTTCTGCCCGTCGCGCGTTTCCTCGCGCATCAGCACCGCCACGTCGATGCCGCGGCTGTCATTGCCCTCGACCAGGTATTTCTGCCGGTAGCCGTTGCCGACCATGCGGTAGAGATAGCCATATTCGAAGGCCTGCAGGGCGGCCATGTTGTCGATCTCCTGCAGGCACAGAATGTCGGCATCCGCATCCGCGATCGCCAGCGCCGTCATCTGCCGCGTGTCGTCGGTGGAAGCGATCACCCGCGCCTGTTCCAGCTGCTGGTAGACGCCTTCGCTATTGACCTCGAACAGCTTGATGACGCGGTCCTGCCGGAGCTGGTTGCGATAGCCGGTGAAATCGAAACGGGTAAGCAGGTTCTCGACATTGAATGTGGCAAGGCGAAGCGACATCAGGCATTCCCGGTTGGCATCAGGCCATTAGTAAAGCAATTCCAGCAAAAGTGTGCAGCGGTTTTGCGCGGCAGACGAACCGCCCGTCCCTCAAAGCCGCCAGCCGGCCCGGATGATGACGCGCACCGCCTCTCCGGGCACGACGGCCACGCGGCTGAAGGCGCGCAGCACCTGGCCGTTGCCGAGCATCAGCTTCACCGCGTAACGCTCGCCCTCGTAAAGGGCCGATTCGACCGTTGCGGCAGCCCCCTCGACCCCGATGACCACATCTTCCGGCCGCACGAGAATATCGGCACCGTCCGTATTCGCGGCATGCAGCGCATCCTCCAGCTCGTGCCATTCCAGATCGCGTTCATGGCCCATGACCGGCAGCGTGACGATCGCGCCGCGGCCGATCAGGCCGCCGACCGTGCGCCCTTCCGGCCGCGCATAGATTTCCGCCGGCGGCGCCACCTGCAGCAGGCGCCCCTCGGACATGACGGCGATATCGGTCGCCAGCGCCATCGCCTCGCTCTGGTCGTGCGTCACATAGATCATCGTCGCGCCCGAGCGCTGGTGGAACTCGCGGAAGGTCTCTTCCATCTCCTGCTTGAGATGCCGGTCGAGATTGGCAAGCGGCTCGTCAAGCAGCACGACATCGGGCGACGTGACGAGGCAGCGGGCGAGCGCCACGCGCTGCCGCTGGCCGCCGGAGAGATCGGCCGGCCGCCGCTCGGCATAATCGACGAGGCGAACGGTCGACAGCGCCTCGCGCACCCTGGTCCTGTAGGCCTCGCCCGAAATGCCGCGCACCTTCAGGGGATAGCCGACATTGTCGGCGACGCTCATATGCGGCCAGAGCGCATAGGACTGGAACACCATCGCCATGTTGCGCCTTTCCGGCGGCAGCGATTGCGAGGCGTCCGCAAGCAGCCGTTCGCCGAGATGGATGGAACCGTCGCTCGGCGTCTCGAAACCGGCGATCATGCGCAGCACCGTCGTCTTGCCGCAGCCGGAGGGTCCGAGCAGCGCCAGGAAGCCGCCCTCGCGCACATCGAGCGAAAAGCCGCTGACGGCCGCCCTGCCCGTGCCGAAATCCTTGGCCACCTGGTTGAGGATCAGCTTCGCCACGGCACCACTCCCTTGGGCAGACGGTTCGCCAGAAGCTCCAGAAGCAGCATCATGGCGACGACCATGAAGACGACAAGCACGGAGAGCGCCGAAGCAAGGTCGGAACTGCCGCTGTCGTCGAGATTGTAGATGGCCACACCGAGCGTCTGCGTGCCCGCCGACCAGAGCAGCGCCGAAATCGTCAGCTCGTTGCAGGCAATCAGGAAGACGAGGATGACCGAGGCGCCGGCCGCCGGCGCGACCAGCGGCACGATGATATCCTTGAGCCGCCGGAAGAAGCCGGCCCCCGAAAGCCGCGCCGCCTCCTCCAGCGCCGGATCGAGCTGGTGAAAGGCGCTGACGACAGGCTTCAGGCTGACGGCGAAGAAGGAGGAGAAATAGGCGATGAGAATGATCCAGACCGTGCCGTAGAGCGGCACGTTGAGCACCGGAACGGGGGCGGCAAAGACGAGGATGAAACACACCGCCATGACGATGCCGGGCAGCGAATAGGGAATTTCGACAAGGCTGGCGACGATGCGCGAGAGCCTGTCCCGGCGCCGTGTCAGCGCATAGGCCGCCAGCACCGTCACGAACAGCAGCCCGACGGCCGCCCCGCTCGCCAGCGACAGCGAATTGACGAAAGCCGTGCGCGTCACCGCCTGCCGGAAGAGGATTTCCTCGAAGGCATGGAAGGTCATCGTCTTGAAGGTGAGCGGCACGCCATAGGCCGGCACCAGCGCGCCCGCGACCAGCGCGAAGAAGGGCGCCGCCAGCATGAAGAACAGGATGATCCAGAGCAGCGGCGTGAAGACAAGCTTCCACCCGCCAAGTTCGAAAGCGGCGGTCGCGCCGGAAAGGCCGATGACGCGATAGTCGCGCCCGCGCAGCGCCCGATCCTGAATGCCAAGGCCGGCGACCGAGATCAGCGCGATAATGGCGGACAGCAGCGCCACGTCGCCGAAGGTGCGGCCGGTAAAGGCGGTAAACTTGGAAAAGATCAGCGTCGGCAGCGTGAAGATCGAGGCGGGAATGCCGAGGATCGCCGGAATGCCGAAATTGCCGGTGCAGGACACGAAGGAGATCGCCGCCCCCGCAATCACCCCCGGCAGCGACAGCGGCAAGATGATATCGCGAAAGACGCGCAGGCTCGACGCCCCCGAAAGCCGGGCCGCCTCCACCCCGTCGCGCGGCAGGGTCATCAGCCCTGCCCTCAGCGCCAGATAGACGAGCGGCGCATGCTGCACGCCGTAAAGCAGCGCAATGCCGCCGACCGAATAGAGCGGCTGCGGCGAGCCGAGCGGCGGCGCGATATGCAGCGCTTTCAGAAGCGGGCTCGACGGCCCCGACATCTGCACCCAGGCGAGCGCCGTGACCTGCGGCGGGATCATCATCGGCAGCACGAAGAAGAAGCTGAGCGGCCCCTTGGCCGGAATATCGGTCAGCGTCAGCAGATAGGCGAAAGCGCAGCCGATGGCGAGCGAGATCACCGTGCCGAGAACCGCCGTGACGATGGTGTAATAGACCGCCGACCAGACCATGGGGTCGGAAAGAACCACCGTGATGCCGCCATTGGCGAAAGCGGCAATGCCGACGACCGCGAGCCGCGCAAGAGGCAGCACGCTCAGGAAAAGCACCACGCAAACGATAAAAGGAAACAGCCAGACGGGCTGGCTGTTTCCTGGACGTATATAGCCCTGCATGGGTCTATTATTTCGAACCGAACAGATCCGTAAAGGTCTTCAGGTCCTTGTCGGTGTTCTTCAGGGCTTCGGCGGCATTGACCGGCAGAACCTTGATCGTGTCGCGTGCCGGGAAACCGTCGGGCAGCTTCATGCCGTTGCGGGCCGGAATGTAGCCGAGCTTCAGGAAGCCTTCCTGGCCCTTTTCGGAGAGAACGTAATCGACGAACTTCTTGGCGGCATCGACATTCTTGGCGCTGGCGAGAATGCCGACCGGCTCGGTCACGGCCGAAACGCCTTCGCTCGGGAAGACGAACTCGACCGGGGCACCCTTGGCCTTTTCGCGGATCGGCAGGTAATCGACGACCATGCCGTAAGCCTTTTCGCCCGAGGCGACGGACTTCAGCACGACGCCGTTGCCGCCGGAAGCGACGGCGGCATTATCGGCAAGCGACTTGTAGAAGTCCCAGCCGAGGCCCGGAACGGCGGCGAGCGTCTGGGCGTGGATGAGAGCGGCACCCGAGGCAAGCGGGCTCGGCATGGTGACGAGGCCCTTGGCTTCCGGCTTGACCAGGTCCTTCCAGCTCGTCGGCTTCATGGCGGCCGACGTGTTGTACATGATGCCGGTCGTAATGAGCTTCGTGGAGTAGTAATAGCCGTCGGCGTCGTAGAGGGCGGCGTCATACTGGGCAGCTTCCGGCGACTTGTAGGCGAGCAGCTTGCCGTCTTCCTTGAGGCGCTCGAGCGTCACGACATCGGCGATCAGCAGGACGTCGGCAACCGGGTTGCCGGCCTGGATTTCAGCCTGGAGCTTCGCCATGATCTTCGGCGTGCCGTCGCGCACCCAGTCGACCTTGATATCGGGATTGGCGGCCATGAAGCCGTCCACGGTCGCCTGCGCGTCTTCGTTCGGCTGGCTGGTATAGAGAACGAGGTTGGCAGCGGAAGCCGGGATCGCGAGAAGGCTTGCTGCAAGCAGTGCGGCGGCAGAAACAAGAGTTTTCATGGAAGGTATCCTCGGATGGTGATGCCCCTCCTTATTGGGGGTGTTTTACA
Organism: Hyphomicrobiales bacterium; assembly: GCA_900471515.1. Lineage (GTDB taxonomy): Bacteria > Pseudomonadota > Alphaproteobacteria > Rhizobiales > Rhizobiaceae > Rhizobium. The sequence continues at coordinate 180,223 of UCFC01000004.1, read as the reverse complement.
GCGGTGTGACAGGGCCGCGCACAGACAGCAAGCTCCGTCCGGCCCTCCCGGCGTTCCCGCCCGATGCGTCCCTGCCCTGCTCCTCCGGGATCGTCGCCCAATGCCGCCCCCTTGCCAAACGGACGGAATCGTTTAAACCACAGATTGAAATTGCACGCCAACACCCTTTTTCCGTATGTCTGGAATGAAATGAAGCGCTTTGTCCTGCTGATGCTCTGCTCTGCCTGCCTTGCCAGCTGCCAGACGGCCGGCGGCAGCCGGTCGCACAAGGATCTGAACGATTACCCGGAGGGCCAGGCCTATACCGAATGCCTTCGCTCGCGCGCACGGGCCTATGCCTCGCAACAGGGATCGCCACTGGAACTCGGCATCATCATCAGCAGTTCCTGTTCCGGCGAGCGGCGTGCCCTGCTCGATGCCGTGGACAGGGATGAAAGCCCGGTCTACACGCGCGTCCTGACGAGGGAAATGGAGCGACAAAGCCCAGCCGTGGCCGCGGAAATGGTGATCGCCGTCCGATCCGGAAGATGACTGCCGTCCGGGCAGGCCCGCCGCGCGCTGTGCCACAGGCCGAAAGTTCTCGCGCGGGACGAACGGAGGGCGTAAGCTCACGCAGGCGTGAAGATCGGAGGCGCGTTGCGATCTTTCGGATTCGCGTGCCACGCTCTACGCATTTGTGTCTGCATGTCGCTACCGCAAGACCGCCCCACCCTTTTGCGCGACATGCGTCAGCCGGTTGACCGCCGGCCGCATTGCGGCACGTCAGTCAGGCCATTTTCATGAGGAGGAATTTCAATGGAATATCGTTTGCTCGGCCGATCCGGCCTTAAAGTTTCCACCGTGACCATGGGCACGATGACTTTCGGCGGCGTCGGCTGGGCCAGGACCGTCGGCGATCTCGGCGTGCAGGAAGCCCGCCGCATGGTCGATATCTGCCTCGATGCCGGCGTCAACCTGATCGATACGGCCAATGTCTATTCCGCGGGCGAATCCGAACGCATCATCGGCGAAGTGCTGGGCGGCAAGCGCCCGAACGGCGTGCTGCTCGCCACCAAGGCCCGCTTCGGCATGGGCGACGGCCCGAACGATCGCGGCCTGTCGCGCTACCACCTGATCCGCGAATGCGAGGCAAGCCTCAAGCGCATGAAGACCGATGTCATCGACCTCTACCAGGTCCATGAATGGGACGGCCAGACGCCGCTCGAAGAGACGATGGAAGCGCTCGATACGCTCATCAGGCAGGGCAAGGTGCGTTATGTCGGCTGCTCGAACTATTCCGGCTGGCACATCATGAAGGCGCTCGGCATCGCCAACGAATACAAGTACCAGCGCTTCGTCAGCCAGCAGATCCACTATACGCTGGAAGCCCGCGACGCCGAATACGAGCTGCTGCCGATCTCGATCGACCAGGGCCTCGGCGTGCTCGTCTGGAGCCCGCTCGCCGGCGGCCTGCTCTCGGGCAAGCACCGCCGCAACGCCGCCGCCCCCGAAGGCACCCGCCAGTTCGCCGGCTGGACCGAACCGCCGATCCGCGACGAAAACCGCCTCTGGAACATCGTCGAGACGCTGGTGGCGATCGGCCAGGAACGCGGCGTTTCCGCAGCCCAGGTGGCGCTCGCCTGGCTGATCGGCCGCAGGGCCGTCACCTCGGTCATCATCGGCGGCCGCACCGAAGCCCAGTTCAAGGACAACCTCGCCGCCGCCGACCTGAAACTGTCTGCCGAGGAGCGCAAGCGCCTCGACGATGTCAGCGTGCCGCCGGTCATCTATCCCTACTGGCACCAGCTCAACACCGCCAACGAGCGGCTGAGCGAGGCCGACATGGAACTCTTCGCCCCGCATGTGAAGAAGTAGGCTCTTCAAAGCCTTGCATGGCGGAAACAGGCGTCACAAAAGATGCGTTTCCGCCATGCTATCGTGATGCTTCGTCCCCCACCACGAGGTTCACCATGCTCCGGAATTACAAGGTGCTGAAGGGTACGGCTTCGGCGCTTGCCCTTGACGACGACAACGATCCGCATATCGAAATCCGCATCGAGGCCGATGGCGCCAGCTATCGCATCGCCATGAACGTGCGCTCGAAGGAATCGCCGCACGACCTGCTCTATGCCAATGTCATGAACTTCCAGCATCCGGAGCTGACGGCCGAGCTCGAAGCCCTGCCGATGGGCCTGACCGACATCAGGGGCGACCGGCAGGATCTGGCGATCGACTATGTGCGCGGCGGCATGATCGAGCGCGAGGATATGGACGTCGCCCCCTTCCAGCTCAACGGCCCGAAGAACGACCTGCGCGATTTCATCGAACCGATCGTGCAGGAAGGCATTGCCGACAAGTCCATCCATTTCTACGCCTTCGGCGAAGCCTGGGGGCCGGAGAACAACAAGCTGGACGAATATTTCGGCTTCGAGCCCGGCAGGGGCATTCACGACATTCACATGAACCAGGGCGACAGCGGCAGCTTCCGCGCCACCAACGCGCCCAATCAGGATGGCGCGCTGCTGATCCATTTCGCCGACGACGATCACTGGGTGGCAATCTTCCTCGGTTTCCAGTCGCAGAACTGGAATACGGATGCCAATACCGGCCATCCCGTCGGCGACAACAGGGGCGGTCAGGGCCGCGGCGAAGGCACCCGCCGCCCGCAGCCGATCGTCGCCTCCTCGCTGCGCATCGTCGCCGCCATGATCAACCCGGTCAACCACCCTGACGGCACCGAGGACGAAACGGTGACGCTCGTCAACCGTTCCGACGTGACGACCTCGATCGAGGGCTGGTCGCTGGAAGACGGCGAAGGCCGCCGCCAGACGCTGTCGGGCTCGCTTGCCGCCGGCGAATTCCGCACGATCACGCTCGACCCGGAAAACGGCGGCCCGCAGCTCGCCAACAAGGGCGGCGATATCATCCTCATCAATGCCGACGGCGCGGTTGCCGACCGCGTCGGCTACGGCAAGAGCGAAACCGCCAACGAAGGCTGGACGACGATCTTCTAGAGCAATTCCAGCAAAAGTGTGCAGCGGTTTTGCGTTCGGAATTGCGCGAAAACAAGGGGATAGAGCATTTCCGTGTTTCGAAGAAAAACGGAAATTCTCTAATCGCCGTCCGTTCCTGAATTATATCAGCCGATCTCGCTGGCGATCAGCCTGCCGAGGCGGCTGATGCCCTCCTCGATCATCGTCTCGTTGGCGCAGGAGAAGCTGACGCGGAACGTATTGGCGCCCGAACCGTCGGCAAAGAAGGCCTTGCCCGGAACGAAGGCGACCTTGGCGCTTTCGAGCGACCTGGCGAGCAGTTCGGCGCCGTCCATGCCCTCGGGCAGCGTCACCCAGATGAACATGCCGCCTTCCGGCTTCGTCCAGCTCGTGCCTGCAGGCATGTATTTTTCAAGCGCCGCCAGCATGCAGTTGCGCCGCTGGCTGTAGACGGCCCTGATCTTGGCGACCTGCGCATCGAAACCGCGCTCGGCGACTTCGCAAATCGCCATCTGGTTGATGGTCGAGGAATGCAGGTCGGCCGCCTGCTTCATCAGCACCAGCTTGCGGATGACGGGCGCGTTGGCGACGATGAAGCCGACGCGAAGGCCGGGCGCCAGCGTCTTGGAGAAACTGCCGCAATAGATCGTGCGCGTCTCGTTGATATGGCCCTTGCGCGCAATCTCCAGCGCCAGGATCGGCGGAATCGACTCGCCGTCATAGCGCAGCGACTGGTAGGCGGCATCCTCGATGACGGCGATGTCGAGTTCGTCGGCAAGATCGAGCAGCTTCTCGCGGCCCTCGCGGTCGACGGTCTCGCCGGTCGGATTGGAGAATTCGGCCGAGAGATAGGCGAATTTCACCTTGCCGCCTTTCTGCGCCGCGGCCTCGCGGTAGGAGCCCGGCGTGCGGTTGCCGCCCGGCGTCAGCTGGTCGTAGGCGGGCTCGTAGGCGTTGAAGGCCTGCAGCGCGCCGAGATAGGTCGGCCAGGTGACGAGCGCCGTATCGTTGGGCGAAAGAAACAGCTTGCCGAGATAATCGAGCCCCTGCTGCGAACCGGAAACGATGAAGACATTGTCGAGCCCGCAGGGGATGCCGAGACCCGCCATCTGCCCCACCAGCCATTCACGCAGCGGCTTGTAACCTTCGGAAACGGAATATTGCAGGGCCGAATTGACCGCCGCGCTGTCGAAAATGTCGGCATAGGCCTTCTTGAACGCCTGGTCCGGAAACAGCGCCGGGTCCGGAATGCCGCCGGCAAAGGAGATGATTTCCGGCCGGTCGAGAAGTTTCAGCAGCTCGCGGATCTCGGAAGCGCGCATCCTCGAAGAGCGCGTCGCAAACATGTTGTCCCAGTTCAGCATGGGGTTTCCTCTTATTTTCTAATATCGGCAGCTGAACATGCAGCACGATTTATGTCAACAATGCTGACCTATTTTCTTGTCCCCGTGACAAGTTTGGATCGGCATGTCTGCACGAACAGGCTTGAAGCTCTCGCGCCGGGCGTCGTGGCGCGGTTGCCCCACTCGATGGAACCTCGCCGCATCGCGCGATTATTCCTCCGATCACGCGACAAAAATCGCCACATTCAGACCTTTCCAAAACCGGCCCGGCGGCAGTAGTGTGCGCGCCATTATTCAATGGACTATCAAGGTGCCAGCAATGACCGCGACGTCGACCTCTCCTGAAATCACAATCGAATTCCACAAGTCTCCCGTCTCCGACGCCGACCGCATCAAGGCACTGGAAACACCCGGCTTCGGCAAGATCTTCACCGATCACATGGTGCTGGCGCGCTGGACCGCCGACAAGGGCTGGCACGACGCGAAGGTGACGCCGCGCCGCCCGCTGGAGCTCGATCCGGCCAGCGCCGTGCTGCACTACGCCCAGGAAATCTTCGAAGGCATGAAGGCCTACAAGGCCGATGACGGCCGCATCCTGCTCTTCCGCCCGGAAGAAAACGCTCGCCGCTTCGCCCAGTCGGCAGCCCGCATGGCGATGCCCGAAGTGCCGGAAGACCTCTTCCTGAAGGCGGTCGAAGCGCTGGTGCGCGTCGACAAGAACTGGATTCCCTCAGGCGACGCCAGCCTCTACCTGCGCCCCTTCATGTTTGCCAACGAGGCCTTCCTCGGCGTTCGCCCGGCCCAGGAATATATCTTCTGCATCATCGCCTCTCCGGTCGGCGCCTATTTCAAGGGCGGCGCCAAGGCCGTTTCCCTCTGGGTCGAGACCACCTACACCCGCGCAGCCGCCGGCGGCACCGGTGCCGCCAAATGCGGCGGCAATTATGCCGCAAGCCTTGTGGCGCAGGCCGAAGCCGCCAAGAAGGATTGCGACCAGGTCGTCTTCCTCGATGCTGCGGAACATCGCTGGGTCGAAGAACTCGGCGGCATGAACGTCTTCTTCGTCATGAACGACGGAACGGTCGTCACCCCGCCGCTCGGCGGCACGATCCTGCCGGGCATCACCCGCGCCTCGGTCATCGTGCTGGCCGAAGAAAAGGGCCTGCGTGTCGAACAGCGCCCCTATTCCTTCGAGGAATGGCAGGCTGATGCGGCCAGCGGCAAGCTGGTCGAAGCCTTCGCCTGCGGCACCGCCGCGGTGCTCGCCGGCATCGGCCTCGTCCGCCACGCCGGCGGCGAGTTCAAGGTCGGCGACGGCCAGACCGGCAAGCTGACCACGGACCTGCGCCAGCAGCTCGTCAGCCTGCAGAAGGGTGTGACGAACGACGAGCGCGGCTGGACGCGCCGCGTTCTGTGATCTGACATTTCGGATGCGACAGAATGGAAACCGGGCAAAGTGCCCGGTTTTTTTCATGCCCGAACCAATCGCCTGGCCTCGAGAATGGTTCGCCATTGACCGGCCCGGCACGAATTCTTACTATCTGCCGATCGATGGAGGAAGGTAAGAATGGCAACGGCAACCCTCTCCGCAAAATTCCAGATCTCCATTCCCAAGGAAGTGCGCGAACAGCAGCACTGGTCCGCCGGACAGGAATTCGTCTTCATACCCAAGGGAAAAGGCGTGCTCCTCATCCCTGTCCCTGAACTGACAGATCTCAAGGGCATGGCCAAAGGCGCGGACCCAAGCGGCTACCGCGACCGGAAAGACCGGCTTTGATGCGTGTCGTCGACAGCTCCGCCTGGATCGAATGGCTGACCCAGGGCCCCGCTGCCGAACGCCTGCAGGCCGAGATGCCCGACCGAGCCAACTGCATCGTCCCCACTATCGTCCAGCTCGAACTCACCAAGTGGCTGGAACGCGAACACGGCGAAGAAGCCGTCGATTCCTTCTTCGCCTATACCACCACCTGCGTCGTGGTCCCTCTCAACACGACGCTTGCCCGCCGCGCCGCCGAAGTCTCCGCGAAGCGCAAACTCGCCCTCGCGGACGCCATTATCTATGCGACCTCCGAACTACACGATGCCGACGTGCTGACGCTCGACGCCCATTTCAAAGGTCTGGAGCGCGTGATCTATCTCGAGAAGAACCCATGACCGCCTCCTTCTACGACGACAATGCCGAGACCTACGCCACGCGCGACCGGAAACCACCAACGGCAAGGCTCGATGCCTTCCTCGCCGCCCTTCCCGAAGAGGCCCGCATTCTCGAACTCGGCTGCGGCGGCGGACAGGACTGCGCCTACATGCTGTCCAGGGGTTTCGACGTCACGCCGACAGACGGCTCGGCCGAGCTTGCCCGGCAGGCCGAGAAGCTGGTCGGCAGGCCGGTGAAGGTCATGCGCTTCGAGGAGCTTGCCGCGCGCGAGGAATTCGACGGGATCTGGGCCGAGGCGAGCCTGCTGCATGTGCCCCGCACCGATCTTCCCGCCATCCTCGCCCTCATCCGCAACGCCTTGAAGAAAGGCGGCATCTTCCACGCAAGCTTCAAGGCCGGCACCGCCGAAGGCCATGACGGTTTCGGGCGTTATTACAACTATCCTTCGAGCGAATGGCTGCAGGAACTGCTCGTTGCCGGCGGCTGGAGAAACGTCACCATCAACGAAGCCGATGGCGGCGGTTATGACAAAAAGCCGACCCGCTGGCTGTATCTTGCCGCTCGAAAGTGAAGAGGCCTAGTTGCCGGATTTATATTCGAACGGATTGAAGACCGGGACGCCGAACTGCTGAAAATCGCTGACATTGCGGGTCACGACAGTCATATTTTTCTGAAGTGCGGTCGCCGCGATCAGAGCGTCGACCAGCAGGTTTGTGCCGATCCGATGGGCCAATGTTCCCCATCGCTTGAAAATTTCCGCATCAATGCTGATGCATTGCGCCGTATCGATAATTTGTTGCAGCCAAGAGGAAAGCTCTCTGGCCTTGGCAGGATCGTTCCCCGCTGTCCGTTCGATACCGAGTTGGATCTCGCCGATCACGACGGTCGGCACATACATGCTGTCGCTCGAAATGGAATCGAGCCAGGCCACCACAGCCCCATGCGGACGCGGACGCCTCAACTCCGAGAGAACATTGGTGTCCAGCAGATACATCGCTATTCGAAGTCCGGAATGTCTCTGGTCTTCCACTGGCCACGCTGGGGAATATCGAGTTCGGCGCGCGGCTCCGGCGCCAAAAGTATATCCTTCAGGCTCGGCTTCGTCCGCTTCTGCAACCTGTCCCATTCGTCAAGCGAAACCAGAACGGCCTTCGGCTCACCGCGCTTCGAAACAAGCTGCGGTCCTTCTTCGAGCGACGCGTCCAGCATTTCACTGAACCGCGCTTTCGCATCCTGTACGGGCCACTGACGCATCGGCACTCTCCTGACTAGTCAGAAACCTAGTCTTTTAAAAGCCGAATGACAAGGCCGGAGCTTTCGCCCCGGCCTCTCGTAATCACATCGTCAAAACCGCTTGGTTGACCGACTTGTCGACCAGCTTGTTCTTGCCGATTCCCCGCATCGCCGCAGGCGTGCAGCAAAGAGATGACGAGGGTCGGCAAGCCGCTTAGTTGACCGACTTGTCGACCAGCTTGTTCTTGCCGATCCACGGCATCATGCCGCGCAGCTTGGCGCCGACCTCTTCGATCTGGTGGGCGTCGTTGACGCGGCGGATACCCTTGAAGCGGGCCGCACCCGACTTGTATTCCTGCATCCATTCGGAGGTGAACTTGCCGGTCTGGATGTCCTTCAGGACGCGCTTCATTTCGGCCTTGGTTTCGGCGGTGATGATGCGCGGACCGGAAACGTATTCGCCCCACTCGGCCGTGTTCGAGATCGAGTAGTTCATGTTGGCGATGCCGCCTTCATAGATCAGGTCGACGATCAGCTTCACTTCGTGCAGGCATTCGAAATAGGCCATTTCCGGTGCGTAACCGGCTTCGGTCAGCGTTTCGAAACCGGCGCGGATGAGCTCGACGAGACCGCCGCAGAGAACGACCTGTTCGCCGAAGAGGTCGGTTTCGCACTCTTCGCGGAAGTTGGTTTCGATGATGCCCGAACGGCCGCCGCCGACGCCGCAGGCGTAGGAGAGAGCGAGTTCAAGCGCGTTGCCGGACGCGTTCTGGTGAACGGCAACGAGGCAGGGAACGCCGCCGCCCTTCTGGTATTCGCCGCGAACCGTGTGGCCCGGACCCTTCGGGGCGATCATGACGACATCGACCGAAGCCTTCGGTTCGATGAGGCCGAAATGCACGTTGAGGCCGTGGGCGAAGGCGATCGCTGCGCCGTCGCGGATGTTCGGGGCGATGTCGGCCTTGTAGATATCGGCCTGCAGTTCGTCCGGGGTTGCCATCATCATCAGGTCGGCCCAGGCGGCAGCTTCGGCAACCGTCTTGACCTGGAAGCCGTCGGCTTCGGCCTTCTTGACGGTCGGCGAACCGGCCTTGAGCGCGATGACGACGTTCTGGGCGCCGGAATCCTTGAGGTTCAGCGCGTGAGCGCGACCCTGCGAACCGTAGCCGATGACGGCGACCTTCTTCGACTTGATGAGGTTGAGATCGGCATCACGATCGTAATAGACGCGCATTGAAATTCCTTCCCTTTTGCTTGTCTTGTTCACTTCAGAAAACGGGTCAGCCGAGGATCGGCATCTCCGCCAGAACCTTGTCCGTGCCGTAGAGGCGCAGGAAGGCGGTCACCGCCTTCTCCGCCTGACGTGCGGTATCCTTGAGGCCGGGCTCGCCGAGCAGCATGCGCACATGCAGGTCGGAAACGATGAGGCCGTAAAGCGTATGATAGGCCTCGTCCGCATCGTGGAAACGCAGCAGCCCTGCCCTTTTTCCCGCGTCGATCAGCGCCATGGCGCGGCGGTCGATCTGCCGGCGGCCGCGCTCCAGCAGCAGCTTGCCGAGCTTGGAGCCGTCGCGATGCGCCTCATGTGCGCTGGCATGGCCGATCGCCAGCCGGTTCAGCGCCAGCGACACGTCGCCGGCCAGAACCTCCAGCAGGTCGCGCGCGAAGATGACGAGATGGTCGTGCAGGCTCGTATAGGTCAGCCGCTCGCCGCTGCGCTCGAAGGTGCGCACCTTGCTTGCCTGATAGGCGATCATCGCCGACAGCAGGCCGTCACGGTCGCCGAACCACTTGTAGAGGCTCTCCTTGGAGCAGTTGGCGGCGCGCGCGACGCCCGAAGTCGTCAGCGCCTTCTCCCCGCCATCGACGAGAAGCTGCAGCGCCTGCTCCAGAACGGCGTTCTGGCGTGGCGAAAACTCGCTCGGCTCTGCGACATCGACTGACACGGTCTCAACTCCCCATTTACGTACCGTACGGTACGGTTCGTGGCGTTTATGCGCCAGATCGCAGGCTCCCGTCAAGAAGCATCCTGAGATTTTTTCATCTCATATGAAACAGCGGAATTCGGCTGTTCGAAGGCGGGCGGATAGGCCAGCATCGCCAGCAAGGAGAATCGCCCATGAAGAAATCCGCGCCCGCCGCCGCCCTGTCGCTTGCCCTCGCCTTTCCGGCGCTTGCCTTTCCGGCCCTTGCCGCCGAGACCCGCTGCGGCTGGATCCAGAACCCGACGCCTGCCAACTGGTGGCTGGACGACGCGCAGAACACCTGGACGATCACGACGCAGGGAAGCGGCGACGAGCCCGAGGGCATGGACCTGATACCCGATATTTCCGAGCACGATTATGTGCGCACCAACGGCAATTACGGCTATGCCTGCGCCTGCATGAGCGTCGAGACGGACGGCAGGGAGCGCATCACGCGCATCCTCTCCTTCCGTCAGCTGCCGCTTGCGAAATGCCGCAGCGACAAGGCCCTGAAATTTCCCGGCTGATTATTCCGCCGCAATCGCGTCCCGCGCGCCGTCCACGTCGCGCGCCGGCGAGGCGCCGTAGAGGCGGCTATATTCGCGGCTGAACTGCGACGGGCTCTGGTAGCCGACGCGGTGGCCGGCCGTGCCCGCATCCAGCCGCTCCACCAGCATCAGCCTTCGCGCCTCGTGCAGGCGAAGCTGCTTCTGATACTGCATCGGCGTCATCGCCGTCACCGACTTGAAGTGATGGTGGAAGGAGGACGCGCTCATGTTGACATGGTCGGCCAGTTCCTCGATGCGCAGCGGCCGGGCGAAATTCTCCCTCAGCCAGGCCACCGCCCGCGCGATCCTGTTGCTGTGGCTGTCGGCGGTGGCGATATTGATCAGCCGCTCCCCGTCGGGGCCGGTCAGGATCCGGTAGAGGATTTCCTGCTCGATCAGCGGCGCCATGGCCGGAATGTCTTTCGGACGATCGAGCAAGCGCAGGAGCCGCACGGCAGCATCCAGAAGCTCCGGCGGCGCGACGTTGACGGTCATGCCGCGCTGCCCGTCCGTATGGGCGGCGGGGCGCGGAATGTCGATGCGGCTCAGGAGTTCCAGCAGCTTTTCGGAATCGATCGCCAGCCCGAGACAGAGATGCGGCACCTCGGGGCTTGCCTCGGCGATGCGCCAGGCGACCGGCAGATCGAGCGAGGTCAGAAGATAGTCGCCGGTGCCGTAGCTGATTGTTTCCTCCCCGAGGCGAAGGCTCTTGGCGCCTTGCAGGACAAAGGCAAAGCAGGGCTTGTAGCTGCTATGCAGCGGATCGCTGGGGTTGGAGCGGCGGCTGATGTGAAGATTGCCGATCGATGTCCGGAATTCGCCGTCGCCGGGCGCAAAGCGCATCGCGATATCGACGATTTCCCGGTATGGATTGAAGGGCAATGTCATGCGGCAACTCTTTCTGTCTGGCGTCAGCGATACCGCCTTTATTTAGAGGCGCTTTTCCGTTTCGCAAACAGGCGCCAGGCTCACATTTGCAGGATCGTGCAAAAAGCTGAGAGTATCGCTCTAACGCTGCGGCAGCGTTCGGCGCAATAGTCCGGCCATCCACTCGCCTCCCCAACTCCCACACATCGAAAAGGATGGTTCCCATGCCTATCGCTAGAGGCTACGCCGCGACTGACGCTTCCAAGCCGCTGACGCCCTTCACCTTCGAGCGCCGCAATCCGAACCCGGATGACGTCGTCATCGAAATCAAGTTTGCCGGCATCTGCCATTCGGACATCCACACCGTCCGCAACGAGTGGAAGAACGCCGTCTACCCCATCGTTCCGGGCCATGAAATCGCCGGCATCGTCACGGCTGTCGGTTCCGAAGTGACCAAGTTCAAGGTCGGCGACCGCGTCGGCGTCGGCTGCTTCGTCGATTCCTGCGTCGGCTGCGCCACCCGCGATCTCGACCGCGAACAGTACATGCCGGGTCTCGTCGGCACCTACAACGAGTTCGAAGCCGATGGCGTCACCCGCACCCAGGGCGGCTATTCCGACTCGATCGTCGTCAAGGAAGGTTACGTCATGTCCATCCCGGACAACCTTCCGCTCGACGCTTCCGCACCCCTGCTCTGCGCCGGCATCACGCTCTATTCGCCGCTGCGCCACTGGAATGCCGGCCCCGGCAAGAAGGTCGCGATCGTCGGCATGGGCGGCCTCGGCCATATGGGCGTCAAGCTCGGTGCGGCTATGGGTGCCGATATCACCGTGCTCTCGCAGACGCTCTCCAAGAAGGAAGACGGCCTGAAGCTCGGCGCCAAGGAATATTACGCCACCAACGACCCGGAAACCTTCACGAAGCTGCGCGGCGCCTTCGACCTCGTCATCTGCACCGTCAGCGCCGAGATCGACTGGAACGCCTATCTCGGCCTCGTGAAGGTGGACGGCGCCTTCGTGGTGGTCGGCGTTCCCGAAAACCCGATCCCGGTCCACGCCTTCTCGCTGGTTCCCGGCCGCAAGAGCATTTCCGGCTCGATGATCGGCTCGATCAAGGAAACCCAGGAAATGCTCGATTTCTGCGGCAAGCACAACATCGTCGCCGAGATCGAGACGATCAACATCCAGCAGGTCAACGAAGCCTATGAGCGCGTGCTGAAGAGCGACGTGCGCTACCGCTTCGTCATCGACATCGCCTCGCTGGCGGCCTGACGGAACAGGAAGGCGGCTTTCGGGCCGCCTTTTTCATGTATGGATAGGGCCCTGACGGCGACGGCATCGTCAGCGCCGTTGACCCCGGCGCGGCCGAATAGGGGCGCCCCGCCCGGCCGCATGCGGCAGCCTGTAATCCCCCGCTCCACGCATTCCCGTGAGGGCTGCAGCGCAGGGCGGATCACTACCTGCTCCCCGCAGATAGCGAAATCGCCGAAGTGTATCCGGCACATCCGACAAGTAACCAGCTGGATAAATATCCTGTTTGCGACTCAATATGTCGCTGAGACATATTTTGGCACATCGAAGCCAATGTATGTTCACAAAACTTCATAAAGCAGTTCATAATATACGGATGGAACCAAAGTATCCGTAGCAGCATCCGGCTCCGTTCGCGCGGCAGGCCGTCGTTTTCGCATATCTGCACTTGAGGAAAACCGATGCCCGGAACGACGATCTGCGCGTCCGTCGTTCTTTTACTTTCCGGCGTGGCCTGCGGGGACATTGCCGCAACAGGCGCGACACCTGATGAAAAAGGGGACTTCATCATGAACATCTCGAAAAGCACCGGCGGCTTGATGCTTGCCTTGGCCATGCTGGCCGCCGCCGCAGGCTCCGGCCATGCGGATGTCGCGAAGATCGGCATCCTCTCCTGCGACGTCTCGAAGGGCGTCGGAGAGATCTTGAGCCGCAAGCAGTCGCTCAATTGCCAGTTCAAGCCCGATGGCGGACAGCCCGAAAATTATGCCGGCAGCATCGATGAATACGGCATCGAACTCGGCAAGGTCGATCAGGGCCATCTGATCTGGGCGGTCGCATCGGCAATGCGCGGCGTCCCGAAAGGCGCGCTTGCCGGCAAATATGTCGGCATCGGCGCGGGCGCATCCGTGGGGGTCGGCGTCGGGGCCAATGCGCTCGTCGGCGGCAACAACCGGTCGTTTTCGCTGCAGCCGCTTTCCGTTGACGGCCAAACCGGCCTCAACATCGCAACCGGCGTGCTTCAAGTCACCCTGACCGCCGCCAGATAGCAACCGGGACGTCAACCTCGTCCGCCATGGCGGGCGAAACGGCGGCTCCCGGCCCTTGCCTTCGATCAACGGCATACTGTCAATCCAGCAAGGATGTCATCGATGATACCAACGCAAAGATTCAGCCTGCTTCTGGCAGGCACGCTCGCATTGCTCGGCGGCAACGCTCTCGCGCAGGACGCAGCCGTCAGACCGCATATTCCCCTCGAAAAGACCATCGGCGAGGTGAGCCGGCAGGGGCCGGCGGCATCGCTGCTGGTGGTGAACGCGGATGGCGCAAAGCTTGAAGGCAACACGCTGACCCTGACCGGCGTATCCGCCAACGCCATCATCTTTGCCGATCGCCCCGTGCGGGCAGCGGGCCATCTGGCCACCGCCGAACTCGTCAGGCAGTGGGCCGAAGGTCCCGACAGTTTCGACAAGGATCCGCCGAACGCCACCATCTCCGTTCTCGGCGGCGGTTCCAGCATCGCGGATGCCGTCGTTACGCTGAAGTCTCCGAAACTCGACGGCACGACGCTGACGTTCGACGTGTCGGTGCTGGAGGGCAGCCTTGCCGGCGCATCCGGACCGGCTGCCGTCTTCATCGATCATTGGCACGGCTGGAACAATGCCGGCTGGTACGGCATGGGGCTTGCGACGGGCGCCGCCCTGGGCCTGGCCGCGACGCGACGCCCCGCCTATGCGGTGCCGGCCTATCCCCCGCCCTATTATCCGCCGGTCGCGGCAAACCCCTGCCCTCCCGGCTACTGGCTTGGCCCCTGGGGACATTGCCGCGACACGCCCTATCACGGGCGCCTGCCGAACGGCGAATGGCAGTAAGGGCGCGGATGGGGGCCGGAACGCCCAGGCAAAGGCCCTGCATCCGCGTCTGCATCTAGCCGTCGTCGCGCATCGTCTCGCGCTGGGTGATCAGCCGGGCGCTGTGCTGGCCGCTCATATAGATCCAGAGCCAGTTCCAGGCGACGGCGAAGCGCGAGCGTGTGCCGATCAGGAAGTAGATATGGGCAAGGCCCCAGATCCACCAGGCGATCCAGCCCTTGAGCTTGAAACGGCCGAAATCGATGATCGCCGCGCTCTTGCCGATCGTCGCCAGGCTGCCCTGATGCCAGTATTTGAACGGCCCCGGCGCCGGTTTGCCGGAGATACGGGCGCGGATCACCTTCGCCGCGTAAGCGCCCTGCTGCTTGGCGGCCGGCGCGATGCCCGGCACCGGCTTGCCGCTCTCCTGGGTGACGGAAGCCGTATCGCCGATCACGAAGACATCGGGCAGGCCGGGCGCCGTCAGATCCTTTTCGACGATGGCGCGCCCTGCCCGGTCGGCGGACACGCCCAGCCAGCGCGCCGCATGCGATGCCTGCACGCCCGCCGCCCAGACGATGGTCCGGCTCGCAATGAACCTGTCGCCGACCGTCACGCCGTCGGCCGTGCATTGCGTCACCGGCGTTCCCGTCAGCACCTCGACGCCGAGCTTTTCCAGCGCCTTCTGCGCATAGGCCGAAAGCGCCTCGGCAAAGGCCGGCAGCACGCGCGGACCTGCCTCGATCAGCACGACGCGGGTCTTGCGCGTGTCGATATTGCGGAATTCCTTGGGCAGCGTGAAATGCGCAAGCTCGGCGATGATGCCGGCAAGCTCGACACCGGTCGGGCCGGCGCCGACGATGGAGAAGGTCAGCAGCGCGTCGCGCACGGCCGGATCGCTTTCCACTTCCGCCCGCTCGAAGGCAAGCAGCACGCGCCGGCGGATCGTCGTCGCGTCCTCCAGCGTCTTCAGGCCGGGCGCCACCGGCTCCCATTCGTCATGGCCGAAATAGGCGTGTGTGGCCCCCGTCGCCAGAACCAGCGTATCGTAATTCAGCACCATGCCGCTGCGCAGCGAAACGGTCTTGGCTTGCGCATCGACGCCGTTGACCTCGCCAAGCAGGGTCGTCACCTCGGGCCGGTCGGCATAGAGATGGCGGATCGGCCAGGCGATCTCCGAGGTGGAAAGGATGGTCGTTGCCACCTGATAGAGAAGCGGCTGGAAGAGATGGTGGTTGCGCCGGTCGACGAGCGTGATCTTCACGCCCGCCCCTTTCAACCCCTTGACGAGCTGCAGCCCGCCGAAACCGCCGCCGACAACGACGACATGATGTTCGCTCATGACCCACCCCTTTCGCGCCATTTCGCTGCATCAAATGTCGCCTTTCGCAGGCAGGATTCAACCGCCGTTTCGGCATAGCACCCCACAATGTCAGGCATAGGAAACGGGAATGGACAGACCCTGTTTCAAAAGCTCCATGGAAATCGAGGCCGAGACGTCGAAAAGCTCGATCTTGCGCACGATCCGCTTGTAGATGACGTCGTAATGCTCGACGCGCGGCAGCACGATCTTCAGGATATAGTCGTAATTGCCCGTCAGCCGGTGCGCCTCGACGATTTCGGGAATATCGCTGATCGCCCGCCGAAAACTCTCGGTCCACTCGTCGGAATGATGCGCGGTCTTGACGAGCGCAAAGACGGTCGTCGGCACGCCCATGCGCTCGCGGTCGAGCACGACGATGCGCCGGGCGATATATCCGGTCTCCTCCAGCCGCTGGATGCGCCGCGAGCAGGCCGAGACGGAGAGCGCCACCTGTTCTGCAAGGTCGGTCACGGAGATGCCTGCATCCTCCTGCAGGATATCCAGAATCCGCCTGTCGCGATCGTCGATCATGTCCAGCCTGCGCCGAATTTTTGCGAGAAATAGAAAACCTATGCAAACCAATAGCACATTTTGACAGGAAAGCACAAACAACGCAAACACATTGCGCCCGATCTGCGGCATCATTCCCGCATTCGAAACTGTCAGGGGGGAGCGACCATCCATGAAAACCATCGGCCTGATCGGCGGCATGAGCTTTGAAAGCTCGGCGGTCTACTATCGTCTCATCAACGAAATGGTGCGCGAGCGGCTGGGCGGCCTCGCCTCTGCCGAACTCACCATGCATTCGGTGAATTTCGAGGAGATCGTTGCCCTGCAGAAGGCCGGCGCCTGGGATATGGCTGCCTCGCGCCTTGGCGATGTCGCGCTGCGCCTGCAGGTTTCCGGCGCCCATTGCATGCTGATCTGCACCAACACCATGCACCTGATCGCGCCCGAGGTTGCCGCCCGCATTTCCGTGCCGCTGATCCACATCATCGACGAAACGGCAAGGACCATCCATGAGGCCGGCTGCAAGCGCCCGCTTCTGCTCGCCACGCGCTACACGATGGAACACGGCTTCTATGCCGACCGCATGAAAAGCCTCGGCCTCGAGATCATGGTGCCGGAAGCGGCCGACCGCACGACCGTTCACGACATCATCTTCAGCGAACTCTGCGCCGGCAAGGTGCTCGACAGTTCGCGCCAGAAACTCATGGCCGTGATCGAGCGCGCCCGTGAAAAGGGCGCCGACAGCATCATTCTCGGCTGCACCGAGATCTGCCTGATCCTCGATCCCGATCGCCTTCCCCTGCCCGGCTTCGACACGACCGCGATCCATGCCCGCGCCGCCGTCGATTTCGCGCTGGAGGGAGAACTGACCAAGGTCAAGGAAGATGCAGCCTGAGTCATCAATTTAGTTGACTCAGTCAATCAAAAGCGGCAGGGTCTCGTTAGAACGCCATGCGTCCATTCTGACGCATGGCGTTCTAACTCTTTGAATCTGCGCATCAGGCTTACCGAAAATCGAAACCGATTCTCGGGCCGATGCTGTAGGAGACCCCGCCGTGACCGATCCTGCCCTCATCGAATCCGCCCGCGAATTCAACCGCTTCTACACGAACTTCCTCGGCCTGCTGAACAAGGCCTATCTCGATACGCCGTTTACGCTGACGGACGCGCGCGTGCTCTTCGAGATCGGCGCTCATGATGGCGTCAATGCCGGCGCGCTCGCCCGCGACCTGCAGCTCGACCCGGCCTATCTGAGCCGCATCCTCAAGCGCTTCCGCGAAGAAGAGCTCATCGAAGCCAGACCCGACCCCGCCGACCAGCGCAGCCAGATCCTCACTGTCACCGGCAAGGGACGCAGCCAGTTCGAGGAATTCGGCCACCGCGCCAATGCCCAGATCGCCGCCCGCTTCGACACGCTTGCCGATGGCGAGCCGGAAGCCGCCGTCGATGCCATGCGCACGATCCGGGCGATCCTCGATCCGCAGGCAAAACCGGCTGCCGCCATCATCCGCCCGCATCGGGCCGGCGATATCGGCTGGATCGTCCAGAGCCAGGGCCGTTTCTATGCCGAGGAATACGGCTGGGATCTGCGCTTCGAGGGGCTGGTCGCCGAAGTCGCGGGAAAATTCCTCGCCAATTTCGACCCCGCGATGGAATATTGCTGGATCGCCGAGCGCGGCGGCATCAACCTCGGCTCGGTGCTGATCACCAATGGCGGCGACGGCATCGCCAAGCTCCGCCTTCTCTATGTCGACAAGGCCGCCCGCGGTCTCGGCCTCGGCAAACAGCTGGTCGACGAATGCATCGCCTTTTCCCGCCGCAAGGGATACAGGCAGATCTCGCTCTGGACCAACGACTTCCTCCACACCGCCCGCGCCATCTATCAGAAGGCCGGCTTCCGGCTTGTCTCCGAAGAGAGACATCGCATGTTCGGGCCGGAAGCCAACGGCCAGACCTGGGTGCTCGATCTCTGATCTTGCGGCGTCGCAGAAATTTTACTTGATTTGGAAACGGTCATTCCCTAATTAGGCGCCATGACCGTTGACGCCCTGACACCCGACGCAAAGACCCGCAGCCGCGGCCGCCCGCGCGAGTTCGATATGGACGCCGCCCTCGATGCGGCGTTGCGCGTCTTTTCCGAGCGCGGCTACCACGCCGCCTCGATCAGCGAACTGACCGAGGCCATGGGCCTTGCCTCCGGCAGCGTCTACAAGGCCTTCAAGGACAAGAGCGGCATCTTCCTTGCCGCCTTCAAGCGCTATCGCCAGCTCGGCCGCGGCCGGCTGGAAGCAAGGGTCGCCGCTGCCGCGACCGGCCGCGACAAGGTCTTCCAGATGGTGATGTATTACGCCGAACTGTCCCACGGCGAAGCCGGCCTCAAGGGCTGTCTCGTCGTCGGCGGCGCAAACGATCTCTCGCTGCTGGACGAAGAAGCCGCAGCACATGTGGCCGCCGCCTTTTCCGCCGACGAAAAGCTGATGGCCGATCTCATCCGCATCGGCCAGGCCGACGGCACGATCCCGTCGACAGTGGATGCCGATGCCACCGCCCTTACCTTTCTCTGCCTGACCAAGGGCCTGCGCGTCATCGGGAGGACGGGACGCGGCGAGAAGGAGATGATCGCTGCGGCCGAGGCGGCCATGCGGCTCGTGACCTGACGCGCGATATACCGTCATCCGGTCAGGGATCGGGCGGCGGCCGACGAATATTTGCATTCAATCCTCCCAATCATTGCCCTCTGGAGTTTCTGATGAGCGTTTCAGCCACCACGCCGGATACGGCCTTGCCCCGCGCCCTGTCCCCCTGGCTAACCTTCCTTTTTGCAGCCTCCTGCGGCTTCGTCGCCGCCAATCTCTATTACGGCCAGCCGCTGGCAGGCCCGATCAGCACCGATCTCGGCTTCACGCCGGCCGCAACCGGCCTCATCGTCACGCTGACGCAGATCGGCTACGGCCTCGGCCTGCTGCTGCTCGTGCCGCTGGCCGACCTCTTCGAAAACCGCCGCCTCATCCTGACGCTGATCGCAGCCTCCGCGCTGGCGCTGATCGGCGCCGCCTTCTCCTCGACGCCGGGCATGTTCCTGACAGCCTCGCTCTGCATCGGCCTCGCCTCGGTCGCAGCCCAGGTTCTCGTCCCCTTCGCCGCCAGCATGGCGCCGGATGCGACGCGCGGCCAGGTCGTCGGCAATGTCATGAGCGGCCTGCTCTGCGGCATCATGCTCGCCCGCCCCTTCGCAAGCCTCGTTGCCGAGGCCTCGTCCTGGCACATGGTCTATTACGTCACCGCCGCCGTCATGATCGCGCTCGGCATCGTGCTGCGGGCCAACCTGCCGGTCCGCGTCCCCCACACGAAGCTGCGTTACGGTGAACTGCTGGCCTCGATGGGCCATCTGGCGCTGAACTCGCGCGTGCTGCAGCGCCGCGCCCTCTATCAGGCCGGCATGTTCGGCGCTTTCAGCCTGTTCTGGACGACGGCACCGCTGCTGCTCGCAAGCCCCGCCTTCGGCATGTCGCAGAACGGCATCGCGCTGTTTGCCCTTGCCGGTGCTGCCGGCGCCGTGGCCTCGCCGATCGCCGGCCGCCTCGCCGACCGCGGCATGACGAAGGTCGCCTCCACGCTTGCCATGCTGCTCGCCATGGGCTCCTTCCTCGTCAGCCATTTCGCCACCGACGGCTCGCTGACGGCGCTCGTTCTCCTGACGGCCGCCGCGATCCTGCTCGATTTCGGCGTGACGACCAACCTCGTCTGCGGCCAGCGCGCCATCTACGGGCTCAGCCCGGAACATCGCGGCCGCCTGAACGGCCTCTTCATGGCAACCTTCTTCACCGGCGGCGCCATCGGCTCCGCGCTCGGCGGCTGGGCCTATGCGACCGGCGGCTGGACGATGGCGGCCTGGATCGGCTTCTGCTTTCCGGCCCTCGCCTTCCTGTTCTTCCTGACGGAAGGCCGCGAGAAGTAACGCGCTCAGGATCAGGCGGCGTCCCGCCCGCCTGATCCTCTTCCCCGCCCTGCCCTATTGCTCCACGTCGAAACGCAGCCGCGCGGCGCGAACCTCGTCATGGTTGGCTTCCGCCCAGTTCAGAAGCTGCGACAGAACCGTGTAGAGCGAGCGGCCGAGATCGGTCATCCGGTATTCCACGCTCGGCGGCTTCGTCGGAAAAACCTCCCGCTCGATATAGCCGTCCCGCTGCAGGTCGCGCAGCGATTGCGTCAGCATGCGCTGGGAAATATCCGGGATCATCCGGCGCAATTCGCCGAAACGGTAGGGCTGCTTGGCAAGCGCTTCGAGAAGCAGCGTCGACCACTTGCCGCCGATCTGCTGCAGCACGTCCCGCACCGGGCAATTGGTAAAATCCAGGCTCGCAAGGTCGATCTCGCGCCGCGCGCCCTGCGCTCTCGCTTTCAGAGTGACGATGGTTCCGGCCATGAGCTGGTTCCTTTTTGGTAACGAACTCCCGAAAAACTGCCTTCTTTACAGCCCCAGGTCAATTCCTATTTTAGCGTTAGTCTCTTTTTGAGACCACCTATCAACGCTAGAGGAAACCATGAGCGAAACCATTCTCGTCACCGGCGCCGCAGGCCAGCTCGGTCAGCGTGTCATCCATCACCTGATCGAAAGCTACAGGGTCGCCCCGGCAAACATCATTGCCGCAACCCGCAGCCCGGAGAAGCTCGCCACGCTCGCCGCCATTGGCGTCGTGACCCGCAAGGCGGATTTTGACGATGCCGCCGGTCTCGAAGCCGCCTTTGCCGGCGTCGATCGCCTGCTCATCATCAGCACGGATTCGCTCGATACGCCCGGCAAGCGCCTGGCCCAGCACAAGGCTGCCGTTGCCGCTGCCGTCAAGGCCAGGGTGAAGCACATCACCTACACGTCCATGCCCTCGCCCGACGATTCGCTCGTCACCTTCGCGCCCGACCATCTCGGCACCGAAAACGCCATCAGGGAAAGCGGCATCCCCTACACGATCGTGCGCGACGCCTGGTATCACGACAACTACCTGCACAGCATGCCGCACAATCTGCAGGCCGGAAAATGGTTCACCTCGGCCGGCGACGGCAAGATCTCGACCATCTCGCGTGACGATTGCGCGCTCGCCATCGCCTCGGTGCTGGCAGCGGGCATCTCCGCCAGCGCCATCTACACGCTGACCGGCAAGCAGTCGCTGACGCCGAAGGAAATTGCCGCAATCGCCACCGAAGCCACCGGCAAGCCGCTCGAAGTCATCACCGTGACCGACGAGCAGCTCGGTCAGGGCATTCGCGGCGCCGGCCTGCCGGGCTTCGTCGCCGACATGCTGGTTTCGGCCGACGCCAATACGCGCGCCGGCAAGTTCGATATCGTCACCGACGATTTCGCCAGGCTGACCGGAAAGCAGCCGCAGTCGCTCAAGGATTATTTCGTCGCCAACAAGGCAGCACTCACCGCCTGAGCCTGCCGGAAGGCCCGCCCTCGCATCCACCGCGGGCGGGCCGTCTTTCAGATCTTCTGGCCGCAGGCCCGGCAGAAGCGGCGCACCGTTTCCGCCATGCCATATTCCAGCGCGTCGGCCGTCAGCCCGTGGCCGATCGAGACTTCGGCGAGATCGGGAATGCGCTTCACCAGCGCCGGCAGGTTTGCCACCGTCAGGTCATGGCCGCCATTGACGGCAAGGCCGAGCGCGAGCGCGGCATCGGCCGTCCTGCCGAGCCCTTCGAGGATCGGCGCCGCCCTTTCCGGCGCGTCGTAGCAGCCGCCATAGGGGCCGGTGTAGAGTTCGATCCGGTCGGCCCCGGTCGCTTTTGCGGCCTTCACGGCCTCCGCATCGCCATCGCCGTCGGCGAAGAGCGAGACGCGAAATCCCATCTTCTTCAGCCGTCCCACGACATCGGTGAGAAACGCCTGATGCTTGCGGAAATCCCAGCCGTGATCCGAGGTCGCCTGCGAGGGATCGTCCGGCACCAGCGTCACCTGCTCCGGCTGCGCCTTGGCGCATAGCTCCAGGAATTCCTCGGTCGGATAGCCCTCGATATTGAATTCGGCATCCGGAAACTCGTCGTCGATCAGGTTGCGGATGACGGGCAGGTCGGAAAAGCGGATATGGCGCTGGTCCGGCCGCGGATGCACCGTCAGGCCCGAAGCGCCGGCGGCAAGCGCGATGCGCCCGAGCCCTTCCACGCTTGGCCAGGGCAGGTCGCGGCGGTTGCGCAGCATGGCAATGGCATTGAGGTTCACGGAGAGTTTGGCGGGCATGGCGCTATCCGGTCAGAGGTGGAGACTCGCCCCGCTTTTAAGCCAAGCGGCCCGCCAAGGCCAATGAGATTCGCAGATGCGTTCATGCCGGCCGGTGATGGCCCGCCCACATCATCTTCCGACGTCATGCGCGTACCGCAGATAGTAATTCCCGTTCCGCCGGAAGTTCATTCGCCGGCAGCGGCAAACCATATGGTAGCTTTGTACCACACATCGCCAGCAAGAGGTGGATCGGGCCGCCCGAACATTGCTATCCCATTTAAAAACGGTTATTTTTAGCACTTACAAAAAAGACCGCCCGCGCATAAGCTGGGCGCTGCGTAACGAGTAAGTACGCCGAGTACTGCTTCTCCCAACGATAAGAACGCTTGAGGAAACCCCACTCGCCGCGCTCCGGAAGCAACTGGCAAACCGCATGAGGTGCAACTCTATGCCCCAGGAGGGTTCATGCCAGACGGTTCCAGACGTTTGTTTGCTGCCGCCGGTATCGCTTCGGAGGCCCGGTCGAAATACCGGTTCCTGCCTTCGGCCGCTTTGCCGCCGGATCTCCCGCAAGGTCCCGTTCCCATTGCCGACATGGCCAATGCTTTCGGCGTCACGCACAGGACTTTGCATTTCTATGAAGAAAAAGGCCTGATTTCCGCCAACCGCATCGGCCTGATGCGCGTCTACGATCAGGATGACGTCATGCGCATGGCGGTCATCACCGTCTGCCGCGAAACCGGCATGCCGATCGCCGTCATCCAGGAATTGATGGATGTGCTGCGCAGCGCCGCCTCCCAGGAAGAGGCCGAATCGATCTTCCGCGAGGCCCTGTCCCAGCGCAAGCGCGAGCTGACGGCCGAAATGTCGACGCTGCACCGCCAGCTTCAGCAGGTCAGCGACCTGCTCGATTACGACACCAGCCTCGACCTGCCGCCGATCAACGACAACAGGGACCGGGCAAGCCTGACCGATCAGGAGCGCCAGTGCCTGGAACTGATGGCCGAGGGCTATTCGACGCCGCGCATTGCCCGCGCCCTCGACCTCAAGCATGAGGAAGCGCGCGCGCTCGAAGCCGATATCATTCTGAAATTCCACGCCAACAACCGCTTCCAGGCAATCGCCAAGGCGGTCCTGCACGGCATCGTGCAGGCCTGATTCCCCCATCCCGGCTGCGGCCGCCACCGCATGCCCCACCGCAGCGAAAGCCGGATATCAGCGCACGATGGTCAGCGTCT
This sequence comes from Hyphomicrobiales bacterium, assembly GCA_900471515.1. Classification (GTDB taxonomy): domain Bacteria; phylum Pseudomonadota; class Alphaproteobacteria; order Rhizobiales; family Rhizobiaceae; genus Rhizobium. The sequence goes on along the minus strand of UCFC01000004.1, from coordinate 156,716 downwards.
CGGCCGCGCGGGTGATCGCGGTGTAGAGCCAGCGCTCGCGCGTATCGCGAAAGGCCCAGCTTTCGTCGAACAGCACGACATTGTTCCACTGCGAGCCCTGCGCCTTGTGCACCGTCAGCGCATAGCCGTAGTCGAATTCGTCATAGCGCTTGCGCGTGTTCCAGGGGATCTCGCCTTCGACATTCTCGAAGGCCTGCTTGAGCAGCTTGATCTTCGCCGCGCCCCGATCCATGTCGTCATCTTCCGGGCGCACCAGCAGGTTGATGCCGGGCTTCGTCGTTTCCTTCGACGAGGTCATCACCTGCCACAGCGAGCCGTTGAGAAGGCCCTTGGCCGGGTCGTTGCGCAGGCAGACGAGCTTGTCGCCGGTCTGCGGATGTTCGGTCGTAAAGCCCTTCAGTTCACGCAGGCGCTGGTTATAGCGCCGCCGCGTCTTGTTGGTGCCGACAAGCACCTGGTCGGCGTCGAGCACCAACGGCTGCGTCACCTCGTTCTTCGAGATCACCTGCGCCTTGCCGTAGTCGCCATGCATGATCTCCCTGCCCTCGCGCACCTGCATGGCAAGCTGGATGATCGGATTGTCGCGCGCCTGCCGGTGAATGTCGGTCAGCAGGTAGTCCGGCTCCTGATTGGTGAAGAAGCCGCCGCCCGTCACCGGCGGCAGCTGGCCGGGATCGCCGAGCACCAGGATCGGCGTGCCGAAGCTCATCAGGTCCTTGCCGAGCGCCTCGTCCACCATCGAACATTCGTCGACGATGATGAGCGCCGCCTTGGCGACCGGGCTCTGGCGGTTGATGGAAAACATCGGCGCGATCGAGGTCTTGCCGGTTTCCTCGTCCTCCACCTCTTCCTCGCCGCGGGGCCGGTAGATCAGCGAATGGATGGTCTTGGCGTTCGATGCCCCGCGCGAGCGCAGCACCTGCGCCGCCTTGCCGGTAAAGGCCGCAAACAGCACGTCCCCATCCACATGCTCGGCAAAATGCTTCGCAAGCGTCGTCTTGCCCGTGCCGGCATAGCCGAACAGCCGAAAGAGCGGCGACCTGCCCTCCTTCAGCCAGTTCGAAACGGCCTTCAGGGCTTCATCCTGTTGCGGGGCAAATTGCATGGAAGCGACTTGGCAGGATTCGCCTCCCATAGGCAAGGCGGAAATTCCCGTCGGCGGCGCAAGCTCCGCGATCGCCGCCCAGAGCGTCCGCGCCGGCTGCGCAATACGGCAAGACTTGCAAGCCAGGCTTTATAGTCCTTCCAGCAGATCGCGGATTATCAATTCGCCCAACCTGCCGCATCTTTCACGCCGGCGCCCGCCCGCGACGGGCACGCGCTTCCGCCAGCAAGGACCATGCAGCATGTCTGACCTACCGATCGAGCGCAGCCGGGTTTTGCCCCTCTCCCGCACCAGCCTCCTCGCCGGGGCGGTTCTGGCGGCATTGACCGAGGCGATCGCCGGCACCGTGCTGTCGCTGGCAAGGCTCGATATCATGGGGGATACCTATGCCTCCTCGGACGAGTTTGTCAGGCTCGATGTCGGCTATACCGCAGCCAAGCTCCTCGCCTTCGGGCTGGCGCCCTGGATTGCCGGCAGGTTCACCCTGCAGGGTGCGCTGAGCGCTGCCACGGCCGCAATGACGCTCGCCTGCGCCCTGTCCGTCTATTGCAGCGAGCTGAATACTCTCTTCGCCCTCCGGGTCCTTCAGGGTTTTGCCGGCGGCGTTCTGCTGGTCAGCGCCCAGACGCTGCTCTTTCAGGTCTTTGCCGCAAGGGACCAGCCGATCATCCAGGCCGTTTTTGCCATCGGCGCCGTGGTTGCGCCGGCAACGCTGACGCCCTTCATGCACGGCTGGCTTCTCGACACGGTATCCTGGCAATGGATTTTCGCCGCGGTCATCCCGCTCGGGCTCGCCGCCCTCTGCCTGCTTGCCGGAAGCAGCAACGCAGATGCCGCGGAAGCACGGCGGCTGCGCTTCGACTGGCCGGGAACCGCGCTCTTTGCAGCGGCGGCGGTCTCGATCACCTACCTGCTGAACCAGGGAAACCGGCTGGACTGGCTGCGCAACGACAATGTCCTCCTCCTGGTTCTCGTCGCCGGCGCCAGCACCATCCTGCTCATCGCTCACAGCCTGCGCGGCAAACGCGACGCCACGCTTCTCGATCTCGGCATCTTCGGCAATGGCGGCTTCGCATTCGGCTTCATCGCCAGTTTCGTCGCCGGTTTTGCGCTTCTCGGCAGCAGCTATCTCATCCCGGCCTTTTCGATATCCATCCTGCGCATGACGCCGACTGCGGCAGGCACCCTGCTTCTGCCGAGCAGCCTGATGTTCGTGGCGACGCTGTTTCTGACCGCGCTGCTGATACGCCGCGTCGGCCTGCCGCCGGCGATAACGGTTCCCTTCGGCGTGCTGGGCCTGATGTGCGCCATGTGGATGCTGTCGGGCTCTTCGAGCGGCAGCGGCATTCCCGACATGCTTCCGGCCATCCTCGTTCGCGGCGCCGCCCTCGGCTTCCTCTTCCTGTCGATCACCCTCATCACCATGCTGAGCCTCGGCAGGGCCGAGCTGGTCTATGGCGTCGCCCTGTTCAACGTCGGGCGTCAGATCGGCGGCCTCATCGGCATCGCCTTTCTGCAGACCTTCATCGAGGATCAGACGGCGCAGAACCGCGCCGTCCTCGCCGCCCACATCACCCCCGGCAATATGGAGGTGATGGAACGCATCGCGCTCACAAGCCGCCGCCTCGCAGCCCACGGAATGGAGATGGGTGCCGCCACCAGGGCTTCGGCCGCGCTGATCGGCAAGCAGCTCATGGTCCAGGCAAGCACGATCGCCTTCAACACCGCCTTCTTTTCGGTCTTCCTGTTTTTCCTCGGCGCAGCCCCCTGCCTGATCCTGTCGAAGATCGTCATCGGCAAGCTCATCGCCCGCCGGAAGCTGGCCGCTGAAGCCTGAACGGTCCAGCTAATGTCGTCAACGGCGGCGCCGGCGTGGATATGATCAGCCACTCCAAGACTCGCCTTCGTTCCTCAAGCCAAACGCGAACGTCGCGCTACAGTGCGAGCTATCGCCAGTCGGCTTTGGGATCTGCTGGCGAGTGTCCGATGGCAGGCTCTCGAAGAGCACAGCGCATCGACTTGAACCTATCTCGCGGAAAGTTGTTTTCAGGCCTTCGGTTCTGCCCGGTCTATTCGTCGCCGTAGCCGGACGGAAGATGCCGTTCGAGTTCCATCGCATCGTAAAGCACGCGGCCGATCCCGATCAGGTCGGGACGGGCAAGACGGAAGAGCAGCAGATGACGAGGTCGGCGGACGATCCCGTTTTCGTATCGCGCCCGGTCCCGGCTATGGCGTAGATGATAGCTGCGCACGCCTTCGCCAAGTTCAGGACGTTTGACGGTCCCGATCCGATCAGGATCAACCGCCAGATCGCCTAACGCGGTGACGAGCAAATGTTCATAGCGCGATCGCGCCAGTTCGCCGAAGCGTTCATGAGTGCGGGCGAGGAGCTCGACGATATCGGCTTGTGCTGCCGCAGAAATACGAAAATCGGCCATTGCCTCTAGATGCCGGCCTTGCGTGTCCGCTTTTCAGCTTCGCGCCCAAGTCCGGTAATGAAGCTTCCAAGCCGGTCGGCCGGCACGTCGACGAACCGCCCTTCATCCAGATCGGTAAAGCCGATGCGCGCTGCCTCCCGCAAGGCTTCCAATCTTGCTGCGTCGAGGGCCTCACGCTGTTCAATCAAGCGCAAGCCTTCACGCATGATTTCACTTGCGTTCTGGTAGCGTCCGGATTTCACGAGCCGGTCGATAATCGCTTCGTGATGTTCGGTGAGAACGACATTGCGTGTCGACATGTTGAAATTTCCAATTGGCTGTCGCGATCTCAGACTGCCGCAGCTATGGCATAATATGCCAATCGCGAAACGGATTGCAAGCCGGGGACGCAGTTGCGGGCAATAGACCCGGACGGAGCCGTCACCGGCACTGTCATCCGGCAAGCTGACAAGCATCGCAACGTTCGGTCTTGTCCGGTCTTAACCTATATCCTGAGATAGCCGCCCTCCTGCTGCGCGTCCGCGCCGTAAACGGTTTCGGGGGCGCGGCGCTGCTCCAGTGCTTCGCCAAAGCTTCGTGTCCGCCGGTTACGATCGGATCGAAGTTGCCGAGAGTGCGTAACTCACCGTCTTCCGCGTCTTGTGCAGTTGAAAGGGATATGAACCTGAGGCCCATTTTTCGTCGCCGTCGAATTTCCAAGAATGCTGGGGTCCGGAGCCAACAGCGAATTCCCAGGTGCTAGCGCGCCTCGCCGATCACCCGCTCGCGCAACAGGCCGGCGAGATAGAGCGATCCCGTCAGGATGACCCATGTGCCGGATGCGGCCGCCCGTTCGAGCGCCCGCCGGTAGGCCGCCTGGGGGTCCTCGATCACCTCGCTCGCAAGGCCGATCTCGCCGGCAAGCGCCTGCAGTTCGGCCGGCGAACGGAAACGGTTGGAAACCGAGGTGAAGATCGGCGAGACGCCGTATCGGCTGATAACGTCGAGAAGCCCCGCCGCATCCTTGTCCGCCGCAAGCGCGACGACCGCGATGCCCCGACCGGCAAATCCGTCCATGCCGGAGAGATCGTCAAGCACCGCCTCGAGATTGAACGGCACATGCGCCCCGTCGAGCATGACGCAAACGCGCCGGCCGGCAACAGGCACCGTGAACCGTTCCAGCCGTCCCGGCAGCTGCGATTCCCGCTCGGCGTCCCTGTCGATCAGCCAGCCGCCGACCGCCCTGCCCTCGCGGGCCGTCACACCGCCTTCTCCGAGCACGTCGAGCGCCGCAGCGGCGACCGCGACATTGCGTTCGGCAATCGTCTTCAGCCCGGAAAAGTCCGGCCGGATCAGCCGCGCGTCAACCTCGGCCGCCTGCTTCGCAATCACCGCGCCGGCTTCGTCCTCCGCCTCAAGCGGGGTGACGACGACCGAATGCGGCTTGATGATGCCGGCCTTTTCGAAGGCGATGGCGGCGCGCGTCCTGCCGAGGATTTCCGTATGTTCGAGCCCGATATTGGTGATGACGGAAACGTCGCTGTCGACGATATTGGTCGAATCCAGCCGTCCGCCGAGCCCCGTCTCGACCACCGCCCATTCTATGCCGGCATCCCGGAAGATCAGGAAGCCCGCGGCGGTCAGCAGGTCGAACCAGGTCGCCGCCTCCGCGGCCGTCGCTTCCGCCCGCGCCGCCCGCAGGGCATCGAGCGCAAGAAACAGCGCCTCGGCAAGCGCGCCTTCCTCGACCGGCCTGCCGTTCACGCTGATGCGCTCGGAAATATGCTCCACATGCGGCGAGGCATAACGCCCGACGGAAATGCCGGCATGGCGCAGCCCCGCCTCGATCAGCGCGCAGGTCGAGCTCTTGCCCTTCGTGCCCGCCACATGGATGGAACGAAAGGCGCGGTGCGGATTGCCGAGCCGGGCGGAGAGATCGAGGATCGGCTCCAGCCCGACGCGCATTTCGCCGCGCGGGCGCTGTTCCCAGTTGGTGAGCTGGTCGAGTTGCGAAAGGGCTTCGATAAGACGGGGATTCTGGTTTTGCATGGGCATGGCACACATTACGAAGGTTACTTTTGTGCCCAGGCGAGCGGCATCGGCAACCTGCGCTCCCCGATGGTTTTCCATCTGTCTCGCCAGTCACGCAGGCTGCGCGACACTAGAACCTTTCCGCGCGCCTGCCTAGCCTGCGAAGCGCCATCGAGCGTGCCCGCCGCGACGCCGGCAGCAAACGGGCCTTCAAAAAAGGGGGAATAAAACCGCGGCCTGCCGTGTCTCATCTCCGGTATCGCAAGAATGCGTGCCTAACCCGAGGAGAGAGACCATGAAGTCCGTGAAATTCCTGTCCGTGCTGGCAGTTGTCGCTGCCACCGCCGGCGCAGCCTTCGCCGCCCCCGCCGTCACCGAAGTCGAAACGGCCAAGGGCAAGGTTCTTGCCGGTGAAAAGGGCATGACGCTCTACACCTACAAGAAGGACGAAAAGGGCGTTACGAACTGCTACGACAAGTGCGCCGCCAACTGGCCGCCCTTCCTGGCCGCTTCCGATGCCAAGGCCGATGGTGCATACTCGCTCGTCGAACGCAAGGATGGAACCAAGCAGTGGGCCAAGGACGGCATGCCGCTCTATTACTGGGTGAAGGACACCAAGTCCGGCGACATTACCGGCGATGGCGTCGGCGGTGTCTGGGATCTCGCAAAGCCCTGATGAGGCAAGCGTGAAGACGCCCCCACCCGAAACGTTCGAGGGCCAGATCCTGGCCCTCCTTCCCTCGCTCCGCCGCTATTCCCGCAGCCTCACCCGCTCGGATGCCGAAGGCGAGGATCTGCTGCAGGATTGCGTGGAAAAGGTTCTGGCCCGGCGCGGCCAGTGGCGCGGCATCAACCTGCGCGGCTGGGTCCTGACGACGATGACCAACCTCTACCGCAACACCCGCCGCGCAAGCCCCCGCGACCGGCTGGTCGAACTCGACGCCGCCGAGGGCATGGCCGGTCCGGATGCCGAGGGCGACCCGCTGGAGCGCCTACGGCTGGAACAGGCGCTGAACAGCCTGCCGGAAGACTACCGCGCCGTGCTGATGCTCGTCGTCATCGAGGGCTACAGCTACAGCGAAGTCGCCGCCATGCTGGACATTCCGATCGGCACTGTCATGTCGCGCCTGTCGCGCGCGCGCCAGCGCATGAGCGAACATATGAAAGCCGATAACGTGATTACGCTTCGGAGACCGAAATGAACGAGACCAACCCTGCCGTGACCGAAGCGGACCTGCACGCCTATGCGGACGGGCAATTGCCCGAGGCTGCCCGCGCCCGCGTGGAAGCCTACCTTGCCGAAAACCCCGAAAAGGCCGCCATGGTCGCCGGCTGGCAGGCACAGAATGCCGGCATCAGATCGCTGTTTGCAGGCTATGAGAAGAGCCGCGAGACGGATCCCCGCATGGTGACACCGGCCAGGCAGCCGGCCTCCCGCTGGGCGATGCGCGCCGCCTTCGCCGCCGCCGCCGTCACGCTCTTTGCGCTCGGCGCCCTCAGCGACCGTTTCATCCCGCCGCTCTTCGAGCGCCCGCCGCTGCAGCTGGCCGAATCCGAGACCCTGCCGAAACAGGCCGAGACCGCCTTCCTCGTCTATGCGAGTGAGGTGCGCCATCCGGTCGAGGTCTTCGCCAACGAGGAGGCGCATCTGGCGACCTGGCTCGGCAAGCGCCTGGCGATCCCCGATCTCAAGGTGCCGGACCTGCAATCGCTCGGCTTCCACCTCGTCGGCGGCCGCCTGCTGCCGGTCGACGGCCGGCCCGGCGCCATGTTCATGTACGAGGACCAGGGCGGCGAACGGCTGACCGTCATCGTCGGCCGCAACAAGGAAAACAGGACGACGAGTTTCCGCTTCGCCTCCGCCAGGGATGTCGAGACCTTCTACTGGATCGACGGCGAACTCGGTTATGCGGTGACGGGCGAAATCTCCCGCGACATGCTGCGCAAGGTGGCCGAGGAATGTTACCGGCAGTTCCCTTCGTAAGACGGCAACCTCACCGCAGCGGATCGTTGGCAAGCTCGATCGGCCTGCCGTGCGGCGTCGCCTCCGCCGCCCGCTGCCAGCTCTTCTGCAGCTCGAGGATCACGTCGGCATCCGCCACGCCGCGGCTGACGAGCAGCTCGCAAAGGGCCGCCACCCAGCAATCGAAATAGTCGCTGCCGTCTTCGGCCCGGCCGGGCCTGTGCAATTCCTTCGACAGGACCTGCGCCCATTCGCTCCAGGCAAACAGCCCCTTCTCGTGCAGATGCACGGTCATGGCGAAGGCTTCCGCCGCCCAGGGCTCCGGGAAGACGGGATCACCCTCCGGTGACTTCGGCAGGCCGGGCGATTGCGCCAGCTGGGAGGGCAGCTCACACACGCTCAAGATAGCTCTCCCATGCATCGATCGAGACCGTCAGCGACGGGTCGGCGCCCTCGCCCCAGATCTCGCTGCCGTCGAAGACGACCGTATAGAGCCATTGCGGGTTCTCGCCCTTGCCATGCGCATTGTCGTCGGGAAAGACGAAGGACCCCTGAACCGCCTCGATCGTGCCTGTCCTGGCGCGCGCGTAGCGCGGCAGTCGCGTATGCGTGGCCGGATTGAAATTCCTGGTCTTCACCGTCTCGCCGACCACGAAAAGCGGCGCCGTCTCCACCGGCCGGTCGCAGGGACCGCCCCTGGCGAGCACGCCCGCCACCATATCGGCCTTCAGCACCCGCTTCGGCACCGCGCCGTCCTGCAGCCTGTGGCCGGAGAGCAGCTCTTCCCGCGTCGCAAATCCGTGGCGCTCCAGAAGCATGTCGATGCCGCGAATCCAGATCTCGTAATAGCTTGCCGAGAGATAGTCGGCCGGCGGAATGCTTTCGCGCGCATGCCGGCTCTCGTCGATCGTCCAGGCGCCGAAGGCGCCGCAGGAGAGCGTGATGCCGAGCGCCCGCTTTTCCCATTCGGCATGGAAACAGGGCTCGTTTGCTTCAGGCGCGACAGGGCCGAAACCCATCTGCCCGCCGAGATCGTGCGGCCCGTTCACGACGCCTTCTCCGGCATATGGGCAACGGCAGTGCCGATCATCGCATCGCGGCTGACGAGATCGGCCAGCGCCTCCTCGTCCATGCCTTCGCTCCCCTCCGGCCGTTCGGGAATGACGAGATAGCGCAGCTCCGCCGTCGAATCCCAGACGCGCACTTTCTTGCCCTCCGGCAGCGTCAGCCCGAATTCCGCAAGCACGCCGCGCGGATCGATGACCGCGCGCGAGCGATAGGCCGGCGCCTTGTACCAGACCGGCGGCAGGCCGAGCACCGACCACGGATAGCAGGAGCAGAGCGTACAGACGATGAGGTTATGCGTATCCGGTGTATTGAAGACGGCCCGCATATGCTCGCCCTGCCGGCCGGTAAACCCAAGGCTCGCGATCGCCGCCGTCGCGTCCCGCTTCAGCCATTCGGCAAAATCCGGATCGCTCCAGGCCTTCGCGACGACCCGCGCCCCGTTGCGCGGCCCGACCTTCGTCTCATAGGTCTCGACGATCGCATCGATCGCCGCCGGATCGATCAGCCCCTTCTCCGTCAGCAGCGTCTCCAGCGCTTTGACGCGCGCCTGCATGTCGGAATAGTGGTTGTCGTGGTGAGGATCATGGTGATCGTGGTCATGATCTGCGTGGTCGTCTGTCGGCCGCATGGCGCTCTCCAGGGTAGAGCGCTCGATCTTATGCGCCGATCGGAGGACCGCCAAGCATATTTCTCGTCAGAAAATGCGTCAGTCGGCATCATCTGTAATTACAAAAGCGAAAACTAATTAAGCAAATCCTCACTCGCGCCGCCATCCTAACCAAACGTTAACGGCTTCGTCTCAACATCGCACTCATGAAAGCTCCGACATTCGGCCGCAGCACCAAACCGCCCGGACCTCCATCCATCCCTTTGCGAGAGGAGATGGAAAGCCTTGCGGACGGCCCGACCTCTGCCGATCCGCGCCGGCGCGAGACCGAAGATACCTTGCAAAGCCCGGGGCTGGTCGCGCGCGCCCTGCTCGACCACGTGACTGAGGAAATGGCGAAGGACGGCGATGTTCGTTCGATCGACCTCTTCGCGGCCCTGGGATCGGTCGGTGGTTTTTCCTGCGTCCTCACCGCGTTTGACATCGCCTCGGCCGGCCAGCTCAGCGACGCCGCCGATCTCATTGCCATGGAAACCGAGGATGGCTCGCGTTACTATACCGGCAACCTGCCGAACGCCTTCCTGCTGGAAAGCCATGATTCCCTGCTCAACCTGACCTATAGCGCGGCAAGAAGGTCCGGAGCCCTGATCCCGCAAGAGACGGCGATGGAAACGCTTCGTTACGTGATCTCGACCATCGGCCATTCGCAGTTCGGAATACCGCGGCTGACGGACGAGCACCGTCCGGGCGATACGCCCCTTGCCTACGTTCGCCGCCTTTGGCCGAAGCTGGCCGATGCTCTCGATCGAAATCTCGTGCCCATCGGCAAGCGGCCCTTCGCCATCGGCCTGGCGTTGGAACTTGCCTTCTTCCACGTCAGGCCGCCGCTCGATCCATCCCTGGCGGCGCGGATCGTCACCGAATGCGCCGTTCCCATGGCGAAAATCGATCCCCGCCTCGTCGCTTGAGCTATCCGGCATGAAAGCAAGGCCGTTCTTGCGCGCAAGACACGCGCGTTTCGCGACGCGCCCCCTGCCCGATATGCCGTTTTTCGGTAGTCTGCCGCCATGAACATCCTGATTCTCGGTGCCACAGGTTTCATCGGCTCGGCGGTCGCAGCGCGCTTGCTGGCCGACGGCTGCACCGTAACCGGGCTTGCCCGCAATCCCGACCGGGCACGCATCCGCCAGCCCGCCATCCGCTGGATCAGGGCCGATCTGGAGAAGATGACCGATGTGGCCACCTGGGCCTGCGTGCTGCAAGGCCAGCACATGGTCGTCAACAGCGCCGGCGCCCTCCAGGACGGTCTTTCAGACAATCTCGCTGCCACCCAGCAACACGCAATGATCGCGCTCCAGCAAGCGGCGCGACTGGCCGGTATCACACTCTTCGTCCAGATCTCCGCCCGAACGGACGGCGCCGGCGCCGACCTGCCCTTCCTCGCCACCAAACGCGCCGCCGATATCGCGCTTGCGGCGTCCGGCCTGCCTTACGTGATCCTGCGCCCCTCCCTCGTGCTCGGCCGCAACGCCCACGGCGGCACAGCCCTTCTGCGCGCGCTCGCATCCTTCCCGCTTGCCCTGCCGCTCCTCCATGCCGACAGCCCGGTTGAAACGGTCGCGGCCGAAGATGTCGCCGCCGCGGTCTCGGCCGCGATATCGGGCGCGCTTGCCTCCGGCAGCGATATCGCACTGGCCGCCGAAGAACGGCACACGCTCGCAAGCCTTGTCAGGCTGCACCGCGCCTGGCTCGGCCTGCCGGACGCGCCGGTCATCGCCATCCCGCCGTCGATCGCCCGCCCGGTCTCATGGCTTGCCGATCTCGCCGGCCATCTCGGCTGGCGCTCGCCATTGCGCTCCACCGCCATGACCGTCATGTCCGAAGGCGTGCGCATGGACCGGCCGACACCTTCGGGCCTGCCGGCGCTTTCGGCTGCGGAGACGCTTGCCGCCAATCCTTCCGGCGTTCAGGACCTGTGGTTCGCCCGCCTCTATCTGCTGAAGGCGCCCGTCATAGCGGGCCTGTCGCTCTTCTGGCTGCTGTCGGGCCTCATCCCGCTTCTGGCCCCGGCACAGGCCGGCACCCATTTCCTGCCCTTCATGCCGCCGGCGGCCGCGATGGCGCTGACCATCCTCACCTGCCTGATCGACATGGCGCTCGGCGCCGCAGTGCTCGTGCGCCCCCTTGCCCGCCGCGCCCTCATCGGCATGCTCGTCGTTTCGCTCGCCTATCTCGCCGGCGCCACGGCCCTGGAGCCGGCGCTCTGGCTCGATCCGCTCGGCCCGCTGGTCAAGATATTGCCGTCGCTGCTGCTGACCCTTGCCGCCCTCGCCATCCTGGACGAACGCTGATGCTCGCTGAACTGCTGCTTCTTGCCCATGTGGTGGGTGCGACCGTGCTGTTCGGCACCGGCGCCGGCATCGCCTTCTTCATGGTCATGGCCCATCGCACCCGCGATCCCCGGCTCATCGCCCATGTCGCCGGCACCGTCGTCATCGCCGATACGATCTTTACGGCAACCGCCGCCATTCTCCAGCCGGTGACAGGCTATCTCCTTGCCCGCATCATCGGCTGGGATCTGACCGAAAGCTGGATTTTGCTGTCGCTGCTGCTCTATGTCGTGACCGGCATTTTCTGGCTGCCGGTCGTCTGGATCCAGATCAGGCTGCGCAATCTCGCCCGCGCCGCGGCCGCCTCGGGCACCGCGCTGCCGCCGGCCTATTTCGGCCTCTACCGCGTCTGGTTCGCCTTCGGCTTCCCGGCCTTCTTTGCCGTAACAGGCATTTTCTGGCTGATGCTGACCAAGCCGGCGCTATTTTAGCATCGGCCAGAGGCTGAGCACGAGCAGCACCGCCATGATGATGTTGAACCATTTCAGCCGCACCGGATCGGACAGCCACTCCCGAAGCGCCGAGCCGAAGCCCGCCCAGGTGGAAACGGAAGGCACGTTGACCGCGGCAAAGGCAAGGCCGACCAGCAACACGCTGATGAGATAGAGCTGTTCATTCGTATAGGTCGCCATCGCCGTCACCGCCATCACCCAGGCCTTCGGATTGACCCACTGGAAAGCCGCGGCAGCGAAAAACGACATCGGCTTCACCCCGCTCTTGCCTTCGCTCAGCGATCGCGAGGTCGCGATCTTCCAGGCGATCCAGACGAGATAGGCCCCGCCGGCGAATTTCAGCGCGAGATAGACCGCCGGCACCGTATGCAGCAGCGCGCCCAGCCCAAGCCCGACTCCCAGCAGCAGCGACAGGAAACCCGCCCCGATGCCGAACATATGCGGGACGGTGCGGCGGAAGCCGAAATTCACGCCCGAGGCAAACAGCATCATATTGTTCGGCCCCGGCGTGATCGAGGTCGTGAAAGCAAAGAGAAGCAGTGCCAGAAACGTATCCAGCGGCATGAAACCCTCCCCCGGCCGCGCATGTCGATACGTCGGCAGCCCATTGATTTAGGTCAGCATAACTGCCCTAAATCTCTGTCACCATAACATGATTGTCATGGTGACAGGATTGCCTGATAGTCTGCTGATCACCGAAGGACGAGAACTCAGATGGCCGACCCGATCCCCACCATCACCTTTCCCGGCGGCACCGAAGTCCCCGCGCTCGGCCAGGGCACCTGGGGCATGGGCGAGGATGCCGGCCATGCGAAGCAGGAAATCGCGAGCCTGCGGGCCGGCCTCGATCTCGGCATGACGATGATCGACACCGCCGAAATGTACGGCGACGGCGGCGCCGAAGAAATCGTCGGGCAGGCGATCAAGGGTCGCCGCGACGAGACCTTCCTCGTCAGCAAGGTCTATCCGTGGAACGCCAGCCGCAAGGGAACGATCACCGCCTGCGAAAACAGCCTGGAACGCCTGGGCACCGACCGTATCGATCTCTACCTCCTGCACTGGCGCGGCAACTATCCGCTCGCCGAGACCGTCGAAGCCTTCGAGACGTTGAAAGCCGCCGGCAAGATCCGCGCCTGGGGCGTCTCCAACTTCGATACCGACGATATGGAAGAGCTGCTGTCGGTCCCCGGCGGGCGAAACGTCGCCGCCAATCAGGTCCTCTACAATCTCGCCCGCCGCGGCATCGAATATGACCTCCTGCCCTGGTGCCAGAACCGCAACATCCCGATCATGGCCTATTCGCCGATCGAACAGGGCCGCATCCTGCACCATCCCGACCTGATCCATATCGCCAAGGCCTATCAGGCCACCCCGGCGCAACTGGCCCTCGCCTTCCTGCTGGAGCGCGACGGCGTCTTTGCCATTCCGAAGACATCCAGTATCGAGCGCGCCCGCGAAAACCGCGACTGCGTCTCGCTCGATATTACCGACGAGGACTGGGAAGCGCTCGACGAGGTCTTTCCGCCGCCGGCAAGGAAAACGCCGCTGGAAATGCTCTGATCTCCAGCGGCGGACTGTCTTTTCGAACCGAAGGGCCGGAATTACATGCCCTGCGCGCCGCGGTTCATCGCGGCAATGCCGGTGCGGCAGACTTCGATGAGGCCGAGCGGCTTCATGATCGCGATGAACTGGTCGATCTTCGAGGACTTGCCGGTGATTTCCAGAATGAAGTGATCGACCGTCGCATCCACCACCTTGGCGTGGAAGGCATCGGCCAGCCGCAGCGTTTCCGCACGGGTCTCGCCGTTGCCGATCACCTTCAAGAGCGCCACCTCCCGCTCGATCGGCCGGTCCTGGCCGAGTTCGCGCGCACGCACCGTCAGGTCCACCACGCGATGAACCGGTACGATGCGCTCCAGCTGCGCCTTGATCTGCTCCAGCACCTGCGGCGTGCCGCGCGTGACGATCGTGATGCGCGACAGATGCGCCGCATGCTCCGTCTCCGAAACCGTGAGGCTTTCGATATTGTAGCCGCGGCCGGAAAACAGGCCGATGACGCGGGCGAGAACGCCCGGCTCGTTATCGACCAGCACCGAGAGCGTGTGGCTCTCGACGGCTGCCGTTTCCGGAGAGATGAAATAGGCAGAGCCGGTGGGTTGAAGATGTGCGTTCATGATCCTGGGTTCCTACCTATCTGTTTTTATACGAGCTGACGGCCCTTGGCGTCGATCGCGTTGGCGACCGCCTCGTCCGTGGCTTCGTCCGGCAGCAGCATTTCGTTATGGGCCTTGCCCGAGGGGATCATCGGGAAGCAGTTGGCGAGATTGGCGACACGGCAATCGAAGATGACCGGCTTCTTGACGTCGATCATCTCCTGGATGGTCGCATCGAGATCCTCGGGCTTCTCGCAGCGCAGGCCGACGGCGCCATAGGCTTCGGCGAGCTTCACGAAATCAGGCATCGCCTCCGTATAGGAATTCGACAGGCGGTTGCCGTGCAACAGCTGCTGCCACTGGCGCACCATGCCCATGTACTGGTTGTTCATGATGAAGATCTTGATCGGCGCATTGTGCTGGATCGCCGCCGACATTTCCTGGATGCACATCTGGATCGAGGCATCGCCGGCAATATCGATGACGAGGCTTTCCGGATGGGCGATCTGCACGCCGAGGGCTGCCGGCAGGCCGTAGCCCATCGTGCCGAGGCCACCCGAGGTCATCCAGCGGTTCGGCTGCTCGAAGCCGTAGAACTGGGCTGCCCACATCTGGTGCTGGCCGACTTCGGTCGTGATGTAGGTGTCGCGATCCTTGGTCAGCTCGTAGAGACGCTCCAGCGCATATTGCGGCATGATGACGTCGTTGCTCTTGGTATAGGCGAAGGAATTGCGCGCGCGCCAGCGGGCGATATCACCCCACCATGCGTCCAGACGCCCCTTCTCCGGCTTCTTCGGCAGCGCCCGCCACAGGCGGATCATGTCTTCGAGAATATGGCCGACATCGCCGCGGATGCCGAGATCGACGTGAACGTTCTTGTTGATCGAGGACGGGTCGATATCGATATGGATCTTCTTGGAATTCGGCGAGAAGGCATTCAGGCGGCCGGTGATACGGTCGTCAAAGCGGGCGCCGATACAGACCATGACGTCGCAATCGTGCATCGCCATGTTGGCTTCGTAGGAGCCGTGCATGCCGAGCATCTTCAGCCAGTTCTTGCCGGAGGCCGGATAGGCGCCGAGACCCATCAGCGTCGAGGTGATCGGGAAATCGGTGAGTTCGACCAGCTCGCGCAGCATGCGCGAGGCTTCCGGGCCGGAATTGATGACGCCGCCGCCGGTATAGAAGATCGGCCGGCGCGCGTTCGCCATCATTTCGATGGCCGCATGGATCTGGTTCAGATCGCCCTGCACCTTCGGCTGGTAGCTCTTCTGGATCGCATGGTCGGCCGGCGGCGTGTAGGTGCCGGTGGCGAACTGCACGTCCTTCGGAATATCGACGACGACGGGACCGGGGCGGCCGGACTGCGCAATGCGGAAGGCTTCATGGATGACGGCGGCGAGCTCGTTGACATCCTTGACCAGCCAGTTGTGCTTGGTGCAGGGGCGCGTGATGCCGACAGTGTCGCATTCCTGGAAGGCGTCCGAACCGATGAGCGTGGTCGGAACCTGGCCGGAAAGGCAGACGAGCGGAACGGAATCCATCAGCGCATCCTGCAGCGGCGTCACCGCATTGGTGGCACCGGGACCCGACGTGACCAGCATGACGCCGACCTTGCCGGTGGAGCGGGCATAACCCTCGGCCGCATGGCCGGCCCCCTGCTCGTGGCGCACGAGGATGTGCTTGATCTCGTCCTGCTGGAAGATCTCGTCGTAGATCGGCAGGACGGCACCGCCGGGATAGCCGAAAATGTGCTCCACGCCGTTGTCCTTCAGCGCGCGGAGAACGATTTCCGCTCCCGTCATCCGATTGCTGTCCGCTTGATTGTCCGTGCTCGCCATGTGTCTGTTCCGTTTGATGCTGGGGATTTGAGTTTGTGGCCGGAAGCCCTGATTTCGGGCATAAAAAAAGGCCCCCGAGGAGCCTTCGTCTAGCGCATGGGTGGCTGTCGCCGGATGGTTACACCATCCTGCCCATGCGCTTTCCCACCACGATAAGAACGTTCGAAATTGTCATGGGCGGAATTGATAGACAGAAAATTTCGCAGCGTCAACGCATTCCGCAATAAAAAATCGGACACGCGTCATCCGCCCCGGCCGCCCGGTTCCGCGGCTGAAGGATTTGTTAAAGGATCGGCTATATCCTGCGCTTTAATGCAGGGAGTAACCCTTTGCTCAACAACGACATGATGACGACAGGCAAAGCCGGCGAGCAGGACCGCCGCGACAGCCTTACGCCGGGGAACAGGTTCCTCGGGCGCGTCGTTGCGTGCAGCGGTTCACGCGCCACCATCGCCGCCGTGGCGGAAGACGGCGGCACCGACCTTACCGAATTGTGGTCCGTCGGCCGGCTGATTTCGATCAGCGTCGGCAGAAACCGCGTCGTCGCCCTCGTCTTTTCCATGAGCACCGGCAACCAGGGCTGGGGCGAAGGCCAGGACAACGTCTTCCGCATCGAGACGGAACTGCTCGGCGAAGTGCGCGTCGACGAGGACGGCCGCGAGGAATTCTCGACCGGCATTTCGCGTTATCCCTATCTCGGCGCCATCGCCCACCGCATCCGCGCCGCCGACCTGATGCGCATCTACGATGCCGGCAAGGGCGCCACCGCCGTCATCGGCAACCTGACGCAGGATGAAAGCATCGACGCGGCGATCCACGTTCCCTCGATGCTGTCGAAGCATTTTGCCGTGGTCGGCTCCACCGGCGTCGGCAAGTCGACCGCCGTCTCGCTGCTCCTGCACAAGGCGATCGAGGCCGATCCGAAGCTGCGCGTGCTGATCCTCGATCCGCACAACGAATTTGCCGCCGCCTTCCCCAAACACGCCGTCACCATCGATACCGATACGCTCGACCTGCCCTTCTGGCTGATGCGGCTCGAGGAATTCGCCGAGGTCGTCTTCCGCGGCCGCCCGCCGGTGCCGGAAGAACTCGACATGCTGCGCGATATCCTGCCGGAGGCCAAACGCGCCTTCCGGGGCAGCGACAGCTCGCTGGTGCGCCGCACGACGGAAAAGAGCTCGATCACCGCCGACACGCCTGTCCCCTACCGCATCGCCGACCTGCTCGCCTTGATCGACGAACGGATCGGCAGGCTGGAAGGCCGCGCCGAAAAACCCTTCCTGCGCGCGCTGAAGATGCGCATCATCGCCGCGATCAACGATCCGCGCTACCACTTCATGTTCTCCAGCAACACGATCAGCGACACGATCACGGAGACCATCGCGCAGATCTTCCGCATCCCCGGCGACAACAGGCCGATCTGCACGTTCCAGCTTGCCGGCATCCCCTCGGAAGTCGTCAATTCCGTCGCCTCGGTGCTCTGCCGCATGGCCTTCGAAATCGCGCTCTGGAGCGACGGCGCCATCCACATGCTGGTCGTCTGCGAGGAAGCGCACCGCTACATCCCGTCCGATCCGAATCTCGGCTTCGTCCCGACGCGCCAGGCGATTGCCCGCATCGCCAAGGAAGGCCGCAAATACGGCGTATCGCTCGGCATCATCACCCAGCGCCCCGGCGAACTCGACCAGACGATCCTGTCGCAGTGCTCGACGCTCTTTGCCATGCGCCTTGCCAACGACCGCGACCAGGAAATCATCCGCTCGGCCATTCCCAATTCCTCGATCTCGACGACGAGCTTCATCTCCTCGATCGGCAACGGCGAGGCAATCGCCTTCGGCGAGGCGATCCGCGTGCCGATGCGCATGCGCTTCCTGCGCGTCGACGAAAGCCTGCTGCCGAAGGCGCACAGCGCCACCAGCAAACATGCCGAGGAAGATCCCGACACCGTCGACCTGCGCCGCATCGTGACCCGCATGCGGGCGATCACGTCAGGCCCGGATATTTCCAGCTTCCAGCAGAGCTACAGCGCCGCAATGGCGGATTACGAGCCGGAAGACGATTTCGCCGACGACGGTTTCGACCAGCCCTATGCCGCCCCGCCGGCTCCGGAGGCCCCGCTCGAACCCTATCGTCCCGCGCTGCTGCCGCAGGCCCGCGCTCCGCAGCCGGAATCCCCGCCCCTCTCGCCGCAGACCTCCATCGACGCACGCCTGGAAGCGCTGCGTCGCGAAATGCGCCGCGACGAGCAGCCCAAGCCCGCCTTCGGCGAACAGGCGGCACCCCGCCGCGAAGGCGGCATGTCTCTGCGCGAAAGCATCCTGAAGAAGCCGCTGAGCAGCCTCTACAACAAGGACTGAGGGCGGATTACGAACGCTGCTGGCGCGCACTGCGAGAAAACCTCCCTTTCAGCGATCGCTATCGCAAAATCGAAAAGCAGACGCCGCCGCGAGTGTCTTCTCCCCTGGGGGAGAAGATGCCGGCAGGCAGATGAGGGGGCTCCAGGCTCTGGACTTGCCGATTGCGAAGCAAAGGTAGAAATTAAGGACGTGCCGTGTAGCCCCCTCATCCGACCCTTCGGGCCACCTTCTCCCCGATGGGGCGAAGGGGGAGCCAACAGCGAGGCTCGCGATCAACTCTGAGCACCCCTGCATATGCAGCCTGGAAAATCTCTCCAACCTAAACCGCCAACCGTTCCCAGCTTTCGTCCATCTGGTTGCGGAACCAGGTCATCTGCCGTTTGGCATATTGCCGTGTCGCAGCCGCCCCGCGCTCGACAACCTCATCGCGGCCCATCTCGCCGCGCAGCATGGCCGCAATCTGCGACACGCCGATCGCCTTCATGACCGGCATTTCCGATGAAAGACCGAGCGCCAGCAGCGCTCTCACCTCCTCTTCCGCCCCCTGCTCCAGCATCTTTGCGAAACGCCCGTTGATGCGCTGGTGCAGCACGGCGCGATCCGGCAGCACGACGATCTTGCGCGCCGTGTCGGGATCGACGATCACGGGTCCCGCCTGCCCCTGGAAATCGGCGATCGACTGGCCCGTCGCCTCGAAGACTTCAAGCGCCCGCACGATCCTCTGCCCGTCCTGCACGTTCAGGCTTGCCGCAACGGCAGGATCGGCCCTGGCCAGCTCAGCGTGCAACCCCTCCGGCCCCTCTTCCAGAAGCCGCGCGCGCAGCCGCTGCCTTATCTCCTCGGGAATGGCGGGCATTTGCGAGAGCCCGCCCGTCAGCGCCTTGAAATAGAGCCCCGTGCCGCCGACGAAGACGGGCAGCTTGCCCTCGGCGCGGATGCGCGGCAGAAGCGCCGTCACGCCCCGCAGCCAGGCGCCCGTCGAATAGCCCGCTCCCGCCGGCACATGGCCGTAGAGATGATGCGGCACGCCTTCCATGTCCTCGTCCGAGGGCCGTGCCGTCAGCACCCGCAATGTGTCGTAGACCTGCATGCTGTCGGCATTGATCACGACGCCGCCATGCTGTTTGGCCAATTCCACCGCGAGCGCGGACTTGCCGCTGGCGGTCGGCCCGGTTATCAGGATCGCACTCATAGCGCTCAGAAGGTTTTCCATCATGGCCCTCGTTGCCACGCTTGTTGCCAATCCGTCAAACCCCGTTCTTTCGCCCGCGATCGCCGAACGTGCGGCAGATGCCGTCAAGGCATCCGGGCTCTACTGGCTGGCGGATGGCATTGCCTGCGATATCGTGCTCGCAGACGGCACCGGCAGACAGGCAGCCGAGGCCGATCTGCTCGCCGTCATCGGCAGCGCGGCGATCGACCTCGTCGTCCAGGAACAGGAAACCCGCCGCAAGAAGCTGCTGATCGCCGATATGGATTCGACCATGATCGGCCAGGAATGCATCGACGAACTCGCCGCCGAAGTCGGCCTCAAGGAAAAGGTCGCGGCGATCACCGCCCGCGCCATGAACGGCGAAATCGCCTTCGAGCCCGCCTTGCGTGAACGCGTCGCCCTCCTGAAAGGCCTGCCGATCTCCGTCGTCGACGAGGTGATCGCCAGGCGCATCACCCTGACCCCGGGCGGCCCGGAACTCATCGCCACCATGAAATCGAAGGGCTGTTACACCGCCCTCGTCTCCGGCGGCTTCACGGTGTTCACGAGCCGCATCGCAGCAACTCTCGGCTTCGACGAAAACCGCGCCAATATCCTGCTCGAAGAAGGCGGCTTCCTCTCCGGCCAGGTCGCCGAACCCATCCTCGGCAAGCAGGCCAAGGTCGATGCCCTGGAAGACATCGCCGCCCGCCTCGGCATCACGCCGAAAGACGCTATCGCGGTCGGCGACGGCGCCAACGACCTCGGCATGCTGCACCTTGCCGGCTCCGGCGTCGCCCTGCACGCCAAACCCGCCGTCGCCGCCGAAGCCGATATGCGCATCAACCACGGCGACCTGACGGCGCTGCTTTATATCCAGGGCTATCGCAAGACGGATTTTGTTACGGTTTGAGGTCTTGAATTTTACAGATTTGTACATACAATTTTGTAGAGCTTTCGATGCCGAAATTTCAATGGGATGCGGATAAAAGCCGGGCGAACAAGGCCAAGCACGGCATCTCGTTCGAGACCGCATCCCTCATATGGAACGATCCGGATTACCTGGTCTTTCCGGATGCCATTTATGACGGTGAAGAAAGATGGCTTGCTGTTGGAACCGTTGGACTGACGACAGTACTTGTCGCGGTGCATACCATTCGCGACAGCAGCGGAATTGAATTGGTCCGTATCATCAGCGCTCGAAAAGCGACATCGCATGAGAGAAGACGATATGAGCAAGCGGCCTTTGACTGAAGAACAACTGGCGGAGCTTCGCGCTTTGGAAGCGCTTGAAGACAAGGACATCGACACCAGCGATATCCCCGAAATTACTGACGACCGTTGGCTTCTCGCGCGGAAGGGCAATCTCTACAAGCCGGTCAAGCAGCCCGTTACTATCCGCCTCGACGCAGATATTATCGAATGGTTCAAGGAACATTCGAATGGTCGCGGCTACCAGACAGAGATCAACACGGCTCTACGCCGTTATGTCATGGAACAAGAAAAAAGGAGCGGCTGAGCGCTCCTTTTGCTTCTAGGTCTGTGCTCGACCCTATTCCATCGGCACCGCGATAAACCGCAGGTCGCCATTGGCGGACGCGACCATCATCTGCGCATTGCGCCGGCCCTCCTGCTTCAGCGACTGCACCTTGTTCGCCACGGCATCCGGCGATTTCATGAATTCCTGCGCCACCTCGACGATCACGTCACCGGCCTTCAGCCCCTTTTCGGCAGCGGCAGAGCCCGGCGCGACCTCGGTCACGACAACGCCGTCGACGCTTTCGGCAATGCCGAAGGCCTTGCGGGTTTCGGGGCTGAGCAGCGAGAGCGACAGGCCGAGCACATGCTTGGGCGCGGTCTGGCCGGGTGTTGCCTGATCCTGGCCGGGGGCCTGGCCCTGGCCCTGCTGGTCCGGGCCTTGTCCCTGCTGCGGATCCTGTCCGTCAGGTGCGGTCTGGTTATCGCCGCCCTGATCCGGCTCGTCCATATCGTTGTTCTCGCCGGGATCGGGATTGATGACCCCGTCGTCGCTGGAATTGTCGCCGGCGGCGGCCTGATCGCTGTCCTCGAGACGGCCGAGCGTCACCTTCACGGTCTGCTCCTTGCCGTCGCGCAGCACGACGACGTCGACCTGCTTGCCGACGGGGCTTTCGGCCACGACGCGCGGCAGGTCGCGCATCTCGGTGACGGCCTTGCCGTCGAATTTCAGGATGACGTCGCCGGCCTTGATCGAGCCGTCGTCGACCGGTCCGCCCTTGATGACGCCGGCAACCAGCGCACCCTTGGCGCTGTCGAGGCCGAGGCTGTCGGCCACTTCGTCGGTGACGGGCTGGATGCGCACGCCGAGCCAGCCGCGCCGCGTCTCGCCATATTCGCGAAGCTGGTCGACCACGCCGGATGCAAGTTCCGACGGCACCGAGAAGCCGATGCCGATCGAGCCGCCCGACGGAGAGATGATCGCCGTGTTGATGCCGATCACCTCGCCCTTCATGTTGAAGAGCGGACCGCCCGAATTGCCCTTGTTGATCGCCGCATCCGTCTGGATGAAATTGTCGTAGGGGCCGGCGTTGATGTTGCGCCCGCGCCCGGAAATGATGCCGACCGTCACCGATCCGCCGAAGCCGAACGGGTTGCCGATCGCCATCACCCAGTCGCCGATGCGCATGACGCTGGAATCGCCGAACTTGACGGATTTCAGCGGCTGCTTCGGCTCGACCTTGAGCACCGAAAGATCGGTCTTGGTGTCCGTGCCGATCAGCTTGGCCTTGAGCTTGGTGCCGTTGGCGAAATTGACCTCGATATCGTCGGCGCCCTCGATCACGTGGTTGTTGGTGACGATGTAGCCCGAGGGGTCGATGACGAAGCCGGAGCCGAGCGAGCTGACATTGTGGTTCGAACCGCGATTGCCCTGCTGCTTGTTGAAGAAATCGTTGAAGAATTCCTGGAAGGGCGAGCCGTCGGGCGCCCGCGGCGCAGGACCGACGCCCTCGTCGTCCTTCACGTTCTGCGAGGTCGAAATATTGACCACGGCATCGAGCAGCCCCTCGGCCAGATCGGCCACGGAAGCCGGCCCGTTGGCCGGGGCCGTCATCTGCATCGGCGGCGCTGCCGGCGCAACCGCGGTGGGCGAAACCGGCGCCGCTTGAGGAGCGGCCGGGGCCGGTGCTGCCTGTTCAGGCGCCGCAGGAGCCGGAGCGGTCTGCGCATGCGCAATACCGCTTGCACCGACATGTGCCAGAAGGGCAGTGCCGGCCAGGAGCGCGAGCGTTCGTCTGAAGGGCGAGCGTGTCGTGGGGGCCATCAAGCTTCCTCGTCTGGGGTAAAGGCGCACATACATCATCAGCATAAGGCGGAATGATGGAGGGCGAAATCACCTTTTCGAGAAATCCCCGTGCGAATGTGATCGAGAGCCTTTCCTGGTTGGATTGCAGCAATCTAACCAGGAAAGGCGCTAGCCTCGCAAAAGCCAGACGAGACCCACGCCAAGCGCCATCGCGGCCAGCCCGAAAGCCCTGAGATGCCGCTCCGGAATCGTGGGAAGCAGCCGTGCCATCTCGACCAAAAAACGAGGGGCCAGCGCATAGGCCAGCCCCTCGATGATGAGGAAGAATGCAAGTCCCGTCAGAAAGTCCTGCATTCAATCCGTCGTTCAGTTCGCCGGCTGGGCCGGAGCCGCGGGCGCTGCCGGCGGCACGAGGCCGCCGGTCTGTCCGGGGGCCGGCGCCTGATTGCCGTTCGCACTGTCGAAATAGCGGAAGAACTCCGACGTCGGCGACAGGACCAGCATCGTATCCTGCGAGGACAGAGCCGAGGAATAGGCCGACATCGAGCGGTAGAACTCGAAGAAGGCCGGATCCTTGCCGAAGGATTCGGCGAAGATGCGGTTGCGTTCCGCGTCGCCCTGACCACGCAGGATTTCGGAATCGCGCTGCGCATCGGCGGTGATCTCGACGACCTGGCGGTCGGCGACGGCGCGGCGGCGCTGGCCCTCTTCGTTACCCTCGGCGCGGATGCGCTCGGCCTCGGCCAGACGCTCGGAGCGCATGGCGTTGTAGGTGTTCGGCGCCACTTCCGGCGAAAGGTCCGTGCGGCGGATGCGCACGTCGTCGATATGCAGGCCGAGGTTTTCGGCATCGACGCGCAGGTCGTCGCGGATCTCGAGCATCATCGCCACACGCTCTTCGGAGAGCGCCGCATTATAGTCCCTGAGACCATAGACGCGGCGAAGCGAGGAATCGAGCTGCGCGCGCAGCCGTGCCTCGGCGGCGTCGCGGTCGCCCGACACGGTTTCGCGGAAACGGCGCACGTCGGCGATATTGTAGATCACGAAGGCGTCGACATCGAAGGTCTGGCCGTCCTGGACCTGAACGCGGATATTGTCGAGGTCGAGCCTCAGCGCCCGCTTTTCGACATATTGCACGCGGTCGGCATCCATGAAGCCGAAGGGCAGCTTGAAATAGATGCCCGGCTCGCTCTTGACCGACTGGATCTGGCCGAAGCGCACGACGATCGCCTGCTCACGCGCGTTGACCACAAAGATCGACGAATAGAGGATGACAAGCACGACCGCGACCGCGATCAGGATGGCGGGAAGTCTGTTCGATACCATGGTTCAACCTCCCTATCGTGCCGGTGCCGTTGTCGTCGGTCTGGTGATCTCGTTGAGCGGCAGGTAGGGCACGACGCCCTGCTTGTCGTCGATCACGACCTTCTTGGAGTTCTTCAGGACCTGCTCCATCGTTTCCAGGAACAGGCGCTTGCGCGTCACGTCGGGAGCTTTCGAATATTCGTCGTTGATGGCGGTAAAGCGCTGGGCCTCGCCTTCCGCTTCCTTGACGACGCGATCCTTGTAGGCGGCTGCGTCTTCGCGGATACGGGCGGCGTCGCCTCGTGCCTGACCGAGCTTCTGGTTCGTATAGCGGTTTGCGTCCTCGATCGTGCTGTCGCGGTCGCGGCCGGCACGCTGCACTTCTTCGAAGGCATCGGCGACCTCGCGCGGCGGCGCCACGTTCTGGATCGTCACGCCGGTGACGGTAATGCCGGCGCCGTAACGGTTCATCGTATCCTGGACGATGTTGAGCACCTGCGTCTCGATCGGCTGGCGGTTGCTGCGGAAAGCGTCCTGCGCCGGACGGCGGCCGACGATCTCGCGCATGGCGCTGTCGGAAACCTGCTGCAGCGTTTCGGCCGGGTTCTCCACGCCGAAGAGATAGGCCTTCGGATCGCTGATCGTATAGAAGACGGCAAACTGCACGTTGATGACGCTTCTGTCACCCGACAGCATCAGCCCGCTGGAGGAGCCGGCCGTCGTCGCGCCGATATTCTGCTGCTGCACCGTCACCTTGACCGTCTCGACGGTCTCGAACGGCCAGAAATGGAAATGCAGGCCCGGCATGGAAATTTCTTCCTTGGGCTTGCCGAAGCGCAGTTCCACGCCGCGCTCGTCCGGCTGGACGACGTAGATGCACTGGAAAAGCCAGAAGATCGCGATGACTGCGACGATGATCGCAACGACACCGCCGTTGAAACCGCCGGGCACGATGCCCCGCAGCTGGTCCTGTCCGCGACGGATAATGTCTTCCAGATCAGGCGGACCGCCCTTGCCGCCGCCACCGCGCGGACGGTTCGGCCCCTGCCCCCATGGTCCCTGATTGTTACCGCCGCCGCCCCAAGGGCCGCCGCCGCCATTCTGATTGCTCCAGGGCATCAAAACCTCGTTGTTCGTTAACTCCCACACATCCGACCGCCGTGGGGGCTGCCGGCGGATGCGATGGGACCGTTATAGGTATCGCCGCATAAGCTTTCAACGCGGCGTCAGAAACTTGGTCAATTTAATTGGAAAATAGTTCCTTTTCAGGCATCTCGACGTTCATAAACGACGAAACGGGTCGGATAGGTGTCCTTTTCCCCGGCCGGAACATCAAGGCTTTCCGTCGCCACCCAGACGGCGGGGTCGATGGGCGGAAAAGCGGTATCGCCATCCACGTCGGCTTCCACATGCGTGATGCACATGCGGTCGGCAATCTCCATTGCCTGCGCGTAGATCTGGCCGCCGCCGAGAATGGAAATCTCGCTCTCGCCCTGCTTGCGCGCCAGGTCCTGCGCCATGCCGATCGCCTCGCCCAGCGAACGGGCCATATGCACGTCGGGATGATCGATATCGGCATTGCGCGAGATCACCACGTGCTGGCGCCCCGGCAGCGGCCTGCCGCCGAAGCTTTCGAAGGTCTTGCGGCCGACGACGACAGGCTTTCCAACCGTCATCGCCTTGAACCGCTTGAGATCGGTCGAAAGCCGCCAGGGCATGTCGCCGTCGCGTCCGATGATGCCGTTGCGCGCAACGGCGACGAAGATGGTCTTGCGGATATCGGAAGCCTTCACGCGCTCACTTCCACCGTCCATAGAGTTCTCCGAGCCTGGGCAGTTCGCGCCAATAATCATCTGCATCCCCTGAACCCGGCGAGACGACAGACAAACTGTAGAACGGCCAGAAGGATAGCACAGCATCCCGAAACTTCCGGCGCGCCGTCACTTCGTCGACGGCCTGCGCAAGTATCCGATCGGAGAGGCTCTCGAGAAAGACATAAATTTTCTCGATATCGGCCCGCGCATCCTGAAAATCTTCGCTGAGAGGATCGATGTCGATGCTTCTGATCCGAGCTCTTGAAGCAGCTAGATCCTCATCCCAGACACGAATGTAGTTATCGAGCGTGACCGGCGTGAATATCCCGCGCTGTGCTGGGGCCGCCATGTCGGCCTGCGCGACCAGAATTGCTTCGACATGCCGTATCGCAGCTCTGATCTGGTTGCATGCGGCACCGACCGCCGCGACCAACATGCCGTCGCGTCGATCGTTGTTGTAAGTCAACGGTACGATGCCGAGAAGATCGGTTGGCAGATGAAGGTTCTTCGTGTGACGCGGAGCAATGAAAAAACACCGCTCCAGACCCAGCCTTCCGAGAAACAGTCCGAGTTCGAATATGACATTGTCACGAGCGGTCGAATATGTCTGACCGCGTATTTCACTCAGATCGTCGGCCGTGAAAACAAAAATGGCGAAGTCGAATTCACCGAGTGAAGCAACGAGCCGAGGCAGGACAGGATCGCTTGGCTTGAATATGCCTTGGTTCCAGACAGTAACTTCAGCGTCATAGTCGAGCGCCTCCTGAAGGGCGTAGGCAACAGGCAAGCCCTCCGTCGATGAGCCCACGAAAATTCGCGGCTGAACCGTCTTAGATTTCATTTTGCAACCGGCGCCTTGATATGCGCTTCGGGCTCGTAGCCGACGAGTTGGAAATCCTCGTAGACGAAATCGAAGATGTCCTTGACGTCGCGCTTGATCGCCATGCGCGGCAGGGCACGCGGCTGGCGCGTCAGCTGCAGCTTCGCCTGGTCGAAATGGTTGTGGTAGAGATGCGCGTCGCCGAGCGTGTGGACGAACTCGCCATATTTCAGGCCCGTCACCTGCGCCACCATCATCGTCAGCAGCGCGTAGGAAGCGATGTTGAAGGGCACGCCGAGGAAAATATCGGCCGAGCGCTGGTAGAGCTGGCAGGAAAGCCTGCCGTCGGCCACGTAGAACTGGAACAGGCAGTGGCAGGGCGGCAGCGCCATATTGTCCACTTCCGCCGGGTTCCAGGCCGAGACGATGTGGCGGCGCGAGTTCGGGTTCCGGACGATGCCCTTCACCAGATTGTCGATCTGGTCGATATGGCCGCCGTCGGGCGCCGGCCAGGAGCGCCACTGCGCGCCGTAGACGGGGCCGAGGTCGCCGTTCTCGTCGGCCCATTCGTCCCAGATGCTGACGCCGTGTTCATGCAGGTAGCGGATATTGGTCTCGCCCTTGAGGAACCACAGAAGCTCGTGGATGATCGAGCGCAGGTGCAGCTTCTTCGTCGTCAGCACCGGAAAACCGGCTTCGAGATCGAAGCGCATCTGATGGCCGAAGACCGAGCGCGTGCCCGTGCCCGTGCGGTCGCCGCGGTCGGTGCCGTTTTCCATCACATGGCTCAGGAGGTCGAGATATTGCTTCATGGTGTCAGCCGATTCCTTTTGCCGTCAATTTAAGGGCAAAGCGGCTCAAAACCAATGCTGCCGGCTGAATATCCAAGCAAAATCGCTGCCGGACACGACGCTTTTGTGACGTATCCCCTTCCCTTGCCGCGACAAAAACACTATATCACCCATGCCGGCTTTCGGGCCGGCTATGGCGATAAACGGGCGGTGGAATAAACCTATTGGACCCGGGGGCGGTACCCGGCGCCTCCACCAAAAGCAGGCGGCTATCCTTTGGGAGAAGGGCCTGCTTTTGATGGGGGCGAAACAGGATCGACAAGGGTGTAAAGATCGACTTTTCGCTCGGCATGATACCGCCGTTATCGGGTCACAAGTGTAGTTGCAAACGACAACAACGCTAAGGAATACGCTCTCGCTGCCTAATGGCGGTGCGGGAATTCCGCTCTAAGTCCTTACGGCTAGCCCCGTAAGGCGGGGTCCGAAGGCACCTGGCAACAGAAGCCTTCACCTTTCTCCCCTTTTTCAGCGAAATCATGTATGCTCGGCGGACGCATGAATCGGCTTGGCGCTTTCCCAAAGCGCCGGGACGTGCCATATAAGTTCGTGAAAAGACTTCCAAACCGACGAAAGACAGGAAAAGCATGGGGCAGGATCATATCCGCTACGACATTCTGGCACAGGACGCGCTGCGCGGCGTCATCCGCAAGGTCTTGGCCGAAGTCGCAACGACGGGCCGACTGCCCGGCGACCATCACTTCTTCATCACGTTTCTCACGGGCGCTCCCGGCGTGCGCATCTCGCAGCACCTGAAGTCGAAATATCCCGAGCAGATGACCATCGTCATCCAGCACCAGTTCTGGGACCTGAAGATCACCGAATCGCATTTCGAGATCGGCCTGTCCTTCTCCGACGTGCCGGAAAAGCTCGTTATCCCCTTCAACGCCATCAGAGGTTTCTACGACCCCTCGGTCAATTTCGAGCTGGAGTTCGACGTGCCGCTGAGCGATGGCGAGGAACTGCCCGCTGCCGAGATCACCGCCTATCCGGTTGACGCAGCCAAGGCCGATGATACGGCCGCAAAGCCCGCAGCAGAAGGCGAGGAAAAGAAACCGGGCTCCGTCGTATCGCTCGATTCGTTCCGCAAGAAGCAGTAATGCCGAGGGAGGCGAAAGCCTCCCTTTTTCTTTCATGACGGAGGCAACCGCATGAGCGCCGAAATCGTCAATTTGCGCCAGTTCCGCAAGCAGCAGGCTCGCTCCGAAAAGGAGAAGCAGGCAGAGCAGAACCGTATCTCCCACGGCCGCACCAAGGCCGAAAAGCAATTGACCCGCGCCCTTAACGAGAAGGCCGAAAAGGCGCTCGATCAGGGCCGGATCGAAGACGACAAGAGCTGATCGCCGGCAGGTGAAAAGCCTGGGCGATCAACCAGATGCGATTCCTGACTGAATCGCTTTCTCAACGAAGACGAAGCAGGCCGATGATCCGCAAACATTCGGCGACATTGCACGGGCACCGCACCAGCTTCTCGCTGGAAGACGAATTCTGGACCGAGTTGAAGGCGATTGCCGCAAGTCGCTCCGTGCCGCTCGCGGCACTGATATCGGAAATAGACGACAGCCGCGCGCCTGACAGCAACCTCTCCTCGGCGCTGCGCCTGCACGTCCTGTACTGGCTGAAAAACGGCGCCGCCGGCGCCTGACCGGCCGGCCCACGCAGCGCCTGCTACTGGGCCTGAACGCCCGGCAGCTGGTCGAAATTGAGCTGGCCGGGCGGCAGGGGCTGCTCGGCCCGACGCGCGGCCTCGGCCTCCGACGCAGCCTTTGCCTTCGCTTCCGCCTCGGCCCTGGCACGCGCCTCCGCTTCGGCCTTGCGCTGGGCCGCCTCCTGGGCCAGGACGCGCAGCCGCTGCTCTTCCGCCTGCCGCTGTCGCTCAATTTCGGCAGCCGCAACCCGCTGGGCGTCGTTGAAGCGATAGAGCGCCACCTCGCGCCGCAGCCGCTGTTTCTCCAGCACGTTGGCCTGCAGCCGCTCGACCCGCCGCCGCTCGCGCTCGAAGGCGCGCAGCGAGAGATAGCTGGTGATGTCGGTCACATCCATCGTCTTGCCGGGCGAGGCCAGCAGACCGGAAAAATTCAGCCGGATGCCGGGCTCCGCGCCGGAAAGCGCCTCTGCTCCGGGATTGAAGCCGATTCCGAGCGTGGCGCTGATGCGCTCCTGCGGCAGTTCGATCTGCGCATCGCCGGTCAAGTGCGCCAGATCGTTGGCGACGCTGACATTCTGGATCCGCAGCGTTCCGTCGGTCACGTTGAAGGGAATGCCGAGCGGCGGCAGCTTCGCCTCGCCGTTGTTGAGCAGCGTCTCGACGATCGGATGCACCTTGCCGGCATTGATCTGGTCCTGCATCGGATCGGTCGCTGCCAGAAGCGGCGCCAGGATCGCAAGGTTCAGCCCGCGGACGCTCGTCTCCCCGAGCCGGATTTCCCCCGAGCCGTTCAGCGAGCTTGCAATCTCGGAAACGGACTTGCCGGAGGCTTCGAGCGCCAGCGACATGCCGAACTTGCCGTTGGCGACGGGCGCCCCGTCGCGCGGCCAGATGACGCCGGCAAGATCGGAATCGGCCAGCGCCAGCCGCGACTGCAGGAAGCCCGTGCCGTTGGCATTGGTGAAGAGCAGGTTGCCGGAGAGCCTCCCGCCCTCCCAGCCGCCGGCCATGTCGTTGAGCTGCAGCTCGTCGCCCTTGTAGGTAACGTTCGAGGTGAAATCGTTGACCGCCGTGTTGAACAGCCCCGGCCAGAACTGCTTGGCGGCGAGCTTCAGGTTGACATCGATATCCCGGAAGAGCGGCAGGCCGAGCGCCGCCGTCGTCAGCTGGCCGTTGGCGGGGTCGCGGATCTGCCCGAACACGGCCTCGCCGAGCCAGCCGAGGTCGGCCTTGGCAAGCGTAAGCGCGCCGCTGGCACTCGTCTTTGCCGCCTTGCGGTCGAAGGTCAGCGCGCCCGAAAAATCATTGTCGGCCGCATGGCCGTTGAGATCGGCAAGCACGATCTTGTCGGCGTCGATCGTCGCATTGGTCTGCAATTTGAAGGGCAGCCCGGTGCCGAGTTCCGGCAGGGCGATGCCGTTCATGACCAGGTAGGGGTCGAGATCGGCGCTTTCCAGCGAAACGGCGACATTGCCGTTCATGAACGTATCGGGCCGCACATCGACCTTGCCGTTTGCCGTAAACGAGGTCCGGTCGGTGGCAAAGGTCAGCGCCGCATCGGCCGGATCGTTGTCGCTTGCCGTCACCTTCAGCGTCAGGCGCCCGTTGGCGCCGGCATCGACCGGCAGCGGATCGAGGCCCGCCTGCCCGAAGAGGATCGACGGCACGGCATTGTCGAGCGTCGCTTCAAGCGTCGTCGTGCCGTTGCCGGTCAGCGCCAGGAGGTCGGACATGCGGTAGTCGAGATTGACGCGGCTGCCGTTGGTGACACCGGCCAGCGTCACCGCCAGCGCGTTGCCGTCATCGCCGCCGAGCGTCAGCGCGCCGCGCAGCGCCGTGTTGCCGTACCAGCCCGCGTTGCGCACCAGCCGGTCCATGACCGGGTGATGCGGCAGGTGCTCGCGCAGCATGGCGAAGAAGGGGCCGGGATCGGCGGCCTTGAAGGTGATCTCGCCGGTGCCCTTGTAGTCGAGCAGCGATCCCTCGGCCTTGCCCGTCGCCGTCAGTTCCGCGCCCGCAAGGTTCTTGATCGAAAGCCGGTCGACGGAAAGCGCGCCGTCAGCGAGCGTAAACGTGGTCTCGACATTCTCGGCCTGCACGCCGAAGGCGGTGAACTTGTCGGCCTTGAGCTGCGCGGCAATCCGGTGGTCGAGCACGTTGTCGCCGGCATCCTGGCCGGTAAAGAGCCCGGTCAGCGCCCGCAGCGCATCGAGGTCGAGCGCATCGCCGTTCAGCGCCACCGAAAGCGACGGCGTCTGGCCCTCGGTCGCCTGCCGCTCCAGCCGGCCCTTCAGCGTCGCGGCACCGATGGCGATTTCCAGATTCTCGAAGCGCTGCAGATCGTGCGTCAGGCTGACATTGGCGGAAAAGCCCGCCTGCCGCAGCTGCCGGATGGCCGGGTCGACCGAGCCCGCCAGCCAGGAGGCGAGCCCCGTCGGCTGGCTGGAGGCAACCACCATCTGGCCGTTGAAGGAGGGATCGCCCGTCAGCGTCAGCTTGCCCTTGCCTTCCACCTGCGTGCGGCCGGGCAGCGTGCCGACGGCGCTGTCGATCATCCAGCCGTTGCCGGCGGGCTCCAGTTCCAGCGCCACGTCGCGGATCGTCGTATCGCCGGCCACGATGGCCGGCAGGCGCACCGTCGCCTTGCCCGGCACCTGCGGGATCGGCACCTGGCCGACAATATCGAGCAGCGAGCTCAGCCGCTGGCGCGCCGAAACGGCCGGGTCGCGATTGGTCTTGCCGGCCGCGCCCTGATTGCCGATGCGGTTGACGTCGATCTGCTGGCCGTCGGCGGTCAGCAGGAATTCCGGCGCACTGCCGGTATCGAGCGTCGCCTCGCCGGTGATCACGTAGGGGTCGCTGGTCGAGCCGACTTCCATGCGGTATTCGGGAATGCGGATGCGATCGTTGGTAAGCTCGAACCGCCCCTTGAGGCGCGGCGGCGCCTCCCCCTTCTCGGTCTTGCCCTCGCGGCTTTCGATCGCGGCAGAGAGCGTGCCCTGATAGTTCGGCCGGCTGTCGACCAGCTTCAGCTCGCCGTCGAGATCGACCGTGACGGGATGCTTGTCCGGCGCAAGCCGGGTGCGCACGCGCAGCACGCCCCTCTCGTCCGGCTGATTGCTGGAAACGGAGAAACTGCCATGTTCGCCGTCGAGCGAGCCGTCGCCCTCGATACGCCATGGACCGGCGAGCGATTTCGCCGACATCTCGGCGTTCAGTCCCGTCACGCTGCGCGAACGGCCGGACTGGTCGTCGACGAACTCGATCTCGCCGCCGTTGACATGCACGTTTTCCAGAACGACGGTCTTGGCCGGGATTTCCGGCTGGCTGCCGCGCATCCAGTCCAGCGAGCCGTCCTTCAGAAGCCGCAGCCGCACCTTGGGGTTGACGACGCGCATGTCGAAGATCAGCGCTTCGCCGGACAGGAACGGTGCAAGCTCGGCATCCATGGAGAACTGCTCGACCTGCACGACCGGCGTGCCGTCTTCCTCCTGGCCGACGCGCACGTCATGCAGCGTCACGGACGGAAAGGGCAGAAGCCGCGCATCGACCGTGCCGTGAACCGTCACCTTCTTGCCGATGATGCGGCTTGCCTGATCCTCGAAATTCTTGCGGAAGTCCGTCCAGTCGATGAACAGCGGTGCCAGCAGCGCCACGAAGAGCACTACGACGATCACTCCTCCTAGAAAGACGAGGAACCGGCCTACCAAGTCAGGGATTCTCCATTCGGGATTCTGTTGCCGACACTAGCGCTATTCATGCCGGGAGCAAGGGCCAAGATCATGAGATTGTTCCATTTTCAGCCCAGATAAAAAATCTTGCCGGGATTGAGGATATTGTCGGGATCGAGCGATCGCTTGATCTGGCGCATCAGATCCACGCTCCCCCCGAGCTCCTGCTCCAGAAACGCCATTTTCCCCTGCCCGATCCCGTGTTCGCCCGTGCATGTTCCGTCCATCGCCAGCGCCCGCGCGTTCAGCCGGGCAACGAATTCCTCGGCCGTGGCAATGCCCGCCGCACTCTTGTCGTCGAACAGAAGCTGCACATGGAAGTTCCCGTCGCCCGCATGGCCGACGATCGGCGCCAGCAAACCGTTTGCCTCGATATCGGCCTGCGTTTCGGCAACGCAATCCGCAAGCCGCGATATCGGAACACAAACATCGGTCGAAAGTACGGCAAGCCCCGGCGCCAGCGCCCGCACCGACCAATAGGCGTCGTGACGCGCCTTCCAGAGCCTGGCCCGCTCCTCCGGGCTCGCCGCCCATTTGAATTCGCCGCCGCCGCATTCGGCGGCGATCTCGGCAAAGGCGGCCGATTGCAGCGCCACCGTCTCCTCCGTGCCGTGGAATTCGAGGAAGAGCGCCGGGCTTTCCTCATAGGGAAGCTTGGCATAGGCGATGCTGGCGCGCATCTGCAGCGCATCGACAAGCTCGATGCGCGCGACCGGAATACCCATCTGGATCGTCATGATGACGGCATCGCAGGCCGCCTTGACGCTCGGGAACGCGCAGACGCCGCCGGCGATCTTCTGCGGGATGCCGTGCAGGCGCAGCGTCACCGAGGTCAGGATGCCGAGCGTACCCTCCGCCCCCACGAAAAGCCGCGTCAGGTCGTAGCCGGCGGACGACTTGCGGGCACGCCGCGCCGTGCGGATTTCCTCGCCGGACGCGGTGACTGCCGTAACGGCAAGCACATTGTCCTTCATCGTTCCGTAACGTACGGCATTGGTGCCGGAGGCCCGCGTCGAGGTCATGCCGCCGATCGAGGCGTTGGCGCCGGGATCGATCGGGAAAAACAGGCCGGTATCGCGCAGATGGAGGTTCAGGGCCTCGCGCGTGACGCCCGGCTCGACCGTGCAGTCGAGATCCTCGGGATTGACTTCGAGCACCCGATTCATCCGGCTGAAATCGATGGAAATGCCCCCGTTCGGCGCATTGACCTGCCCCTCGAGCGAGGAGCCGGTGCCGAAGCCGATCACCGGCACCTTATGGTCGGCGCAGGCCCTGACGACGGTCTTCACATCGTCGGCGGTCTCGGCAAACATCACGCCGTCGGGCAATTGGGCGGGAATATAGGTGGTCGTGTGCGCATGTTGGGCGCGAAAAGCCTGGCCGGTCTGGAAGCGCTCTCCGAAGCGCTGTTTGAGAATGCCGGTGACGGCCTCGATGCCCGCCTCGTTTCGCACCCCGGCCTTTGCGTCGCGCAGTGCCATGCCCTTGATCTCCCTGCATTCCACAGCCTGCTACAGCATCTGTAGCAGGCCGGGTATGAGGCAAGTCAAAGCGGCTGTCCAGCCAAGATTCGGGAAGATGTCATCAGGGCTTTGTTGTAGGAACCGCAGGCGGGTTGAGCCGCGCGAAGCCCTCCTGCCGATAATAGGGAAAATAGGGATAGGGCGGCGTCACGGCACTGACCGCATCCAGCCGCCCGATCTGCTCCGGCGTCAGCCGCCAGCCGACGGCACCGAGATTTTGCCGGAGCTGTTCCTCGTTGCGCGCGCCGATGATGACGCTTGCAACCGTCGGCCGGCCGATCAGCCAGTTGATGGCGATCTGCGGCACCGTCCTGCCGGTCTCGGCAGCGATCGCGTCCAGCACATCGACAATATCGAAAAGCCTCTCGTCGTCGACAGGCGGGCCGTAATCCGCCGTCCGGTGCAGGCGGCTAGCCTCGGGAAGCGCCGCACCGCGCCGGATCTTTCCGGTCAGCCGCCCCCAGGCGAGCGGGCTCCAGACGAGCGCCCCCACCTGCTGGTCGGCGGCCAGCGGCATCAGCTCCCACTCATAGTCGCGGCCCGCCAGCGAATAATAGACCTGGTGGGCGACATGACGCGGGTAGCCGTATTTTTCGGAAAGCCCGAGCGATTTCATCAGCTGCCAGCCGGAAAAATTGGACGCGCCGACATAACGCACCTTGCCCGAGGCAACCAGCCGGTCGAGCGCCGAAAGCACCTCCTCGACCGGCGTCGAGGCATCGAAGGCGTGAAGCTGCAGAAGGTCGATATAGTCGGTGCCGAGCCGGCGCAGCGCATCCTCGGTCGCGCGCATCAGCCGCGCCCGCGACGTGCCCCAGTCGTTCGGCCCCTCGCCCATCGGCAGCGCCGTCTTGGTCGAGATCAGCACCGCATCGCGCCTTCCCGAAATCGCCTGCCCCAGCACCTCCTCGGAAGCGCCGGCCGAATAGACGTCGGCCGTATCGAACAGGGCGACACCCGCCTCCAGGCAGATATCCACCATCCGCCGCGCCTCCTGCGCGTCCGTCGTGCCCCAGGCGCCGAAAAGCGGCCCGCTGCCGCCGAAAGTGCCGGCCCCGAAGCTCAGCACCGGCACCTTCAGGCCCGATGCGCCGAGATTTCTGTATTCCATGATCCGATCTCCTGTTTCGTGAAGAGATAGACCCGGCCGGCTCGATGATATAGATTGCCTCGCAGCATATCATCTGTGATTTCAATTCATCATGAGCCGTCAGGACATCAATCGATCCGGCGAAATGGAAGTCTTCGTCAGCGTCGTCGAACGCGGCGGCTTTTCCGCCGCCGCAGAGGCGCGGCGCATGACGCCGTCGGCCGTCAGCAAGCTGGTCGCCCGGCTGGAAGCAAGGCTCGGCGCCCGCCTCGTCAACCGCTCGACGCGCAAGCTGCAGCTGACGCCGGAAGGCTGCGCCTTCTACGAGCGCAGTGTGGCGATCCTCGCCAACATATCGGAGGCCGAGCGTTTCGCCTCGGCCGGCGAACAGCCGGCCGGCCGCATCGCCGTCAATACCAGCGGCTCCTTCGGCAACCATGTTCTCGCGCCGCTGATCCCGGCCTTCATGGCCGGGCATCCGGGCGTGACGCTCGATATTACCCATACGGACAGGATCGTCGATCTCCTGGAAGAGCGCGCCGATGTGGCGATCCGCACCGGGCCGCTGAAGACGTCGAGCCTGATCGCCCGCAAGCTCGGCTCGGCCAGAAAGACCATCGTCGCCTCGCCCGACTATCTCAAGCGGCATGGCGAGCCGCGCTCGGTCGCAGAGCTGCACGCCCATCGCCGCATCGGCTTTTCCTATGCCCGGGCGCTGGAAGGCTGGTCGCTCATGGACAATGGCGAGACAGTCACCATCCCGCTCACGCCGGGCCTGCAGGTCGGCGATGGCGAGGCCATGCGCTATCTGGCCCTCGCCGGCGCCGGCCTTGCCCGCCTCGCCGATTTCACGGTTCGCGCCGATATCGCCGCCGGCCGGCTCGTTCCGGTGCTGGAGGCGCTCAATCCCGGCGATGTCGAGGATTTTTATGCCGTCTATATCGGCCAGGGCGGCCCCTTGCCGGCGCGCGTTCGCGCCCTGCTCGATTTCCTTGCCGAACACGTCAGGCTTTAGGCGCAAAAAGGCCAGATTCCGCAATTGACCCCTTGGCCGCCGCGCGCCTATACCGGGGCTGCGCCTGCCGGCCCTCGCAGCCGGCCTCTTCATGCTGCCGGGGCCTCCTCCCACCTTCGCCTTCGGGCCTGCTCCGGTCGAAAAGTTCGGGGACTACAATTTTGGACGCAAGCAGCTTCCATCAGAAAGCGAGCCTGCCCAAATGGGCATTGCTGCTCGCCTTGTCGGCCATTCTCGTCCTCTTCCTCGAACTCTTTGCCCTGCCCGCCTCGCTGCTGATCGGCCCGATGGTCGCGGCCATCGTCCTGGCGCTCACCATCGGCAAGGGGCAGCTGCGCGTGCCCTACTGGCCGCTGCAGTTCGGCCAGGTGCTGGTCGGCCTCCTGATGGCGCGCAACATCACGCCCGACATTCTCGGCACCATGGCGAAGGACGCGCCGCTCTTCTTCGTCTTCATCGTTTCCGTCATCGCCATCGCTGCCGGCCTCGGCTGGCTCCTGACGCGCTGGCAGGTGCTGCCCGGCACCACCGCCGTCTGGGGCTCGACGCCCGGCGGCGCCTCGGCCATGGTCATCATGTCGGAAGCCTATGGCGCCGATGCCCGCCTCGTCGCCTTCATGCAATATCTGCGTGTCGTTTTCGTCGCCGTCGGCGCCTCCGTCATCTCCCGCCTCTGGGTGGCCGCCGATGGCGAAGCGCCGCCGCCTGTCATCTTCTTCCCGCCGGTCGACTGGCCGGCCTTCGCCCTCACCGTCACCTTCGCCGCCCTCTGCTGCTACGCGGTCTTCCGCTTCCGCATCCAGGGCGGCAATATCGTGGTTCCGCTATTTGCCGGCGCCGTGCTGCAGGGTTTCGGCCTCCTCAAGATCGAGCTGCCGACCTGGATCCTGGCCTTGAGCTACGCGATGATCGGCTGGAGCATCGGCCTGCGTTTCACCCGCTCCATCATCAAACATGCCGCCCGCGCCCTGCCGCGCGTCTCGGCCTCGATCATCATCCTGATGGCGCTCTGCGGCTGCATGGCGGTGGCGCTTCACATATTCGCCGGCATCGACCCGCTGACCGCCTATCTCGCCACCAGCCCCGGCGGCGCGGATTCCGTCGCCATCATCGCCGCCTCGAGCGATGTCGACGTGCCCTTCGTCATGGCCATGCAGACCGGCCGTTTCCTGATCATATTGCTGATCGGCCCGGCGCTCGCCCGCTTCATCGCCAGGCGCTCCGGGCTGGCTGAAAATTCCGCCTGAGCGGAGATGAGGCACCGGCGCTTCAACGCACCGGTGCTTCGGCTCAGATAGCCCTGCCTAGGCCACAAGCCCCTTGGTCAGTTCGAGAGCCTGCCGCTCGAACAGCCGGCGATAGATGCCGTCGTTGAGCCGGATGAGCGCCTGATGGTCGCCCTCTTCGACGATCATTCCCTTGTCGAAGACGAGCAGCCGGTCCAGCGCCCGCACCGTCGAAAGGCGGTGGGCGATGACCAGCGTCGTGCGGCCGTCCATCAGGCGCTCCATGGCCTGCTGGATCTGCACTTCGCTCTCGCTGTCGAGGCTGGAGGTGGCCTCGTCCAGGATCAGCACCGGCGCATCGGCCAGAAACGCCCGCGCGATGGCAACGCGCTGACGCTCGCCGCCCGAAAGCTTGACGCCGCGTTCGCCCACCATCGTCTCATAGCCCTTCGGCAGGTCCATGATGAAACCATGGGCGCTCGCCTGCCGTGCCGCATTCTCGATCTCGCGTCTGGAGGCATTCGGCCGTCCGTAGGCGATGTTCTCGGCCAGAGTGCGGTGAAACAGGATGGGCTCCTGCTGCACGATGGCGATCTGGCTGCGCAGGCTCGATTGCGTCACCTCGGCAATATTCTGCCCGTCAATGCGGATCGCCCCGGCATTCACGTCATAGAGGCGCTGGATGAGCTTGACGAAAGTCGTCTTGCCCGACCCGGAATGCCCGACCAGACCGACCCGCTCTCCCGGTTTGATCGTGACCGAGAAATCCTCGTAGAGCGCGGTCGGATGGGCGCCATACTGGAAGGTGACGCGGTCGAAGGCGATCTCGCCCCTGCCGATTGCGATCGGCTTCGCGTTCGGCCTGTCCTCGATGCCGAGCGGCGTCTTGTCGAGCAGGACAAGCTCTTCCATGTCGTTGACGGCGCGCTGCAGGTTTCTGATGTCCTGCCCGACCGAGCGCAGATAGCCCTGCAGGACGAAGAACATCGCCAGCACGAAGGTGATGTCGCCGGGCGTCGCCAGCCCCTGCTGCCACATGACAAGGCCGGTGCCGAGAATGCCGGCCTGCATGGAAACCATCATGAAGCCCTGGATCGTGCCGTTCAGCGTTCCGCGCTTCCAGGTGCGCCGCGTGCGGCTGTCCCACCTGGCAAGCACATGGCGCAGGCGCTCCTCCTCGCGTCTTTCGGCACCGAAGGCTTTCACCACCGAGTTGCAGCTGATGGCATCCGCCAGCGCGCCGCCGAGCTTCGTGTCCCAGGCATTGGCAAGCTTTGCCGCCGGCGACACGAAACCCATCGAAAGCGCCACGGTCACGCCGATATAAACAAGCGATCCCGCAGCCACGATCAGGCCCATGACCGGCCAGTAGCTGCCGAGCACGATACTGGCGCCCACCAGCATGACGAGCGACGGCAGCAAGGCGATCAGCAGCAGGTCGTTGAGCGCGTCGAGCGCCCACATGCCGCGGGTGATCTTGCGCACCGTCGAGCCGGCAAAACTGTTGGCATGCCAGTCGGTCGAGAAGCGCTGCACCTTGTGGAAGCCGCTATTGACCACATCGACCATGATGCGCAGCGTCAGCCGGATGATCCCGGCAAAAATGAACCAGCGCAGGGCGACACTGGTCAGGCCAAGGCTCACGACGACAGCGAAGGAGCGGATGGCGCCGTCTGCCGCATTGCCGCCGGCGATCGCGTCGACGATCCGGCCGGAAAATACCGGCACCAGGACTTCGGCCAGCGTGCTGGCAATGACCAGAAGGATGATGGTGCCCACCAGAGCGGGGCGATGCGTCCACTGACGAAAAACAAAGCCGAGCACGTTGCGATACGCATCGGCACGGAAGTCGAACTTCTTGCGAGCCATTTTACCAGTCCGACCCCGCATTTCGGCAGCCGGCCCCAAAATCGAGAGTTGAAGAACACAGCCGCAACAGGGGACGAACGGGTCCCGGCAGATCAGTCGAGCTGTGAAAGAAAGTAAAACCGCATCTCGCGCCCCCTGGCGGGCCGCGAATTGGAATGACCTAGTGTCGCATCATTCCGGACGGGAGGACTTCGATGAATGCTGATGTCATACAACGCCTCCTTTGGTTGATCTGCAGCGGTGACAGGTTATGTACCGGACAAATTCGACTTTGCCAACCGATGTTTTCTACTTTGCGGAGAATGATGCGCGGATGACACAACATCGGGGGCGTTGAAAGAGCCGCCTCCATCATCCGCCTCGTTCGCCCCCTTGAAATCAGGGGCGCGACAGTCCGCCGCCGGCTTCCGCCGCGTAAAACCGCTGAAGCCCCATCCAGCGCCCCGGCGTCACGCCATAGGCCTTCTTGAAATGCCGGATGAAATGCGCCTGGTCGGCAAAACCGGTGGCCGCCGCCACATCGGCAAAACTCTCCCCCTCGCCCATCAGCGCCTTGGCCTGCTGCAGCCGCCGCATCAGCATGTAGCGGTGCGGGCTGGTGGCGAAGGCCGTGCGGAAATGCCGTGACAGGGTGAACCGGTCGAGGCCGGTAATGTTTTCCAGTTCGCCCGAGCGCACGGCCCTCAGCGCATGCGCCTCCAGATAGTCGCGCGCCGCCCGCACCTGTTTCCAGGCAACCGGCCCCAGAGCCCGGCGGCGCACCTGCGAATGCCGCGACAGGCCGCCGGCGACACGGCTGACGAAATCGTCGACGAAAAGCTCGTCGAGCTCCCGGTCGAGTTCGCCGAGCGCGGCGAGCAGCACCTGCGCCAGCGCTCCGTCGGCGATCACGGGCTGGTCGACAAAGGGAAGGCCGATCTTCTCGGCCGCCAGGCACTCCATCAGAAGCGCCGGCTCCATGTAGAGCATGCGGTAATGCAGGCCCGCCTCGGTCGCCGCCCCGCCGTCATGCTCCTCGTCGGGATGCAGCACGATCACCTGCCCCGGCAGGCTGAAGCGCCGTTCGCCGCGATAGGTGAAAGTCTGCACGCCGTGCAGCGTCACGCCGAGCGCGTAGGTATCGTGCCGGTGCGGCTCGAACATATTGCCCGAGAACTGCGCCTCGATGCGCTCGATGCCGGGAAAGGCAGGCGCGGTGAGGATGCCGCTGCCTGCCTGCGGTTCGCACAAACGTTCAAGACCCTCGAAGGCCCGTGGCGTTAGATCCTGGCTCAATGGCTTGTCGATACCCTGATGAAAGAGACTGGAATGTTTGATACCAAAATTGCGATCGTCCTGCGAAACAATCTTGCCGGCTGGCAGAAACTGAATGTCACGGCCTTCCTTTCGACAGGCATCGCCGCCCAATATCCCGAAATCATCGGCGAGCCCTACAAGGACCGCGCCGGCAACCTCTTCAACGCATTGTCCATCCAGCCGATCATCGTGCTGGCCGCCGACGAGGCGACGATGTCGACGATCCACCGCCGCGCGCTGGAGCGCGACGTGACCTCCTCCGTCTTCATCGAGGAAATGTTTGCGACCGGCCACGATGCGGCCAATCGCGCCGTCTTCGCCGAATACGCCCCCGATGACGCCAAGGTGGTCGGCATCGCCGTCCGGGCCGACAAGAAGGTCGTCGACAAGATCACCAAGGGCGCCAGGATGCAGGCGTGAGGCACCGTGCGGCGGCGAGAGCCTGGGCGATCGTCCGGCCCCGGAGCGCCCCAGGTCTCTCTCGTCATGCTCGGGCTTGTCCCGAGCTGACGAGAGTAGAGTGCAAGACCTGTCTGGAACAACGAACCCTTTGCTATCCGTTTCAGCGGACCAGCAACGCCTCGGCGATCTGCACCGCGTTCAGCGCCGCCCCC
This sequence comes from Hyphomicrobiales bacterium, assembly GCA_900471515.1. Lineage (GTDB taxonomy): Bacteria > Pseudomonadota > Alphaproteobacteria > Rhizobiales > Rhizobiaceae > Rhizobium. Next base: position 115,058 of record UCFC01000004.1, on the reverse strand, counting down.
TTCAGCAACTGGTCGCCGACGACAAAGAGCGCGATGCTGCGTCCCGAGGGATCGCCGAGATCCTTTCGGATGCGGCCGACCAGCACATCGTCCTGCCCCGACGCTTCCGACGGCATAGGGAAACGATTGGCGCCCCGGTCGTCCACCAGCTTGAGCCCCGGCGCATCGGCCAGCAGGCCGCGCGCCTTCTCCGGCGTTACGGCTTCATCGAATGTGGCCGTGATCGCCATGCCGTGCGCCCGCAGCACCGGCACGCGGATACAGGTGACGCCGACCGGAAGCTCATCCGCGCCGAGAATGCGCCTCGTTTCGGCAATCACCTTCAGTTCCTCGCCATTGTAGCCGCTCTCCTGATCCATCTCGGCATTGTGGCTGAAGAAATTGAAGGCATAGGGATGCGGCAGGATGCGGGGCCGGTAGCTCTCGCCTCTGAGATAGGCCGCAGTCGATTCTCTCAGTTCCTCCATCGCCGCGGCCCCCGCCCCGGACGCGGACTGATAGGTGGCGATGTTCAGCCGGCGGATCGGATGCGCCCTGTGCAGCGGCGCCAGCGCCACGGTCGCGATCGCCGCCACGCAATTCGGATTGGCGATGATGCCGCTGTGGGAAGCCAGCGCCGCGCCATTCACCTCGGGCACGACCAGCGGCACGTCGGCATGCATGCGGAAGGCGGAGGAATTGTCGACGACGATGGCGCCGGCCCGCACCGCTGCATCGGCATATTGCCTGGAAATGCCGCTGCCGGCCGAAAAGAGCGCAAGATCGATCCCCTCGAAACTCGCTTCGCCCAATTCCTCCACGGCAATCTCCCGTCCGGCAAAGGGCAGCGTCCTGCCGGCGGAGCGGGCCGAAGCAAGCAGCCGCAGCCGGCTGAGCGGGAAATTCCGCCGCTCCAGGCATTGCAGCAGTTCCACGCCGACCGCGCCCGTGGCGCCGACAATGGCGACGGCAGGCGTTGGCGTGCGCAACCGGCGGGAAAGGGTTGAAGCGGTATCGTCGAGTTTGGTCAGCATATGTCTCTCACGTCTGGAATGAGAGAACGGGACCTGTCTCGCTTTGCGGCCCCGTCCGTCTCCGGTGGGGCCTTCGGGTGATCTGCGCTATGCCAGTGACCGCGCATGCACCGAGGAACGCCCCGAAAGGACGGTCGTTTTCGTCGTGCATTTTTTGGTCGTCATCATGCGCATGGGCAAGCTGTAGCACGAAGCCGAACCGGCCGCCAGACGCCTTGCCGCCTGAAACGAAAACGTCCCCCGCATCGCTGCGGAGGACGGTAAGACCTGACAGGACGTGCCGGCCCCTGCCCGATCAGCTCTGCGTGATCGGTGCGATCTGGATTTCGACGCGGCGGTTCTGCGCACGGCCGGCTTCGGTCGCGTTGGAAGCGACCGGCTGCGACGGGCCGAAGCCGACGGCCGAAACGCGGCGCTGGTCGATGCCCTGGCCCTGCAGGTAGCTCGCGACCGAATAGGCGCGGCGCTCCGACAGTTCCTGGTTATGCTGCAGGCTGCCGGTGGAATCCGTGTGGCCGTTGATGTCGATGAGCGTGCGGTTGAATTTGCGCAGCACGATCGCCACGGAATTCAGCGTCGGATAGAAGCCCGGCTTGACCGCATCCTGGTCGATATCGAAAGTGATGTTCGACGGCATGTTGAGGATGATGTTGTCGCCCTGGCGGGTGACGGAAATGCCGGTGCCTTCGAGCTGGGCGCGAAGCTCGGCTTCCTGCTGGTCCATGTAATTGCCGATCGCGCCGCCGGCGAGCGCGCCGATGCCGGCGCCGATCAGCGCCGCGTTGCGCTTGCCGTGGCCGCCGCCGCCGACGGCGACACCGACGAGAGCGCCGCCGAGCGCGCCAAGGGCGGCACCACCGGCGGTGTTCGATACCTTCTGCTCACCAGTATAGGGATCGGTCGTCGTGCAGGCTGAAAGGTAGCTCGCCGCAACGGCCAGAAGGATGAATTTCTTGATCATGGACAGGAGGTTCTCCGTTCGAAGCTGGTGCGAGCAGATATGAAGGAATGCGGCAACAAGATGAAGATATCAATCTGATAAGCCAAATTCCCCACGGGAAACATCGCCCTGTTGCAGCCCCGTCCCGATATCACCAATTTTGTTGGCAAATCGCCCACCTGCCTCAGTCGATCCCGCGGCGCTTCGCATAGGCCGCCCGCGCCGCGTCCATGCGCGCGGAGTTGGCGACGACCCATTCGGCAAGGCCGCGAACCGGGTCCAGGAATTCCTGGCCGAGATCCGTCAGCGCATATTCGACCTGCGGCGGCGTGGTGGGCGTGACGGTGCGGGAAACGAAGCCGTTCTCCTCAAGCTCCCGCAGCGTCGATGCCAGCACCTTCTGGCTGATTTCGCCGACCTCGCGGCGAAGCGCGTTGAAGCGCAGCGGTCCCTGGCCGAGCACGCGCACCACCAGCAGGCTCCACTTGTCGCTGATGCGCGCCAGCACGCGGCTGATGTGATCGCAGGCGTGAACCTGTCCGCACGCGTCGGCGGCCTCGCAAGGGACGGTTTCCCCGTGGTTATCTGGTTTCAATAAAGTGCCTCCTTGTGCGCCTTCGCAAACCGTCCGTAATCTGGTTACCGTTGGAAACCAGCATACAGGAGGTTACTTTGAATTCTAAGCCCCGCATCGCCGTGATTATCGGTTCCACCCGCCCCACCCGATTCGCCGATGCCCCGGCACAATGGATTTTGAAACAGGCACAAGCCCGTGGCGACATGGATCCGGAGCTGATCGACCTGCGCGACCACCCTCTTCCCTTCTTCGACGAAATGGCGTCGAACCTGTGGATGCCGAGCCAGAATCCCGAAGCGGTGCGCTGGCAGGAAACGGTCGGCCGTTTCGACGGCTATATTTTCGTCGTCGCCGAATACAACCACTCGATCACCGCCGCCCTGAAGAACGCGCTCGATCAGGCCTATAAGGAGTGGAACCGCAAGCCCTTCACCGCCATCGGTTACGGCAGCACGGGCGCCACGCGCGCCGTCGAACATCTGCGGGGCATCGGCGTGGAACTGCAGATGGTCTCGACCCATGCGGCCGTGCATATCGCCGGCGGCGACTTCAGGGCCATCCATCCGGCTTTCGGCAACAAGCCGATCAGCGAGATCGAGGCAAACCTCCTGCCGACGGCCAAGACCGCGCTTGACGAACTCGTCTGGTGGGCCAGGGCGACAATGGCCGCCAAGGCAGCCTGAAGCCGGATAGTTCCCGAAACGGCAGACCGCGCGGCAGCCCCAGCCACCGCGCGGCAATCGGTGCGAACCGGGGTTTAGAAATTCTGGAAGAGCTGGCGAACCTTGTCGTAAGAGGCGTTGGCGATGTTGAGAGCCTGCAGGCCGAGCTGCTGCTGGGTCTGCAGCGCCTTCAGCCTGCTCGACTCCTCTTCCATATCCGCATCGACAAGGCGGCCGATGCCCTCGGTAATGTTGTCGGACAGGCTCTTGGCAAAATCGTCCTGCATGCTGATGCGCTTTTCGAGCGCGCCGAAGGCCGAGCCGACCGCCGTCAGCTGCATGAGCGCCGCATCGACGACGCTGATCATCTCGTTCAGGTCCTGTTTGCTGGTCGCAGCCGTCAGGCCGATTTCCGTCTGGCCGGCCGTATTGCCGTTCTTGCTCTTCGCCAGCACCCAGGTCGTGGCGGTGCCGAGTTCGGTGGCGAAGAAGGCCGAGGTCAGCACGCCATATTCGCCGGTGCCGCCGGCACGATCGTCGATCACGTAGCGCGCATCCTTGGACGAGGTCGCCCCGGTCGGCGGGATGTCGATATGGTAGCTCAGCATGCCGACCGACACCGTGCCGTCGGCGTTGCGGATGAAGGAGGCCGGGATCTGGCGCGGCTGCGTCGGCGTGCTGGTATTGTCGAGGATGATCCAATTGTCGTTGTTGAAGCCCGCGCCTTCCGACACGCTGCGCAGCTGCGCCTTCAGCTGTTCGAGCTCTTCGCCGATCTTGGTCTTGTCGACGCCCTGCTCCGTCGCCGCGACCAGCTTCGCCTTGATTTCGGTGACGACGTCGACGACGCTCTCGACACCGGCGGAGGCCGTGCCCATGGTGGCAGCCGCCATGCCGAGGGCATCCTGAACGGCAGACAGGGCCTTGTTGTCGGAGCGCGCTGTCGTCGCAACCGACCAGTAAACGGCATTGTCACTGGATTTTTCGACGCGCAGACCGGTCGTGATATGGTTCTGCGTCACCGTCATCTTCCGATTGATATCACGCAGCACATGAAGCGCCGCATCCACGGAGGTGCGCTGATAAATACTCACGGTACAAACTCCAAAACACTACAAAACGCAACAGAACAGGATGTACCGAATTCCTGCGGACACTCATGTCCGCCGTCGCCGCGAAATCAGCGCAATGGCCTTCGGAAAACAAAGAAGGCCGACCGGTTACTGATCGCAATCATTGCCGGTTATGCTTAACAAACGGCTAAACTTCAGAAGTAATTTAGCTTATTTCACAAGACTTCATACACCATAAAAAAGCCCGCCGGGACGATCCGGCGGGCGCATTTGAAAGTATTGAAAAAGACTTACTCCGCGGCCTCGAGCTGCTCTTCCGATACCGGCTTCGGCCGCGTCGCATGCGTCATTTCCTCGTGCAGGCGCGCTTCCTCATGGGCATGCGGCTTGGCGAAGCGGGCAATCAGCAGATAGGCGACCGGCGTGATGAACAGCGTCACCAGCGTTGCAAAGCCGAGACCGCCGACAATGACCCAGCCGAGCGCCACGCGCGCTTCCGCGCCCGCGCCGTGGGCAAAGACCAGCGGCACGCCGCCGAGAATGGTGGCGATCATCGTCATCATGACCGGGCGCAGGCGAAGCGCGCAGGCCTTTTCGATCGACGAGCGCACGTCCTCGCCACGGTCGCGCAGCTGGTTGGCGAATTCCACGATCAGGATACCGTTCTTGGCCATGACGCCGACAAGCAGCACAAGACCGATCTGGCTGTAGATATTGAGGCTCGAGCCCGTGATGATGAGCGCGAAGACGGCGCAGGCAAGGCCGAGCGGCACGGTCGACATGATGATGAGCGACGAGAGCACGCTTTCGAACTGGGCCGCCAGCACCAGGAAGATGATGACGATCGCAAAGCCGAAGGTCAGCGCCATGCCGCTCGAATTTTCCTCCAGCGTCGCGGCTTCGGCAAGCGGCAGCAGGCGCGCGCCCGGCGGCAGCAACGGCTCTGCCATCTGCGTGACGTTCTTGACCGCATCGCCGAGCGACATGCCGTCCTTCAGCCCGGCGGTGATCGCAACGGAGGCAAGCTGCTGTTCGCGGTTGAGCTGCGGGGCGACCGAACCTTCCTTCAGCGAGGCGATGACCGACATCGGCACGATCTTGCCGTCGCCGGTCTTCAGGAAGACGTTTTCGAGATCGGTCGGATCGTCGATCGGCCGCATCGTCGAGGTCAAAAGCACCGGATAGGATTCGCCGTTGACGAAGACGTCGACGACCGAGCGTCCCTCGAGCAGCGACTGGATGGCGGTCGAAAGCCCGGTAATGTCGATGCCGAGATCGGAGGCGCGCTCGCGGTCGATGGCGACGGAAACCTGCGCCTGCGACGGTTCGTTGGTCAGGCGCGGCGTATCGTACTGGCCGCTGGCATCGAGCTGCTGCACCAGCTTGGCGGCGGCCGCCGTCAGCGCCTCGTGGTCGTTGCCGATCAGCGCCATCTGCAGGCCGTTGCCGGCGCCGCGGATGCGCAGGCTGTTCGAGGAGATCGCGTTGCCGCGCAGCGCCGGCACCTTGAAGGCCGCCTGGTTGATGTCGCGCACGATCTCGGCCTGCGTGCGGTGGCGCTCGCCCCAGGGCGCCAGCGTCAGCACCATGAAGCCGCTGTTGGAAGAGCCGCCCTGGCCGGAGATCGAGAAGACGTTCCGGATATCGCCGCTATCGACCAGCGGCTGCAGATATTCCTCGACGAGCTGCATCTTGTCGCGCGTGTAATCGAGGCTGGAGCCCTGCGGCGTCGTCAGCCGCATCATCACCATGGCGCGGTCCTCTTCCGGCGTCAGCTCGCTCTTGACCGTGCCGAAGGCGATCACGGCAGCGCCGCCGAAGATGAGCGAGAAGACGATGACGACGGCAGGCGCGTTCAGGCAGGCGTGCAGCGCCCATTTATAGAGGCCCGCAAATGCCTCGCCGAAGCGGCCGAGCAATCCGTGATCCTCGATCATCGGCTTGGTCAGCATGCGCGAGGCGAGCATCGGGCACAGCGTCAGCGCCACGATCGACGACAGGCCGACCGAGAAGGCCAGCACGAAGCCGAACTCGCGGAACAGGCCGCCCACCTGCCCCGGCAGGAAAGAGAGCGGGATGAAGACGGCGGCAAGCGTCGCCGTCGTCGCGATGACGGCGAAGAACACCTCGCGCGTGCCGAGCACGGCGGCCGCGCGCGGCCCCATGCCCTCGGCGCGGCGCCGCACGATGTTTTCCAGCACGACGATCGCGTCGTCCACCACGAGGCCGGTCGCCAGCACGATCGCAAGCAGCGTCAGGATATTGATCGAGAAGCCGACCATGTAGATCGCCGCCAGCGTGCCGATCAGCGCCACCGGCATCGAGACCGACGGGATGAGCGTGGCGCGCCAGTCGCGCAGGAAGAGATAGATGACGACGGTGACGATGACGGCCGAGAGCAGCAGCGCCAGCACCACTTCGTGGATCGCGCCCTGAATGAATACGGCATCGTCGCTGGTAATGGCGATCGTCGTGCCCTTGGGCAGCGTCTTGGAAAGCTGGTCGACGGCGGCGTGAATGCCGGCGGAAATATTCAGCGTGTTCGACTGCGCCTGCCTGATGATGCCGAGGCCGATGCCCGGCTTGCCGTTGGAACGCAGCGCGGTTTCCCCGTCACGCGGCCCGAGCGTCACGGTCGCAACGTCGCCGAGGCGCACATTGTCCTGCAGGATGACGTTCTGGAAATCTTCGGGCGTCTGCAGGCTGGCGGTGGCGCGCACCACGATATCCTGCATCATGCTCTTCAGCGAACCGGCCGGTACGTCGAGTGCGGCATTGTCGAGCGCCTTGGTGAGATCGCCGACGGTCAGGCCGCGGCTGGCAAGCGCGCCCTGATCGACATCGACGCGGAACACCTTCTCCTGATCGCCGTATTCCTCGACATCGGCAACGCCGTCCACGGAGGCCAGACGATCGACCACCTCGTTTTCGACGAGCAGCGTCAGGTCGTCCATGTTGAGCGTATCCGACGTCACCGCAAGGCGCATGATCGCCGAGGAATCCGAATCCGCCTTGACGATCTGCGGCGCATCCGCCTCGTCGGGCAGGTTCTGGGTGATGCGGCCGATCGCGTCGCGCACGTCGTTGGCGGCAACGGCCAGATCGATGGAATCGGAAAATTCCAGCGTCACCCGGCTCTGGCCGAACTGCGAACTGGAGGAGATGGATTTGAGGCCGCTGACGCGCGCGACAGCGCCTTCGATGACCTTGGTCAGTTCCTGGTCGATCGTCTGCGGCGAAGCGCCGTCGAACGTCGTACGCACCGTCACGACCGGCCGGTCGACATCGGGCAGTTCGCGCACTTCCACGCCCACATAGGCGGCAAGACCGGCCACCACCATCAGCGTATTGAAGACCAGAGCCAGGATCGGCCGGCGCACGAAGAGCGCCGTGAAGGTCGCCTTGCCGGATTCCGGCTTGCCGGGGTGGATCTCGGTCACGCTCATTGGGCGGCAACCTTATCGTTGGCGGCCACATCGGTTGCCACGCGCACGGCGCCGTTTTCGCGCACGCGCTGCAGGCCCTGGGTAACGATCTGGTCGCCGTCCTTCAGGTCGTCGGCCTTGACCAGCACATAATCGGGATTGCGCTGCACGACGCTGACCCTGACCTTGCGCGACTTGTCCTCGCTCACCCGCCAGACGAAGGAGCCCTGAGAATCCCATTGCACCGACAGCGGGTTGACCGCCGGGTATTTGTCACCGGCAAACTTCATGCTGACGGCAAAGGACATGCCGGCGCGCAGCTCGTCCGAGCTGTTGTCGATGCGCCCGCGCAGGCGCAGCGTCCGGCTTGCCGAATCGATACGGTTGTCGACCGCCTCAAGCTCGCCGGAGAAGATCTTGCCCGGTCGCGCCACCGATGTCGCCTCGACCGCCTGGCCGACCGAAACCGTGTTGGCGAAACGCTCCGGCACCCAGAAATCGACGAGGATCTCGGAGCGGTCGTCGAGGGTCACGATCGGCGTCGTGGTGGTGACGTTGTCGCCGATATTGACCGGCACGATGCCGACGATGCCGTCGATCGGCGCCACGATGTTGCGGCGGGCCAGGTTGAGGTCGGCGGCCTGCAGCTGCAGGCGGGCGTTCTGCTCGGCGATTTCGGAATCGAAGACGTCCATGCGCGACACGCTGGACTTGATGTTGTGGTAGAGGTTGGACTTTTCGAGCGCGCTGTTCAGCGCCACCTGCGCCTGCCCCTGGGCAATCACCTGCTCTTCGCTGTCGAGCTTGGCGAGAACCTGGCCCTGCTTGACCCTGTCGCCCGACTTGATGAGAATTTCGCGGATCGTGCCCGTCGCCTGCGGCGTCACCGCAACGGAGCGGATCGCGTCGCCCGTGCCGATCGCGTTCAGCCGGTCGTTGACGACGCCCTGCACCACGGCCTGGGTAACGACGAGAACGGCGCCGTTGCGCCCGCCGCCACCGCCATTGCCTGCGCCGTTCCGGCGGTTCCCCTGCCCTTGCCCGCCCTGCGCCTGTTCGCCCTGCGCCTGCTGCGCGCCGGCATCGGCCGTTTCCTGGGCTTTGGGCGCGATCATGGAGACGATAGTGTCAGGAATGCCGGCATTGCGCATCGTCTCGCCGGCGCCGGGCACAAAGTAAACCCACGCGGCAAAGCCGGCGATAATGACGACGATGCAAAGTACAAACTGCTTCCAAAAGGGCATTCACGTCTCCGGAGGGACTCGAGGTTAGGTCCAGGGTCGGTCGAAAGAGGCGTGCGGGATGACGAGTCCCGCCTGGTGCGACAATATCGCACCTTTCCCCGGCCGGCAGCAAGCGTAACCACCCGTCATTACAGATTTGTAATATCAGCAAACTTTGAAAATAACCCGTCCGCTCACTTTTACTTGAGCGATGCTGCAGGCCGGTTCCGCAAGAAGCCCGCAGCAGCCTTGCGCCCGATCTGCGCAAGGCACCGGACAGGTCTGCGGCCATGCCGGCCCCCTGCTCGTCGCGCAGCTCGATCTGCGGAAAAAGGCATAGGGCAACCTGTACCAAGGCATCACTTCCGCGGCCCGTTCCAAACATGTTTCCTGATCGCGCCACGCACCACGGCACAGACGATTGGGCCATCGGGCCAGAACCTCCCAACCCCGGAACAGGACAGAGACAATGCCGACGATCACCACCAAGGACGGAACGACGATCTACTACCAGGATTGGGGCAACGGCCAGCCGATCCTCTTCTCCCACGGCTGGCCGCTTTCGGGCGACGCCTGGGAAGTGCAGATGCTGTATTTCGCCGGGCTCGGCTACCGCGTCATCGCCCATGACCGCCGCGGCCACGGCCGCTCCTCGCAGCCGTGGAACGGCAACGATATGGACCAATATGCCGACGATCTCGCCGAGCTCATCGAAAAGCTCGACCTCAAGAACCTCGTCATGGTCGGCCATTCCACCGGCGGCGGCGAAGTCGCCCACTATATCGGCCGCCACGGCACCGGCCGCGTCGCCAAGGTCGTGCTCGTCGGCGCCGTTCCGCCGCTGATGCTGAAGACGGCTGAAAATCCCGAAGGCCTGCCGATCGAAGTCTTCGACGGCATCCGCAAGGGCACGGCCAGCGACCGCTCGCAATTCTACCGCGACCTCACCATGCCCTTCTACGGCTTCAACCGCGATGGCGCCAAGGTCAACGAGGGCCTGCGCGAAACCTTCTGGCTGATGGGCATGGCCGGCGGCATCAAGGGCCATTACGATTGCATCCGCGAGTTCTCCGAGGTCGACTACAGCGACGACCTGAAGAAGATCGACGTTCCGGCCCTGCTCATCCACGGCGACGCCGACCAGATCGTGCCGATCAAGGCCGCCGCCGAAAAGGGCATCAAGCTTTTGAAGAACGGCACGCTGACGGTCTATCCGGGCGCCCCACACGGCCTCGCCCAGACCGAGGCCGACAAGTTCAACGCCGACGTTCTCGCCTTCATCAAGGCGTAGCGATCGCACGCACTGGCACGGCGGCGGGAGCTTTCCCGCCGCAACGACGGAATTTCCCGGCGGCCGCCTTGCAGAAACCCGCGCGGTCGCGGCAGAGTAGGCCGAGCCGCCCAGCGAAGGGGAAGACGATGCGCCCAGCCCTGCCCGTGCTTTTGACCCTCACCGGCGGTTATGTCGATACATCGGGCTTCCTGGCTCTCGACGGTCTTTTCCCCGCTCACGTCACCGGCAATTTCGTGACGCTCGGCGCCGCCCTCACCCATGGCACGTCAGGCGTCATCACCAAGCTTCTGGCCCTGCCGGTCTTCTGCCTGACAATCCTTGTGCTGCGTTACCTGACGCACAAAGTCCCGCCCGGCGACGAAAGGGGCCTGCGCCTCCTGCTGGTGATAAAGCTGCTGTTCCTGATTGCCGGCGGCGCCTCAGCCATCCTGCTTGCGCCTTTCACCAATGCGGACGGCTTCCCGCTGGTGGCGACCGGCATGCTGCTCGTCATCGCCATGGCGATCCAGAACGCCGCCCACCGCATCCATCTCGGTTCGTCACCCCCGAGCACGCTGATGACAGGCACAATGACGCAGATCATGATCGATCTCGGCGACCTTGCCCATGCCAGGTCGGGCGACCAGGCAAGGCCGGCAAGAGCCCGCCTGTCGCGCATGGTGGTCGCCGTCTGCGCCTTCGCGCTTGGCTGCGGCCTTGCCGCCCTGCTCTTTGCCACGGTGGGCACCTGGTGCTTCGCCCTGCCGCCGCTCTTTGCGCTGGTCTCGGTCTGCCTTGCCTTCTCCACGCCGAAGGCCGCTTGATTGCAGTCCTTCGGCGCGCGGGTCGTTGCCCGATGGGCTACAACTGCCGGGCCGGTCTATCGACCGGCAAATAAACCGCTTGAGGATAGCTGAGCCCCAGGGAATGAAAGCAGAACATCTTTTCTGGTCTTTCCTTCCCGAATCACTACATTACGCGCCATGAACAATAGTTTCGACGATATGCCCTTCTTCGACGAGGAACCGGGCGAAGCGCCGCGCAAGCCGCAGCAGCCCGCCGCACCCGCAAGGGCGCCCGCTGCCGGCGGCGGCATTGCCGCCCGCGCCATGGCGGCCCGCGATGGCGGCCGCCCCGATTATCTCTCGGGCCTCAACCCGGAACAGCGCGAAGCGGTCGAGACGCTGGAAGGCCCGGTTCTCGTGCTCGCCGGCGCCGGCACCGGCAAGACGCGCGTGCTGACCACCCGCATCGCCCATATCCTGTCGACCGGCCGCGCCTTCCCCTCGCAGATCCTCGCCGTGACCTTCACCAACAAGGCCGCCCGCGAGATGAAGGAGCGCATCGCCCTTCTCGTCGGCGGCGCCGTCGAAGGCATGCCCTGGCTCGGCACCTTTCACTCGATCGGCGTCAAGCTCTTGCGCCGCCATGCCGAACTTGTCGGCCTGCGCTCGGATTTCACCATCCTCGATACGGACGATGTCATCCGCCTCATCAAGCAGCTCATCCAGGCCGAGGGCCTCGACGACAAGCGCTGGCCGGCCAAGCAGTTCGCCGGCATGATCGACACCTGGAAGAACAAGGGCCTCGGCCCCGCCGATATTCCGGAAGGTGACGCGCGCGCCTTCGCCAATGGCCGCGGCCGCGATCTCTATTTCGCTTATCAGAACCGCCTCTCGACGCTCAACGCCTGCGATTTCGGCGATCTCCTGATGCATCCGATCGCGATCTTCCGCAAGCAGCCGGATCTGCTCAAGGAATATCACCAGAAGTTCCGCTATATCCTCGTCGACGAGTATCAGGACACCAACACCGCCCAATATATGTGGCTGCGGCTTCTCGCCCAGCGGAGCAAGGGCGAGCCGCAGAATGTCTGCTGCGTCGGCGATGACGACCAGTCGATCTACGGCTGGCGCGGCGCGGAAGTGGACAATATCCTGCGCTTCGAGAAGGATTTCCCCGGCGCCAAGGTCATCAAGCTCGAGCGCAACTACCGCTCGACGGCCCATATCCTGGGTGCCGCCGCCCATCTCATCACCCATAACGAAGGCCGCCTCGGCAAGACGCTTTTCACCGATCGCTCCGACCCTGACGACGTCAAGGTGCAGGTCCACGCCTCCTGGGATTCCGAGGAGGAAGCGCGCGCCATCGGCGAAGAGATCGAGCGCCTGCAGCGCGGCGATGCCGACGGCAGGAAGCATCTGCTGAACGACATGGCGATCCTGGTGCGCGCCTCCTTCCAGATGCGCGAATTCGAAGATCGCTTCGTCACGCTTGGCCTCAACTACCGCGTCATCGGCGGCCCGCGCTTCTACGAGCGCCTCGAAATCCGCGATGCCATGGCCTATTTCCGCCTGGTCGCCCAACCGGCCGACGACCTCGCCTTCGAGCGCATCATCAACACGCCGAAGCGCGGCCTCGGCGACACGACGGTACGCGCGCTGCACGATTACGCCCGCGCCCGCGATATCCCGATGCTGGCCGCCGCCGCCGACATGATCGAGACGGACGAGCTGAAGCCGAAGGCCCGCAAGGCCCTCTTCGACGTGATTCAATCTTTCCGCCGATGGCAGGAACTGCTTGAAAACACACCACATACCGAGCTTGCCGAGCAGATCCTCGAAGAGTCCGGCTATACCGACATGTGGAAGAACGACAAGAGCGCCGAAGCGCCGGGTCGCCTTGAAAACCTCAAGGAACTGATCCGCTCGATGGAAAGCTTCGAATCCATGCGCGGCTTCCTGGAGCACGTCTCGCTCGTCATGGATGCCGAGCAGAACGAGGATCTCGACGCCGTTTCCATCATGACCCTGCATTCGGCCAAGGGCCTGGAATTCGATACCGTCTTCCTGCCCGGCTGGGAGGAAGGCCTCTTCCCGCACCAGCGCTCGCTCGACGAATCCGGCCGCGCCGGCCTCGAGGAAGAACGCCGCCTCGCCTATGTCGGCATCACCCGCGCCAAGCGCCATTGCCACATCTGGTTCGTCTCCAACCGACGCATCCACGGCCTCTGGCAGTCGACCATCCCCTCGCGCTTCCTCGACGAACTGCCGGAAACCCATGTCGAAGTGGCCGAGATGGAGCAGAGCTACGGCGGCTATGGCCGCGGCGGCGGTTACGGCCAGTCGCGTTTCGACAAGGCCGATCCCTTCTCCAATTCCTATTCCACCCCCGGCTGGAAACGCGCCCAGCAAAACAAGACCGACGCCACCCGCGACAACTGGGGCACCCGCTCCGGCCATGCCGTGGAGCGCATCGGCTACGGCGAAAGCGGCCCGCGCGGCCGCACGATCGAGGGCGAACTGGTGGCCAAATCCACCGCCACCGAACCCTCGCGCTTCTCCCTCGGCGACCGTGTCTTCCACCAGAAATTCGGCAACGGCTCGATATCGGGCATCGAAGGCAACAAGCTGACGATCGATTTCGACCGCGCCGGCCAGAAGCGCGTGCTGGATGGCTTCGTGGAGCGGGTCTGACCGCTCCTTTTGCGCTGGCGCTACCCGAGGAATCGCAGGCAAGGCCGCGCCCGTTTCTCCAGATGACAAAACGCCGCTTTGACCGAACCCGCAAATCAGCTTAGCCCGGTCACTGCCCGCCCATGAAAGGCAGGCTTCACAAGACCTTCAAAGGAGGTTCAAGTGACCAGTGTATCAGCCCTGGGCAGCACGCTGACCCAGTATAAAGCCCCTCTCAATCCCCTCGATACGAACGGTGACGGCGTCGTCTCTGCCGATGAGCTCGCCGCCGCCTCCCAGTCCTCGCCCGCCAGTACCGCGTCCACCGGCGATGACGATTCTTCCGGCACCGATATCGTCCAGAAAATCACGGCCGATATTCTGGCCGTCATGCTCTCGCTCCAGAAGACCGAGAGCGACGGCTCCGGCACGGACGATAGCAGCGACGATTCCAAGGGTGCGCTCTCTGCCCTTGATGCGAATGGCGACGGCAAGTTGACCACATCCGAGCTTCTTTCCGCCGACCCTGAGAAGATTGCCGCAGCCGGCGACGACGATGAAGACGGCGGCCTGATGGCCAAGGTCCTGACCGACATGCAGACCGCGCTTCGCGCATACCAGACGACCTATGGCAATTCGCCCGCCGCCACCGGCGACAGCGGCCAGACGGCCTGATCTCATGAGGCTCCGCCGGGGGAGCCTCGATGACAGGCCGCAATTCACGTTCCGCGCCGCACTGCCTGCGACCCTCTGCGCCTTCCGCGCCGCAGCCTCTTCCAAGATCCAGCGCCACCTTTGAGACGGCCCTGCCCTGCGCGTCACCGGGCGTTTACGCTGCATGGCCTGACGACGTTGGCGAACGGGAAGACGGTTTTGTCTTCAGGCATCCGCCCCTTAGCGCATGCATAAATCCTGATACAGAGGGCGAGATACTTGCCGTTTTCGCGTATAGGACGATTTCGCCCAGAAAAAATACGTTGATGCTGCCATTTGCCACCCTTCATACTAGAATTAGCACTTGCGCCCCGCCCCCCGGAAATCCACTAGTTGATTGCGCCGACAGCGGTTGGCATTTTGCGGTGCGATATGCGTAAGGAATAGCTTGATGAAGGCGTTGCTACTGGTCGATATTCAGAATGGCTTCTGTCCCGGAGGTAATCTGCCGGTTCTCGATGGCCATGAAGTCGTCCCCGTCGCCAACAGCCTGATCGACAGCGGCAAATACGATCTCATCGTCGCCTCGCAGGATTGGCACCCGGCCGATCACGGCAGTTTTGCCTCCTCCCACCCTGGCAAGAACCCTTTCGAGATGGGCGAGCTCTCCGGCAAGCCGCAGATGCTCTGGCCGGATCACTGCGTGCAATATACGCGTGACGCCGAGCTGCATCCCGCGCTTCATTCGGCCCAGATCGACCTCATCCAGCAGAAGGGCGAAAACCGCAACGTCGACAGCTATTCCGCCTTCCGCGACAACGATCAGGATGCCGTGACAGGGCTTGCCGATTTCCTCATCGATCAGGGCGTCACGGAACTCGACGTCTGCGGGCTCGCGACCGATTATTGCGTGAAATTCTCCGCCCTCGACGCGCTCGACCTGATCCCCGGCGTCAAGGTCCGCTTCGTGGAAGACGCCAGCCGCGGCATCAGTCCTGACGGTGTCGCTGCCGCAATCGAGGAAATGCGCGGGCGCGGCATCGCCATCGCCAAGAGCGCGGATATTCTGGCCGAATAATCAGTCCCTTTTCTCGCCCTCACGCTCCAGCAGATAGATCTCCTCGCCGAAATCCTCCATCTTCTTCAGGAAGGCGGCATGGGCATCCCTGAGCCCGCGATTGTAGAAATAGGGACCGATCTTCTCAGCGAAGAACTCCAGCAGGAATTCCGCCGGCAGCGCGCCGATCGGGTCCAGTTCGCGGTCGAAATACTGGCGGATATGCGCCACGATCTGCGCCTTTTCCTCTTTCGAAAACTCGATCTTCTTCATCGTCCCTCTCGCCTGCCGGTGACGTAAACCGGCCACGCTTCATCAAAATCGATTGGTGAATCAAGGAAATTCAATTGCCGCGGCAGGTGAGACACCATAGAGGGAAATCTCAATTCCAACAGGATGAATTCCCATGAATCGCGCCGACTTTGTCGAAGGTTTGCGGGGCGGCTTTCCCGTGGCGCTCGCCTCTGCCCCCTTCGGAGCGCTGTTCGGCGCGCTTGCCGCCGAACAGGGCATGTCGCTCTCCGAACTCACCTTCATGAGCGCCACCGTCTATGCCGGCGCCAGCCAGCTGGTCGGTATCGAGCTTTTCGGCCATAACGTTCAGGCCTGGGTGATCGTGCTGTCGATCCTTGCGGTCAATTTCCGCCACGTGCTCTATTCGGCGGCCATCGCCCGCTATATCAGGCATTTTACCACGCTCCAGAAGTTCTTCACCTTCTTCCTGCTCGTCGATCCGCAATTTGCCGAAACCGTCAAGCGCGGCGAGGCAGGCAAGCCCGTGACCTTCATCTGGTATCTCGGCTTCGGCATCGTCATCTATATTCCCTGGGTCCTGGTCAGCCTCGTCGGCGGCATGCTCGGCACCCTTATCGGCGATCCCAGGACGATCGGTCTCGACATCCTGCTGCCGACCTATTTCCTCGGCATCGTTCTCGGCTTCCGCAAGCGCGACAATTTCCTGCCCGTGGCGCTGACGAGCGCGGTCGCCTCCGTCATCGCCTATCATTTCGTCGGATCGCCCTGGCATGTGAGCCTGGGGGCCGCGGCCGGCATCCTGCTTGCCGCCCTCCTGCCCCTGCCCGCGGAGGAGCCGGATCTCGAAGCCGATGCCCTCAACATCGAAACCCACGAGGTCTGAGATGGAATTCGATCTCCACATGGCCCTCGTCATCCTCGCAGCCGCAGCCGCGACCTATGCCACGCGCATCGGCGGCTATATCATGATCACCAGGATGAAGCGCATTCCGCCGCGCATGGAAGCGGCGCTGAATGCCGTGCCGGCCGCCGTGCTGACCACGCTCGTCGCCCCCGCCTTCTTCATCGGCGGCTGGGATTCGAAGCTGGCGCTCGCGGTTGCCCTCGTCATCGGCCTGCGCTTCTCGCACACCTGGATGCTCGTGGCCGCCTGGATCATCGTCATGACCTGGCGGCACACGATCGGTCTTTAACAGCGCGGCTCAGTATTCCAGCGGCAGCGTCGCGTTCTCCAGCCATGCCTTGACGTCATGGTCGTGGATCAGCGGCATCAGCGCCTCGCGCGTGCAGCGGTGATAGTCGTTGAACCAGTGCAGCTCGTCATGCGTCAGCAGTTCGGGAATGACGAGGCTGCGGTCGATCGGGCAGAAGGTCAGCGTCTCGAAGCTGAGCATCGGCATGTCGCCGCCGTCGATGGCCTCCGCCTCCCGCACGTAAATCAGGTTCTCGATGCGGATGCCGAAATGGCCCGGCCGATAGTAGCCCGGCTCGTTCGACAGGATCATGCCCGGCAGCAGTTCCTGCGTCGACAGCCGCGAAATGCGCTGCGGCCCCTCGTGGACCGAAAGGTAGGAGCCGACGCCGTGGCCGGTGCCATGCGCGAAATCGGCCCCTGCCCGCCACAGCGCGATGCGCGCCAGCGGATCGAGGTCGCAGCCGCGCGTGCCCTTCGGGAAGCGCGCCGTCGCGATCTGGATCATGCCCTTCAGCACCAGCGTGAAGAAGCGCCTGTGCTCTTCGCTGACGGCGCCGATGCCGACCGTGCGGGTAATATCGGTCGTGCCGTTGATATATTGCGCGCCGGAATCGATGAGGAAAAGTTCGCCGGCCTGGATATGCCGGTCGGTCGCCGTCGTCACCCGGTAATGCATGATGGCGGCATGTTCGCCTGCCCCCGAAATCGTGTCGAAGGAAATATCCTTCAGCGGGTTCTGCATGCTCTGGCCCATCCGGGCGCGCGCCGCCTCCAGCCGCTCGGCCGCGCCGATCTCGGTGATCGTGCCGGGCTTGCTCTGCGACAGCCAGTAGAGGAATTCCACCATCGCCGCCCCGTCCTGCAGGTGCGCGGCCGCCGAACCGTTGATCTCGGTCGTATTCTTCACCGCCCGCGGCAGCTTTGCCGGATCGATGCCCTCCACCACTTCGCCGCCCGCCTTGCGGATGATTTCGGCCAGCGCATAGGAGGCGATATCGGGATCGATGAGGATGCGGCCGCCATCCCTGGCGACGGCTGCGAGTTTCTCTTCCAGCAGAGAGGGCGCGAGCTGGGTGGCGATCTGCGCCAGATAGGCTTCCGGCTCGATGCCGGTCTTGCGTTTGTCGAGGAAGAGTTCGGCCCTGCCGTCGGCATGGATGATGGCGCGCGCCAGGGGGTGCGGCGTATGCGGCACGTCGGCGCCGCGGATATTGAAGATCCAGGCAATGGAGGACGGATCGGCGATCAGCACGGCCTTCAGGTTCTTCTTGCCGAGATCGGCGGCAATGGTGGCGATCTTGTCCTTGGCGAGAACGCCCGCCTGCGCCACGTTCTGGATGGTGACGGCGCCCAGCGGCTCCGCCGGCCGGTCGGCCCACAGCCTGTCGAGCGGATTATGCGGCAGGAAGACCAGTTCGCCGCCGATTTCCGACAGCGCCTTTTCGAGCTTGCGCACGTCCGCGCCCGAATGCAGCCAGGGATCGATCCCGAGCTTCAGCCCCTTCCTGCCATGCGCCGGCAGCCAGACATGCGGCGGCTCGTTGACGAGATCGCCGCCGGTAAAGACCGAACCGTCCACCTGCTCCGCCAGCTGCGTCACGTAACGGCCGTCGACAAAGACGATCGCTTCCGTCCGCGTGACCAGCGCAATGCCCGCCGAGCCGGTAAAGCCCGTCAGCCACGACAGCCGCTCCGCGCAGGCCGGCACATATTCGCCGTTGAACTCGTCGGCGCGCGGCACGAGGAAGGCATCGATGCCGAGCGCGTCGAAACTGGCGCGCAGTGCAAAAACCCGGTCCCTGCCGAACTGCGGCGTGGAGGTGACTTCGAAAGACTGGAACATGCTGAAAACCCGAATGAATGAAACGAATCCGGTTAATGGGATAGCCGCCATGTTAGCGATTTTTCAGTCAATGGGGAGAAAAAGCGACGCAAGGCGCCTTGATGGCGCCGGCCGCCCAATAATTTGGCAGAAATGTGTCTCGATGTGGGAAACTGGCACGCTTCATGCATTGCGCGCATGGCTGCAATGAAACAAACCCTCTGCCGCCGCATGCCGGAATAGCTATATAGAGCGCATCGAACGGTTCGGGACGAACCACAACACAAGGATTTCTTGAAATGACCGCCTCTCTCTCGCGCTTCGCTTACAGCAGCCCGGTACAGGCTGGCGAACGCCAGACTGTGCGTCATATCATCGGCGCCCGCCGCCCGCAGCATGAGGACAGCCTCAAGGTGCTCGCAGCCGGCCAGCGTTCCACGCGCCACAAGGGCGCACCGAGCTACGCATTCTGAGCTTGAAGCCGGTCCGTTCCTCCTCCCTCCACCGGACCGGCCTATCGGAATGAAGTAGAGCCCGCTTGAGCATCTCCTCCTTCGGCTCGCGGGCATGACCGGATTGAATGCCGGTCCAGGGCGGTGCCACTGGCACCGCCTTTTTTCTTGCTCCGGATTCCCCGCGATTACGGGCGATCGAGATGGATCGTCACCCAGCCGTTGCGCCAGATCGTGCGCACATGGCGCAGCTTGGCGCCGTTATAGGCCGCCAGCACCTTCCAGCGCTGCTCGGCAAGGATGCCCGACAGGATCACCGATCCGCCCGGCGCCAGGTGGGCGACGAGCTGCGGCGCCATCTTGATCAGCGGCCGCGCCAGGATATTGGCGATGATGAGATCGAACGGCCCGTGTTCGGAAAAGGCGGTCGAATGGAAACCCGGCGCCGTCACCGTGCTGATGCCGCTGGTAATGCCGTTGCGGCGCACGTTCTCGGCCGCCACGCGCACGGCGATCGGGTCGATATCGGTTGCCAGAACCGGAATGTTGCGAAGCTTGCGCACGGCAATCGCCAGCACCCCGCTGCCCGTGCCGAGATCGAGCGCATTGCGCACCGTGCGCGCCCTCAGCACCCGGTCGATCACCTCCAGGCAGCCGGCCGTCGTGCCGTGATGGCCGGTGCCGAAAGCCTGGCCGGCATCGATCTCGATGGCGATATCGCCGGTGCGGACCTTGTCGCGGTCGTGCGAGCCGTGAACGAGGAAGCGCCCTGCCCTGACAGGCTTCAGGCCCTCGAGCGACTTCGAGACCCAGTCGATATCGGGAATGACTTCACGCTCGAGCGTCGCTTCGGGAAAGGAAAGCCGCAGCGCCGCCTCGACACGGGCGCGCACATCGGCTTCATCCGCGGTCATCATATAGACCGAAGCTTCCCAGATATCCTTCTTCTCGTCGATTTCGGTCGTGGCGATGGCGAAGTCTTCTTCGCCGAAAACCTCCGACATCAGGTCGAGAATCTGCTCGGCCTGCTTTTCGGTCGTCGTCACGTAAAGGCGGATTTCACTCACGATAGGCGGTCTTTCCGGTTGCGTCGCCCGCTACCGGCGCAGTGCTGCAAGCGGCCGGTCATCCCTTGGCGACGAGATTCTCAAGCTTCTTTATCGCCGTATCGGGGTTTTCGCCATAGGAGATCGTTCCCGCAAAGCGGCCTGCCGAATCGAGCAGGAAAACCGAGGCCGTATGGTCCATCGTATAGTCGCCGTTCGGGTTCTTCTCGTCGACCGGCACCTTCTTGGCATAGACGCGGAAGCCCTTGATGACCTCGGCGATCTTGTCGGGCGAGCCGGAAATGCCGGTAATGCGCTTGGAAACGTTGGAAACATACTGGTTCATGATCTCGGGCGTATCGCGCTCGGGATCGACGGTCACGAAATAGGCCTGCAGCTTCTTGCCCTCGGGATCGACTTTCGCCATCCAGCCGTCGAGTTCGAAGAGCGTCGTCGGGCAGACCTCGGGGCAATGCGTGAAACCGAAGAACAGCGCCGTGGGCTTGCCGCGCAGCGCCTGTTCCGTGATCGGCTGGCCTGTCTGCGACACGAGCGTGAACGGCACGCCGAACGGCCCCTCCGCCACGATCTCCCTCGTCCGGCTCTGGTCCAGCGTGAACCAGCCGAGCACGCCGGCAAGCGCCAGCACTGCGATCCAGACGGCGATACGGAAATTCTTCATTGCATGACCCCTACCAGCACGGACATCCATCCATCTGCCTGTGTGATTATAGTCGCGATCATGAGCGCGCAATTCAAGAATGCGTATTATCACCCGTGATTAATTGTCCCAGCTTGATGAATGACAAATGCCGGGCAAAAGCTGCGGAAAAAGCCGCACCAAGAGCAATTGCTGCGCCTTTCTAACGGCTTGCCGGGAGTGCCGCGAAGCAGCTCCGGAAAAATACATCGTTAGGAAAGGCTTAATTTCGGATATCTATATTTAGTAATGCCTACAGTGCTTCGGCGCTGTTCCGACATGACGTCGGCCGGAGCATGGACCGGATCAGCATAAATCGAGGGAACGAAAAACCGCCTTGGGCGGAGGGTGGCTTCATGACAAATTCGACGGTTCGCAGAAACCTTTCGGTCGGCCAGCGGCTCTGGACGCTCGGCGGCGCAGCCTTCATCGGCTTCGGCTCGATGCTCGGCATCGGCTGGTACGAGAACATGCAGGTCGATATCGGCCTCAGCCGCGCCGGCGAGATCCAGCAGAGTATCGACAGCATCAACGACATGCGCGTCGCCGGCCTGACGCTGGTTCTCGCCGCCATGGACACGATCGTCGACAAGGACGAGAAGACCGTCCAGCCCGAACGCATGAAAATCGTCGCCGACTCGCTCGCAACCCTCTCCAACGGCTCGAAGGAACTGAGCGCCCTCGCCGGGGAACTGAAAGCCGGCGACCTCTTGAAGAGCTACGATGCCGATGTCGCCGCCCTTCGCCAGGCAATCCAGATCGACCTCAAGGCGCTCGTCGAACAGGGCGCGCCCGACGCCGAGTTCGACAAGATCGACGATTTCATCGACGGTGCCGGCGACAAGCTCACCGCCACCCTCGACAAGTTCGCCAATGACGGCACGGTCCTTGCCCGCAACCGCATCGACAGCGCCAACGAGACGTCCCGCAGCTCGCTCGTCATCCAGATCGCGCTCGGCATCATCGCCATCCTCACCATGGCCGTGCTGCAATATATCCATGGCGGCTCCATCCGCCGCGGCGTTGCTTCCGTTCGCGAAAGCATGCTGCGCATCCTGAACGGCGACCTGACGAGCGACGTCGCCGGCAAGGAGCGCGGCGACGAGATCGGCGAAATGGCCCGCGCCGCCGAAAGCTTCCGCCTTGCCGCCATCGAAAAGATCGATCTGGAAACGCGCGCCGCGACCGACCGGAATCGCAGCGATGCCGAGCGGCACGAACGCGAAGCCGCCAGGCTCGCCGATGCCGAGGCGTTGAGCGCCGCCGTCACCGCCCTCGGACAGGGCCTGACGCGCCTTGCCAATGGCGACCTGACCGCCAGCATCGACCGGCCCTTCCGCGACGAGTTGGAACGGCTGCGCCAGGATTTCAACCAGACCGCCATGCGCCTGCGCCAGGCGATGGGCAACATTGCCGAGAACAGCAGCTCGATCCAGGCCAGCAGCCGCCAGATGCGCGCCGCCGCCGACGATCTCGCCAAGCGCACCGAGCAGCAGGCGGCCTCGCTGGGACAGACCTCGGCAGCCCTCGACGAGATTACGTCCACCGTGCGCAACGCCACCAGCCGCGCCGAGGAAGTCGGCCATATGGTCGCCCATACCCGCCAGAACACGGAAAAGTCGGACGTCATCGTGACCGACGCGATGGCCGCCATGGAGCGAATCGAAAATGCCTCCCGCGAGATCGGCACCATCATCAACGTCATCGACGAGATCGCCTTCCAGACGAATCTGCTGGCGCTGAACGCCGGCGTCGAAGCAGCGCGTGCCGGTGAAGCCGGCAAGGGCTTTGCGGTCGTCGCCCAGGAAGTGCGGGAACTGGCCGGCCGCGCGGCCGGCGCCGCCAAGGATATCAAGGCCTTGATCGGAAAATCCGGCGCCGAGGTCAAAACCGGCGGCGAACTGGTGACGGCTGCCGGCGAGGCTCTGCGCCAGATCGGCGAAGATGTTCTCCGGATCGACGGTCATGTTAAATCAATCGTAACCTCTGCGCGCGAACAATCGGTCGGACTGAACGAAATCAATACAGCCATCAGCCAGATGGATCAGGTGACGCAGAAGAATGCGGCCATGGTGGAAGAAACGAACGCCGCCAGCCACACGCTCGCAAGTGACGCGGAAAACCTGACGCAGCTGGTTCGGCAGTTCAATATCGGCGAGGGCATGAGCGCCCGTCCAACGCCGCGAGAAGCCTCCGCAGCCTCGCATCCGAAACACTCACCCGCACGGAGCCTCATCGGCAAGGTCGCGGGAGCCTTCACGGGCGGCGCCGCCGCCAAGACACTCGCCTCCTCTCCGGCCGGAGACAACTGGGAAGAATTCTGATCATGAGCAACGCCATCAAACAGTCGGGCGCCTACCTCGAAATCGTCTCGTTCCACCTGGGCGACCAGGAGTTCTGCATCGATATCATGGCGATCCGCGAAATCCGCGGCTGGGCGCCGGTAACCCCGATGCCGCACACCCCGCCCTACGTCCTCGGCCTCATCAACCTGCGCGGTGCCGTGATCCCGGTCATCGACATGGCCTGCCGCCTCGGCATGAAGATGACGGAACCCTCCGAGCGTTCCGCCATCATCGTCACCGATATCGCCGGCAAGCTGGTCGGCCTGCTGGTCGAACAGGTTTCCGACATGATGACCATCAAGAGCGAAGACCTGCAGCCGCCGCCGGAAATCATCCCGGAAGCCCAGCGCGCCTTCTGCCGCGGCATCGTGGCTCTGGAAAAGACCATGGTCTGCTTCCTCAACCTCGACACGGTCATCGCCGACGAGCTGGCCCGCGAAGCGGCTTGATATATTTCGATATTTCGAATGCGGAGGCCCGGTTGTCCGGGCCTTTTTTTGTTTTGGACGGCATGATTTCAAGCCGTAAGAAGACCCCTCCCCAACCCCTCCCCACAAGGGGGAGGGACTAACCCGGAGCGGCGCCTCGCTCCTCCCGAAACCTCGAAGATGCGGCAAGCAGTTGCGGCAGGTTAAGCCCCTCCCCCTTGTGGGGAGGGGTTTGGGGCGGGGTCTTTGTCACGAACTCACAAGCCCTCAAGGCTTCCCGTTCTTCCACACCACATCCTGCCCGTAGAGCGGGATGGTCGAAATCGACATCTTCGCCGACCCATCCGTTACCTGCCGCGAATGGGCGAGATAGATCAGCGTATTGTTGGTCTTGTCGTAGATCCTGTTGACCGCAAGCGTCTTCCAGATCAGCGACATGCCCTGCCGGAACACCTCGCTGCCATCCTTGGACATGTCGATATTGCCGATCTCGATCGGCCCCGTCTGGCGGCAGGCGATGGAATTGTTGGAAGGGTCCTCGAACCAGTTGCCGTTCTTGAACCGGTCGATCAGGCTGCGGTCGAAATAGGTGACATGGCATGTCACGCCTTTCACCTCGGGATCGGACACCGCCTCGACAATGATGTCATTGCCGATCCAGTCGACCCCGACCTTGCCGACGACCTCTGCCGAGGTCGCGCCTGCGGAGCCGGCAAGGAATGCTGCCGCGAGGAAAACATTGCGGAACGTGGACATGGCAACTCCCGTGTTGATCCGGAAGCTAAGATAAGAATGACCTTAATCTTTACAAGAAACGTGGGGTCCTATGCCTTGCGGCAGGTGCAGGGTTCGTAGCCGGAGGCCGTCAACCGGCCGGGCTTCATGCCGATCACGGCGGGAATGGCAGCAACCGTCGCGGCCTTGACCGCCTTTGCCATCTCGATTGCCGCCGCCGCACAGACGGCGGCATCTTCCGCCGCATTGTGGTGGACGAAACGCAGGCCGAGATGGTCGGCAATCAGGTTCAGCCGGTGCGACAGGAAATGCGGCCAGATGCGCTGCGCCATCTTCAGGCTGCAGAGATAGGTCAGTTCCGGATAGGATTGCCGGTAGAGATCGAGGCTTGCCCGCCAGACGCTGAAATCGAAGGCGGCATTATGGGCGATCATCGTGGCGCCGCGGAAATCGTCGACGAACTCGTCCATGACTTCGGGAAATTCCGGCGCATCCTCGACATGTTCGGGCCGGATGCCGTGAATGGCGATATTCATGCCGGAAAAGCGCATGTCGCGCGGCCGGATCAGCCGCTCCTCCACCCGCGTCACCTGCCCGTCCTCGATCCAGGCAAGCCCGACCGAGCAGGCGCTGCCGCGCTGTTCGTTGGCTGTCTCGAAATCGATGGCGATGGTCTTCACGGGGCAAATATCCGAATCGTCTGTGCTACTGGAATAAGGATAGCTGCATCCGAAGGCAAATCATGCCCTGTTGACATCTGCACGCGAATGGCGAAACTCCCGCCCATGATCAACTCTGTGACCCACAATATGCATCTTATCACCACGACCCTTGCAGGGTACGCGGGAACGATGCTGCGTCACTAGCAGTCCGATCATCCCCGAAAACCCTGCCGAGGAAAGCAGGGTTTCGGAAACTCCGCTCTCCTCTTTTGAAACCCAAGGAGAGCATGATGTCAGCCAGTCAGGATACCCCACCCGAAAAACCTTCCTTGCCGGGCCTTGTCGTGCGCGCCCTGCGCATGAGCGACGCCGAGGCCGTCACCGAACTGATGAACCTGCCCGGCTACCGCGCCGGCACGCTGCGCCCGCCCTTTCAAAGCATCGACGCGGTGCGCAAGCGCATGGAAAACCCCTCGCCAGGCGCGCTCAATCTCGTCGTCGAACTCGACGGCAAGCTCGTCGCCAATGCCGGCATGAACCGCTTCGAGGGACGGCGCCAGCACGCCGCAAATCTCGGCATGGGGGTGCATGACGATTTCACCGGCCGCGGCATCGGCACCTTCCTGATGGCCGCCATGCTCGACGCCGCCGACAACTGGCACGACATCAAACGGATGGAGCTGACCGTCTACACCGACAACGCAGCCGCCATCCGCCTCTATGAAAAATTCGGCTTCGAGAAGGAGGGCCTGCTCCGGTCCTTCGGCTATCGCGACGGGCAATATGTCGATGCCTACACGATGGCACGGCTGAGGGCGTGAAACAAAGAGGCCGGCCTTATCGCCGGCCTTCCGTTACCCACCAATCAATGCCAGCCACTCGTCCTCGTCCATCGTCTGGACGCCGAGTTCGCGGGCCTTGTCGAGCTTGGAGCCGGCGCCGGGGCCGGCAACGACGATATCGGTCTTCTTGGACACGGAACCGGCCACCTTGGCGCCGAGGCTTTCCGCCCTCGCCTTTGCCTCCTCGCGCGTGAACTTTTCCAGCGAGCCGGTGAAAACGACGGTCTTGCCGGCAACCGGGCTGCCCGCCGTGACCGGTTGTTCGGCCTCCTGCGGCCTCACCTCGTCAAGCAGGCGGCCGATCACCTCGATATTGCGCGGCTCCTTGTAGAATTCGACAATGGCGCGCGCCACGACTTCGCCGATGCCTTCGATGGCGTTGAGGTCGTTCCAGGCATCGCCCGAAAGCGTTGCCGCCTCCTTCATCGCCGCCGCAAAGGCCTCGTAGGTGCCGTAGGAGCGCGCCAGAAGCTTTGCCGTCGTCTCGCCCACATGGCGGATGCCGAGCGCATAGATGAACCGGTGGAGCGCGATGCTGCGCCGGTCGTTGATCGCCGCATAGAGCTTGCCGACGCTCACCTTGCCGAAGCCGTCGATATTTTCGAGCTTGGTCAAAGACGAGGCCTGCCGTTTTTCCAGCGTGAAAATGTCGGGCGCGGTGCGGATCTGCAACGCCGGATCCTCGTTCTCGAAGAAGAAGTCGATCTGCTTGGAGCCCAGCCCCTCGATATCGAAGGCATTGCGCGAGACGAAATGTTTCAGCTCCTCCGTCGCCTGCGCCCGGCAGATGAAGCCGCCGGTGCAGCGGGTGACCGAATCGAGCTTGCCGGTCTTCTCATGCCGCTCACGCACCGCATGCGAGCCGCAGACCGGGCACACTTTCGGAAACTGGTAGGGCTCAGCCTCGGCCGGCCGCTTTTCCATCACCACGTCGAGCACCTGCGGGATGACGTCACCGGCCCGCTGCACGATCACGGTATCGCCGATGCGGATATCGTGTTCCTCCTCGCGGATGCGCTCGCCGCTATTGCCGATGCCCCTGATATAATCCTCGTTGTGCAGCGTCGCATTGGTGACGACCACGCCGCCGACGGTAATCGGCGTCAACCGCGCGACCGGCGTCAAGGCGCCCGTGCGGCCGACCTGGATGTCGATATTCTCGACGATGGTGAAGGCCTGCTCGGCCGGGAACTTGTGCGCTGTCGCCCAGCGCGGGCTGCGCGAGCGGAAGCCGAGGCGCTGCTGCAGTTCGAGGCTGTCGACCTTGTAGACGACACCGTCGATATCGTAATCGAGATCAGGCCGTTCGAGGCCGATCTCGGCATAGTGGGCAAGGATATCGTCCACCGAGCTCAAGCGCTTCATCAGCGGATTGACCGGGAAGCCCCAGCTCTTGAAAGTCTCGACCATGCCCATCTGCGTATCGGCGGGCATCTCCGACATCTCGCCCCAGGCATAGGCGAAGAATCGCAGCTTGCGGCTCGCCGTCACCTTCGCGTCGAGCTGGCGCAGCGAGCCGGCGGCCGTGTTGCGCGGATTGACATAGGTCTGCTTGCCCTCGGCTTCCATCTGGGCATTGAGCGCCATGAAGTCGCTCTTGGCCATATAGACCTCGCCGCGCACTTCCACGACGGACGGAACGCCCCTGGGCAGCTCGTTCGGGATTTCGTTGATGGTGCGGATATTGGCCGTGACGTTTTCGCCGGTCGTGCCGTCGCCGCGCGTGGCGCCTGTCACCAGCTTGCCGTTCTCGTAGCGGATCGACATCGAGAGACCGTCGATCTTCGGTTCGGCGGTAAAGGCGATCGAATTGTCCGGCAGGCGACCAAGGAAGCGGTAGACGCTGGCGACGAAATCGCGCACGTCTTCCTGCGAAAACGTGTTGTCGAGCGACAGCATCGGCCTGGAATGCACCACGGGCGCGAAAGTATTGGACGGCTGAGCGCCCACGCGGCGCGACGGGCTGTCCTCGCGGATCAGCTCCGGAAAACGCGCCTCGATCGCGTCGTTGCGGCGCTTCAGCGCGTCATAGTCAGCGTCCGAAATCTCCGGCTGGTCCTTGCCGTGATAGAGCGCGTCATTGCGCGCGATCTCCTTGGCCAGCCGCTCCAGTTCAGCGGCGGCATCTTCAAGGGTCAGGTCCTCAACAGCGACGGATTCGGTCGACATGCAGCTTCACTCCAGAGAATCTGCAATGGTTTTAGAGCAAATTGCCGCGATTGAAATAGTACCGACGTTTGGAATTATGGCTGCGCGTTGCGCATCCTGATGGCGCTGACATGCAATGTCGTGTCTCGCAAAGCCTTCACCGGCGTGAGACTATCGACGACCTTGAGCTCGATGCCGCGCGGTGCAAATTCCCGGTGAAGCCCCGACAGGGCCGTAAGCGCGAGCGGCACGACGGTACTGCGCGACACCCACATTCCGGCATCCTGAATATCTTCGAAATGATCCAGCGGCATCTCGTAGCGATGGATGGTTTCGGTCTCCAGTCGCTCCAGCCAGCCGCGCTCGATATAGGCGGTACCCCGCCAGCCACCGAGCAGGCTCTGATCCTCCGCGGTCGTATCGGACTTTGCCCAGACCAGGATGCGCGGGCAATCGCGTGGAAAGAGATATAGGAAGTCATTGATATCATCGATCGCCCAGACGAGCGGCCCGTTCAGCCATTCCTGGCCCGGCGGACGCTCGGATGGAATGCGAACCGGACGCGGCTCGAAGACGGCAATGGCGGGATCGTCACTGAAATGGAAAAGCCGCATGAATGGACCTCACCGGTGGGCAAGGTCAGATATCCTAACGCCCTCGGCTTGTCACCACTGTCACCGGCAAGGGAATCTAACCATTGCCCGACAGCAGACGCGCCGCGGCCGCCCTCGCCTCTTCCGTCACGGAAGCGCCGGCAAGCATACGGGCGATCTCTTCGGTGCGGTCCTTCTGCGCCATGGTGGCAACGCGCGTGGCGATCTTGTCGGAACCTTCGCCGGACGGTCCCTTGGAGATCAGCAGATGCGTGGCCGCGCGGGCCGCCACCTGCGGCGCGTGGGTAACGGAGAGAACCTGTACCTTCTCCGAAAGCCGCTTCAGCCGCTGGCCGATCGCGTCCGCCACCGCCCCGCCGACACCGGTGTCGATTTCGTCGAAGACGAGTGTGGGCGCCGAACCACGGTCGGCGAGCGCCACCTTGAGCGCCAGCAGGAAACGCGAAAGTTCGCCGCCCGAGGCAACCTTCATGATCGAGCCCGGCCGCGTGCCCGGATTGGTCTGGACATGGAATTCGACGACATCGATGCCCTCGGCCGTCGCTTCCTCCGCATCGGTCGTGATCTCCACCATGAAACGGGCGCGCTCGAGCTTGAGCGCCGGCAGCTCGGCCATGACGGCCTGCGCCAACGCATCGCCGGCATGGTGCCGCTTCTCCGAGAGCGAGCGGGCGGCCGCATCGTAGGTCGCCTTGGCGGCACCGACTTCGGCCTCGAGCTTGGACAGGCGTTCCTCGCCGGCATCGAGATCGGCAAGGTCGTTGATCATGCGCACGGCAAGCGCCGGAAGCTCGGTGACGGGAACGGAATATTTGCGCGAGGCGGCGCGCAGTGCAAACAGCCGCTCCTCGACGCGCTCCAGCTCCTTCGGGTCGTATTCGGTCTTGCGCAGCGCCGCTTCCACTTCCATCTGCGCGTTGGAAAGCTGGTCCAGCGCGGCGTCCAGCAGCGCCACCGTGTCTTCCAGCAGGCCGGGCGCCTCATGGCTCTTGCGCTCGAGGCGGCGCACCAGCGAGGCGATATGCGGCACCGGAGAGGCATTGCCGTTCAGGAATTCGGAAGCCTCGGCAATATCGCCGGCGATGCGCTCGGCCTTCATCATCTTCTGGCGGCGGTCGGCAAGTTCGTCCTCCTCGCCGTCGCGCGGCGAGAGTTTTTCCAGCTCCTCGACCGACGCCCGCAGATAATCCGCCTCGCGGGCCGCAGCCTCGACCTTCTCGCGATGTTTCTTCAGCGTGCGTTCACTGTCGCGCCACTGGCGGTAAAGCGCCGCCACGCCCTGCACATCCTCGCTGATGCCGGCAAAGGCATCCAGCAGCGTCCTGTGGGCATTTGTATCGACAAGCGCGCGGTCATCATGCTGGCCGTGGATTTCGACCAGCATCTGGCCGGCCTGGCGCATCAGCTGCACGCTGACCGGCTGGTCGTTCACATAGGCCTTGGTACGGCCGTCGGAGGATTGCTGGCGGCGGAAGATCAGGTCGCCTTCGTCGTCGATGCCGTTTTCGCGCAACAGCTTGCGGGCGCCGTGATCCATGCCGACATCGAAGACGGCCGTCACCTGCCCCTTGTCCTCGCCATGGCGCACGAGGCCGCCGTCGCCGCGCCCGCCAAGGGCCAGCGAAAGACTGTCGAGCAGGATGGATTTGCCAGCACCCGTCTCACCCGTCAACACGGAGAGGCCGATCTCGAAGGCAAGATCCAGCCGCTCGATCAGAACGATATCGCGGATCGAAAGCTGGATCAGCATTGGCCTCAGGAACCGAGAAGGAGTTTCTTGCCCGCTGCGGCGATCCACGAACCCTTGTTTTCACGCGGCTCCGCGCCACCCGACTGCAGCAGCTTGTACGAATCAGCATACCACTGGCTGTCGGGATAATTGTGACCGAGGACGGCGGCGGCGGTCTGCGCCTCTTCGACCACACCCATCGCGTAATAGGCTTCGACGAGACGGGCAAGCGCCTCCTCGACCTGGTTCGTGTTCGGATATTTCTCGACGACGATGCGGAAGCGCGAAATCGCGGCGAGATATTCCTTGCGCTCCATATAGTAGCGGCCGACCTGCATTTCCTTGCCGGCGAGCTGGTCGCGCGCGAAGCGGATCTTGGCCTGCGCGTCGTCGACATATTCGGAATCGGGATAGTTGTCGACGACGGCCTGCATCGCCTCGATGGTCTTCTGCGAGGCGCGCTGGTCCTGCGTCACGTCGACGATCTGCTTGGAATAGGTCAGCCCCACCAGATACTGCACGTAGGCGGCATCCTTGGATTTCGGATACTGCGCCATGTATTTGTTGCCCGACGCGAGCGCGTCGTCGAAGCGGCCCTGGCGGTATTTGACGAAGGTGCTCATGACGAGCGCCTTGCGCGCCCATTCCGAGAACGGGTTCTGCGCGTCGATCGCGTCGAACTTGCGCGCCGCCTCGGCCATGTTGCCGGCCTTCATATTGGCAAGGCCCTGCGTGTAGAGCACGTCAGGCGGATCGGTCTCGAGGCCGAGCTTGGTGATGTCGATATCAGGGTCCGACTGGCAGCCGGAAATCAAGGCGCCTGCGCTCAGCACCATCAAGGATGCGAGCAAAGCGCGCGCTGTCTTCATCATCATGTCAGACCTTGCATAAGCCATTCGAAAGAATCCCACCGCCGCCGTCCACTCCACGGCAGCCACGCCTAGCTGGCGTTTCTAGCCACAAATACCCATCGAGAGCAACGCAATGATCACGCATTAACGCATTTTTGTGGCAGCACCGCCGAGAATGTCGGGCTTTTCACCAGCATTCGAAGCGGCGACGGCTAAATATATGCCGCAAAACATCTATCAGCGCGCCCGTCCGCCCCTTCTCCATAAAAAAACCGCCCCCGTTGGGAGGCGGCCCTGGCCTTAATTGGTATACTGGAGGTCATGCCGACCAGGGGGCGAATTCCGGAGCGCTGACTGCAATGAATTCGCGAACGGCAACGCGCTGGCGCGGCGTCGAGGTCTCGACCACTTCATAGGCGGTCGGGTCGCTCAGCAGCGCCTTGAGAGCGTTGGCATTCATCTTGTGGCCGCCGCGATAGGAACGGTAGCAGCCGATGAACTGTGCGCCGGCAAGCGCCAGGTCGCCGACGGCATCCAGCGTCTTGTGACGCACGAACTCGTCCTTGGCGTAGCGCAGGCCTTCGACATTGATGACGGTATTGTCGTCGGAAATGACGACCGAGTTTTCGAGCGAGGAGCCGAGAGCGTGGCCCGAGGCCCAGAGACGCTCGACATCGCGCATGAAGCCGAAGGTGCGCGCACGCGACAACTCGGTCTTGAAGACGGCGGCGGTGAGATCGCCTTCCCACTTCTGGCGGCCGATCAGCGGGCATTCGAAATCGATCTCGACTTCGAAGCGCGTGCCGTCATAGGGGCGGAACTCGCTCCAGGAACCGCCATGCTCGATGCGAACCGGCTTGGTGATGCGGATGTAGCGGCGCTTGACGCCGAGGGAAACGAGGCCGACCTGTTCGATGGCTTCGACGAAGGGAACCGAGCTGCCATCCATGATCGGCATTTCGGCGCCGGTGACTTCGATGACGACATTGTCGAGGCCGAGCGCATAGACGGCCGCCATGACATGTTCGATCGTCGCGACGGAATGGGCCGGCGAGAAGCCGAGAACGGTGCAGAGATCGGTATTGCCGACCTGCGAGGAAACGGCCTTCAGTTCGGTGACGTCACCGTTTTCATGCACGCGCTGGAAGACGACGCCGGTGCCGGCTTCGGCCGGATTGAAGGTGATCGAAACGTCGGCACCCGAATGAACGCCGATGCCCGAAAGAGTCACCGGACGCGATACCGTCGTCTGAAAGCCCAACAAGCCAAGTCCCATAAGTTCTGCCTTTATTCTTCCGCACCCGCTGTTGCCATCAGGCCGGATCTTTCTTCTACACTGCCCGAACCACGCCAAGCGGACTCTAAGGGCAGTTCGCTTGCCTCATACTTACGTGGACCGGCGCTGCAATCCAAATCACTGTTCGTTTCGATTTGTTACGAAATCCGCAGCGGCAAAAGCATTTAGAATTCAAGCATGTAGAAATGCAAACGCCCGGGATTTCGATCCCGGGCGTTTTCTGTGGAGAAGTGCGCTTCTCAGTTCGACTGCCGGCGCAGGAAGGCCGGGATTTCCAGCTGGTCGTCTTCCTGCATCATGCGGGCCTGCGGCACCGCGCGGCCCTGGTCGTCAAGGTTGCCGCGACGCGGTGCGTAGAGGCTTGCTTCCGGCGACAGCGGGCGGCGCTGCTGCGAAGAAGCCGCCGGCGCAGAGGTCATTTCCGGAGCGACTTCCTCTTCGCGACGGCCGAGCGAATTGGTGATTCGCTTCAGCAGTCCCATCGGGCCGCGCTCTTCCTGAACGTGGGAAGCGGCCGGCTGCGAGCGGTGGTCGAGTTCGGCCTGGACGACCGGCGGGAAGTCTTCGACCTTCGGCATGCGGACCGGCTCGGGCGCCTGGCGGATGACCGGCTCATGGCGGACCGGCTGCTGCTGCATGACCGGCTGCGGAGCCGGCTGCTGCATCACGGGAGCCTGCTGGACCGGAGCCGGGCGGATGACAGGGGCCGCTTCCGGGGCGGAAGCGAAGATCCTGCTCTGCGGGCGGAAGGTTTCCTGCATGACCGGCTGCTGCTGGATCGGAGCAGCGGCACGCGGGGCCGGGATTTCCAGTTCGCGTTCCATCGCGACTTCAGCCTCGCGGATGGTCTGCGCAACCTGGTCGGCCTTCGGTGCCTGCATGACCGGAGCAGGCTGAACTGCGGCCGGTGCCGGAGCAACGGCCGCGGAGGGACGGATAGCGGGCTTTGCGGCCGGCTGGAACACGCGGTCGGTGCCCTCGCCCATGGCACGATCGATGCCGGTCGCGACGACCGACACGCGGATGATGCCTTCGAGCGATTCGTCGAAGGTCGCGCCGAGGATGATGTTGGCGTCCGGATCGACTTCTTCGCGGATGCGGGTCGCAGCTTCGTCGACTTCGAAGAGGGTGAGGTCGCGACCGCCGGTGATGGAGATCAAGAGGCCCTGTGCGCCCTTCATCGAGGTTTCGTCGAGCAGCGGGTTGGCGATTGCCGCTTCGGCGGCCTGCATGGCGCGGCCCGAACCGGAAGCTTCGCCGGTACCCATCATCGCGCGGCCCATTTCGCGCATGACCGAGCGGACGTCGGCGAAGTCGAGGTTGATGAGACCTTCCTTCACCATCAGGTCGGTGATGCAGGCAACGCCCGAATAGAGAACCTGGTCGGCCATGGCGAAGGCGTCGGCGAAGGTCGTCTTGTCGTTGGCGATACGGAAGAGGTTCTGGTTCGGAATGACGATGAGCGTATCGACAGACTTCTGCAGTTCCTGGATGCCGGCTTCGGCCAGGCGCATGCGGCGCCCGCCTTCGAAGTGGAACGGCTTGGTGACGACGCCGACCGTCAGGATGCCCTTGTTGCGGGCGGCCTGTGCGACGACGGGAGCAGCACCCGTACCGGTGCCGCCGCCCATGCCGGCGGTGACGAAGCACATATGCGTGCCGTTCAGGTGGTCGATGATCTCGTCGATGCACTCTTCTGCGGCCGCGCGGCCGACTTCCGGCTGCGAACCTGCGCCGAGGCCTTCGGTGACGTTGGCGCCGAGCTGGATGACCCGTTCGGCCTTCGTCATGGTCAGCGCCTGGGCATCCGTATTGGCAACGACGAAGTCGACGCCCTGGAGGCCCGCGGAGATCATGTTATTGACAGCATTGCCGCCGCCGCCGCCGACGCCGAATACGGTGATGCGCGGCTTCAATTCGGTGATGTCAGGCTTCTGCAGCTTGATAGTCATGGTACCTGTTCCTTCTCTTTATGGCCGCATCGCCACGCCGGCCAATTCACTCAATTTCAAAAGCTTTCCTTCAGCCACTGGCCCATGCGGGCGATGCGGCTGTTATTTCCTCCAAGCGACAGGAGCAGGCTGCTCTGTGACGCATGTGTTTCCATGTCCGCGACCTGCGGATAGATCATCAGCCCCACGGCCGTCGAAAAGGCCGGTCCCTTGGCTGCCGTCGGCAGGCCCGAGACACCCATCGGACGGCCGATGCGAACGTTGCGGGCCAGGATGCGGCGCGCCACTTCGGCAAGGCCGGTCAGCTGGCTTGCGCCGCCCGTCAGCACGACACGCTTGCCGACGATCGGGCTGAAGCCCGAGCGCTGGATGCGGTCGCGGATGAGTTCCATCGTCTCCTCGATGCGCGCCGAAACGATGCGCGAAACCAGAGCCCGCGGCACCTGCGTCGGCTGATCGCGATCATCCTCGCCGATCGGCGGAATGGAGATCAGCTCGCGCTCGTCGGAAGAGTTGGTCAGCGCCGAAGCGTGGACCACCTTCAAACGTTCAGCATCCTCGATCCGTGTGGAAAGGCCGCGTGCGAGGTCGGTCGTCACATGATGACCGCCGAGGCCGACAGCATCGGTATGGACCAGCTTGCCCTCGGCAAAGACCGAAATCGTCGTCGTGCCGCCGCCCATGTCGATGGCCGCACAGCCAAGTTCGACTTCATCGTCGACCAGTGCGGCAAGACCGGATGCATAAGGTGTCGCAACGATTCCTTCCACCGAAAGATGCGCCCGGTTGACGCTGAGCTCGAGATTTTTAAGCGCCGAGCGTTCGGCGGTGACGACATGCATGTCGACGCCGAGCGCATCGCCGTACATTGCCAGCGGATCGCGAATGCCGCGCTCGCCGTCGAGCGAAAAGCCCGTTGCCAGCGAATGCAGCACGGCGCGGTCCTGTCGCAGCGACTGCTGGCAGGCGGCCGACAGCACCTTCTTCAGGTCGTTCAGCTCGACTTCCTGGCCGCCGAGATCGATGGTGGCGGTATAGATATCGCTGCCGAGACGGCCGGCCGTCAGGTTGACGATCAGGCTCTCGACGGTGAGGCCCGCCATACGCTCGGCCGCATCGACGGCGAGACGGATGACGCCTTCCAGCGCGTCGAGATCGGCGATCACGCCGGTCTTGATGCCGCGCGAACGCTGATGGCCGATGCCGATGATCTCGATATTGTGCGTGCGGCCCGGCAGGATCTGGCTTTCCTCGCGCGGCGTCAGCCGGCCGATCATGCAGACGACCTTGGTCGAGCCGATATCGAGCACCGAAACGATATGCGACCGCTTCGACGAAAGCGGCTTCAGGCGCGGCAATCCGAAATGGGATGAACCGAACATGCTCATATATTCTGCCCCGCCTTCTTCAAATCCTTGGTGCGCGCCGCGACCGCCGCCTGCCGGCGGGCTGCCGCCTCCGGCGTCAGCTGGATCGTCGTGCGATCCGGCAGCCTCAGATCGACCGCAGCGATATCGCGCTCCAGAAGCTGCTGTTCCCTGTCGAATTTCGAAAGCGCCGCAAGCGCCTGATCGACATCGTCTTCCGGCAGCTTGACGACGACGCCATTGTCCATGTGCAGGTCCCAGCGGCGGCCGGACACCCAGACATAGGCCTTCACGCGCGACTTGACGTCCGGCCACTTCGCAAAGATATCCTCGAGCGAGGCCGCGGCAGTTTCGGCATCGCGGCCGACGACGAGCGGCAGGGTCGAAAACTTGTTGTCGCGAAGCGGCGCGATCACGCTGCCGTTCTTCTCGATCAGCGAAAGCTCCTGGCCGTGCTGCCAGATGGCGTAAGCGCTGCGCTCCGAAAGCTTCACCTCGATCGTCTTCGGATAGACCTTGCGGACTTCGACATTCTCGACCCAGGGAAGGCGCGCGATCTTCTGGCGGGCGGCATCGACATCGAGCGCGACGAGCGATGTCGTGCCGTCGAGGCCGAGAAGCTGCAGGATCTCGATTTCCGAAGTCTGACTGTTGCCCGAGACCTTCACATCCTCGATGGCAAATCCGACGGCGCTTGTCGTCGCCTGCGCCACGACCTCGGTGTGACCGCCAAGCGACATGCCGTAAAGGCCGGTCGCGGCCAGGAAGCCGAGCGCCGAAACGGTGCCCGTATGGGCCGGGATATGAATACGGCCGGTCCCGAGACTGACGAGGAAGCGCACGACACGGCGCAGCGGCCGCGGCAGCACGCGCCGGTCCTCGGCCTCCGCATAGGGAAGCTCGGCATGACGGCTGGGGCGCCCTATCCTTTTGACCGTCAACGCAAACAAGACGCGTCCTCCACCATCCACCGGAGAAATGCACCAAAGGAATATCCGGCATGGCCGGCCATTTCGGGCACAAGGGAGGTTGGCGTCATGCCTGGCTGGGTATTGACCTCCAGCCAGATGAGCTCGCCGTCTTCGGAGAAACGATCGTCGTAACGAAAGTCGGACCGACTGACGCCGCGGCAACCGATTGCTTGATGCGCCCTTAACGCCAATGTTTGTATTTTTTGGTAAATTTTCGGTGAAATTTTAGCCGGCAAGACATGTTTTGAACCGCCCGCCGCATACTTGGAGTCGTAATCATAGAAATTGTGGCCCTGCGGCACCACCTCGATGACATCCATGGGTTGATCGCCCATGACGCCGCAGGTCAGCTCGCGACCATGGATATAACGCTCGACGATGACCTCTTCGCCATAGCGCCATTCGGCCGAGCCGATGATCTGCGGCGGATGCGCCTGATCCTCGCCGACGATGACGACACCGAAGCTGGAGCCTTCCCGCACGGGCTTGACCACATAAGGCGCCTTCATCGGATGTTCCGACGGAAACGAGAAGCGGTTCAGCACCTGCGATTCGGCCACCGGGACGCCGGCGGCAGCGGCCACGCGCTTCGCCTTGCCCTTGTCCATGGCAAGCGCGGAGGCAAGCACGCCCGAATGCGTATAGGGGATCTGCAGATATTCGAGGATGCCCTGTATCGTGCCGTCCTCGCCGAAAGGCCCATGCAAGGCATTGAAGGCAACATCGGGCTTCAGGGCGGAGAGCTTTTCGGAAACGTCGCGGTCGACATCGATACGCGTTACCTTGAAACCTTCGGCCTCGAGAGCATCGGCACACGCCTTTCCCGAAGAAAGGCTGACGGGCCTCTCCGAGGAAAATCCGCCCATCAGGACAGCTACGTGCTCGCGACTCATCAACACCCCCAAAAATAACTTTCACTCTGCCGGACCGAAGCTTGCGCGGAGCTGTTGCTCCGATCGGCGGCCTTTGTCTGGCTTGGGTGCATTAGAGCATCATTATGGTTAACGAACCGTTTACTTTCGTTAACTCCCGGCTCCTAACATTTGCAATTTTTTGCCTTTTGCCGATTTCCCGCTTTCCGGCATCATGCAATGCGCAAGCTTGAGAGACGCTGGAAAAATCCATGTCTTCAAAGGGATATGGAATCGCGTTCATCCATGAAGAGAAGCGGCCGGCGAAACAGCACTCCCGGGCATGAAGGATCGCCGACGAGACGCGGCACTTTCGTTAATCAATGCGAGTCGCCCGGCCCTGCCCGGCGCTCGGCGCAAAAGAAGCAAGATGACCCGGATTGAAACACATCCGCCGCCCGGGATCGGCAAAGCCGGCAGGTGCGGGCAAGGGCGAAAAAATAATACAATTTACGTCATATTCTTGCGCCTTCTGGCGTTTGCGCATGATGAAAATTGCGTTAAGACCCCATCAGCCTTCCCAAGGCAAATCCGTAAACTGAATGGAATAACAATGTCTGACGCGATATCCGTATCGCCGACTCCCGCTTCGAACAGCACGCAAGTCAATTCCCCGGCTCGTGTTCTGATCGCGAGCCTTATCGGCACCACGATCGAATTTTTTGACTTCTACGTCTATGCGACGGCAGCCGTCATCGTCTTCCCCCACCTCTTCTTCCCGTCGAGCGATCCGACTTCCGCGCTCCTGCAGTCGCTCGTGACCTTCTCGATCGCCTTCTTCGCCCGCCCCTTCGGCGCCGTGGTCTTCGGCCATTTCGGCGACAAGATCGGCCGCAAGGCGACGCTTGTGGCGGCTCTGATGACCATGGGCCTTTCGACCGTGGTCATCGGCATCCTGCCGGGTTACGACGCGATCGGCATCGCCGCCCCGCTGCTGCTCGCATTGTGCCGTTTCGGCCAGGGCCTCGGCCTCGGCGGCGAATGGGGCGGCGCCGTGCTGCTCGCGACGGAAAACGCCCCTCCCGGCAAGCGCAGCTGGTACGCCATGTTCCCGCAGCTCGGCGCGCCGATCGGCTTCATCCTCTCCTCCGGCTTCTTCCTGATTCTGGCGGAGACCATGAGCAACGAGGATTTCCTCGCTTACGGCTGGCGCATTCCCTTCATCGCCAGCCTCGCGCTCGTCGCCGTCGGCCTCTATGTCCGCTTGAAGATCGCCGAAACGCCGGAATTCCAGAAGGCCGTCGAAAAACACGAGCGCGTCGCCGTTCCGGTCGCGACCGTCTTCCGCGGCCACCTGCGCAGTCTGATCCTCGGCACGTTCATCGCGGTCGCCACCTTCGTGCTCTTCTACCTGATGACGGTCTTCACGCTCTCCTGGGGCACGACGAAACTCGGCTATTCGCGTGAGCAGTTCCTGGTCGTCCAGCTCGTCGGCGTCGTCTTCTTCGGCCTGACGATCCCGCTGTCCGGCTGGCTGTCCGACCGCTACTCGCGTCGCCTGATCCTGATCCTGACGACGATCGCCATCGCCATCTTCGGCTTCTTCTATGCCAGCCTGCTGACGGCGGGCCTGACCGGCGCCGTCCTGTGCTCGATCATCGGCCTCGGCCTGATGGGCTTCACCTATGGTCCGATCGGCGCGGCCCTGGCCGCCCCCTTCCCGACCATGGTGCGCTACACCGGCGCCTCGATGACCTTCAATCTCGGCGGCATTTTCGGCGCCTCGCTTGCTCCCTATATCGCCACCTGGCTCGCGACCAACTACAGTCTCACCTATGTCGGCTACTATCTCGCAGCCTCGGCTGCGATCTCGCTCCTCTGCATCCTTTTGTCGGGTCGCGAGGAAGTCTGAGACGTTTCAACAGAAACAGGAAGCCGCGACGCCCGCCGTCGCGGCTTTTTTGTTGATGCACGCAAGACTTCCGGCTAGCGAAAGCCTTCACGAGCAAACAGGGAGAAGATCATGCGATGCCTCGTCACCGGCGCAGCCGGCTTCGTCGGCGCCCCTCTTGTCGCGCGTTTGCACACGGATCGGATTTGCGACGTGACGGCGACGACGCGATCGGCGACATCTACCTTCCCCGCAGATATCAGGTATCTCCCCATCGACATAACAGAGACGACCGATTGGACCGCGGCTCTTGAGGGCATCGGCGTCATCGTCCATCTCGCCGCCCGCGTTCACATCATGAACGACATGTCGAGCGATCCCTTGGCGGATTTCCGCCGCGCCAACACCGCCTCCACCCTCAATCTTGCAGAACAGGCAGCCCGTGCCGGCGTGAGGCGCTTTGTCTTCATCAGCACCATCAAGGTCAACGGCGAAGAGAACGATCGACCGTTCCGGCACGACGACCAGCCGAAACCCATCGATCCCTACGGCATTTCGAAGATGGAAAGCGAGATCGGTCTTCGCGAGATTGCTGATCGCACCGGCATGGAAGTCGTCGTCGTCAGGCCTCCGCTGGTCTATGGCCCTGGCGCGCGCGGCAACTTTGCCCTGCTCGTCGGTCTTGTCCGCAGGAAATTGCCTCTGCCCTTCGCCTCGCTGAAGAACCGCCGCACACTGGTCGCGGTACAGAACCTCATCGACCTTATCATCACCTGCATGCAGCATCCGGCAGCAGCGGGCGAAACCTTTCTGGCAGGCGATGGTGAAGACCTATCGACCCCGGCACTGATAGAAGGCATTGCAGCGGGCCTCGGCGTCAAGCCGATGCTGGTGCCCTTCCCCCCGTCTCTGATGCATATAGCTGCCAGGATCGCGGGCAAAGATGCTGTCTACCAGCGCCTCTGCGGTTCGCTGCAGGTGGACATATCCCACGCCCGCGACGTGCTCGGCTGGTCGCCGGCCGTCACGCCGCGCGAGGGTCTGAGGCTGGCGGTAAAATAGCCCTATTCGGTCGTGACGCCCTGGAAGGGACGGACCTCGCGGCCGGGCATGAAGAGCCCGAGGCGCTTGATTTCCCATTCCAGCTTGATGCCGGAGCTTTCGAAAACCTTGCGGCGCACTTCCTCGCCGAGATATTCGAGATCGTAGCCGGTCGCCTGCCCCATGTTGATCATGAAGTTGCAGTGAAGCGACGACATCTGCGCGCTGCCGATGACGAGCCCGCGGCAGTCCGCCTCGTCGATCAGCTTCCAGGCCGAATGGCCCTCCGGATTCTTGAAGGTGGAACCGCCGGTCTTTTCGCGGATCGGCTGCACCGTCTCGCGGTGGTTGCGCACAGCATCCATTTCGGCGCGGATCTTGGCCCGGTCGTCCGGATACCCCTCGAACAGAACCGAAGTGAAGATCAGATCGTCGGCCGCACCCGAATGGCGATAGGAATAGCCCATCTCGGCATTCGTCAGCACATGCCTGTTGCCCTTGCGGTCGATCGCCCGCACTTCAACGACGCGATCCTTCGTCTCCGAGCCGTTGGCGCCGGCATTCATGCGGGCAGCGCCGCCGATGCCGCCGGGAATGCCGTAGTAGAAGGCGAAACCGCCGATACCGTTGTCCATCGCCATGGCGGCCACGTGCTTGTCCGGGCAGATGGCGCCGGCGAGAATGCGGTTTTCGCCGGCGAGTTCGACAAAGCCGAAACCCTTGGCCGAGAGGCGCAGCACGACACCGGGAATACCGCCGTCGCGCACCAGGATGTTCGAGCCGACACCGACCACCGTCAGCGGCACCTCATCCGGCAATATCTTGAGGAAGGCGATGAGGTCTTCCTCGTCATGCGGCTGGAACATCAGCTCGGCCAGACCGCCGGCGCGGAACCAGGTGACGCGGTCCATGGGTGCATCCGGCGTCAGTCGGCCGCGAATGTCTTTTACGCCCTCTCCGAGAGAGGCAAGTAGCTTTTCCCCTTTAACCTGTTTCATGCGGACTTTCCTGAAAGGTCTTGCAACTGCTTCGGCAGCGCTGCTGCCCAGTATGTAATGCTACCAGCACCCAGGAGAACCACAAAGTCCCCGGGCTTTGCAATTTCTGCTACCATCTGCGGTAGAGCTTCCGCCGAAGGAAGGAAGCGGGCATCGCGATGGCCACCCGATTTGATACGGGAAACGAGCGATTCCGAATCCGCCCCCTCGATCGCGTCTTCACCCGCGGCATAGACAGGCGCGATGAAAATGCTGTCGGCATCGTTGAAGCAGGCGGCGAATTCCTCGAACAGGCTCGACAGGCGGGTATAACGATGCGGCTGGTGCACGGCGATGATCCTGCCCTTGCAGGCCTCGCGGGCGGCGCGCAGCACCGCCTTGATCTCGACCGGGTGATGGCCGTAATCGTCGAAGATCTGCACGCCGTTCCATTCGCCCGTCAGCGTGAAGCGACGCTTGACGCCGCCGAAGGAGGCAAGCCCCTTGGCGATATCCTCGCGTGAAATGCCGAGACGGTTGGCAACGGCAATGGCCGCCGTGGCATTGGCGATATTGTGACGGCCGGGCATCGGCATGACGAGATTGTCGAGCCGGATGACTTCGCCCGTGCGGCGGCGGCGGATCTCGACATCGAAGACCGAGCGCGTGCCTTCGATGCGCACGTTCATGAAGCGCACGTCGGCCTGCGGGTTTTCGCCATAGGTGATGACCTTGCGGTCCTCGATGCGGCCGACCAGCGCCTGCACCTCGGGATGATCGAGGCACATGACGCCGAAACCGTAGAAAGGCACGTTCTCGACGAACTGCCGGAAGGCGGCGCGCACGGCGTCGAAATTGCCGTAATGGTCGAGATGTTCAGGGTCGATATTGGTAACGACGGCGACGTCGGCAGGCAGCTTCAGGAAGGTGCCGTCGGATTCGTCGGCCTCCACCACCATCCACTCGCCCTCGCCCATGCGCGCATTCGTGCCATAGGCATTGATGATGCCGCCGTTGATGACCGTCGGGTCCAGGCCGCCGGCTTCGAGCAGCGTGGCGACGAGCGAGGTCGTCGTCGTCTTGCCATGCGTGCCGCCGATGGCGATCGCATTGCGGAAGCGCATCAGCTCGGCCAGCATCTCGGCGCGACGCACCACCGGCAGCAGCTTCTCGCGCGCGGCGACGAGTTCCGGATTGCTCTTCTTGATCGCGGTCGAGACGACCACGACTTCGGCGTCGCCGAGATTTTCCGCCTTGTGGCCGACGAAAACCTCGATGCCCTTGTCGCGAAGGCGCTGAACATTGGCGCTGTCGGATTGGTCCGATCCCTGCACCCGATGGCCGAGATTGTGCAGCACCTCTGCGATACCGCTCATGCCGATACCGCCGATGCCGATGAAATGGACAAGGCCGATTGCCTTTGGCAGCTTCATGCGCGTGCCCCCTTGAGTTCTGCAACTGTCTTGCCGGCGGCAATAGCCTCAACCATGTCGGCAAGCAAGTTCGCCGCGTCAGGTTTTCCCGCCAGCTTGGCCGCCGCCGCCATGCCGGCGAGCTTTTCCGGTTCGTTCATCGCATGCGTCAGGATCGAGGCAAGGCGCTCCGGCGAAAGCTCGGCCTGCGCGATCACCCTGGCTCCGCCGGTCGCGGCAAGGGCTGCGGCATTCGCGGCCTGGTCGTGATCGAGCGCATGCGGATAAGGCACGAACACGGCCGGGCGTCCGATGACCGAGATTTCCGAAACCGTCGAAGCCCCGGAGCGGCAGATGACCAGATGCGCCCCGGCAAGACGTTCCGCCATATCATTGAAAAACGGGGCGATATCCGCGCCCATCTGCAATTGCGCCACGCAGCCGCGCACCATTTCCATATCCTCCGGGCGCACCTGCTGCGTCACTCTGAGCCGCGCCCGCAATGCGTCGTCAAGCAGGCTGATCGCCGTCGGCATCGCCTTGGAGAAATATTGCGCGCCCTGGCTGCCGCCGAAGACGACGAGGTTGAACGGCTCGCCGGGATGCGACGGCACATAGGGCTGCTCTGCCGCGGCAAGGATCGCCGGGCGCACGGGATTGCCGGTCGCGATCGTCTTGCCGGAAAAAGCGCCGCCGTTTTCCGGCAGGAAGCCGCCGGCAATCGCCTTGACGCGCGGCGCCAGCGCCTTGTTGGCGCGGCCCATGACGGCATTCTGCTCATGCAGCATCGAAGGCACGCCAAGCCGTGTGGCGGCCAGCAGCGGCGGCACGGTCGGATAGCCGCCGAAGCCGACGACGATAACCGGCTTCAGCCGGCCGATCAGCCGCTTTGCCGCCCGCATGCCCGTCCAGAGCTTCCACAGCGAACGCGCGACGGCCACCGGGTTCTTCGAACCGATCGTCGCCGACGGCACGACATGGATCTCGTCGGCCGGAAACTTGCCGGCGTAACGCTCCGCACGGCTGTCGGTGACGAGATGGACCGAATAGCCGCGCTCCCTCAGCTTGAAGGCGAGCGCTTCGGCCGGAAAGACGTGGCCGCCGGTTCCCCCGGCGGCAAGAAGGACGATGCCCTTGCTCATGAGACCCTACTCCGCCGGCATGCCGTGCGGCACGCGGAAAAGGCTCCGGTCCTGCGCACGTTTTTCCGGGCGATGGCGCGTCAGCGCCAGAATGAAGCCGGCCGTGACGCAGATCGCCACCATCGACGATCCGCCATAGGAAATCAGCGGCAGCGTCATGCCCTTGGCCGGCAGCAGTTCGAGATTGACGCCGATATTGATGATCGACTGGATGCCCATCTGCAGCACCAGGCCGGCGACGGCAAAGCGGTTGAAATCGTTGCGTTCGCGATAGGCATGCGAGAGGCCGCGCAGCACCAGCACCGTGAAGATGGCGACGAGCGCAATGCAGAAGACGATGCCGAATTCTTCGGCCGCGACCGAGAAGATGAAGTCGGTATGGGCATCCGGAATAATGCGCTTGACGATGCCCTCGCCCGGCCCCTGCCCGAACCAGTCGCCGCGGATGATCGCCTCGCGGGCGGTATCGATCTGGAACGTGTCGCCCTCGCCGGTAAGGAACTTGTCTATTCGGCCCGCCACGTGCGGGAAGACGTAATAGGCGGTGACAAGGCCGCCGGCACCGCCGACGCCGAGCACGATGATCCAGAGCCACGGCATGCCGGCCATGAAGAACATGCCGCCCCAGACGGCTGTCGTCAGGATCGTCTGGCCAAGGTCGGGCTGCGCCACGAGAAGGGCCGCGACCATGCCGAACAGGATGATGGCAAAGAGGTTGCCCGGAATCTCCGGCTGGCGGGCATGTTCGGAAAAGAGCCAGGCGCAGACCACGACGAAGGCCGGCTTCATGAATTCCGAGGGCTGGATGGAGATGCCGGCAAGCGTGACCCAGCGGCGGGACCCCTTGACCTCGACACCGAAGAACAGCGCCAGCAGCATC
The DNA here is from genome assembly GCA_900471515.1 of Hyphomicrobiales bacterium. Lineage (GTDB taxonomy): Bacteria > Pseudomonadota > Alphaproteobacteria > Rhizobiales > Rhizobiaceae > Rhizobium. The sequence goes on along the minus strand of UCFC01000004.1, from coordinate 70,101 downwards.
ATCGCGAGCGCCACGATCAGCAGGATAATCGCCGTGCGCCGCACCTGGCGCGGCGTCAGGAAGGAAAGGCCGAGCATGACGGCGATCGACGGGATCATGAAGGCCGCATGGCGCTTGACGAAGTGGAAGGGTTCGAGCCCGATGCGTTCGGCAACCGCCGGAGACGCCGCAAAGGAGAGCATGAAACCTATGCCCATCAGGAACAGGAACAGGGCCAGGAAGAAACGGTCGATGGTCCAGAACCAATCGGCCAATGCTCCACGTTCCGCGCGGCTCACCATGTCATTTGCCTCCTGTTGCCGAATTGATCAGCATCGTCACGCCGTCAAGGGCAGCCACATGGCTGACAAAGGCATCGCCCCTGACTTCAAAATTCTTGTACTGGTCGAAGCTTGCGCAAGCCGGGGATAACATGACGGCCACCGGACCGGTCTCATCCTTGGCCGCGTCAGCTGCCGCATGCGCCACCGCCCGTTCCAGCGTGCCCGATATTTCGTAGGGCGCCGCCTCGCCCAGTGTGGCGGCAAATTCCGCCGCCGCCTCGCCGATGAGATAGGCCTTGGCGATGCGCGGAAAGAAAGGCGCAAGCGTCGTGATCCCGCCCGCCTTGGGCAGGCCGCCGGCAATCCAGTAGATCCGGTCGTAGCTCGAAAGCGCGGGAGCCGCGGCATCCGCGTTCGTCGCCTTGGAATCGTTGACGAAGGTGACATGGCCGCGACGGCCGACCGGCTGCATGCGATGTTTGAGGCCGGGGAAGGATGCAAGACCCGCGCGAATATCGTCGGGAGAGACACCGACGGCAAGGCAGGCCGCGACGGCGGCGGCGGCATTCTGCGCGTTGTGGCTGCCACGCAGCGTCTGGATACCGTCGAGATCGACGAAGGGCAGCATGGAGCCGCCCGTTGCCCGGATGAGCCGGCTGCCCTCGGCATAGATACCGTCAGCCAGCACGTTGCGCCGCGAAATGCGCGTCACCTTCACCCCTGCCCGCTCGATACGGTCGGCGATCAGCGCCGAGAAACTGTCGTCCACGCCGACAACGGCGACAGCGCTGCCGGCGACCAGCCGTTCCTTGACATCGGCATAGTGCTGCATCGTGCCGTGCCGGTCGAGATGATCGGGCGTCAGGTTGAGCAGGATGCCGGCGGACGGGTTGAGCGTGGGCGCCAGGTCGATCTGGTAGGAAGAGCACTCGACGACGAAATAGCGCTCGGCTTTCGGCGGATCGAGCGTCAGCACGGCCGTGCCGATATTGCCGCCGAGCTGCGTGTCGCGGCCGCTCGCTTTCAGGATATGGGCGATCAGCGCCGTCGTCGTCGACTTGCCGTTCGTGCCGGTGATCGCGATGAACGGGCAATCGGGCGCATGCGCGCGCCGCTCGCGCACGAAGAGCTCGACATCGCCGACAATATCGACGCCGGCGGCACGCGCAAGATCGACGGTCCAATGCGGCTTCGGGTGGGTGAGCGGCACACCCGGCGAAAGCACGAAGAGCGCCTGCGCGCTCCAGTCGATCGTGCGAAGGTCGGCGGTGCGGATGCCGTCCGCCGCAGCCTTGGCGACGCTGTCGGGATTGTCGTCCCAGGCCGTGACATCGGCCCCGCCTGCAATCAAGGCCCTGGCCGTGGCCGAGCCGGAACCGCCGAGACCGAAAAGAGCGACCTTCTTATCCGCAAGCGTCGTGACCGGGATCATGACCGCCTCACCGCAGCTTCAGGGTCGAAAGGCCGAGCATGGCAAGGCCGACGGCGATGATCCAGAAGCGGATCACCACCTGGCTTTCCGTCCAGCCCTTCTTTTCGAAATGATGGTGGATCGGCGCCATGAGGAAGACGCGCCGGCCGGTCATCTTGAAGAAACCGACCTGGATGATGACCGACAGCGTTTCCATGACGAAGAGGCCGCCGACGATCGCCATGACGATCTCGTGCTTGGTGGCAACGGCAACCGTGCCGATCGTGCCGCCGAGGGCGAGAGACCCGGTATCGCCCATGAAGATGGCGGCCGGCGGCGCGTTGAACCAGAGGAAGCCGAGGCCTGCGCCGATGACCGCGCCGAGCACCACGGCAAGCTCGCCGGTACCGGGCACGAAATTGATCTGCAGGTAATTGGCAAAGACCGCGTTGCCGGCAAGATAGGCGATGATGCCGAAAGCGGCCGCGGCGATCATGACCGGCACGATGGCAAGCCCGTCGAGGCCGTCGGTCAGGTTCACGGCATTGCCGGCGCCGACGATGACGAAACCGCCGAAAACGACGAACATGATGCCGATATTGATCAGGAAGTCCTTGAAGAAGGGGAATGCGATCGAGGAGCCGAAGGTCGAGCCGGCCGGGCCGGAGACGAGCGCCGTGCGCATCATGAAATAGACGGCGATGCCGGCAATGACGAATTCGATGCCGAGGCGCGCCTTGCCCGAAAAGCCCCTGTGGCTCTGCTTCGTGACCTTGAGATAATCGTCATAGAAGCCGATGGCGCCGAAGCCGAGCGTCACGAGCAGCGTCGCCACCACATAGACGTTGGAAAGATCGGCCCAGAGCAGCGACGCCCCGACAATGCCGGCGAGAATCATCAGGCCGCCCATGGTCGGCGTGCCCGCCTTCTTGAAATGCGTCTGCGGCCCGTCGGCACGGATCGGCTGGCCCTTGCCCTGCCGGATGCGCAGCGAGTTGATGATGGCAGGCCCGAAGAGGAAGACGATGAGAGCGGAGGTGAAGAGAGCGGCACCAGCCCGGAAGGTAATATACCTGAACAAATTCAGAAATTTGAAATATTCCGACAGTTCAACTAGCCAAATCAGCATTCAAGGCCCCTTTTGCCCGATCATGGTTCGCGTTGCGTGTCGGAAACTGGCGGGTACTTGTCAAGGAGCGCAGCGACAATCTTGCCGAAACCGATCCCCAGCGACGACTTCACCATCAACACGTCGCCAGGTGCGACCGAGTTCAATACGAATTCCAACAATTCTTCCGTCTTTTCGCGATGCTCGACCGCGACGCTGTCGGGAAGCGATTCTTTCAGCGCCACCATTTCAGGCCCGGCGAGCCAGACATGTTCCAGGCCGGCCGCCAGCAGCGGCCCGGCAAGGTCGGCATGGACCTGCGGCGCAAACTCGCCCATTTCCAGCATGTCGCCGAGCACGGCGACGCGTCGCCCCCGCCCGGTCGGTTCGGCGCTTGCCAGCAGCGCGATCGCCGCGCGCATGGAGGCCGGATTGGCGTTGTAGCTTTCGTCGATCAGCGTGAAGCTGCCGTTGCCGATCGGAAGGCGGTAGCGCTTGCCCCGGCCCTTTTCCGGCTTCAACGTCGCAAGCGCCTCGATGGCCTTGTCGAGACTGGCCCCGACAATGGTGACGACACCCAGTGCGGCCAGCGCGTTTTCGGCAATGTGGCGGCCCGGCGCACCGATACGCACTTCCTTTGTATCGCCGCCGACGGTCATCCAGAGTGTCGAGCTTTCGTCCGAGCCGTTGAATTCGGCAAGACGGAATTCCGCCTTGGCGTGCTGGCCGAAGGAATGGATTCTGGTGATGCCAAGCGCCTGCGCCGCCTGCTCCAGGAAGGTGAACTGGTCGTTGTCGCGGTTGAGAACCACGTCGCCGCCGGGCTCCAGCCCTTCGAAGATCTCGGCCTTGGCGGCGGCGATCTCCTCGATGCTCTGGAAATTGCCGAGATGGGCCGGCGCGACCGTCGTGACGACGGCGACATGCGGGCGGATCATCGCCACCAGCGGCCGGATCTCGTCCGGATGGTTCATGCCGACCTCGAAGACGCCGAAATAGGTGTCGATCGGCATGCGCGCGAGCGTCAGCGGCACGCCCCAGTGATTGTTGAAGGAAGCAACTGAGGCATGCACCTTGCCGGAGGGAGACAAGACATGGCGCAGCATCTCCTTCGTCGTCGTCTTGCCGACCGAACCGGTGACGGCGACGATCTTCGCCCGCGAGCGTTCGCGCGATGCCTGTCCCAGCTTGCCGAGCGCGGCAAGCACGTCCTCGACCACGATCATCGGCACCGTCAGCCGCCCCATGGCCGGCAGGCGCGCCTCGCTGACAACCAGCAGCGACGCGCCGTTTGCCACGGCCATCGAAGCATAATCGTGCCCGTCCACGCGGTCGCCCTTGATCGCGAAAAAGGCCTCGCCGGGCGCAATCGAGCGGCTGTCGATGGAAATGCCGGTAATGCCCTGCGGCAGCGAGCCGAACGGGCGGCCCGCCATCGCGGCGACCATGTCTTCGGTGGTCCAGAGCCAGTTCATGGTACCCGCTCCTCCAAAGCCTTGCGCACTTCGGCATGATCGGAAAACGGCAGCGTGACGCTGCCGACCGTCTGCCCTTCTTCATGTCCCTTGCCGGCGACGATCAGCGTATCGCCGGACTTCAGCTGCAGCACCGCCTCGCGGATCGCCTTGGCGCGATCGCCGATCTCCGAAGCGCATTTGGCCGCCGCCATGATCTCGGCGCGGATCGCGGCCGGCTCTTCCGAGCGCGGATTGTCGTCGGTGACGATCACGACATCGGCCAGCCGGCAGGCGATTTCGCCCATGATCGGCCGCTTGCCGCGGTCGCGGTCGCCGCCGCAGCCGAACACGACGATCACGCGGCCCGTCGTGAACGGCCGCACCGAGTTTAGCACGTTTTCCAGCGCATCCGGCTTATGGGCGTAATCGACATAGGCAAGCGCGCCGTCCCTGGTGTGACCGACCAGCTCGAGACGGCCGGAAGCGCCCTGCAGCTTTTCGAGCGCCGCCATCGCCACCTTCGCCGGCACGCCCGTCGACATGGCAAGGGCTGCCGCAACCAGCGCATTGGCGATCTGGAAATCGCCGGCGAGCGGGATATCCACCTCGAAGATCTCGTCTTCGGCGTGGATTTCCGCCACCTGCTTGTGCCGGAAATGCTCCACGCGCTTCAGCGTCAGATAAGTGCCCTTGCGCCCGACCGTGCGCACATCGTGGACGGCAGCCGTTGCCGCCCTGATCGCCTGCTCCGACCACGGATCGTCGGCGAAAACGACGGCGGGCGAGCCTTTCGGCAGCACCCGATCGAAGAGATGCATCTTGGCGGCCATATAGTCCTCGACCGTCGGATGGTAATCCATATGGTCGCGGCCGAGATTGGTGAAGGCGGCAGCCGCCAGCGTCACGCCGTCGAGGCGATACTGGTCGAGGCCGTGGCTCGACGCCTCCATCGCGGCATGTGTCACGCCTTCGTCGGCAAGTTCGGCAAGCAGCCTGTGCAGCGAAACCGGATCGGGCGTCGTCAGCGAGCCGTATTCGTTGCGCGTCGGCGAAACGACGCCGGTCGTGCCGATCATCGCGGCCGCATGGCCGGCATGCGCCCAGATCTGGCGCGTGAAGGATGCGACCGAAGTCTTGCCCGCCGTCCCCGTCACCGCGACCATCGTCGCCGGCTGGCGGCCATGGAAGCGCGAGGCGGCAACGGAGAGGAAACGCCGCGGCTCGGCAACGACCAGCACCGGCACGGAGGTTTCGGTGGCATGGGCTGCGATGACGACGGCAGCGCCCTTGGCAACGGCATCGGCAATGAAGCCCGCGCCATCGGCCTTGGAGCCGGCAATTGCCACGAAAGCCATTCCGGGTGCGATCTTCCGGCTGTCGGAAGACAATCCTGTTATCTCCAGCGCCCCGGCCGGCCCTTCGAGTTCAGCTTTGAGTTCCGGAAACGCATTTCCGGCGATGTCCCGCAATTTCATCGAATGCACTTTTCTGGTTCAGGTCGATCGCCCCTTACGAATCGACGCCGACATTGATTCACACTCAATAAGACACCAACAAGGCCGAGCCGTCTTCGCCAAATTCCGGTTCCACACCGAGGATCGGCGCGGCGCGGCGCACGATGTTCTTGACCATGGGGGCTGCCGTATAGGCGGCGATGCGCTGATGCTGCTCGCCGTCAAGCGGTTCGTCGCAGAAGGTCAGCACCACGTATTTCGGATCGTCGATCGGGAAAGCCGCCAGAAAAGCGTTGAAATTCAGATTGGTAGCATAGCGGCCGTTGACCACCTTGTCGGCCGTTCCGGTCTTGCCGCCGACATTGAAGCCCGGCACGTCGGCATTGCGGCCGGAGCCTTTCTTGCCGTTCAGCTTGAAGAGATAGCGGATATCGTCGCTGGTGCTTTTCTTGACGACGACCTCGGCAACTTCGTCGGCCTGTTCGCGGCTGCGCGGCAGGAAAGTCGGCTCGATGAGCTTGCCGCCGTTGATGAGCGCCGCCCCGGCAACCGCCGTCTGCAGCGGCGTGGTCGCCACACCATGGCCGAAGGAGATCGTGATCGAGTTGATCTTCTTCCAGACGCGCGGCTGGCTCGGCATCTTCACTTCCGGCAGCTCGGTCTGCATCTTGGTCAGCAGGCCGAGGCGCGTCAGATAGTCCTTCTGCATCTCCATGCCGACGATATCGATCATCCGCGCCGTGCCGATATTGGACGAATATTCGAAGATTTCGGGCACGGTCAGCCAGCGGCGCTGGCCGTGGAAATCGTGAATGGTGAAACCGCCGATACGGATCGGGTTGGTGGCGTCGAAACTGTCCTTGAGGGAAACCTTGCCGCTGTCGATCGCCATGGCGGTCGAGAAGGTCTTGAAGGTCGAGCCCATTTCGAACGTGCCGTTCGACATGCGGTTCAGCCAGCCGTCCTTGGACCCTTCCTGCGGATTGTTCGGATCGAAATCCGGCGCCGAGGCCATGCCGAGCACCTCGCCCGTATGCGCGTCGAGCACGACGGCCCCTGCCCCCTTGGCCTTGTAGTTGACGACGGCATTGGCAACGACATCGCGCACGATCGCCTGCACGCGCACATCGATCGACAGGCGGACCGGCTCCAGCGGCTGGTTGCTCGTCATGCCGACCGAGGCAAGATCGGCAAGCCCCTGATCGTCGATATATTTCTCCATGCCGGCAACGCCGCGGTTATCGATATTGACGTAGCCGAGGATATGCGCAGCCGTCGCCCCGCCCGGATAGAAGCGGCGCTTCTCCGGCCGGAAGCCGATGCCGGGAATGCCGAGCGCCAGGATCTGGCTCTGCTGCTTCGGCGTCAACTGGCGGCGCAGCCAGGCGAAATGCGAGGTGCGGTTCGACAGCTTCTTGTAGGTGTCCTTGACGTCGAGGTCGGAAAGCACCGTCTGCAGCTTCTCGACGGCCTCGTCGGCATCGACGATCTTGTTCGGCTCGGCAAACAGCGAAACGGTGCGGATATCGGTCGCCAGCACTTCGCCGTTGCGGTCGACGATATCGGGACGCGATGCCATCAGCCGATCGGGCGGCAGGATGGACGAAACCGATTCCGGCTCCTTCATCGCATATTCGACGAGACGTCCGCCGATGACGGCATAGAGGGCGGTGAAGCCGACGATGAGCAGGCCCACGCGGCTTTTGGCCTGCCCGGACTTGCGCTTGCGCGAGCCCTCGATCGCCATGCCGGACGGAGCCCCGAAACGGTTATAGACGCCGGCGGAAAAATGCGCCTGGCTTTTCAGCACCATGATGCGGGAAAGAAAGGACATTATTCCAGCGCTCCCGTTTCGATCTCGTCCGGCTCCTGCTCTTCGGCCTGGCGCGGCGCCGGCATCGGGACCGGCTGCGCCTTGGCGGCAGAGCCGGGCTTGGCGCCGGCCTTGGCTTCGGCAATGTCGGGCGGCGGAACTTCGGATTTCAGCATCGGCAGTTCGCGCGCATGGGCAAGCGCGGTCGAATCCGTCGGCTGCAGCTGCAGCTCGCTATTGTAGACATTGACCAGCCGCTCCAGCCGGTTCGGCTGCGATTGCAGCGCCCAGTCGGCCTTCAGGAGATCGATCGTGTCCTTCTCCAGCTTGATCTCCGCCTCGAGGCGATGAACCTCCTCGAGCTTCAGCTCGGCGCGATGCTTGATCGTGTAGGTGACGGCGGCTGCCGCCGTCATGACGCCGATGAGCACAAGATCGAACGTTCTCAGCATATCAACCTCCAAGCTTTCCGAGGCTGGCAAGATTGGGAAATCCGAAGAGCGACATGTCCTCGGCTTCGGCGGGGGCAGCGGTGCGCTGGCCGGCACGCAGCTTGGCGGAACGGGCACGCGGATTGGCCTGCGCCTCTTCTTCGCTGGCTGATACCATCGACTTGCCGACCGGCGCGAAGGTCGCAGCCCGCTCATGCGCGATCGGCAGATGGCGCGAACCCGATGCCTTGCCGGCCCGGTCGGAGAAGAATTTCTTGACGATCCGGTCTTCCAGCGAATGGAAGGTAACGACGACGAGACGACCGCCCGGCTTCAGCGCCCGCTCGGCCGCAAACAGCGCCTGCGCCAGCTCGCCGAGCTCGTCGTTGACGAAGATGCGCAGCGCCTGGAAGACGCGCGTCGCCGGATGGATCTTGTCCTTCATCTTGCGCGGCGTCACCAGCTCGATCAGCCCAGCAAGATCGCGCGTCGTCTCGAACGGCTTTTCGGCGCGATGTTTTTCGATCGCATGCGCAATGCGCGGCGCCTGATTTTCCTCGCCGAGATAATGGAAGATGCGGATGAGATCGGCGACCTTCGCCCGATTGACGACATCGGCGGCCGAAACGCCCGCAGCCGACATGCGCATGTCGAGCGGACCGTTCTTCTGGAAGGAGAAGCCGCGCTCGGCCTCGTCGATCTGCATGGAGGAAACGCCGATATCGAGCACCACGCCGTCAAGCCCGCCCTCGGGCGCATGGTCGGCAAGCTCGGAAAAGCGCGAATGGATAAGCTTGAGACGGCCGCGATGGGCCGCAACAAGCGCCTGCCCGGCCGCAATCGCCGTCGGATCGCGATCGAGCGCGACCACATCGGCACCGGCCGCCAGAATGGCGGACGTATAACCGCCCGCGCCGAAGGTGCCGTCGAGAATGACCTTGCCCGAAGAAGGCTCCAGCGCCGCAAGCACTTCCCTGAGAAGAACCGGAATGTGGCGAACCGGTCCGCCACCGGCTTCAGTTGAACCTCCGCCAGGATTCGCCACCATTCCGCTCCCTCGTTCTCTCAGGAACGCCTGCCTGCCAGCCTGCGCTCCTCTCGTGCCTGCGCCTGCGCTGCCGCGAATGCCTGCGGCCGCCAGAGCTGAAAGTGATCCGCCCGACCCACGAAGGCCACCTCGTCCGTAATGCCGGTGAAGTCGCGAATGAAATCCGTGACCATCAACCGACCCTCGGCGTCGAGCTTCATGAAGACCCCGCCCCCATGGATGAGAAGCGACATCTCGTTCGCATCCGGCGAAAACGGATCCTCCGCAGCGATCTGCCGCTCGAACCTTTCCAGAAGGTCCGGGCCGCCGATGCTGATCGCCGGAAACACAAAATCCTGGAAACAGTACAGTTCCGGGATATTGCGCTGCGCCAGCACGGAACGGAACGCCGCCGGCACGGAAACCCGGCCCTTGGCGTCGATCCTGTTGGTCGCATTCGAAAGGAAGCGGCTCATGACACGAAACATCCGTTTCCGAAAGAGCCCGGAAAGCCGTTCGCCGCCCGAAACCCTCAAAATCAGGCACAGCTACGCAAGCCGAAAGAGCCAAGACCCTCCCGACGCTTCCGGTCCGGAAGGCGCCTTTGCTTTGCGATTGATGGGCAGATGATTGCCCTGATGCAGTGCGCACTTGGGATAGCATGGGACCGTATGGGCGTCAATGGGATGAGCCCATTTTGAGGTGGGCGCAGTATCGAACATTTATAGGCTGTTAAGTTTAACAAAGGGTTAGGAAAGCGATTCTCTCACGCCATCGCAAGCTGTCGGACAATGCCGGAAATCGGGCCGCACGGGATCCATGCGACCTTGCTGCAATTCTCGTCATTTCAATGGCTTGAAAGGGAAAAAATCGTCTTCGGCCGCAATGCGGACGCCCGGGAAGTCAATCGCCAGTTGGCCTGTAAGCCGGGTTCTGTATGGCTCCGGCGAACCGGAACGTGGCAGCCATTCATCTGGGACAACGCTTGCACGCTGCCTCACGCAACCCACCCGGATGACTGGCCTGGAAACCGGCCGGCAAGGCTTTCGCCCGCCGCGTCATCCCTATTCGGTTTTGCTCCCGGTGGGGTTTACCGTGCCATATCCGTTGCCGGAGATGCGGTGGGCTCTTACCCCACCCTTTCACCCTTACCCGTCATGACGGGCGGTTTGCTTTCTGTGGCACTTTCCCTGAGGTCGCCCTCGCCGGACGTTATCCGGCACCGTGTTTCCGTGGAGCCCGGACTTTCCTCACCCTACCGCCTTTCGGCATTGGTAAAGCGCGGCTGCCCGGCCAACTGGCAGGGCTCCCTTAAACGAGGAAGCCCGCAAAAGCCAACGAAATATGGGCCGGAAGCTTAACGGAAATAAGGTGCGAAATCCGTGGCGTAGCCCTGATCCTTGATTCCGCCTGTCAAAATGAGCGCAGCCCCCAGCCTGCCGATTTCGTCGGAACTCTTGGCCGAGGTGCCCATGCAGCCGGTCAGGACCGCAACATGCGGCGAAGCGGTATAGCCGATCATCGGATAACGGCTCTTCGTGTAGGAGACGACGCAGGATGCGGAGGAAACCGACCGCGCCTCAAGCTCCGGCACGATCCGATGGACGATCCCGGTCAGATGCTCGCGGGCCGGCGCACGTCCCTCGGTGCGGAACCAGGCGCGCATCTGCGCATCGTTGTCCAGCACGAGGTCGTCGGGATCGCCGCCGATCTTCAGATAGAGCTTGCCGTCAGGATAACGGATCGGCGGCAGCAGGTAGATGTCGATGCCGGGCGCATGGAGGATCAGCGACGGCATGCCGACAAAGCGATGCGCATCCTCTTCCGCCACTTCGAAAAGGGCCACGGTGCGTCCGTAAACCGTCATGTCAACGGATTGCGGCAAGAGATTCTGCGAAATGGAAAAACCGCCGGCGGCAAGCAGGGCCTTTTCGGCGCGATAGACGCTGCCGCCCGCCGTCGTGACGACAGCCGCCCCGCCCTCTTCCCGGACCGACGCGACATGGTCGCGAATGACGGTCGCGCCCGCCTTTTCGGCCAGCAGCGACTGCGCCCTTACGAGCTTGCGCGGGCTGATATGCCCGGCTCCCTTCGCCTCGAAAATGCCGGCGCTGCCGGCGGGAAAGGCGAAATAGGGAAATTGCTTCTTCAGCCGAGCCTCGTCGAGCAGGGCGATTTCGGCGCCGAGCAGGCAAGCGGCCCGTTGCGTATTGCCGAGATAGTCGCTCTCCACCGGCGCCACGCCCACACAGCCCGCCTGCGTATAGAATTCGACGCCGCTTTCCCTGGCGATATCGCCGTAGCGGGCAATCGAGCGATTGGCGAGCAAGGCCCAGTCGCCATCCGGATCGATGGTGCGGGTGATGCGTCCTTCGTCGTAATGGCTGGCAAAGACGCCCTCATGCGCCTTGCGGTCCTCGGGCTCGTCCGGGCCGATGACGGCGACGCCATCGGCCTGTCTTGCCAGATATTTTGCGGCCGCGGCACCCATCATGCCGCGGCCGATGACGATGAACCTGAAATCGACTGCCATGTCACACCTCGCTGAAAGCGAGCGATAGCATGGCAATCACACTGAATCATCCGGCTCCGGCCGGAGAAACAGCGTTTCCTGCTCACAGCATTGCAAGAACCTTGCCGCAATAGGACTTGGAGACCGGGTTCATGCGCGTCGCGCCATGGCCGGCATTGTATTTCAGGATCGTATTGCAGGTCTCGCCGCCGCCGAGATCGTGGGCGGCCGCAAGATACTTCATGCCGTACTTGATGTTGGTTTCCGGATCGAACAGGCCCTTGGCGCTGCCGGTATAGCCCATCATGCGGGCCGTGGCCGGCTTGATCTGCATCAGGCCGATTTCGCCATGGCTGCCGCGCGCGTTGGGATTGTAGTTGCTCTCGACGCGGATGACCGCATTGGCAAGAGCCACCGGCACGTTGTACTGCCTGGCATATTTGCTGATCAGCGCTGAATAGGAATTGCCGGAAACATCGGCGACGGGATAACCGCTCTGGCGCTCAACCGTCTTCAGCGGGCGCTGCGCTGTCTTGAGCGGACGCTGGGCTGCCTTCACCGGGCGCTGCGCCGTCTTCAGCGGGCGCCCTGTCTTCTTCACCTTGCGCTCCGCCTTCTTCAGCGGGCGCTCCACTTTCTTGGCGGGCGCATCGGCTCTTACGCCCCAGTCATTCGCAAAGGCAAAGCTATTTCCCGCCAGCACCATGCCAACGCATGCTGCAGCAACAACAATCAGTTTTCTCATGTAGTCTTGAACACTCCGACCCAAAGAATTTCCGGACGGCGCGCCACGCGGTCACGGGGAATACAAGATCAAGAAATGATCAGGATCCGCGGCAATTCTTATCGTTTCACATGACGCCTTCGATTTAGCTTGGGAACAACCATCGGCGCCGCTTAGCGGAAATTCTTAGACCATCGCAATGAGGAGATAATAGGGAAATGATGTGGCAGCCCGATTTTCCCGGCTGAACGCCGAAAACCCGCCGCCCGCCCGGCCGTCGGAAATCAGGAATATCGCGGCAGCGCCGACAGCAGGCGGTGCAGCGTGTCGATCGTCGAGAAATCGGCGATACCATCCACCCGTTCCGGGCGGAAATGTCGCTGGAACGCTTCCACGTCTCCGGCCGTCTTGTCGGTGAATTCACCCGAAATTTCAGTTCCGTAGCCATAAAGCGACAGCATGGACTGCAGCGCTTCGATCGGCTGCCCGCGGTCGCCCCGCTGGAAGAAGCGCCCGCCGGTAATGGCGGCCGGCTCCACCCAATGGCCGACGCCGGCCCGATACAGCTCCCGCCAGGGGAATTTTTCGCCCGGATCGACCTTGCGCACCGGGGCGACATCGGAGTGGCCGAGCACCCTTTCCGGCGCGATTGACCAGCGTTCGCCGCAATCGCGACATAATTCGATCACCGCCGCGATCTGCTCTTTCGGGTAGTCCGGGAGCCCGCCCGGATGGCCGGCATTGGCGATTTCGATGCCGATCGACATCGAGTTGATATCGGTCTCGCCCTGCCAGAAGCTCTTTCCCGCATGCCATGCGCGCCGGCTTTCCGGCACCAGCTGCACGACCTCGCCGTCCATATGCACGAAATAATGGCTGGAGACCTGGCTTTCGTCGCGACAGAGCCAGTCGAGCGCCCCTTCCGGGCTCGGCATGCCGGTATAGTGCAGCAGGATCATATCCGGCTTGCGGCCATCGGCACGTTCGCCGTGGTTCGGCGAAGGCTGGACGCGGGCTTTCCTGTAATCGGCCTCGAATGAGGTCATGCGGCGCGGCGTTCCTTTTCGATCGCCGCATAGGCGTCGTTCAGCGCCGCCATGCGTTCATTGGCGATCGCATGGAATTCTTCCGGCACGCCGCGCGAAATCAGCCGGTCCGGATGATGTTCGCTGACGAGAACGTGGTAGTGGCGGCGGATCGTCGGGAAATCGTCCGCCGGCGAAACCCCGAGCACCTTGTAGGGGTCGCGCCCGTCCGAGACGTGGCGCGCCGCGATCTGCTCGAAGCGGGCATCGCTCATCTGGAAGATTTCGGCGATATGGCGCAGGAAATTCATTTCGTTCTCGTGGATCAGCCCATCCGCCTTGGCGATATGGAACAGGCCATCGAGCACGTCCTCCAGAACCGGGCAATTGGCAGCGCAGGTCGAGCAGAGCGTGGACAGCTTCGCCGCATAGGCCTCGTAACCGGCAACGTCCTGGCGGGCGAGATTGTAGAGGCGCGCGACATTCTTCGCCTCGCTCGGAGGAAACTCGAAAATGTCGCGGAAGGCCTGCACTTCCTTCTCGCTGACGATACCGTCGGCTTTCGCCATCTTGGCCGAGAGCGCGATGACGGCAACCGAGAAAGCGACCTTGCGGCGCGTCTCCGGGTCGCCCTCGAAAACCGTGCGAATGGCCTCGACGACCGCAGAGAGCGCATTGCCCGCGGTATTGCCAATGGCATTCACCAGTTTTTCCCAGAAAGACATCGTCATCTTCTCGCAATGCAGCAAGTTTTGGAAGAAACACCTTGACCAAATAATCGTTGCCATTGCAAGGCGGCTATTGGTCGTAGGCCCGAAAACAGTTTTCACAATTCGGTAATTGTCGCGGGTGCCGCGACCGTCCGCTGTGTCCCCGTTTTCTGCACTATCGGCACAACGGCCGGCGATTTCCACAACACTTATGGATAGGTGGACGGGCATTGAACCGATTATATCGCCGCTTCCGGCGCCGCCCCTGCAGAAAGGCGCGTTTTTCGTAAATTCTTTACTTTACAGGCCAGTTTCTCTGCCGCATCCATGCGTTACCTGAAGCAGGTCGCGCAGAACCGGCAGCGGTTTTGCCGGAACGCGTATGGAAAAGGACGGCTTGGAGCGCGCCAGTGCGGATCGGACAGATCGCGACCGCTTCAAGCGGCAGGCAGTCGCGCATCAGGCGCCAAAGGAGGGATTATGGCCAAACAGAAAGTCGCAATGCTGACCGCCGGAGGCCTCGCACCCTGCCTCTCATCCGCCGTCGGCGGCCTCATCGAACGCTATAGCGACGTCGCACCCGACATCGACCTCATCGCCTACAAGTCCGGCTATCAGGGCGTGCTGCTCGGCGACAGCGTCACCATCAGCAGCCAGATGCGCGAAAAGGCGCCGCTGCTTCACCGTTATGGCGGCTCGCCGATCGGCAACAGCCGCGTCAAGCTCACCAATGCCGCCGACTGCGTGAAGCGCGGCCTCGTCAAGGAAGGCGAAAATCCGCTGCGGGTCGCCGCAGAACGCCTCGCCAATGACGGCGTCACCGTCCTGCACACGATCGGCGGCGACGACACGAATACGACCGCCGCGGATCTGGCGGCCTATCTCGCGGCAAACGGTTATGACCTCACCGTCGTCGGCCTGCCGAAAACCGTCGACAACGACGTCGTGCCCATCCGCCAGTCGCTCGGCGCCTGGACGGCTGCCGAAGTCGGCGCCCACTTCTTCGACAATGTCAGCAACGAACAGACCGCCGCCCCGCGCACGCTCGTCATTCACGAGGTCATGGGCCGCCACTGCGGCTGGCTGACGGCAGCCACGGCCCGTGCCTATCTCCAGCGCACCAAGGGCAACGAATATGTCGACGGCCTGATGATGAATGCGCGCATGAAGGGCATCGACGCCGTCTACCTGCCGGAAATGGCCTTCGACCTCGATGCCGAGGCCGCGCGCCTGAAGGAGATCATGGACCGCACCGGCCATGCCACGATCTTCGTATCGGAAGGCGCCTGCCTCGACGCCATCGTCGCCGAACGCGAAGCCGCCGGCGAGACGGTCAAGCGTGACGCCTTCGGCCATGTGAAGATCGATACGATCAATGTCGGCGCCTGGTTCCAGAAACAGTTTGCAAGCCTGCTCGACGCCGAGCGCTCGCTGGTCCAGAAATCCGGCTATTTCGCCCGCTCCGCGCCGGCAAACAGCGAAGATCTGCGCCTGATCCAGAGCATGGTCGACCTCGCCGTCGAAAGCGCTCTCAACAGGGTTTCGGGTGTAACCGGCCATGACGAAGGGCAGAACGGCAAGTTGCGCACAATAGAATTTCCCCGCATCAAGGGTGGCAAGCCGTTTGATCTTTCGACCGCATGGTTTGGCGAAGTAATGAACCAGGTCGGGCAAAAATACGGGGCGGCATGATTGACGGATGGCTAATATGGTGTCTTTGCTTGTTCTCCAGGAATAGGAGGAGATTCCATGTCGCTTGAAGCCTGGTTCGCCTTTGCGGCCGCATCCGCCATCATGCTCGCCATACCGGGACCGACCATTCTGCTGGTCGTTTCCTATGCGCTTGGTCATGGCCGGAAAACGGCGCTGGCGACCGTTTCGGGCGTGGCGCTTGGCGATTTCACCGCCATGACGGCGTCGCTTTTCGGACTGGGCGCCCTGCTTGCCGCATCCGCGACGCTGTTCACCGTGTTGAAATGGATCGGCGGCGCCTATCTGATCTGGCTGGGAATCAAGCTCTGGCGGGCGCCGATCGTCGGCGAACACATTGCCGACAACGACAACCTGCCGGAAGAAAAGTCGTTGCGGATCTTCCTGCACGCCTATGTGGTGACGGCGCTGAACCCGAAGAGCATCGTCTTCTTCGTGGCCTTCGTGCCGCAGTTCCTCAACCCGGCCCTCCCCTTCTTCAATCAGATGCTGGTCATGGAAGCGACATTCCTCGTGCTCGCCACCATCAACGCCTCCTGCTACGCGCTCGCCGCCCATGCGGCCCGCGGCCTGATTCGCAAGGCCAACGTGCAGCGCGCCGTCAACCGTACCGGCGGCACTCTTCTCATCGCAGCCGGCGCCGTAACGGCCGGGTATCGCCGTATTGCAGCTTAGGGCCTTTCCCGGTCAGATTGCAGCATTCTGCCGGGAAAGGCTCTAATAATATTCGGTGGTTGCCGGAAAGCCACGAATAGGTTAATGCCTGTCCCTGGGCTTAAGGTATTTGATAACTTTTAAGACGCTGCCGGGGCGGCGCGGTTCACGAAAGTGAGAGAATGGTAGCGATCGGATTTTCCGGCCTGAAACGCAGCCTCGTGGTCTCCACCATGCTCTGCGGCGTCATTTCCGGATGCGCGAGCGTCGAATACACCTCTCAGGCCGAGCTGACCGCCGAACAGACCGTCATTCCGATGCCGAAACCGGGCGAGGATGCGACGCTTGCCGCCATCCCGACCGCCGAAGGCGCAAACGGCCCGGCCGTCGCCACCCTCGATCCGCAGGCAATGGCCGGCGCGCCCGTACTTGCCGCAGCCGCCATGCCGAATGTCGTCTCCCCCGTCCAGCAGCAGGCCGGCGATTTCGCCGTGCAGGGCGCTGTCCAGCAGGTTGCCGCCAACGGCTATGCGCCCATTCCGCTCACACCGGAAATGACGGCGATCCAGTCCGTCATCCCGACGCCGCGGCCGGCTTCTCCCGCCAGCCCGTCGACGCAGCTTGCCTTCGCGGCCACGACGCCGCAGAACGGCGCGCTCGCGGCCCTTGCCGCCGTCGATACCACGCCGCGCTTCACCATGGACTACGGCTTCGACGAATCCGGCCCGATCGACCCGCCGGCCGCTCCGCCGATGTTCAGCGATGACGACAGCGACGATGCGCCGACCGTCGAAAAGAGCATCATCAGCAAGCTCATCACCAAATATTCCAAACTCTACGAGATTCCGGAATCGCTGCTCCACCGCGTCGTTCACCGCGAGAGCCGCTACAATTCCAAGGCCTACAACAAGCGCGGCTACTTCGGTCTCATGCAGATCAAGTACAATACCGCAAAATCGATGGGTTACGACGGCAACCCTGCCGGCCTCTTCGACGCCGAAACCAATATCAAATATGCTGGCAAGTACCTGCAGGGCGCCTGGCAGGTGGCCGACAAGAAGGAAGACGACGCCGTTCGTCTTTATGCGCGCGGTTATTATTACGACGCCAAGCGTAAGGGCATGACCGACATCGCCCAGGGCAATTACTGATACAATATCGTCGGTGACAGGCTTCAGCCGGCTTTGGCCGATTGAAGCGCGTTGAGAATTTCCTTCAGCACGATCTGCGGCCTGTAGCGCAGCCAGCTCGGCGTCAATCCCATGCGCACGAAGACGAGATTGGCCGACGGAACGATCGCCACCGTCTGGCCGTCATGGCCCTGCAGCCAGAACGTATCCTGCGGTAGGCCGAATTCGGCGCTCGTCCCGCCGCCCGGCCCGGCAAGCCAGGCCTGGCCCTGGGTATATTTGCCGTTAGAACTCGCCGTCGGCGTGCGCATCATCGCAACGAAGCCCTCCGGCAGAAGCCTCTGGCCGTTCCACACGCCGTCCTGCAGCAGGAACTGGCCGAAACGCGCCCAGTCGTGTCCGGTGGCATAGAGATAGGAACTGCCCGCGAAGGTGCCGCGTTGGTCGGCCTCGAAAACGGCGCTCGTCATGCCGAGCGGAGAAAACAGCGCGTCGCGCGGATAGTCGAAGGCGGCTTGCGGATCGCCGACCTTGTTCATCCAGATACGCGACAGAAGCACGGCCGTGCCGCTGGAATAGTGGAAATCCGTGCCGGGAGCCGCCAGCAGAGGCGAGCCGGCCGGCAGGGAAACCATGTCGGGATCGAGATAGAGCATGCGCGTCACATCGGCGACGGCGCCATAATCCTCGTTGAAGGCGAGCCCGCTTTCCATGCCCAGCAGATCGGAGAGCTTGATATCGCCGCGCGCATCCTTGGCCCATTGCGGCAAAAGATGCGTATCGTCGAAGGAGATCTTGCCCGACAGCATCAGCCGGCCAATCAGCGCGGCATTCACCGTCTTCGTCATCGACCAGCCGATCAGCGGCGTGCCGGCGGAAAAGCCCGGCCCGTAGCGCTCGGCAATGATGCGGCCATCCTGCACGACAACCATCGCCCGCATGGCGGGCCCGGCAAGTTCGGGATCGGAAAGAAGGGCAGCGACCCCGGCATTGCCGTCCGCGGCGTCCACGCGCTCGCCCTCCGGCCAGACCGCATCGTTTTCGCCCGTCTGCGGTGCCGGCACCAGCGGCGCGGCACGGGCGGCGGCATCGAAGTCGCCGTCCGGCACGCTCGTGCAGCCGAGCGCGCCGCGATAGAGCGCATAGCTCGGCGCAAACATGCCCATGAACCGCGATGTCACCCGCCCGCTGTCCCGGTCGACCTCGACGCGCATCAGCCTGAGCAGCGGGTTTCCCGGCGCCTGCACGTCGTCATAGAGCACGGCGTCGGGATCGCGGCCGGCAATGAAGACATTGGAGCAGACGATCTTGGCGGCATAACCGTTGCCCACCTTCAAAAGCTCAGGCGGGCTGACGGCAAGCCACGCGCCCCCGCCGATGACGATGAGAACGACAAGCAGGGCAAGGCCCCTGACAATACGCAGAACAACTCGCATGCAATCCTCCACGAGTGCGGAGAGAAGCAGGAAACCCGGCCCGCGAAAAGAGCGAAGCGAAAAGAAGTGCTTCAATCGACTTCAAATTTCGCGGAACTCCGCGCTGATATCGATGCAGGCCCTGGCCCACAGGGCTCGTCATCAAACTGTAGCAGAGCCGGGTTACACGCCCTGAACGCTAAAAAGGTGACAGACTCATGTCGGAATTTGCACCGGATACCGGCTTCCGCAAGAACCGGAAACTCAAGGCAGCGCTTCTCCGCCACAAGGCTTTTTCCAAGGACGGCTTCTCCGAGCGTCTCTTCGGCCTTCTCTTTTCCGGCCTTGTCTACCCGCAGATCTGGGAGGACCCCGATCTCGACATGCAGGCGATGGAGCTGAAGCCCAATCACCGCATCGTCACGATCGGTTCCGGCGGCTGCAACATGCTCGCCTACCTCTCCAAGGCGCCGGCTTCGATCGACGTGGTCGATCTCAATCCGCACCATATCGCGCTGAACAGGCTGAAGCTTGCCGCCTTCAAGAACCTGCCGAGCCACGCCGATCTCGTGCGCTTCCTGGCCATGCCGAACGAGAAGTCGAACAGCCGGGTTTTCGACCGCTATCTGTCGCCCAATCTCGACAATACGACCCGCGCCTACTGGAACACCCGCAAGTTCGGCCGCCGTCGCGTCACCGTCTTCGACCGCAACATCTATGAAACCGGCCTGCTCGGCCGCTTCATCGGCGCCGCCCATCTGCTGGCCCGCCTGCATGGCGTCAAGCTGCAGGAAATGACCAAGGCCCGCTCCATCCGCGAGCAGCGCCAGTTCTTCGACGATCAGATCGCTCCCCTCTTCGAAAAGCCGGTCGTGCGCTGGATCACCAACCGCAAGAGCTCGCTTTTCGGCCTCGGCATCCCGCCGCAGCAATATGACGAGCTCGCCAGCCTTGCCGCCGACAATTCCATCGCGCCGGTCCTCAAGCATCGCCTGGAAAAGCTCGCCTGCCATTTCCCGATGCGCGACAACTATTTCGCCTGGCAGGCTTTCGCGCGCCGTTATGCCGATGGCGACGAAGGCCCGCTGCCGACCTACCTGAAGCCGGAGCACTATGACGTGATCCGCGCCAATGTCGATCGCGTCAACGTCCACCATGCAAGCTTCACCGAGCTGCTGGCCGGCGAGCCCGCCGCATCGCGCGACCGTTATATCCTGCTCGACGCGCAGGACTGGATGACCGACCAGCAGCTCAACGATGTCTGGCGCGAGATCACCCGCACCGCCCGCGAAGGCGCGCGCGTGATCTTCCGCACGGCCGCCGAAAAGAGCATCATCGAAGGCCGCCTCGCCCCTGAAATCCGCGAGCAGTGGCATTATTTCGAAGAACAGTCGCGTGAGATGACCACCCAGGACCGCTCGGCAATCTACGGCGGCTTCCATATCTACGGGAAGAAGGCGTGAGCGAAGCGAGCGAAATGACCGTCAAGAGCGAGGAACATGCCGACCTGATGGACGGCATGTACCGCTACCAGCGCCATTTCTACGATCTCACCCGCAAATATTACCTTCTCGGCCGCGACCGCACGATCCGTAACCTCGACGTTCCCGAAGGCGGCACGCTGCTCGAAGTCGGCTGCGGCACCGGCCGCAACATGGCGCTCGCCCACAGGCATTTCCCGACGGCGAGGCTCTACGGTCTCGACATTTCCCAGGAAATGCTGATCTCGGCGCGCAAGACCTTCGCCACCAAGGCGACCATCCCGGATTTCCGTGTGGCGGATGCGACCGCCTATACGCCGCGCGAATTCGGTGCCAGCGGTTTCGACCGCATCCTGATATCCTACGCGCTCTCGATGATCCCGGATTGGGAACGCGCGGTGGACGCCTCGATCGCGGCGCTCAATCCCGGCGGGCAGCTCCACATCGTCGATTTCGGCCAGCAGGAAGGCCTGCCGGCCTGGTTCCGCAAGCTTCTGCAGGCCTGGCTCGCCAAGTTCCATGTCACGCCGCGCGCCAACCTGCGCCAGGTTCTGGAAGGACAAGCGGCCGAAAACGGCGCACGCCTGTCGTTCGAGACGATCGGCGGGGGTTACGCCTGGCGTGCGGCGATTATCAGCAAGCGCTCATAATTCGCTTGTAAATAACCAATTTTTTACGTTGATATTGGAAAAGAGGGTTATTCCCTCTGCTGGGCGCGTGTTTTCGAAGGTCAGGCTGTGGGGCAGATCCATCATCACGACGGAATATTCATGCGTCGGCTTCTGTTTTGCGTCCTGCCGCTTGCCCTGCTGCTCGCCGGTTGCAGCTCCACGGGTTACGACTATCTCGAAACCGCTTCCATAAAGCCGAAGACGCGCTTCAAGGATACCGATCCCCAGGATTTCGGCGCCAAGCGCCCGCAGCAGAACCCCATCCACGGCATCGACATCTCCAAATGGCAGGGCGATATCGACTGGCAGACGGTGCGCAAATCCGGCGTCGCCTTCGCCTTCATCAAGGCGACCGAAGGCAAGGACAGGCTCGACCCGCGTTTTGACGAATATTGGCGCGAGGCCGCTTCCGCCGGCATTCCGCACGCGCCCTATCACTTCTACTATTTCTGCTCTTCCGCCGACGACCAGGCCGACTGGTTCATCCGCAACGTGCCGAAGCAATCCATGCGCCTGCCGCCGGTGCTCGATGTGGAATGGAACGCGGAATCGAAGACCTGCCGCTTCCGCCCGGATCCGGCAACCGTCCGCTCGGAAATGCAGCGCTTCATGGATCGCCTGGAGGCCTATTACGGCAAGCGGCCGATCATCTATACTTCGGTGGATTTCCACCGCGACAATCTCGCCGGATACTTCCAGGACTATCACTTCTGGGTGCGCTCGACCGCCAAACACCCCGAAGTGACCTATGCCGATCGCCGCTGGGCCTTCTGGCAATATACGTCGACAGGCGTCATCCCCGGCATCAAGGGGCCGACCGACATCAATGTCTTTGCCGGTTCCGCGAAAAACTGGAACAACTGGGTGGCGGACGTTTCCAAGGATAGAAATTCTTAGTAACGTGCACCGTCTTTCTTGCTTCCGTCACATTCCTCTGGGAAAGCGACGGGATTCTATGTGATTTCACGAGGATCGTTTCATGCACCGCTCGCTTAAAGGCCGCTCTGCACTTGCCCTTCTGTTTGCCTGCGCGCTAGCGACAGGCGCTGCCGCCCAGCAGGCGCCGGATACGGCAGCTCCAGTTCCGGCTGCCCCCTGCGGCGGCGATCTCTCCGCCTTCCTCGACGGCGTCAAGAAGGACGCGATCGCAGCCGGCGCCAGCGCCGAGGCGGCCGACAAGGCACTCGCCGGTGCCGAGATCGACCCCAAGGTTCTGAGCCGCGACCGCGCCCAGGGCGTCTTCCGCCAGACCTTCCTGGAATTCTCGCAGCGCACCGTCAGCCAGGCCCGCCTCGACATCGGCCGCCAGAAGATGAAGCAATATGCCGATGTCTTCGCCCGCGCCGAGCAGGAATTCGGCGTTCCCGCCGGCGTCATCACCGCCTTCTGGGCGATGGAGACGGATTTCGGCGCCGTTCAGGGCGATTTCAACACGCGCAACGCGCTGGTGACGCTCTCGCATGACTGCCGCCGCCCGGAACTCTTCCGCCCGCAGCTGATCGCCCTCATCGAGATGGTCCAGCACGGCGACCTCGACCCGCAGACCAATACCGGCGCCTGGGCCGGCGAAATCGGCCAGGTGCAGATGCTGCCGCGCGATATCGTCGCCTATGGCATGGACGGCGATGGCGACGGCCATGTGCGCCTCAAGCAGAGCGGCCCGGATGCGATCCTGACGGCGGCCAAGTTCATCCAGCACCTGGGCTTCGAACGCGGCCAGCCCTGGCTGCAGGAAGTCACCGTGCCGGATGACCTGCCCTGGGAAAAATCCGGCCTCGGCGGCACGATGACCGCAGGCGAATGGTTCAGCCTCGGCGTCAAGCCGCGCGACGGCAATACAGCCTTCGCCAATCTCGAAGGCGATCTCGTTCTGCCGCAGGGCCGCCTCGGGCCGGCCTTCATCGCCTATCCGAACTTCAAGATCTATCTGGAATGGAACAAGTCGTTCATCTACACGACCTCCGCCGCCTATTTCGCGACCCGCCTTTCCGGCGCCCCGACCTACCAGAAGGGCACGCCTGAGCAGGGCCTTTCCAACGACCAGATGAAACAGCTGCAGACGAAGCTCGACTCGCTCGGCCACGATGTCGGCGAAATCGACGGCATCCTCGGCTCCGGCACCCGTGTCGCGATCCAGAAGGAGCAGCTGCGCCTCGGCATGCCGGCCGACGGCTGGGCGACCCCTGCCCTCCTCGGCGCGCTCTGAGCGCTGAAGATCCCTGTCGCCACGCGAGCGCATGAATCGGGTGGCGGCCTGCCGCCGATCGGCTAAACCTGCCCGAAACGGGAGGAATCGGCGTGGAACAGAAAATGGGTGCTCTGACCTGGGGGCTACTTGCCCTGCTCGGCCTGATCTGGGGCGGCTCCTTCTTCTTCGCGCGCATCGCGGTTGGAGAAGTGCCGCCGCTGACCCTCGTCTTCCTGCGCCTCTCGATCGCCGCCCTTGCGCTGCATGTCTATATCGGCGGACGTTTCGGCATCTATCCGCTGCTGAAGAGCCGCTGGCGCGAATTCCTCGTTCTCGGCATCCTCAACAATGCCCTGCCCCATGCCCTGATCTTCTTCGGCCAGACGCGGATCGGCGCCGGCCTCGCCGCCATTCTCAACGCCACGACGCCGATCTGGACGGTGCTGATCGCCAATTACCTGACATCGGACGAGAAGCTCTCCACCGCCAAGATCGTCGGCTGCCTTACCGGCCTGCTCGGCACGGTCATCCTCATCGGCCCCGGCGTCACCGCTGGCGGCGGCGTGCCCCTCTGGGCGCTCCTGCTGCCGGTTATCGCAGCCGTTTCCTACGGATTTGCCGCGACCTACGGCAAGCGTTTCCGGAGCGTCGCACCGCCCGTCATCGCCGCCGGCCAGCTGACGGCCTCCTCGCTCGTCGCCCTGCCGCTGTCGCTCGTCATGGATCACCCCTGGACGCTTGCCATGCCGTCGGTCAATGCCGTAGCGGCCATTCTGGCAATTGCGCTTCTGTCCACCGCCTTCGGATATATTCTCTACTTCCGTATCATGGCCGCGGCTGGCGCCACCAACGCGTCGCTGGTGACGCTGCTCGTGCCGCCGGGCGCGATCCTTCTCGGCTTCCTGTTTCTGGGCGAGCGGCTGGAAATGACTGACATCGCCGGCATGGCGCTGATCGGCGCCGGGCTTGTCATACTCGATGGCCGACTCCATCGCCGCTCGCGCGCCATCGCCTGAAAGGATTATGCTGCGGCGCGCCATTCTTCCGCCAAAAGCATGAATCGCCGCTAGCGCTTTGTAACGAAGCGTTAAAATTTGCGAGTTTTGTTTTCCTATTATATTTCAGCATCTTGGCTGATCGTTATTAGACTTATCCACCGCCCCCTTCGGCAGTGCAGCACAAGAAGCGCTTCCCAACCAACACATTTCCGACATATTATTAGCCGGTTAACGCGAGGAGGCAGACATGGGACTTACACAATCCTTGAATGTCCTGTTGGTCAGTGCAGCGTTCGCATTCGTCGTATCCATGCTCTTCATCTGAGCTGGTGCGAGGCGTAAAGACTGAAATACCGAACTCCTGAAACAATCAGCCCCAGATATTGAAAAGCGCATGCCCCGCCCGGCATGCGCTTTTCCTCTGTCCGTGGCATCCGGATCTCAGGCTGCAGCGCCCGCGGCTCTTGCCGGCCGGCGCGAAAGGCCGAGATTGTCGAGCACGGCGGAAACCAGCGGAGCGCGGTTCATCGTGTAGAGATGGAACTCGTTCAGGCCGCGGCGGATGAGATCCTCGATCTGTTCGGCTGCGACATCGGCAGCCACCTTGGCGCGCTCGTCCGGCCTGTCGTCATATCCGGCGAACCGCTCGTCGAGAAAGGCCGGGATGACCGTGCCGCAGGCGCCCGCAAACCGCTTCAGCTGCGTCAGGTTCTGGATCGGCATGATGCCGGGAACGATCGGGATCTTGACGCCGGCAGCGCGCACCTTCTCGAGATAGCGCTCGAAATTGTCGTTGTCGAAGAAGAACTGCGTGAGCGCCCGGTCGGCGCCGTTATCGGCCTTGCGCTTCAGCATGTCGATATCGGCCGCCTGGTCACGGCTTTCCGGGTGCTTTTCCGGATAGGCCGAGACGGAGATTTCGAAATCGCCGATCTGCTTGAGGCCGGCCACCAGCTCGGCCGCATTGGCATAACCGCCCGGATGCGGCTGGTAAGGCGCACCGACGCCGCCCGGCGCATCGCCGCGCAGCGCCACGAAATGCGTGACGCCCGCCTTGCGGAAACTGTCGACGACCTGATGCGTCTCCTCCTTCGTGGCGCTGACGCAGGTCAGGTGCGAGGCGGTCGCAAGCGGCGTATCGGTCAGGAAACGCGTGACCGTGGAAAGCGTCGGCGCCTTGGTCGTGCCGCCGGCACCGTAGGTGACGGACACGAATTCCGGGTTCCAGTCCTGCAGGTCGCGCACCGTGCTCCAGAGCTGGCCCTCCATCTCCTCGGACTTCGGCGGGAAGAACTCGAAGGAGATCCTGATATCGCGGCGGGCGTCGTTTTTCTGGGTCATTCATTCTCTCCCGGCAAATGTAGGTACGGCGCCTTCGCTCTCCAGCGAAGCCACGAGGCGCCTCGGATCGCGCGCGAGCCAGATCGTAACCGTGAGGCCCTTCTCGCCCTGCTGACCCGGATGAAGATCGACGACCTGCTCCACATCGAGGCCCGCCTTGCGCACCCAGTCCGACATGGCCTGATGCGAGAAGCCGAGCCGGACATGGGCATGTTCGTCACGAAGATATTCGAGATTGTGGGGCGCCAGATCGATGATGACGAGACGCCCGCCCGGCCGCAGCATGCGCGCGGCCTCCGTGATCGCGATCTCGGGCTGATCGAAGAAGTGCAGCACCTGATGGATCGTCACCAGATCGAAATCCTGTCCCTCAAACGGAAGGTTCAGGATATCGGCGTGGCGCACCGAAGCAGTGGTGATGCGGGACTTGTCGAGATTGGCGCGCGCGACGCTCAGCATGTCGCGGCTGGCATCGACGCCGATGGCCCGGCGATAGCGGCCGGCAAGCAGTTCCAGCATGCGGCCGGTGCCGGTGCCGAGATCGAGCAGCGAATCGATCGGGTTTGCACCAAGCAGCTTGATGACGGCCGCATCCACCTCTTCGTCGGCGGCGTGCAGGCGGCGAAGCTCGTCCCATTCGGCGGCGTTGCGGCTGAAATAGGCCTGCGCCCGCTCGGCGCGCTGGCGCTTGACGGCGGCCAGGCGCTCCCCGTCACGCTGCACGACCGGATCGTTTTCCGAGACGTGCTTCAGGAGATTGCGCACAAGAGCGGCAGCCTTGCCTTCATGGGCCAGCCGGAAATAGGCCCATGCGCCTTCCTGATAGCGGTCGATGAGTTCCGCCTCCCCGAGCAGCTTCAGGTGCCGGGAGATGCGGGGCTGGGATTGGCCGAGAATTTCCGTAAGATCGGTCACGGTGAGATCGCCCGCCGCCAGCAGCGCCAGAAGCCGCAGGCGCGTCGGTTCGCCGGCCGCCTTCAAGACGTCCACCAGCGCATCCAGTCCAAGCCTTAAGGGTTCGCTCATATCCTACCCAATCAACATATAAAGATATCTTTATGTGATTTGGATAGCGGAGGCAAGCGGCATTTTGCCGATTTGCGAACTTGCCTGTGGCGACAGCGACGGCAGGCATGAAAAAGCCCCGGACCAGCCGGGGCTCTCGCAACGCGTGAAGAACCGATCAGCGCGTCAGGCGCTTGTGGGCCTGGCTGCCCGGGTTCAGCGCATCGGGGCCGAGGCGGCGGATCTTGTCCTGCTCGTAATCTTCGAAATTGCCTTCGAACCATTCGACATGGCCCTCGCCTTCAAAGGCGAGGATATGGGTCGCCAGACGGTCGAGGAACATGCGGTCGTGGCTGATGATGATGGCGCAGCCGGCGAAGTTTTCCAGCGCGCTTTCGAGCGCACCCAGCGTTTCCGTATCGAGGTCGTTGGTCGGTTCGTCGAGCAGCAGCACGTTGCCGCCGGCCTTGAGCATCTTGGCAAGGTGAACGCGGTTGCGCTGGCCGCCCGAAAGATTGGCGACCTTCTGCTGCTGGTCGCCGCCCTTGAAGTTGAAGGCGCCGCAATAGGCGCGCGAGTTCATGTCGAACTTGCCGAGCTTGATGACTTCGGCGCCGCCGGAAATTTCCTCCCAGACGGTCTTGTTGCCGTCGAGCGCGTCGCGGCTCTGGTCGACATAGCCGAGCTGCACCGTCTCGCCGATGCGGATCGAGCCGCCGTCAGGCTTTTCCTGGCCGGTAATCATCTTGAACAGCGTCGACTTGCCGGCGCCGTTCGGGCCGATAATGCCGACGATACCGCCCGGCGGCAGCTTGATCGACAGGTCGTTGATCAGCGTGCGGCCCTCGAAGCCCTTGGTGATGCCCTCCATCTCGATGACCACCTGGCCGAGACGCTCGCTGACCGGGATGATGATCTGCGCGTCGCCGGGACGCTGCTTTTCGGCGGCTTCCACCAGCTGTTCATAGGACTTGATACGGGCCTTGGACTTGGCCTGACGGGCCTTCGGGCTGGATGCGATCCATTCCTGTTCGCGGCTGATCGCCTTCTGGCGCGATGCTTCCTCGCGGTTTTCCTGCAGCATGCGCTTGGCCTTGGCCTGCAGGTAGGCCGAGTAGTTGCCTTCGTAGGGGATGCCGCGGCCGCGGTCGAGTTCGAGGATCCAGCCGGTGACGTTGTCCAGGAAGTAGCGGTCGTGGGTGATCATCATCACGGCGCCCGGATAGTCGCGCAGGTGCTTTTCGAGCCAGGCGATGGTTTCGGCATCCAGATGGTTGGTCGGTTCGTCGAGCAGCAGCAGGTCCGGCTGCGACAGCAGCAGGCGGCAAAGCGCAACACGGCGGCGCTCGCCACCCGACAGCGTCGTGACATCGGAATCGGGCGGCGGGCAGCGCAGCGCTTCCATCGCCATTTCGACCTGGCTTTCCAGATCCCAGAGATTCTGGCTGTCGATAATGTCCTGAAGCTTCGCGCCCTCTTCCGCCGTCTCGTCGGAATAGTTCATCATCAGCTCGTTATAGCGATCGACGATCGCCGTCTTGGAGGCGACGCCTTCCATGACGTTTTCGAACACCGTCTTGTTCGGATCGAGCTGCGGCTCCTGCTCCAGGTAGCCGACCGTCGCCCCTTCGGCGAGCCAGGCCTCGCCGGTATATTCCTTGTCCCGGCCGGCAATGATGCGCAGCACGGTCGACTTACCGGCGCCGTTCGGACCGAGAATACCGATCTTGGCATCGGGATAGAAGGAAAGATGGATGTTCTCGAGGATCTTCTTGTTGCCATAGGCCTTGTTGAGGCCGGACATATGATAGATGAACTGGCGTGCCATGCTGGGATGCTCCGGACGGAAACTTGAAATCGTGGCCGCTATGTAGGCGAAACCACGCCCGCGAGCAACGCCGAAACCCTGTTTCGTCAGGATTTCGGCATGTTTCCGTCAGAAGCCGGCTGCATCCACAAGGCCTTCGTCACAGCCGAACGAGGTCTTCCCGGCTGCCTGGATAAGACCGCCGAGGCCCTTTTCCTTGGCCTGAGCCGAAACGGCATCCTGCGAAAGCCCGATCGTCAATTCGCTGATCACGCGCGTGTTGCCGACGCGCCGGCAGCTCATCTTCACCCGGTCGCTGGCGCCGGCGCCGAAACTCTTGTCGAAGGCCGCCTTGATCGCCTCCGCCTTCAGCACCTTGCCGACATTGGCGGCGAAGAGCTCGCGCACGGCAGAGGCGTTGAGGTCGCCCATCAGGTCGACGGCGGTGGCGAAATAATCGTCGGCGCTCATCTTCGTGCAGGTGCCGTGTTTGATCCATTCATGCCGCTCGAGCCCCGATTGCGTGCCGGGCATCGCCTTGTCGAGTGCCGCCTTCGTCTCGGCCGAGAGGTTCACGGCCGGCAGGCTCGTCCACTGGCCATCCTTGTCGGCGGCCTTCTGGTCGGCCGGCACGCCGCAATAGTCCTGGCGCATCGGCCACAGGCCGTGGAGGGAGAAATTGGTGGCGTCGTAGCGCTCGCCGCTCTGGCTGGCGCATTCCGCCTTCTTCTGGTTGGTCTGGCAGAATGCCGGCTGCCAGCTTGCCGCAAGGATGAAACGCGTGCGTCCGCTTTCCTGCGCGTAGACCGAACCGACCGACGAAAGCGAGAGGAACAGGATAGAAACCGAAAAAAGAAACTTGCCCATTGATAGCCCCGACAAAGAACATTACAGGAACAAACAAGCACGAAGCCGAAGTTTACGCAACCCTGAATCGCAAGGCGACACATGCTTTCTCATGTATGGGCGGGAACGCAATATTGCATTTGCCCCGATATCTGGTCTGTTGTGCAGGGGGAGGAATGCATGTTTTCCGAGACGATACGGCTTGAAAATGCCGGGGCTTCGCTTGCCTGCCATCACCAGCCCGCAGAAGGGCGGCCTCGCGCTATCCTGATGATTTCACACGGGCTTGCCGAACATTCGCGCCGCTACCGGCGCTTCGCCGGGGCCATGGCCGCCAGAGGCTGCCACGTCTATGCCCACGACCATCGCGGCCATGGCGAGACGACCGCACCGGATGCGCCGCTTGGCCGTTTTTCGAAACGCGGCGGCATCGAACACGTCGTCGACGATATCGCCGCCGTCCACAGCCTTGCCACCGGCCGTCACCCGGGCCTGCCCGTCATTCTCCTCGGCCACTCGATGGGCGGCCTGATTGCGCTCAATGCCGCGGAAGATCTCGCCGGCCGTTTCGCAGCACTTGCCGTCTGGAACTCGAATTTCGCCGTCGGTCTTTCCGGCCGGGTCGCCCAGGCGATCCTGCTGGCCGAGCGCATGTTCAAGGGCTCCGACGTGCCGAGCGACATGCTGCCGCGGCTGACATTCTCCGCCTGGGGCAAATCCATTGCCGGCCACCGGACGGGGTTCGACTGGCTGTCGCGCGATCCGGCCGAGGTCGATGCCTATATTGCCGATCCGCTCTGCGGCTTCGATGCTTCGGTATCGCTCTGGCTCGACGTCTTCGCCCTCACCTTCCGCGGCATCGCCAAGGAGCGGCTTGAAAGGCTGCCGAAGGACCTGCCGATCCATCTGGTCGGCGGCGGCCAGGATCCGGCAACATCCAAGGGAAAAGCCGTTTTCTGGCTGTCAAAGCGTTTGAAAAGCCAGGGCTTCTCTCGTATCAGCACTGAGATATATCAGGACCTGCGACATGAAACGCTGAACGAAATCGGCGCGGAAAAGGCGATCGCGGATTTCGCCCGCTGGTGCGACGCCGCCGTCCGCACGGTCCCGAGTGAAAGGACCTGAGATGACGAGCACGACTTCCACCCGCCTTCCCGCCTCCTCGGAGGTGACGTTCGGCCTGCTGTTCATGCTGCTCTCGGTGCTGATCTCGCCGCTGATCGACATTTTCTCCAAGCTTGCGACCGCAACGATCTCGTCTACCGAAGTCGCCGGTTTCCGCTTCGTCATCCAGTCGATGACCATGCTGCCCTTCGTCTTCCTGCGCGGCGCGAAAATCCAGTTCACGCTGAAGCAGAGCTGGTATCATGCGATCCGCGGCGCCATGGTCACGACCTCGATGATCTGCTTCGTCACCACGCTGAAGGTCATGGCCGTTGCCGATGCCATCGCCATCTTCTTCGTCGAGCCGATCATCCTGACGATCCTCGGCAGCATCTTCCTGAAGGAGACCATCGGCTGGCGGCGCTACAGCGCCTGCGCCGTGGGTTTTCTCGGCGCCATGCTGATCATCCAGCCGAGTTTCGAAGAAGTCGGCTATATCGCCTTGCTGCCTGTGGTCAGCGCCTTCTGCATCGCCGTCTTCGCGCTGATGACGCGGGTTCTGTCGCATCGCGAAGACCCCTGGGCCATGCAGTTCCAGACCGGGCTCTGGGGCATCTTCTTCTGCGCCGTCATCCTTTTCGTCGGTTACGGCAGCGGCTCCGACATCATCGATACGGCCATGCCCGATCTGCCGGCCTTCGCCTACCTGCTCGGCACCGGCATTGCCGCCGCGGTCACAGGCATTCTCGCCGCCTACGCCTATCGGGCGGCACCCGCCTCGACGCTCGCCCCCCTGCAATATCTGGAAATCGTCTCGGCCACGGTCTTTGCCTGGCTGGTCTTCGGCGATTTCCCGGATGCGTTGAAATGGCTCGGCATCCTCATCGTCATCGCGTCCGGCCTCTACATCATCTGGCGCGAGCGGCGCTTTGCTTCCAAACCCGTATCCGATACATCTGAGGCAACGCGGGCGCCCTGACATCCGCAACCGCCCATGAGGAGGAGTTTGGGAGGAAACCGGGAGGAACATGACGCAAGACAAGAACAAGAAGCCGCCGCTTGCGGGCATCCGGGTCATCGAGCTTGCGCGCGTGCTCGCCGGCCCCTGGGCCGGGCAGATGCTGGCCGATCTCGGCGCCGATGTCATCAAGGTGGAAAACCCCGACGGAGGTGACGACACCCGGCATTGGGGGCCGCCCTTTGTCGAGGGAGCCGATGGCGAGAATCTCTCGGCCGCCTATTACCATTCCGCCAATCGCGGCAAGCGCTCGATAACTGCGGACCTGAAAAGCGAGGAAGGCCAGTCGCTGGTGCGCCGCCTCGTGGCCACCGCCGATGTGCTGATCGAGAATTTCAAGCTCGGTGGCCTCGTCAAGTACGGTCTCGACTATGACAGCCTGAGAGCGATCAATCCCCGCCTCGTCTATTGTTCCATCACCGGCTTCGGCCAGACCGGCCCCTATGCCAATCTCGCCGGCTACGATTATATCGTCCAGGGCATGTCCGGCTTCATGTCGATCACAGGCGACCCGGACGGGCAGCCAATGAAGGCGGGCGTGGCGATCGCCGATATCTTTACCGGCATCTACGCGGTCTCGGCGATCGAAGCCGCCCTTATCCACGCGCTGAAGACGGGCGAAGGCCAGATGATCGACATGGCGCTGCTTGATGTGCAATCGGCCGTGCTTGCCAACCAGAATATGAACTACCTTGTTTCCGGCCGCGCGCCCGTGCGCCTCGGCAATGCCCATCCGAACATATCGCCCTACGAGGTCGTGCCGACATCAGACGGTTATCTGATCCTCGCCGTCGGCAATGACGCGCAGTTCCGCCGCCTGTGCGCCATCCTCGGCCTTGTTGTCGGCGACGATGAGAATTTCGCGACCAACAAGGCCCGTGTCGCCAACAGGGATGCTGTGCGCCTGATGGTCTCCACCGAAACGCTGAAATGGCGGAAAGCCGACCTGCTGAAAGCCTGCGAGGACAATGCCGTGCCGGCCGGCGCGATCAACACGATCGAGGAAATGTTTGCCGATCCGCAGATCGTCGCCCGCGGCCTGCGCATCGACCTGCCGGACGCGGCGGGAACCATGATCCCCGGCGTGCGCACCCCGGTCGTGCTGTCGGAAACGCCCCTGCGCTACGAGCGGCCGAGCCCGCGCCTGGGCGAACACAATGACGAGGTTCTGGCCGAGCTTCTTCAATGGGAGAAGAAGACGTCGTCATGAGAGCAACAGGCCATGAGAAGGAAGAGGCCATGAAGAGGACTGGCGGACAACTGATCGTCGAGGCGCTGAAGGCAAACGGCGTAAAGCGCCTCTCCTGCGTACCGGGAGAAAGCTTCCTTGCCGTGCTCGACGCCCTTTACGACAGCGATATCGACGTCGTCGTCTGCCGCCAGGAGGGCGGGGCTGCAATGATGGCGGACTGCTGGGGCCGGCTGACCGGCGAGCCCGGCATCTGCATGGTCACGCGCGGCCCCGGCGCGACCAACGCTTCCGCCGGCCTGCATATCGCCAGGCAGGATTCGATCCCGATGATCCTCTTCATCGGCCAGGTCCAGCGCGAGGCGCGCGAACGCGAAGCCTTCCAGGAGGTCGAATTCCGCCGCGCCTTCACCGAATTTGCCAAATGGGTCGGCGAGATCGACGACGCCGCCCGCATTCCCGAATTCGTCACCCGCGCCTTTGCCGTCGCCACGTCAGGCCGTCCGGGGCCGGTCGTCTTGACGCTGCCCGAGGATATGCTGCGCGACGAGGTCGAGGCCCCGAAGCCCAAGCGCTACGTCAGCGTCGAAGCTCATCCCGGCCGCAGCCAGATCGACGATCTCTATTTGCGCCTGCTGAAGGCCGAACGGCCGATGGTCATCCTCGGCGGCACCCGCTGGGATGCCGATGCCGTCGCAGACTTCCAGACCTTTGCCGAACGCTTCGGCCTGCCGGTCGGCTGCTCCTTCCGCCGCCAGATGCTCTTCGACCACCTGCATCCCTGCTATGCCGGCGATGTCGGCATCGGCATCAATCCGGCGCTCGCCAATGAGATCCGGGAAAGCGACCTGCTGATCCTGCTCGGCGGGCGCATGTCGGAAATGCCCTCCTCGGGCTATACTCTGATCGATATCCCCTACCCGGCCCAGTCGCTCGTCCACATCCATCCCGACCCGTCCGAACTCGGCCGCGTCTATCGCCCGGATCTCGCGATCTGCGCCAGCCCCGCCGATTTCGTCGCTTCACTTGCCGATCTCGAAGCCCCCGCCGAACCGCGCTGGGCCGAACGCACCGGCCGCATGCACCAGGCCTATCTCTCCTGGTCGAAGCCGCCGGCGACAGGTCCGGGTGCGGTCCATATGGGGCCGATCATGGAATGGCTGGAGGCCAATACGAGGCCGGACACGATCTTCACCAACGGCGCCGGCAATTATGCAACCTGGGTCCATCGCTTTCATCGCTTCCGCCGCTTTAACACACAGGCCGCTCCTACCTCGGGCTCCATGGGCTACGGCCTGCCGGCCGCCGTCGCCGCCAAGCACCTCTTCCCGGACAGACAAGTCATCTGCTTTGCCGGCGACGGCTGTTTCCTGATGCACGGACAGGAATTTGCGACGGCGGTACGCTACGGCCTGCCAATCATCGCGATCGTCGTCAACAACGGCATATACGGCACGATCCGTATGCATCAGGAGCGTGAATATCCGGGCCGCGTCAGCGCCACGGATCTTACAAATCCGGATTTTGCAGCCCTTGCCCGTGCCTACGGCGGCCACGGCGAGACGGTCGAAAAGACGGAGGAATTCGCGCCGGCTTTCGAGAGGGCGCGCGACAGCGGCAAGCCGGCGATCATCGAGATCAAGCTCGATCCGGAGGCGATCACGCCGGCGCGGACACTGACGCAGATCCGCGAGAAATCCTGATTGAAAACATAGGCCCGCTCCGACCGGATATCAGCGGGCAAGCTCGCGTTTCAGCATTCTATCCAGCTGATCGCAGCTCTCTTTGGAATATTGTCTGGTTGACTGTTGCGAGACACCACGACGGGCCGTGCTGAACGCCCGTTCTTTTGCCGCTTGCGGCTCCGGCAGTTCTTTTCGGGCAAACTTAAGGAAGAGCGCTTTTGCATTTCGAACGAGCTGCGGGCGCTTGTAATGCATGTCGCAGGTCAGTGCGATGGTCATGCTCATTGACGCCACCCCCAGCTCATCGCCCTTGGGAATTGGGGGAAGCTCTTTCGTAGAAGCCACGGAAGCAACAAGGCAACCGGCAAAACATACTGTCAGCAGGCGCCTCGTTGACATTCCGTGTTCTCCAGATCAGATCGCAGCCGTAACGATGAATTCAACCTTGTACTTCGGCGCAGCGAGCTTGGCTTCGCTGGTGGCGCGGGCCGGCGGGTTTGCCGGGTCGATCCAGCCTTCCCAGACGGCGTTCATCTCTGCGAAATAGGCGATATCGGAGAGATAGATGATCGTCTGCAGGATCTTCGACTTGTTGCTGCCGGCAGCGGCGAGCAGCCGGTCGACTTCGCCGAGCGCCGACTTGCACTGATCGGTCACGCTTTCGCCTTCGCCGACCTGGCCTGCGAGGTAGACGGTGTTGCCGTGAATGACGGCGCCGCTCATGCGGGGGCCGATGTCGATACGCTTGATGCTCATCGTGTTCTCCTGTTCATCAAATAAAAGCGCCGAGTCAGTGCATCGGACCGAAAAGTGTGAAGCGGTTTTCGGATAGTCCGATGCTTGCGCAAGAACCAAAGCGGCGCAGGATTGCTCCGGGTAAAGCCGGGTCAGGCGCGGATGTGATGCGTCTTCTGATAGATTGCCGTCGAACGTGCGCCGGAGCGGCAATAGCCGAGCATCGGGCGCTCGAATTCGTCGAGCGCGTCCACCATGCCCTGCACGGCTTCTTCGGTCACGCCCATCGGGCCGACGGGCACCTGGGTGATCTGCAGGCCGAGCTCCCTGGCGCGCGCTTCGATCACGGCAAAGGGCGTCTGGTCCGGGCTTTCGCCATCCGGACGATGGCAGACGATGGACTTGAAGCCGAGCGCCTTGATCTGGTCGAGTTCGTCAACCGTGATCTGGCCGGAAACGGAGTATTCATCGTCGATCTGGCGGATATCCATCGTCTCAATCTCCTCGAAAATGGTGGGCTGAAGGTCTACGACGCACACCCGGAGGCGTCAACACGTCTTCACCGAACGCCCCTTCATTGGACGAACGCGAAACGCAATTCGTAGCTGCGGCTTTCGCCGGGCTTCAGCCAGTTGAACTCGCCGGCCGCCTCCAGTTCATCGCGCAGCACCCAGCGGTGCGACACCGGCTCGATGCCGATAATATGGGCCGGCGCCTTCTGGTTCCGCCAGATCTGCAGATGCGGCAGCGTATCGGCGCGAAAGCGCACCCGCAGCGTCCTGCCGTTGACGGCGGCGATCGGACCGAGCCGCACTTCGGCAAAACCATCAACCGTGGCAGGTGCTTCGACGCAGAAGATGCCGCCCGGCTCCTCGCCGAAGGTCCAGGGAAAACCGCCTCCGTCCAGCATTTCGCCTTCGAGCCGTGTCCCCGCGTCCAGCCATTTGCCGCCGATGTTCATATGATACATCAGGAAGGTCGGCACCGTCCGGTCGCTCGTATTGACGACGCGGTCTTCCAGAAAGACCTCGCCCGTCGCCCCGTCGATCCGCCACAGGCGTTCGATGCGCTGCGGCAGGCCTTCGACCGTGGTGATGTCGATATCGGCACGGCATTCGGCATTGCCGTTTTCGAACGTCGTCCGCAGCACCCTGGCCGCGTGACCGGAGGCCGAACCATGCAGCGGATAGATCTTGCCGTCAGCGCCCGGTATCGGCTGGCGATGGCGGATATGGTCGGGGCCGCAGGTGAAGAGAAAGCCTTCCAGGGAGTGATCGATTCGCGCATCGCCATCGTCGGGAATGGCGCGTTTCGGCGCGAGATCGACGCCTTCCACGACGCAGCCGCCGATATCGAGAACCGATGTTTCATCCAGCATCAGGCGCGGCCCGCGCGCGGCGGCAAATTCGATCATCGGTCTGTCCTCCCGGGATTCTCGGCTGCCGTAGGGTTAGGTGGTGGTGCCAGCCTAGTCAATCGGCCGGCAAAAGCGGCAACAGGAAAGGCCGCAACCGGCGACTTCACGGGAACGTCATTTTCGCGCAAGCGTTTATGAGTAAACGCGAAATACTGCTGTTTTTATGTTTTGTTCAGCACGGCTTCAAAATTTCCACACTAGCGTCAAGATTCGCAGGTGTGTGTCTGCCGAGCCACTGATCGAGGTGTGAGTCGTGAATCGCTTTATGAAATCGGCCCTTTCCCTTTCGGCCATGCTTCTTGCGCTCGCCGCCGTCGCCCCGCGGGCCGACGCGCAGCAATATGGCCGTAACAGAAGCGACATCGTGCTGGTGACGCCGAGCGGCGAAATCCTCGATTACGTGCCGCCCGGTCGCGGCTTCGTCTATGCCCACGACTATCGCGGCAACCGCGTGCTGATCGACCGCTACGGCAATATCGTCGCCACCGAAATGCGCGCCCGCGGCTATTATTCGCCGCGCACCAGCCGCGAAGCCTATAACGACGCCTATAACAACGATCCCTACTATCCCGACCAGAACCCTTACGGCGACACGCGCTATTCCGAGCGCGGGCCGGTCACCGGCTCCATTCCGCAGGATGCGGCGATCGAGCGCCGGCCGCTTGAGGATCAGCCCTATCCGGGCCAGGAGGATTACGCGGCAGTCGAGCCCGATCAGCAGATTCCGCCGGCCGACGAACCGCGCCCGGCGCCGCAGGAGCCTGTAATCACCCTCAAGGACAAGTCGAAGCCCGAGATCGTCGCGCTTCAGGTCTTTCTGGACCGTTCCGGCGTTTCGCCCGGCGTCATCGACGGCCATATGGGCTCCAACGTCACCAAGGCGATCTACGCCTACGAACAGATGACCGGCACCAAGCTCGATCCGAACAATACGGATGCGATCCTCGAAGACCTGCGCATGAACGGCGGCCTGCCGGTCGTCAATTACACGATCACGGACGCCGATGCCGCCGGCCCCTATGTGGCGCAGATCCCGGAAGATTATTCGCAGAAGGCGCTGCTGCCGTCGCTCGCCTATACGTCGGTCACCGAAGCGCTCGCCGAACGTTTCCACATGGACGAGAACTTCCTGAAGGAAATGAACCCCGGCGTCGATTTCACGATCCCCGGCACCGTCATCAAGGTCGTCAATCCCGGCGAGAACAAGACCGGCACCGTCACCAAGATCCTCGCCGACAAGGGCCGCAAGCAGGTCTTCGCCTATGACGACGCCGGCAATCTCGTTGCCGCCTATCCCGCCTCGATCGGCTCCACCGACACGCCTTCGCCGTCCGGCACCGTGACGGTCGAGCGCGTCGCCTTCAATCCGGGCTACACCTACAATCCGAAGATCAATTTCCAGCAGGGCGCCAACGACAAGATCCTTGAGATCCCGCCCGGCCCGAACGGCCCGGTCGGCACCGTCTGGATGGCGCTTTCCAAGCCCACCTACGGCATTCACGGCACGCCCGACCCTTCCAGGATCGGCCGCACCCAGAGCCACGGCTGCATCCGCCTGACGAACTGGGACGGGACGGAGCTTGCCAAGATGGTCAAGCCCGGCGTGACGGTCGAATTCGTCGATTGAGGAAATCTATTCGCCCGGTGTCCCGGCCGGGCGCTCGCCGAGCTGGATGAGACGCAAGAGCTCCACCTGCTTCCTGGTGCCCGTCTTCATGTAGACAGACCGCACCTGCGAGCGGATCGTCTCCCGCGAACGGCCGGTCTCGGCCGCCAGCCCCGCAACCGAACCTCCCGAAATCAGCGCCCTCACCACCCTGATTTCGGCCGGCGTGAGGCCGAAATCGCGGCGCAGTTTCTCGTCGCTCAGCCCTGTGGCAGTCTGTTTCGGCTCGATCAGGATGGCGACGACCGGCCGCTCGAAAAATCGCGGCTGGCGGCTCTTTTCGAGCTTGAGCAGGGTGATCTTCCGGCCATCGGCCATGACCGTCTGCTGGCGTTCCGCCTCCTCCCCGTGCCGCAGCATCAGCGTAAGACGGTCATCGGCATCCCTGTCGGCAAGATGCAGGATTCCGAGCGGGGACAGCCACAAACCGCGCCCCTGTTCGAGCACCGCCTCCCCGATGGCGGTGGCAGAGACCAGTCGCCGCTCCGAATTCAGCAGCAGCACGCCGACGCCGATGGCATCGAACAGGCGCCCGTCGATCTCCGAAGGGCTCTTTTGCCGGCCGCCGGATTCGACCGCGACAAAGGCGCGCTTCAGATGCGGCCCGATCCGTGTCAGCAGTGCGGCACAGGCCCGGCTCTCGTCCGGATCGGTCCAGCGGGTCGTGGTGATCGAAAGATTGAAGGACCGGCTCCCCTCCCGCAGGATCGCCATGCCGACGGCGCCGTGCCCCTCGTGCCGGTGCCAGAAGTCGTTGAAGAATTCGGTCCTGGAAAGCTCCGCATAGGATATGAAATCCTCGCCGATCGCCCCCTGCCCGGTGGGCGTGGCGTTCAGGCCCGATATCCACGGGTTCAGCCGGCAGTAATAACGCGAATAGGTGTCGATCCAGGCCTGATCCATGTTGATGTGGAATTGCGACGAACCTTCCGCCCGCGCCGCGTCATGGTAGAACAGGCTGGTTCCCCCGCCCGGCAGCAATCCGTTCAGTTCCGTCAGGAACCTATCCCATCGCTCTTCACCGAAAACGATTCCGTAGATGGAATCGATAAGCTTGTCGTCGACTTGCCGCGTGATGCTCATGCATTTCTTCGCCGATGAAGGGATTCCTGCAATCTGCCAATCATTACATCAGCGAGCAAATGTAATTTCAAATAGAAAATGCCCCGGCGACAGCCGAGGCATCAATTTTCTACTCGGATATTCTGGTCAGGCGGCGCGGCCCATCGCATTTGCCAGCCGAACTGCCACCGGAAGCCGGCCCGGCACCTTGCGAATGATTTCCTCTGCGAAACAGTGGGCGTTCTCGCGGGCCTTGTCGAGGTTGCTGACGCGCATCGGGTCCATCGTGTGCAGCGTGCCGCCGCAATCGAAAATGTCGCGGAAGGCCGAGCGTTCGATGATCGCGGTGTCGAGAACCGGCACATGTCGCTCGTTCAGCAATGCCTTGACGAGCTGCAGCGCGCGGGTCGTGACCATGGAATTGACGCGGGTCAGCACGACGGAATGGCCGATCCTGATGCCCGCCTTCTCGTCGAGATATTGCAGCAGTTCGAGAACCTGGGCGCCGCCGCGGGCATCCATCGCGCAGCCCTGGATCGGGATCAGCACGTGGTCGGAAAGACCGACGGCCGTCGCCAGCAGCGGATTGCGCGCGCCCGGCAGGTCGACGATGAAATAATCGGTATTCTGCTTGTTTTCGCTGATGTGCTGCGGCAGCGAGGCCGTCGTGACGAAATCGATGACGCTGATATTGGGCACATGGCCGGAGATTTCGTGCCAGCGCGAAATCCAGTGCTGCGGATCGGCATCGAGGATGGTGACGCGGTAGCCCTGGCGGGCAAGCTCGGTGGCAAGCAGCAATACGGCCGTGGTCTTGCCGGCGCCGCCCTTGGTATTTGCGAATGTGATGACTGGCATATGTGAGTCCTCGAAAGGGAATGGCGCGAGCCGGCATCGCTCTTTTTCTATTCGCACTGTCGGAGCATCGTGCGGTTAACCCATCCTTTCCAATCGTGGTTAACAAATTCTAAACGCGCCCGCCGAAATTGCGGCCTCGATTTCTCGCACCCTCAGGAACACGGACGCCCTGAAACGCAAAAAGGCCCGGAAAGCCAAGGCTTTCCGGGCCAGTTTGCAGGTCCGCCTCTTGTCTGTTCAGAAACAATCCTTGAACAGAGTCTTGGTATTTTCCAGCGTCATCGCAACCGGATTGCCGCCCGCACTCGGGTCCTCGATCGCCATTGCCGCCAGTTCGTCGATCCGGTCGGGGGTGATTCCCATGGCAGAAAGGTTTTCCGGCACGCCGAGTTCCGAGCGCAGCTTCAGCACGTAGTCGTAAAAACCGTCGAAACCGCCCGATATGCCGAGATAGGCAGCGGCACGTCCGATCTTCTCTTCGATCGCCGGACGGTTGAAGCGCAATACTGCCGGCATGACGACGGCATTGGTCATGCCGTGATGGGTGTTGTAGACGGCGCCGATCGGGTGCGAGAGCGCGTGGATGGCACCAAGCCCTTTCTGGAAGGCGACAGCGCCCATGGCGGCGGCCGACATCATGTTGGCGCGGGCTTCGAGATCCGTGCCCTCCTTATAGGCGCGCGGCAGGAATTCCTTGACGAGCCGCATGCCCTCCAGCGCGATGCCGGCAGACATCGGGTGGTAGAAGGGCGAGGAATAGGCTTCCAGGCAATGCGCGAAGGCATCCATGCCGGTGCCGGCCGTGATGATCTTCGGCATGCCGACCGTCAGTTCCGGATCGGAGATGACGACGCCCGGCAGGAACTTCGGGTGGAAGATGATCTTCTTCACATGCGTCACCGAATTGGTGATGACGCTGGCGCGGCCGACTTCCGAGCCGGTGCCGGCCGTCGTCGGCACGGCAACGATCGGCGCAATGCCTTCGACGCTGGCGCGGGTCCACCAGTCGCCGATATCCTCGAAATCCCAGACGGGGCGCGTCTGGCCGACCATGAAGGCGACGCACTTGCCGAGATCGAGGCCCGAGCCGCCGCCGAAGGCGACGACGCCGTCATGGCCGCCGTCACGGAAGGCCTTGATGCCGGCTT
This sequence comes from Hyphomicrobiales bacterium, assembly GCA_900471515.1. GTDB lineage: Bacteria > Pseudomonadota > Alphaproteobacteria > Rhizobiales > Rhizobiaceae > Rhizobium. Next base: position 29,038 of record UCFC01000004.1, on the reverse strand, counting down.
CGAGGTTCTTCTCGTTCGGGTTCGGATCGACATCGGCAAAGATCGCCCGGCCGAGGCCGGCGTCTTCGAGAATGCCGAGCGCGTTGCGGGTGATCGCCATCGCGGCAAGGCCGCGGTCGGTGACGAGCAGCGGCTTCTTCATGCCGAGGCTCTTGCAGGCGTCGGCCAGTTCCTTGATGCGGCCGCGGCCGAGCTTGACTGATGTCGGATAGCTCCAGTTGGCGGTGATGTTGGCGCTGCTCATGCTGTGACTTTCTTCAGGTGGTAGGATTTCGGGCGCGTCAGGTTGTGGAAGCCGATGATCGACAGCGAGCCGCCGCGGCCGGTTTCCTTCACACCGGTCCAGCACAGCGCCGGATCGAGATAGTCGGCGCGGTTCATGAAGACGGTGCCGGTTTCGATTTCGCGGCCGAGCCGCCCTGCCCGCTCCGCATCCCTGGTCCAGAGGGAAGCCGTCAGGCCGTACTGGCTGTCGTTCATCAGCGCCAGCGCCTCGTCATCGTTCTTCACCTTCATGACGCCGACGGCCGGGCCGAAGGTCTCTTCGCGCATGAAGGCCATGGAATGATCGACATTGACGAGGATCTGCGGCGCGAGATAGGCGCCGCCGTCATCGGCCGGGAAAAGCTTGGGATCGACCAGCGCCTTGGCGCCCTTGGCAACCGCATCGGCGATCTGCTCGCGCACCACCTTGGCGAAGCGCTTGTGCGCCATCGGGCCGAGCGTCGTTTCGGGGTCGAGCGGATTGCCGAGCTTGTAGTTCGACACCCAGGCGACCGATTTCTCGACGAAGGCGTCATAGAGCGATTCATGCACGTAGATGCGCTCGATGCCGCAGCAGCACTGGCCGGAATTATAGGTCGCGCCGTCCATCAGCGTATCGACGGCGGCATCGAGATCGGCATCCTCCATCACATAACCCGGATCCTTGCCGCCGAGCTCCAGGCCGAGGCCGGTAAAGGTGCCGGCCGCGGCGCGCTCCATCGAGCGGCCGCCCTCGACCGAGCCGGTGAAATTGATGAAGTTGAAGCTGCCGGCGGCAATCAGCGCCGAGGTCGTCTCGTGGTCGAGGAAGACGTTCTGGAACACATCCTCGGGAATCCCGGCCTCGACGAAGGCCTGCACCAGCCGCTCGCCGACGAGCAGCGTCTGCGACGCATGTTTGAGCACGACCGTGTTGCCGGCCATCAGCGCCGGGGCGATCGTGTTGATCGCCGTCATGTAAGGATAGTTCCAGGGCGCCACGACGAAGACGACGCCATGGGCTTCGCGCTCGATGCGGCGCTCGAACCTGTCGCTCTCTTCGACGACGAGCGGCGCCAGAGCGTCGGCGGCGATCGAGGCGACGTAGTTGGAACGCTCGTTGAAGCCGCGATATTCGCCGCCGTATTTGATCGGCCGGCCCATCTGCCAGGCAAGCTCGGGCACGACGACATCGGACATCTCGTTGAGACGGGCGACACCCTTCAGCACCAGCTGGACGCGATCTTCGAGCGGGCGTCTGGCCCATGCCTTCTGCGCCTTGCGCGCACGCGCCACCGCTTCCTTGGCGGCGTCGAGCGACAGAGCCGGACGCTCCGCATAAACGGAGCCGTCGACCGGCGAAATGCATTGGATCATTGTCATGATCAAAAATCCTGTTTTCTTCTGGGCCGTCGCGAATGTCGCGCCCACGCCCTCCTCATCAGGAGAATCCGGGGGCGCGGCTTTCCGCTTCGGATATGTTCTTAAGCTCTCTCGAAGCCTCGCGCCACTTCCCAATCCGTCACGCGGCGGTCGTATTCTTCCTGCTCCCATTCGGCCGCGCGCGTATAGTGGTCGATCACCTCGTCGCCGAAGGCTGCGCGCAGCATCTCCGATTCCGTCATCGCCCTGGTGGCGGCCCGCAGCGTGCGCGGGATCTCGCGGATATCCTTGCCGAAATAGGCATCGCCCACATAGGGCGCCTCCAGTTCCAGCTTCTTCTCGATACCGTCGATGCCGGCCGCGATCAGCGCCGCGAAGGCGAGATAGGGGTTGAGATCGGAGCCGCCGACGCGGCACTCGATGCGGATCGCCTTGGTCTCCTCGCCGCAGAGGCGGTAGCCGGCCGTCCGGTTGTCCTTGCTCCAGACCGCCTTGGTCGGCGCGAAAGTGCCGGCCATGAAGCGCTTGTAGGAATTGATATAGGGCGCGAGGAAATAGGTGATCTCGCTCGCATGGGTGAGCAGGCCGGCAATATAGTTCTGCATCAGCGGCGACATGCCGTGATGGCCGGTATGGTCGAAGAACAGCGGCTTTTCTTCCAGGCTCCAGAGCGACTGGTGGATATGCGAGGAGCTACCGGCGGCATTGTAGTGCCACTTGGCGAGGAAGGTGATTGCCTTGCCCTTGGACCAGGCGATTTCCTTGCAGCCGTTCTTGATGATCGCATGCCGGTCGGCCATGGTGAGCGCGTCGGCGTAGCGCACGTTGATTTCTTCCTGGCCGGCAGATGCCTCGCCCTTGGAATTCTCGACCGGGATGCCGGCGCCCTGCAGCCCCTTGCGGATCGCCCGCATCACCTCCTCTTCCTTGGTCGTCTGGAAGATGTGGTAATCCTCGTTATAGGCGCTGGCGAGCTTCAGGTTCCGGTAGCCGGACGCCTGCGCCGCCTCGTATGTCTGGTCGAACAGGAAGAATTCGAGTTCCGAGGCCATGTAGGCCTTCATGCCCATGGCCTCCAGGCGCTTGACCTGCTTCTTCAGGATCGCGCGCGGCGAATGGGCAACCTCCTCGTGCGTATGGTGGTCCAGCACGTCGCAGAGCACCAGAGCCGTGCCTTCGAGCCAGGGAATGATACGCAGCGTCGAAAGGTCCGGCTTCATCGTATAGTCGCCGTAGCCCTTTTCCCAGCTGGTGGCCTTGTAGCCGGAGACGGTTTCCATCTCCATGTCGGTCGCCTGCAGATAGTTGCAGCTGTGCGTTTCCTTCCAGGCGCTTTCGAGAAAATATTCCGCCTGGAAACGCTTGCCCATCAGGCGCCCCTGCATGTCCACCTGGCAGGCCAGCACCGTATCGATGCGCCCGTCGGCAACGTCCTGTCTGAGATCGTCGAGAGTGTAGCTGCTCATGATGTATCCGCCTGAAATTGAACCTGGGAAATCGGGACAGCGAAACGGCATGCGACCGCCGGGACAAACCCGCCCGATGCCTTTTCGTTGAACCGTGATGGGGCCGCACGGTGCGGCCCCGCCATGTGAGAGGGAAGCCTCAGTTCTTAGACTTCGCCGACGGCCTTCTCGGCCGCTGCGATTTCGGCCTGGCGCCTTGCCACTTCCTCGCCGATCGGCGGCCCCTTGAAGCGGCGGCTTTCAAAGCCGAACCACACGATGCCCGTCAGGATAAGGAAGCCGACCGTGATGTAGAGCGCCCAGTCGTTCGGCGGCTGGATGCCGAGCACGAAGATCAGGACCATGGCGAGGATGGAGAGAACGGCGAAGAGCTTGAACATGCCCTCCCCGAGATTCCATGGCCCCATCTTGTCCCACTTCGAGGTTCCCCAGGCGAACAGGCCGAGCGTGATCGGGATCGCGAAGGAGAAGAACAGGAAGATGACCGTGCACGACACGACGATCGTGTAGACCGGCGTCTCGCCGATCGAAACCAGCGACGAACCCCAGACGAACAGCACCGAAAGGATCGAGCCCGTCCAGATGGCGGCAACCGGCGTGCGGTAACTCGGGCTGACCTTCGACAGCGCCTTGGAGGCCGGCAGGCCGCCGTCACGCGAGAAGGCGAAGATCATGCGCGAAACCGAGGTGACGGTTGCAAGGCCGCACAGCCACTGGCTGACGAGGATCGCGAGGTAGAGAATGTCCTTCACGACCGGATTGACCTGCGTGTCCATCGCCCAGAAGAACACGTTCCAGCCCTGCTTTGCCGCGTCGTCCATATTGGGCAGCATCAGAACGAAGGCGCACAGCATGATGTAGCCGAAGAGCGCCGACCAGAGCACGGAGGACACCATGCCGCGCGGAACGGAATGCGCCGCCTTGACGGTCTCTTCCGACGTATGGGCCGAAGCGTCGTAGCCGGTGATCGTGTAGATCGGCAGCAGCAGGCCGAGCAGGAACACCCAGACGCCCGAGGTCGTCGGCCAGACGTTGCCGCCAGCCTCGCCGGAATAGTTGGCGAAGGTGAAGAGGCGGCCGAACTCGTAGGACGGTGCGGCAAGCAGGCATACGGCAGCAAGCACGATCGCGGTTGCGAAGATGAGGTAGCCCGAGAAGTCCGTAAGCTTTGCGGTCAGCCCGATGCCCATATGGTTCACGAGCGCCTGCGCGCCGGTGATGATTACCAGGAAGACGATGCGCACCACCGTCGTGTCCGTCAGCCCGAGATAGCTCGTGCCGAAGGCACCCATGAAGAAATAATAGGTGCCGACGTTGATGGCGCCGAGAACCGTGACGAGACCGAGCAGGTTGAACCAGGCGGTCAGCCAGCCCGTGAAGCGGTTGCCGAGGATCGACCCCCAGTGATAGAGGCCGCCCGCCGTCGGATAGGCGGAGCTGATCTGCGCCATGGCGACGGCAAAGACGAGCGAAACGAAGCAGCCGAGCGGCCAGCCGATGCCGATTGCGGCACCGCCGGCACCCGCCGTTGCCTGCGCGAGCGAGTTGATGCCGCCCGACAGGATGCAGATGATCGAGAAGGAAACGGCGAAATTCGAGAACGAGCTCATCCGCCGTTCGAGTTCCTGGGCATAGCCCATGGAATGCAGGATATGCATATCCTGCTTCTTATCACTTTCGGAATAGTCCGACATGACTTCCCCCTGTTGACAATCGCCCGCGGGATTGCCGGCGATCCTGTGCCAATAGTGCCCGTGGCTTTTCGCCTTGCGGGCTGTTCGCAGTTAAACTGCTCCCCGGGGTCTTCTTTTTATTCAGGCGTCCAGGCTTTGCTGGAGCAGCCTTGTGAGATAGTCGGCCACGACCCCTTGGCCGGTATCGTCTGCGATGAGGTCGTTGCGGACCTCGATCATGACATTGCGAAGCCCGTTGGAAATGCCGTGCAGGATCAGCGTGTGCGTGACGCCGTCCTCCGGTCCGTAGGGTTCGTTGCGTTCGGTGCGGTAAAGCGGCGCCTCGGCCGCAAAACCCAGCATGCGGTCGGCAAGGCTGCTGTCCTCATCGTGGAGGATACCGAGCTCCACGGCGCGCGGCCTGCCATTATAGACCGGAGTGAAGCTGTGGATCGTCACGATCACGCTATCCTGCCCCCTCGCCTGCCGGTCGCGGATCAGCGCGCGCACCCCGTCATGGAAGGGCAGGTAGAGCGCCTCCGTGCGGGCCTTGCGCTCGTCTTCGCTCAAATCCTTGTTACCGGGTATCGCATAGATCTCGCTGACCTCGGGCATGGCGCCCGGCGAGTCCGGCGGCCGGTTGCAGTCATAGATCAGCCGGGAGAAGCGCTGGTAGATCAGCGTCGCATCCAGAGCGGACGAAATGGCGCGGGCAACGGCCAGCGCGCCCGGATCCCAGGCGATATGGCTCGACAGCGCTTCGTCGGAGAGGCCGAGATTGCCGAAATGTTCAGGAAGCGTGCGGGATGCATGCTCGCAGACCAGCAGCACCGGGCTCTGGCCGTGAGCGCGTTCGATTGCGACGCAATCACCGTCCGCTTCGCTGAGAATTCGGGCCTGAGCCAGCACCAACGGCACCTCCCCCATCGCTTAATAAATTCTTTATAAGAAAAGAATTCTTCAGCTTCACGAGAGTGTCAAGCGCACTCTGAAAATTTCTTTTCATGACAGTCATTGACATGGATTGTGACAGCGTTGTTAACTTTCGGTGGGAAAGTGGCGCCAGACCATCCCGGGGAGCAAAATCACGTGAGTGTCGCGGCCAAGACCGTTTCGGACGTCATTCATTCGCATCTCGGCGTGCTCACGCGCGCTGAAAAACAATTGGCCGAAAGCCTGCTCGACAACTATCCCGTTTCGGGCCTCGGCAGCATCACCACCATCGCCGAAAATGCCGGCGTATCGACGCCGACGGTCGTGCGCATGGTCCAGAAGCTCGGCTACAAGGGCTATCCCGATTTCCAGCAGCACCTGCATCAGGAAGTCGAGGCGACGATTTCCAACCCCATCGCCAAGCACGACCGCTGGGCTCAGAACGCGCCCGGCACGCATATATTGAACCGTTTCGCCGATGCCATCATGGGCAATCTGCGCCAGACGCTCAGCGATCTCGACACCGCGACCTTCGACAATGTCGCCGCCCTGCTCTCGGACCGCAAACGCACGCTCTATTTCGTCGGCGGCCGCATCACCGGCGCGCTTGCGGAATATTTCTTCACCCATATGCAGGTCATCCGCCCGAACACCGCCCTGCTCTCCTCCAATTCGTCGAGCTGGCCGCAATATGTCCTCAATATGAATCCGGGCGACCTGCTGATCATCTTCGATATCCGCCGCTACGAGCAGGAAATGGTCAGCCTTGCCACCGCCGCAGCCAAGCGCGGCGCCGAGATCGTCGTCTTTACCGACCAGTGGGCCTCGCCCGCAGCCAAGCTCGCCCGCCACGCCTTTCGCGTGCAGATCGAGGCGCCGTCGGCATGGGATTCCTCCGTCGTCACGCTCTTCATCGTCGAGGCGCTCATCGAAGCGGTGCAGAATTCGACCTGGGACGAGACGAAGGAGCGCATGAAAACGCTGGAAGGCCTGTTCGAACAGACCCGGCTTTTCCGCAAACCCGGTTAGGAGGGAGAACTAAAACAAGGGCAAAAACAATGACGGATTTCGCGGAAACAGAACAGCCTGTCGCAAACGAAACATCTGCCGCAAGCGCCTGCTATTCATGGCAAAATTAACGTCATGCAATTGTCATACAAGCTTCATCTAACGACAGTAACAGCACATCGGACACTGAAAACCCGAAGGAGAACAACAGTGATCTCTAACATTTCTCGACTGCTTTCGCTTTCTACTGCGATGATCGTAGCTTCGACTGCGATCGCAGCCGCTGAACCGAGCGCCGATCTTATCGCTGCCGCCAAGAAGGAAGGCACGCTGACGACGATCGCTCTGCCGCACAACTGGTGCGGTTACGGCGATCTGATCGCTGCTTTCAAGGCAAAGTACGGCATCGAAGTCAACGAACTGAACCCGGACGCCGGTTCGGGCGACGAAATCGAAGCCATCAAGGCCAACAAGGGCAACACCGGCCCGCAGGCTCCCGACGTTGTCGACGTCGGCCTCTCCTTCGGTCCGTCCGCCAAGAAGGACGGCCTGATCCAGCCTTACAAGGTCTCCACCTGGGATTCCATTCCGGACTCCGCCAAGGACGCCGAAGGCTACTGGTACGGCGACTACTACGGTGCCCTGACCTTCATCGTGAACACCGACATCGTCAAGAACGTCCCGAAGGACTGGGCCGACCTGAAGAAGCCGGAATACGCAAACACCGTTTCGCTCGCTGGCGACCCGCGCGTTTCCAACCAGGCTTACCAGGCTGTTTACGCCGCTGGCCTGGCTGCCGGTGAAAAGGATGCCGCCAAGGCCGGCGAAGCTGGCCTGAAGTTCTTCGGCGACCTCAACAAGGCCGGCAACCTCGTTCCGGTTATCGGCAAGTCCGCCTCGCTCGCTCAGGGCTCCACCCCGATCGTCATCGGCTGGGACTATAACGGCCTCGCATGGCGCGACAGCCTGAACGGCAACCCGCCGGTCGAAGTCGTCGTTCCGCAGACGGGCGTTGTTGCCGGCGTTTACGTGCAGGCAATCTCCGCTTTCGCTCCGCATCCGAACGCTGCCAAGCTCTGGATGGAATTCCTGTACTCGGACGAAGGCCAGATCGGCTGGCTGAAGGGCTATTGCCACCCGATCCGCTTCAACGACCTCGCCCAGAAGGGCCTGGTTCCGAAGGAACTGCTCGACAAGCTGCCGCCGGCTGAAGGCTACGCAAAGGCCGTCTTCCCGTCTGTTGAAGAACAGAACGCCGGTGCTGCCGTCATCACCAAGCAGTGGGACAGCGTTGTAGGCGCCAACGTCAAGTAATTGACTGACCCGGCCTCTCCGTCTCTAATCGACGGGGAGGCCTTTCTCGTTCCGTGGCCCCAGGAAGAGCTTTTCCATGAGCACAGTTTCAACGCCTATGGTCAGCGCCGCGCCCTTGATCAACAAAGACAGAGTGATCGACTGGCTGGGCATTGCGCCTTTCATTATATTCTCGCTGTTATTCCTGATCATACCGACGCTCTACCTGGTCGTGGGCGCGTTTTTTACGCCCGAGGGACAATTCACTTTCAGGAACATCGGCGACCTTTTCACGCCGTCGATCCTCAGCGCCTACTGGATCAGTATCAAGGTCTCGGTGGCTTCCGCCCTCGGCGGCGCGCTGATCGGCTTCTTCCTCGCCTGGGCCGTCGTGCTCGGCGGCCTGCCGACCTGGGTCCGCTCGACGCTGCTCACCTTCTCCGGCGTGGCCTCGAACTTCGCCGGCATTCCGCTCGCCTTCTCGTTCCTGGCGACGCTCGGCCGCACCGGCCTTGCTACTGTCTTTCTGCGAGAATGGTTCGGCTTCGATCTCTACAGCACGGGCTTCAACCTGCTGTCCTTCTTCGGCCTGACCATCACCTACATGTATTTCCAGATCCCGCTGATGGTGCTGATCCTGACGCCGGCTCTCGACGGCATGAAAAAGGAATGGCGCGAAGCCTCCCAGATCCTCGGCGCCACCAACCGCCAGTACTGGACCATGGTCGCCCTGCCGATCCTGTGGCCGAGCCTGCTCGGCACGACGCTGCTGCTTTTCGCCAATGCCTTCGGTGCTATCGCCACGGCTTACGCGCTGACCGGTTCGTCGCTCAATATCGTGCCGATCCTGCTTTACGCGCAGATCCGCGGCGACGTGCTTCACAACGCGAACCTCGGTTACGCGATCGCGCTCGGCATGATCGTCATCACCGGCGTTTCGAACGTCCTCTATCTCATGCTGCGCATGCGCGCCGAACGGTGGCAGAAATGACCGGACAACGTATCGGCGCCTGGATCGCCATCATCATCGGTGCGATCTACTTCTTCGTACCGCTCCTCGGCACGCTGGAATTCTCGCTGCGTATGCGCCGCGGTGTCTACAGCTTCGATGCCTACCGCTCCGTCTTCTCCGACCCGCAGTTCCAGGAAACCTTCGGCTATTCGATGCTGATGGCGCTGCTGACCATCGTCTTCGGCATGCTGCTCGTCGTGCCGACGGCCTATTGGGTTCGCCTGCGCGTTCCGCAGATGCGCCAGATCGTCGAATTCATCACGCTGCTGCCGCTCGTCATCCCGGCGATCGTCATCGTCTTCGGCTATCTGCGCATGTACAACTCGTCCTCGATCCTGCCGCTGACGGGCTTTACGACAGGAACCAACATCCTGCTCGTCATCTCCTACATCACGCTCTCGCTGCCCTATATGTACCGCTCGGTCGATACCGCCATGCGCGCCATCGACGTGCGCACGCTGACGGAAGCGGCCGAAAGCCTCGGCGCCAGCTGGACGACGATCATGTTCAAATGCATCTTCCCGAACGTCATGAGCGGCGTGCTCTCGGGCGCCTTCATCACGCTCGCGATCGTCATGGGCGAATTCACCTTCGCAGCCCTTCTGAACCGCCCGGCCTTCGGCCCCTACCTGCAGCTCGTCGGTGCGAACAAGGCCTATGAGCCGTCTGCGCTCGCGGTTATCGCATTCTCGATCACCTGGCTCAGCATGGGCCTGCTCAACCTCGTTTCACGCTTTGGCAAAGCCCGCCCGGCTAAAGCATAAGGTATTTGGCTCATGTCTTTTCTTACGCTGACCAACATTCAGAAATCCTTCGGCCAGACACAGGTCGTCAAGAACTTCAACATGAACATCGAGAAAGGGGAGTTCATCTCCTTCCTCGGCCCCTCCGGCTGCGGCAAGACGACCGTTCTGCGCATGATCGCCGGTTTCGAAACGCCGACCGGCGGCACGCTGACCATCGACGGCAAGGACCAGCGGGCGCTGAAGCCGAACCAGCGCAACATCGGCATGGTCTTCCAGGCCTATGCCCTCTTCCCGAACATGACGGTGCATGACAACGTCGCCTTCGGCCTGAAGGTCGCGGGCGCCGCAAAGCCGGAAATCGACAAGCGCGTCAAGGAAATGCTCGGCCTCATCAAGCTGGAGCATCTGGCCGACCGCTTCCCCTACCAGATGTCGGGCGGCCAGCAGCAGCGCGTCGCCCTTGCCCGTGCCCTGGCCGTCAAGCCGCAGGTCCTGCTGCTCGACGAGCCGCTGTCGGCCCTCGACGCCAAGATCCGCGTATCGCTGCGCGAGGAAATCCGCCAGATCCAGCAGTCGCTCGGCATCACCACGGTTTTCGTCACGCACGACCAGGAAGAAGCGCTGTCGATCTCCGACCGCATCGTCGTCATGAATGCCGGCAAGGCCGACCAGATCGGCACGCCCTACGAGATCTACAACACGCCGGCAACGCGTTTCGTCGCCTCCTTCGTCGGCACGCTGAACCTCATCGAAGCCAAGGTGGTCGATCCCGACAGCAACCGCATCCAGATTGGCGATCAGGGTGTCACGCTGAAGCAGTCGGTCCAGACCTACAAGGCCGGCGATACCGTCCAGCTGGCGCTGCGTCCGGAAGCCGGCTCGCTCGCCGAAGGCGCGCGCAGCGATACGGCGCTCACCGGTCAGGTCGTCTCCGCCCACTTCCTCGGTTCGGTCATCCGCACCCGCATAGATGTCGGCGGCAACGTCATCTCCTTCGACATGTTCAACAGCCCCGGCGTCACGCCGCCGTCGGCCGGCGAAACCGTAACGCTGCGCTTCATGGCTGCCGACCTGCTGGTCATCCGCGACTGATCGGACAGAAAAGCTCGCGATGAAGGCGCCGCCGCACGGCGCCTTTTTCGTTTGCTGCGAGCGCAGCCTCATGCGCCCGGTTCCCGGTTGAAGGCGCTTGCGTCTCAAGAACAGAAAACCCCGCTCGATGGCGGGGCTTCCTCACTCGACCAGAAATCAGCGGATCGCCTTGTCGTTTGCATCGAAGCGATGGATATGTGTGCCATCCGGCGTCGCATAGACGATCTCGTCCGGCTCATACTTATGCTCGCCGAAGAGACGCGCGGTGATGAGCCCGCACTGCTCGGATTCCAGGTAGACGATCGTATCGGCACCGAGATGCTCGACATGCACGGTCTTCGCCTTCCAGGTGCCGCTGTCGCGCGAGAGCGTCAGATGCTCCGGCCGGATGCCGACCGTCTTGGCTTGCCCGTCGCCCACCCTGTCGCCGGGGATGAAGTTCATCTGCGGCGAGCCGATGAAACCGGCAACGAAGACATTGGCCGGGCGATTGTAGAGTTGCATCGGCGAGCCGATCTGCTCGATTGCGCCGGCATTCAGCACCACGATCTTGTCGGCGAGCGTCATCGCCTCGACCTGGTCGTGGGTGACGTAGATCATCGTCGCCTTGAGGCTGCGGTGCAGGCGGGCGATTTCAAGGCGCGTCTGCACGCGCAGCGCCGCATCGAGGTTGGACAGCGGCTCGTCGAACAGGAAGAGTTCCGGTTCGCGCACGATCGCACGACCGATCGCCACGCGCTGGCGCTGGCCACCCGAAAGCTCGGACGGGCGGCGGGCGAGATACTGTTCGAGCGACAGCATCGACGAGGCCCTGGTAACGCGCTTTTCGATCTCGTCCCGAGCGGTACCTGCCTGCTTGAGGCCAAGGCCCATATTGTCCTTCACCGTCAGGTGCGGATAGAGCGCGTAGGACTGGAACACCATGGCGATGCCGCGCTTGGCCGGCGGCGTCAGCGTCTCCTCCTTGCCGTTGATGATGACGGCACCCGAGGTGACGTCTTCCAACCCGGCAATGCTGCGCAACAGGGTCGATTTTCCGCAGCCGGACGGGCCGACGAAAATAACGAATTCGCCGTCCTTGACCTCAAGGTCGATGCCCTTCAGCACTTCATGCGTGCCGTAGGCCTTGCGGATGGATTTGAGTTGAAGCGATCCCACTAGTCTTTCCTTATAGTCTAACCGGTCGGCCGGTGCGCACGCTTTCGTCAGCGGCAAGGCAGATGCGCAGCGAAGCCACGGCATCGTCCATATGGCGGGTAAGGTCGATATCCTCGCGCACGGCGCGCAGCACGAAGGCCTGCTCCAGGTCGCAAAGCTGCTGGTGGCCGGGCTCGCCCGTCATGGTCATGTCCTGATCGGGACGGATGAACTTGCCGTCAGGCCCGGTTTCTGCCGTGTGCAGCCGGATGACCGAGGTCTTGGTATGCGTGTCGATATCGTCGGACTTCGCCTTCGGGTCCATGACAATCGAAACGGCCCCGTTCGGCGACATGACGTCCTTCACGAAGAAGGCGGTCTCCGAAATCATCGGCCCCCAGCCGGCCTCGTACCAGCCGACGGAACCGTCTTCGTAGAGCACCTGCAGATGCCCGTAATTATACATGTCGGGCGCGATCTCGTTCGACAGGCGCAGGCCCATGCCGCGCACTTCGACTGCCCTGGCATCGGTGATCTGGCACATGACGTCGACATAGTGGACGCCGCAATCGACGATCGGCGAGGTCGTCTGCATCAGCGACTTGTGCGTCGCCCAGGTCGGGCCGCTGGACTGCTGATTGAGGTTCATGCGGAAGACATAGGGACCGCCGAGTTTGCGCGCTTCCTCGATCAGCTTGATCCACGAGGGGTGGTGGCGCAGGATATAGCCGATCACCAGCTTTTTCTTCGCCTTCTTCGCGGCTGCAACGACGCGTTCGGCATCGGCAACCGTCGTTGCCAGGGGCTTTTCGACGAAGACGTCGCAACCGGCCTCGAAGGCGGCAACCGCATAATCGGCATGGCTGTCGGAATAGGTATTGATCGAGCAGAGATCCGGCTTCAGCTCGGCGAGCGCCGTCATGAAATCGGGATGGATCGTGTACTGCTCCAGTTCGGGCGCCAACTGGCTCGGCTTGGAGCGATTGACGAGACCGACGATCTCGTAGCCCGGATTGTTGTGATAGGCGAGCGCATGGCTGCGGCCCATATTGCCGAGGCCGGCAACGAGCACGCGGATCGGCTTTTCGGATTGGCTCACTTGACGGCTCCCGAGGTTATGCCGCGGATCAGCTGCCGCGAGAAAATGACGTAGAGAACGAGGATCGGCAGGATCGCCAGCGACAGCGCCGCCAGAACCGCGTTCCAGTTGGTCACGAACTGGCCGATGAAAATCTGCGAGCCGAGCGTCACGGTCTTGGTCGCCTCGGATGGCGCCAGGATCAGCGGGAACCACAGGTCGTTCCAGATCGGGATCATGGTGAAGACCGCGACCGTCGCCATGGCCGGCCGCACCAGCGGCAGCACGAGGCGGAAGAAGATCGCATATTCCGAGAGCCCGTCGATGCGCCCGGCATTCTTCAGGTCGTCGGAGACGGTGCGCATGAATTCCGAGAGAATGAAGATCGCAAGCGGGATGCCCTGCGCCGTGTAGACGAGGATCAGCGCCGTCAGCGTGTTGACGAGGCCACTTGCCACCATGCCCTGCAGGATGGCGACCGTGCCGAGGCGGATCGGGATCATGATGCCGATCGCCATGTAGAGGCCCATAAGGGTGTTACCCTTGAACCGATATTCCGACAGCGCGAAAGCCGCCATCGCCCCGAACAGCAGCACGAGGAAGATCGCAACGATCGTCACGATGAAGCTGTTCTGGAAATAGGTGGCGAAGTCACCCTGCCCCAGCACGGTCTGATAGCCGATCAGGCTGAAGGTCGAGGGTGTCGGCACCTGCAGCGGCGAGCGGAAGATCGCGTTGCGGTCCTTGAAGGAGTTCACGATCGTCAGGAATACCGGGAAGACGGCAATCAGCGTATAGGCGATCAGCGCCAGATGCACGAGGCCGGTGCGGATGGGGGATGTGCGCGCTCTGTTCGACATAGGCTCACACTCCTCAGAACTGGTAGCGACGCATGCGCCGCTGGATGGCGAAAAGATAGAAGGACACGCCGGCAAGGATGATGAGGAACATCACGGTGGCGATCGTCGCTCCCATGGACCGGTCGCCGAGCTGCAGCTGGAAGCCGAAGAAGGTGCGGTAGAGCAGCGTGCCGAGAATATCCGTCGACATATCGGGGCCGGCAAGCGCCCCCTGCACGGTATAGATCAGGTCGAAGGCGTTGAAATTGCCGACGAAGGTCAGGATCGAGATGATGCCGATCGCCGGCAGCACCAGCGGCAGCTTGATCTTCCAGAACTGCGCCCAGCCGGTAATGCCGTCGCATTCGGCAGCCTCGATCACTTCCTCGGGGATGCTCAGAAGTGCGGCATAGATCAGCATCATCGGGATGCCGATATATTGCCAGTTGGAGATCAGCGAGACCGCGATCAGCGCCGGGCCGGACTGGCCGAGCCAGGGCGCAAAGGCCCATTTCAGGCCGACGAGGCTCATCAGCCAGGGCGCGACACCCCAGATCGGCGACAGGATCAGCTTCCAGATGAAGCCGACGATGACGAAGGACAGCAGCGTCGGCAGGAAGATCGCCGTGCGGTAGAAAGCGACGAAGCGCAGGCGCGGCGTCGAAAGCAGTGCCGCCAGCGCAATACCGATCGGGTTCTGCACGCACATGTGAATGATGAAGAAGATCACGTTGTTGCGCAGCGCATTCCAGAAATCATGCACCCAGCGCGGATCGCCGAAGAGAACCTTGTAATTGGCGAGCCCGACGAAGGTCGAGGCCCCATCGACCGTATTGTAGAAGGAAAGCCGGAGCGTTTCGATCAGCGGCAGGATCATGATCGCCGAATAGACGATAAAGGCCGGAAGAAGGAAAATCCCGATATGCCAGCGTATCGGACGCTTGATCGGGACCACGTCGACTGCGTTGTCGGCTTCGCTCATTAGCACTCGCCTTGTTGTTATTGACTGGCATGGAAGCACAGCACGGATCGAAACTGGGGCCGAAAAGCTGAACTTTGTCCATCTCTCAGGTGTCGCTTCGCTATAGCGAATTGCCATGCCTGTGACATGACAAAAGACCCCTTCCGGCCAGCCGGACCTCTTCCCCGCAAGGGGGAAGAAGACTTTTGGGCGCGATCCCCTCCCTGCCGGAACCGCAACAGCTGCGGCGCACGAAGCCCCTCCCCCTTGTGGGGAGGGGTTGCGGAGGGGTTTTCCCTCACATCACTTTGCCGGCTTGTACCAGCTGTCCAGACCCTTCTGGAGCTTCTCGGCAGCAGCGGCAGGCGTATCCGTGCCGTTGATGACGTTTGCCGATTCAACCCAGGTCTCGTTTTCGAGGTTCGGCGTGCCGCGCGACAGGATCTGATAGGTCGAGCGGACGGTCGACTTGTACGGGCCGCGCCAGGAAACGAATTCCTGAGCGAGCGGATCGCTCATCTTGACCGGGTTGGAATTCAGGCTGAAGAAGCCCGGCAGTGCGTTTGCGTAGATATCGGCAAACTCGGGCGAAGCGACCCAGGTGAGGAACTTCTTGGCTTCTTCCTGGTGGGTGCTCTTGGCGTTCAGGCCGACGCCGATATCCGGATGGTCTGAAATGTAGCCCTGGTCGCCGGCCTTCGGAACCGGCGGCGGGAAGGCGCCCATCTTGAACTGCGCCTGCGTGTTGAACAGCGCGATTTCCCAGGAACCGGCCGGATAGATGGCGGCGCGGCCGAGCGTGAAGAGGTTCTGGCTGTCCGAGTAGGTCTGGGCTTCGAAACCGTCGCCGAGATAGGGCTTCCACTTGGCAAGCTCTTCATAGGGCTTGACCCATTCGGCATCCGTCAGCTTCTGCTTGCCGGATATCAGCGCTTCGCGGCCCTCTTCGCCCTTCCAGTAGTTCGGGCCGATATTCTGGTAGCCCATGGTTGCGGCTTCCCAGAGATCCTTCGTGCCCATGGCGAGCGGGATATAGGTGCCGTCGGCCTTGATCTTGTCGAGGGCGGCAAAGAACTCGTCTTCCGTCTTCGGAACAGCGATGCCGAGCTTGTCGAAGGCATCCTTGTTGTAGATGAAGCCGTGGATGACCGAAGCCATCGGCACGCAGAAGGTGGACTTGCCGTCGTCCGTCGACCAGGCGGCCTTGGCGACCGGCGAGAAGTTTTCCATGCCGGACAGGCTGGTCAGGTCGACGAGCTGCTTCTTGTTGAAGAGTTCGAGCGAAGCGTCGAACGGACGGCAGGTGATGATGTCGCCCGCAGAGCCGGCGTCGAGCTTGGCGTTCAGCGAAGCGTTGTATTCGGTCGGAGCGGTCGGCGAGAAGACGATCTTGATGCCCGGATTCTTGGCTTCGAAAGCCGGGATGATCTTTTCCTGCCAGATCTGCAGGTCGTCGTTGCGCCAGCTTTCGACCGTGAGCGTCACGTCGGCGGCATGAACGAGACCGGCCGACGACAGCAGGCTGGAAGCCAGCAGCAAGCTTTTCAGAGCAGTGTTTTTCATTTCCCTCTCCTGTTTTAAGCGCCGTTAGGCGCTGTTTTTGATCTGAAACAAGCAGTTGGCGTGTCTGAGGAAACACCCAACGCCCCTTTTGGAGCCGCCAAGACTGCCGGCCCCGAAGCTCTGCCGGCAGACAAGGCGCTAGCCTGCCGCCGGACGCTGCGCCCTCCCGATACGCTGAACCGGGCGCCAGAAAATGAGGGAAAGCCTGGGAAGATGCCTCGCCGTCCGCCAGCCACGCCGGCCATGCGGATTGCTGTCTGCACCTTTCTCGAAGCCTGGCCGGCGCTCTTGTCTTTGCCGGTTTTCACATGCCTCGATACGCTGTTCCCTTTTCCGGAATTAAGGCCAAAAAAATACCAATTGTCCAGCCGAAATTAACTTCTGGGCCCGAGAAAATTCACCTAAAAATTTTATTGAACAAAATCAACATGATAAAAAGAGATGATTTTCGAACCATTTCCGCTTGGTAAATGGTATTTTTTTGGTATGGTATTAAAAAACATAAGGGAACGGCATATCCGGAGGTCCGATGACGGAACTTGCAATCGGCATAGATGGCGGCGGAACAAGCTGCCGGGCCGCAGTTGCGGACAGAATGGGCAATGTCATCGGCCGCGGCAAGGCAGGCCCTGCCAATATCCTTTCCGATCTGGAAAACTCTCTCGTCAATATCGTCCAATGTGCGCAGGCGGCTCTGCGCGATGCGGGATTCGAAGCTGAAACCGTTTCCACGGTCTCCGCGGTGATCGGCCTGGCCGGCGCCAATGTCGGCGATTACGGCAAACACATCGAAAAGGCCCTGCCCTTCAGAAACGGACAGGTCGTCACCGATGCGCGGATTTCGCTGCAGGGCGCGTTGGGTGACGCCGATGGCATTGTCGGCGCTCTCGGCACCGGTTCCGTCTACAATGCCCGCCGCGACGGCAGACTGCACGGCATCGGCGGCTGGGGTTCGATCGTCGGCGATCAGGCAAGCGGCGCCCGCCTCGGCCGCGACCTCCTGGAAAAGTCGCTGCTTGCCCATGACAAGGTCCGCCCCGCCTCGGCGCTGACGGATAGGCTCATGGCCGAATACGGCAGCGATCCCGAGCGCGTCGTCGAATTCGCCCATACGGCGCGTCCGGCGGACTTCGCCCGCTACGCGCCCATGGTTTTCGAAAGTGCTGCGGCTGGGGATGCGACCGCACTCGGAATCGTCAGGGATGCCGCCTGCGCGATCGAGGAAAGTCTCGACGCGCTGTTTTGGCCGGAATGCCCGTCCATCTGCCTGCTTGGCGGGCTCGCCAGGGCCTATCGCCCCTGGATCGCGGAGCGGCACAAGGCGCTGCTTGCCGAACCCAAGGCCGATGCGCTGCAGGGTGCGGTCGATCTCGCCGTCAAGCTCGTGAACGGACGGACGGGAGGCGTGGCATGACCGACGATCTCGCCACCATCCTTTCGCCCGAGCGCCTGCAGGCCGGGGGCACCGGCCCGCTCTACGTCAAGCTGCGCCGCACGCTGGAAGATGCCGTGCGCACCGGCACGCTCGCCCATGGCGATGCCCTGCCCCCGGAACGCGACATTGCCGAATTCGCCGCCGTCAGCCGCGTCACCGTGCGCAAGGCGATCGACGAGCTTGTGGCCGACGGGCTCTTGGTGCGCCGCCACGGCTCCGGCACATTCGTCGCCAAACCGGTTTCCAGGGTCGAGCAGCGCCTGTCGCAGCTGACCTCGTTTACCGAGGACATGGCAAGGCGCGGCATGAGCGCCCGTTCCGAATGGCTGCACAAGGGCATCCACACGCCCTCCCCGGACGAGATGATGATCCTTGGCCTCGGGACCGACATCAAGGTCTCGCGCCTCTCGCGCCTGCGCATCGCCGACGACGAACCGCTGGCGATCGAGCATGCGAGCGTGTCGGGCGAATTCCTGCCGGACCCCTCCGCCGTCACCAATTCGCTCTATGCCGAACTGGAACGTCGCGGCGTGCGCCCCGTGCGCGCCGTCCAGAGGATCTCCGCAACCAACATGAAGGAAGCCGACGCCCACCTGCTCGGCGTGCCCGTCGGCCAGGCCGGGCTCTCCATCGAGCGTATTTCCTATCTCGGCTCCGGCCGCGCGGTGGAATTCACCCGGTCGCTCTATCGCGGCGACGCCTATGACTTCGTTGCCGAACTGACGATCGGCGCGACTTGATTGTTCATCAGTAACATCTATTGCTACAATCCGGGCCCGAGCTTATTATCTGGAGGCGGATATGGTAAGCATCGCATTGAGTGAACGCTACGAACAGTTCATCAAGAAGCAGCTCGAATCCGGGCGCTACAATAATGCCAGCGAAGTCGTACGAGCGGGCCTCCGTATGCTTGAAGACTACGAAGATGCACGGGAACATTGGCTGCGCAATGAGATCGTCCCGCGCATGGACGATCTGAAGCAGAAGCCTGAAAAAGCCGTTCCACTGGAGACGGTCTTTGAAGAATTAGAGATCCGACATAAAGCGCGCGTTGCGAAGGATCAATGATACCTGAATATCGCGTCGTCTTTCATCCCGAGGCGCAACGCGAACTCGCGGAGCTTTATGACTATATCGCAGAGCAAGCCGGCCCTGTTATCGCCTGGGACTTCATTTCCGGCATCCGGACATTCTGCCTTAAACTTCACACCTTTCCAAAACGCGGCACCGAACGCGCAGAGCTTCGGGAGGGTCTGCGCATAATCGGATATAGAAGCCGTGTCAGCATCGCCTTTCAGGTGAATGACGACAGGGTTATGATCCTTGGCGTTTTCTACGGCGGCCGTCAGATTACGACGGACATTGGCAACAGGAAATAATCTTTTATTTCAAAAGGATAAAGCCGGGACGTGAAACACGTCCCGGCTTTATCATTCATTGAATCAATCACTAAGTCTGCAGCTCTAAACGATGGAAAAGACTTAAGTTTCAGGCCGCGTCTTCGATATCCTCGTCGGCCTTGCGCGGCACATAGTTGAGCACCGGCCCGAGCCAGCGCTCGACTTCGGAAATCTCCATGCCCTTGCGCTTGGCATAGTCCTCCACCTGGTCGCGCTCCACCTTGGCAACGCCGAAATAGTAGGAGTCGGGGTGGCCGATATAGATGCCGGAGACCGACGAGCCGGGCCACATCGCGTAGCTCTCCGTCAGCTTCACGCCGGCGGTATTTTCCGCGTCGAGAAGGCCGAAAAGCGTCTTCTTCTCGGTATGGTCGGGCTGCGCCGGATAGCCGGGCGCCGGGCGGATGCCGGCATAGGCCTCGGTGATAAGCTCCTCGTTGGACAGGTGCTCGTCCTTGGCGTAACCCCAATATTCGCGGCGCACGCGCTCATGCATGCGCTCGGCGAAAGCTTCGGCGAAGCGGTCGGCAAGCGCCTTGACGAGGATCGAGGAATAGTCGTCGTTCGAGCGCTCGAAACGCTCGGCGATGGCGATCTCCTCGAAACCGGCCGTGACGACGAAACCGCCGACATAATCCTGCACGCCGCTGCCGACAGGGGCCACGAAGTCCGACAGCGCCACATTCGGGCGGCCGTCGCGCTTGGAAAGCTGCTGGCGCAGCGTGTAGAAGGTCGCCAACTCCTCCTTGCGCGCATCGTCCTTGAACAGGCGGATATCGTCGCCGACGGTACCGGCCGGCCAGAAGCCGATGACGGCGCGCGGGCGGAACCACTTTTCGTCGATGATCTTCTTCAGCATCGCCTGGGCGTCGGCCCAGAGCGCGCGGGCGGCTTCGCCCTGCTTCTCGTCTTCGAGAATCGCCGGGTAGCGGCCGCGCAGTTCCCAGGTCTGGAAGAACGGCGTCCAGTCGATGTACTTGGCAAGCTCGGCCAGATCGTAATCTTCGAATACCTTGGTTCCGAGGAAGCTCGGCCTGGTCGGCGTGTAGGCCGCCCAGTCGACCTTCTGCGCATTCTCGCGGGCGCGGGCGAGCGGCAGGCGCACCTTCTCGGCTTCGCTGCGCGCATGTGCGGCAGCGACCTTGGCATATTCGGCCCTGATATCGTCGATATAGGTCTGGCGGCCCTCCGGCGACAGCAGCGCGGACACGACGCCGACGGCGCGGCTGGCATCGGTCACATAAACCGTCTGGCCCTTGCTGTAGCCCGGATGGATCTTGACGGCCGTATGCACGCGGCTGGTCGTCGCCCCGCCGATCAGCAGCGGAAGGTCGAGGCCCTGCCGCTCCATTTCGGCCGCCACATGCACCATCTCGTCAAGCGACGGCGTAATGAGGCCCGAAAGGCCGATGACATCGACCTTTTCGGCAACCGCCGTTTCGAGGATCTTGGTGGCCGGCACCATGACGCCGAGATCGATGATCTCGTAATTGTTGCAGGCAAGCACGACGCCGACGATGTTCTTGCCGATATCGTGCACGTCGCCCTTGACGGTCGCCATCAGGATCTTGCCGGCAGCCTTGCGTTCCTCGCCGCCATTCTGCCGCTTCTCCTCTTCCATGTAGGGAAGAAGAACGGCCACGGCCTGCTTCATGACGCGGGCGGATTTGACCACCTGCGGCAGGAACATCTTGCCCGAGCCGAAAAGGTCGCCGACCACGTTCATGCCGGCCATCAGCGGGCCTTCGATGACATGCAGCGGGCGCGCGGCCTGCTGGCGGGCTTCCTCGGTATCGGCTTCGATATATTCGGTAATGCCGTTGACCAGCGCATGTTCGAGACGCTTCTCGACGCTCCATTCGCGCCAGGAAAGATCCTGCGCCTTGGCTTCCTTGCCGCCGGCGCCGCGGAAGCGCTCTGCAACCTCGAGCAGCCGCTCGGTCGCGTCGGGGCGGCGGTTCAGCACCACGTCTTCGCAGGCCTCGCGCAGATCCGGATCGATCTGGTCGTAGACCGCCAGCTGGCCGGCGTTGACGATGCCCATGTCCATGCCCGCCTGAATGGCGTGGTAGAGGAATACGGCATGCATCGCCTCGCGCACCGGCTCGTTACCGCGGAAGGAGAAGGAGAGGTTCGATACGCCGCCCGAAATATGGACGAGCGGCATGGTCTTGCGGATCGTGCGCGTCGCCTCGATGAAATCGACGCCGTAATTGTTGTGCTCTTCGATACCGGTCGCCACCGCGAAAATGTTCGGGTCGAAGATAATGTCTTCGGGCGGGAAGCCGACCTTTTCCGTCAGCAGCTTGTAGGCGCGGGTGCAGATCTCCACCTTGCGCTCGTAGCTGTCGGCCTGCCCCGTCTCGTCGAAGGCCATGACGACGACGGCAGCGCCGTAGTTGCGCAGCAGGCGGGCCTGGGCGAGGAAATTCTCCTCCCCTTCCTTCAGCGAGATCGAGTTGACGATCGGCTTGCCCTGTACGCGTTTCAGGCCGGCTTCGATGATCGAGAATTTCGAACTGTCGATCATCACGGGCACGCGGGCGATATCGGGCTCGGCGGCGATCAGGTTCAGGAACTCGACCATCGCCTTTTCGGAATCGATCAGGCCCTCGTCCATGTTGATGTCGATCACCTGCGCGCCGTTCTCGACCTGATCGCGGGCCACGTCGAGCGCTGCCGTGAAATCGGCATTGGTGATGAGCTTGCGGAAGCGGGCCGAGCCGGTGACGTTGGTGCGCTCGCCGACATTGACGAAGGGAATGTCCTTGGTGAGCTGGAAGGGCTCGAGGCCCGACAGCGACATCTGCGGCTTGTGTTCCGGGATCGGGCGCGGCTTGTACTTGGAAACGGCCTCGGCGATCGCGCGGATATGCTCCGGCGTCGAACCGCAGCAGCCGCCGACAATATTGACGAGGCCATCGCGGGCAAAGCCCTCGATCTGTGCCGACATGGATTCCGGCGTCTCGTCATACTGGCCGAATTCGTTCGGCAGGCCGGCATTCGGATAGGCGCAGACGAAAGTGTCGGCGACTCCCGAAAGCTCCTGCAGATGCGGGCGCATCGCATTGGCGCCGAGGGCACAGTTGAGGCCGATCGTGAAAGGGTTGGCGTGGCGCACGGAATTCCAGAAAGCGCTCGGCGTCTGGCCGGAAAGCGTACGGCCCGAAAGGTCGGTGATCGTGCCCGAGATCATCACCGGCAGGCGGATGCCCTTGGCCTCGAAACGCTCCTCGCAGGCGAAGATCGCAGCCTTGGCGTTCAGCGTATCGAAGATCGTCTCGATCAGGATGATATCGGCGCCGCCGTCGATCAGGCCGTCGATCTGCTCGGCATAGGCTTCGCGCAGGTCGTCGAAGGTGACGGCGCGGAAGCCCGGATTGTTGACATCGGGCGAGATCGAGGCCGTGCGGTTCGTCGGGCCGATGGCGCCGGCAACGAAGCGGCGCTTGCCGTCCTCGCGCTCGGCGCGCTGGGCGGCGCGGCGCACGATCTCGGCACCTTCCTTGTTCAGCGCATAGACCTCGCCTTCCATCTGGTAATCGGCCTGCGCGATGCGGGTCGAGGAGAAGGTGTTGGTTTCGAGGATATCGGCGCCGGCCTTGGCGTATTTATAGTGGATTTCCTCGATCGCGTCCGGCTGCGACAGGATCAGGAGGTCGTTATTGCCCTTCTGGTGGCAGGCGCAACCGATGAAGCGGTCGCCGCGAAAATGGTCTTCATCGAAGCCCAGGCCCTGGATCTGCGTACCCATGGCGCCGTCAAGAACGAGAATGCGTTCGCTGGCGGCCTGTCTCAGCGCCGCGAACACTTCACTGCCGTCACGCTTGCCCCCTTCGGGACCAAAAAGACTATCGAACACGGGAAGGCTCCTTGACATCATAAGATCGGAAACGACAAATCACATAAAGATATCTTTATGTCAACATATGCCGATCGGTTTAGGCCATTGCAAGCCTTGGCGGATGACAGACTCGCCCGACCTCTATATAGGCCTTTTCCTAAAGGCACTGTGCACGAATTCGGAGGAGTATCATGGCACCTGCACTCGGCAACTGGTCCACCCGCGCCTATCATCGCGGCTGGCTGCTCTCGCAGGCCAACGGCCTCTTCGATTTCTTCCAGCACAATTCCATCAACCCGAGGGGCGGTTTCTACGATCTCGACGATGCCGGCAAGCCGCTCGATGCCCATGGCCAGGTGCGGCCGCTCCATATTGCCTCGCGCGCCGTCCATTGTTTCTCGATCGGCACGCTGCTCGGCCGTCCGGGTGCCGCCGATGTCGTCGACCACGGCATGAACTATATCTGGAACCATCACCGCGACCGCAAGAACGGCGGTTATTTCTGGTCGCTGGACAATGACGGCCCCGTCGATTCCAACAAGCAGGGCTACGGCCACGCCTTCGTGCTGCTCGCCGCCTCCTCGGCGAAGACAATTGGTCATCCGCTGGCAGATGGCATGCTGGCCGACATTACCGAAGTCCTGAACGCGAAATTCTGGGAGGCCAGGCACGGCGCGATCGCGGAAGAATTCACCGCCGACTGGCAGCCGCTCGACCGCGGCACCTATCGCGGCCAGAATTCCAACATGCATCTGACCGAAGCGCTGATGGCCGCCTTTGAAGCGACTGGCAACCGGGACTATCTCACCAAGGCCGAAAGCATCGCCGATCTCGTCATCCGCCGTTCGGCCGGCTCGGTCGGCTGGCGCGTCGCCGAACATTTCGATGCAGAATGGAAGCTCGACAAGGACTATTACCATCCGAACGAAATGTTCCGCCCCGCCGGCACGACGCCGGGCCACTGGCTGGAATGGACCCGGCTGATCCTGCAGCTCTGGGCGCTCGGCGGCAAGAAGATCGAATGGATGCCGGATGCTGCCAAGGCCCTCTTCGAGCAATCGATGCTGCTCGGCTGGGACAAGGACAAGGGCGGCTTCTTCTACACGCTCGACTGGGCCGACAAGCCGGCCAAGCGCAACAAGCTCTGGTGGCCGGCCTGCGAGGGTGCGGCTGCCGCGCACTTCCTCAACGAGCACCTGCCGAGCGATTATCACGAAGAATGCTACCGCAAGATCTGGAACGTGATCGAGCGCGCCTTTATCGACCATGCGAACGGCGGCTGGCACGAGGAACTGACGGAAGACCTCGTTCCCTCGCATTCGCTCTTCCCCGGCAAGGGCGATATCTACCACGCCCTGCAGGCCTGCCTCATCCCGCTCTTCCCGGCAACGGGCAGCCTGACCAAGGGCATCCTCGAAGCCGGCGGCAGGCTCTGAGGCAAAAGCCTCAGTAGCCCGGCACCGGCGGCGCTGCGTTCGGGTTCTGCTGGAACCACTGCACTTCGGCGTTGGTATTGTCCAGTTCGTCCTGCACGTCCCGCTGCTCGCGGCGATTGCGGCGCAGATCGTCCTCGAGATCGTCCATCCGCCGGCGGATATCCCGCCGGTCGGCATCCGGAGCATCCTTGAGCTTGTGCGACAGGTCGTCGATATAGGCTTCCTTCGTGCCATAATCGCCCTGCAGCGAATTCAGCCGTGATTGCAGCGAATGCTGGCGGTTTCCGAGCGTATAGCCACGCAGGAAACCGGGCGCCGTTTCGGCCGGGCAGACGTTGGAATAGCCGTGACCCGCCTGCCCATGCATCAGGCCGCTCATCGGCGTGCAATAGCGCACGAGGCCGGCCTGGTAGCCCTGGTACCAGACGGTCTGGTCCGGAACGATCTTCACCCGCTCGCAGGACTTGGCATGCGCGGCAAAACGCTCCTGCGGCTCGTAGCCGGCAGCGCCGTCGGACTCACCGATCACCCGCCAGTCGGCGGCGACGCATTCTTCCTTCGAGAGCGTATTGCAGGAGACGAGGAAAAGGCTGAAACCGATAGCGGCAAAGGCAAAGAGCAAACGTAACATGGTGTCCCGGCAGCAAGTCATAAAACCGGGCGCACCTTATCGTCACGAAATACAAGCGTCACCGGGAACGGATCGCGATCTTGCGGTTTTCGTGGCTTTTATTTGTCAAAAATGCGGCAGCTCAGGCAAGCCGCAACGTATCGAGATCCTTCGCCAGCATCAGCGCAAGGGCCTCGACCGCGAGATTGTGGTCGTCCCGCTGCGGCAGGCCCGATACTGTAACGGCGCCGATACAGCCCGTACCCTTGACGTTGATCGGGAAGCTGCCGCCATGCGAGGCGTAGTCGGCGGGCGAAAGCCCGTTGTCCTCAACGGTCTTGCCCTCCTTCTGCAGCTTGAGGCCGGAAGCATAGCTGCTGCGGAAATAGCGGAAGACCATGTTGCGCTTGCGCCGCACCCAATTGACGTTGTCAGGCGTGACACCCGGCAATGCCGCGTAAAAGACCGGCATGGAATGAAGGGTGATATCGATCGCGATGCCGAGGCCGCGCTCGCTCGCCAGTTCCTGCAGCAGCTTGCCGAGCTGCCAGGCGGTTGTCAGATCGAAGGCATCGAAGCTCAGCGCCTTTTCCTGTTCCGCGATACGGATCAGATCCTCCTCGATCGACATGGCGCAGCTCTCCTCTCAGCGTGATGAT
Organism: Hyphomicrobiales bacterium; assembly: GCA_900471515.1. GTDB lineage: Bacteria > Pseudomonadota > Alphaproteobacteria > Rhizobiales > Rhizobiaceae > Rhizobium. The sequence continues at coordinate 3,227 of UCFC01000004.1, read as the reverse complement.
CGGCTGTGACAATTCTCACGCGAGGGGAAAAAGTAAAGTCAAAACTTGGCGCTATGCACCGCTCAAAGTTTCGGCGTCAGCATCTCGAAACGGTCGCGGATGGTCGAGCAGGTATCGCCGCCGAGCCGCGCGATGGCATCGACCATGGCCGGATCCACATGCAGCCGCTCGGGATCGACCACCCCATCGCGGTAATGCGCATAGACGATCTCGCCCATGATGATCTGCCGCGATTTGCCGAGTTCGAGCGTCACATGCCGGCGGCATTCGAAGGCGGCGGGCGCCTCTTCGATCCAGGGCGAAGCGACCTTCACGCCCGGCATCGCCGTCAGCCCGGCTTCCTTGAGTTCATCGACCCCGCGCGGATATTTGGCGCCGCAGACATGCATGGCCTCGGCAATCTCGAAGGAAACGATGTTGACGGTGAAAACCTCGGTCATGCGGATATTGTGGCCCGTATCCTTGAAGGACATGTCCGGATGGTTCTCGACACCGATGGCAAGGATCGGCGGATCGGCCGAAAGGCAGTTGAAGAAGGAGAACGGTGCGGCATTGCTGCGCCCGTCTTCATCCACCGTCGTCACCAGCGCGATCGGCCGCGGGATGATCGTGCCGATCATCAGCTTGTAGCGCTCACGCCCGGTCAGCGCGGTAAAATCGAAAGAAACGGCCATGCTCAGCCGGCCGCCCGCATCGGCGCAAAGCCGCTCATGGCCCCGGCAAAGGGCTTCGGCAGCGGCGAGGCATAGGAGCCGCGCTTGCTGGTGGAAAGGCCGAGCGAAACCAGCGCTTCCGCCTGCTTGACGGCGGCGGCGACCCCATCGATCACGGGCACGCCGTAGAATGCCTGCAGCTCGCGCGCAAGATCGGTCATGCCGGCACAGCCGAGCACGATGGCTTCGGCACCGTCCTCAGAAAGCGCTCTCTCGATTTCCGCTTTCAGCTTGCCGATCGCTCCAGATCCGGCATCCTCCAGTTCCAGCACCGGAATGTCCGATGCCCGCACCTTCGCCCGCCCGCCCATGCCATAGCGGCGCACGAGATTGTCGATCAGCACCCGGGAGCGCTCCAGCGTGGTCACGACCGTGAAGCGCTGGGCAAGAAAGCCGGCGGTGGCGACGGCGGATTCGCAGAGGCCAAGAACCGGAACATCGGCAAAGGCACGCGCCGCATCGAGCCCGGTATCGTCGAAACAGGCGATGACAGCCGCGTCATAACCTGCCTCCTGCCGCTCCTTCAGCTCCGTCAGCAGGCCGGGAATGGCGAGCGCCCCGTCATAATGCCCCTCGATGGAGACCGGGCCCATGCGCGAGGTCGCGGCGATGATCTCGGTGCCGCCAGCCGCGACCACGCGGGCCGCACCTGCCGCCTTCTCGGTCATCGAGGCAGTTGTATTGGGATTGACGATCAATATGCGCATGTCAGCGTGTCTTTGCCTGCCGCCGGCCGAGCATCGTCATGATGCCGAGCGCGACGAGAATGATGGTGAAGGAGAAGAGCGTCGTGACCGTGCCGAGCGCATAGAGCACCGGCGTCGTGACATTCGTGGTCATGCCGTAGATTTCGAGCGGCAGCGTATTGTAGGTGCCTGACGTCATCAGCGTGCGGGCGAATTCGTCATAGGAGAGCGTGAAGCCGAACAGGCCGACGCCGATGAGACTTGGCGCGATCATCGGCAGAACGACATGGCGGAAGGTCTGCCACGAGGTTGCGCCCAGATCGCGAGCGGCCTCCTCATATGCCGGCGAGAAACGGTTGAAGACCGCAAACATGATCAGCACGCCGAAAGGCAGCGTCCAGGTCAGATGCGCCCCGAAGGCGGAGGAATACCAGGCGGGCCTGAGCCCGCCCTGCTGGAAGACGACGCCGATGCCGAGCGAGATGATGATCGACGGCACGACGAGGCTTGCGACCGTCGCGTAAAACAAGACCGACGAGCCGCGGAAGCGCCGGCGGAAGGCAAGCCCCGCCATCAGCGAAACGACGACGGTGACAACCATCACCATCAGGCCGAGGATGAAGGAGCGCTGGAAGGACGCGCCGAAATCGCCGACCGCCTGTTTCTCGAAGAGATTGAAGAACCAGTGCAGCGAGACACCGTTCAGCGGAAAGGTCAGGCCGCCATCCGGCCCCTGGAAGGAGAGGATGACGATCGCCGAGAGCGGCCCGTAGAGAAAGAGCACGAAGATGGCGAAGAAGGCGGCCAGCACGTAGAATTCGAGGGAGCGTTTTTCGCGGTTCATCCTAAAGCTCCTTGCGGATATCGACGACGCGCAGGATCGCCGCGACCATCATCAGCACGACGACCAGGAGGACGACCGCATTCGCAGCTGCCGCCGGATATTGCAGGAGCGACATCTGGTTCTTCATCATCAGCGCCACCGAAGCGCTCTGCCCGCCGGACATGACCTGCACGGTGGAGAAATCGGCCATGACGAGGGTGACGACGAAGATCGTGCCGATCGCCATGCCGGGCTTGGCAAGCGGAATGACGACGTTCCACAGGACCTGCCAGCCGGACGCGCCGGCGTCGCGCGCCGCCTCGAACAGCGAGCGATCGATGCGCATCAGCGTGTTGAAGATCGGCGTCACCATGAACAGCGTGTAGAGATGCACCATGGCGAGAACCACGGCGAAATCCGAATAGAGCAGCCATTCCACCGGCTGCGGCACGATGCCCATTTCCACCAGCGCCGAATTGACGAGGCCGTTGCGCCCGAGCACCGGGATCCACGAGATCATACGGATGATGTTCGATGTCATGAAGGGCACGGTGCAGACGAGAAAGAGGATCATCTGCGTCGAGGTCTTGCGGATATGGAAGGCCAGGAAATAGGCGACCCAGAAGCCGATGAAGAGCGTCAGCGCCCAGACGACGACGGTGAATTTCAAGGTATTGAGATAGGTCTTCCATGTGACCCATGAACCGAGCGTATCGGTATAGTTCATGGTCAGGAAATCGGGATAGATGCCGGCGAAATCATAGTCCCAGAAGCTGACGACCGCGATCATGGCGATCGGCAGGATGAAGAAGAAGCCGAGAATGGCAATCAGCGGCATGGCCTGCAGATAGGAAATCGCAGATGGCGCAAGCCGGAAGGCGCGCTTGCGCGTCTCCGCCGCCGGTATCGTCTGCTCTGAAGCGATCGTGGCCATTCTTCCCCCTTCGGAAATCTGTCCTTGTCCGAACAGGGAGGGATCGAAAGCCCCCTCCCCAACCCTCCCCA
>UCFC01000014.1 GCA_900471515.1 Hyphomicrobiales bacterium | reverse complement strand
AAACTTACTCTTTGCCATTTGAATGCTTCCTGTGGACGTAAATGGGTGACCCCGGCGAACCGGTTTAGTGCCGCCGTTTAAGGCTTTCGGCGAAATTGCGCAAGACTTAATTGCAGACGCCATTCTTGGCGTGTCGGTGCATATGGGAGATAATTCGCAACCCGCAAGGCGATTCGCCTGCGCCCTCCCCAAAACATTTGAAATCCCTGACAAAATCGACGGCCGGGCCGGGCCTGCATCTCAGGCGACTCCTGATTTCGGAAAGGCTGGCGAAAGCATCGCCCGATAGCGGCGGCACAAAACTCCCCGGCCCCGAACGCAAGGCGTCACGACCAGTCTTTGATTGCGGAGATGGAAAGATGGAGCGGGTAGCGGGAATCGAACCCGCGTATTCAGCTTGGAAGGCTGCTGCTCTACCATTGAGCTATACCCGCGGGGCTGGTCCGATCCAATGACGAATGGTGGAGAGAGTTGGATTTGAACCAACGTAGGCTGAGCCAACGGATTTACAGTCCGTCCCCTTTAACCACTCGGGCATCTCTCCAGTTTTTCGTCCGGATCGTGAAGACCAAGTTCGTCAGACTTTGAAGCGTTGCCGCCCCGTCGTCTGCGCCGCGTATATGACCGGACGATTTCAGTCTGTCAACACGATGACAATGGAAAAGACAGGAAAAATTTCATCGCCTGTTGAAAGCCGGCACATGAAAGAAGGCCTATGCGGCAACAGACGCCATCGTTATAAAGCCGCATGAGCAAAGATAACAAATCCGGCGGGAAGCCCGCCACCGACAAGTCCGCAAAGGACACGCATTACGCAACGCTGAGGCGGGCGCATCGCGACGCCAAGCGCGAACGCGGCGAGATCCCGACGCCCGCACCACAAAAGCGCAAACGTGGCGCGGACGACTGGAAACCGCCGGCGCTCGCGCCCGACCAGGTCTTCCTTTACGGCCTTCACACGGTTCGTGCCGCGCTTGAAAATCCCGAGCGCAGGAACATCAGGCTGTCGGTGACGCAGAACGCGCTGGCACGGCTGGAAATCGACGCGGAAGCGATCGGCATTCCCGTCGACATGGTTTCTCCCCACGATATCGACAGGGTGCTCGGCCCCGAAGCGATCCATCAGGGCGTGATGCTGGAAACCCGGCCCCTGCCCGTCCGGCGGCTGGAAGCACTGAAGGGCAGTCCGCTGCTTCTCGTGCTCGATCAGGTGACGGATCCGCACAATGTCGGCGCCATCATGCGCTCGGCCGTCGCCTTCAACGCGGGCGCCGTCATCACCACCCAGAGACACAGCCCGACCGAATCGGGCGTGCTTGCCAAATCGGCCTCCGGCGCGCTCGAACTCATTCCTTATATACAGATCACCAATCTTTCGGACGCGCTCGGCGAATTGCACAAGCTCGGCTTCTTCACGATCGGCCTCGATTCGGAAGGACCGGCTGCACTCGAAGGCACGTTCTCGGGCGGCAGAATCGCGCTGGTGCTCGGCTCCGAAGGCAAGGGCCTGCGGCAGAAGACGCGAGAGACGGTAAGCGCGCTTGCCCGGCTCGACATGCCCGGCGCCATCAAGTCGCTGAACGTATCGAATGCCGCGGCAATTGCCCTTTATGCGGCAAGGCTGCACCTGAAGGCATAGGTTCACACCCGGCGGATCACCCTTGATCGGCCTCGCAAGGAGGGAAGGATCGCGGTTGAACACCTGCCCTCATAGTCCATATTGGGCCTTGGAAAGGGCGTGCCGGTCGTTAAGATCGGCACCGCATTTTACCCTCGGGGCACCGGTAAAAAGGAAATCCGCATCATGGCATTTCGACCGCTGATCTTCGGCGTACTCTTCATTGCGGTCCTCGTCATGGTCATCTTGAGCATCATCTGGGTGGACAGGTCACACCCGATCCGCCAGCCCGATCCGCTGGCACCCTCGACAACGCCATCGAATCCACCGCCTTCCGCACAATAGCGGACCCGGAACCGGTAAAGCCGTCGGACGTTTAATCCCCGCAGACAAACAGGGAAGAATGTCCATGCGCCTGATGATTGCCGTCGTTGCCGTGATGATTGCTTCGGTGCTCAGCATCGCGATGATGTCACCGTCGGGTGCGGGGCAGACCGGCAACGGCGAGAAGATCGAATCGAGCGTGAACGAGCCCGCGCAGAAGTGAGCGCCGGACGCGTCACCGGACACAAAGCGGATATGCGCGAAACAGCAGCCAAACGAAAATCCCGCCGCAAGCTCGAAGCCCTGCGACGGGATTTTGCCGGGATATGGAGCGTGGCTTGCTCGGTCGTCAGCTCCGGTAGAGCCAATAGGGTCCGCCGTGGTGGCGGCGCCAATAGTGGCGCTCGCGCCACGGGTTCCAGCGGCGTTCATAACCCCAGACCGGGCGCCAGTGACGGCGTTCTCGCCAATGGCGGCGCTCGCGCCAGTCACGGCGATCGCCCCAATCGCGATCACCCCGATCGCGGTCGCCGCCGCGAACCTGGATGACATCGCCCTGTTGCGAGACTGCCGGACGCTCGAGAGGGATGGCCGCAGCCGGGGCTACGGCGGAGAACAAAGTACCGGCCGAAAGGGCGGCTGCTAGGAGAAGGCTGGAGATCCTCATGGCTCACTTCCTCGTTTCTGATGAAGCGACAATGACCCGGAGCCCCTGAATTGCCGCTGAATCGACCCTTCAGTCTCCGTTCATCTAATGGAGTGGCCTGGAAAACTGGTGCCCCCGGCAGGGTTCGAACCCGCGACCCCCTGATTACAAATCAGGTGCTCTACCAACTGAGCTACAAGGGCAATGGCTGCGAAGTAGCAGATTCTGATCTTTTGTAAAGAAATTTTGCCCCTTCCGGGAGCCCGGCGAACCTATCCACAGCAGGCTGCCGGCCAATGTTCCGGCCCGGAAAAGCCTGCCGGACTTAATATGGACGTGTTCGCCATCACAATCACGGGTGATTTACGGTGGGCTCACGATCGGCCGAACTTCGGCCCGCAGCGCAAAACGTCTTGTCGCACAAGCCCTTTATCCTTTAGCTAGAGCAGCATAACAAAGGGCATTGCATGGGCCGTTCATTCCAGACGCTTTCATTTATCGCCTCGCCGACCACGGAAGCACTTGCCGCGCGCGACGAATTGATTCGCCTTTACGGCGATGTGCCCGCAAACGAGGCCGATGTCATTGTCGCGCTCGGCGGCGACGGCTTCATGCTTCAGACGCTGCACAGCACCATGAACAGCGGCAAGCTCGTCTACGGCATGAATTGCGGCTCGGTCGGCTTCCTGATGAACGATTACAGGACCACGGACCTGCACGACCGCATCTGTGCCGCCGTCGAGAATGCCTTTCACCCGCTGAAAATGACGACAACCAACGCCGACGGCAGCAGTTCCTCGGCGCTCGCCATCAACGAGGTCTATCTTTTCCGGCAATCCTATCAGGCGGCGAAGCTCAGGGTGGAAATCGACGGGCGCGTGCGGCTGGGGGAACTGATCTGCGACGGTCTGATGGTGGCGACGCCTGCGGGTTCGACCGCCTACAATCTTTCGGCCCACGGCCCGATCCTGCCGCTTGACGCGCCCCTGCTCGCCATGACGCCGGTCAGCGCCTTCCGGCCGCGGCGCTGGCGCGGGGCGCTGCTTCCGAACCGGGTGACGGTCGATATCCATATATTGGAACCGGAAAAACGGCCGGTAAACGCAGTTGCCGACAATACGGAGATCAAATCCGTGCTGCATGTGCGCATCGCCCAGTCGGAGGACATGACCGCACGCATCCTTTCCGATCCCGACCGCTCATGGTCGGACCGGATTTTGGCAGAACAATTCGAGGACTGAGATGGCGGCGATACGGCAGGCAATTATCACGATGCTCCTGGCTTCGGGTTGGGCGATCGCCGCCGAGGCGCAGACCGTTCACGACGATATCCTGCCGGCTGCGGTCATTTTTGCGACCAGCACAGGCTATTGGGAAGACGACGGCAATTTGCTGCCGGTCGAGCGCGCCCCGACGACCACGCAAAGCGTCAGCAACCAGGATATGGGCCGAGCCGACGCCGAGACCCGGCAACGCCACGGCTATTACAAGCTCTTCGCCGTGCGCCAGCCCGACAAGACTTCCAAGGTCTTTCTGCAGCAGATTGCCCAGAATGACGCCGGGCCTGCCGTCGTCTCGACGGTGGAACTGCAGGAAATCAGCGATCTCAAGCCCTATGTCACCGACATCCGGCCCGAAAATTCGAGCGGCTTCATCAAGGAACCGGGCCTTTTCGCCACGGTCTATCTGAAGACCGATCCAGCCGCCGAGCCCGACGGCTGGACAGTGCTGATCGATGAGTTCGGGGACATTACGGTGGAGAAGGCGACAAACTGAGCGCCACCGATCTCTGACCGTGCCGGATGCGGATCGCCCCCCCCTCGCCGTCCTCCTGAAACGAAAAAAGCCCCGTTTCCGGGGCTTCATCTCGACGCTATCCTTGCCGCTCAATCGACGTCGTCGACGACGGCATCGGCTGCGCCGCTGATGCGGTGCGCGAGGGCCGCTTCCATGAACGGGTTCAAGTCGCCATCGAGCACGTCATCAGGAGCGGTGCTTGCGACGCCGGTCCGCAGGTCCTTCACGAGCTGGTAGGGCTGCAGGACGTAGGAGCGGATCTGGTGGCCCCAGCCGATATCCGTCTTGGACGCGGCTTCGGCATTGGCAGCTTCCTCGCGCTTTTTCAGCTCGGCTTCGTACATGCGGGCACGCAGCATTTCCCACGCCTTGGCGCGGTTCTTGTGCTGCGAGCGTTCCTGCTGGCAGGCCACGACGATGCCGGTCGGAATGTGGGTGATGCGCACGGCCGAGTCCGTCGTGTTGACGTGCTGACCGCCGGCGCCCGACGAGCGGTAGGTGTCGATGCGGCAATCGCTTTCGTTGATCTCGATGTTGATCGAATCGTCAACGACCGGATAGACCCAGATCGACGAGAAGGACGTATGGCGGCGCGCGTTGCTGTCATAGGGCGAGATGCGCACGAGGCGATGCACGCCCGATTCCGTCTTCAGCCAACCATAGGCATTGTGGCCCTTGACCAGCAAGGTCGCGGACTTGATGCCGGCTTCTTCGCCGTCATGCACTTCCATGAGCTCGACCTTGAAGCGCTGGCGCTCGGCCCAGCGGGTATACATGCGCAGAAGCATGTTCGCCCAGTCCTGGCTTTCCGTGCCGCCGGCGCCGGAATGAATTTCCAGATAGGTGTCGTTGCCGTCGGCCTCGCCCGAGAGCATGGCCTCGACCTGCCGGCGCGCAGCCTCGGCCTGCAGGCCCTTCAGCGCATCTTCGGCTTCCTTGACGATGCTCTCGTCGCCCTCTTCCTCGCCGAGTTCGACAAGCTCGATATTGTCGGAAAGCTGCTGCTCCAGCGCCCTGACGCCATTGATTCCGTCATCGAGCTGCTGGCGCTCGCGCATCAGCTTCTGCGCTTCCTGCGCATCGTTCCAGAGGCTGGGATCCTCTGCCTTGTTGTTCAACCAGTCCAGTCGTCTTATCGCCTGGTCCCAGTCAAAGATGCCTCCTCAGCAGGGTGATAGCCTGCTTGGTTTCATCGACTACGTTCTGGATTTCCGCTCGCATTTTCCTGCTTCTTTGCTTCGGTATTCTGTAAGGCTGGTGACATAGAGAGGCCCGCCGCGGATGTAAAGAGCCGCGGCGGGCGCAAAGGAAATCGGTTCCGGTCAGAACAGGCCGGGCGTGTTGGTCTGCACCGCCTGGTTTGCCTGCGGCGATGTGCGCAGGATTTCTTCCGGCGCCATCGTGCCGTCCATGCCGATGACGGAGAAGCTGTCGGCCGGGCCGGTGCCCGGCTTGAAGGCCTCGATGATGGTGCCCGGCTCGCCGTCGACAGCAGCCATGCCGGTCTTGCGGTTGATCGCGATCATGTTCATGCCGGCCGGGACGACGAATTTGGATTCCGGCATGTCCTTGACGGCAGCCTGCATGAATTCGTTGAAGATCGGCGCCGAGAGAACGCCGCCCGTGCCGCCGCGGCCGAGCGGGGCCGGCGTGTCGAAGCCCAGGTAGAGACCGGCCACCAGATCCGGCGTGAAGCCGACGAACCAGGCGTCCTTCTCGTCGTTGGTCGTGCCGGTCTTGCCGGCAACGTCGCGGCCGCCGAGATCGATCTTGCCGGCAGCCGTGCCGCGCTGGATGACACCCTGCATCATCGAGGTGATCTGGTAGGAGGTCATCGGATCGAGAACCTGTTCGCGGTTGTCGACGATGTTGGGTTCTTCCTGGTTCTGCCAGTCGCCGGCATTGCAGCCTTCGCAGAGACGCTCCTCATGCTTGAAGATCGTCTTGCCGTAACGGTCCTGGATGCGGTCGATCAGCGTCGGCTTGATCTGCTTGCCGCCATTGGCGATGACCGAATAGGCCGAAACCATGCGCAGCACCGTCGTTTCGCCCGAGCCGAGCGACATGGCAAGCAGTGGCGGCATCTTGTCGTAAATGCCGAAGCGCTCTGCATATTCGGCGACGATATTCATGCCGAGGTCGTTGGCGAGGCGCACCGTCATCAGGTTGCGCGAATTCTCGATGCCCGAGCGCAGCGTCGAGGGGCCGCCGACTTCGCCGCCGTAGTTTTCCGGCTTCCAGACCTGGCCGCCCGAAACGATCTCGATCGGCGCATCCATGATGACCGAGGCCGGCGTATAGCCGTTGTCCATGGCGGCGGCGTAGACGAAGGGCTTGAAGGAGGAGCCCGGCTGGCGCATGGCCTGCGTGGCGCGGTTGAATTCCGACTGGGCATAGGAGAAGCCGCCGACCATGGCGAGAACGCGGCCGGTCTTCGGGTCCATGGCGACGAGGCCGCCCTGCACCTTCGGCGGCTGGCGCAGGCGGTAGGAGGTGGAACCGTCACCGCCGAGGCGCTCGACGTAAACGACATCGCCCGCCGAGACGACGCCGACCGGCGACTTCGTCGTCTTGCGGTCGCCAGTGGCGGAGCGGAACGCCCATTGCATGTCCTTGGCGGCAATCGAGCCGCGCTCGCGCTCGGTCGAAACCTTGCCGCCTCCGTCCTTCGACGGCTGGAGGCCGATATCGACGCCGTCGTTGGAAACGGCGAGCACGACCGCCAGGCGCCATTCCGGCACGTCGGAGAGAGCGGGTATTTCGGCAAGCGCCGGCCCCCAGTCGCCGGACGTGCTGATCTGCTTGATCGGCCCGTGAAAACCACGGCGTTCGTCGTAATTGGTCAGGCCATCCTGCAGCGCCTTGCGCGCATAGAGCTGCAGCTGCGGATCGAGCGAGGTGCGCACCGAAAGACCGCCTTCGTAAAGCGACTTCTCGCCATACTGATCGATGAGCTGGCGACGGACAGCCTCGGCGAAATAATCGGAGGCGAACAGAGAGGGGCCGCTGTTGCGGGCCGTGACGCCGAGCGGCTGCTTCTTGGCATCCTCACCGTCGCTCTGGCTCACGTAGCCGTTCTCGACCATGCGGTCGATCACCCAGTTGCGGCGTTCAAGCGCGGCATCCGGATGGCGGAAGGGATGGTAGTTGGCCGGGCCTTTCGGCAGCGATGCGAGATAGGCGGATTCGGCGATCGTCAGTTCCGTGACCGACTTGTTGAAATAGGTGAGCGCGGCGCTGCCGATGCCGTAGGAATTCAGGCCGAAGAAGATCTCGTTGAGATAGAGTTCGAGGATCTTGTCCTTGCTGTAGGCCTGTTCGATGCGGAAGGAGAGGATCGCTTCCTTGATCTTGCGGTCGATCGTCTGGTCCGAGGTCAGGAGAAAGTTCTTGGCGACCTGCTGGGTGATCGTCGATGCGCCGACCGGGCGGCGGCCGGAACCGAAATTCTGGAGGTTGACGAGGATGGCGCGGCCAAGGCCGGTCAGGTCGACGCCCGGATGGTTGTAGAAATTCTTGTCTTCGGCCGAAAGGAAGGCGGCCTTCACGCGGTCGGGGATGGCCTGGATCGGCAGGAAGAGGCGCTTTTCCTTGGCGTATTCGGCCATGAGCGCACCATTGCCGGCGTGAACGCGGGTCGTAACCGGCGGCGCATAGCTGTTGAGCACGGCGTAATCAGGAAGATCCTTCGCGACATTGGCAATGTAGACGGCAACAACCGCCGCAGCGCCCAGGAACAGGACACATGCTATCCCGAAGAAATATCCAAGAAGTCTAACCATATTTTCAGCTACCGGTATTTCTAATCATTAGATCGGCGCAGCCGCACAATCGCACAGATCATGTCTCATTGCACGTTGCGCGGCTTACTCCATGCGCGTTGGCGCCACAAGCCGATTTCGTCTCGCTCACACGAAACATATAGACCGGAGTAACGGCGCGAATGTGAGCAAAATAGGGCTCGTCCCGCCACTTTCCCCTTCCCCATTGCCGGGAGGCCCGGTTTCGCGCCCCGGTGTCACTTCCGGGCAACGCCCGGGGCTGGACGCCAAATCTAGCCACCATTGGCCATCAGGCTCGCACGGTAACGCTTGACCGCATCGGTCAGGAGATCGGCCATCTTCAAACGCCAGGCATCGTCGAGCAGCAGCTTTTCATCCTCGACATTGGAGAGGAAGCCGAGTTCAAGCAGGATCGAGGGGACATCCGGCGCCTGCAAAACGCGGAAGCCGGCGTGACGGTGGGGATTGTTGATCGTGCCGACCTGATCCTTGAACGAGGCGAGCACGCTTTCGGCAAGCGAGATCGAGAAGGCCTGCGTCTCGCGCCGCGTCAGGTCGAGAAGGATATCGGCGACCTCGGGCGGCTCGGCGACCGTTTCCTTGCCGGCGATCTGGTCCGACAGGTTTTCGCGCTCGGCAAGATCGGCTGCGAGCTTGTCCGAGGCCCTGTCGGAAATCGTATAGACGGTCGCGCCGCGAATATCCTTCTGCTTCAGCGTATCGGCATGCAGGGAAATGAAGAGGCCCGCATGGTTCTGCCGGGCGATCAGCACACGCTGCGACAGCGACAGGAACTCGTCGTCGTCCCGCGTCAGGAAGGCCTTGATGCCCGGCTCCTTGTTCAGGCGATCGGCGAGCGCCCTGGCGAAGGAAAGCGTCACCTGCTTTTCCTCGGTCTTCGTATCGACGCCGATGGCGCCTGTGTCGATGCCGCCGTGGCCGGCATCGACGGCAATGACGAAATCTCCGGGCGCGGCCTTCTCCGGCTGGGGAATGGCGCTCGTCGTCTCGGCCGCATCGGCCTGATCGTTCCAGGACTGGGTCTTCACCAGTTCGGCGAACTTCTGCTTGTCGATCATCTCGGCATCGAGCACCAGCCGATGACCATTGCCGTTCTCATCCGACTGGACCTTGGCAAGGGCAAGCTGGACCGGGCGCGCCGCCGTCAACACGATGCGGGCGCTGCCTTCGTCCATGGTACCGTAACGGATGTCCTTGAAGAGACCGCGCGCCTCAAGATCCTTGGCCGGGAAGCCGAAGGCGGTTGCCGGCAGGTCGACGACGATGCGCTCGGGATTGGCAATGTAATGGACGGAAAAACGGGGTTCGCGGTCGAAATCGATGACGATGCGGGTTCTGGCGTCGTCGCCGACGATACGTGCTCCGTAGGCCAGCAGGGGATTGCTCGCACCGGCGGCGCCGACCGGAACGGCGCAAAGCGCCACGAAGGCGAAAAGCCACGCCGCAAGACCCACATTTCGCCCTGCGGACAACTCCGCCGCGATCCGAAACCTCTTAAACAATAGCCCGCCACACCCTATTTATTTCTGCGATGGACCCTACACCGTGCCCGCGGACGCCCGCTAGAGGCGAGCGCACACGCGCCGAGGCGCGAATCAGGATCGCTTATCCCCGAAAAGTTTATGCGATACGAAATCCATCAATATTATGGCACATTTGGCTTTTCCCTTGCTATTGTGACAGAGAAAACATACAACGAATTTTAGGGTAGAAGTGTTGACGGGATAGAGTCGCCGCGAGGCAGCCAGCCGGTCCCCGGACCTGGCGCCACAACCGGTAATCGTCCGCCGTCGAATGCATTTCCATCCAAGAACTGGATCCTGATCTTCCGGCTTCATGCTGGGATTTCATCGGTGGATCAGCCACCACGCTCTCAGGGAGCAAACTCATCGGACCCGAAACGGGTCTTCGTCATTGTCGATCACGCTTGGTTGTTGATGGTTTCGCAGCAGGTTTTATCTGAAGTGTACAGGCCCCGGAACGAAATGGTTCCGGCTGCGGTCTGGCTGCTGCCTTCCCCCTCTTGCCAATCGCGACTTTCATTATCCGGCGCGGCCACGGCGGACCGCATTCTTTCTGTGTCAACAGCAGTCGGGAATGCGCTCTCGCGGCCTCGCCGAGGAGCTCAGCTTACATGGCAGACAAAATGCTTATCGATGCGTCTCACGAGGAAGAGACGCGCGTCGTTGTCGTTCGCGGGAACCGCATAGAAGAATTTGACTTCGAGTCACAGCACAAGAAGCAAATCCGCGGCAACATCTATCTTGCAAAAGTAACGAGGGTCGAGCCCTCGCTGCAGGCCGCTTTCGTTGACTACGGCGGCAACCGGCACGGCTTCCTGGCCTTCGCCGAAATCCATCCCGACTATTACCAGATCCCGCTTGCCGACCGTCAGGCCCTGCTTCGCGCCGAGGCCGAGGAGCATCGCCGCGACGAAGATGTCGAGCATGTCGAGACCGCCCCGCTCGTCGATCTCTCCACGCAGGACCAGCCCGATATCGGCATCGTGCCGGTGGAGCAGCCCGAGGCAGCCGCAGAAGAAGCCGTTGCCGCCGAAGCAGCAGCTGCGCCCGCGCAAGAGGAGGCCCCTGCCGCTGAAGAGGCACCGGCCAAGAAGCCCCGCGCCCGCCGCAGCCGCAAGAAGGCAGCCGAGCCGGTCGCCGAAGAGGCAACCGCAGCGGAAGCATCGGTCGCCGACAACGACGACGAGGGCTCGACCGGCGGCGAGATGGCCGCAATGGTCGAAACGGACTCCATTTCCGAGGATGTCGACGTTTCCAAGCGCCGTCAGGACGACGACGATGACGACGACCATGACGACCACGGCGAAGAGGAAGTCATCGAATCCGTCGGTGCCGAAGATGCGATGGAAGAGGTTCCGGACCGCGTGCAGCGCAAGCCGCGCAAGCAGTACCGTATCCAGGAAGTCATCAAGCGCCGCCAGATCCTGCTGGTGCAGGTCGCCAAGGAAGAGCGCGGCAACAAGGGCGCTGCTCTGACCACCTATCTCTCGCTTGCCGGCCGCTATTCGGTTCTGATGCCGAACACGGCGCGCGGCGGCGGCATTTCCCGCAAGATCACCAACCCGCAGGACCGCAAGCGGCTGAAGGAAATCGCACGCATGCTCGAAGTGCCGCAGGGCATGGGCGTGATCCTGCGCACGGCCGGCGCGAACCGCACCAAGGTCGAGGTCAAGCGCGATTTCGAATATCTGATGCGCCTGTGGGAGAACGTCCGCACGCTGACGCTCGCGTCCACCGCCCCCTGCCTCGTCTACGAGGAAGGCTCGCTCATCAAGCGCTCGATCCGCGACCTCTACAACAAGGATATCGGCGAGATCATCGTTGCCGGCGAGGAAGGCTATCGTGAAGCGAAAGACTTCATGAAGATGCTGATGCCGAGCCACGCTAAGGTGGTTCAGCCCTATCGCGACATCCACCCGATCTTCTCGCGCTCCGGCATCGAGGCACAGCTTGACCGCATGCTGCAGCCGCAGGTGACGCTGAAGTCCGGCGGCTACCTGATCATGAACCAGACGGAAGCGCTGGTTTCGATCGACGTCAACTCCGGCCGTTCGACCCGCGAACACTCGATCGAGGACACGGCGCTGCAGACGAACCTGGAAGCGGCGGAAGAAATCGCCCGACAGCTGCGCCTGCGCGACCTTGCCGGCCTCATCGTCATCGACTTCATCGACATGGAAGAAAAGCGCAACAACCGCGCTGTCGAGAAGAAGCTGAAGGAATGCCTGAAGAACGACCGCGCCCGCATCCAGGTCGGCCGCATCTCGCATTTCGGCCTTCTGGAAATGTCGCGCCAGCGTATCCGCGCCTCGGTTCTGGAATCGACGACGCAGGTCTGCTCGCATTGCGGCGGCACCGGCCACGTGCGTTCGCAGTCCTCCGTCGCGCTGCATGTGCTGCGCGGTGTCGAGGAATATCTGCTGAAGAACACCACGCACAACATCACCGTGCGCACGACGCCCGATATCGCGCTTTACCTGCTCAACCACAAGCGCCAGACGATCGTCGATTATGAAGCCCGTTTCGGCGTGGCGATCATCATCGACGCCGACGGTTCGGTCGGTGCGCAGCACTTCGCGATCGACCGCGGCGAGCCGGTCGAGAACCCGGTCAAGATCGAGAGCCTCTTCAACTTCGCAGCCATCCCCGACGACGATGACGACGATGTCGTGATCGAGCATGACGAGGAAGAAGACGAAGAACTGGACGAAAAGCCTGCCGCAGCCGAGCGCCCTGCCGCCCGCGCAGAGGGCGAAGGCGAAGGTGGCCGCAAGCGCAAGCGCCGTCGCCGCCGCCGTGGCCGCAACGGCAATGCCGAACAGCAGGTCGCCGCCGATTCCGTTTCCGACGCGGCCGACGATCACGATGAAGGCGAAGACGAGGGCGGCGAAGGCGACAGCGATGCCGCCGAGGCTCCGGCCGAGGCCCGCGCCGACGGCGAGGATTCCCAGCGCCGCAAGCGCCGCCGTCGCGGCAAGCGCGGCGGCCGCCGCAACCGCGGAGAGGAAGGCGCCGAGGCGAACGCCGCTTCCGAGGGCGGCGATATTGACGAAGGCGAAGGCGAAGGCGACGACAGCGCAGCCGAGGAAAGCGCCGGGAGCGGCAGCGAAACCGAAGCAGTCGAAGTCGCGACGGTCGAAACCGTCGAGGCACAGCCTGCCATGGCGGCCGTTGAAGGCAGCGAAAGCGTTGCCGAAGCGGTCAAGCCGGCTCGCGGCCGGGGCCGCCGCAAGGCCGCTGCCGCACCCTCGCCGGTCGAGGAACCGGTGATCGAAGCGCCGGCAGCCGAAGCCGAGCCGGAAGTGGCGGAAGCCTCCGCAGATCTTGCCACCCCCGCACAGGAAGAAGCGCCTGCGCAGGAAGAGGCAAAGCCGGTCCGCGCCAACCGCGGATCCAACATCTCGTCTTCCGAGCCGACCGTCACTTCGACCCGCGCCGAAAGCGCGGAAACCGAAGGTGAAGGCAAGCCGAAGAAGGCAGGCTGGTGGCAGCGCCGCGGCTTCTTCTGAAAGCTGATTTTCGGCGATAGGTAACATGATCCGGCTGCGGCGACGCGGCCGGATTTTTTTGTGCCGTGGACAAGGCGCGTCGCGGCGAGAAGCGCAGGCCGCCCTGCGCGGCATTGACGCCGGAACGAATGCGACTGCCCTCCTGCCGTCCGCAGGTGCGGCAGGAAAATCAGTGCCGTGGGCGCCTTGCGCGACAATGGCCGCTTCCGGCTCCCCGGCCCATGGGAGCGGAACGGGTGTGGCCGATCAGCCTGATATTGCGAGAGGGACGGGGCGCGTCAGGCCCGCGGTGACGGCCGCTGGCACGCTGGCACAGATCTCATCGAGATCGTCCAGCGGCACATCGCAGAACGCCGGTATTAGGCCGCCGGCGGATAGAGCAGATCGACGATGTAGCTTGCGTCGAAGCGGGAATCGAGCATGCCGTAGGTGGAGCGCCAGCCGCCGGCAAGACGGGTCTCGATGAAGGCGTCGGCAATGCGCCCTGCCCCCAGCCGGTAGAGCTCGGCGGCACCGGCAACGAGCGCCAGCTGCTCGACGAGCAGGCGGGCAGCGCCCTCGTCCTGTTCGCAGAGCGCGATTGCGGCGCGCAGCACGTCGATCGTCTTCTTGCCGGCCGGGCCGAGATCGCGGGCAAAGCCTGCGAAAACCGTCTCGAACAGATCCTTGCCGCGGTTCAGCACGCGCAAGACATCGAGCGCCATCACGTTGCCCGAACCTTCCCAGATCGCGTTGACCGGGGCCTCGCGATAGTGGCGGGCGATCGGGCGTTCCTCGATGTAGCCGCTGCCGCCGATGCATTCCATCGCCTCGTAGATCAGCGCCGGGGCGATCTTGCAGCACCAGTATTTGGCGACCGGCGTCATGACGCGGGCATAGGCGGCATCCTCGGCATTGCCGCGGGCCTTGTCGAAGGCGTCGGCCAGACGGAAGGAGAGAGCCGTGGCGGCTGCCACGTCGAGCGCCATGTCGGCGAGCACACGCGTCATGATCGGCTGGTTGACCAGCATCTTGCCGAAGACGCTGCGACCGCGCGTATGGTGCACGGCTTCGGCGAGCGAGGCGCGCATGATGCCGGAAGAGGCCAGGGCGCAGTCGAGCCGCGTCAGCGTTACCATGTCGAGAATGGTGCGGATGCCGGCATCGGGACCGCCGAGCAGGAAGCCGAACGTATCGGTGAACTCCACTTCCGACGACGCATTCGAACGGTTGCCGACCTTGTCCTTCAGGCGCTGGAACTGCAGGCCGTTGGCAGAGCCGTCTTCCAGCAGGCGCGGCACGAGGAAGCAGCCCATGCCCTCCTTGGTCTGCGCCAGCATGATGAAGGCATCGCTCATGGGTGCGGACATGAACCACTTGTGGCCGGAGAGCCGGTAGATGCCCTCGCTCACCTTTTCGGCCGCGGTCGTGTTGGCGCGCACATCCGTGCCGCCCTGTTTTTCCGTCATGCCCATGCCGATCGTCACGGCGGACTTCTGCATGGCCGGGCGATTGGAGGAGTCGTATTTGCGCGACAGTATCTTCGGCGCCCAGTCCTTCTGCACCGCCGGCGACGCCGAGAGAGCGGCGACGGATGCGCTTGTCATCGTCAGCGGGCAAAGATGGCCGGATTCGAGCTGCGCCGTCAGATAGAAGCGGGCGGCGCGAATGTGGTGGGCCTGATCCTTGGCCTCGGTATCGGCCTGCGGATCCCAGACCGAGGAATGCAGGCCCGACGCCATGGAACGGCGCATCAGCGCGTGCCAGGCGGGGTGGAATTCGACGACATCGAGACGCTCGCCGCGCGGGCCGTGGGTGCGCAGCTGCGGCGTGCCCTGGTTTGCCATGCGCGCCAGTTCCTGCGCTTCCGGCGAGGTCACGAAGCGGCCCATGTTTTCCAGGTCGTCGCGGATGGCGCGCGGCAGCGCGGCGGTCAGATCGACGATCAGCGGATCGGATCGATAGGCGTTGATTCCCGACCAGAGGCTCGGCTGGTTGAGTTCGGCGAGTTTGTCTTCAGTCCGGTTTGCGGCGGTCATTGTTCGCTTCTATTTCATGAGCCCGGCAAAAGGAAACCGGAAGTTCGTGATTGGCAGAATTCTTCTCTACGGCGCCATGCGTCTTCTCAGACGCGCAAAAGACGCTGTAGCACCTTAAATTGCTGCATAATTCCATCCTTAATCGATTCCGATTTAAGGAATCATGCAGTAGCGGGATTCGACGGAAAATGCATGGGGAACATAGGCATTTGCATATAGCACGCGCTTGCCCCTTTCCCCCGCACTCTTTATAGACCCCGCGAAGACAATAAGAGGCAGGGTCATGGTCTTTTTCCCCCACCGCCACCTCATTGGCATCAAGGGCCTCACCGAGCAGGATATTACCTATCTTCTCGACAAGGCCGACGAAGCCGTCAAGATCAGCCGACAGAGAGAGAAGAAGACGTCGACCCTTCGGGGACTGACGCAGATCAATCTCTTCTTCGAAGCCTCGACACGCACGCAATCCTCCTTCGAACTTGCCGGCAAGCGCCTTGGCGCCGACGTGATGAACATGTCGGTCGGCAACTCTTCGGTGAAGAAGGGCGAGACGCTGATCGATACGGCGATGACGCTGAACGCGATGCGGCCCGATGTCCTTATCATCCGCCACTCCAGCGCCGGTGCTGCGGCGCTTCTCGCCCAGAAGGTCTCCTGCTCGGTCGTCAATGCCGGCGACGGCCAACACGAGCACCCGACACAGGCGCTGCTCGACGCGCTGACGATCCGCCGCGCCAAGGGGCGGCTGTCGCGCATCATCGTGGCGATCTGTGGCGACGTGCTGCATTCGCGCGTGGCGCGCTCCAATATCCTGCTTCTGAACGCGATGGGCGCCAGGGTCCGCGTCGTCGCTCCGGCGACGCTGCTGCCAGCCGGTATCGCCGAGATGGGCGTCGAGGTCTTCCATTCGATGAAGGAGGGCCTGAAGGATGCCGACGTGGTGATGATGCTGCGGCTGCAGCGCGAGCGCATGTCCGGCGCCTTCGTGCCGTCGGTGCGCGAATATTATCATTTCTACGGCCTCGATGCGGAAACGCTGAAAGCGGCGAAGGAGGATGCGCTCGTCATGCATCCGGGACCGATGAACCGTGGCGTGGAAATCGCCTCGGAAGTGGCCGATGGCCCGCAGAGCGTGATTGCCGAACAGGTGGAAATGGGGGTCGCGGTGCGCATGGCCGTCATGGAGGCCCTGCTCGTTTCCCAGAACCAGGGTCCGCGCACAGATGGAGCGGGCGCATGAGCAATCTCGTCCTCAGGAATGTCCGTATCGTCGACCCCTCGCGCAATCTCGATGAGGTCGGCACCATTGTCGTCAAGGACGGCCTCATCGCTGCGGCCGGCAAGGATGCGCAGAACCAGGGCGTGCCGGAAGGCGCTGTCGTGCGCGACTGCACGGGCCTCGTCGCAACGCCTGGCCTCGTCGATGCCCGCGTCCATATCGGCGAACCGGGCGGCGAGCACCGCGAGACCATCGCTTCGGCAAGCCGGGCCGCGGCAGCGGGCGGCGTGACGTCGGTCATCATGATGCCGGATACGCATCCCGTCATCGACGACATCGCGCTCGTCGAGTTCGTCAAGAAGACGGCGCGGGATACGGCTGTCGTCAACGTCTATCCGGCAGCGGCCATCACCAAGGGGCTCGCCGGCGAGGAGATGACGGAAATCGGCCTGTTGATGGAAGCCGGCGCCGTCGCCTTCACCGACGGGCATTTCAGCATTTCCGATACGCAGGTGCTGCGCCGGGTGATGACCTACGCGCGCGAATTCGGCGCCGTCATTTCCTGCGCCACGCGTGACAGATATCTTGGCGCCAACGGCGTCATGCATGAGGGCCTGCTCGCAAGCTGGCTCGGCCTTTCGGGCATTCCGAAGGAAGCGGAGCTGATCCCGCTGGAACGCGACCTGCGCATCGCCCAACTGACGCGCGGCAACTACCATGCGGCAATGATCTCGGTTCCGGAATCGGTCGAGGCGATCGCGCTTGCCCGCTCGCGCGGGGCGAAAGTCACCTGCGGCGTGTCGATCAACAATCTGGCGCTCAACGAGAACGATATCGGCGAGTACCGCACCTTCTTCAAGCTCTATCCGCCGCTGCGCTCCGAGGACGACCGGGTCGCGATGGTGGACGCGCTGGCCAGGGGAGCGATCGATATCATCGTTTCCTCGCACGACCCGCAGGATGTCGATACCAAGCGCCTGCCCTTCGGCGAAGCGGAGGATGGTGCCGTCGGGCTGGAAACCATGCTCGCGGCGGCCTTGCGGCTCCATCACAGCGGGCAGGTCAGCCTGATGCGGCTGATCGATGCGATGTCGACGCGCCCGGCGCAGATCTTCGGCCTCGATGCCGGCACGCTGAAGCCCGGCGCAAAGGCGGATATTGCCCTGATCGATCTTGAGGAGCCTTGGCTTGTCGCCAAGGACATGCTTCTCTCCCGCTCGAAGAACACGCCGTTCGAGGATGCGCGCTTCAGCGGCCGGGCCGTCGCGACCTATGTCGGGGGGCGGCTGGTTCACGCATTGCAGGGCTGAGGCCTGCCCTGCCCTTGCAGGCGGGCTCTCGGCAAAGGATTGGGGAACAAAATGATATCAGATCTTGTCACCTGGCAGATTACGCTGCCTCTGGCGCTTGCCGCCGCCGTCGTCGGTTACCTGCTCGGCTCCATCCCGTTCGGTCTCATCCTCACGCGCGCCGCCGGCCTTGGCGACGTTCGCAGCATCGGCTCCGGCAATATCGGCGCGACCAACGTGCTGCGCACGGGCAACAAGAAGCTTGCGGCGGCAACGCTGCTGCTCGACGCGCTGAAGGCTGCCGCGGCGGCCTGGATCATGGCCTATTTCGCCGGTGAGGAAGCGGGCATCATCGCCGGCTTCTTTGCCTTCATCGGCCATCTCTTCCCGGTCTGGATCGGCTTCAAGGGCGGCAAGGGCGTCGCCACCTATATCGGCACGCTTCTCGGCGTTGCGCCGCTCATGGTCCTGCTCTTTGCCGCCGTGTGGCTGGGGACGGCCTTCATCAGCCGCTACTCCTCGCTGTCGGCACTGATTGCGATGCTTGTCATTCCGGTTGCATTATGGATATTGGGCGACGAAAAGGTTGCGGCGATCATGGCGATCATGACCGTCATCTCCTATTGGAAGCACAAGGCCAATATTTCCCGCCTGATGAACGGCACGGAAAGCAAGATCGGGGCTAAGGGGTAATGGACGCGCTCAGCGCAAGGCCAAAGGGAATTGCGCTCACCGACAAACAGAGGATCGCCTGGCTGCGGCTGATCCGTTCCGACAATGTCGGTCCCGCGACCTTTCGCGATCTCATCAATCATTTCGGCTCGGCGGAAGCCGCACTTGCCATGCTGCCGGACCTTTCGGCCCGCGGCGGCGCGACGCGCTCGATCCGCATCGCCACCGAAGCGGAGGCCCATCGCGAGCTCGAGGCGGCACAGCGCTTCGGCGCCCGTTTCGTCGGCATCGGCGAGCCCGACTATCCGCAGGCGCTGCGCCAGATAGACGGCGCGCCGCCGCTGCTCGCGGTCAAGGGCGATCTTTCCGTGCTCAACAGGCCGGCGGTCGGCATCGTCGGTTCGCGCAACGCTTCCATCAGCGGCGCGAAATTCGCGGCGATGATTGCCCGGGACTGCGGCCGGGCCGGTTATGCCGTCGTCTCCGGTCTTGCCCGCGGCATCGACACGGCCGCCCACCGGGCGAGCCGTGATACCGGCACCATTGCCGCATTGGCCGGCGGGCTGGACCAGCCCTACCCGCCCGAAAATGTCGGACTGCTGGAGCAGATATGGAATGGCAACGGGCTTGCCGTCAGCGAGATGCCTTTCGGCTGGGAGCCGCGCGCGCGTGACTTTCCCCGCCGCAACCGGCTGATTGCGGGCATCTCGCTCGGCGTTGCGATCGTGGAGGCGGCGGTTCGTTCCGGTTCGCTTATCACGGCGCGGATGGCCGGTGAATTCGGGCGGCTGGTCTTTGCGGTGCCGGGATCGCCGCTCGACCCGCGCTGCCACGGCACGAACGGCCTTCTGAAAGAAGGAGCGACCATCGTCACGTCACCCGAGGATATCGTGGAAGCGCTGGCGCCGCTTTCCCAGCCCGATCTCTTCTCGCTGCCTTCAGCCGAGGAACCGAAGCGCGAAGCCAGAATAACGCTTCCGCCCGACGAAACGGATCGCGCGCTCGTCATCGATGCGCTCGGCCCGACGCCGGTGGAGGTCGACGACATCATCCGCCATACCGGTCTTGCGGCTTCCGCCGTCTATCTCGTCCTTCTGGAACTGGATATGGCCGGGCGGCTGCACCGCCATGCCGGCGGGCTCATCTCAATTTCCATGGCCGACTGAGCCGCCGGCGATGCGCAGCTGCAGATCTCCAGCTTCGACACAAGCCATCTCGATGAGGTAACACAGCATTTCCGCATTCTCGCGTTCGGCCACCTGGCGCAACTCGGCGAGCATCTGCCGGATGAAAGCGATGTTTTCAAGCGATGCCGAGCGATCGGCGTCTTTTCCTGCAACCTTGGGCGCCATAATTATCTCTGCGAAATCGGAGAGGGCTGCTTTGCCGCAGAGCCCGAACCACACTTCAAAAACGATAACGCAATCATCCTGAATTGCAATAGGTTCAAAATCTCGCAATGGTTGCGATGCACAGCAAAGAGCTAAAATTAAAGCAAACCTCTTGACCGGAGCGAATTCCCTGTCCATGTCGGAGGGCCGGTATTCATGTTGCAGTGCGTGTTGCGCCTGCTTCTTCGCCGGATCGGCATCTTTTTTAGAGAATCATCATGAATGTTGTAGTGGTGGAATCGCCTGCCAAG
The DNA here is from genome assembly GCA_900471515.1 of Hyphomicrobiales bacterium. Lineage (GTDB taxonomy): Bacteria > Pseudomonadota > Alphaproteobacteria > Rhizobiales > Rhizobiaceae > Rhizobium. The sequence goes on along the minus strand of UCFC01000014.1, from coordinate 104,564 downwards.
GCAAAGACGATCAACAAGTATCTGGGTCCAGGATACAAAGTGCTCGCCTCTTTCGGCCATGTGCGCGATCTGCCTGCCAAGGACGGTTCCGTTCTTCCGGACCAGGATTTCGAAATGCTCTGGGAGGTGGACGGCGCCTCGTCCAAGCGGATCAAGGATATTGCCGACGCGGTAAAATCCTCCGATGCGCTGTTCCTGGCGACCGACCCCGATCGCGAAGGTGAAGCGATTTCCTGGCATGTTCTCGACCTTCTGAACAAGAAGCGGGTCATCAACGGCAAGCCGGTCAAGCGCGTCGTCTTCAACGCGATCACCAAGAAGGCCGTGCTCGACGCCATGGCCGATCCGCGCGATATCGACGTGCCGCTGGTCGATGCCTATCTGGCGCGCCGCGCGCTCGACTATCTCGTCGGCTTCAACCTGTCGCCGGTGCTGTGGCGCAAGCTGCCGGGCGCGCGTTCGGCCGGCCGCGTGCAGTCGGTCGCGCTGCGCCTCGTATGCGATCGCGAATCCGAGATCGAGCGTTTCATCTCCGAAGAATACTGGAACCTTTCGGCGATCCTGAAGACGCCGCGCGGCGACGAGTTCGAGGCAAGGCTGGTTGCCGCCAACGGCAAGCGGCTGCAGCCGCGCGCGATCGGCAATGGCGAGGAAGCCGGCAAGCTGAAGGCGCTCCTGGAAGGCGCGAGCTATGTCGTCGACAGCGTCGAGGCAAAGCCCGTCAAGCGCAATCCGGCCCCGCCCTTTACGACTTCCACGCTGCAGCAGGCCGCCTCATCCAAGCTCGGCTTCTCGGCCTCGCGCACCATGCAGATTGCGCAGAAGCTTTACGAGGGCGTCGATATCGGCGGCGAGACCGTCGGCCTCATCACCTATATGCGTACGGACGGCGTGCAGATGGCGCCTGAAGCGATCGACGCGGCGCGGCGCGCCATCGGCGAACAGTTCGGCGATCGCTACCTGCCGGAAAAGGCGCGCTTCTATTCGACCAAGGCCAAGAACGCCCAGGAAGCGCATGAAGCGATCCGCCCGACCGACTTCAACCGCTCGCCCGACCGTGTGCGCAAGTTCCTGGATGCCGACCAGATCCGTCTCTACGACCTGATCTGGAAGCGCGGCATTGCCAGCCAGATGGCGTCGGCGGAAATCGAGCGCACGACAGCGGAGATCCTGGCCGACAATAACGGCCAGAAAGCCGGCCTGCGCGCTGTCGGTTCCGTCATCCGTTTCGACGGCTTCATCGCCGCCTATACCGACCAGAAGGAGGATGGCGAACAGAGCGACGACGCCGACGACGAGGATGGCCGCCTGCCGGAGATCAATGCGCGCGAAAACCTCGCCAAGCAGAAGATCAACTCCACGCAGCACTTTACCGAGCCGCCGCCGCGTTACTCCGAAGCATCGCTCATCAAGAAGATGGAAGAGCTCGGCATCGGCCGTCCCTCCACCTATGCCGCGACGCTGGCGACGCTGCGCGACCGCGACTATGTGACGATCGACAAGCGCAAGCTCATCCCGCAGGCGAAGGGGCGTCTCGTCACGGCCTTCCTCGAGAGCTTCTTCACGAAGTATGTCGAGTACGACTTCACGGCCGATCTCGAAGAGAAGCTCGACCGGATCTCGGCCGGCGAACTGAACTGGAAGCAGGTGCTTCGCGACTTCTGGAAGGATTTCTTCTCGCAGATCGAAGACACCAAGGAGCTGCGCGTCACCAACGTTCTGGATTCGCTCAACGAAGCCCTGGCGCCGCTGGTCTTCCCGAAGCGCGAAGACGGCAGCGATCCGCGCATCTGCCAGGTCTGCGGCACCGGCAACCTGTCGCTGAAGCTCGGCAAGTACGGCGCCTTCGTCGGCTGCTCGAACTATCCGGAATGCAACTACACCCGCCAGCTCTCCTCCGAGAATGGCGGCGAGGCCGAAGGCGTTGCGCTGAACGAGCCGAAGAACCTCGGCACCGACCCGACCACGGGCGAGGAACTGACGCTGCGTTCGGGCCGTTTCGGACCCTATATCCAGCGCGGCGACGGCAAGGACGCCAAGCGCTCCTCGCTGCCCAAGGGCTGGAAGCCCGAGGATATCGACTACGAGAAGGCGATGGCGCTGATCTCGCTGCCGCGCGATATCGGCAAACATCCGGAAACCGGCAAGATGATCTCTTCCGGGCTCGGCCGCTACGGACCGTTCCTACTGCATGACGGCACCTATGCCAATCTGGAAAGCATCGAAGACGTCTTTTCGGTCGGCCTCAACCGCGCCGTGACGCTGATTGCCGAAAAACAGAACAAGGCGCCGGGCGGGCGCAATCGCGGCACGCCGGCAGCCCTGAAGGAACTCGGCGATCACCCCGACGGCGGCGCGATCACCGTTCGCGACGGCCGCTACGGCCCCTATGTCAACTGGGGCAAGGTCAATGCGACGCTGCCGAAGGGCAAGGATCCGCAGGCCATTACCGTCGAAGAGGCGCTGGCGCTGATTGCGGAAAAGGCCGGCAAGGCCCCTGCCGCCAAGACCAAGGCCAGGACGGCCAAGCCGAAGGCTGCGGCCGCCGAAGCCAAGACGACGAAGACCGCCGCCAAGCCGAAGGCAACCAAGGCAAAGGCGCCGGCGAAAACGAAAAAGAGCTGAGAGTGGCGAAAGAACCGCGCGAGACTACGAGAGCCATGGGCAAGCGCCCGGGAAAATTCGGACGCGCGAGCCGGGAACCTGCGCCTGAACCGCTGAACATCGTGCACGGCATCCTGCCGCCGCGCGAGGTCATCCTGCGGTTCATCGCCGATCATCCGCAAAAAGCCTCCAAGCGCGAGCTTGCCAAGGCCTTCGGGCTGAAGGGCGAAAGCCGTGTCGAGCTCAAGCACCTGCTGCAGGAGCTGGAGCAGGAAGGCATGCTGCAGAAGACCCGCAAGTCGCTGATCCGGCCGGGCGCCCTGCCGCCCGTCACCGTGCTCGACATCACCACGCGCGACAAGGACGGCGAACTGATCGGCCGCCCGGCCGAATGGCCCGAGGACCAGGGTGTCGCGCCGGCCGTCGCCATCCGCCAGCAGTCGCCGGCGGGCCGCCAGGGCAAGGGCAAATCGCCCGTTGCCGGCCTCGGCGACCGTATCCTCGCCAAGATATTCCCGGCCGTCGACCGCGGCGGGCCTGCCTACACGGCCCGCATCATCAAGGTGATCGACAAGCGGCGCGGCGCCACCATGGGCGTCTTCAAGGACGCACCGGGCGGCGCCGGACGCCTGCTGCCGATCGACCGGCGCGGCGAGGAAATGGTGATCGATCCCGATTACAAGGGCGATGCCAGGGACGGCGATCTCGTCGAGGTGGAAATTGCCCGCCTCGGCCGGTTCGGCCTGCCGCGCGCCAAGGTGCTTTCGGTCATCGGTTCCGTTGCCTCGGAAAAGGCGATCTCGATGATCGCCATCCACGCGCACGGCATTCCGCATGTCTTCCCGCCGGCGGCCGTCGCAGAGGCTGACGACGCCAAGCCTGCCACCATGTCGCACCGGGAGGACTGGCGCGACATGCCGCTGATCACCATCGACCCGGCCGATGCGAAGGACCATGACGACGCCGTCTATGCCGAGGATGATCCGTCGGAGGAGAATGCCGGCGGCGTCATCGTCACCGTCGCCATTGCCGACGTCTCCTGGTATGTGCGGCCGAACTCGCCGCTCGACCGTGAAGCCCTGAAGCGCGGCAACTCGGTCTATTTCCCCGACCGTGTCGTGCCGATGCTGCCCGAGCGCATCTCCAACGATCTCTGCTCGCTGAAGGAAGGCGTCGACCGCCCTGCCCTTGCCGTGCGCATGATCTTCTCGAAGGAGGGCCGCAAGATCGGCCACACCTTCCACCGCATCATGATGAAGAGCGCCGCCAAGCTCTCCTACCAGCAGGCGCAGGCGGCGATCGACGGCAAGCCGGACGACAAGACCGGGCCGATGCTGGAGCCGATCCTGAAGCCGCTGTGGCATGCTTACGAGACGATGAAGCGCGGTCGCGACCGGCGCCAGCCGCTCGAACTCGACATGCCCGAGCGCAAGATCCTGCTGAAGCCCGACGGTACCGTCGACCGGGTCTTCGTGCCGCCGCGTCTCGATGCGCACAAGCTGATCGAAGAAATGATGATCCAGGCGAATGTCGCGGCCGCCGAGACGCTGGAGAGGAAACGCCAGCCGCTGATCTACCGCATCCACGATACGCCGACGCTTGCCAAGCAGGAGGTGCTGCGCGAATTCCTTGCCACCCTCGGCATCTCGCTTGCCAAGGGCGGCAATATGCGCGCCAACAGCTTCAACGGCATTCTCGCCAAGGCGGACGGCACGCCGCACCAGACGATGGTCAACGAAATGGTGCTGCGCTCGCAGAGCCAGGCGATCTACAGCCCTGAGAATATCGGCCATTTCGGCCTGAACCTGATGAAATACGCGCATTTCACCTCGCCGATCCGCCGTTATGCCGATCTGATCGTGCATCGTGCGCTCGTCGGCTCGCTCGGTTTCGGCGAAGGCGGCATCACGCCGGACGAAGAGGCAACGCTCGACGATATCGCGGCCGAGATCTCCACGTTCGAGCGCCGCGCCATGGCCGCCGAGCGCGAGACGGTGGACCGCCTCATCGCCCACCACCTTGCCGGCCGCATCGGACAGGAATTCGAGGGGCGCGTTTCCGGCGTTACCAAATCCGGCCTGTTTATCCTCCTGCCGGACTATGGCGCGGACGGTTTCATCCCTATATCAACGCTCGGCACCGACTATTTCATCTATGACGAGGCGCATCAGGCGCTGACGGGTGAAAAGACCGGGCTCGGCTATCGTCTCGGCGACGATGTGACGGTGCGGCTGGCAGAGGCGATACCGCTTGCGGGCGCCCTGCGTTTCGAGATGCTGAGCGAGGGACGCAAGATGCCGACGGCGGTGCGCTCCTTCCACAAGGCGGGACGGCGCGACGCGAGCCGTGCGCGCAAGAAGGTTGGGACAAGGCCGCCGCGCGGGCGGCGCTGAGGCAGTTCCGGCAAAAACGAGCAGCGTTTTGCCGTAATTGCATGGAGTGACAGAGAGGAAGCCTTTCCGTATTTCCAGGGAAACATGGAAAGGCTTCATCTGCGGAAAGGAAAGGCCGATGAGCACACCGACAGACGAGGTCGTGCGCTACGGGGATACGCCCGATGCCGAGCGCCCGCTCGGGCGCTCGATCATGCGCGGCATGCTGAACCGCTGTCCCGCCTGCGGCAGCGGCAGGCTGTTTCGTGCTTTCCTCAAACCGGTCGATCACTGTGCGGCCTGCGGCGAAGCGATGTACCATCAACGCGCCGACGACCTGCCGCCCTATCTCGTCATTCTCGTGCTCGGCCACGTCGTCGTCGGCGGGTTCATGCTGACGGACATGGCTTTCGTGCTGCCGGTCTGGGTGCATCTCGCCATCTGGGCGCCGATCACCGTCATCACCGCGCTCGTCTCGATCCAGCCTATCAAGGGCGGGGTCATCGGCCTGCAATGGGCCTTGAAGATGCACGGTTTCGGCGGTCACGACGATGGACCCGACGATTACGAGACACCCGGCCGACAAGCTTGAGCACCTTCACCTTCCAGACATATTTCGCGTGTAGTGGCAGCGGCCAGAGCGCCATGGCCTGTAGCCGACTATCTGCAGAGGAACGATACGCTCATCATTTCTTGTACGGGGAAAGCTCACACTCAAAACATCGCCGGCGGACGCCGGAAATATTATGAAACCCTGCCCGTCACTTGGATTTGGCATGTCTATGTCTTTCTATGTGGCACCAGACGGACGATTCGTCCGCATACTTCTCTAAGGATGGATAAATGTCTCAGCCGAGGAACGGCACACCGGGCGATGTCGAGGAAATCCATTGGCCTTCTCTGGTGGCAGCCGTCTCTTCCATTTCCGCCGTCGGCATAGCGATCGGCCTGGGACTGCCTCTCCTCAGCATCATTCTCGAAAAACGCGGCATTTCCTCCACGCTCATCGGGCTCAACACCGCCATGGCCGGCATCGCGGCGATGGCCGCCGCGCCGATCACCACCAAGCTCGCGCATAAATACGGCGTGGCGCCGACCATGATGTGGGCGGTGCTGATCTCGGCGCTCAGCGCGCTCGGCTTTTATTATGCGCAGGACTTCTGGATGTGGTTCCCGTTGCGCTTCGCCTTTCACGGTGCGACGACCACACTCTTCATCCTCTCCGAATTCTGGATCAACGCCGCCTCGCCTCCGTCCAAGCGCGGATTCGTGCTCGGCATCTATGCCACGGTCCTGTCCATCGGCTTTGCCGCGGGACCGCTGATCTTCTCGTTGCTCGGCAGTGAGGGCATCCTGCCCTTCCTGGTCGGCGCCGGCGCTATCCTGCTTGCCGCCATCCCGATCTTCATCGCCCGCTACGAAAGCCCGGTTCTGGACGAGAAGCCCGAGCTGCATTTCATGCGCTACGTCTTCCTGGTGCCGACCGCAACGGCCGCCGTGTTCATCTTCGGCGCCGTGGAGGCCGGCGGCCTGTCGCTGTTTCCGATCTTTGCCGTTCGCGCCCACTTCACCGAATCGCAGGCCGCTCTGCTGCTCACCATGATGGGTGTCGGCAACGTCATCTTCCAGATTCCGCTTGGCCTGCTCTCCGACCGCATCAGGGACAAGCGCCCGCTCCTGGTTCTGATGGCGCTGACCGGTTTCGTCGGCACGATGATGCTGCCCGTTCTCGTCAACAACTGGCTTCTGATGGCCGGCATCCTGCTTTTCTGGGGCGGCTGCGTCTCCGGCCTCTATACGGTCGGACTGAGCCATCTCGGCTCGCGCCTGACAGGTTCCGACCTCGCGGCCGCCAATGCCGCCTTCGTTTTCTGTTATGCCGTCGGCACCGTCGCAGGCCCGCAGGTGATCGGCGCCGCCATCGACGTTGCCGGAAACAACGGTTTTGCCTGGGCAATTGCCTGTTTCTTCGGGCTTTATGCCCTGCTTGCCGGCATAAGACTGCTTTTCCTCGGAAAGCGGGCTTGACTTTTCGGGTCAGATTCGTAGTTTCGCGCCAGAATTTGCCGTGGAGCCTATCCGGCTTTCCACGGCTTTCATTTTCTTAAAGGCAGGACGACCATGGCCAAGGCTACCACTATCAAGATCAAGCTTCTGTCGACGGCCGACACCGGTTTCTTCTACGTCACGACGAAGAACAGCCGTACGATGACGGACAAGATGACGAAGACCAAGTACGACCCGATTGCCAAGAAGCATGTCGAGTTCAAGGAAACCAAGATCAAGTAATCAACTGATCCTGCGGTTCTTTAGAAAGCGCGCGCCTTCGGGTTGCGCGCTTTTTGTTTGCAACGGGCAGCCGGCGGTTCATGTTAGCGCAAACAAGAAAAACGCCGTCCTTCCTCTCTGGGAAGTGACGGCGTTTTTTTTCGAAAGGGGGTCGGCCAGCATGCAAAACGGCACGAGGAACCGTTTAAGATTGCGTACCAGCCGACCGACCCCACGACCCAGGAGATGCGGCGGACCTGAGCATCATGGGGTATCGACAGCTCCTCCTTGGGAGCGTTTTCTGTTCTGAGCCGATAATTTGCGCAAAAATGAAAGAAAATCAACAAATTCTTAATGGTAAAATTTCCGAGTATGATTCTATGGTTAAAAGTCCAGTTTTGGTACGTGTAAAGAAGCGCCCAATTCTCTTTTACCAAAAGGACAATATTTGAAGCCCCCAAGAATCTCTCGACTATATTTGAGTAACACCGCCATCCCCTTCCCTTAGGTAAGGTGCCGGCGTTACGTTTTTTGAAATACGATTTACCCAGCCACTCTCCTTACAGAGAAATTATAGTCCGCTCTTCTTGCGACATTCACGACCTCTAGTTTTTCAGGGGCTGGCGATACGTCCCATCGAAAGAAACGGGCTTTAAAGTCCATTTTTGGGCTATAGGGTTGAAAAAACGGCGCCTTCGTTGCAGCCGTCAACATTAAATATTCGTAAGGTTCGGCCACCATCGGTGGATAACCGATGGCGGCGCATTCCGGAACGCGTCGCTGTCAGGCCGCCGAGGCCACGACGCGGTTGCGCCCGGTATTCTTCGCCTGATAGAGCGCAAGGTCCGCCTGCTTCATCAGCTGGTCGGGCGTTATGACGGAGGCGATGCGCGAAGATATGCCGAAAGAGGCGGTAATGTTCAGCGTCTCGCCCGACGATTTCAACAGGAAGGGCGTGCTTTCGATTGCCGCGCGCAGGCGCTCGGCAACGGCTGCGGCGACCTCCGGCGAGGTGTCCGGCATGACGACGACAAATTCCTCGCCGCCGTAACGGCAGGCGAGATCGGCGCCACGGACGGTCGAGCGCACGCGGTTTGCGAATTCCTTCAGGATCTGGTCGCCGCCGTCATGGCCATAGGTGTCGTTGACCTGCTTGAACCGGTCGATATCGGTTATCAGAACCGAGAGCGGCCGGCCGCGGGCCATCGAACGGTTGAAGAGCACGTTGAGATGGCTGTCGAGGTAACGGCGGTTGTTGAGACCGGTCAGCGGATCGGTGACGGCAAGCTCGATCGTCTGCTTTACGCTGGCGCGCAGGCGGTCGTTGTAGCGCTTGCGGCGGATCTGCGTCAGGCTGCGGGCGACGAGTTCGTTCGGATCGACCGGGCGCACGATATAATCGTTGACGCCGAGATCGAGCGCGCGGATGACCATGTCGTCGGCCCCCTGCTCGGTGACGATCAGGATCGGCAGAAAACGGGTCCGCTCCAGCGAGCGGAACTGCGAGCAGAGCCTGAGCGGATCGTATTCGTCGAAATTGGCGTTGACGATGACGAGTTCGAAGGCGTTCTCGGCGGCTTCGAAAAGTGCGGCCTGCGGATCGGAAATGGCGGTGACGTCGGCGACCGGCTTCAGCGTCTTGATGATGCGTTCCTGCGAATTGGCGCGGCTGTCGACCAGCAATACCTGCCCGGCCTCGTCGGCGCGCCCGTCGCCGGTGCGCATCAGTTCGTCCATGCCCATCGTGTGGGCCGTTTCGGCGCGCATGCGCAGCTCGTCGCTCAGCGTCTTCAGGCGCAGCAGGCTCTTGACGCGCGAGATGAGCTGCAGGTCGTTGACGGGCTTCGTCAGGAAGTCGTCGGCACCGGCCTTCAGGCCGCGCACGCGGTCTGCCGGCTGGTCGAGCGCCGTCACCATGACGACGGGAATATGGGCGGTCTTCGGATTGGCCTTCAGCCGCTCGCAGACTTCGAAGCCGTCAATGCCGGGCATCATGATGTCGAGCAGGATGAGATCGACCTGGTTGCGGTCGCAGATCGCCAGCGCCTCATGGCCGTCGGCGGCGGTCAGCACGTCGAAATATTCGGCCAGCAGCCGCGCTTCGAGCAGCTTCACATTTGCCGGAATATCATCAACAACCAGTATTCGCGCCGTCATGAATCTTTTCCGATGCCCTAGGCGTCGCCCAGATAGGTCTTGATCGTCTCAATGAATTTCGGAACGGAGATCGGCTTGGAGACATAAGCCTCGCAACCGCCCTGCCGGATCCGTTCCTCGTCGCCCTTCATGGCAAAGGCGGTGACGGCGATGACCGGGATGACATGCAGGTCGTCGTCTTCCTTCAGCCACTTGGTGACTTCGAGGCCGGAAACTTCCGGAAGCTGAATATCCATAAGAATAAGATCGGGACGGTGTTTACGCGCAAGATCAAGCGCTTCCATGCCGTTGCGGGTCTGGATCGTGGTATAGCCCGAGGCCTCGATGAGGTCGCGAAAGAGCTTCATGTTGAGCTCGTTATCTTCTACAATCATCACCTGTTTGGGCATGACCAGCTGTCCCTACGTCCGCTCTTGAAGCCAAATGTCCCATGATAAAGACATTAGCTGACAAATGGCTCCATGAAACCGATAGTGCAAGCTACCGGTATTTGGTTGAAGAAAAGGTAACTCGACCATCGCAATGCAAAGCAACTTCAAGACTTCGAAACAACTTGCGGCAGCAGCCGATCCGCAGGAAACGGCCATCGCCGTTCTCGGATGGCTGGCCAACGATGCGGATCTCTTCGGCCGCTTCCTGGCGCTGACCGGCGTCGAACCGCGGCAGGTGCGCAACGCCGTCAACGATCCTGCCTTTCTCGCCGGCATGCTGGATTTCCTCATGAACCACGAGCCGACGGCAATCGCCTTCTGCGAGGCGACGGGCACGACGCCGGAAGCGCTGACGGCGGCATGGCGCCACTTCTCCCCGCCCGGCCTCGATTCCGGGGAATATTGATCGTGAGCGACGGCAGCGAACTCGACATTTCGCATATCCGCCTTGGCGACAGGCCGCTCATCGTCTGCGATGTCGACGACGTGGTGCTGCAATTCATCGATCCCTCTCAGCTGTACCTCAAAAGTCTCGGGCACGAATTTCTGCCGCGTTCCTTTCGCCTTCACGGCAACATCGTCTCGCTGGCGGACGGGCTTGCGCTGGAGGACCAGCATGTCAGCCGGCTGATCCTGGAATTCTTCGCGGCCCAGGAAAGCTGGCAGACGCCGATCGATCCGGTCGTTTCGACGCTCGAACGCCTGTCCGGCGATGCCGATATCCTGTTCCTCACCGCAATGCCGCCGCAGTTTTCCGCCCATCGCCGCCGCCTTCTCGACAGGATCGGCCTGGGCTTCCCGCTGCTTGCCAGCGAACAGCCGAAAGGGCCGATCGTCCACGCCCTGCATGGCGGCCGCGACCTTCCGGTCGTCTTCATCGACGATATGGCGCGCAACCTGCATTCCGTGAAGGAGCATGTGGCCGATTGCCTGCTCATCCATCTCGTGCCGAACTCCCCCGTTCACCGCTTCGCGCCGACCGCCGGCGCCGATATTGCGCGGGCAAGGGACTGGCTCCACGCCGCCGAGCTGATCGACCAGCATCTTGCGGCACACGCGATCAGCCGCGCAAATCCAGCCGCATGAGCGGCCGGCCGTCCTTGCGCCTTGCGATCGTCTCAAAACCGGCCGTATCGAAAATCGCCGTCGAACCGATGCAAAGCGTGACCGATTTCGATTGCTTCACATGGTCGATCGGACAGGCTTCCAGGAGCCGAGCGCCCTGGCTGCGGGCGTAGTCGACGGCGCCGCCGAGCAGTTTGTGGCTCAGGCCTTTTCCGCGCAGCTTCGGCAGCAGGAAGAAACAGCTGACGGCCCAGATCCCGGGATCATGCGCATCGCCCTCCTCCAGCGGCCGCGAGACGGTTCGCGGCGAGTTGAATTGCGGCACGTCATGGCGCGGCCCCACCTGCACCCAGGCGACAGGCTCGCCTTCGACATAAGAGAGAAGGCCCGGCGGCGGGCCGGCCGCAATGCGGCCCTGCATATGGGCCTTGCGCTCAGAGGGCTCCATCTTCGTGCGCACGGCATGGGGAAGGCGCAGCGCCACGCACCAGCAATTGTAGAAGGCGCCCTGCGGGCCGAACAGCTTTTCGAAGTCGCCCCAGCGTTCGGCCGTGACGGGTTCGAAACGAAGATCAATATCCACGGCCAAGCGCTCCTCCCTCTCTTGAGACTCGAAAGCTTAGGGCGTAATGTTGCGATGTTCAACCTTTGTTCCCGCCATGGCGCCTGCATCTGACAAGACACCCGGCTTCTGTCGCGACTGCCTTGCCGAGCAGAAGGGCGAGGCACGTCGCTGCCATGCCTGCGGCAGCCCACGCCTCGTGCGCCATCAAGAGCTCTACGACCTGACGCTCGCGCATATCGATTGCGACGCCTTCTATGCCGCCGTGGAAAAACGCGACAATCCGGAGCTTGCCGACAAGCCCGTCATCATCGGCGGCGGCAAGCGCGGCGTCGTCTCCACGGCCTGTTATATCGCCCGCATTCACGGCGTGCGCTCGGCCATGCCGATGTTCAAGGCGCTGGAGGCCTGTCCGCAGGCGGTGGTCATCCGTCCCGACATGGAGAAATACGTCGCCGTCGGCCGGCAGGTCCGCGCGCTGATGCAGGAGCTGACGCCGCTGGTGCAGCCGCTCTCCATCGACGAAGCGTTCCTCGAACTCGGCGGCACCGAGCGGCTGCATCACGACCCGCCGGCCCGCACGCTGGCGAAATTCGCCCGCCGCGTCGAGAAGGAGATCGGCATTACCGTTTCGGTCGGCCTTTCCTATTGCAAGTTTCTCGCCAAGGTCGCCTCCGACCTGCAGAAGCCACGCGGCTTTTCCGTCATCGGACGCGAGGAGGCCGTGGCGTTTCTGGCGCCGCGTCCGGTGACGACGATCTGGGGCGTCGGCAAGGCTTTTGCCGCGACGCTCGAAGCAGACGGCATCCGCACGGTCGGCCAGCTGCAGCAGATGGAGGAGAACGACCTGATGCGCCGCTACGGCAGCATCGGCCAGCGGCTCTCCCGCCTGTCGCGCGGCATCGACGACCGCGAGGTGCATGCCAACGATCCCGCCAAGAGTGTTTCGGCCGAAACCACCTTCTTCGACGATATCTCGCGTTACGACGATCTCGTGCCGATCCTGCGCAACCTCTCGGAAAAGGTCTCGTGGCGGCTGAAGAAGAGCGGCATTGCCGGCCGGACCGTGGTGCTGAAGATGAAGACGGCCGATTTCAAGTCGCGCACCCGCAACCGGCGCCTCGAAGATCCGACACAACTGGCCGACAAGATCTTCCGCACGGGGCTCGATCTTCTGGAGAAGGAAACGGACGGCACGAAATTCCGCCTGATCGGCATCGGCGTCACCGATCTCGGCGATGCCGGCCGCGCCGACCCGCCCGATCTCATCGACCGGCAATCCGGCCGGCGCGCGGCGGCGGAAGCGGCCATGGACAAGCTGCGCGACAAGTTCGGCAAAGGCACGGTCGAAACCGGCTATACGTTCGGCGGCAAGGGCAACCGCTAGGCCGGAGCCATTTCCTTGAGCGCCGCCTCCCTGTTCTTCACGGCCTGCGCATAACCGGGCTCGATCGCGACGGCGTGATCGTAGCTTTCCACCGCCTCGTTCTGGCGCCCCAGCCGGCGAAGCACATTGCCGCGATTGTTGAAGGCGATGGCGTGGCCGGCGTCCAGGGCGATGGCCCGGTCATAGCTTCGCAGCGCCTCTTCGAAATTCGACAGAAGCGCAAGAATATTGCCCCGGTTGCAATAGGCCGAAGCGGAGGTCGGCTTTGCTTCGATCGCCCTGTCGACACAGGCTGCCGCACCGTGCAGGTCGCCCTTCTGCAACAGCAGCAGTGCCAGATGCTGCAGGGCATCGAAATGATCCGGCTTGAGCAAGATCACGTCGCGATAGCCGGCTTCGGCGGCATTGAGATCGCCGGCCCGATGGCGTTCGGCAGCGGCGCTGAAATGGGCTTCCGGATCGCCGGTCGGCTTCGGCCGCCTCGCCGCCTCTATTTTCGCCAGCAAGGCGCCGGCCTGCGCATGCGCATCGTCGGCGGCCAGGATCTGCCGGCAGCAGAGTTCGGCTGCGGCCAGGTTTTCGTTCCTGAAGAAATGCACCGCCTGGTGCATGGCGATGCCCAGCGACCGCGGATCGAGGCGATCGCCGATATTGCGGCCCGTCAGCGTGGAGATCTGCAGCTTCTCGACGACATGGTTTTCCGATCCGAAGAGATTCTTGTAGCTGTAATTGCCGGTGCCCATGTCGTAGATGCGGTAGCCGTTCTCGATCGCCCAGCGCAGATTGTAGCAATGGAGCATGAAGCCCGGGCTGATCGAACGGCGGAAAGTCAGATCGCGGCTTCCGAGGAAACACATTATCGACTTCCGGTAGGGATCCAGAAAGCTGATGAAGGTGGCGACCGGCTTGTCCCTGTGCCAGAGGATCGGCATGAAGACAGTGCCGTTCTCGATGCAGGCCGGCAGCATGTGGCGGCTGTTGTCGAGGATGAACTTGCCGTAGCGCGGCTGGCGCTCGCCCCACTGCACGTTCCACATCTCGTAGAAGATTTCGAGGTCGCGCTCCATCGTCTCCGGCGTGACATGCGTCATGCGCAGCTCGTTTTCCGGCGCGACGAGATCGCGCAGTGCCTTTCGCGCGTTGCGCCGCGTCTTGCCGCCCATGCGCTCGTTCAGGAAGGTTTCGAAATCCTCGCCGAGCGGCACATAGACATAGATGTCGTGATCGATGTTTTCGCCGTCGGCCGTGATATGCGGCCGGCGCGGGACCTTTCTTCTTGAGAATTCCGAGGCGGGAAAGGCGGCCTGAAAGGCCTTCAGCCTCTCCGCGGACATGTAGACATCGTCGAGATCAAAATGTTTCCAGTTGAAGGTCTGCAGGCAGCCGGCAAAGGCGCCGAGCGCGGCTTCGGCATCCTCGGGCCGTGTCAGAACGCCGTTATAGCCGGCATAGGGCGTGCCGCCGAGCCTGACGATATTGACGAGACCCTGCCATTCCTCGAACTCGACATGCAGCCGGATGGGCAGGAAAGCCACGTAGCGCTCGTCCCCCTCCTGCCGCTTGGCGGCGAGAACGAACCAGGACGCGCGCCGCTCCAGCCATCTGGCGATCCAATGCCAGGAGAGGAAGTAGTTTCCCTCCGGATCGGCGGCGTACACCTCGTTCCAATTATCCTTCAGGGCATGCAGATCATCGAACGCGGAAACAATATCGACATGCATTTCCAAGTCTCCCCCAAGACTCCTCCTAATTTAGATTTGCATAAAATTGAATATCCCACAATCTCGTGATCGCGACGCGCCGGCGTATTCAAGCCTTCGTTAAACTTCGCGTGCTTAACTCCGGTCGTTTTGTGCATGTGGTGTATTGCGTCATGTCTGTGCGTGTAAGCGTCCTCATCGGGTTGCTGTCGGCAACCGCTCTTGTCCATCCGGCTCTTGCCGCCGATGCGCGCACGCTGCAGATTTTCGTGTCCAAGGACAAACAATCGCTCGCCGTCTATGACGGTACGCAGGTCGTGGCGACGTCCAAAATCTCGAGCGGCAAGGACGGGCATACGACGCCGAGCGGCATCTTTTCCGTCATCGAAAAGCAACGATACCACGAATCCAACATCTATTCGAATGCGCCGATGCCCTTCATGCAGCGGCTGACCTGGTCCGGCATCGCGCTGCACGAATCCAATTCCGTGCCGCGCTACCCGGCCTCGCACGGCTGTGTGCGCATGCCCGGCGCCTTTGCCAAATCGCTCTACAACATGACCGAGATGGGCGTGCCGGTCATCATTACAGACAGCGAGCTGACGCCCGAGCCGATCGACCACCCGGCCCTCTTCCGCCCCGACCGGCCGGAGCCGGCGCCGCTGCTCTCGGACGTGGAGTTGCGGCCCGCCATCGGCGACGCCAGGACCCCGGTGCAGGTGGCGATGAACGAGACGACGGCTGCGCTGCCGATGCCGCAGATCCAGCTGCAGGCGCCTGCCGCAGAGGCCGCGCCGATCAGCATGCTGATTACGCGCCGCACGCTGCGCGAAAACGTCATCGATATCCAGACAATGCTGAACCGTCTCGGCTTTGCCGCCGGCGAGCCCGACGGGCTGGCCGGCCCTGCCACCGTTCAGGCCATCAATGCCTTCAAGGCGCTGCGGCCAACGGAATTTGCCCGCGACAAGGGCCTGATCAGCGACACTCTCCTTAGGGAAGTTTACGCTGCGGCAGGCAAAGGCGAACCGCCGAACGGCGTCATCATGGTGCGGCGGGATTTCAAGCCGCTTTTCGAGGCACCCGTTACCATTGCCGATCCGGGCCTTGCTCTCGGCACGCATTTCTTCTCGCTGCATGCTGTCGACGCGGCGGCCGGCACGGCGGACTGGCTGGGCGTGACGCTGGAAAACAATCTGTCGCGTGAAACGGCCAAACGGCTCGGCATCACCAGCCAGGAAAGCTCCATCATCAGCGGCCGTCCGATCGCCCGAGCGCTCAGCCGCATCTCGATGTCGGACGAAACCCGCCACCGGATCGATGCGCTGCTTGCGCCCGGCACGACCTTGACGATATCCGATACGGGGCTCGGTTCCGAGACCGGCGAAGGCACGGAATTCATCACGATTACCCGCGAGAGCTGAGGCCTACCAGAGCTTCTCGCTGGCGCGTTCGTCGTAAATTCGGCGGGCGGCGATGATCTTTGCCTGGTTCGTCTCGGTCCAGACCACGAGCGCCTTGATCGTGTCGTGCAGCGTGCAGCCGAGCTCCGTCAGAGCGTAATCGACCCTTGGCGGCACCACCGGATAGACTTTCCGTTCGATCAGGCCGTCACGCTCCAGCTGGCGCAATGTCGTCGTCAGCATGCGCTGGCTGATGCCGTCGATGCTCTTGCGCAATTCGGTAAAACGCAAGGTGCGCTTTTCGAGCAGGGCGATGACGAGCAGCGACCATTTGTCGGCGATGCGATCCAGGATCTGGCGTACCTCGCAGTCCTCCCGCGCATCCCACTGGTGGATGTCGTAGTCACGATCGGTGCTGCAGCAGTCACTCGGTGAGTTTGAAGTGCCTTCTTCCATGGGATCGAACCATGCCTTATGTCAGCCGTGGTTACAATAGGGAACCGAGGATCAATATGTAACCATTCTCGCTCTTCCCTGCTTCACGAACAAGGAATCGATGATGTCTACAAGTCCTCCTCTGGCAGCCGATAGCGGGAAAATGAGCGGCCGTGCCGCCGGCATGCTTGCCGTCCTGTGCGGCGCGATCTTCCTCGAAGGCATCGACGCCGCCATGCTCAATATCGCCCTACCCTCGATCCGCGCCGAACTTGCGCTTTCGACCACGACGCTCAGCGCCGTGGTGTCGGCCTATGTGCTTGCCTATGCCGGGCTGATGCTGCTCGGCGGGCGCGTCGCCGATATGTACGGCAAGCGCAAGGTCTTCCTGACGGCGCTGACCGTCTTCCTGCTGTTTTCCGGTCTCGGCGGTTTTGCGACCGAGGGCTGGATGCTGCTGACGGCCCGCTTCGTCACGGGTGCTGCGGCCGCCTTCATGACGCCCGCCGGCCTCGCGCTCATCAACGGCAGCTTTCCCGAAGGGGCGCAGCGCAACAGGGCGGTGCTGGTCTACGCCGGCACGGCCTCGGCCGGCTTTTCGCTCGGCCTCGTGATCGGCGGGCTTCTTTCCGCTGTCGGGTGGCGCTGGGTGTTCTTCGCGCCGGTCATCTTCTCGGCCGTCCTGCTCGTTGCCGGCACGAAGCTGATCGTGGAAACCCGGCAAGAGGCAGCCCCCCGCCACAGGTTCGACATGGCCGGCGCGCTGACCCTGACCGGCGCCATGTTATCTGCCGCCTATGCCCTGACCCGGCTGGAGCATGCAGGCGACGACCTGAACCGGACGATCGCGGCGGCGGGGGCAAGCGCGCTGCTCTGGCTTGCCTTCATCCTCATCGAGCGCAAGTCGCGGGCGCCGCTGGTGCGGCTCGGCATCTTCCGGTCTGGCGCACTGGTGCAATCCAACCTCGCAGCGATGCTCTTCACCGGCGCTTTCTTCGGCTTCCAGTTCATCGTTTCGCTCTATCTGCAGGAACTGCTCGGCTGGTCTTCCTTCCAGACCAGCCTTGCCCTGATCGTCATCGGCATGGACGCCATTCTGGCGCCGCTGCTGACACCCATGCTCGTGGAGCGTTTCGGCAACAGGCGCGTGGTGCTTGGCGGCTTTGCCTTTGCCGTCGCCGGCTACGCGCTCTTCCTCGGCATGGGTCTCGACTGGACCTATGCGGCGATGCTGCCGTCGACGATCCTGCTCGGCCTTGCCTTCTCGCTCGGCTACGGCCCGCTGACGATCATCGCGACCGATGGCATTGCCGAAGGCGAGCAGGGACTGGCGAGCGGGCTGGTGAATACCTCGTTCCAGTTCGGCGCGGCGCTCGGCCTCTCCGCCGTCAGTGCCGTCGGAACGTTTGTCCTCGGCGACGGCGAAAGCCCGTCCGAACGGCTTGAGGCATTGCGCGCCGCGCTTCTCGTGCCGGTCGGGGCGACGCTGGTCGGCATGGTCATCATGGGGATGGGCCGGGGGCGCTGCACGGATGCATCCTGCCGCCTGCAGGCCGGCTGAAAGGAGGGCAACCGGCACCCTGCCGGTTGCCGTTTCCGTCAGACGAGTTCGACGTCGACGACGCCGGGTGCGGCCCGCAAGGCAGCGGCGATCTCCGGCGTGATGCGGTACTTGTCCTGCAACACCACCTCGACCTCGCGCTTGCCCTCCTCCTTGATGACGATGAAGGAGACGAGACCGTCGCCCTTGGCGTTCAGATGCGCGGCGACGGCGCGCAACGGGCCGGAATCGCGCACGTAGACGCGCAGCGCCTTCTGCATCTGCAGCGATTTTTCCTCCAGCGACTGGATTGTCTGCAGACGCAGGCTGACACCTTCCGGCCGCTCTTCGCCGGTTGCGGTGATGACGAAGGATTTGCCGGGCTCCAGCACGTCGCGATACTGGTTCAGCATTTCCGAGAAGAGCACGGCTTCATACTGACCGGAGGAATCCGAAAAGACGATGATGCCCATCTTGTTGCCGGTGCGCGTCTTGCGCTCCTGCTTGGAAATCACCGTGCCCGCCAGTCGCCCGTTGGCGGCCCCCTGCTTCACGGCGGCTGAGAACTCCTGGAAGGTCTGGACGCGCATCTTCTGCAGGATGTTGTTGTAGCTGTCGAGCGGATGGGCCGTCAGATAGAAGCCCAGCACCTGGAATTCCTTGAGCAGCCGCTCGGAGGCGAGCCAGGGCGAAAACGGCGGCAGGGCGATCTTTTCCGGCCCCGAGGACAGCGCGCCGCCGAAAATATCCGACTGGCCGCTCAGCTTGTTTTCCTGGGCGCGCTGCGCATAACCGAGTACGCGGTCGAGGCCGGCAGAAAGCTGGGCGCGATCCAGCTTGAAGCAATCGAAAGCGCCGGCATAGATCAGGCTTTCCAAGACACGGCGGTTCACCTGGCGCGGATCGATGCGCAGGCAGAAATCCTCGATGCTGGCAAAGGGCTTGTCGCCGCGCATTTCGACGATGTGATCAACCGCGGATTCGCCGACGCCCTTGATTGCCGCCAGCGCGTAATAGATGCGGTTGTCGCCGGTCTCGAAATGGCGGAACGAGGTCTGGACAGAGGGCGCGATGACCTCGATGCCGAGACGCTTAGCATCCTGGCGGAAGTCGTTGACCTTTTCGGTGTTCGACATATCGAGCGTCATCGACGCGGCCAGGAACTCGACCGGATAGTGCGCCTTCATATAGGCCGTCTGGTAGGAGACGATGGCGTAGGCGGCGGCGTGCGACTTGTTGAAGCCGTAGTTTGCGAACTTCGCCAGCAGTTCGAAAATATTGTCGGCCTGCGGCTTGGAGACGCCGTTCTTGACCGCGCCGTCAACGAAACGTTCGCGCTGCTGGTCCATTTCGGCCTTGATCTTCTTACCCATGGCGCGGCGCAGAAGATCGGCTTCGCCGAGCGAATAGCCCGAAAGGACCTGGGCGATCTGCATCACCTGTTCCTGGTAGACGATAACGCCCTGCGTTTCCTTGAGAAGATGGTCGATCATCGGATGGATCGATTCCAGCTCTTCGTCGCCATGCTTGCGGGCATTGTAGGTCGGGATGTTCTCCATCGGACCGGGGCGATAGAGGGCGACCAGCGCGATAATGTCTTCGATGCAGTCCGGTTTCATGCCGATCAGCGCCTTGCGCATGCCGGCACTTTCAACCTGGAACACGCCGACGGTTTCGCCGCGCGACAGCATCTCGTAGGTCTTCTTGTCATCGAGCGGGATCTTGGCGAGATCCACCTCGATGCCGCGCTTCTTGCAGAAATCGACGGCGACCTTCAGCACGGTCAGGGTCTTCAGGCCGAGGAAGTCGAACTTGACGAGGCCGGCCTGCTCCACCCACTTCATGTTGAACTGCGTGACCGGCATGTCGGAGCGCGGATCGCGGTACATCGGCACGAGCTTCGACAGCGGGCGGTCGCCGATCACGATGCCGGCGGCGTGCGTCGAGGCGTGGCGATAGAGGCCTTCGATCTTCTGGGCGATGTCGAGCAGGCGGGCGACGACGGGCTCCTTGGCCGCTTCCTCCTGCAGCTTCGGCTCTTCCTCGATCGCCTTCGACAGCGGCGTCGGGTTTGCCGGGTTGTTCGGCACCAGCTTGCAGATCTTGTCGACCTGGCCATAGGGCATTTCCAGCACGCGGCCGACATCGCGCAATGCGGCGCGCGCCTGCAGCGAACCGAAGGTGATGATCTGCGCCACCTGCTCGCGCCCATATTTGCGCTGCACGTAGCGGATCACCTCTTCGCGGCGGTCCTGGCAGAAGTCGATATCGAAGTCGGGCATCGAGACGCGTTCCGGATTGAGGAAGCGTTCGAAGAGCAGCGAGAAGCGCAGCGGATCGACGTCGGTAATCGTCAGCGCATAGGCGACCAGCGAGCCGGCGCCCGAGCCACGGCCGGGACCGACCGGGATGTCGTGCTGCTTGGCCCATTTGATGAAGTCCGAAACGATCAGGAAGTAGCCGGGGAACTTCATGCGCTCGATAACGCTGAGTTCGAATTCCAGCCGTTCGCGATAGTCCTTCTCCTCGTAGCCGGCCGACATGCCAAGCGTCGCCAGGCGCATGTCCAGCCCCTCCTGCGCCTGCCGGCGAAGCTCTAGCGCCTCGGCGCGTTCTGCCTCTTCCGGATCGGCGGTGGCGCCGGTGAAGCGCGGCAGGATCGGTTTGCGCGTCTTCAGCACGAAGGAGCAGCGCCTTGCGATCTCGACCGTATTGTCCAGCGCCTCCGGCAGGTCGGCGAAGAGCTTTTCCATCTCGGCACGGCTCTTCAGGTAGTGATCCGGCGAGAGACGGAAGCGGCTGTCATCGGAAACGATGGCGTTGTGGGCGACCGCCATCAGGGCGTCATGCGCGTCGTAATCGTCGCGCGTCGGGAAGAAGGCCTCGTTGGTCGCGACCAGCGGCAGGTCGTGCTTGTAAGCAAGGCCGATGACCTTCTGTTCATGGCGCCTGTCGTAAGTCCCGTGCCGCTGCAGCTCGACATAGAGCCGATCGCCGAAGATGCGCTTCAACGTCAGCAGCCGCGTCTCCGCCGGGCCGGCATGGCCGTCCTTCAGCGGCATGTCGACCGGGCCTGTCGCGGCGCCGGTGAGCGCGATCAGCCCGTCCGTGCCGATCTCCTCCAGCCAGGAGGAGCGGATATGGACGGTCGAGTTGCCCTCGCCGCTGAGATAGGCGCGGCTGACAAGGTCGACCAGCCGCTCGTAGCCAGCATCGGTCGCCGACAGAAGCACGATGGAAGGCAGCTTGACGAGCGCCTGCTGACCACCCCGCCGTTCGGTTTCGAGACCGTCTTCCATGTCGATCGACACCTGGCAGCCGATGATCGGCTGCAGGCCCTCGTCCATCGCCTTCTGGGAAAATTCCAGGGCGACGAAGAGATTGTTGGTATCGGTGATGGCGATCGCCGGCTGGCTGTCGCCGGAGGCCTTGTAGAGGATCTTCTTGAGAGGCAATGCGCCTTCGAGCAGCGAATAGGCGGAATGAACCCTCAGATGAACGAAGCCCGGCTTTCCGCCGATCGCACCCTGTTCCGCATCCGCCATGACATGCCCTTCCAACCGCCTCAATGAAGAGCGCGCATTGTCGGCATTGAAGGCGATTCTGTCCAGAAAAAGTCCCGCTTCAGGACCGCATGGCAGCCATGCGATCCCCCGAATTCTTACATTGCCATGACGATCAGCGAGAAGCTGGCAATGAACATCGCGATGGAGGTGAATGCTGCGATATCACGGATCATGTCAGTCATTTGGCTCTCCTTTGCTCTTATGTTTTTAATTTGTTCCATGTATGTTCTGTTGTCAACAGGATTCCCTCCCGCTTCCGCGGGACATGGTTAACGTCGGAGCAGAGAGACGATGGACGTGCTGGAACTCAATGGCTTCATAGTCGAAGCCAAATCGCAGACCTATGTCGCCGGCGCCAAGGCGCAGCCTTCCTATCGGATCGGTGCCCATGACCTCGGCTACAAGCGCGGCATCTGGCGCTATCTCGACAGCTATTTCGGCGGCACGGATTTTGCCGGTCAGGAAGTCGTGTGGCTGGAGGAAAAGCCGGTCTGGGCCATGAACTATTTCGGGCGGATCATCGAGCCCGACATCATCGATGCGACGGTCGCCGGCAGCATCATCCGCGCCGCCCTGTCACAGCTCTACAGGCAGGGCCGCTTCCTCGGCGGCATGGTCTTCGATCACGCGCTCGGCCACTATGTCGATACGAGCGAAGGCGATTGCACGCATTTTCGCGGGCACGAATTCATCGAGGTGGGTGGCCGGAAGGCTTACGAGCTCGATTATCGCGGCGGCCTGATCGTCGCCTGAAGATCAGAAATCCACGACCTTGCCGTCGGAGATCGTCACGCGCCGGTCCATGCGCCGGGCAAGCTCGTGATTGTGGGTGGCGATCAGCGCGGCGAGGCCGGACTGGCGCACCAACGCTTCGAGCGCGTCGAAGACGTAGTTGGCGGTTTCGGGGTCGAGATTGCCGGTCGGCTCGTCGGCCAGAAGCAGGCTCGGCGCATTGGCGACGGCACGGGCGATCGCCACACGCTGCTGCTCGCCGCCGGAAAGCTCCGCCGGCCGGTGCGTGCCGCGATGGCCGATGCGCATATAGTCCAGAAGCATCTTTGCCCGCTCGCTCGCCTCTTTCCACGAGAGGCCGGCGATGAGCTGCGGCATCATGATGTTTTCCTGCGCGGAGAATTCCGGCAGCAGGTGGTGGAACTGATAGACGAAACCGATCTCGCTGCGGCGGATCGCCGTGCGCTTCTCGTCGGAGAGGCCATCACAGGGGCGGCCGTTGACCGTCACCTCGCCGCCATCGGGATGTTCGAGCAGGCCCGCGACATGCAAAAGCGTCGATTTGCCGGTGCCGGACGGCGCCACCAGCGCCACCATCTCGCCGCTCGTCAGCGAAAAATCCGCGCCCTTGAGGATGGTCAGCAGCGTTTCGCCCTGTCCGTAATGGCGCTCGACGCCCGAAAGCTTGAGAACGACGTTGCGTTTCATGAATGCGGCATTCCTTGGATTGGGCCTTGAACGTGGCCTGTGGCACGGCCTTATTCGTAACGAAGGGCCTGGACGGGGTCGAGGCGGGAGGCGCGCCAGGCGGGAAAGATCGTTGCGATGAAGGAGAGCGTCAGCGCCATGACAACGACGGAGACCGTTTCGCTGATATCCATTTCCGCCGGCAGCTGGCTCAGGAAATAGAGCTGCGGATCGAAGAGCACCGTGCCCGATACCCAGGAGAAGAACTGGCGGATGGATTCGATGTTGATGCAGACGACGACGCCGAGCAGCACACCGGCGATCGTGCCGACAATGCCGATCGCAGCCCCGGTCATGAAGAAGATGCGCATGATGGCGCCGGAACTGGCGCCCATCGTGCGCAGGATGGCGATGTCGCTGCCCTTGTCCTTCACCAGCATGATGAGGCCGGAAATGATGTTGAGCGCGGCGACGAGCACGATCAGCGTCAGGATCATGAACATCACGTTGCGCTCCACCTGCAGGGCGGAGAAGAAGGTCTGGTTGCGCTGGCGCCAGTCGGTGATGGCGATCTGCCGGCCGGCCGCCTCCTCCACCTTGGGCCTCAGATTGTCGATGTCGTCGGGGTTGTTGACGAAGAGCTCGATCGACTGCACCAGCCCGTCCGCATTGAAATAGAGCTGCGATTCCTCGAGCGGCATGTAGATGATCGAGGCGTCGTATTCCGACATGCCGATCTCGAAAAGGCCTGATATCTTGTAGGACTTGATGCGCGGATTGACGCCCATCGGCGTCACGTCACCTTCCGGTGACGTCAGCGTGATCAGGTCGCCGACGCGCAGGCCGAGCTGGTCTGCCATGCGGCTGCCGACCAGGACGCCGTCGCCCGCGGCAAAGCCCACCATGTCGCCCGACTTGATATTGTCGGAGACGGTCTTGAGCTTGCTGAGGTCTTCAGCCCGCGTGCCGCGCACCAGCGCGCCCGTGCTGCCGCCCGTCTGCGAGGACGCGAGAACCTGGCCTTCCACCAGAGGCAGCGCCATTTTGATACCGGGCACGGCCTCGAATTTCTTCACCAGGTCGGCATAATCGGTAAAGGGACCGTCGACCGGCTGGATGATCATATGGCCGTTGATGCCGAGGATGCGGGAGACGAGTTCGGTCCGGAACCCGTTCATCACCGCCATGACGATGATCAGCGTCGCAACGCCGAGCATGATGCCGACGAAGGAGAAGCCGGCAATGACCGAGATGAAGGCCTCCTTGCGGCGGGCGCGCAGATAGCGCCACGCCACCAGGCGTTCGAAGGTGGAAAATGGCTTGCCAGCCGGACCCAAGCCGGATTTGGAACTCCGGTCCACTGCTGCCTCTGCCATTTCGCCTCCGTCTTTCTTAAGCCACGAACCTGTTGATCGCCGCCTCGATGGTCATCGTTTCGCGGGCGCCGGTCTTGCGGTCCTTCACTTCCACTTCGCCGTTCGCGACCGCGCGCGGGCCGGCAATGATCTGGTACGGCACGCCGATCAGGTCGGCGGTCGCAAACTTGGTGCCGGCACGGTCGTCCGTGTCGTCGTAGAGCACGTCCTTGCCGGCCTTGGTCAGCGCCGCATAGATCAGCTCGCAGGTACCGTCGCAGGCCTCGTCGCCGGCCTTCATGTTGATGACCACGACGTCGAAGGGCGCGACCGATTCCGGCCAGATGATTCCGTTCTCATCATGCGAAGCTTCGATGATGGCGGGAACAAGGCGCGTCGGGCCGATACCGTAGGACCCCATGTGAACGAAGTGTTCCTTGCCGTCGGGACCTTGCACCTTGGCACCCATCGGCTCGGAATATTTCGTACCGAAGTAGAAAATATGGCCGACTTCGATGCCGCGCGCAGAAAGACGCTCGCCTTCCGGAATGGCGTTGAAGGCCGCCTCGTCGTGCATTTCCGAGGTCGCGGCGTAAAGCGACGTCCACTTGTCGAAGACCCCCTTCAGGCCGTCGACACTGTCGAAATCGGTGTTTTCGGCGGGAATGTCGAAATCGACGAAATCCTTGTGGCAGAAGACTTCGGATTCGCCGGTATCGGCGAGGATGATGAATTCATGGCTGAGATTGCCGCCGATCGGGCCGGTATCGGCGCGCATCGGAATGGCGCGCAGGCCGAGACGATCGAAGGTGCGCAGATAGGCAGTGAACATCTTGTTGTAGGAATGTTCGGCGCCCTCGCGCGTCAGGTCGAAGGAATAGGCGTCCTTCATCATGAATTCGCGCGAGCGCATGGTGCCGAAGCGCGGACGGATCTCGTCACGGAACTTCAGCTGGATGTGATAGAGATTGAGCGGCAGGTCCTTGTAGGACTTCACGAAGGAACGGAAGATATCCGTGACCATTTCCTCGTTGGTCGGGCCGTAGAGCATCGGGCGGTCCTGACGGTCCTTGATGCGCAGCATCTCCTTGCCATAGGCGTCGTAACGGCCGCTTTCCTGCCAGAGTTCGGCCGACTGCAGCGTCGGCATCAGAAGCTCGATGGCGCCAGCGCGGTTCTGCTCTTCGCGGATGATGTTGTTGACCTTGTCCAGCACCTTCTTGCCGAGCGGCAGCCAGGAATAGATGCCCTGCGACTGCTGGCGGATCATGCCGGCGCGCAGCATCAGCCGGTGGGAGACGATTTCCGCCTCCTTGGGGTTTTCCTTGAGGATGGGCACGAAGAAGCGGGACAGACGCATGGCGGAATCCGGTACAGTTGAGACGCCGCTTACCCAAGCGGAATCGACGGTCTTTGTTAAAGATGGGAGCGTTCATAGCCGCTTCGCGGCAGGAAAGAAACCCGCGACCGACGCGAGCCGCCTCCCGCAGACGCATGTTAGCGCCCATAAATTCAGCAGGCACGAAAAAGCGCGTATTTATAAGGGCTTGAAGGTAAATCTTGTCAACAGAAAAATTTTGCGTGAGTGTAGCAAAAATGCAAAAAAAGCTGATGACAAAGCACAATCTTTGAGCTAGCTTTAGCTCACAAAACAGGCAAGAAGGTTAAATTCTTGCCGAACTCGCGGTCAAGTCTTGGGAGGATCAGATCTTAGGCGCGCTTGTCGCTGCCCCGGTAACGGTTAAGGATCACGCGATAATTAAAACAAGGCTTCCGGCCTTGTTTTTTTTTGCTTTTTCGGCTCCCGACACTCCCGAAAACCAGACCCGCCTTTCGCTAGGTAAGCCCGCCTTTCCGTTACGCAAGCTCTTTGCCTGAGTTGCATGACGTGCGTATGACAGATTTTTCCGCGGTTGTATTTGCTTCTGCTCAAAGATTGAGCAAAAGTCACGCTTAGAGCCTTTCCTGGCTAGATTGCAGCATTCTGCTGGCTCAAACGGAGGCGGATGGTCGACCGGCCGGCGCGCGTCGTAGCCCAGATCTACGGCCAAGCCGGCTGGTCGATCAGGCGGCCCGTTTCAGCCGGCAAAATGCTTCAATCTAACCAGGAAAGGCTCTAATAGAAGCTAGGCCCTATTTGTGGAAGTGCATCGAAGCCGAGGCCAAAATAGGTCGAACAGATGTACCAGACGCCATAGATCGCGCCTGAGATGAGCGTCGTCAGCGAGAAGACGAAAAGCGGGCGGAAGCGGGTCGGCGCGCTCGGTACGGTGCCGAGCACGATATCGTTATCTTCCGCCTGGGTGCGCAGGCCAATCGGCAGCACGGCGAAAAGCGTAATCCACCAGATGATGAAATAGACTGCGAATCCCTGGAGGAAGGCCTGAAACATGTCGGTTCCCGTCGATATGGCGCGCTGGCGGCTGGTTTTGCGAGCTTATAAGCCGGAATGACGGAGAGTTCAAAGGCGGGGAATAATTTAGGTCACTCTGACGCACTAACCGGCTTCAATCCCCGTGGAGTGTTTTCCTATACAAATCGCTGCAATCGTTGAAGAGCCGTCGAAGCTCGGTCTTTGCTTCCCCCTCGGCAAGCTTCACGATTTCCTCAACGCGCGCCTGGATGATCGGGTCTGCGGATTCGCCCGCGCTGCCCGAACGGGCCAGATTCTGCCGGCCGGTGCTACGCAGCAAAGCAAAGGCGTCCCGCATTCTCTCTCTGCTAAGCGTCTGCCAGTTTTCCGGATATAGTTCGGCGATCACTCCATATAACGCCGCACATTCGAGTTGCCCTCTTGCTTTGTCACCCAGCGCGTTCGCATCCATTGGAGCTTCGGCTAGCGCTACGCCAGAGGTGATCATTGCGATCGCTGCGCCTACATATATGGATTTGAACATGCAACCCTCCCCGGTGTGGAGGCATAATAGCAACCAAAGGCAAATTGTGCAGGCAGGAAACCAGCTGTATTCTAAACTAGCTGTATTCTAAAGGTGTGTCACACCTGTTCGAGCTCGATCAGGGTACCGAAAAAGTCCTTCGGGTGGAGGAATAGCACCGGTTTGCCATGGGCGCCGGTCTTCGGCTCGCCGTTCCCGAGCACCCTCGCCCCCGATGCCGTCAGGCGGTCGCGGGCCGCCAGGATATCCTCGACTTCGTAGCAGATGTGATGCATGCCGCCCGACGGGTTCTTCTCGAGGAAGGCGGCGATGGGCGAGGCGTCGCCCAGCGGCTCCAGCAGTTCCACCTTGGTGTTGGGCAGCTCAACGAAAACCACCGTGACGCCATGCTCCGGCAGGGGTTGCGGCGCCGAGACCGTGGCACCCAGCGTGTCGCGATAGCTTGCGGCCGCAGCTATCAGGTCGGGCACGGCGATGGCGATATGGTTCACACGGCCGAGCATCGCTCAGATCCTGGTGATGAAGACGGTGACGACAGGCTTCTTGCCCCAGGCATTGTTGGCGGCGGCGCGCACGGCGCGGCGGGCGGCCTCCTGCAGCATGTCGATATCCTTGCGGCGGGCGCGCGGGATGCTTTCGATCGCGCTGATTGCGGCGTCGAACAGAGTATCCTCCATATCTTCGCCCTCGTCGTCATAGGCCGGCAGGCCGATCGCCACGAGATCGGGCTCGCCGATAATGTCGTAACGATTGTCGAGCACGATGCTGACGGCAACATGGCCGACATAGGCAAGCTTCTTGCGCTCGCCGATGCCCATCTCGTCGAAGTCGCCGATCAGCGACCCGTCCTTGTAGATGCGGCCATGCGGCGCCTCGTCGATCACCTCGACAGGACCGGGAGCGAGCCTCAGTACGTCGCCATTGCGCACACGCGGCACGGTCGGAATGCCCGACTGTTCGGCAAGCTCCTTGTGCGCCGTCAGATGCGTGGCCTCACCATGCACGGGCACGACGATCTTCGGCCGCGTCCATTCATACATCTTCTGCAATTCGTTGCGACGCGGATGGCCCGACACATGCACCAGCGCCTCCGTATCGGTGATGATGTGGACGCCCTGTTCGACGAGACCGTTCTTGATGTCCTGGATCGCCTTCTCATTGCCGGGAATGGCGCGCGAGGAGAAGACGACGATATCGCCGGCGGCGAAGGCCACGTTGCGCATCTCGTCGCGCGAAAGCTTGGCAAGGGCGGCACGCGGTTCACCCTGGCTGCCGGTAAGGATGACAACGACCTTGTCACGCGGGATGAAGCCGTAATCCTCCTCGGATATGAAGGGCTTTATGCCTTCCATCAGGCCGATATCCTGGGCGACGTCGCAGACGCGCTTCAGCGAGCTTCCAAGCAGCAGCACTTCGCGGCCGGCAGCTTCGGCGGCTTCGGCGACGGTGCGGATACGGCCGACATTCGAGGAGAAGGTGGTGATCGCCACACGGCCCTCGGCATTCTCGATGATCTTGCGCAGGCTTTCGGAAACATCCTTCTCGGACGGAGAAACGCCGTCGCGCAGCGCGTTGGTGGAATCGCAGAGCAGAGCCAGAACGCCCTCGTCGCCGAGCTGGCGGAAACGCGCCTCGTCGGTCAGCGGCCCGAGCGAAGGCTCGTGATCGATCTTCCAATCGCCGGTATGGATGACATTGCCGAGCGGCGTGCGGATCATCAGCGACATGGGCTCGGGGATCGAATGGTTGACGGCCACACCCTCGATGCTGAAGGGACCGGCATTGATCCTGTCGCCCGCCTTGAAGATCGTGACCGGCACTTCGCCGATCGCGTCCTTCTCGAAATTGCGCTTGGCTTCCAGCAGGCCCGCCGTGAAAGGCGAGGCATAGACCGGGACATTCAGGCCCGGCCAGAGATCGGCGAGCGCGCCGTAATGATCCTCATGGGCGTGGGTGATGATGATCGCCTTGAGGTTCTTGCGCTCGTTGGCGAGGAAACGGATATCCGGCAGGACAAGATCGACACCCGGCAGATCCGGCCCCGGAAAGGTGACGCCGCAATCCACCATGATCCACTGGCGATGATCCGCCGGGCCGTAGCCGTACAGCGCAAGATTCATCCCGATCTCGCCGACGCCGCCCAAAGGGAGAAATACCAGTTCGTCCTGTTTCGCCATAATGTTTGTTTTTTCCACTATCCAAAGAATACATCGCCAGCCGCAATCGGCATCATCCTGCCTGTGCCGGTATCGAGCATCAACAGGCCATTATCATCTATTCCCGCGAAATATCCGGAAATCGACCGGTCCGGCAGATTCACGGTTATCTTTTCGCCAATACCGCAGGCGACGGCCCGCCACCGCGCCGTGACTTCGGCAATACCCTGCCCTTCGTCCCAGATATCGAGCATCTCGGCCATGGCGGCGAAGAGATGGGCGAAGAGTTCTTCGGGCGAAGCCGCACTTCCCTGATTTCGCAGACAGGTGACCGGATAGATGGGATTGTCGGGCGTGACGGATACGTTGATGCCGATGCCGATGACGACCGCATGGCGGCCGTCGGCCAGCCGTTCGCCTTCCACGAGGATGCCGCAGGTCTTCTTGCGCCCGATCAGAATATCGTTCGGCCACTTCACCTCCAGCGGCTCCGCACCCGGCGGCAGCACGCTGCGGATCGCCTGATGCACGGCAACGGCGATGGCGAGCGGCAGGGAGGCAAGGCGCTCCATCGGCGCCGGATCGATGAGAAGAAGCGAGGCGTAGAGATTGCCGCGCTCGGAAACCCAGGGGCGGCCCCGGCGGCCGCGGCCGCCGGTCTGTCGTTCCGCCGTCACCCAGAGCAGGCCGGCGTCCCCTGCCCGAGCCCGGGCAAAGCATTCCGTGTTGGTCGACGACGTATCCGACAAGGCCTCGTGCCTGATATCGCCGAGCGATATCCGGCGCCGCTTGTCGGAAGCCATCAGAAGAGCGTCGCCGCAGCGAGCTCGGCCGCACCGCCGATCGGTCCGCCGATGAGAACATAGGCGGCGACGAAGAGGCCGGAGAGACCGAAGACGAGACGCAGCGAGCCCGAGACACGGGCGAATTCGCCGGTCGCCTCATCGAACCACATCAGCTTGATGACGCGCAGATAATAATAGGCGCCGACGACCGAAGCCAGAACACCGATGACGGCAAGCGCATAGAGCTTGGCCTCGATGGCGGCGACGAAGACGAAATACTTCGCGAAGAAGCCGGCAAGCGGCGGAATGCCGGCAAGCGAGAACATCAGCGCGGTCAGCACCACGGCCATGAAGGGGTTGGTCGCCGACAGGCCTGCAAGATCGCTGACGTTTTCGACAACCGTGCCGTCCTTGCGGCGCATCGACATGATGATCGCGAAGGAACCGAGCGTCATGACCATGTAGATCGCCATGTAGAGCATGACGCCGGCGACGCCGGTATGGTTGCCGGCGGCAAGGCCGACCAGCGCATAACCCATGTGGCCGATCGAGGAATAGGCCATCAGTCGCTTGATGTTCTTCTGGCCGATGGCCGCAAACGAACCGAGCAGCATGGAGGCGATCGAGATGAAGACGATGACCTGCTGCCAGTCGGTCAGCACCGGCTGGAAGGCGGTGATGACGATGCGCGTCATCATCGCCATGGCGGCGACCTTCGGGGCGCTTGCCAGGAAGGCGGTGACCGGGGTCGGCGCGCCTTCGTATACGTCCGGCGTCCACATGTGGAACGGGACGGCGGAGATCTTGAAGGCGATGCCGGCGAGAATGAAGACGAGGCCGAAGATCAGGCCGAGCGACTTCGCGCCTTCGACCGTGAGCGCCTGGGCGATGTCGGCGAAATGCGTGTGGCCGGTGAAGCCGTAGACCAGCGACATGCCGTAGAGCAGCATGCCGGAGGAAAGGGCGCCGAGGACGAAATATTTCAGGCCGGCTTCGGTCGACTTCAGGCTGTCGCGGTTGATCGCAGCGATGACGTAGATCGCCAGCGACTGCAGTTCGAGGCCGAGATAGAGCGAGATCAGGTCGTTGGCCGAGATCATCAGCATGATGCCGAGCGTGCAGAGCACCAGGAGAACCGGGAACTCGAACTTGTCGAGCTGGTTTTCCCGCGCATGGCCCATCGACATGAACAGCGCGACGAAGGAGCCGATCAGCGCCAGCACCTTCATGAAGCGGGCAAAGCCGTCGGCGAGGTAGACGCCGCCATAGGCGAGGCCGTCGCCGGGAATGAAGATCAGCCACAGGCCGGAGACGGCAAGCACGATCATCGCCAGCGTACTGACGAGCGGACCGGACCGCTCGCCCGCGAAGACGCCGATCATGAGCAGCACGAGGGCACCGATCGCGAGGATGATTTCCGGCGCGGACAGGTACAGGCTCAGGGAGATTGTTTCAGCAGTCATGTCCTAAAGTCCCGTCATTTCATCGACAGCGCAACATTCTGCGCTGCCTGCACTGCGGCCGAATAGCTGTTGATCAGATGGTCCACCGAAGCTGCGGTCGCATCGAAGACCGGAGCCGGATAGACGCCGAAGAAGATGGTGAGCGCGATCAGCGGATAGAGGATGACGCGTTCACGCGGAGAAAGGTCGAGCAGTGCCTTCAGCTTTTCCTTTTCCAGCGCGCCGAAGATCACCCGGCGATAGAGCCAGAGCGCATAGGCGGCCGACAGGATGACGCCGGTGGCGGCAAAGAGCGCGACCCAGGTATTGGCGCGGAAGACGCCGATGAGCGTCAGGAACTCGCCGATGAAGCCCGACGTGCCCGGCAGGCCGACATTGGCCATGGTGAAGACCATGAAGGCGACGGCATATTTCGGCATGTTGTTGACCAGGCCGCCATAGGCCGCGATCTCGCGGGTGTGGGTGCGGTCGTAGACGACGCCGACGCAGAGGAAGAGCGCGCCGGAGACGATGCCGTGCGACAGCATCTGGAAGATCGACCCCTGCAGACCCTGCGCGTTCGCAGCGAAGATGCCCATCGTCACATAGCCCATGTGAGCGACGGAGGAATAGGCGATCAGCTTCTTGATGTCGTCCTGCATCATCGCGACCAGCGAGGTGTAGATGATGGCGATGACGGACATGGCGAAGACGAGCGGCGCGAAATAGTCCGACGCGACCGGGAACATGCCGATCGAGAAGCGGATCAGGCCGTAGCCGCCGAGCTTCAGCAGCACGCCTGCCAGGATGACGGAACCGGCCGTCGGCGCCTGGACGTGCGCGTCCGGGAGCCAGGTGTGAACCGGCCACATCGGCATCTTCACCGCGAAGGAGGCGAAGAAGGCAAGCCACAGCCAGGTCTGCATGGCCGGCGGGAACTTGTATTCCAGCAGCTGGACGATATCCGTCGTGCCGGCCTGCCAGTACATGGCCATGATGGCAAGCAGCATCAGCACCGAGCCGAGCAACGTATAGAGGAAGAATTTGTAGCTCGCATAGACGCGGTTCGCACCGCCCCAGACACCGATGATGAGGAACATCGGGATGAGGCCGCCTTCGAAGAAGACGTAGAAGAGAACGATATCGAGCGAAACGAAGACACCGACCATCATCACTTCGAGGATGAGGAAGGCGATCATGTATTCCTTCAGGCGCTTCTCGACCGACAGCCAGCTTGCGAGCACACAGAAGGGCATCAGGAAGGTCGACAGGATGATGAACAGCATGGAGATGCCGTCGACGCCGACATGATAACCGATGCCGGTGCCGAGCCAGCTATGCTGCTCGATCATCTGGAAGCCAGGATTGGCGTTGTCGAAACCGATCCAGATGAAGAGCGAGAGGATGAAGGTGAAGACCGTGGTGATCAGCGAGATCCACAGCACGTTCTTGCGGCCGTTCTCGGTTTCGCCGTTCATCAGCAACAGGAGCACCACGCCGACGAGCGGCAGGAAGGTGACCGTTGAAAGAATAGGCCAATCGGTCATCAGAGAGAACTCCCGAGCATCATCCAGGTAACGAGCGCCGCAATGCCGATCAGCATCGCGAAGGCATAGTGATAGAGGTAACCGGTCTGCAGGCGCACGACGCGGTCGGTCACGTTGACCACGCGGGCGGCGACGCCGTTCGGACCGTAGGTATCGATGACGCCGACGTCACCCTTCTTCCACAGGAAGTTGCCAAGCGCCTTGGCGGTGCGGACGAAGAGGAAGTCGTAGAGTTCGTCGAAGTACCACTTGTTGAGCAGGAACTGGTAGAGCACGCGGTGCTGCTCGGCGAGCTTGCGCGGCGTCGAGGGCGACCGGATGTACATGTACCAGGCGATCACGAAGCCGAGCAGCATGGCGATGAAGGGGCTGAGGCCGACCCAGGCCGGAACGTGATGGAATTCTTCCACCAGTTCGTTTTCGGCGCCGGTGAAGAGCGCGCCCTTCCAGAACTCGGCATATTCCTCGCCGTAGAAACGGCCTTCGAAGAGGAAGCCGGCCACAACCGCGCCGATGGCGAGGATGTAGAGCGGCACCAGCATGACCTGCGGCGATTCATGGACGTGATGCATGACCTCGTGGGAAGCGCGCGGCCGGCCGTAGAAAGTCATGAAGATCAGGCGCCAGGAATAGAAGCTCGTGAAGAGAGCGGCAATGACCAGCAGCGAGAAGGCAAAGCCCGCAACCGGCGAATGCGACGCGTAGGTTGCTTCGATGATGACGTCCTTCGAGAAGAAACCGGCAAAGCCGACCGGGGTGAAGGGAATGCCGACACCGGTGATCGCCAGCGTGCCGATGATCATCATCCAGAACGTGACCTTGATGTGCGGACGCAGGCCGCCCATGTAGCGCATGTCCTGCTCGCCATCGACGGCATGGATGACCGAGCCGGCGCAGAGGAAGAGCAGAGCCTTGAAGAAGGCATGCGTGAAGAGGTGGAAGATTGCCGCGCCGTAAGCGCCGACGCCGAGAGCGACGAACATGTAGCCGAGCTGCGAGCAGGTCGAATAGGCGATGACGCGCTTGATGTCGTTCTGCACGAGGCCGACGGTCGCCGCGAAGAAGGCGGTGATCGCGCCGATGAGCGTCACGACGACGAGCGCATCATGCGAAAGTTCGAAGATCGGCGACATGCGGGCGACGAGGAAGACGCCGGCCGTAACCATGGTTGCGGCATGGATGAGTGCGGAAACCGGCGTCGGGCCTTCCATGGCGTCCGGCAGCCAGGTGTGCAGCAGGAACTGCGCCGACTTGCCCATGGCGCCCATGAAAAGCAGCAGGCAGGCGCCGGTCAGCGCATGCGCCTTGTCGAGATGCATGCCGAAGAGGTTCAGGATCACCTCACCAGCCTCGCCGCCTTCAGCCGGAGCGAAGGTCGAAGCATTGGCGAAGATCGTGTCGAGGTTGATCGAGCCGAACAGCACGAAGACGGTGGCGATACCGAGCACGAAGCCGAAGTCGCCGACGCGGTTGACGATGAAGGCCTTCATGGCGGCCGCCGATGCCGACGGCTTCTTGTACCAGAAGCCGATCAGCAGATACGAGGCCAGACCGACGCCTTCCCAGCCGAAGAACATCTGGGCGAGGTTGTCGGACGTCACCAGCATGAGCATGGCGAAGGTGAAGAGCGACAGGTAGGCGAAGAAGCGCGGGCGGTGCGGATCGGTGTGCATGTAACCGATCGAGTAGATATGCACCAGGGTCGAGACCGTGTTGACGACGATCAGCATGACCGAGGTCAGCGTATCGACGCGCAGCGACCAGGACACGTCGATGCCGCCGGACTGGATCCAGCGCAGAACCTCGACCTTGATGGCACCTTCGGGGTGGCCGAGCGCAACCGTGAAGAAGACGATCCAGGACAGGATGGCGGCGATGATCATCAGGCCGCTGGTGACATATTCCGACGCCTTGGCGCCGATCGCGCGGCCGAACAGGCCGGCGATGATCGCGCCGATCAGGGGAAGGAAGACGATAGCCTTATAGAGGAACATGAGCCGCTCAGCCCTTCATCATATTGACGTCTTCGACCGCGATCGAACCGCGGTTGCGGTAGAAGACAACGAGAATTGCAAGACCGATCGCCGCTTCGGCGGCGGCAACGGTCAGAATGAACAGTGCGAAGACCTGGCCGACGATATCGTTAAGGAAGGACGAGAAGGCGACCATGTTGATGTTGACCGACAGCAGGATCAGTTCGACCGACATCAGGATGACGATGATGTTCTTCCGGTTCAGGAAGATGCCGAAGATGCCGATCGTGAAGAGGATGGCGCTGACCGTGAGATAGTGGGAGAGTCCGATGACCATATTCTTTGTTCCTTGACCTCTCGGTTCAGTTCACGCCCTGCCCCGGCTTGACCTTGACCACCTCGACGGCGGTCGCGGGCGTGCGGGCAACCTGGCGGGAAATATTCTGCCGCTTGATATTGGTGCGATGCTTCAACGTCAGCACGATCGCGCCGATCATGGCGACCAGCAGGACCAGACCGGCGATCTGGAAGAAGTAGACGTAGTTCGTATAGAGCACGTCGCCGAGCGCCGCCGTGTTGGTGCGTTCGCTAAAGGCCGGGATCGGCATGGCGACCGTCTTGGCGATCTCGGGCGAAATCGCGCTGCCGCCGATGACGACGATGAGTTCGGCGGCGAGGATGAGGCCGATCAGCGCGCCGATCGGCGCATATTCGAGGACACCGGCGCGAAGCTCGGTGAAATCGATGTCGAGCATCATCACCACGAAAAGGAAGAGAACCGCGACCGCGCCCACATAGACGACGAGCAGGATCATCGCCAGGAATTCGGCACCCAGCAGCAGGAAGAGACCGGCTGCGTTGAAGAACACCAGGATCAGGAACAGAACCGAGTGGACCGGGTTCTTCGCCCAGATGACCATGAACGCCGACGCTATCGCGACAAAGGCGAAAAGATAGAAAAATAGAGCCTGCAGACCCATGTTGGTGCCTTTTTCATCTTCCCCCGGGGCAGCCGGGAGTTTCCCTGCCCGATAGGACTTCGCACGGCATCTGCCGGCAAAGCCCCGGTGCATGTTGACCGCGGCGGACAAGAGCGCCCTTGCCGCGGCATTTCAAATTTCAATCAGCGGTACGGCGCATCCATCGCGATATTGCGGGCGATTTCACGCTCCCACCGGTCGCCGTTGTCGAGCAGCCGCTGCTTGTCGAAGTAGAGCTCTTCGCGGGTCTCGGTGGCGAATTCGAAATTCGGGCCTTCGACGATCGCATCGACCGGGCATGCCTCCTGGCAGAAGCCGCAATAGATGCACTTCACCATGTCGATGTCGTAACGCACCGTGCGGCGGGTGCCGTCATTGCGACGCGGGCCGGCCTCGATGGTGATCGCCTGAGCGGGACAGATCGCTTCGCACAGCTTGCAGGCGATGCAACGCTCTTCGCCGTTCGGATAGCGGCGCAGCGCATGTTCGCCGCGGAAGCGCGGGCTGACCGGACCCTTTTCGAAGGGGTAGTTGATCGTCGCCTTCTGCTTGAAGAAATAGCGCATCGACAGGAAGAAGGCGCCGACGAATTCCTTGAGGAAAAGCGAGTTGATGGAGGCGGACAGGCTTCCCATCTTCAATCTCCAATTTTGCCGGAAACGAGGTTGGACATCAGCCTGCCCATCCCGTCAGTTTCAGCACGAATGCAACGATGATGACCATGGCGAGCGACAGCGGAAGGAAGACCTTCCAGCCGAGACGCATGAGCTGGTCGTAGCGGTAACGGGGCACGAAAGCCTTGACCATGGCGAACATGAAGAACACCAGGCACGCCTTCAGCATGAACCAGATGATGCCCGGCACCCAGTTGATGAGCCAGAAATCGACCGGCGGCAGCCAGCCCCCCAGGAAGAGGATGGTCGTCAGCGAGCACATCAGGACGACGGCCGCATATTCGCCGAGCATGAACATCATGTACGGAGCCGAGCCATATTCGACCATGAAGCCGGCGACGAGTTCGGATTCGGCTTCCGGAAGGTCGAAGGGCGGGCGGTTCGTCTCGGCGAGCGCCGAGATGAAGAAGACGATGAACATCGGGAACAGCGCCAGCCAGTGCCAGTCGAGGAACGAGTTCGGCAGGCCGACCATCGTGCCGAGGCCGGTGCGCTGGGCGTTGACGATATCGGTCAGGTTCAGCGAGCCGACGCAGAGAAGCACGGTGACGATGACGAAGCCGATCGAGACTTCGTAGGACACCATCTGTGCGGCAGAGCGCAGCGCGCCGAGGAACGGATACTTCGAGTTCGAAGCCCAGCCACCCATGATGATGCCGTATACTTCGAGCGAGGAGATCGCGAAGATGTAGAGGATGCCGACATTGATGTTGGCAACGACCCAGCCGTCTGCGAGCGGCACGACCGCCCAGGTCGACAGCGCCAGGAGTACGGTGACAAGCGGGGCGAGGAGGAAGACCGCCTTGTTGGCGCCGGCCGGGATGATCGGCTCCTTGAAGACGAACTTCAAAAGGTCGGCGAAGGACTGGAACAGGCCGAAGGGACCGACGACGTTCGGGCCGCGGCGCAGCTGCACGGCAGCCCAGATCTTGCGGTCGGCAAGCAGGATGTAAGCGATGAAGACCAGCAGGCAGACGAGCAGCAGCAGCGACTGACCGATCATGATGATCGCCGGCCAGACATAGGTCGAGAAGAAAGAATCCATGAGTTCCTGCCCTTACTCTGCCGCGACTTTGAAATTGTTGCGGGCCAATGCCGAGCACTCGGCCATGACAGCCGAGGCGCGCGCTATCGGGTTCGTCAAATAGAAGTCTTTGACCGGCGACGCAAACCCGGATTTGTTCATCTTACCGGCTTTTTTCGCCAGTGCGGCAATTTGGGCGCTATCGCCCTCGGCGATCTCGTCGATGGCAGCGAAATGCGGGAATGCCGCATAGAGCTTGCCGCGCAGTTCGCCGAGAGAATCAAAGGGAAGCTTCTTGCCGAGCACGTCGGAAAGGGCGCGAATGATCGCCCAGTCCTCGCGGGCGTCGCCCGGTGCGAAACCGGCGCGGTTGCCCATCTGGACGCGGCCTTCGGTGTTGACCCAGGTGCCGGACTTTTCGGTATAGGCGGCAGCCGGCAGGATGACATCGGCGCCATGCGCACCGTTATCGCCGTGCGAGCCGATATAGACGGTGAACTTCGCGGTCTTGGCCGAGAAGTCGAGTTCGTCGGCGCCGAGCAGGAAGAGCACGTCCATGGCCTTCAGCATCTCGGCGGCGTTGACGCCCTTGGCGCCCGGCACGAAGCCGAGGTCGAGACCGCCGACGCGGGAGGCGGCGGTGTGGAGGACGGCAAAGCCGTTCCAGCCTTCAGCGATCGCGCCGACATTGACGGCGAGCTTGGCTGCCGTTGCGAGCACGCCGGCGCCATCCGTGCGGGTGAGCGCGCCCTGGCCGACGATAATCATCGGCTTGGAAGCCTTGGCGAGGACTTCGGCGAAGGCGTGGCCGCCGTCGACAATGTCCTTCAGCGTATCCGGGCCGGAGCCGAGATAGTCGTACTTGTAACGCAGCTCGCCGCCCTCGCCGATCACGCCGATCGGGAAGCCGCCGCGGCGGTAGCGCTTGCGGATGCGGGCGTTGAGGATGGCAGCTTCGAAGCGCGGGTTGGCGCCGACGATGAGCAGCGCGTCGGCCTGCTCGATACCGGCGATGGTGGGGTTGAAGAGGTAGCTTGCGCGGCCGAGCGACGGATCAAGTGCCGTCCCATCCTGGCGACAGTCGAGGTTCTCGGAACCGAGCGACTTTACCAGTTCGGACAGCGCGTACATTTCCTCGACGGAGGCGAGATCGCCGGCGATCGCGCCGATCTTGTCGCCGGACGTTGCCGCAACGGCAGCCTTGATGGCGCCGAAGGCCTCGCCCCAGCTTGCCGGCTGCAGGCGGCCGTCCTTGCGGACGTAGGGGCGGTCGAGGCGCTGCGTCTTCAGGCCGTCCCAGACGTGGCGGGTCTTGTCGGAGATCCACTCTTCGTTCACCGCTTCGTTGACGCGCGGCAGGATGCGCATGACTTCGCGGCCGCGCGTATCGACGCGGATGGCGGAGCCGACGGCGTCCATGACGTCGATCGATTCGGTCTTGTTCAGTTCCCACGGACGGGCCGTGAAGGCAAAGGGCTTGGAGGTGAGCGCGCCGACCGGGCAAAGGTCAACGACGTTGCCCTGCAGCTCGGAGGTCATGGCCTGCTCGAGATAGGTGGTGATTTCGGCATCCTCGCCGCGGCCGATCAGGCCGAGTTCGGAAATGCCGGCAACTTCGGTCGTGAAGCGGACGCAACGCGTGCAGTGGATGCAGCGGTTCATGACCGTCTTGACGAGCGGGCCGATATATTTGTCTTCGACGGCGCGCTTGTCTTCCTGGTAGCGCGAGGTGTCGATGCCGAAGGCCATGGCCTGGTCCTGCAGGTCGCATTCGCCGCCCTGGTCGCAGATCGGGCAATCGAGCGGATGGTTGATCAGCAGGAATTCCATCACGCCTTCGCGGGCCTTCTTGACCATCGGCGTGTTGGTGAAGACTTCCGGCAGCTCGCCGTTCGGGCCGCCGCGGATATCGCGCACGCCCATGGCGCAGGAAGCCTGCGGCTTCGGCGGACCGCCCTTGACCTCGACGAGGCACATGCGGCAATTGCCGGCAACCGACAGGCGCTCATGGAAGCAGAAGCGCGGAACTTCAGCGCCGGCCTCTTCGCACGCCTGCAGCAGCGTGAAATGATCCGGAACTTCGATCTCGTTACCGTCAATCTTCAGTTTTGCCATCGTCACTCAGTCCTGTTTCCCGTTCGCCGGGTACCGGCAAACAAACCTATTTTTGCAACATCCGTATTGCCAAGGCGGAGATTTCGTCCGTCCTGGCGCCGGTATTGCCCAAATTCTCCATGCCGGCTCCGAGACCCGGAACCCGCCATCGGCATCGCGACCCGGAGCCCCCTGCCCCGCCGATCGACCTGCCATTCCTCCAGCCGTCGCCCGCGGCCGGAAACCTATTTCTTCCTGCGGCCCCGCGTCGCCAGCACCTTGGCCTGGCCAACCCAGTCGTCGCGCCGGATGCGGCCGTCGACGCCGAGTTCGGCATCCAGGCTCGCAACGTCCTGATCGCTCCATGCCGCAATATCGGCAAAGGTGCGGATGCCTTTCTGGTTCAGCACCTGCTCAAGCTTCGGACCGATGCCGGCAATCAGCTTGAGGTCGTCAACCTTCCTGGACCTTGCGGCCGGCTTTTTCTTGGCAGCCGCCGGCTTCACGGCCTCCGGGGCCGGAGCCTTGGCGGACACGACCGTCAGCTTCGGCTTTGCCGCCTTGCGAACCGGCGCAGCCGTTTCGGCCGGGCGGCGAATATTCTCCGGACGGATATCCATCTCCGGCGTTTCTTCGTCCGGCGGCGTTTCGTCGAGCGCTGCGGCCGCCAGATTCGCCGTTTCGAGCGCACCCTGCAGCGCGCCGAAAAAGACGCCGGCCATCTGGGTGGAAATGCCGAAGCCGATCGCGGTGGCCGCAGCAAAGGCCGCAGCCGGATGCGCCATCAGCGGATGGACGGGCATGGCCCGCGCGCTTTCCAGCATGCCGGCAGCAAGGCGGCCGAAGTCAGCCGCAAAATCGGCTGCCCCTTCCCCTGTCTTGCTGTCGGACACCCTGGTCGTCATGCGTTTACTCGGCCGCCTCCAGAACCGCGCCGTGATCGAGGGCATTGGCCGTGTACTGGTCGATGCGGGCTTCGATTTCCGGGCGGAAGTTACGGATCAGGCCCTGGACCGGCCATGCGGCGGCGTCGCCGAGCGCACAGATGGTGTGGCCTTCGATCTGCTTGGTGACCTGGAACAGCATGTCGATTTCGCGCTTCTGGGCGTTGCCGCGCGCCATGCGCTCCATCACGCGCCACATCCAGCCCGTGCCTTCGCGGCAGGGCGTGCACTGGCCGCAGCTCTCATGCTTGAAGAAGGCCGAGATACGGGCGATCGCCTTGATGACGTCGGTGGACTTGTCCATGACGATCGAGGCGGCCGTGCCGAAGGAGGAGCCGACGGCGCGCAGGCCGTCGAAATCCATCGGGCAGTCCATGATGTCCTTGGCCGGAACGATCGGGCAGGATGCGCCGCCGGGAATGACGGCAAGCAGGTTGTCCCAGCCGCCACGAATGCCGCCGGCATGCTTGTCCACCAGTTCGCGGAAGGTGATGCCCATCGTTTCCTCGACCGTGCAGGGACGGTTGACGTGGCCCGAGAGCATGAACAGCTTGGTGCCGACATTGTTCGGACGGCCGAACGAGGAGAACCAGCCGGCGCCACGGCGCAGGATGGTCGGGGCAACGGCAATCGATTCGACGTTGTTGACCGTCGTCGGGCAGCCGTAGAGACCCATATTGGCCGGGAACGGCGGCTTCAGGCGCGGCTGGCCCTTCTTGCCTTCAAGGCTTTCGAGCAGCGCGGTCTCTTCGCCGCAGATATAGGCACCGGCGCCGTGGTGGACGAAAATGTCCATATCCCAGCCGAGCTTGTTGTTCTTGCCGAGAAGGCCAGCATCGTAGCACTCGTCGATTGCCGCCTGCAGGGCTTCGCGCTCGCGGATATATTCGCCGCGCACATAGATATAGGCGGTGTTGGCGCCCATGGCGAAGCTTGCCACCACGCAGCCTTCGATCAGCGTATGCGGATCGTTGCGCATGATGTCGCGGTCCTTGCAGGTGCCGGGCTCCGATTCGTCGGCATTGACGACGAGATAGTGCGGACGGCCATCGTTCTGCTTCGGCATGAAGGACCATTTGAGGCCGGTCGGGAAGCCTGCGCCGCCACGGCCGCGAAGGCCGGACGCCTTCATTTCTTCGATGATCCAGTCGCGGCCCTTTTCGAGGATCTGCTTGGTGCCGTCCCAATGGCCGCGGCTCATCGCGCCCTTCAGGGACTTGTCCTTGAGGCCGTAGATATTGGTAAAGATGCGGTCTTTATCTTGCAGCATGTCTCACACCTCTTACCGCGGCTTCTTGCCGAAGACCTTGATATATTCCGCTTCGCCGCCCTTGGCGAGCGCCTT
Organism: Hyphomicrobiales bacterium; assembly: GCA_900471515.1. Taxonomy (GTDB): domain Bacteria; phylum Pseudomonadota; class Alphaproteobacteria; order Rhizobiales; family Rhizobiaceae; genus Rhizobium. The sequence goes on along the minus strand of UCFC01000014.1, from coordinate 62,439 downwards.
GGCCTGCTTGACCCAGTCGTCGCGCTCGATGCGGCCGCGGAAATTCAGGAACCCGTCGACCCATTCGCGTTCGGCCTTCTTCCAGGCCGCGATCTGCGCGAAGGTGAAGATGCCGATTTCATGCAACGTCGCTTCGATCTTCGGGCCGACGCCCGAGATCATCTTGAGATCGTCCGGAGCGGCGGGCCTTTCGATGCCGGCCGGGCGGTTCTTGTCGTTCAGCGACGGTTTTGGCGCGGCTTCCGCGGCAGGCTTTGCCGCGGGTTCGGAAGCAGCCGTGCCGGACAGCGGCTGAGCTTCGGCAGCCTTGGCGTTCCTGGCCGATGCCTTGGGCGCCGTTGCCGGCGTCTTCAGCGACGCATTGGTTTCGGCATCGGTGCTCTTCGGGCGGGCGGCCTCGGAGGGCGGAACCGGCGCGGCGTCGGCCGGCTTGGCGGCCGGGGCTTCGGCAACGCGGGCGCGGGTGACGGCAATATCGTCCAGCAGCGTCGTCGGACCACCCTCGGGCGAGGAGAGGTGACGGTCGATCTGCGGACCGACCTTGACACTCGCGCCGTTGCCGGCGGCAAAAACATCGATGATCTCTTCCAGGCGCTCCGGCGTCAGGTCCTCGTAGGTGTCCTTGCCGATCATCACCATCGGAGCGTTGACGCAGGCCCCGAGACACTCGACCTCTTCCCAGGAGAGCGTGCCTTCGGCATTGCGCTCGAACGGGTGGTGGTGGATCTTGCTGCGGCAGACGTCCATCAGCTTTTCCGAGCCGCGCAGCATGCAGGGCGTCGTGCCGCAGACCTGCACGTGAGCGCGGGTGCCGACCGGATGCAGCTGGAACTGGGTGTAGAAAGTCGCCACTTCGAGAACGCGGATATAGGCCATGTCCAGCATGTCGGCGATCTTTTCGATCGCCGCTCGCGTGACCCAACCGTCCTGTTCCTGCGCGCGCATCAGCAGCGGAATGACCGCGGATTGCTGACGGCCTGCGGGATATTTCTGGATCGTCTTTTCCGCCCAGGCCGCGTTTTCATCGCTGAAAGCGAATGCGGCCGGCTGGAATTGATCTTCGGCTAATCGACGAACGGACATTCTTCCTCACGCCTTGTCAGTTTAGCGTTCCACACCGCGAAGCAGTCAAAGACTGCATTTCACAGGCATAGGCCGACTGGTCTTTTTGCATAAATACCACAAACTTGCCGCCATTCGGCACGGCGGCCTTGATCTCGTAGCCCTTGGACAAAAGCTCGCCCATGGACGATTGCTCCGCCGGCTGCTGCGCCTCCTCGTGGCCCAGCGGCGTGCCGAGCTTGCCGGCTTCCTGCGCAAGAGCGGCAGAGGCCAGGAGAAGAAGTGCAGCTGCGAGCGGCAGAGCCTGCATTACCGGTCCACCTCGCCGAAGACGATGTCGAGCGAACCGAGAACGGCCGCGACGTCGGCAAGCTGGTGGCCACGGCACATGAAGTCCATCGCCTGCAGATGCGCATAACCCGGAGCACGGATCTTGCAGCGGTACGGCTTGTTGGTGCCGTCGGAGACGAGGTAGACGCCGAACTCGCCCTTCGGCGCCTCGACGGCTGCGTAAACCTCGCCGGCCGGAACGTGATAACCTTCGGTATAGAGCTTGAAGTGGTGGATGAGCGCTTCCATCGACCGCTTCATCTCGCCGCGCTTCGGCGGAACGACCTTGCCGTCGATCGACGAGAAGGGACCGGTCCTGGCGTCGCCGAGCAGGCGGTTCACGCATTGCTTCATGATCTTGCAGGATTCGCGCATTTCGATCATGCGGATCAGGTAACGGTCGTAACAGTCGCCGTTCTTGCCGATCGGGATGTCGAATTCGAGATCCGAATAACATTCGTAGGGCTGCGCGCGGCGCAGGTCCCAGGCAGCACCCGAACCGCGCACCATGACGCCCGAGAAGCCCCAGGCCCAGCAATCTTCCAGCGAGACGACGCCGATATCGACGTTACGCTGCTTGAAGATGCGATTGCCGGTCAGAAGGTCGTCAATATCGTCGAGCTTGGACGGGAATTCGTCGCACCACTTGCCGATGTCCTGCACCAGCTGTTCCGGCAGATCCTGATGAACGCCGCCCGGACGGAAATAGGCGGCATGCATGCGCGCGCCGCAGGCACGCTCGTAGAACACCATCAGCTTCTCGCGCTCCTCGAAGCCCCAGAGCGGCGGCGTCAGCGCGCCGACGTCCATGGCCTGCGTGGTGACGTTCAGCAGATGCGACAGGATACGGCCGATTTCCGAGTAGAGAACGCGGATCAGCTGGCCGCGAATCGGGATCTCGATGCCGAGCAGCTTTTCGACCGCCAGCGCATAGGCATGTTCCTGGTTCATCGGCGCGACGTAGTCGAGGCGATCGAAATAGGGAACGGCCTGAAGATAGGTCTTGGTCTCGATCAGCTTTTCGGTACCGCGGTGCAGCAGGCCGATATGCGGATCGACGCGCTCCACGATTTCGCCGTCAAGCTCCAGCACAAGACGCAGAACGCCGTGCGCTGCCGGATGCTGCGGCCCGAAATTGATGTTGAAGTTACGGACGTTATGTTCGGTCATGCTGCGTGCTCCATGCCAAACGCGCTGCCAATCAAGCCAATAGCGAATGGCGAATAGCGAATAGTTTCGTTCAGTCTCATCACTTCTCCTGGAGACTCCGTATTAGCGCCCGAATCATTCGTCCGATTTCGTCGCACCTTCCGGTCATCTGCCTGAACTCGCCCTCATCGATCAAACCAATACGATGAGAAATGAGCATATGCGTTTCCAATTCCTTCAGCGAACCCTGGGAGATACGCAAAAACTGAATGAAACTTCCCGTGACTTCACGACCGTGCCCTTCAGCAATGTTGGCGGCAATCGAAGTCGCCGCCCTGCGTATCTGGGCCGTCAGACCATAGACCTCCTCCTTCGGAAATCTTTGAGTCAACTGATAACACTCTACCGCAAGGTCGATTGCCACCTGCCAGACCCTAAGATCCTTGTAGGAGTTTATCGTCTGCACGCCCCTTCCAACTATTCGCTATTCGCTACTCACTATTCGCGTTACCGCTTCGCCTTTTCATCCCCCGGCAGCACGTATTCCGTGCCTTCCCAGGGGGACAAGAAATCGAAATTGCGGAATTCCTGCTTCAGTTCCACCGGCTCGTAAACGACGCGCTTTGCCGCATCGTCGTAGCGGACTTCGACGAAACCGGTCGTCGGGAAGTCCTTGCGCAGCGGGTGGCCTTCGAAACCGTAGTCGGTCAGGATGCGGCGCAGGTCCGGATGGCCGGTGAAGAGGACGCCGTACATGTCCCAGGTTTCGCGCTCGAACCAGTCGGCGCCCGGATAGACGGCGCAGGCGGAGGGAACCGGCGTATCCTCGTCGGTCGCCACCTTGACGCGGATGCGCAGGTTCTGCTTCGGAGACAGAAGATGGTAGACGACATCGAAGCGCAGTTCGCGCTGCGGCCAGTCGACCCCGCAAATATCCGTCAGGTTGACGAAGCCGCACTTGGCGTCGTCACGCAGGAAGGTCAGCAGCGGGATCAGGTTTTCGCCGGTCGTCGTCAGCGTCAGCTCGCCGTATTTCAGCTGCGAGGCGGCAATCAGGTTGCCGCGCGCTTGCGAAAGATACGACGAAAGCTCAGTGAGGGCTTCGCTCATAATGTCCTGTCCTTGCCCTTAGCGTTCGATCGTGCCGGTGCGGCGGATCTTCTTCTGCAGCAGAAGCACGCCGTAAAGCAGTGCCTCTGCCGTGGGGGGACAGCCCGGCACGTAGATATCGATCGGCACGACGCGGTCGCAGCCGCGAACCACCGAATAGGAATAGTGGTAATAGCCGCCGCCATTGGCGCAGGAGCCCATGGAGATGACGTAACGCGGCTCCGGCATCTGGTCGTAGACCTTGCGCAGCGCAGGCGCCATCTTGTTGGTCAGCGTACCGGCGACGATCATGACGTCCGACTGGCGCGGCGAGGCGCGCGGGGCAAAACCAAAGCGCTCGACGTCGTAACGCGGCATGGAGAGCTGCATCATCTCGACGGCGCAGCAGGCAAGACCGAAGGTCATCCACATCAGCGAGCCGGTACGAGCCCAGTTGATCAACTCGTCGGTCGAGGTGACGAGAAAACCCTTGTCGGCGAGCTCATTGTTGATCTCGCCGAAGAACGCGTCGTTGCTGCCGATCGGCTTGCCGGTCGAGGGATCGATGATTCCCTTCGGCTGCGGTGCCACGAGCGTCTGATTGCCAGCGGGGACTACTCCCATTCCAGGGCTCCCTTCTTCCATTCATAGATAAAGCCGATGGTCAGCACGAAGAGGAAGACCATCATGGACCAGAAGCCGAACCAGCCGATCGCGCCGAAGGAAACGGCCCAGGGGAAAAGGAAGGCAACTTCAAGGTCGAAGATGATGAAGAGAATCGACACGAGGTAGAAGCGGATATCGAACTTCATGCGGGCGTCGTCGAATGCGTTGAAGCCGCATTCGTAGGCCGAGAGCTTTTCCGAATCGGGCGCCTTGAAGGCGACGGCAAACGGCGCAATGAGAAGCGCCAGGCCGATTACGAGCGCGATGCCGATGAAAATAGCGATCGGAATATAGGAACTGAGCAGTTCGGTCATCATGTTCATCCCTGCTTGCCGGCGGCGCCGGGCGGCGCAACTGGGCAAATGCCCGGCAAGCGAACGTGCGTTGCAACAAGCCGTGGTTAGCGCAGCCGGAGCCCCGGCGCAAGACTTTTACAGAAGCTATTCGAACAGTGCCGGACGGACATTATCAAGCAGATGCAACGATGTCGCGACAAATCCGCAAATGTCGTGGAAGGCCGCATGGCTGACCCTCGGAAACTGCATGGCTTTTCGGAGATGAATGGCGCGAGTGACGGGGCTCGAACCCGCGACCTCCGGCGTGACAGGCCGGCACTCTAACCGACTGAGCTACACCCGCGCATTGGACCTTTCGGACCATGAGGATAACACGAAACCGGACCGACAGCGACGATTTGCCGCCTGCCTTGAAATGGCGCGAGTGACGGGGCTCGAACCCGCGACCTCCGGCGTGACAGGCCGGCACTCTAACCGACTGAGCTACACCCGCATTCTTTCAAGCAATCCGGTGCCTGGGCACCCTCTCCGAACGGGCTGGCCGTTTGGATGAGCGGCTAACTAAGGGGTTCGCCATTTAGTGTCAAGCAGGTTTGGAGACAAAACCATGACAGTCCGGAAATTGTTTCGGAAAGCCTTTGCCGATCTCCCGCCAATCCGGCAATTCCGCCTTGGCAACGCCGTGTCGCGAAGGCCCGTCCGGGCGCGCCGCTTTTCCACAGACCTTTGGCCCTTGCGCTTGCGCGGTCCTGCCGCCGCACCGGCCGCGCGATCCGCAGGCAAGCGCGAATCGCCTCCATGCGCCGCTTGTCGGCTCGCGTCCGGCTCAGGCCCTGCCGGCATATTGTTCGTCGCTGACCTGCTCCAGCCAGTCTGCAGCGCTGCCGTTCAGGGCTTCATGGATGGCGATGTGGCTCATCGCCGTCTGCGGGCTTGCGCCATGCCAATGTTTCTCGCCCGGCGCGAACCAGACGACATCGCCGGGGCGGACTTCCCTGATTTCTCCGCCCCAGGTCTGAACGAGCCCCCTGCCGGCGGTCACGATCAATGTCTGGCCCAGGGGATGGGTATGCCAGGCGGTGCGCGCGCCCGGTTCGAAGGTCACGTGCGCGGCCCGCACGCGCGCCGGCTCAGGCGCTTCGACGAGCGGATCCAGCCGGACCGAACCGGTGAAATAATCGGCCTGGGCCTTCGTCGAGGGGCGCGAGCCTGCAGTCTTGATATCCATGGTCTTTCCTGTTCTTGCGTCGTCTGCCGTTGAAGCCGTCGCGCACAAGGATATTTGATCGCAGCAGGCGATCCAAGCGGCATCGGCGATTGCCGCCCTCCCCGGCGCCTGCTACTGCGAGGGCCTTTCATCACGAACGGAGGATTTTTCATGAAACATCATGCTTTCGGCCGCCTGCCCTTTACCGTCACCGATGTCGGCTTCGGCGCCTGGCAGATCGGCGGCTCCTGGGGCGACGTCAGCGAAGCGGACGGCCGCGCAGCGCTGAATGCCGCGCTCGACGCCGGCATGACCTTCATCGATACCGCCGACGTTTACGGCGACGGGCGCTCCGAAAAGATCATTGCCGACGTGCTGAAGGCGCGGGGCGGCCAACGCCCGATGGTTGCGACCAAGGCCGGCCGCCGTCTCAACCCGCATGTCGCCGAGGGCTACAACAAGGCCAATCTCGAAGGCTTCATCGACCGCAGCCTCAAGAACCTGCAGGTGGACAGTCTCGATCTCGTGCAGCTGCACTGCCCGCCGACGGAGGTGCTCTACCGCCCGGAGGTCTTCGCGGCTCTGGACGAGTTGCAGAAGGCAGGCAAGATCAAGGGCTACGGGGTCAGCGTCGAGAAGGTCGAGGAAGCCTTGAAGGCGATCGAGTATCCCGGCGTCGTCAGCATCCAGATCATCTACAACATCTTCCGCCAGCGTCCCGATCACCTCTTCTTCGGCGAAGCCCGCCGCAAGAACGTGGCGGTCATCGCGCGGGTGCCGCTCGCAAGCGGCCTCCTGTCCGGCAAGATCACCCGCGACACCCAGTTCGCGAGCGATGACCACCGCAACTTCAACCGTCACGGCGAAGCCTTCGATGTCGGCGAGACCTTCGCGGGCGTGCCTTTCGAGGTCGGCCTGCAGGCGGTCGAGGACGTGCGCAAGCTCGTCCCCGCCGGTGCCGGCATGGCGGCCTTCGCGCTGCGCTGGATCCTGATGGCGGAGGCCGTCACCGTCGTCATTCCCGGCGCACGCAATGCCCAACAGGCGAGCGCGAATGCGGCCGCCGCCGATCTTGCGCCGCTTTCGGCCGACGTCATGGCGGCGACGCGCGAAATCTACGAGCGCCTCATCGCGCCGCATGTGCATCAGCGCTGGTAGGCGCCGGCAGATCGTCCGGCCCGGACAGCACTTTCCGTCCGGGCCGGAGACCATGTCAGACCGTCACGACGATCTTGCCGAACTGCTCGTTCGATTCCAGAAAGCGGTGCGCCTCGACCATCTGCTCGAAAGGAAAGGTCCTGGCGATGACGGGCTTGAGCGCGGCGGATGCGAGGCCATCGAGAATGAAAGCCTTTGCCGCCGCCAGCCGCACGGGATCGCGCACGATCTCATGAACCAGATAGCCGCGTAAGGTCAGGCATTTGCCGAGCACGGCGGCAAGCGGAAACGGCGTCGGCTGCGGGCTCAGGCCACCATATTCGATGAGAATGCCACCCGGCGACATCGCCGCCGTCAGCGGTTCGAAGATCGAACCGGCGACGGCATCGAAGACGACACGCAGGCCATCCGGGCCGGCGATTTCCTTGAGCCGCTTTTCCACGTCCTCCTCCTGCGAGGCGATGACGTCGGCAGCACCGGCTTCACGCAACGGCTGGCGTTTCGAGGAGGTCCTGGTGATCGCGACCGGCGTCGCGCTGACCGTGTTGGCGATCTGGATGGCGGCGAGCCCGACGCTGCTGGAGGCCGCGGTGACGGCGACAAAATCGCCCTTGCCCAACCGGGCAATATCGACGAGCGCGCCGTAGGCGGTCAGGTACGGCATCCAGACGGCGGCGGCCGCCTCCCAGGAGAGCGCCGGCGGATGCCTGACGACGAATTCGGCGGGAAAATTGATAAGCTCGCCATAAGCCGGCCAGCGGACCATGGAGATCGGCGGGACGATGCTGACAGCATCGCCGGGCGCAAAACCATCCACCCCCTCGCCTGCCGCATCGACCAGACCGGCCGCCTCGAGACCGAGACCCGAAGGCAGCGGCGCCGTCTCGATATAGGCGCCGGAGCGCAACAGCGCTTCGGCGCGGTTGATGCCGAGCGCCTTGACGCGGATCCGAACCTCCCCCGGTGCCGGTGCCGGAATATCCAGGTTCTCGATGCGAAGAACCTCGGGACCGCCGATCTCGTGAAAGCGGATTACGCGTGCCATTTGCCAACGACTCCAAAACAATTGAACCGAATGAGCTATGACAGACGGATTTTGGAAGATAAATTGGCCGGAAAGCACGACAGAAGAAACTATGAGTTTTGAATATGGATCGTCTGACCAGCATGGCCGTCTTCGTGAAGGCCGTCGATCTCGGTTCGTTTGCGGCCGCGGCTGCCGCGCTCGGCCTGTCCGGGCCGATGGTCGGCAAGCACATCCGTTTTCTGGAGGAGCGGCTGGGCGTCGGCCTCATCAACCGGACGACACGCCGGCAGAGCCTGACGGATTTCGGGCGCGCCTATTACGAGCGCTGCCGGCTGATCCTTGCCGAAGCGGAGGCCGCGGATGCGCTGGCGGTCGACCATCTCTCAGAGCCATGCGGAAAGCTGCGCGTCACCATGCCTGTGCATTTCGGCCGTCATTGCGTGCTTCCGGTTCTGACCGAACTTGCAAAGCGACATCCGAAGCTCGATCTCGACCTGTCGCTCGGCGATCCCATCACCGATCTTGCCGAGGGCGGATATGACCTTGCCATCCGCACAGGCGAACTGAAGGACAGGTCGGACCTCATCGCGCGTCGGCTCGCGCGCCAGCGCATGGTGGTCTGCGCCTCGCCGAACTATCTCGACATGCATGGCAGGCCGGATCGGATCGAGGATATCGGCAGGCACAAGGCGATCATCTATGCGCGCTCGGCCCGCTTCCGCCCCTGGCTCTTTCCGTGCGGCGATGCGCCGCCGCTGGAAGTGCGGCCGAACAGCCGGCTGCGGCTCGACGATCTCGATGCGATTGCCGATGCGGCAGCGGCCGATATGGGGCTTGCCTGGCTGCCCTATTGGCTGATCCGCGACCGTGTGCAGGCAGGGACGCTGGAAGTGCTGCTGCCGGAACAGCCGGAATTTCTCTATGACTGCCATGCGCTATGGCTGCAGACCCCGCATTTGCCGCTCAAGGTCCGCCTTGCGGTCGATGCGCTCGCGACCGCTCTACCCGGCTTCATGACCTAGCGCTAAAGAAAAAGGCCGAGCGTCCGCCCGGCCTTTCCGTTCCTTGCAAAAGGCGGTCTCAGTTCGTGGCGGTCAGGTTGACCGGGAAGAACAGGGTTTCGCCCGAGGAGTCGCTGACGCCGTCGTTGTCGGTCACGGCATAGGCCTTGCCCGAGGCGTCGAAGGCGAAGCCTTCCAGCTTGTCGAGAACGTAGCCGTTGGTGGCCGACTTCAGGTCGCCGATGAAATCATGAGCTTCCGTCTTCTTGACGACCGGCAGCTCGCCGCCGAGCTTGGCCGGCTTCAGGTCGGAGATTGCCACCTTGTAGAGCTTCTTCAGCCTGGCCGCATCGCCGACGAGGTTGTCACGCTCGATGATGTAGACGCTGTCGCCCTGAGCGGTGATTTCGGAGAGGCCGACCCAGCCGCTCTCGCTCTTGTCGAGCGGGTAGCGCACGCCGCCCCATTCCTTCTTTTTCGGATTATAGGAGAGGAGCTTCACGAAGCCCTTCTCGTCGTCGTTCCACTCGCGCTGCACGGCCATCCAGAGCGTCGTCTCGTCGCCGCTGCCGACGATCGTGACACCTTCGAAACCGTAGCGGATTTCGTTGGCGAGCAGCTCCTTCGGCAGGGCGATTTCGGTCTTGATGTCGCCCTTGGCGGTGACGTTGTACAGCGCGTGCGGCACGAGGCGCTCGGTATAACCTTCCGAAGCCAGCCAGAAGGAACCGTCGGCGGCAACGGCAATGCCTTCGATGTCGAGCTTCTGGGCCGGGGCGCCGTCACGCTTGACGACGAGCGCGTCAGTGATGACGGCCGGCTTCTTCGTGGCGTCGATCGTGTAGATCGTCGGCTGCGAGCCCAGCACGCTGTCGCTGACGGCATAGAGCATGCCCGGCTTGCCCGGAACGGCGGCAAGGCCCGAGAGGGCTGCGAAGCCGATCGGATTGCCGTCCTTTTCGGCCGAAACGATCTGCGGATAGGCCTTCTCGCCTTCGCCGCGCTGATAGATCATGACATGCGAACGCGGGCCGCCGTCCTCGCCGAGATCGACTTCGTTGGCGGTGGCCAGCAGATTGCGCTGCGGAATGGCGATTGCGCCTTCCGGAGAAACGCCCGACGGCAGGATCTGCAGCAGTTCCGGATCGGCGCCGGTATCCTTGTAGACGCCGACCACGGAGGCGCGCTCGGCGAGCAGGAAGAACAGGCTGTCATCGCCGAACTTGGCGGCTTCGAGACCTTCCGGCTCGACACCCTTCGACGAGGAGCGGCTTTCCGGATAGTGGCCGAGAGCGGCGACGGCGCGTTCGAAGGAGCCGCCGGATTCGAAGAGGACCTTGCCGGTCTTGTCGAAAATGGTGAAGCCGCGCGAACCGCCCTCGTAGTCGCCTTCGTTGGCGACGACGAGACGGTTGTCGTCCAGCCACTTGACGGCGTCGGGCTCGCGCAGGACGCCCTTCTTCTCGCCGGTGAACTTCAGGGCGCCGTCACGCTTGGTGTCGATGCCGGCAAGGTCGGTGCTGCCGGCTGTAAAGTGCGTCTTCACCGTGCCGGTGGCGCCGTCCAGAATGACGATCTCGTTGTTTTCCTGCAGCGTGAGCGCAATTTCGTTCTGGCTGTTGAAGGCAACGAATTCCGGTTCCGGATCTTCCGGGGCAACGCCTGCCAGGCCGGTCAGCGCGACATGCTTGATCGTGCCGCAATCGACGGTGCCGTCGGTCTTGACCTGGAAGACGACGAGGTCGCCTGCCGGCATCTGCGGAATCTTGCCGTCGTTGACCTCTTCGTCGCGCTCGTTTTCGATCGCGATGGTGCCGAGCGTCCGGTCCTTGTTGAGGGCGATCGAATCAGGCTGGCCGCCGAGATCGCAGGTCGCGTCGATCTTCTTCGTGGCGATATCGACGATGGCCAGACGGCCAGACGGCTTCTGCTTGCTTTCGCCGGTATTGACGGCGACCAGCGCCTTGCCGGCTGCCGTCGTGACCGAGGTCGGCTCGCCATCCATCATCAGCGCGCCGCCCGCCTTGGGGGCCTTGGCGTCGGTGATGTCGATGAAGCCGATCGCGCCGAGCGGGCTGTCGCTGTAGATCAGCGTGTTGCCGTCCTGCGAAGCGGTGATGATTTCGGCCGAGGTGGTCGAAAGCTTGTCCTTGTCGGCCGGCAGGTTGGTTGCGACCGGGAACGAGGCGATGCGGTTGAAAACAGGCTCGGCCGCTGCCGGGAAAGCAACGGATGCGAGAAGCACTGCAGCAAGCGCTGCCTTGCGCGAAAACGATGTCATTGAAAATCCCCCAATGTCGAAAAAATCGAACAGAGGGGTTTTGCGGGACTGCCATGACAGACACATGACAATCCCGCAACTTTTCGTAGGGTTCGCGTCAGGCCGTTTCCCTTTCGCGGCGCATCTCGGTGCGCATGATGAAGAGCGAGGCGGCAAGAATGAGCGCAGCACCCAGCCACAGATAGCCGGCCGGCGCGTAACCGAAGAAAAGCCAGCCGGCGAGCACGTTCAAGGGCAGTTTCAGATCGTCGAAGGGCTGCACATAGGCAGCGTCGGCGCTGGCATAGGCGAGCGTCAGCAGATATTGGGCCACCACGGTCAGCAGGCCCGCCAGGAGGAAGAGCGCAAGTGTTCCGCCCGCCGGTATTGCAAAGCCCGCCGCAAGTGCAAGACCGCCATTGATCGGCGTCAGCAGCACCAGCAGCCAGACGGTGATCGTCTCCGGCTTTTCGATGCCGGTGAGGCTCTTGGTGATAAGCGAGGACGCGCCCCAGAGCAGGGCCGAGGCGACCGGCAGGAGCGCTGCCCAGGTGAAGCTGTCCGACCATGGCTGGAGGATGATCATCGCACCGACAAAGCCGATGCCGGTCGCCGCCCAGCGGGCCGGGCCGACACGCTCGCCGAGAAACAGGCGCGCGCCGAGAATGATGAAGAAGGGCGAGGTCATGACAAGCGCGATGGCCTGCCAGATCGGCACGGAGGCGAGGCCGGAGACCCAGGCCTCGACGCCGAGCGCGGCAAAGGCGACGCGCACGAGATGCCGCCAGGGATAGCGGGTGCGCATGGCCGAAAGGCCGGCCTTGCGCAGGAAGGGCAAGGAAAAGAGGAAAGCGAAAGCATATTGCCAGAAGGCGGCTGACGCGGCCGGAAAGGCGAGCGTCATCGTCAGCCATTGCGTGACGACGTTGAGGAGCGAGAAGGCAACGCCGCCCGCCACCATGAAAGCGGCGCCGGCAAAAGCGCGCGAATGCGACATTACGAGGGAATTCTGATTCATGTCTTCCATCCAGGACAGGGACCAAACATAAATCAGGACGCATGAGGCCACGGCACGCGGACGCGGCAGTCCCCTGCCCCGCGCGGCCATGCTCATTCTCTTTCATCCGGACTTTAACCGTCGGCTCCGGAATCGCACCGGATCTGCTGACCCTTCCGCGACCGAAGCTTCGGAAGGCGCTCGCGGGCTTGGGCCGAAACCCTTACCGCCGGTGGGGACTTTCACCCCGCCCTGAGAACATTGCCGTCGTAAGACAAAGTGCGGCGCGCGGCAAGCGGCGACAACAAAAAGGGGTCCGGCGCTGCCGAACCCCTCCAAATCCTGCGCGGCCGTTCTCGTTTACGGCCGGCGGACAATCTCGTATCAGCCGTTGACGGCGTCCTTCAGGCCCTTGCCGGGCGTGAACTTCGGCACGTTGCGGGCCGGAATGTCGACTTCGGCGCCGGTCGACGGGTTACGGCCCTTCGTGGCAGCGCGATGGGAAACCGTGAAGCTGCCGAAGCCAGCCAGGCGAACGTCGCCCTTGCTCTTCAGTTCAGCCTGTACAACGTCGAAAACTGCGTCGACGGCAGATGCTGCGTCAGACTTCGTCAGTCCAGCCTTTTCGGCTACTGCGGACACGAGTTCATTCTTGTTCATGTTTCCACCCCTTTCTAAATGGTATGAAACAACTCAATCTGTGAGCTAGGCGCAGAAATCGCTTTCATCAGGCCCGCCGGGAACCCAAAAACCCTGCAAATCAAGGAAAAGCAAGCGTCTACGTGAGGTTTTCACAAAAAAGGCCGGCGTTTGCGCCGGCCTTTCCACGCGTTTTGCAACATTTGGGCATAAATGAGGCGCCGACAGCTCAATGAGCTATGGTTGCGCCTGCTTCATCAAGCCCTTCGACCGTTGCGATGACAGGCGTATCAACCGTGCCATCCCATTCGATCGGCTCCGGACGACGGATCAGCGCATGCTTGATCACTTCGCCCATGCGGGAGACCGGAATGATCTCCATATTGTTCTTCACGTTGTCCGGAATCTCGGCCAGATCCTTGGCGTTCTCTTCCGGAATCAGCACCTTCTTAATGCCGCCGCGCAGCGCCGCGAGCAGCTTTTCCTTCAGGCCGCCGATCGGCAGGACGCGGCCGCGCAGGGTGATTTCACCCGTCATCGCCACATCCTTGCTGACCGGGATGCCGGTCATGATCGAGACGATCGCGGTTGCCATGGCGACACCGGCAGAGGGACCATCCTTCGGCGTCGCGCCTTCCGGCAGATGCACGTGAATGTCGCTCTTGTCGAAGCGCGGCGGCTCGATGCCGAAATCGACGGCGCGCGAGCGGACGTAAGAGGCCGCCGCCGAAATCGATTCCTTCATCACTTCCTTCAGGTTGCCGGTGACGGTCATGCGGCCCTTGCCGGGCATCATGACGCCTTCGATCGTCAGCAGCTCGCCGCCGACTTCCGTCCAGGCGAGACCCGTGACCACGCCGACCTGATCCTCGCGCTCGGCTTCGCCGTGGCGGAAGCGCGGAACACCCAGATAGTCGTGAATGTTCTCGGCCGTGACATGAACCGACTTCGTCTTGCCCTTGATGATCTCGGTGACCGCCTTGCGGGCAAGCTTCATCAGCTCGCGTTCGAAGCTGCGCACGCCGGCTTCACGGGTATACTGCTGGATGACCGCCATCAGGGCGCCGTCGCTGACCGAGAATTCGCTCGGCTGCAGCGCATGTTCCTTGATGGCCTTCGGCAGCAGGTGCCGCTTGGCGATCTCGCGCTTTTCGTCTTCGGTGTAGCCGGCGATACGGATGATTTCCATGCGGTCCATCAGCGGAGCCGGGATGTTCAGCGTATTCGCCGTCGTGATGAACATCACGTCCGACAGGTCGTATTCGACTTCCAGGTAATGGTCCATGAAGGTCGAGTTCTGGGCCGGATCGAGCACCTCGAGCAGGGCCGAAGACGGATCGCCGCGATAGTCCTGGCCGAGCTTGTCGATTTCATCGAGCAGGAACAGCGGGTTGGACTTCTTCGCCTTCTTCATCGACTGGATGACCTTGCCGGGCATCGAGCCGATATAGGTGCGGCGATGACCGCGGATTTCAGCTTCGTCACGGACGCCGCCGAGAGCCATGCGGACATATTCACGGCCGGTCGCCTTTGCGATCGACTGGGCGAGCGAGGTCTTGCCGACGCCCGGAGGGCCGACGAGGCACAGGATCGGGCCTTTGATCTTGGTGGCGCGGGCCTGAACCGCCAGATACTCGACGATGCGCTCCTTGACCTTGTCGAGGCCGAAATGATCGGCTTCGAGGATCTTCTCGGCATTGTTGAGATCGGCCTTGATCTTCGACTTCTTGCCCCAGGGGATACCGAGCAGCCAGTCCAGATAGTTGCGCACGACGGTGGCTTCGGCCGACATCGGGCTCATCTGGCGCAGCTTCTTCAGTTCCGCGTCGGCCTTTTCACGGGCTTCCTTGGACAGCTTGGTCTTGGCGATGCGCTCTTCCAGTTCGCTCATCTCGTCGCGGCCTTCCTCGCCGTCGCCGAGTTCCTTCTGGATCGCCTTCATCTGCTCATTCAGGTAGTATTCGCGCTGGGTCTTCTCCATCTGGCGCTTGACGCGCGAGCGGATGCGCTTTTCGACCTGCAGGACCGAGATCTCGCCTTCCATGAAGCCGAGCGCCTTTTCGAGGCGGGCCTTGACGCTGGTGGTTTCCAGCATCTCCTGCTTCTCGGTGATCTTGATCGACAGGTGCGAGGCGACCGTATCGGCGAGCTTGGAATAATCGTCGATCTGGCTGGCCGCGCCGACGACCTCGGGCGAGATCTTCTTGTTGAGCTTCACGTAGCTTTCGAATTCCGACACGACGGAACGCGACAGCGCTTCCAGCTCGACCGGATCGTCATGCGGCTCCTCGAGCACATGGCCGAGGGCTTCGTAGAAATCTTCGCGGCTCGTATAGGTATCGATCTCGGCGCGGGCTCGGCCTTCGACCAGAACCTTGACGGTGCCGTCAGGCAGTTTCAGGAGCTGCAGCACGTTGGCGACCGTACCGACGCGGTGGATCGCGGACGGGTCCGGATCGTCGTCGCTGGCGTTGATCTGGGTAACGAGCATGATCTGCTTGTCGGAACCCATGACCTCTTCGAGCGCACGGATCGACTTTTCCCGCCCGACGAACAGCGGCACGATCATATGGGGGAAAACCACGATGTCGCGCAGGGGAAGAACAGGATAGGCGGTGCTGCTCGCTACAGACGTTTTCTTCGTCATTTTTATTCCTTTCCATCGTCCCGTTACCGGGCTCTTTGGCGCGGCCGCTTGGGACCGGCCGGCACTCTACTTGCTGTTACAAGTGGAGGTTCTGACTACGCTTTTCAAGCCACGTTAACGCCCGCGTTCCACGGATGTGACAGCTTTATTACAATGGAACGCCAACACAATGAAGCGCCAGACTGGAGCGACGCTTACCATTTCCGAACCGCCTAAAATAACAACGCCAGCAACACGCTACGGAATCACGGCATCATTGCCAAGGGTCGTCGTTTGCGCAATATCGGCCGGGGCTGTTTTCAACCTTGCCCGCAACTATTATCAGCGCCGGGTACCAGATTTCAAATAGAAAGGGGCCTGCGCAAGGCAAGCCCCTTAAAATTACGGTCCCCGAGCACAGGTCAGGCCGAAACGTTTGCCTTCTCGTCCTGGCGGTCGGCATAGATATAGAGCGGACGGGCCGAGCCGCGCGCGACCTCTTCGGAGATGACGACCTCGCGAACGCCTTCCAGCGCCGGCAGTTCGAACATCGTGTCGAGCAGGATCTTTTCCATGATCGAACGCAGGCCGCGGGCGCCGGTCTTGCGGATGATCGCCTTGCGGGCGATTTCGCGCAGCGCGTCCTCGTGGAAGGTCAGCTCCACGTCTTCCATCTCGAACAGGCGCTGGTACTGCTTGATCAGCGCGTTCTTCGGCTCGGACAGGATCTGGATCAGCGCGTCCTCATCGAGGTCTTCCAACGTTGCCAGAACCGGCAGACGGCCGATGAATTCCGGGATGAGGCCGAACTTGACCAGGTCTTCCGGCTCCAGTTCGCGCAGCACTTCGCCGACGCGGCGGTCGTCCGGTGCCTTGACGGTCGCGCCGAAGCCGATCGAGGTCTTCTCGCCGCGGGCGGAGATGATCTTGTCGAGGCCGGCAAAGGCGCCGCCGCAGATGAACAGGATGTTCGTCGTGTCGACCTGCAGGAATTCCTGCTGCGGATGCTTGCGGCCGCCCTGCGGCGGTACCGAGGCAACCGTGCCTTCCATGATCTTCAGAAGCGCCTGCTGCACGCCCTCGCCCGATACGTCGCGGGTGATGGACGGGTTGTCGGACTTGCGGGAGATCTTGTCGACTTCGTCGATGTAGACGATGCCGCGCTGGGCGCGCTCGACATTGTAATCGGCAGCCTGCAAGAGCTTCAGGATGATGTTTTCGACGTCTTCGCCGACATAGCCGGCTTCCGTCAGCGTGGTCGCGTCGGCCATCGTGAAGGGAACGTCGATGATGCGGGCGAGCGTCTGGGCAAGGTAGGTCTTGCCGCAGCCGGTCGGGCCGACCAGCATGATGTTCGACTTCGCCAGTTCGACATCGCCGTTCTTGGAGGCGTGGGCGAGACGCTTGTAGTGGTTGTGAACGGCGACCGACAGGATCTTCTTCGCCTGGCGCTGGCCGATGACATATTCGTCGAGGACCTTGATGATGTCCTGGGGCGTGGGAACGCCGTCACGGGACTTGACCATCGAGGACTTGTTCTCCTCGCGGATGATGTCCATGCACAATTCGACGCATTCATCGCAGATAAATACGGTAGGTCCGGCAATAAGCTTCCGGACTTCATGCTGGCTCTTTCCGCAGAAAGAACAATAAAGAGTGTTCTTACTGTCGCCGCCGTTGCTGCCGCTGACCTTGCTCATATCACTTTCCTTCCAGCACGCCGCATTTCGAACGCGAAATCGCGGTCCACTCAATCAGCTCCCTGACGGCGCTCCCTACCCGGAGTTTCTGCCGACAAAGGCTTCAGGGGGTACGAACCGGCCCAATCAATCATGTCGGGATACCGGCGGCAACGAATTCCCCTTCGAATGCCGAATGCTATGTCACAAAAATTCAACATAGCATTAATAGTTACTATTAGCGTCTCCGCCGCCAGATGAAACCCCTTGTTCAATCACAAATGGGATAGAACTGTGGCGGCGAAAACACCATCCCTATTAATTACTAGGCCTGATCGCCTTCGATTTCGATGCGCGAGGTCAGGACCTTGTCGATGACGCCCCAGGTCTGGGCCTCGTCCGCATCCATGAAATGGTCGCGGTCGAGGGTCTTTTCGACTTCCTCATAGGTGCGGCCCGTGTGCTTGACATAGACCTCGTTGAGGCGGCGCTTCATCTTCAGGATGTCGCGGGCGTGACGTTCGATGTCCGAAGCCTGGCCCTGGAAACCGCCCGAAGGCTGGTGGACCATGATGCGGGAATTCGGCGTGGCGAAACGCATGTCCTTGTGACCGGCAGCCAGAAGCAGCGAGCCCATGGAAGCGGCCTGGCCGATGCAGAGCGTCGAGACGGCCGGCTTGATGAACTGCATCGTGTCGTAGATCGCCATGCCGGCGGTGACGACGCCGCCCGGCGAATTGATGTAGAGGGCGATTTCCTTCTTCGGGTTTTCGGCCTCGAGGAAGAGAAGCTGGGCGCAGACGAGCGTCGCCATGTGATCCTCGACAGGCCCCGTCAGGAAGATGATGCGTTCCTTGAGCAGGCGGGAATAGATGTCGTAGGAGCGTTCACCGCGATTGGTCTGTTCCACAACCATCGGCACGAGTGCCATAGCGGTATCGACTGGGTTTCTCATGTGCGTCCTTTTAACGTCTTTCCGGCGAATGCCGGGAATCAAAGAAAAATGCCTTGTCCCTACATAGAGTGTCGGAGCCCCCCTCTTCAAGACACGCATAAGGATAACGTTAAGAAGCGGGCGCGACATATGGCTTTGGCATTTCCCTATCCCGTTTCTCCCAAACGCCTGTTAACGGCGAGGCCGCAGCTTTGTCCCTCACAGTTTTTCTCTGTGACAGGATGAAGGAAGACTTACCGCGCCTGCCCGACCTCACGCGCATTTACCGGTCGGAAAGCTTACCGGCAGATATCGCCAAAATCGCCGGCCGCCGATGCCGGCCATTAATCAAACGGCGAGCTTCTTCGGCAAGGATGCGACCACTATTCAAGGGGTTGCCGCCGTGTTCAATGTCACTACAGGTCTGTCCATCTGGTGTTCCGAAGCGTTGACGCTCGCCCTGGTTCTGTTCGTGGCCTGGCGCCATGACCGGAAGGGCGTCGCCTACCTTTATTGGGGGCTCGGCTTCCTGTTCAGCGGCATCGGCTTTGCGCTGGTTGCGGCGCGCGGCGAGATCCCCAACCTGCTCTCCATCGAGACCGGCAACGCCGTCGCGCTGCTCGGCCAGAGCGCCTGGGCCGCCGGCTTCCTGGCGCTCGACCGCAAGAAGCTGGAATGGTGGGCGCTGCTGCCGCCGGCGATCTGGCTTGCGGGCATCTTCCTGCCCTGGATCAACGCGGACTATGCCAATCGTGTCATTCTCTACAATCTCGCCTCGGCGACCGGCGCCACCGCGCTTGCCATGGCGGTCGCCGTCGGCGACATCCGCCGCGAGCGTACCCGCATCAAGCTGATGGCGATCTTCGTGCTGCAGGCCTTCCTCTGCTTCGGCGTGGCGGTGACGATGGCGCTGGTGATGCCTTCGGACACCGAGGCGACGAATTTCAGCGGCGCGGCCGCCATGGCGAGCGCTTTCCTGCTCACCATCGCCTTTGCGCTCACCTGCCGTCTCATCATGGAACGGTCGGAACGTCACCTGCGCCTGCTGACGCTGACGGATTCGCTGACCGGCGTGCTGAACCGGCGCGGCCTGCTCGGCTATTTCGACAATATCCGGGAAAAGGCGCATGACGCGCAGCATCAGGTCGGCGTCATCCTCTTCGACCTCGACCATTTCAAGCGCGTCAACGACCGCTTCGGCCATCAGTCCGGCGACGCCGTGCTCATCGCCTTCGCCCGTCTTGCCCGCCAGTATATCCCCAACAGCATTTTCGGCCGCATGGGCGGCGAGGAATTCGCGGCCTTCGTGACCGTGCGCGACCAGACGGAAGCGGAAGCGCTGGCGGAATCGATCCGCGCCGAATTCTGCCGCCTGCCGGTCAGCACCGGCGAGGCGCTGATCCCTGCTACCGTCAGCGTCGGCATCGCGCTGTCTTCAGCGGTCGAGGCCAATATCGACCGGCTGATGTCGGCCGCCGACCGGGCGCTCTATTCGGCAAAAGCCGCCGGCCGCAACTGCACGGTCGTCTTCGGCGAAGAAGAGACGGCAGCCCCCGCCCCGGGCGAGCCCAATTCCCATGCCGGCGAACTCGTGCCGACCATCGACGATCAGGTGGAAGCCCTGCGCCGCATTGGCGTGCTTTCCCGCGCGGGCTAGAGAGCCGTGCGTCCATCCGGACGTCCAAAGGACCCATCTTTTCGAGGCACGGCAAATCCGCTAAGCCTCTGGCCATGACGATACCGCCCTTCCTCAAGATCGATCCCGCAACCCGCCATGTCTCGCTCGACGGCAGCGACCCGGCCTTCTACGGCAATCCGAACGCCGTTTATGCCGCGCTTCATGCCCATTGTCCCACCTTCTATTGGGAAGAGCAGAAGCAGTGGTTCGTCACCGGCTACGACCATGTGAACGGGCTTTTGCGCGACCGCCGCTTCGGCCGGCAGATCCTGCATATTGCCAGCCGCGAGGAGCTGGGCCTGCCCGAGCCCGAGCCGCATATCGCCGCCTTCGATCTTGCCGAGCGTTATTCGCTTCTGGAACTGGAGCCGCCGGAACACACGCGGCTGCGCACCCTCGTCAACCGCGCCTTCGTCTCGCGCCATGTCGAGAAGATGAAGCCGGAGCTGGAAGAGCTTGCCAACAGGCTGATCGACGGCTTCGCCGACAAGGGCGAGGTCGAGCTGCTGTCGGCCTTTGCCGATATCATCCCGGTGACGATGATCGCCCGCATGATCGGCATTCCCGAGGAGATGGGGCCGCAGCTGCTCAAATGGTCGCATGCCTATGTGCGCATGTATATGTTCGGCCGCACGCGGGCGGACGAGGATGCGGCAGAACAGGCGGCGCGGGAATTTTCCGACTACGTGAAGACGGTCATTGCCGAGCGCCGGGCCGAGCCGCGCGACGACCTGCTGACGCACATGATCCATACCGAGCACAAGGGCCAGTACCTGACGGAAGACGAGCTCGTCTCGACGACCATCGTGCTATTGAATGCAGGCCATGAGGCGACGGTCCACCAGATCGGCAATTCGGTGCGCATCATCCTCGACAGCGGCTGCGATCCGGCCGTGCTTTTCCGCGACGAGGCCGCCACCGAGCGCACGGTCGAGGAATCGCTGCGCATCTGCGCGCCCGTCCACATCTTCCAGCGCTGGGCGCTGGAGCCTGCCGAGATCGACGGCATCGCGTTCAAGCGCGGCGACAAGGTGAGCATGATCCTGGCGGCGGCCAACCTCGACCCGGCAATATTTTCCGATCCCCTGGCCTTCAAGCCGGATCGCAACGAGGCGCCCAACCTCTCCTTCGGCGCCGGCATCCACTTCTGCATCGGCGCGCCGCTGGCGCGGCTGGAGCTCAATGTCGTGCTGCCGATCCTGTTCAAGCGGCTGCCGGGGCTCAAGCTTGCGAAGACACCCGTCGTCAAGGACGTCTATCACTTCCATGGGCTGGACCGTCTGGATTTGGTGTGGTGAAATGAGGGCACTATATCTGCGACAGGAAACGCCGCCGTCGAATGGAGCCGACAATGAGCAAGAGCGCTAAAAAAGGCCGCGAGGTCTTTAGTTTTTCTCTGATGTCCGATCAGCGTGACGAATTCGCAGCCTTTCTCCGGAGATCACTTCGGGCGGATGAACAGATTAAGGCCGAACGCTCGGCCAAGCGCAAGCCTGGCCGACTGAAAGGCCGTCTGATCGTAGATCCCGCTTTTTTTGAACCGCTCAGCGATGAAGAGGTCAAGGAATTGACCGGCGAATGAGGTTCCTCCTCGATACACATGCATTTCTCTGGTGGCTGATTGACGACCCCAAGCTTCCCGAGAATATCCGCGACCTCTTGGCCGACCCGGCCAATGAAATTTATGTCAGCGCCGCATCTGCATGGGAAATAGCCACCAAGCACAGGAAAGGCAAACTGCCCACTGGCGAGGTCGTGTTGCCGGACTTCAGAGGCGTCGTATTGGACAACGGCTTTGATGAGCTTGCGATTACGAGTGCTCACATGGTCACAAGTGCCATGCTGCCGGGCACACACAACGATCCTTTCGACCGAATTCTTGCGGCACAAGCTATTATCGAGAACATGGCGTTGATCACGATCGACAGCCAGATCGAGACGCTCGGAGTGCTTACCCGCTGGTAATCCGGATTCCGCCTGATAAACAGGAACGGCCGGCACGCTCATCGAATGCCGGCCGCTTCCTTGCTGAAAGGCGAAGGCCGTATCAGCCGTAACGGCCGGTGATATAGTCTTCGGTGCGCTTGACCTTCGGCGACTGGAAGATCTGGGCGGTCGGGCCGTATTCGATCAGCTCGCCGAGATACATGAAGGCGGTGTTGTCGGAAATGCGGCTCGCCTGCTGCATGTTGTGGGTGACGATGACGATCGTGAACTCGCCCTTCAGCTGCGCGACCAGCTCTTCGACCTTGGCGGTCGAGATCGGGTCAAGCGCCGAGGTCGGCTCGTCGAGAAGCAGGACTTCCGGGCGCAACGCCACGCCGCGGGCAATGCACAGGCGCTGCTGCTGGCCGCCGGAAAGGCCGAGGCCGCTGCCCTTCAGCTTGTCCTTGACCTCATCCCAAAGGGCTGCCTGACGCAGCGCCTGCTCGACGCGGACATCCATGTCGGCCTTGCTCAGCCGCTCGTGGTGGCGGATGCCGTAGGCGATGTTGTCGTAGATCGACATCGGAAACGGCACCGGCTTCTGGAACACCATGCCGACGCGGGCGCGCAGCTCGTTCATCGAGAAGCCGGGGTCGAGAATGTTCTTGCCGTCGAGCTTGATCGAGCCGGTGGCGCGCATCTTCGGATAGAGCATGTAGATGCGGTTGAGGATGCGCAGCAGCGTGGACTTGCCGCAGCCGGACGGGCCGATCAGGGCCGAGACCTGGCGCTCCGGGAAGCTCAGGCTCACATCCTTGATGGCGTGGGCGTCGCCGTAATAGAAATTGACTTTCTCAAGCGCGATCTTGTCTTTGGCCATCGGCTTTTCCGGCTTGCTGGCAGCGTCGAAGGTTTCTGCGGACTGAAGCATCATTTCCCACCTTTTCGGTTCAGGACGGAGCGCGATACGACGCTCAGGATCAGAACGACGGCGGTCATCACGAAGGCACCGGCCCAGGCGAGATTCTGCCATTGCTCATAGGGGCTCATAGCGAACTGGAAGATGACGACGGGAATGTTCGCCATCGGCTGCGACATATCCAGGCTCCAGTACTGGTTGTTCAGCGCCGTGAAGAGAAGCGGCGCGGTTTCGCCCGAAATGCGGGCGATCGCCAGAAGGACACCGGTCAGGATGCCCGTCGAGGCGGCGCGGTAGAGGACGTTGAGCGTGACCTTCCAGCGCGGAATGCCGAGCGAAAGGGCCGCCTCGCGCATGACGTCGGGCACCAGCCGCAGCATCTCGTCGGTCGTGCGCACCACGACAGGCAGGAAGATGAAGGCGAGCGCGATGCCGCCGGCAAAGCCGGAGAAACGCGCCGTCGGGCGCACGACCAGCTCGTAGACGAACAGGCCGATGATGATCGACGGGGCCGAGAGCAGGATGTCGTTGACGAAGCGGATCGCCTCGCCGAGCCGCTTGCCGCGGGCGAATTCCGACAGGTAGGTGCCGGCCAGCACGCCGATCGGCGTGCCGATGACGACGGCGAGCACCACCATCAGCAGGCTGCCCATGAAGGCGTTGGCAAGACCGCCGCCGTCTTCGCCGGGCGGCGGCGTCATTTCGGTGACGAGGCTGGGGCTGAGCGCCGACAGGCCGTGGACGAGCGTCGTCCAGAGGATCCAGACCAGGAAGACGAGGCCGAGCACGGTGGCGATACCGCAGAGCGTCAGCGCGATGGCGCTGCCGAGCTGGCGGCGACGGTAGAGGGAGCCGGAATAGGTAGCCATGGATTATTCCCCCCTCTGCCTTGCCATGCGCACAAGCATGAGCTTGGCGGCGGCCAGCACGATGAAGGTGACGACGAAGAGGATGAGGCCGAGGGCTGCGAGCGACGACCGGTAGAGATCGTCGGACGCCTCGGCGAATTCGTTGGCGAGCGTTGCGGCAATCGAGGTGCCGGGCTCCATCAGCGATATGGCGATGTTATGGGTGTTGCCGAGCACGAACGTCACCGCCATCGTCTCGCCGAGCGCGCGGCCGAGACCGAGGAAGATGCCGCCGACGACGGCGGTGCGGGTGTGCGGAATGACGATGTCGCGCACCACTTCCCACCGGGTCGAACCGAGCGCATAGGCCGATTCCTTGAGCTGCGCCGGAACGACCAGGAAGACATCGCGCATGACCGAGGAAATGAAGGGGATGATCATGATCGCCAGCACGATGCCCGAGGTCAGCATGCCGATGCCGAGCGGAGCGCCGGAGAACAGGGCGCCGATCAGGGGGATCGGGCCGAGCCAGTCGATCAGCACCGGCTGGATATAATCCGACATGAAGGGCGCGAAGGTGAAGAGGCCCCACATGCCGTAGATGATCGAGGGGATGCCGGCCAGAAGCTCGACGGCACCGCCGATCGGCCCGCGAACGGAGCGCGGCGCGACCTCGGTGATGAAAACCGCAATGCCGAGACTGACGGGAACGCCGATGACCATGGCGAGCGCCGACGTGACCAGCGTGCCGTAGATCGGCACGAGGCCGGCAAACTTCTCGGCGACCGGATCCCAGTCCGTGCCGGTCAGGAAGCCGAAACCGAAGGTGCGGAACGCCAGCAGCCCGCCCATGGCCATGGAGATCGCCGCGGCCAGCAGGGCGACCAGGACAAACAGGCCGCAGCCCAAGACTATCCAATAGAAAATACGATCGCCTGCAGCGCCGTCGCGGCGCTTCACGCCCGCGGTCTCGGCGGGCAGCGATGCCAATGCTTCGCTCATATCCGTACGCTCTGCTGCTTTGAGGGGGTGTCAAAGGCATTCGGGGCGGAAAGCCAAGCTTCCCGCCCCGACCGCAGTTTCGTCAGGATCAGCTCTTGAAGGAGGCTGTCCAGTAATCCTCGATCTGCTTCACGAGGGTCTCCGGAAGCGGGACGTAATCGAGCGAGGACGCTTCCTTCTGGCCCTTTTCGAGAGCCCACTTGAAGAAGGAGAAAGCAGCCTTGGAGCGGGCGGCATCCTTCGGCTCCTTGTACATGATCGCCCAGGTGGTTGCCGTGATCGGCCAGGCCTTCTCGCCCGGAGCGTTGGTCATGATCAGGTAGAAGTCCTGGGCCTTGCCCCATTCGGCGCTGGCAGCGGCAGCCGAGAAGCTTTCGGCGTTCGGCTTCGGATACTGGCCGGCCGCGTTCTGGACGAGAACGTAGGGCAGCTTGTTCTGCAGGGCGTAGGCATATTCGACGTAGCCGATCGAATCCTTGACGCGGGTGACGTAAGCGGCGACGCCTTCGTTGCCCTTGCCGCCGATGCCGACCGGCCAGTTGACGGCGGTGCCTTCACCGACCTTGGTCTTCCAGTCTTCGTTGACCTTGGAGAAGAAGTTCGTCCAGTTGAAGGAGGTGCCCGAGCCGTCCGAACGGTGAACGACGGCGATCTGGCTGTCGGGCAGCTTCAGGCCGGGGTTCAGGTCGGCGATTGCCTTGTCGTTCCACTTGGTGACGTTGCCGAGGTAGATATCGGCGAGAACCTTGCCGGAGAGCTTGAGTTCGCCTGATTTGATGCCCTTGACGTTGATGACGGGAACGATGCCGCCGACAACGAGCGGGAACTGGCCGAAACCGCCGGCCGTCAGGTCTTCCGGCTTGAGCGGGGCGTCGGAAGCGCCGAAGTCAACCGTTGCAGCCTTGATCTGGGCAATACCGCCGCCCGAACCGATCGACTGGTAGTTCAGCTTGTCGCCGGTTTCCTTGTTGTAGTCTGCCGACCACTTCGAAAGAACCGGGTAGACGAAGGTCGAACCGGCACCGGTAATATCGGCAGCAGAGGCCGAGACTGCCAGCGCGGCAACCAGGCCAGCGCCGAGGCAGGCCGAAAGAAGTTTCTTGGTGAGCATTTGGACTCTTCCCTGATGGAACGAAAGGACGACGAGGTCCGGCGCCATGGAGGGGGTGTCCATTGTCGAGGGCGCTGAATTTCCCCGTCACAGCAGGGGGGCTAGGCGCCTATTATTACAGTTTGATGACAGTTTGTGACAGGCAGGGTGCGATGCAAGGCTGTGCATAAGTTGCTGAAGTCACTGACTTTCCGAATGAATCGGGCGTTAACAAAGCTTTAGTGAAGAGGGTGCGGCGCGATTGCCGCAGGGCTGCGGTCGATTGCCGCAGCCCTTCCGGCAAATGTCGCAATCAGGCCCGGGAAATGCCGTAACGGGGCGCCGGCCTGTCATGGGAAAGGTTGGGGCCGAGGCCGTGGCGGGCGGCCGTGAAAGCGTCGAAATCGGCGATTTCAGGCAGAGAGGGAATGGTGATCAGTTCGCCCTGGTCGAAGCCTGCGAGAGCGGCATCCACCATGTCGGTCACATCCATCACCATGGACGGCGGGAAGTGGTCGAAGGAGCGGCCGGCGCGCTCGAAGATCTCGGTGCGGGTCAGCCCCGGCAGCACGGCCTGGAACTTGACGCCCCTGGTGCCGGCTTCGGCATGCAGCGCATGAGTGAGGTTCAGCACAAAAGCCTTGGTGGCGCTGTAGGTGCCGTTGAAACGCTCGGGAATGAAGGCGACGACGGAAGCGATGTTGACGACCGCGCCCTTGCCGCGCCCGGCAAAAGTCTGGGCGGCGGCTACGGCAAGCCGGTTTGCGGCAACCACGTTCAGCTCGATCATGGTTTCGAGGTAATCGATATCGTCGTCCAGCAGCGCGCCCTTCGGGCCGATACCGGCATTGTTGACGAGAAGCGTGATCGCCTCGTCGTCACGCAGGCGCTGCTCGACCCTGCGCACGTCTTCCCGCCTGGTCAGGTCCGCCGGAAGCACATCCACCTTGACCCCCTGCTCCGCCGAAAGCTTTGCGGCGAGCGCATTCAGGCGGGAGGCGTCGCGGGCGACGAGCAGCAGATCGTAGCCGCGTCTGGCGAGACGGTCGGCATAGGTTGCGCCGATGCCCGACGAGGCGCCGGTAACAAGGGCAGTTCCGAGAGCAGAGGCAGACATGTTCCATCCTTTCACGACTGGAATTTAGTGGTATATGCCACTATTTGAGAAGGAAGGAGAATATATGCAAGGGGCACGCTGAAAAATAAGCGCGGCGGCGATTGACGGATCGCAATAGACTGGAGACATCGGCCGCAGGAGAACGGTGATGAACAAACGGACGACACTTTTCGAGGGCTGGCAGGTCTGCAGCAACAGCGCGCTGAAGCGCGCCACAAGGCAGCTCGGCCAGCTCTACGACGACGCCATCGACGCGAGCGGCCTTCGCGGCACGCAATATACGCTGATGACGCAGATCCACATGAATTCCGGCTCGTCGCTCAAGGCGCTGGCCGAAAGCATGGTGATGGATCTTTCGGCCCTCGGCCACACGCTGAAGCCGCTGATCCGCGACGGACTGGTGGAACTCGTGCCCGACGAGAAGGATCGCCGCGTCAAGCGCGCCAGGCTGACGCAAGCCGGCATCGAAAAATGGCAGGAAGCGACCGGGCTGTGGCGGCAAGCGCACGAGCACTTCGAACAGCTTTTCGGCGAAGAGCAGGCAAAGGCGCTGCGCGACACGCTGAACCTGATTGCCTCACGGGATTTCGCCGCCCGCTTTCGCGCCGGCAATCGCGGCGAATAAGCCGCGCCCTCAGAGGCGGATCACATAGTCCTTGCGAGTCGTTTCAATGACTTCCCAGGTTCCGTTAAAGCCCGGCCGGAGGATGAGACGGTCGCCGGCCCTCAGATGAAGAGGCTCGCCGCCGTCTTCGGTGACGATGGAGTGGCCGCAGAGAATACTGAAATATTCCCACTCCTCGTAAACGATCCGCCACTTGCCCGGCGTCGCCTCCCATATGCCGGCATAGAGGCCACCTTCGGCCTCCTCGAGGTTCCAGGTGCGGAATTGCGGATTGCCGGAGAGGACGCGCTCTGCGGCAGGCGCGCCGACTTCCGGTTCGATGCCGTCGATATCGAAGGGGATTGCTTTTGGCATGGTCATCGCGCCGAGGTCAGGAATTTGGGGCCGAAGTCCATGAAAATGATGCCGGCCGAGGCGTCAAGTGGCTTGCGGTTGCGCGCATGGGCGCTGGCAACGGCAGGGTTGCGCAGCATCGTCAGCACGAATGAATGCCAGGGCGAGGAAACTCTAAAATAGCGATCTAGTCGCCGGAGCAGGTGGATTTCCTCCCAAAGCGAAAACAGGCCTTGTTTGAGACGCGTGCTGTCAACAATCTTGGAGCGCGCCTATTGACGATCGGATGGCACCCATTCGAAAGATGCGGACGCAGCTAAATTCCTGACCCATGGTACAGACCCTGACAAGCAATTACGGACGGAATTTCGACTGTCTTCAGCGGAGAAATGGAATGCATCAATTCGTGGGTACAGTCTCCGCATCACCGATGCGAAGTGGCATGAACCGAAACGAAAACCGAGCACATCTGACGAATGCCTGCTACTTTGGCGGGCATGCGGCAGCAAAACCTCAGGTTCCCACTGTAATCTAGTTCGCCAAACCCGATCCATCGCGCTGGTCGCGACGGGTGAGATATTCCAACTCCCATTCCTTTCTGATGTTCTCGTCAGTTAAGTTTGGCCCGCCGCGTCGCTGCGGAAACAATTCATCGGCATTCCGTTTCCATTCCCGGCGATAGAGGGACCACGCGACGATTAGCAAGACCAAGCCGAGGAAATAAGGCCAGATCGAATCTGCCGGTTGGATGTGGACGCCGAAGTAGCTGACACTAAGACTCGCTGCCCCAAGTAGACCTGCGATCATCGGCCCACCGACAGCCCGCTCCTGTTTGAAATCGTAGTTCTCCAGCTCGAGCCGAACGATGTACAAGCGAACTTCTTCAGGGAGATCGCCCATGGTCGCGGCCGGGTGTCGCTTCTGCATCCTGAATGCGTCAAGCTGACGTTTCTCGGCCTCGCTTATCTTCCCTTTGAAGCCAGGTACGCGATACCATGGGAGCCATTCCGTATCCTGCTTTCGCTTCCACCACATCGACCGTTCCCCTCCCAATTTTTGACGTCATCCTCGGATGACGATTTCGTTGGCATTCGGCGTCAAGGCACAAAAGGCTGCCAATCCCCACTTCGCGGTAGCGATCAAGATCGGCATGGCCGCCCCTGCCTCAAATCTTCGCCAGCGACTGCTCGAGATCGGCGATGATGTCCTTCACGTCCTCGATGCCGACGGAGAGGCGCACCACGTCCGGCCCGGCGCCTGCGGCGACCCTCTGCTCGTCGGTCAACTGCCGGTGCGTGGTGGAGGCGGGATGGATGACCAGGGAGCGCGTGTCGCCGATATTGGCGAGATGCGAGAAGAGTTCCAGCCCTTCGACCAGCGCCTTGCCGGCTTCGTAGCCGCCCCTGACGCCGAAGGTGAAGACGGAGCCTGCGCCCTTCGGCGAATAGCGCCGCTGCAGGGCGTGGTTCGGGTCCTCCTCCAGGCCGGCATAGTTTACCCAGGCGATCTTGGAATGGGCCTTCAGCCAGCGGGCGACATCGAGCGCGTTGTCGCTGTGGCGCTGCATGCGCAGCGGCAGCGTTTCGATGCCGGTCAGGATCAGGAAGGCGTTGAAGGGCGAAATGGCCGGGCCGAGGTCGCGCAGGCCGAGCACGCGGCAGGCGATGGCGAAGGCGAAATTGCCGAAGGTCTGGTGCAGGACGACGCCGTTATATTCCGGCCGCGGGCTCGACAGCATCGGGTAGTTGCCGGTCTTCGACCAGTCGAACGTGCCGCCGTCGACGATGATGCCGCCCATGGAATTGCCGTGGCCGCCGAGGAACTTGGTCAGCGAATGCACGACGATATCGGCACCGTGCTCGATCGGCCGGATGAGATAGGGGGTCGCCATCGTGTTGTCGACGATCAGCGGCAGGTCGTGGCGGTGGGCGATTTCGGCGATCGCGGCGATATCGACGAAGGTGCCGCCGGGATTGGCGAGGCTTTCGATGAAGATCGCCCGCGTCTTGTCGTCGATCCTGCTCTCGAAATCCGCAGGATCTTCCGGGTCGGCCCAGCGCACCTGCCAGCCGAAATTCCCGAAGGCGTGGCCGAACTGGTTGATCGAACCGCCGTAGAGGCGGCGGGCGGCGACGAAATTCTCGCCGGGACGCATCAGCGTGTGGAAGACGATCATCTGCGCGGCGTGGCCGGAAGCGACGGCAAGCGCTGCCGTGCCGCCTTCAAGGGCCGCGACACGTTCCTCCAGAACCGCCTGCGTGGGGTTCATGATGCGGGTATAGATATTGCCGAACTGCTGCAGGCCGAAAAGGGCTGCGGCATGGTCGGAATCGTTGAAGACGAAGGCCGTCGTCTGGTAGATCGGCGTAATCCGCGCGCCGGTCGCCGGATCGGGCTGCGCGCCCGCGTGGATCGCCAGCGTGTTGAAACCCGGATCGTTTTTGGCCATGTCGTCCTCCCGTGCAATTGTTGACGGGCGCGATCATAGCCGCTCGAACGTGAAAGTTAACCGCGATCTTTTTCAACCACGGCGCGTCCGGAGGAAAATCCGTTCTGGCGGGCGGGCTCAGCCGATGAGGCGCGGATATTCGATTGCCGGGCAGCGGTTCATGACGACCTTGATGCCGCCGGCTTCGGCCCTGGCGGCGGCCGCGTCGTCGCGCACGCCAAGCTGCGCCCACACGACCTGCGGGCGGGGAGACAGCGCCAGCGCCTCCTCCACCACGCCGCCAAGATGTTCGGACGCGCGGAAGACATCGACCATATCGACCGGTTCGGGAATGTCGGCAAGGCGGGCGTAAACGGTCTGGCCGTGGATCGTCTTGCCCGCCTGCCCCGGATTGACGGGGATGACCCTGTAGCCGCGCGACAGAAGATATCCCATGACGCCGTTGCTCGGCCGGGCCGGATTGGGCGAAGCCCCCGTCAGCGCGATGGTTCTGACGGATTTCAGGATGCCGGAGAGATAGTCGTCGGCATAGGCATCGTGGTTCATGTCTGCTGTCTCCAGTCCTGGTCCTTCAGGAGGCGGATGTGCCGGCTGCGATTCGTTGAAACCGGCGGCTCGTTTCCACGTATATATAGATGCCGGAAACATCAGGGAGAAATCGTGCCATGAAAAAAATCGTCCTTACACTCGCGCTCGTGATGGCCGCCTCGCCGACGCTTGCGATCTCGCGCTACAATCCGCTCACCATGAGCTGCCAGAGCGTGCGGGCGGCGATCCACAACGAAGGCGCCGTCATCTTTCGCTACACCTCGCCGCGCGGCCTGCCGCTCTACGACCGCTATGTCCGCAACAGCAATTATTGCGACGCGACCGACTATGCGGAATGGACAAGCATTCCCTCCAAGGACAACCCCAGGTGTCGAGTGCTGAACTGCCAGAACATAGACAACCTGGACGGAATGCTCTTCATTCCCCACTACAGCCTCTAACCCGGACCGCCGCGACCGTGACGAACGTCAATCCTTTCGCACCTGCGAAGGGATCGACGTTCACCCCAGGGATACAAAATCCCGATAATATCACCTCCTGATTGTGGATTTATAATCGTTTCAAAGTTATAGAATAATGTCTATATTTCAGCACCATAGGATTGTCGACATTATCATTCTAAGAAAGAATTTCACCTTTCATGCATAATTTGATCACGATCTGTTCACGCATGCATTAGCAACATCTCATAGTTGTGTGCGGCGATCGGAATTGAACGTATTTCGAGCGCACGCGCAAATTGCTATGACAGTGGGCAATTGTTCGCTTCGGCAATCCATGTTATTGAAATTCGCACCGTGCGGACTACACCTTGGCGAGCAAATCATGCAAACAAAGGTTGCCGCAATGATGCTGATTTAAACGGGAAGCTGCGACGTTTCTCCCTCTTTGCTGCACTGCTCCCGGACCGCCGCCTTGCCCCTCGACGTTATCCTTCTCGTCCTTTTCGGTGCTCTTCTGCACGCGACTTGGAACGCCATCATCAAGGCCGGCACGAACAAGTCGCTTGACGCGGCGCTGATCTCGGCGGGCGGCGCGGTCGCCTCGCTGCCTTTCCTTCCGTTTCTTCCCCTGCCGCAGCCGGAGGCATGGCCCTTCATCGGCGCCTCCGCCATCCTGCAGTTCGCCTATTTCCAGCTGGTCGCCGCCGCCTACAGGGCCGGCGATATCGGCCTGGTCTATCCGCTGATGCGAGGTGCGGCACCCCTCATCGTCGTCGCCACCAGCGGCTTCATCCTGGGGGAACATCTGACGGGCGGGGCGCTTGCCGGAACGATGACCATCTCGTTCGGCATCCTCACGCTCGCCTTCGAAGCCCGCCACGGCAGCCGCCACGCGATCGTGCTGGCGCTCGCCAATGCCTGCGTCATCGCCACCTATACTTATGTGGACGGCATCGGCGCCCGTCTTTCCGGCAACGCGGTTTCCTATACGCTGTGGATGTCGCTCCTGCCGCCGGTGCTGCTCTTTGCCTGGGCGTTTTCGCAGCGCGGCCCGGTGGCTGTCGCCACCCATGTCCGGCTGAACTGGGGGCGCGGGCTGATCGGCGGGGCGGGCTCGATCGCCTCCTACGGGCTGGCGCTCTGGGCGATGACAAAGGCCCCGGTGGCGACGGTGGCGGCGCTGCGGGAGACCGCCATCCTGTTTGCGCTCGTGATCTCGGTCACGGTGCTGAAGGAAAAGGCAAGCGTCTGGCGCTACCTCGCCGGCGTCATCATCGCGCTCGGCGGGCTGATCCTGAAACTTGCCTGATCACTCGCCCTTCCACTCGGGGGTGCGCTTTTCGAGAAAAGCGCCGATGCCTTCCTGCGCGTCGCCGGTCAGCATGCCGTCGACCATCACGCCTGCGGCATAGTCGTAGGCTTCGGCGACGGGCATTTCGAGCTGCCTGTAAAAGGCTTCCTTGCCGATCCGCAGCGCCTGCGGCGACTTCGAAGCGATGACGGAGGCGTATTTGCCGACCACCTGCGTAAGGTACTGTTTCGGCACGATCCGGTTGACCAGACCGAAATCCTTCGCAGTCGAGGCGTCGATCGTCTCGCCCGTCAGGAGCATTTCCATCGCCTGCTTGCGGTGGGCGGCGCGCGAAACGGCGACGGCCGGCGTCGCGCAGAAAAGCCCGATATTGACACCCGGCGTGCAGAACGTGGACGTATCCGTGCAGATCGCAAGATCGCAGCTCGCGACAAGCTGGCAGCCGGCCGCGGTCGCCAGCCCGTCGATCTCGGCGATGACCGGCTTCGGCAGGCGGTTGATTTCCAGCATCAGGTCGGCGGCGAGCGCAAAACTCTCCTCGAAGAAGGCCACGCCGTCGTCCTCGTCGGCGCGGTGGGCCGTCAGTTCCTTGAGGTCGTGGCCGGCGGAAAAGACATTGCCGGTCGATGCGATGATGACGACGCTGACATCCTCGTCGCCGGCCGCCCCCTGCAGCTCGCCCATCAGCGTTTCCATGACCGATATGGACAGGGCGTTGGCCGGCGGATTGTTGAGCGTCAGGCGCAGGACGCCGCCGGAAAGCTGGCGGAGCACGAGGGCGCCCTCGCCCGAATTGCTGTTGTCCTTGCGGAAGGATACGATCTCGGCCATGGCATGTTCCCCTGCGCTGTCAATATCCGCCCTTGTGCCACAAGGGTGGGGCGATTTCGAGCCGAATACGGCAAGGGCACGGCCGCGAAGCGCAAAACTTCTCGTCTTTCAGGTGCGCTAAAATATGGTACATGGATACCACATGTATAACATATTGTTTTTACTTTGTTATTTTTCCAATCACCAAAAGCGCTCATATTGACCGGCCGGTCGATTGCCGCTATAAGCCGCGCCGGAAATGCAGCCTCCCGGGGCTGCTTTCTTTTTGGTCCGTCCTGCGGGCGGCCAAATCCAAGCAACAAGAAACGCCCCTTCGCCTTCGGGCATGGGGATCCAAGAGAGAGTGACAGATATGGCAACCTTCTCCCAGAAGCCTGCAGAGGTGGAGAAGAAGTGGGTCGTCATCGACGCCGAAGGGCTCGTCGTTGGCCGTCTCGCTTCCATCATCGCTATGCGTCTGCGCGGCAAGCACAAGGCAACTTTCACGCCTCACGTTGACGACGGCGACAACGTTATCGTCATCAACGCTGAAAAGGTCGTTTTCACCGGCAAGAAGTATTCCGACAAGGTTTACTACTGGCACACCGGCTATGCCGGCGGCATCAAGGAGCGCACCGCTCGCCAGATCATCGAAGGCCGCTTCCCGGAGCGCGTCCTCGAAAAGGCTGTTGAGCGCATGGTTCCGCGCGGCCCGCTCGGCCGTCGCCAGATGAAGAACCTGCGTGTCTACGCCGGCCCGAACCATCCCCACGAAGCACAGCAGCCGACCGTCCTCGACGTCGCAACGCTGAACAAGAAGAACGTAAGGAGCGCCTGATAATGGCTGACCTTTCCTCCCTGAAGGATCTCGGCACGTCGTCGGAAGCCGCTGTTGCTGCTCCGGCTCACGTCCGCAAGGTCGACTCGCTTGGCCGCTCCTACGCGACCGGCAAGCGCAAGGATGCCGTCGCCCGCGTTTGGGTCAAGGCCGGCTCCGGCAAGATCATCGTCAACGGCAAGGACTTCACGGCTTACTTCGCCCGTCCGGTTCTGCAGATGATCCTGCGTCAGCCGATCGTCGCTGCTGCCCGTGACGGCCAGTTCGACATCGTTGCAACCGTTGCCGGCGGCGGTCTTTCCGGCCAGGCCGGTGCCGTTCGCCACGGCCTGTCCAAGGCCCTCACCTACTTCGAACCGGGCCTGCGCTCGGTCCTGAAGAAGGGCGGCTTCCTGACCCGCGACAGCCGCGTCGTCGAACGTAAGAAGTACGGCAAGGCCAAGGCCCGCCGTTCGTTCCAGTTCTCGAAGCGCTAATCACTTTTCGACATGCTTTCATGGAAAGGCCGGGTTCTCGCCCGGCCTTTTCGTTTATTCCGGCTTGTTGAAGAAGGCTTCGAGCCGGTAGCCGTCCGGATCGACGATGAAGGCGGCATAGTAGAATTGCCCGTAATCCGGGCGGATGCCGGGTGGGCCATTGTCCTCGCCGCCATGGGCAAGGGCTGCCGCATGGAAGGCGTTGACGGCCTGCTCGCTTGTGGCGACGAAGCAGAAATGCAGGCCCGAGCCGCGGTCGGCCGGCACCGGGCGCTCCACCTCGCTCACCCAGAAGGCGGGCCTGTCGGCGCCGTATCCTATCGTTCCGTCGAAATTCGACAGCCGTTCGTAGCCGAGCGGCGCCAGTGCCGCATCGTAAAAGCGGCGCGATCTATCGAGGCTTTTGACCCCGATCGAGATGTGGTCGAACATTGCCAATGGCTCCCTCGTGGTTCGGTCGGCGCAGCTTCCCGGAAGCGCCTTGCGAAGTCAACGCGCGGCAGGAACCTGTTGCCGCGCCCCTTCCCGGCTGCTAGAGCAGCATCAGGTTTCGAACCGGACAAGACAGGACCTGACATGGGAGCCACCCCGTCCGCAGACAGACAGGCCGCAGCAACTTTTTGACGTTGTTGCGGCATCTGTCCGATCAATCCAGACTGCGATGAGAAGGCAGATCGCCGCCGGATGAACTCATTCGAGCGGATGAATACCCATGTCTTTTCAAAACAGGAGCTGGACCTGCTCCCTGCCGGCAGCGCTGCTGCTTCTGGCACCCTTCGATATCCTGGCCTCGCTTGCCATGGACATCTACCTGCCCGTCGTTCCGACCATGCCCGAGGCACTCGGCACATCGGCGGCGGTCGTTCAACTGACGCTGAGCCTCTACATGCTGCTCCTCGGCGCCGGACAGATGCTTTTCGGCCCGCTGTCGGACCGGATCGGCCGGCGGCCCGTACTGCTTGGCGGCGCGCTGCTGTTTGCGGCCTCTTCGCTGCTGCTTGCAGCCACGTCGTCGGCCGCACTGTTCGTCCTTCTGCGCCTGCTTCAGGCGGCCGGCGCATCGGCGGCGCTGGTGGCGACCTTTGCGACGGTGCGCGATGTCTATGCCGTGCGGCCGGAAGGCGCTGTCATCTACAGCCTGCTCGGCGCGATCCTCTCCTTCGTGCCGGCGCTCGGGCCGGTCGCCGGCGCAGTGATTGCCGATCACTTCGGTTGGCGCGCCATCTTCCTGATGCTCGGCGGGCTGATGCTTGCGGCCATGCTCAACGCGCTCCAAGGCTGGCCGGAGACAAGACCGGCGGCATCGGCCGGCGCGCCGATCCGTATCGGCGCGATCCTGGCGGATGCGCATTTCCGGACCTACACGATGGGATTCAGCGCGGCGATGGGGGCCTTCTTCGTGTTCTTCTCCACCGCGCCCCGCATTCTCATCGACCATGCCGGCTTTTCGGGTCTCGCCTTCAGCCTTTCCTTTGCCACGGCAGCCGCGGTGATGATCCTATCCGCGCGCCTTGCCGGCCGCCTCGTTGCGCGATGGGGCACGGCCGGCAGCCTTGCCCGCGGCATGGGCCTGCTTCTTGCGGGCGCATTGCTGCTCGGCATCGGCGAAGTGCTGTTCACCCCGTCCTTCGCCAGCTTCGTCCTGCCGATGTGGGTGATTGCCGTCGGCATCGTGCTGACGACCGCCGTCACGGCAAACGGCGCGCTGGCCGCCTTCGGCCAGACGGCGGGAACGGCGGTCGCGCTCTATTTCTGCGTCGAAAGCCTGATCGTCGGCTGCATCGGCACGCTCTTCGTGCTGCTGTTGGACGGCGATACGGCATGGCCGCTTGCCGGCTATTGCGCGGTGACGGCTACCCTCACCCTGCTTGCCTTGCGCCGGATCGGCGCTTGCGGCTGACGCCAAGGGGCGGCGGAGACGATCCGCCGCCCTGCCCTGAAATGGGATTGCTTGAAATCCGGCGGAAGCTCGCCTACCCCTTCGGGCAGAGACGAGGAACCCGAACATGTCTTCCACCATCAAGCCCTCACCCTTTGCCACAACGCCCGAACCACCCTATTACGTCGTGACCTTCTCCTCGGTCCGCACCGCGGGCGACAACGGTTACGGCGCGATGGCAGACCGGATGGCGGAGCTCGCGCTGCAGCAGCCGGGCTGTCTCGGGGCCGAAAGCGCGCGCGATGCCGACGGCTTCGGCATCACCAATTCCTACTGGGCCGACGAGGAAAGCCTCAGGGCGTGGAAGCAGGTCGTCAGCCACCTGGCCGCCCAGCGGCTTGGCCGCGAACGCTGGTACAAGCAATATAAGGTTCGCATTGCGCGCGTAGAACGCGCCTATGAGTTCACGGCAGAGGAAGGAAGCTCAGTTGGCCAATAGGACGATCGACCATGCCTTCACCGCGCAGAGCCTGACATCGGCCGCCTCCGACCCGACCTTTGCCGGCGCGCTGTCCTTCATGCGCCGCCGCTTCACCAAGGATCTGGCCGGCGCGGACGCCGTCGTCTGGGGCATCCCCTTCGATGCGGCGACCTCCAACCGGCCGGGCACGCGTTTCGGGCCGCAGGCGATCCGCCGGGCGTCGGCGATCTTCGACAACGATCCGCAATATCCGTTCCAGCGCGATCTCTTCGCCGAAATGGCCGTCATCGACTACGGCGACTGCCTGCTCGACTACGGCAACCATCAGGACACGCCCGATGCGATCGCGCGGCAGGCGAGCGCCATTCTCGACAGCGGCGCCTTCCTGCTCACGCTTGGCGGCGACCACTATATTACCTGGCCGCTGCTGAAGGCGCATGTCGAACGTCACGGCCCGCTGGCGCTCGTGCAGTTCGATGCCCATCAGGACACATGGTTCGACGACGAGCGCCGCATCGACCACGGCTCGTTCGTGGCCCGCGCCGCGCGCGCCGGCCTCATCGATCCCGACCGCTCGATCCAGATCGGCATCCGCACCCATGCGCCGGAGGATTTCGGCATCCACCTTCTCTACGGCCACCAGCTGGAGGACATGAGCGCGACGGACATCGCCTCCGCGATCATCGCGCATACGAAGGGCTCGCCGGTCTACCTGAGTTTCGATATCGATTGCCTCGACCCGGCCTTTGCGCCCGGCACCGGCACGCCGGTTGCCGGCGGCCCGTCCAGCGCCAAGATCCTCTCCGTGCTGCAGCGGCTGAAACAACTCGACATACGCGGCGCCGACGTCGTCGAAGTCTCGCCGCCCTACGACCATGCCGACATCACCGCCATTGCGGGGGCGACGGTCGCGATGTATATGCTGGGCCTCCATGCCGAACGGCGTGCGACGGCAGGATGAATGCCGTTATCAACTTGATTCAACTTCATGGCAAACTGATTCCGGAAACGATCCGAACCCACTGAAAGCGCAGGATAATCATGGCAGCAAAGATCTTCATCGATGGCGAAGCTGGAACGACGGGTCTGCAGATCCGCGAGCGTCTGGCGGAGCGCCGCGATATCGAGCTGCTGTCGATCCCGACCGAGAGCCGCAAGGACAGGGCGGTGCGTGCGGCACTGCTCAACGAGGCCGATATCGCCATCCTGTGCCTGCCTGACGATGCCGCCAAGGAAAGCGTCAGCCTGATCGAAAACGACCGTACCAAGGTGATCGACGCCTCGACGGCGCACCGCGTTTCCGAAGGCTGGGCCTACGGCTTTCCGGAAATGAGCCGGGAGCAGGCCGGCGTCATCGCCTCGGCCAAGCGCGTCGCCAATCCCGGTTGCTGGCCGCAGGGACCGATCGCCACGCTGCGCCCGCTGATCGAGGCCGGCCTTATCCCGGCCGATTTCCCGATCACGGTCAACGGCGTCACCGGCTATAGCGGCGGCGGCCGCACGATGATCGAGGATTATGTCGCCAAGGGCGAGGATGCGCCCGAATACATGCCCTACGGCCTGACCTTCAAGCACAAGCACCTGCCGGAA
Organism: Hyphomicrobiales bacterium; assembly: GCA_900471515.1. GTDB lineage: Bacteria > Pseudomonadota > Alphaproteobacteria > Rhizobiales > Rhizobiaceae > Rhizobium. The sequence goes on along the minus strand of UCFC01000014.1, from coordinate 23,954 downwards.
CTGCAGCGCTACGCCAGGCTTGGGCGCGTGCCCTTCTTCCAGCCGGTCGTCGGCAATTTCGCGCAGGGCATGGTTGTCACCGTGCCGCTGCAGCTGTCGCATCTGCCCAAGGTGCCGAAGGGTGCCGACCTGCACGCTGCGATCGCCGACTATTATGCCGGCGTCAAGGGTTTCGTCGAGGTCGCCCCCTTCGAGGCGCCGGAGCGCACGCCCGAACTCAACCCGGAAATCTACAACAACACCAACCGCATGCGCCTGCACGTCTTTGCCAATGACGATATCGCGCAGGCGCTGCTGGTCGCCGTCTACGACAATCTCGGCAAGGGCGCCTCGGGTGCCGCCGTGCAGAACATGGACCTGATGCTGGGCGCGTGACGCCCGGCAGTTCCCCGTTGCCGGGCGATCGGCGTGGCTGCCTTCGGCGGCCTGTTCGCTAGCACCCGATACGATTGCCCGCCTGCTATGAAAGCCTTACACTCCCTCGCGCGAAGGGAAGTTCAATGGCGTCGGTTCTGATCGGCATTGCCATCATTGGAGGCACGACCGCAACGGTGCTTGCGGCCTATTATTTCATGCATATGCTCATGGGCGGCGATCCCGGCGGGCGCGACAGGGAACTGGCGAGTTCGGTCATCACCCGCATCGCCAGCCTGCATGCGCTTATCCTTGCGCTCGTCTTTGCCCAGGAAATGATCGAATACCAGGCGTTGCGCTCGGAAAGCGCTACGGAGAGCAACGCGATCGGCGATGTCTTCTACGATGCAGAGCGTTACGGCCCGGAGGCGCAGGCGCCGATCCAGAAAGCGTTGAAGGACTATGTCCGCATCGTCATCGAGCAGGAATGGAGGGAACTCGGGCATAGCGGCAAGCTCTCGTCGCCGGCCTGGGACCAGTGGAACATCGCCTATCTGAGGATCCTCGAACTGGCCCCCGCCAATGCCAAGCAGCAGAGCCTGCGCAGCCACATGCTGGAGGAAATCCACGCGATCTCGGAATCCCGCGACCGGCGGGAAAACAGCGGCACCGACTCCATCAGCCTGATCTTCTGGTTTGCGGCCGTTTCCGGGGTCATCTTCACCGCCATCGGCTACTACCCCTACGCGCCAGACGGCCGCAACCTGCTGCTGCTGTCGATCTTCGGCGTCTTTACCGGCATCATCCTCTTCTTCATCTACGCCTTTTCCAACCCCTACAGCCCGCCCGCCACGCTGTTTCCGACAGCCTTCGAGCGCCTGCAGGAGGAAATCAGCGGGCCGGACCCGTGAAGCTTTCCCGGCAAGGGCGCCGCAAACATTTCGTGCGCGCCAGCCGAACACGACGGGGGGAATGTCGGCTGTTTCATCGATGAATGGCCGTCGCGCGACAAGGAGGTCGCTTTCGTCTGCGTTTTGCGGTAAAAGCGGCATCGCGCAGGCGCTGCCGCCTGTCGGCATCTGCTCGCATAACGACTCGGCAGCCACTGCACTGACTGTTCGCGCCAACGGGAGGCACCCATGAAAACGATCCTGAGAAACCAGAAAAACAAGATCAACACTCAGGATATCCGTCTTCATGTCCAGTTTGCTTTCACGCGCGAGGAAAAACCCGCGGCGTCTTAACCGCAGCCTCTCAACCGCATCGCAAATTCACAACAGGCGCCAGCTGCGCCTGCGCAAATTCGCATCCTACTTCCGGCCGCATCTTCTGCTGCTGATGGCGGATATCGCCTGCGCCATCGTCGTCGCTGCCGCCGCAGTCGCCTTGCCGCTCTGCGCCAACATCGTCATGAGCCGTCTCATCGTGCTTGCCGATACGGCTTCGGCCTACTGGCAGATCCTCGGCACGGGCGGCATCATGCTGGCTGTCGTGGCGGTCGAGACATCGGCGATCTTCTTCGTCGATTATCGCGGCCACATGATGGGCGCGCATATCGAGGCGAACATCCGCCAGGAACTGTTCGATCACTGCCAGAAACTCTCCTTCGGCTTCTACGACCGGCACCGCACCGGCCAATTGATGAGCCGCATCGTCGGCGATTCCTTCTGGCTGGGCGAACTCTTCCATCACGGGCCGGAAGACCTGCTGATTGCCGTCCTCAAATATAGCGGCGCGATGACGGTGCTGTTCTTCATCGATCCGCAGCTTGCCTTGCTGATCCTCCTCCTGACGCCTTTTGCTGTGGCCTATGCGCTGCACTTCAACAGGCGCATGAACCACGCCCTCGAGGCGAGCAAACGGGAGATCGCCGCCGTCAACGAAAGGGTCGAGGATGCGCTGGCCGGCATCCGCGTCGTCCAGTCCTTCGCCAACGAGGACCTGGAACGGAAGCGCTTTGCCGCCCTCAACAGGCGCTTCCTGCAAAGCCGGGCCGACGGCTACCGCAGCGAAGCCTGGTTTTCCGCCGGGGCCGAGACCTTCGCCCAGATCATCACGCTTCTGGTCGTCATCCTCGGCGGATTGCGCATCCTTGCGGCCGAGCTCACGCTTGCCGATCTCCTGACCTTCCTGCTCTGCGTCGGGGTTCTCGTCGATCCGGTCAAGCGCATGGCCAATCTCGCCCGGCTCTGGCAGGAGGGTTACACCGGCTTCGTGCGGGCGATGGAGATCCTGGAGATCGATCCCGACGTGGTGGACCGCCCCGAGGCACGGACGTTGCCCAGCCCGAAAGGAGAAATCCGGCTCTCCAACGTCGATTTCCGCTATGACGACGGGGCGGAGGTGCTGAGCAAGCTTTCGCTCACGATCCGCCCCGGCGAATTCGTGGCGCTCGTCGGCCCCTCGGGCGTGGGCAAGAGCACGCTCTGCGCGCTGCTTCCCCGCTTCTACGATGTTACCGGCGGCTCGATCGAAATCGACGGCACCGATATCCGCGACGTGACGCTTGCCTCGCTGCGCCGCCATCTCGGCGTGGTGCAGCAGGATGTCTACCTTTTCGCCGGCACCGTCGCGGACAATCTGCGCTACGGGCGCCCGGACGCGACGGACGAGGAGGTGGAAGCCGCAGCCCGCGCCGCCCATGCGCATGATTTCATCATGGCATTGCCGCAGGGCTACCAGACCGATATCGGCCAGCGCGGCGTAAAACTGTCTGGCGGGCAGCGCCAGCGGCTGACGATCGCTCGCGCTTTCCTCAAGAATCCTGCCATTCTCATCTTCGACGAGGCGACGAGCGCGCTCGATAATGAAAGCGAGCGCGCCGTGCAGCAGGCCTTCCTGACGCTTGCCAAGGGGCGCACGACACTGGTGATCGCCCACCGGCTTTCGACGATCCGCCATGCCGACCGTATTCTGGTGCTCACCGGCGAGGGCATCGTCGAAGAAGGCAGCCATGACAGGCTGATGGAAAGCGGCGGTATTTATGCCAGTCTCTACGGGCTGCAGGCGAGCATCTGAAGCCCACGATTGCGATATGCGGAACGGTTCGGCAGACAGGCCGTGCCGTTCCGCTCACCAACCGCCGTTTTGGAGGAGGAGCGCCATGACTGTGCTGCGCATCATTGCGAATATCGCACCCGCGTCCATCGAAGAGGCACGCGGTTTCTATTGCGAACTGTTCGATCTCGACATGGTGAGACCGGGCTGCTGCTGGCAGCCTCTGCGCTGGCCGGGACCTGGCAGGCTGCGGCTCAATAAGAGCAGGGGCGATTGTTGCTGGGACGGAAACCGCCCGCGCAGGCCGGGTTCAGGGACGTATCCTCGCCATAGTCGTATCGCTCGTTCGATGTCGTGCAGCCCGAGGCGATTGCGGAAAGCGTGAGCAGCGCGCCCGCCATCACGAATGTGCGAAATCTGTTCATCTGAACACCCCCTTCGTAGGATCGCCCATGCGCCGACCGCTAACCTAGCATGTCAGGGCAAAGCCATGCGAGGAGCATCGCATTGATCCCATTCACTCTTCCGCGAGCCACGGCCGGAAGGAGGCAGATATGCCCGCTCAATCGCGCTCGGCGATGGCAGTCGCGCGGGGATATTCGCCGTAATAGCCGCGCCAGTTGGCGACGGCAAAACCGAAGACCACAAGCGCCCCCGCCTGATGCAGCAGGCCCCAGTGCAGCGGGACCTCGAGCAGCAGCGTGGTGATGCCGATCGCGGCCTGGATGGTGACGAGCGCGAAGAGCACCACGGCGCGGCGTGCATGGGTGGTCCAGGATGCGGCGCGCAAGGCGATCACCATATTGACGAGCGCGATCGCAAAGAGCGTGTAGGCGCCAAGGCGATGGACGAACTGCACGGTCTTCGGGTTCTCGAAAAGGTTGATCCAGAAAGGCTGCTGGATGAAGAGGTCGCCGGGCACGACGGCGCCGTCCATCAGCGGCCAGGTATTGTAGGTAAAGCCGGCATCAAGGCCGGCGACCAGCGCGCCGAGATAGATCTGGAAAAGCGAGAAGGCGGCGATCGCCGCCGCCCAGCGGTGCGACGTTCTCGTCGGGGCCGGATCGTCGGAGTGCGGCGAAAGCCCGCGCATGATCCACATGCAGGCGGCAAAGATCAGGCAGGCCATGACGAGATGGGTGGCAAGGCGATACTGGCTGACGTCGGTGCGCACCGAAAGGCCGGACGAAACCATCCACCAGCCGATGAAGCCCTGCAGGCCGCCAAGCGCCAGGATGCCGGCCAGCGGCCAGCGCAGGCGCTTCTCGATCCGGCCGGTCGCCCAGAAAAAGATCAGCGGCAATGCGAAGACGACGCCGATGCCGCGCGCGATCAGCCGGTGCGCCCATTCCCACCAGAAGATGCCCTTGAACTGGTCGACCGTCATGTCGCTGTTCAGCTGCTGGAATTCGGGAATGCGCTGGTAGAGCTTGAACTCCTCTTCCCATTCGGCGGCGTTCAGCGGCGGGATGACGCCGTGGATCGGCTTCCATTCGGTGATGGAAAGGCCTGAATTGGTCAGCCGCGTCGCCCCGCCCACGAGCACGAGACAGAAGAGTGCCAGAAGGACGAAGCCGAGCCAGATGCGTACGGCGCGGCGGTTGTTGTCCTGCCTGCGCATTTCGGTGCGGATCGCCTGCTCCGGGCTCAGGTTCGCGACGGCCATGATCTCTCCTTTTATCCGGCAGTTGATTTGCCCCACCGGCTGATGCAAAACAAGCCCCGATCCTTTGCGGCATGCCGTCGCGCCGGTTCAGTTCCACCCGCTCGGAAGTTACACGATGCCCGTCCGCCTTCGCAAATTCATCGGCACGATCCTGATCATCCTGCTCGTGCTCTTCTATGCGGTTCTGGCAAATACGATCGCGGTCGCCACGCTCGGCAACGCGCCCTGGTGGGGCCACTTGCTCTATTTTCTGCTGACCGGCCTGCTCTGGGTGCTGCCGGCCATGGTCATCATCAAGTGGATGGCCGGTCCGAAACAGCAGTAGCGGCCAATTAACGGCGGAATAACCCTGATGCGCGGAAATCCGCGCGCCGGCTGTGCAGTTAAACCAAATATACGTCTGGCCGCCTTACCTTCCCCTGCAGCAATCTCTCGACCGGAGAAGGACCCGTGCAGACGCAGAGGCTCGATGTAGCAGTTCAGAATTTCGACGCCGTAGCGCAAGCCGAAGCCGGAATTTCCCGGCTGCGGCAGCTCAGCGTGAAACTTGCCATGGCAGAACTCGATATAGAGCTTTTCGACCGGATGGAGCCCCTGGAAGCGGAATGGCGCGCGCTGGAGCGCGACCGGCTTTCCTCGCTGCACCAGGGCTACGACTGGTGCGCGGCCTGGGTGGCCGCCTTCGGCCGGCCGCTCGCCATCCTGCGCGGCAGCATCGGCAATCGCACGGCCTTCATCCTGCCGGTGGAAATCGTCGCCTCGCGCGGCCTGCGGATCGCCAAATTCGTCGGTGCGGAGCACAGCAACATCAATACCGGCCTGTTCTCACCCGATTTTGCCGCAGACGGCGATGCTGTGGACAGCCATCACCTTGCCGCCCGCCTTCGTGCCACGCTCGCCGGCAAGGCGGATCTGCTTCTCCTGCAGAATATCCCGCTGGAATGGCGCGGCCGCCGCAACATGCTTGCCGGCCTGCCCATGGTGCAGAACCAGAACCACGCCTACCAGCTTCCGCTCCTCGATACGTTCGACAAGACGCTGCAGCAGCTCAACGCCAAGAGCCGGCGCAAGAAGTTTCGCACGCAGAGCCGGCGGCTGGAGGCGATTGGCGGCTTCGACTATATCGTGCCGGAAGCATCCGCGGAGCAGCACGAACTGCTCGACATGTTCTTCCGCCTGAAGAGCGCCCGCTTCGCCTCGCTCGGCCTGCCCGACGTCTTTGCGGATGCGCAGACCAAGGCCTTCCTGCACGGCCTGATCGACAAGCGCAACGGCGGCGATTTCGGCCTGCAGATGCGCGGCCTGCGCCTGAAAGGCGACTATGAGGGGCGCATCGCCGCACTCTCGGGAATTTCCCGCAAGGGCGATCACGTCATCTGCCAGTTCGGCGCGATCGACGAGGATCTGGCTGCCGATGCAAGCCCCGGCGAATTCCTCTTCTGGCAGATGATATCGAGCCTGCACGACAAGGGTGTCGCGCTCTTCGATTTCGGCCTCGGCGACCAGACCTACAAGCGCTCCTGGGCACCGGTGGAAACGGACCATTACGATGTGGTTCTGCCGATTTCCGGTATCGGCATCATAGCCGGCGCGGCGCACCGGGCGATCACCCGCGGCAAGGCCTACGTCAAGGCCCGCCCCGGCCTCTATAAATTCGCCCAGAAGATCCGGGCCAGGGTCGGTTAGGCAGTCGCCCGCAGCGCGCAGCGATCAGGTATGCAAGTCGCAGGCTTTTAAGATCAGGCGGCGTGACGCGCGGGGCTGCGCATGGCAGCCTCTTCGCCGCCCGACATCAGGACCACGCGCTCGTAGCCGGCACCCTGGAAATCCTGCATCAGGCCGACGAAGGCCGCCTCATCGATCTCCGGCAGCGACAGGACGATCTCGATTTCCTTGCTGCGCGTCAGCCGCGAAACGCTGGCGACATCGGCGGCGCCACATTCGACGATGACGATATCATAGGCCGAAGTCAGCGCATCGAGCAGCAGCGAAAGCCTGTCGACGCCGCGCATGGCGCGGCGCACATCGCTGACACCCTGCGGGATGATATGCGCATCCGAAGCGCGGTCGCCGTGGATCGTCTCGCCGAAGGCAGCCTCGCCGCAGAGGAGATCGGTGACGCCCAATGCTTCGGGGTTCTCAGCCATCAGTTCGCTCGGATAGCCGGAGCCGGTCATGTCGATGAGGATCGCGCGGCGCCCGGTATCGGCAAGGGCGCGGGCCAGGGAAACGGTTGCGGCCGAACCATTGTCACCGGTCGGGGATATGGCGACGGCGAGCGGAGCGCGGCAATCGGTGAGATAGGCCGCGACGGAGGAAACGGAAAATTCGTTGTCGTCGGCGGGCACTTCATCGGCTTGCCCGGCGTCAGGCTCGCCTTCGTCCTCATCCTCATCAAGGGCTGCCGCCAGCATGCTGGGCCTGGCAGGCTTTGCGGCAGGAACGGGTGTCGCCTCGACCGGCTGCTCCTCTTCCTTCCTGGCCTCGACTTCGAGAGGCTCGACCGGGCGCAGCGCGCGGCCGCTGAAAAGCTCGGAGAGCATGATGACGATCGCGCTCATGATCAGCGTTGCGACTGCGGCGACGACGACGATCGGCACGACCTTCGGGAAATAGGGATCGACCTGCTCGATCGCCTTCGAGACGATGCGCGCATCGGCCGGGCTGGAATTGCGGTCGGCACGGGAGGCGGCCTCACGGTAGCGAACGAGATAGGTTTCGAGAAGCTGGCGCTGGGCATTCGCCTCGCGCTCCAGGGCGTTCAGCCCCACTTCGTCCTCGCCCGCCCTGGCGCTGTTGGCCTGCAGCCTGTCGGACTGCTGCTCGAGTTCCCTGGCGCGCAGATCGGCGACTTTGGTCTCGTTCTCGATGCTGGCGAGGATTTTCTGCGTTTCCTGGCGGATCTGCGTGCGGATATCGGCAAGCTGGGCACGCAGGCTCTTCAGCCGCGGATGGTTGTTGAGCAGGCTCGTCTGCAGGTCCGATATCTGCGACTGCAGGCCGGATTCAGTTGCCTTCAGCCGCTGGATGGACTGCGACGACATGATATCCGGCAGCGTATCGGAGGCTTCGCCGGACGACAGCGCGTTGCGCACGGCCTGCGCCCTCGCCTCGGCATTGGCCTTGTCGGTGCGCACACGGGTCAGCTCGACGGAAATATCGTTGAGCTGCTGTGCGGTGAAGGTCGTGGTCCCGTTGGTCTGCAGCAGGCCGTGGGCGGTGCGGTAGTCGGCAACCTTCTTCTCGGCCTCGCTCACCTTCTGGCGCAGGCTGTCGATCTCCGGCTCGAGCCAGCGGGTGGCTTCCGAGTTGGAATCGAGCTTGGCGCCGCTCTGGATCGCCAGATAGACCTGTGCCATCGCATTCGGAATGCTGGCGGCGAGCTTCGGATCCCTTGAGGTGAAGGTGATGCCGATGACGCGCGAACCGGGCACCTGATAGACCTGCAGGCGCTCGGTGAAGGCATCGATGACGCGCTCTTCCGGCGGATTTTCCAGCGGGTTCTTTTTCAGGTGCAGCGTCACGAGGATATCGGTGAGCGCGGAGCCGTTCGCAGCCGCATCGAATTCCGGCAGATTGTAGAGCTTCAGATTGTTGATGACCTGCTTGATGAGGTCTGCCGATTGAAGGATCTGCACCTGGCTGGCGATGTTCAGCTCGTCGAGCAGCGGCCCGGAGCCGGCATCGGTCGTCTGCGTATTGGCAAAGGCCGGGGCGCGCGGCTCGATGAGGATGCGGGTCTCGCTGCGATATTGCGGCGAAACCATCTTGGCGCCGGCAAAAGCGACAGCCGCACCCAATGCGGTGATCGTCAAAACTCTCAGACGACGGGACCAGACCGCGCGCACAAGCTGGCCGAGGTCGATGTCCACATCCTGATCACTCGCTACGCGGGACATACTCGATACTCCAATACGAACTGCCGCAAGCGTAAACGACCATGGTAACTCAACGGTTAATGGCAATTGCCCCGCAAATCAGGCGCTCCTGATAAAGGAATTGCGGAAATCGGCGGATCTTTTACCGGGCATTAACCCTAATAGATCGATAACGGCTCGACCGAATTATCTTCCTGTGAGCAAGCGGATGCCCTTCGTCCAGCCCAAGATCCTGATAGCCATGAGCCTCGCCGCCATGATGGCTGCTCTGGGCGGCTGCACCACCTATCGCCCCGCTCCCAAGGCCTTCAACCAGGCGACCATCCAGCCCTATTCGCTCGACAGCGGCGACCGCCTGCGCATCACCGTCTTCGACCAGCCGACGCTGACCAATACCTATACGGTGGATCAGGCCGGCTATATCGCGTTCCCCCTCATCGGCCAGGTCCCTGCCCGCGGCCGCACCCTGCAGCAACTTTCCGGCCAGATCGCGCAGAAGCTGCAGCAGGGATATCTTCGCGATCCCGACGTCACGATCGACGTCGATCGCTACCGCTCCGTCTTCATCATGGGCGAAGTCGGCCAGCCCGGCCAATACGCCTATGTGCCCGGCATGACCGTGCAGAACGCCATCGCGGTTGCCGGCGGCTTCACCAGCCGCGCCAACCAGAGCATGGTCGACGTCACGCGCAAGATCAACGGACAGGTGCTGACCGGCCGCGTCAATATTTCCGGCCCGATCATCGCCGGCGACACGATCTATGTCCGTGAACGGCTCTTCTAGCTGATGGCAGAACAGAGGCCCCTCCGTATTCTTCACTGCTTCCGGTCGCCGGTCGGCGGAATTTTCCGCCATGTCCGCGACCTGGTGGAGGAGCATAGCCGGGCGGGCCATGAAATCGGCATCATCTGCGACAGTTCGACCGGCGGCGAATATGAGGACCGCCTCTTCGACGATATCCGCCCCTTCCTTTCGCTCGGCCTGACGCGCATTCCGATCCGGCGCTCCATCAGCCCGTCAGATGTGAAGGTGCTCTGGAATACATTCAAGGAAATCAGGAGCTTGCGGCCGGACGTGCTGCATGGGCACGGCGCCAAGGGCGGCGTGCTCGCGCGCATTGCCGGCTCAGCCCTGCGGGTCAACAAGTATCGCGTAGCCCGCCTCTATACCGCGCATGGCGGCAGCCTGCACTATTCCCGCGCCTCGCTGCTCGGCCAGTTCGTGCTGCGCATGGAGCGGGTGCAGGAATATTTTACCGACGCGCTGGTCTTCATCTGCGAATACGAGCGCCAGACCTATGCCGCCAAGGTGGGTCGTCCGCGGGTGACGAACCGGCTGATCTACAACGGCATCGGCGCGCGGGATTTTTCCGACGTTCCGACCCGCTCGGATGCGGTGCATTTCATCTATGTCGGCATGCTGCGCGACCTCAAGGGCCCGGACATCTTTATCGATGCCTTCGCCAAGACCGAGCGCCTGCTCGGCCGGCCGCTTTCGGCGCTGATGATCGGCGACGGGCCGGACCGCGACCGCTATCGCGAGATGATGGTGGAGCGCGGCCTCGGCAAGCGCATCGGCATGCTGCCGGCCATGCGCGTCAAGGAGGCCTTCTCCATGGCGCAGAACCTCGTCGTTCCCTCCCGCGCCGAAGCCATGCCCTATATCGTGCTGGAAGGGCTCGGCGCCGGCAAGACCGTCATCGCCTCGCGCGTCGGCGGCATTCCGGAGGTGCTCGGGGCGGATAGTCCCGCACTGGTGACACCGGGAGATTCCGACGATCTGGCGCGCGTGATGGCGGAAGCGCTGACGGTGCCCGGCTGGCACGACAGGGTCATGCCCTCTCCCGACGCGGTCAGATCCGTCTTTTCCGCGCCGGTCATGGCCCGCGAAGTGCTCAAGCTCTACGGCGAACTCGTCAATCCCGTTGCGGCACAGGCGATCCCGGCCGCCTCGTAAATGTTTCTTAGGGGCTTTCTGTTATCCCGCTCACATCAACGAGCGACGAATTCCCATGAACAAGCTGGAAAAGAGCGGACAGTTCGACGTGGAAGCCCTGCGCAAGCAGGTCTCCGATGCGCAGACGCGCAGCGCCGCCGCCCCACATGCAGCCGGCGAGACGCCCGGCATCAACCCCTATGCGCGCCAGATCGCCGAGCAGTTCCGTGCCGCGACCCATTCGCCTGCCATCATCATCGGCCAGTTGCGGCTGCTGGAATTCCTGACGCAATTCGCCATCGGCCTTGTCGCCTTCTATTTCGCGCCGGGCGACGGCAGCGACACTATCCTCACGCGGGCCGTCATGGCGGCCGTCGTTGCCGCATTGACCGTCGTCGCACTTCAGCTTGCCGACGCCTATTCCATCCCGGCGCTCAGAGCCCGTCTGCGCTATCTGCCGCGCGCAGCCGGCGCCTTCGCCGTCATCTTCGCGCTGACGACGGGCAGCTTTTCGCTGTTTTACGGCCTCGGCGCTGGGGCTGCGGAATCCTACGGCATCTGGTTCGTCGCGGGTGCGCTCTTCCTGCTGATCGAGCGCTTCCTCGTGGCGCAGGGCGTGCGCAACTGGGCGCGCAACGGCATCATGGAGCGCCGCGCCGTCATCGTCGGCGGCGGCGAGCCGGCCAAGGAACTGATCCGCATGCTGGAGCAGCAGGCGGATAACGACATCCGCATCTGCGGCATCTTCGACGACCGCGGCGAGAAGCGCTCGCCGATCATGGTCGCCGGCTATCCGAAGCTCGGCACGGTGAGCGAACTCGTGGAATTCGTGCGGATGACGCGCATCGACATGCTGATCATCGCGCTGCCGCTGTCCGCCGAAGCGCGCATCTTCGAGCTTCTGAAGAAACTCTGGGTGCTGCCGGTCGATATCCGCCTTGCCGCCCATGCCAACCGCCTGCGCTTCCGCCCGCGCGCCTATTCGCATGTCGGCGCGGTGCCGATGCTCGACATCTTCAAGAAACCGATCCGCGACTGGGATTCCGTCGCCAAGCGCGCCTTCGACATTTTCTTCACCATCGTCGCGCTTTGCCTGCTCTGGCCGATCATGGTAGCGACGGCGATTGCCGTGAAGGCGACGTCGGAAGGGCCTGTCTTCTTCATGCAGAAGCGCCACGGCTTCAACAACGAAGTCATCAACGTCTTCAAGTTCCGCTCCATGTACACCAACATGAGCGATCCGACGGCCAAAGCCGCCGTCACCAAGGGCGATCCGCGCGTCACCCGCGTCGGCCGCTTCATCCGCAAGACCTCGATCGACGAATTGCCGCAGCTCTTCAACGTGCTGAAGGGCGAGCTTTCGCTGGTCGGCCCGCGCCCGCATGCAGTGCTTGCCCAGGCGCGCGAGCGGGCTTTCGCCGACATCGTCGACGGCTATTTTGCCCGCCACCGGGTCAAGCCCGGCGTCACCGGCTGGGCGCAGATCAACGGCTGGCGCGGCGAAGTGGACAGTGACGAGAAGATCAAGTTCCGCACGGCCTACGACCTCTATTACATCGAGAACTGGTCGCTCTGGTTCGACCTCAAGATCCTGTTCCTGACGCCGATCCGGCTGCTCAATACGGAAAACGCCTATTGAGCGCGGTCGACGCCTCCCATGTGCGCGTGGCGCAGCCGCAACGGCTGACGCTGCGCCTCATCGGTTCGGCGGCGGTGGCTTTCGGGGTCTTTCTTTCCGGCTTCGTCATCGACGAGCCGGCGCCCTATGAACTTTGGATGGCGGGGCTGATCGGCCTCTGGTTCATCCTCGGCCTGAAGATATCCCGCACCACCGCGCCGCTGCTGGCGCTGCTGCTGACCTTCAACATCGGCGGCATGCTGTCGCTCACCCAGATGCGGGACCTGGCGACCGGCCCGATGTATATCGCCGTCTCCACCTTCCTGGCGCTGACATCGATCTTCTATGCCGCCATCATTGAGGACAGCCACAGGCGGCTGCCGCTGATCTTCAACGCCTGGAGCTTTGCGGCTGTCATCACCTCCCTGCTCGGCATCCTCGGCTATTTCCACGCCTTTCCGGGCTCGGAAGTCTTCACGCTCTACGACCGGGCCAAGGGCGCCTTCCAGGATCCGAACGTCTTCGGCCCCTTCCTGGTGCCGCCGGCGCTCTATCTCGTCCACGGCATTCTTGCCGGAAGCCTGAAGACGTCGCCGATCAAGGCGGGGGCGCTGCTCATCCTCGCACTCGGCATCTTTCTCTCCTTCTCGCGTGCCGCCTGGGGGCTCTTTGCCTTTGCCGTGATGGTGCTGATCTTCATCATGCTTCTGAAGGAGCGCAGCGGCGCATTCCGGCTGAGGGTGCTGATCCTGTCGCTCGGCGCCATCATCCTGATGGTCGCCTCGCTGCTGGTGGCGCTGCAGGTGCCCAAGGTCAGCGAGCTCTTCTCCGCCCGCGCCCAGCTCGTGCAGCAATATGACGGCGAGCATCTCGGCCGTTTCGACCGCCATCGCATCGGCTTTCAGATGATGATGGAACGGCCGCTCGGCATAGGGCCGCTGGTCTTCGGCACGATGTTTCCGGAGGACGAACACAATATCTGGCTGAAGTCGCTGACCACCTACGGCTGGCTCGGTTTCGTCAGCTATGTCGGCATGCTGTGCTGGACGCTCACCCTCGGTTTCCGCAACATGCTGCTCCACCGGCCGTGGCAGCCGTTTCTCATGGTGGCGTGGATCTCCGTTCTCGGCCATGCGGCGATCGGCAACGTCATCGATATCGACCATTGGCGGCACGTCTACCTGCTGTTCGGCATCGTCTGGGGATGTGCGGCGCTGGAAGTTCGCCACAGGCGCCTGAACCGCTCGCGAACACTTGAGAAGTTCGGCGGAAGCGCTAAATTCCCGGCATGATTACAGGGGCACAGATACGCGGCGCGCGCGCCATGATCGGCATGAGCATCGAGGACCTCGCGTCCCATGCGGGGCTTTCGGTCGAAACGGTCCAGGCGCTGGAAAACGGCGAATGGGCGGGCGAGACGCGTGCCATGGTCGAGGTGCGCAACACGCTGGAGGCCCACGGCGTCATCTTCATCGCCAGCGGCAACCAGGATGAGGGCGGCCCCGGCATACGCCTGCGCGCCCGCAGCCTCAGCGATGACGGCATCCGGCCCGAAAACCTCAACGCGGCCAACGACGACTGACGGAACCAAGCGCCATCTCAGGCGTTTCGGCTGTCCTGTCAACGTGTTGGGGGTCATCCGCCTTGAATCGCAACAGCGGCCTTTATCTTGTCATCGGCGCACTGGTCGTCGTGGTCGTCGGCCTCGGTGCCTATATTTTCCACGAGGAAAACAAACCTGACGGCATCGAGATGAGCATCGGCAAGAACGGTATCTCGATCGAGCAGAACTGAGCTTCAGAGATAGGTCTTGGCGAGAATGGTCAGCTTGCCGCTGTCCTTCACGCCTTGCCTGTAAAGCTGGATGAGGGCCGCGCCGATCCTGTCGGCCTCCGGCGTGCGCGGAGCGATGCCGCTGTCGTCGCAAACCCGGTTCAGGACCTGCGACAGCAAATCGATATCTTCCGAAAAGAGCGGTAAATCCTGGGGATGAACTGACGATTTCAACATCGTGCTGCATTTCCCTCAGAGGGCATGACGCATCGTTCTGCGCAGCCGACGCCCTCCCAGCCAGCCTTACGCATATTATGCGCGTGGCCCCCAATTTTAGCAACTGCGCAAATCAAAATCGTCGGGAACAATTTCTTGTCTCGCGCGTTACGGGGGCCGTTTGGAATTCATATGGTATGAGAGAGCCGTGGGCGAAAAACGATTCCCCTCGCCCGTGAGGGTAAAATCTCCAGGCAGCAGCTTCATCGTTTCAACGGCCTGGGAGTCCGTCGAATATCTCAAGCGCTGGCCGGCCAGGCGTGGCAGTGAATACCGGATAGCCCTGCAGCGCTGCCTCGATGCGATGGACGGGTTGAGAAGCCCGCGGGCCGCACAGGCGTCTTTCACGACTGCTGCCCGGACAGCCGGGCTGCCGCTGCAAGGATTGCCAGATGCTCAGATTTTCCGCCGGCCAGCGGCAGCGTAAAGCTGCAGCTGATTGAAGCCTTCAACGATCACCTTGGCACCGATTTCCGCCACATGTGCCTCGGCAAGTTCGGCAAGCGCAAGGGCAACCTCCCCTTCCGGCCAGCCTGCTTCCACGGCTTCGTCGGAGAGGGTCTTAAACGCGGCGGCAAGGGCCTGCCGGCAATCCTGGCTGCTGTTGTCGATCGTCATAAGGTCCGAAACTATGCTTTTCTGCGGTCTCTCCTCCTTACACGTTCGGAAACAAAATTGCGAATAAATTTCAATTTCAAATAATCCAAAAATGGGACCATCACACATATCATCTTCAATCACAGGTGGATTTTAACGCAATGTTAAATAAATCCCCTTTGCGTCCGGTCTCTATGTACAGGAAATATTAAGGAAATAGTTTACCGGCAATTTATCTGATCAAAAACTGCAACCGATACTCTACATTATTCGGGCGACGCGCCAAAGCTGGCGGCAGCGGCCTGCTTTGAGAGGCGGAATGGTCGTGCGCGCGAAGTTCCGCAAAGTCGCGATTTAGCTGGGTGAACTGCCGCGAAAATAGCATTTCGGCGTTGAATATCTTTTTACGATGCGCTTCTTATCTGTCGATATCGGGAGAGTGAACTTAATAGCGATAATAGTGCATATGGAAGAAGGCATGAAACGCAGAGTATTTCTCGCCGGATTGGCATCTCTGCCGATGGTCGGCGGGGCGAAGGCAGGACTGATCGACCGAGCGACGAGCTATCGTTGGGTCAGATTGACAGAAGACGGCGGCCTTGCCGCACGCGACAGCGGCGCCGGCTTCCGCTTCAACGGTCGCCTCTGGATCAGCAACGGTTATGCGGTCGGGAGCGTGGCGGTGCGGGACCTCGTGGCATCCGACGACGGCATCGTGTGGGACCACGTGAACGACGCGACGCCATACAAGGGCTATGCCGCCGTTCGGCCGTTTCAGGGCTACATCTACGTCTACGACGGCCAGATGACCCGAACGCGGGACGGCTCCCACTACGAGCCCGTCGCCACGACGAACAATCCGCCGTTCGAGCCTGAATCCGCCATGTTCGAGCTGAACGGCAAGCTTCACATCATCACCAAGGACGACGTCGCAAGCTTCGATCCGCCGACAGGTCAATTTGCCGTAACCCCGCATCCTGTGCCGGCGCGCTGGGGGCAGGTCCGCATCAAGTTCAAAGACCGCCTCTATATCGTCGCGGGGGCCAAAGACGGCGCCAACAGCCCGCCGGAAAATCCCGACGCCTATCCTCAATGGACGACCGTCAACGACGTCTGGTCCACGGACAATCCGGAAGACCCGACGTCCTGGAAGAAGCACGAGACACCGCCGTGGCGCAGGCGCATGTGGCCCGGCCTCGTCGTCCACGGGGACCTGCTTTACCTGACGGGCGGTTGGGACAATTTCAACGCCGTCAACCTGAACGACACGTGGCGTTCTCCCGACGGCGAGAATTGGGAGCGGGTCACGGTGACTGAATCCTATCCGGCTCGCCATGCCCCGACCCTCTTCAGCTTTGAAGGGCGAATCCTGATGGTCTGCGGCAATACCAATGTGAGCCCGAGCGTGCAGAACGACGTCTGGCAGTTCTGTCCGGCGTAAAAACCGCGGCACCCTCCAGCGGGACAGGAGACGATGCCGGCGGCCCGGCCGGCGTCATTTTCTCCGTTTCGCTGGCCGGCATGCGGCGCCGAGGCTGCGCGGCGTTCCATTTTTATTCTCCCCTGCCCCATTTTCCGCTTGCGCTCCGAATAGCGATTACATAAAGGAAACAAGCCGTTTCGGCAGGTCGGGGCGTAGCGCAGCCCGGTAGCGCACTTGACTGGGGGTCAAGGGGTCGCTGGTTCAAGTCCAGTCGCCCCGACCATTTAATCCCTTGAAATCTCAGTCTTTCCGCATCTCGCGAGAGTGGGGGCGCGGTGCGTCCTCAGCGCGATTCATCCGTCCATATGCGGCGCTGGCCGCGGTAGATGTACTGGCCGGAGCCCTGGCGGGTGTTGTCGCGGTAATAGTCGCGGCGGCTGCGGTTGCGGTCGTCGCCGGCGCAGCGCTCGGGAAAGCGGCGGCAATCCTGGTAGTTCTGCCGGTCGACGCGCGGATTTGTCGGATCGACAGCCATTGCATTACCGGCAAGCATTGCTAAAGCTAAGGCAAGAACCACCCTGATCATTTCACTCTCATCAATTTCACGCGGACTATTGCCGGAGTTTATCACATGCTGCCAAGCCGCTCACTTCTCATCGGCGTGATCGTGACGCTGGCCTCCTCGCATATCGCATTGGCAGAAAACGTCCAGTTCCGGAATGCCAGGGAAAACGAAATCCGGCAGCTTCTGAAGGGCGCCCGCGACTTGCGGAAGGCCTCGAACGGTTATGAATACCGGCCGGGCAACAAGAACGGCTACAAGATTTCGGACGGCCAGATCTGCGTTCTCTTCCCCAACAAGCAGACCGACTGCATCTCGATCAAGACGGATGGCAAGGTGCTGCAGATGATCGACAACAAGGGCAACCGCACCAGGCTCTGAGCCTTGCCGGCATCAGCTATACCTTGCCAACAACATTTCGGCCGGCTGGAATATCGCCGTAACGACGACGTCAGCGCCGACCTGCTCAAGTTCGACGGCGACTTGGACCAGCATGTCGTCATGATCGGCATGGGTTACACGTTCCGAGGCCGATCTGCCGGCAATCACATGGCGGACAGAAACAGCTTGCCGTCCGGCGTCACACGCGGCCCCCAGGCGGCATAGTTGGAAATCGAAAAATGCGGCGTCGCGAAGGGCGTCGCGTGGGTTTGCGTGATGACGGTGACGTCGGCACCGGCAGCCTCGCCGGCGAGAATGCCGGCAACCGCATCCTCGAAGACCAGGCAGCGGGCGGGATCGACGCCGAGGCGGCGCGCGCCGAGCAGGTAACATTCCGGGCTCGGCTTGCCTGCCGACACTTCCTCGCCGCTGACGATCATCCTGGGCATGGGAATGCCGGCGGCCGCCATGCGGCGGCGGGCGAGTTCGATCGGCGCGGAGGTGACGATGCCCCAGCGGTCGGCCGGGAGCGCATTCAGGAAACGGACGGAGCCCGGTATCTCGACGATGCCGTCGAAATCCTCCATCTCCTCCTTCAGGAGAAGCTTGGCCTCGGCGACCGGATCGACACCGGGAAGACCGAGCTGGCGGATGGCGTCGGAGGCGCGAACGCCGTGGATGGTCTTGAGCAGGACGTCGGGTTCGAAACCGTGGCGAAGCGCCCACTCGCTCCAGACGCGCTCGACAACGGCGATGGAGTTCAGCACCGTGCCGTCCATATCGAAGAGGAAGGCATCGTAGGTCTTGTCGAGAACGCGATGGGAAGCGGACAAAGGAAGGTTCCTTGCGAAGCGGAAAGCCGTCAGGCCCTTCGCGACTAACCGAGCCCGCGAGCGGCGTCAACCTGGAGCATGGCGGACGGACCTCAACGATCGCGGCAGGCGTCAGTCGTTGACCTCGGGATGGGTGATGCTCCTCACGTCCGCCAGGCCGCGCGTGGCGTCGCGATTGCCGGTGGCGGCCGCAGCCTCGAAAACGCGCGTGGCGTCGCCATACATTTTCAGGTTCATGTAGCTGTAGCCGCGCAGCACCATGAGGTCGACACGCTCCTGCTGCAACTGGGCGCGCTGGTCGAGATAGATGAGCGTCTCGCGGTAACGGCGGCCCTCGAAAGCGGCAAGCGCACGATCGGCAAGGATTGCCACCTGCAGTTCGGAGGCGCGGTCGCGGTTCTGCGGCGCCTTGGTGGCGGCGACCGCAGCGCTGTTGGAAAGGCCGGCGCGCAGATAGGCAAGGCTCTGGCCGTAGGCGGCGTCCTCGCGTTCCCGACGCACGGGACTTGCAAGCGCGGCCTCGAATGCCGCAACCGCTTCCATCGGCCGGTTGATATCCATCAGGCACCAGCCGCGCGCCAGCGCCTCGCCGGGCCGCAGGCGGGCGGAATCCGTTGTCGTGGTACAGCCGCGAAACTGGCGCGGACCGCGTCCGACCGCAACGGTCTGCATGGCCTCTACCGGTCTTGCCCGCACGACAGGCTGCGGCGGCGCGAGGGGACGCGGCTGCAGCTGCTGCGTCCGGGATTGGACTTCCTCGGGCGGCTCGGCTGCGGAGCCCGGAGCCGGCAATGGCGCGCCGGCGCGGGCGGCGGCCGCGGTCTCGCTCAGCGCCGCAATGCGGGCCGAGCGGCCGGCCCAGAGACGCTGGATCTCGGCAACCCCGGCACGGTCGTTCAGCTGCTGGCGGGTGACGGCAAGGCCATAGGCCGAGGGTTCGTCATCCGGTTTCCAGCGCAGTCCCGTCTCGAACCAGCGGGCGGCCGTCTGGAACTGGTTCAGGGAGCGGGCATACCAGCCGAACTGCTGGGCTGTCGGCACGTATTTCTGCTCGATGACCGTCGCGGCGATGCGGCCGAGCACGTCCTCGCCGAGATCGGCCGGCGGCTGCAGGGCCATCAGGTTGGCAGTCGCGGCAAGATAGGTGGCGGTCGCATCCTTGGAATCGTTGCGCCATCTGTACATGACGTCCTCGGCTTCCTGCGGCGACTTTCGGGCAATCAGCGCCAGCGCCAGGCCCTGCGAAGCCACGGCGGAATCCTGCCTGTCGTGGGCCATGCGGAACCATTTTTCGGCATCCGCCACATTGTTGCGGCGAAGCTGATACCAGCCGAGCAGCAGAGCATCGGAGGGCAGGCCCTTTTCTTCGGCAAGCGTCTCGACGCGAGAAACATAGTCGGGAGCGACCTCCAGCTGGGCATCGTCGTTGCCATCGGCAACAAAGCGGCGGGCAAGATCGTCGCGCAAACTGTCGAACTCGCGCATACCATTGGCGTCGGCCGGTCTTTCGAGCGAAAGCAGCGCCTGCATCGGGCCGTAGGGCAGAAGCGCGGCGGCCTTCTGGATCGTCGCCACACGTTCGGCCGGCTCGGTACAGTTCTTCAGGATGTAGCTATAGGCATCCTGGCCGCGCTGCTGCCGGTTCGTCTCCACGAAGGCTTCGGCGACGCGCCAGAGCACATCCACCTCCGCGCAGGTCAGCAGGCTCGGCGTTGCGGCCGCGATATCGATGACCGTCGCATATTGCTTGAGATCGGAGGCATTGATCAGCCGTACACGGGATTCGGCGACGTCGAGGCGGTCGAGCAGGTCGGCCGGCGGTTGCCAGCCGCTCTCGCCGGTCTGACGGTCGGCGATCGCCTTGCGCAGCTCGGCGTAACGGCCCTCCGAATAAAGGCGCCACATGTTTTCGAGCTGCCGGTCGCCGTTCTGCGGAATGGCGAGCGGATCGGCCGGCGGCACCCAGTTCGGATAGAGCGCCTGAAGGCGGGAGATTTCCGCCTGCAGGCGAACCGTATCGCCGCGGCTTGCGAAATAGCGAAGGGCGCTTTCGTCGACGGCCGGCGGCTCGCCTGCCGGCGGCGGACCGGCCGGGGCGGCGGGCGCCGTGGCCGGCGGGACGGCCGGAACCGGAGCGGGCTGCCCGGCCCGACCTGTCTGGGCAAGAAGCGTCTGTGCGGGACCCTGCTCCTGATCGGCGGAACTGCCCTGTGTGACGGCCTCGATCCGTTCCGCCACGGCCTGAACGTCGACCGGCGGACCGGAGGCCGCGTCCGGTCCCTTGATCCGGCCCATCATCATTAGTTCGGGGGGCTTGCCGGCGAAGCCGAAGCGCTCCTGCAGCGCTTCACGGTCCTTCAGCCCGGCGATGAGCGTCGCCACCAGGACTGCTGCCGTAACCGCCACGAGAGAAGATTTCACAGACACTCCGGATGCTTCTCCCCGACATAGGCCAGCCCCAGAAGCTGAAGCGTTGATGGGTAATAATAGGCAGGCGCAAATTGCAGCGCTTCGGCAGGAATTTTAGTTCCGTCCAATACACAGGCCACAACGTGGTTAACAATTTCATAACCGGGGTCGGAAAGCTCGGCCTTCGGCTGTCCGGTATTCAGGTCTATCGTGGCGGTCATGCCGGCCACGCTCATGCCCTCCTTGAGGCGCGTCAGCAGCGGCGCGTCGGTCAAGCCGCCCCGCAGCAGATAGAGCGGGATGCGGATCGCATTGTAGCCGAACACGGCCTCGAACCCTTCGGCCGGCCGCGGCTGGCGCTTCAGGCTTACCCATTCGGCAGGCAGCTTGCGCGGGCCGAACTGCATGGCCTTGAGCAGCGCAAGGCCGTCGTCGGCGAGTTTCCGCCAGCGATCGGAAGGGGCGAGCGCGGCCATGACGGGCAGCGCTTCGTAGACCCAATAGGACGGGTTGACGACGGGGCCATCGTCGCGGTCGGCGGCGGAGAAACCTTTTGCGCCGGGCAACAGCAGGGTGCGGCCGGTAAAATCGACCACGCTTTCCTCAAGCGTCGATTGCGCCATGCGCGTGGCTGCGGTGATATAGTCGCTACGGTTCCAGGCAGAGCCTGCCAGTGCCAGCGCGTAGGCAATCAATATGTCGCCGTCCGACGCATTGTTCGTGTCGGTCACATGCGGGTTGGCGGACGGGTCCCATTTCCAGACGGCAAGGCCGTCATCGCGCAGCAGCAGTTCGGTTTTCGTGAAATACCAGATCTGCTCGAAACCGGCGGCATCGCCGGCCAGATAGGCGAGCAGCAGGCCATAGCCCTGGCCTTCGCTGTGGCTGATATTGCCGTTGCCGTTATCGACGATGCGGCCGCCCGGATCGAGGAACTTCGCCTTGTAGGCCGCCCATGCCTCGCCGCTGATGCGCGGCTGCTGGGCAGGTGCCGGATGGCCGGCAAGCGCCAGCATCGCCGTGCCCGCCAGCAATGTTGCGATCCAGCCTTTCATTTCGACCTGCCGAGCCTTGAAAGCATTCTGGATGTGACGAGGCCGATCAGCAGCGACAGCACGACCAGAAGGAAGGAATAGGAAAGAATATTCGTCGACAGCCAGTTTGCCGCGATCAGGCGATAGTTGGCGATCGACAGGCCCGCGGTGGGCACGAAATCGAAGCGCGTGACCGGCACGCTTTCGATCTTGCCGGTGCGGCTGGAATAGGTGGTGATATGGCCCGATATCTGCGGCCAGTTCATCTGGGCGGTCAGCGCATTCAGCCCCTCGCGCAGGTCCTTGGCCGAGGGGGACGTCACGACGGTCCAGGCGCCGCCGCCATCCGGGCTCTTGCCCTGAGCGATCATCAGGGTCGCCGCATTCGACGGCGTGAATACCTGTTCGGCATTCGGGATGAACTGCAGCGAGTTGCCGGTAATGTCGAAGTTGCGGCGCAGCCATTCGCGGAACGCCGCTATGCGGCCCTGCAGCGCGCCGCCCGCAATGCGCGAGCGCCATTCCTCCAGCGCCTGTCGATTATCGATCTCCGTCGGCTGCGGCTCGCTCGCCGGTCGCCAGGACGCCTGGCTTGCCGTTGCGACATTGACCTGGGCGAGCGCGGTTGCCGGCATCTGCGAAATCGAGCCGATGAAAATGGCGTTGCGGTCCCCGATCACGCCCGGCGAGGCGACGGTTTCGATGGCGATCGGGTGGCCGGCCATGATGGCGAGCTGTCCAAGCAGGGTCGCGGCGGCCGAAAGCGTGTCGGCATCGGTGCGATCGACGAAGAGCGGCGTCGGCTCGGGATTGCGGCCATAGGGATAGGCGGTTCCGGCCATGGCCGCGAGGTTCGGGCGCTGGCCGACGCGGGCGAAATCCGGCATGTGAAATTCGGACGTGTCGAAAAGCGCAAAACGCGGCGTCTGCGACGCCGTCGCGCCTGGAGCGCAGGCCGCATCCTCCTGCGTCGTCAGCACGGCCTCGATGGCGATCGAATTCAGGCCGGGCTTGAAATGCCGCATGGTCACGCGGATCGGCAACTGGCGGAAAATGCCGCCGCTGGTCGTGGCGATCGGCACGGTGGAGGCGATATTGCCGTTCACATAGACGTCGATACGGCTGCCGGGAAGCACCTTGCTGGAATAGGCGGCATCGAGCAGGATCTGCGCCTCGCCATAGGCATTGGCATAAAAATCGGCCGGTACCGCGATATTGAAGCCGGTGCGGAAGCGGCGACCGGAGAAATCGACGGTGCGTATGCCGAGCTGCGAAAGCGCAATGCGCGTATCGCCAAAAAGAAGCGGCGCGTCGGGCGCCGACCAGCGCTGCGTGGTCAGCACGTCGCGGCGTATTTCGGGGGCACGGTCGGTCGGAGAAACGATGGTATCGATCGCTGCCGAAACCGCCGGCCAGGATGGACCGCTGATCAGCAGGACGGGCGAACCGCTGCGCGGGTCGGTGGCGAAGGCCGCGAGCGGGGCACTTTCTGCCCCCTGGGGAAGACCGGGGAAAATCGGCCGCAGCTCGGCCGCCGTACCGACGAGCACCGCCATCCTGCCGGGGCCGCCTGATGGCAGCGTGCCGGTGCTGAAGGCAAAAACCTGGTTCGGCATGCCGCTGAGGAGCGACAGGCCCTGTGCCAGGCGGAGCAGCGGCCTGGTGGTTCCGGGTTGTTCCATTGCCGGCACGACAAGCTCGAATTCCGTCCTGCCCGAACCATCGACGCCGACGGCGCGGATCGCATCCGTGCCGGAAAGCCGGCCGGCATCGCCGCCGGCAAAGCTCAGATAGGTGCCGGCCGGATCGATGTTCGACCAGAGCTCATAGGTGGAGTCGATGCTGCAATCCGTGCGGTGGCGCTGGCTGGCTTCGAAGGTGATGAGGTTGGCGCCGGGCTGCAGCAGGCCCGGAGGAACGTCGAAACTGACCGCCGAGGGGCTGTCGGGCGAACCGATCTGCTGCTCGCCGATGGCGCGATTGTTGATGAACACCGTCAGTTGCGACGCCTCGGGAGCGACGACCACGGCGTTCTGATAGGTAAACGTGAACCGCGCCTTGGCCGCCGCCTGTTCCGTCGTCAGATAGACCGACCATGACCTGCGGTCATATTCGCCCGTAAGGCCAAGTTCGGAGAAAGGCACGACAAAGCGCCTGTCGTCCGCCCTGTCGCGCCCGCTCCGCAGGCCGGTGACGTCAGGCGCTTTGTCGTGCCTT
>UCFC01000045.1 GCA_900471515.1 Hyphomicrobiales bacterium | reverse complement strand
GGGCGGGCTCAGCCCCAGTATTTGACGGCATAGACGACCGTCATGAGCGCGCCGGTGAGGATGACGAACCAGCGCAAGATCACGGCCGGCAGGACGCGCACGAGGTAGCCGCCGAGATAGCCGCCGGCGAGTGCGCCTGTGAGCATGACCAGCGTTTCCGGCCAGCGCACCGCGCCTTCGGCGATGAAGATGAGGATGGCGGCCATGCTGACGGCGGTGGCGAGCAGGTTTTTCAGCGCCTTGACGCGCCTGATATCGTCGGGATCGGCAATCGAAAGCACCGCCGTCAGGATGACGCCGAGGCCGGCGCCGAAGAAGCCGCCGTAGATCGAGGAGAGGCCGAGAATGGAGAGGCCGAGGCCGCGCGAGGGTTCGGCACCGCCGCGCCTGGCCTCCGCCCAGGCGGCAATGCGCGGCGAGAAGAGGAAGAGCAGGGTGGCGACGCCGATCAGGGCCGGAACCGGCAGCACGAAGAGCCGCTCGGGCAGGGCAAGCAGCAGCAGCGCGCCGACGGCGCCGCCTGCGAGACAGACGAGGATGGAGAGCCAGAGCTTCGCATCGAGCGGCAGCAGCTTGCCGCGGTCGGCAAGCACGGCGAGCAGGTGGCCGGGCACGATCGCCACCGCGTTCGAGGCATTGGCGGTGACGGGCGGCAGGCCGGCGGCAAGCATGGCGGGGAAGGTGAGCAGCGTCGCGCCGCCGGCGAGCGCATTGATGACGCCGCCGGCCAGGCCCGATACAAACAGCAGCAGAACGATCCCCGGCGTCATCGGCCAGCCCTCCATCTCCCCGATCCGTCCATCGATGCGCCGGCGGGCCTTGCGGGCACAAGCCGCCGATGGCGGGAAGGCGTTCGGGCGGCGAAATATTTCGGGGGCGGGGCCGGTGGGCGCGCTCCTGCGGCCTGCTTGTTGCAGGCGGCAATCGGGCGTAGGTCTGGGGCGACCAGCGCGGAGACCGTCATGACCGGTGAGACCCTTGCCCGTTCGTTCGGCCGGGAGGCCTTCGGGCTCAGCCCGGAAAACTATCACCTGGCCCGGCCGCCCTATCCGTCGCCGGCATGGGACGTGCTGCGGCAGCGGGCGGGATTGCGTCCGGGCATCTCGATCCTTGAGATCGGGGCGGGAACCGGGCTTGCCACCGAGCATCTTCTGGAGCATGGGCCGCGGCGGCTTGTTGCCGTCGAGCCGGACAGGCGGCTTGCGGGCTTCCTGCGGGCGCGGCTTTCCCGCCCCGGACTTTCGGTGGTCGAGCTGCCCTTCGAAGAGCTGGAGGAGGTGCGGCAATCCTTCGATCTCGTCGTCAGCGCGACGGCGTTTCACTGGCTCGATGCCGTGCCGGCGCTGCGGCAGGTTCATGCGCTGCTGTGCGACGGCGGCGCGGTGGCTCTGATCTGGAACGTCTTTGGCGACAATGGCAGGCCCGATCCCTTCCATGATGCGAGCGCACATCTTTTTGCCGGGCATCGCCCAAGCCCGTCCGGCGGAGGGACGGCACAGACGCCTTACGGGCTCGACCGCGAGGCCCGGCTCAGGGATCTTGCGGAGGCGTCATTCGACTGCGAGCCGCCGGCAATGTTGGAGTGGACGCTGACGCTCGATCCGCCCGCCGTGCGGCGGCTCTATGCGACCTATTCGAATGTCGTGGCGCTGGAGGCGGAAAAGCGCGAAAAGTTGCTGGATGCGCTGGAGGATCTGGCACGAAGCGTTTTTGGCGGCACCGTTATCCGGAACATGACGACATCGGTTTTTGTCGGAAGGCGGAAGTAGGTCCAGGACGGAAGAGGGCGGCGGCTCACGTTTCGAAATCCAGTCGGTGCTCGACAATTCTTCGACAGGACAGGCAAGGAGCCGTTACACCTGGATTCGTCGGCGTGCGATACTGCCTGCCACCACCATCGCAACCCCGACCAACATGAGTTGGGAGGCGGCGGTGACAGCAGCGTTGCCGACAGTGCAAGCCCGATACACCGTATCTACGCTATCATTCCGATCCAGGAATGCATTCCACAATAGGCGGCAATCTCTCTCGCGGGTTTCCAGATACAGTTTTTGTGCTTCAAATGCTCTTTCATTGAAAATGTCTGTGAATTCTTCCAGATCGAGATGCATTATTTGATCAATATGAGCCTTGTCGTATGGGCTGAATGAATCATCGATCTCGTCGTACTTGTGTATCGAATATTCAACCATGCCTGAGCCTATCAGCATCGCTGCTGTTGTGGACAGCAAAATTCCAAGAGCTGCAAACAGGGCTTTGTTCTCGCGTGATCGCACGAGCAAGAAAACAAAAAGAGCCAGAACCCAGTTGATCGGGTCCAGCAATGTTGCAATCAATGCAGCCACAATGCCCATGGCCTACGCGCCTTTCGAAGTTGATCTTCGTCTCTATCCGGATAGCCCAATCCTGGCCAGGCGTCATCAAGACATGCCGGGACGGCTGCACTTCTTGCCCGGGCAAGCAGGGACGGACGGCAGGTTGCAAAGCCGGCGGGGGAAATGCTAGGCGGGCGTTTCGGCTTCGGGGGAGGGCAGCATGGCGGCTTTGAGCGGCAGAAGCACGGTCGGGCGATGACGACCCGTATCTTCGTAATCAATCTCGACCGGTCCACGGACCGGTGGAACGCGCTCTCCGGCCAGGCCCGCGCCCTGCGGTTCGAGCTCGTTCGCATTGCCGGCATCGACGGGCGGGAGATTGCCGCCGACCAGCGCGTGGGCTGCGACGAGCGCGCCTTCGAGCGCAATAACGGCCGCTTCGTGCTGCCGGGCGAATATGGCTGCTACCGCAGCCACCTGAAAGTGCTTTCGACCTTTCTGGAAACGGGCGAGGCGGCCTGTATCGTCGTCGAGGACGATATCATCCTGTCGGCCGATCTCGTTTCGCGCGCCGAGGCGGCGCTGGCGGCGGTGCCCGAGGCCGACGTGATCAAGCTCTTCAATCACCGCACCGTCGGCTTCCGGCCCGTCGCCGTCTCGGCGCTCGGCGACGAGATCGGCCGGGCGACGCATGGGCCGCAAGGCTCGGCCGGCTGCTACGCGGTGACGCGGGCGGGCGCCCAGCGGCTTCTGAAGACGATCGTGGTCATGCGCTTTCCCTGGGATATCGAACTCGAGCGCGGCTGGGCATCCGGGGCGCGCATCTATACGACACGCGCCAACGTGACCGCGGTCAGGGAGGGCGGCTCGAATATCGGCACGCGATCCGTCTACAAGGCGAGCAAATTCGTCTGGTGGAAGCGATTGCCGACCTATGCGATCCGCATCGCCGAAACGATGCGAAGGATCAACTACGCGTTGAAAAAATAAGGCAGCCTTGTCGATATCGGCCGATATCGGGCGTTTTGCCCTCGCAATCTGCGCCGGCACGGGCGAAACTGCCCGTGTGGATTCGATGCGAGGGAACAGTCGGGATGCCTTGCTGGCGAGGGCGACAATGGTCTGGGGACGGGCGATGACGAAGCCGGTGCTTTCGCTGCAGCTGTTTTCGATGCGCGGGCTTGGCGATCTTGCCACGCAGCTCGAAAAGGCGGCCTGCGCCGGTTTTGGCGCGGTCGAGCCGCTCGAAGGGCACTTGCGCGATGCCGACAGCCTGCAGGCCGGGCTTGCCCGCAACGGGCTTTCGGCGCCATCGGCCCATGTCGGGCTGCAGGCTTTGCGCAGCGAGCGGAAACGTTTCGTCGATGCCTGCCGGCAATGCGGCATCGGCCAGCTCTTCGTTCCGCATCCGGCGCCGCTGGTGGCGAAGGAAACGAAGGGCGCCTGGCAGAGGCTCGGCCATGAGCTCGGCGCGCTGGCGCAGGAGATGCAGGGCGAGGGCATCGCGCTCGGCTATCACAACAAGACGGCGGGCTTCGAGCGCACCATCGGCGGGCGTTACGGCTTCGAGCTGATGTTCGAGGCGGCCAGGGGCAGCCCGCTTGCCTGGCAGGCCGATATTGCCTGGCTGGCGCGCGCCCAGCCCGATGCCGCCGAATGGATCAGGCGTTATGCCGGCGTGCTCACCTCGGTGCATGTGAAGGACCAGGCGCCCGACGACAGGGACAGGGACCCGGACGAGGACGGCTGGGCCAATGTCGGCTCCGGCGTGCTGCTCTGGCCGTCGCTCTGGCGGGCGGCGGTGGCAAGCGGGGCGCGGCTCTTCGTCGTCGAGCACGACAATCCGCGGCTGCCCTTCGAATTCGCGGCGCGCAGCTATGCCTATCTCAGCCGGTTCCTGACGTAGGCGCTGCCGTCAATCGCGCGGCAGCCTGCCGAGCAGAAGCTGGTTTCCGTTGCGGTTGCCGCAGCCGCTGCATTTCAGGCGCGAGCCGATGCGCGCCAGCGACAGGTGCCTGCCGAAACGGTAGGCGAGCGTGTGCCGGTCGATCGGCGTCTGGCGCTGGCAGGCCGGACAGCGGGCATGGATGACATACCATTGCGGCAGGGTGGTGAGCGTTTCCCTGTCGATCTCGACGGCATCGCAGCCGTCGACGAGATCGATGCTGCGACGGTGTTTCATCGGCGGTCAGGGGCGGGACGGTCGAAGGACGGCCGCCAGCCGCGCACCATGCCCCGGCTGATCGCGCCCTCGGCCAGCGCAAGCTGGCCGCGCAGGTGCCGGCAGTCCTGCAGCAGCGTGGCGATGGCGGCCCTGGCATCCTCGTCGTGCCAGGAAAGTACTGCCTCGACCTCCCAGCTCAGGTCTTCGTTTGCAGTCAGGTCGGTCTCGGTCCTGGGGGCCAATTGCGGACGCATGTTCTCATTCTCCTTGCAGAGCATTTCAGTTCCAGATTGTCGGGATGGCGGCCGCAGCGCCACGAATGTTCCTATTATGTTCTCATTTTGGCGGGAGTCAAGGGCGCTCGTCCGGCTTGCCGCGGCAAGGGCGGAACGGGAGGGGATTTGCCGATCGTGGTTTGCAGGCGGCGGGCGAATGGGGCAGGATGGATTGCGGCGAAAGGCGGGGAGAGGCGGTGCGCGGATGCTGATCGGCACATGTCATTGCGGCAGGGCGGGCTGGACGCTGGAGGGCGATCCGGGCTCGATCACCGCGTGCAACTGCACGCTCTGCCGGCGCTACGGGACGCTCTGGGCCTATGATTACGAGGGCGAGCGCATCTCCATGCGCGGGGAAACCGCTTCCTATACGCGCAGCGGCCGGGAGACCTCGTCGCTGGAAATCCTGTTCTGCCCGACCTGCGCCTGCGTCGTGAGCTGGCGGGGGCTGAGGCTCGACAGGAACGGGCGCCGGCGCATGGCGGTCAATGTGCGGCTGGCGCCGCCGGACGAGGTCTGCGACCTGCCGATCGACCATTTCGACGGGCTGGAGACGTTTGACGACCTGCCCTCCAGGGGGCGGTGCGTGCGCGACCTCTGGTTCTGACCGGAAAACCCGCAAGGCGGGCGCCTGCGCGGCAACGGAAAGGCGGCGCCTTTCGCGGGGCGGGCCTCAAGTATAATTCCTTTTACAGCCCGAAATTTCACCCGTTCGGGCTATTATATCATCTTTTATGCTGTGACGGCTGTAATAGTAAACCCGACATGTTTGCGATAAAGGTGGAATCCTGAAATTGAATTCAGGATGTATGTGAAAGGTTACTTTCGAGTTCCTTGCGTATCGAAGCCGAAGGGAAACCATGAGGATTTATTCCCTGTTCATCGCATTTCAGCTCAGCCTGCTGATGTGGGGCGGCGCCTATATCAGCGCCCGGGAAATCTATCAGAGCCTGCATGCCTCCCGGCCGTTCGACATTTCCTCGATTCCGCAGGAGGTTCGCAGCGACCCGCAATGACGCCCGACCGCAACAAGCCGGTTCAGGTGCGGCGACCTGGACCGAAACCGCTCCACCATCGTCAAAACCCGAAAACACCGCCACTGTGAGATCGCTGAATTCCCTCCTGCTCGTCTATCTTGGTCCGCCGCTGTTTACGGCCGCGATGCTGCTCGTCTTCGTCTCGTGGTTCAGCCACGGGCCGGCCGATCCGGGCGCGGATTTGACGAGCGGCGTGCGAAAGGGCGGCAGGCTCGGCGGCCACAGCGAAATGTTCCGGTGATCGGGATGTCTTGCCGCGTTTGCCGGCGGCAAAATTGAGAAGGGCCACCAAGTGGGGCCCGGCGACCCTTCTCCTGCTGGTAGGTGCAGCATCCAGCGAGGGCAAAATACAAGCAGTAGCTGTTTTCGATAGTGACCGCGGTCACAAGCCTGCAATATTTTCTAGCGGAAGCTGAACCGGGCCGGTGCTGCTATCGCGTGAGCGAGCCGTTGCGCAGTTTTGCGCGAGAGGGTTTTGTCTGGCGCATGTCGTTGCCGCAAAACCGCTGCACACTTTTGCGCGACATGCGTTACGGACGCTCGGCCATGACGAGCAGGAGGAATGCGGCAAGGTCGCGCCAGCGGGCGAAACGAGGGGTCTTGCCGGCTTCGGCGTCCGGCTGCGGTTCGCCGATCCGGCTGATGCGGAATCCGGCGGCGATTATGGCGTTCAGGTAATCGCTCAAGGTGCGCGGAAAACGGGGGACGGCGAAGGGCCTGATCTCTTCGTCGGCCGGCCGGCTGCCGAAACGCCATTCCTCGGTGAAGCTCGTGCGGTCGAAATAGCGCGAGACGCAAAGGGCGGTCGCAAGGCCGGCCTCGTTCTTCTGCCAGGCGAGGCCCGGCGTGATGAAGCAGGGGTGCAGCACGCTGAAAGCGAGGAAACCGCCGGGACGCACGAGGCGATAGGCTTCCCGCATGGCGGCGCCGAAATCCGGGCCGTCCATCAGCGCCATGGTGGAGACGACGGCATCGAAAGACGCGTCGGGAAAGCCGGTATCGGTGCTGTAGGAGGCGACCTTGTAGGCTATGCCGAGAGGATGGGCTTCTTCGGCGGCCCGCGCATGGCCGATCATGCGCTCGGAAAGGTCGATGCCGGTCATGCGCGCGCCCATTTGCGCGAAACGGCGGGTATTGGTTCCTTCGCCGCAGCCGAAATCGATTACGTCGAGCCCGGCAAGCGGGGGCAGGAAATCGACGAAAGCGGGAAAGGTGAAGATCTCGCGATAGGTGTCGTAGCCCTGCCGCACGTCATGCGTCCATTGGTCGGCATTGCCGTTCCATCGCGCCGCCACGTCCTGCAACATTTCGTCGGTCATCCGTATTCCTCCGCTCCGATTCACGCAGCGGGAGGATAGGGCGCTTTGCCGCCGGCGCAATGACGGCTTCGAACCAGGCTCCAGAAGCTTTCGGCAATGGCGCTCATGCGCGCCCGCGGGCGGACGAGCACGATTCCGACCTCGACGGCCCAATCGGCCGATCCCGCCGCGGCCAGCCTTCCGGCCGGCCCCATCTCGTCGGCCGCCAGGCTTTCCGGTATCCAGGCGATGCCCTTTCCCTCCACGGCAAGCGCTTTCAGCGCCACTGCCAGATGCGAGGTGAAGGCGGTCGCAAGGTGCAGTTCGCCCCTGCGGGCGGAGAGGGCCGACGACAGGATGCGGCCCATGCCGGACGTTTCCTCGAAGGCGAGATGGGGGACGGGGCGGCCGGCGGCCTGCGAGAGCGTGTGGAGGGGCTGGCCGTGCCTGTCCCTGCCGCTGACGGGGATCAGGCGGTCGCTCGCAAGCGCCACCTGCTCGAAGCCGTTCCTGTCGAGACGGATGCTGCTGTCGCGGTGGTCGTGGCAGAGCAGGAACTGGGCGCGGCCTTCCGTCATGATGCGCTCGCACTCGTTCATATTGTCCGAGAGCAGGCGGATCGGCATCGTCGACGCCTCATGGCCGAGCGCCTGAATCCAGCCGGGGAAGAAGATGAAGGAGAGCGCGTGGGTGGCGGCGAAGGTGACGGTCGAGCCTGCCGTTCGCATCTGCGCGAGATCGCGGCCGACGCGCTCCAGCCGCGCGGTGATATCGTTTGCCGCCTCCAGCATGGCCTCGCCCGCCGGCGTCAGCTTCAGCCTGTGCGTCGAGCGGTCGACGAGTTCCAAGCCGCACCAGTCTTCCAGCGACTTGATGCGGCGCCCGAAGGCCGGCTGGGTGATGTGACGCTTTTGCGCGGCCCTGGAAAAATTCAGCGTTTCGGCGAGGGCCTTGATATCGGCGAGCCAGGCGGTATCCACGATGGTCTGTCCCGTCTTCGTCATGCTTGGGGAGCATTGATTGAACGGCATTGCGGCCCGGATTTCAAGGTTGTTTGCGGGCATAAGCCTGAAAACGGCAGTGCCGATCCGGCACTGAAGGAACCCGAATCGGCATTGGACGGCAAGGGCGGGTTTCGCCTAGAATCCTGCCATGTGAATGCAGCGGGAGACAGCAATGCGCATCATCGATATCCGCGAAGTGACGAAGCCGATCGCTTCGCCGATCCGCAACGCCTATATCGACTTCAGCAAGATGACGGCGAGCCTGGTGGCGGTCGTCACCGATGTCGTCAGGGACGGGCGGCGCGTGGTCGGCTACGGTTTCAATTCCAACGGCCGTTACGGGCAGGGCGGGCTGATCCGCGAGCGTTTCAGGGACCGCATTCTGGAAGCGGCGCCGGAAAGCCTTGTCAACGATGCCGGCACCAATCTCGACCCGCACAGGATCTGGGCGGCGATGATGAAAAACGAAAAGCCCGGCGGGCACGGCGAACGCTCGGTCGCCGTCGGCACGATCGACATGGCGGTGTGGGACGCGGTTGCCAAGATCGAGGGCAAGCCGCTCTTCCGGCTGCTGGCCGAGATGAAGGGCAGGGAGGCGGACCCGAAAGTCTTCGTCTATGCGGCCGGCGGCTACTACTATCCCGGCAAGGACAATAGCGCGCTGCGCAAGGAGATGCGCAGCTATCTCGACCGCGGTTATACGGTCGTCAAGATGAAGATCGGCGGGGCCTCGATCGAGGAGGATCGCGGCCGCATCGAATCCGTGCTGGCGGAGATCGGTTCGGCGGCGCAGCTTGCCGTCGATGCGAACGGCCGCTTCGATCTGGAGACGGGCATTGCCTATGCCAAGATGCTGCGCGACTATCCGCTCTTCTGGTACGAGGAAATCGGCGATCCGCTGGATTACGCGCTGCAGGCGGCGATCTCGGAATTCTACGACGCGCCGATGGCAACCGGCGAGAACCTGTTCTCGCATCAGGATGCCCGCAACCTGCTGCGCTATGGCGGCATGCGCGCCGACCGCGACTACCTGCAATTCGACTGCGCGCTCTCCTACGGGCTTGTCGAATATCTGCGCACGCTCGACGTGCTGCGCCAGTTCGGCTGGTCGCCCGCCCGCTGCATTCCGCATGGCGGCCACCAGATGTCGCTCAACATCGCCGCCGGCCTCGGCCTCGGCGGCAACGAGAGCTATCCGGATCTCTTCCAGCCCTATGGCGGCTTTCCCGATGGCGTCGAGGTCATCGACGGGCACATCACCATGCCGGAACTGCCGGGCATCGGCTTCGAGGGCAAGTCCGACCTCATCAAGGTGATGCGGGAGCTGGCGGAATAGGGCAGCAGGCCGGCGATCTCAGGCCGCTATTTTCGCGGCAGCCAGATAAGTGCAAAACATCAGGGTCAGTTGCGTCCGCAATCCGCCGTCGATGAGCAGTTCCGACATATCCCGCTCGAATACGTTGCGGACGGTGCCGCAGAGGACGTTCAGCATCATCACGTTGACCGTGGCGAGATTGTTGAACTCTGCGTCCGAGGCGGTGGCGAACATGGCCTGGCTGGCCGCTTCGATGCGCTGCGACATGGCCTCGACGATGCCGGCGACGTCCACTTCGGCGGCGGCGCGATAGAGGGCGATCGTCACGTCGCGGCGCTCGATCTTCATCTCGATATAGGTGCTGACGAGGGCATCGGCCATCTCGGCATAGGGCGAGCCGCAGTGGGCCTTGCACGTCGCTTCCACGCGTTCGGCCAGCATCGTCAGATAGCGTTCGTTGACGGCGTGGAACAGCGCCTGCTTGTTCGGAAAATACTGGTAGAGGGAGCCGACGGAGACGCCGGCTCTTTCGGCGACCCGCGTCGTCGTCAGATCTCCCGGACCGTCTGATATCAAAACCTGAATCGTCGCTTCGAAAATCGCCTCGACAGTGCTCATCGACCGCGCCTGACGTGGTGATTTGCGGGCACTTGCGGTTGATATCTGTGCGGAAACCATATGCGAATTCAAAACCTGAAGAATCCTTCTTATTTTCAATCTGCGCGCACCGATCGAGATTTTCAAGGAACTTCAGAATGAACAACACTGGACGTATTGCGCTCGTGACCGGCGCGAACAAGGGTATCGGATATGAAATCGCCAGACAGCTCGCCCAAGCGGGCGTGAGTGTTCTGCTCGGCGCGCGTGATGCCGAGCGCGGGCAATCGGCGGCCGAGGAACTAGCCTCGCAGGGGCTTGATGTGTCGTTCATCCGGATCGATGTCTGCGACACCGGGAGCATTGCTGCGGCTGCTGCCGAGATCGATGCCGGGTACGGCCGCCTCGATATTCTCATCAACAATGCCGGCATTTCCGAGTATACGGACGGCGCTCCCGGCAAGACCTCGCTGGAGGCTGTGCGTCGCGAGTTGGAGACCAATTTCATCGGTGCGCTCGCGGTCACGCAGGCGATGCTGCCGCTCTTGCGCCGGGCCGGGGCAGGGCGCATCGTCAACATGACCAGCAGCCTCGGCTCCCTGACGCTGAACGGTGATCCGAGCTGGCCGTTCTATGGTGTACGCCTTATTGGCTACAATGCCTCGAAGGCGGCGCTGAACATGCTGACGATCCAGCTCAATGCCGAACTCAGCGATACCGGGATCACCGCCGTATCGGTTTGCCCCGGCCTCGTGGCCACCGACCTCAGCGGCCACCGCGGCGACCGTTTGCCCTCGGAGGCCGCGGTTTTTCCGGTGCGGATGGCCCTGCTTCGGGGGCATGACGCCAAGGGCGTTTGCCTGAGCGAGCAGGGCGCTATTCCGTGGTGATGATCTCCATGCACAACGCTTTGTTACTGGCGCAGTCGACTCGCTGCATAGCCACGGATATTTGGCGAACTTCCGAATGAGGGCGCGACCTGCGCCACGCCCTCGGGAAGGTCAGGCGTCGATCGCTGCCGCGGCACTGGCGATAAAGTCTGCGACCGCTTCGGGCTGCGACAGCATGGGCGTTTCCGAGGGCAATCTTCTGGTTCAGTCTTCCGGTTCAATCTGGGGAACGGATAGACGCGCCGTACGCTATGCATGAGAGGAATGCAGGCATCGGATGATCTTGTCGCCAACGTTTGCACGGCGTGCCGGTAGCGACAGCAACGGATATTGCTCAGCAGATGCCATAAGCAACAGGGCAGATACAGATGCGATTGACGGGGCGCAAAATTGCGGTTAGCTCTTGGCCCCATGAAAATCGCAATGGTTCTCGTCGTGGTGATATCGCGCATGGGCAGGACGGTGTAACCGTCCGGCATCAGCCGCCCATGCGCCGAACACAAGGTCCCTGACGGGGCCTTTTTTTGTGCCCCGTCGCAACCCGATCACCCCATCAACGACGGAACAATTGCCATGACCGGCGATAAGGCCAACTATACCCGAAATTCTTCCAATCCTTCTTCTTCCACCGCTTTGATGAGCGGCGGCGAGATCGTCCTGCGGGCGCTCGGCGACAATGGCGTCGAGCACATTTTCGGCTAT
Organism: Hyphomicrobiales bacterium; assembly: GCA_900471515.1. GTDB lineage: Bacteria > Pseudomonadota > Alphaproteobacteria > Rhizobiales > Rhizobiaceae > Rhizobium. Next base: position 111,763 of record UCFC01000045.1, on the reverse strand, counting down.
CCCGGCGCCGCCGTGCTGCCGATCTATGACGAGATCTTCCAGCAGGATCAGATCAAGCATTTCCTGGTGCGCCACGAGCAGGGGGCGGGACACACCGCCGAAGGTTATGCGCGCTCGACCGGCAAGGTCGGCGTGATGCTGGTGACCTCCGGGCCGGGTGTCACCAACGCGGTGACGGCGCTGCAGGATGCGCTGATGGATTCCATTCCGCTCGTCTGCCTGACGGGGCAGGTGCCGACCACGCTGATCGGCACGGATGCGTTTCAGGAATGCGATACGGTCGGCATCACGCGGGCCTGCACCAAGCATAATTTCCTCGTCAGCCATATCGACGATCTGGCGAGGACGATCCATCTCGCCTTCAGGATCGCGACATCCGGCCGGCCGGGGCCGGTTCTGGTCGATATGCCGAAGGACGTGCTGTTTGCGAGCGGGCTCTATGTCGGGCCTGAGACGGTTTGCCTGCCGGCGCGCTATCGGGCGGGGGCGGAGCGCAACCGCGAGGCGATCGCGGCGGCGGTTGCGCTGATGGCGCAGGCCAGGCGGCCGCTCCTCTATACCGGCGGCGGCATCATCAATTCCGGGCCGGAGGCCTCGCGCCTGCTGCGGGAACTGGCGGAGCTGACGGGCTTTCCTGTCACCTCCACGCTGATGGGGCTCGGCGCCTATCCGGCATCCGGGCCGAACTGGCTGAAGATGCCGGGCATGCACGGCTCCTGCGAGGCCAATATGGCGATGCACGATTGCGACCTGATGGTGGCGATCGGTGCGCGGTTCGACGACCGCGTGACTTCGCGCACCGACAGGTTCTCGCCGGGGTCGCGCAAGATCCATGTCGATATCGATCCGTCCTCGATCAACAAGAACGTGCCGGCCGATATCGGGATTGCGGGCGATGCGGCCGACGTGCTTGCCGGGATGATCGAGGCCTGGCGGGCGCTTGCAGAGCCGCCGCGGCGGGAGCGGCTGGAGGCGTGGTGGGCGCAGATCGAGGGCTGGCGGGCGCGACAATCCTTTGCCTACGAAATGCGCCGCGACGAGATCATGCCGCAATATGCGCTGGAGCGGCTGCATGCGCTGACGACGGGCCATGACCCGATCGTCGCCACCGATGTCGGCCAGCACCAGATGTGGGCGGCGCAACTCTTCGGCATCGAGGGGCCGAACCGGTGGCTGACCTCGGGCGGGCTCGGCACGATGGGATACGGGCTGCCGGCGGCGATCGGGGCGCAGATCGCCCATCCGGGGCGGCTCGTCCTCGGCATTGTCGGCGACGGCTCGGTGCAGATGACGCTGAAGGAGCTTTCGGCGGCGATGCAGCACCAGGCGCCGGTGAAGATCTTCATTCTCAACAATGCCCAGCTCGGCATGATCCGGCAATGGCAGCAGATCCTGCACGGCAACCGGCGGGACCGGTCCTATAGCGCCTCGCTGCCTGATTTCGTCAAGCTGGCGGAAGCCTATGGCGCGGTCGGCCTGCGCTGCGAGCGGCCGGACGAGCTGGATGACAAGATCCGGGAGATGATCGCCATCGACCGGCCGGTTCTCTTCGACTGCCGGGTGGCGGCGCTCGAAAACGTCTATCCGATGGTGCGCAGCGGCCGGCCGCACAATGACATGCTGTTCGGCGAGGATGTGCGCGCGGCGGAAGCGGAAGGCGAATTCGGCTTCGGCCAGGGGCTGGTCTGATCGTCTCGGCGGACCGGCCGGTGCCTTCAGGCGCCGGCCGGTCAATCCCGGCCGATGGGGGCGCCGAGCGGGTAGAGATGGCGGTAGGGGCGGGCCTCTTCGAGGGCGCGGGCATAACTCGGGCGCTGCAGCAGGCGGGCGCGATAGGCGCGGGCATGTTCGAAATGTTGCGCCATCGGATGCGCCCAGTCGGCATAGAGCAGGGCGGGGGCTGCCGAGCAGTCGGCAAGGCTGAAGCTCTCGCCCGCCGCCCAGCGGCGGCCCTGCATATGCCTGTCGAGAATGGCATAGGCGGTTTCCAGCGCCTGGCGCCAGCGGACATAACCGTCATCCGGCTCCATTTCCCGGCCGAGCGCGGCGTTGACCATGCGCTGCTGCGGATATTGGGTATAGTTGTCGAAGAACCGGTCCCACATGCGCACCCTGATGGCGGTTGCCGCATCGCGCGGGATGAGCGGCTGCTCGCCGGGATGCAGCATATCGATATATTCGATGATGCTGGTGGCTTCGAAGATGAAGTCGCCGCCATGTTCGAGGACCGGGAACCGCCGGATCGGCCACTTTGCCGCAAATTCCGAGGCGACCGGCTCGCTGCCGTCGAGAAGCTTTACCTCGAAGGGCAGGTTCTTCTCGTAAAAGGCGGTCTTCGCCTTCTGGGAATAGGAGGAGAGCGGGTGCAGGTAAAGGACGAAGGGCATTCCTGATCCTCATCTGGCGAGCACGACATGCATGGCCTGCTGCGTCGTCTCGCGGGATTTGACGGAAAAACCGAGCGCCGGCAGGTCTATGCCTTCGAACATGGCTTCGCCCCGGCCGAGGACAACCGGGGAGATGGCGAAATGCATCTCGTCGATCAGGCCGGCCTTGAGATATTGGCGCACCGTGCTGACGCCGCCGCCGATCTTCACATCCTTGTCGCCGGCGGCACGCTTGGCCTTTTCCAGCGCTTCCTCGATGCCGCCGGTGACGAAATGGAAGGTCGTGCCGCCTTCCATGACGATGGGCGCGCGGGCGTAATGGGTGAGGATGAAGGTCGGCGCATGATAGGGCGGGTTCGGCCCCCACCAGCCCTTCCATTCCTCATCAGGCCATTCGCCCCGGATCGGGCCGAACATGTTGCGGCCGAGGATGAAGGCGCCGAAGCCCGCCATGCCGGCCGCCCCATATTTGTCATCGGTATCGGTCGTGCCGTCGTCCTTGCCGATCATGGCGCGGAAGGTGCGGGTGGGGAAGAACCATTGGTGCACCGCCATGCCGCCCCTGCCGAGCGGATTTTCAAGGCTCTGGTCGGGGCCGGCGCCGAAGCCATCAATGGAAAGGGAAAATGCAGCCACGCGTACACGGGTCATGTCAGCCTCCATCTGATTGCATTTTGAAATTGGTTGAAGCCTCTCACAGCTGATCCTATAATGCAACTGGTTTTTCTGGCGGTTCTTCCTGCGGGGGCGGATATGGATATCGAGATACGGTCGGGCTGCCCGATCAACCTGACGATGGAGGTGCTGGGCGACCGGTGGAGCCTCGTCATCATCAGGGATATCATGTTCGGCAACCGCCGGCATTTTCGCGAGCTTCTGACGCAATCGGAGGAGGGGATCGCCTCCAATATCTTGGCCGCACGGCTGAAACGGCTGATGGGTTACGGGCTCATCACCAGGCTCGACGATCCCTCCCATAGCCAGAAGGCGATCTACAGCCTGACGGAAGCTTCCATCCAGCTCGTGCCGATGTTTGCGATGATCGGCGCCTGGGGCCGGCGGCACCTGCCTGTGAGCGAGGATCTGAGCATCCGCGCGGAACTCCTGGAAGAGGGCGGGCAGGCGCTGTGGGACGAGTTCATGGAGGACCTGCGGCGCATCCATCTCGACGATCCGATCGGCGGGGCCAATGGCACGGTGAAATCGCCGGTTCTGGCGCGGCTGACGGCGGCGTATCTGGCGGTGCGGGCGAGGATGGATGCGGCCGCAGGCTAATTCAGGCCACCACGGCCAAGCCCGGTGAAGCGCGCAGGCGGGCTATGTCGCGGGCCGGCGGTTCTCCAAAGTGGCGGCGATATTCGCGGCTGAACTGCGAAGGGCTTTCGTAACCCACGAGGAAGGCCGCAGTCGCGGTGTCGATATCCTCGGCCAGCATCAGGCTGCGCGCATCCTGCAGACGGAGCTGCTTCTGGAATTGCAGCGGCGTCATCGCCGTTACGGCGCGAAAATGCTCGTGCAGGCTCGACGGGCTCATCCCTGCTTGCGCGGCAAGCTGCTCAATGCTGAACCGTTCCCGGAAATTCTGCCCGATCCAGGCGATGGCGCGGCCGACCTGGGCCATGCGACCTTGGCTGGAGGTGATGTGGCGCATCCTGGCGCCGTCCGGGCCGGCAAGCAGGTGATAAAGGATCTCCTGCTCGGCAAGCGGCCCGAGCACCGGCAGCGCTGCCGGATCGTCGAGCAGGCGCAGCAGGCGTAGCGCCGCGTCGAGCAGACGGGCGCCGGCGTCGGACACCGTCTTGCCGAGCGGCTGGCGGGGCGCTTCCGGCGGCGGCACGCGCAACGCCAGCTGCCCCAGCATGAGCGGATCGAAATCAAGGAACAGGCAGAGATAGGGCTTGTCAGGCGTCGCCTCGACAACCTGGCCGGTCGCCGGCAAGTCGTAGGTCACGATGCCGTAGCGGCCCGGTGCATATCTGAACGTGCGATCGCCCAGCGTGACCTCCTTCTGCCCCTGCGCGACGAGGCACATTTGCGGCCGGTAAACATTCGGCATCGGCATCGTCACCGTGGAGGATCGAGCAATCGTCACCCGCTCGATGGGGGTGGCGTGGAAGCCATCCTTCGAGACGTGCCGGGCAATCACGGCAGCAATTTCGGTCAGTGTCTCCATGCGGCGACCATCGCACATGGGTGGACGGGCGGCAATGCGAAAGGCTGGATCTGGAGGATCGGGCATTAATTCCGGCGCATCAGGCTAACGGCTCGGCCTGGCTGCGCATCATGATGTCGGCACCGCCGGGTCACAGCACACCCGGCGGCAGAACAAGCAAGGAGCGAATATGACAATGGATAGTCTGAAGATCCCCCCGGTCGCACTGGGGACCTGGGCCTGGGGCGACAGCGGCAGGACCGGGGACGGCTATTTCGGCAGTCCCATGACACGGGCCGACCTGGAAGAGGTTGCCGACAAGGCGCATGCGGCCGGCTTCACCCTGTGGGACACCGCCATGGTGTACGGCATGGGCCGCTCAGAAACCGTGCTCGGGGAGGTGCTGAAGCGCTACGCCCGCAGCGACTACCAGCTCTCGACGAAGTTCACCCCGCAGGCTGCCGGAGCCGGCGACGATCCGGTGGCGGACATGCTGGAGCAGAGCCTGGCACGCCTCGGCACCGACTATATCGACCTCTACTGGATTCACAATCCGGCAGATGTGGCGCGGTGGACTCCTTGCCTGATCCCGTTGCTCAAGAGCGGGAAGGTCTTGCATGTCGGCGTCTCGAATCACAACCTGCGCGAAATCGAGCTGGCCGACCGGATTCTCGGAGAAGCCGGATTCCGGGTCGAGGCCGTGCAGAACCACTACAGTCTCGTCTACCGCGGCTCAGAGGATGCGGGCATCCTGGACTATTGCCGCAAACAGGGCATCCCTTTCTTCGCCTATATGGTGCTCGAACAGGGCACCCTGAGCGGCAGATACAATCCGGAGAATGCGCTGCCGGAAGGCAGCAACCGGGCGGAGGCCTACAATGGCATGCTGCCCCGGCTGAAGGCGCTGACGGACAGGCTCGCCTCGATCGGCAGCAAGCACGGCGCGGCAGCTCCCGATGTCGCGACGGCCTGGGCCGTCGCCAAGGGCGCGACGCCGATCATCGGCATCACCAGGCCCGGCTACATCGATGGTCTGGTCCGGGCCGGCACCATGACGCTTGCCGGCAGCGATATTGCGGAACTGGAAGCCCTCGCTGACGCTGCCGGCGTGAACACCCGTGGCTGGTGGGAGCGGGAAATGTAAGCCTGAAGAGGGCGACGCTGCCGGAGCTTTGGCCGGCAGCGGCTCAGGCGGCAAGCGCGCTGTAATCCATCGCGTCGAGATCGGCGATCAGGCCGGGGCCGACGGGGTTCCAGCCGAGGATGCGGCGGGTCTTTTGGCTGGAGGCGGGGAAGTCGAGGCCGGCGAATATCGACATCCAGCCGAAATGTTCGGCCGCCTTTTCCGGCGCGACCGAGACGACGGGCAGGTTCAGGCCGCGGGCGAGGGCTTCGGCGATCTCGCGGGTGGCAATGCCTTCTTCGGCGACGGCATTGTAGCGGGCGCCGGGTTCGGCCCGCTCGATGGCGAGGCGATAGAGCAGGGCGACATCGAGCAGGTGGCCGGCGGGGAAGCGGTTGCGGCCTTCGCCGACATAGGCGGATACGCCCTTTGCCCTTGCGATCTCGATCAGCGGCGAGACGAGGCCCTGCTTGAAGGTGTTGTGCACTTGGGGCAGGCGCATGACGGAAACGTTGATGCCGGCGTCGAGCAGCGCGTTGCCGGCGAGTTCCGAGGCGATGCGCGGGTTGGGATGTTCGAGATTGAAGACGTCTTCGCTTGCCAGTTCGCCGAAATGCGCATTGCCCATGCCGGTGCCGGAAGTGATGAGCAGCGGGCGGCTGGAGCCCTTCAGGGCCTCGCCCATGGCGGCGATGACGCGGCTGTCCTTCTGGCAATTTTCCACGAAGCGGGAGAAATCATGGTCGAAGGCGGTGTGGATGACGGCATCGGCCTTTTCGGCGCCGGCCCGCACGCTGTCGGGCTCTTCCAGCACGCCGCGGTGGACCTCGGCGCCGGCTGCTTCCAGCGCCCTGGCGCCGGCATCCGAGCGGGTCATGCCGATGACATGATGGCCGGCCTTCAGGAGTTCCGGCACGATGGCCGAGCCGATGAAGCCGGTGGCGCCGGTGAGGAATATGCGCATAGGGTTTCTCCTTGTTGCTGATAACCCTGTTATTGCGCTATGCTTTATGCTGTTAAAGTAGTGACGTTATCCTATTATAATAGCTAACAGGCACGGCATGACCACCGACAGCAGCAATGCCCTTGGCACCTTCCTTCGCGACCGCCGCTCGCGCCTCGACCCGGCCGTGTTCGGCTTTTCCGGGCGGCGGCGCACGCCGGGGCTGCGGCGGGAGGAGGTGGCGCAGCGCGCCAATATCAGCCCGACCTGGTACACCTGGCTGGAGCAGGGGCGCGGCGGGGCGCCCTCGGCCGATGTGCTGAACCGGATCGCGAACGGGCTGATGCTGACCGAGCCGGAGCGCGAACATCTCTTCATCCTCGGCCTCGGCCGGCCGCCGGAGGTGCGCTACCGCGCCGTCGAGGGCATCAGCCCGCGCCTGCAGCGGCTTCTCGACACGCTGGAAGCAAGCCCGGCGCTGGTGCGCACGGCCGCCTGGGACATCGTGGCCTGGAACCGGGCGGCGACCGTCGTCATGACCGATTACGGCAAGCTCGCGCCTGGCGACCGCAACGTCCTGCGGCTGCTCTTCTTCAATCCCGATGTGCGCAACATCCAGCACGACTGGGAGGCGATGGCGCGTTTCGTCGTCGGCGCCTTCCGGGCGGATGCGGCGCGGGCCGGCGCCACGTCGGAAGTGGCCGAACTGGTGGACGAGCTTTGCCGCTCCAGCGCCGAGTTCAAGCGCATCTGGGAGGAAAACGAGGTGATCGCCCATGGCGAGGGAACCAAGCGGCTGCGGCATCCCGATCTCGGCGATATCGAGCTGGAATATTCCGGCTTTGCCATCGACGGCAGGCCGGACCTCAACATGGTCGTCTACAATCCCGTCGATCCCGCCGTGGCCGAGCGCATCCGCCGGCTGGTGGCGCAGAGGAGCGGAAGCCCGCCCGCCTGATACGCCGTCAGGAGCGCCTGCGCAGGGTAAACACCGTCAGTTCCGAGGGCCTGCCCAGCCTCAGCGCAAAGCCCGGCCAGAGCGCGGTGCCGTTGTTGACATAGAGCTGCATGCCGCCGACCTGGTGATGGCCGGAGACGAAGCCGCCGTTGGCGCGGGCCACCAGACGATCGAGGCCGAGCACCATGCCGCCGTGGGTGTGGCCCGAGAGCTGCAGGGCGACGCCCGCCTTGGCGGTTTCGGCCGCCATGCGCGGCTGGTGGTCGAGAAGGATGACCGGGGCTCTGGCGGGGGCGTCCTTCAGGGCCGCGGCAAGATCGGGATCGGGCATCGGCCTGCCGAAGGCGGAAAGATCGGTCACGCCGGCAATGACGATGCGGCCGGCCTCGCGCTCGATGACGGCGTGCGCGTTCATCAGCATGCGGATGCCGAGACTGGCGTCGTGCCGCATCCAGTCGTCGTAGCCGAAATAATATTCGTGATTGCCGGGGATGGCGAAGACGCCGTCGGGAGCCTGGAGCTTTGCCAGCGGGGCGACATCGGCGCGGCGCCTGTCGAGCCGGCCGTCGATGAAATCGCCGGTAACGACGATCAGGTCGGTTTTCAGGCCGTTGGCCTTCTGCACGAGGGTTTCGGCCCAGGAGGCCGGGAAGAGCCGGCTCAGATGCAGGTCGGTCAATTGCAGCAGGCGGTAGCCGTCGAAGGCTTCGGGAAGGTCGCGGATCGCGATCTCGACATTCTTGACGGGCGGGATGCGGATGGCGCCGGCGACGCCGAAGGCGGCAAGGCCGAGGGCCGCAAGCCCGATGGCATGGCGGATCTCGGCCGGAACGGCCAGAAACTGCCCCTGCACGAGGGCCAGCACAGCCAAGACGGCATCGAGCGCGATCTGGAAGACGGCGAGCAGCAGCGTCGCGCCGAAGAGGAAATTCAGCACGATGATGAGCGGGCGCGGATATTCGGGCGCGAAGACGGAACCCGAGGAGATGCGGTTGAGCAGCACCTGCTGGGAGGCGAGGAGAAGCAGGCCGGCAAGCAGCGCCTTGGCAGGCCAGATCCAGGGCAGGGGCAGGATGAACCTGACGAGCACGACCAGCCAGGGGAACCCGAGTATGAGATGAAACATCAATAGGCCTGTGATTATCGGCGGTTAGGGGCGGGAGCGGAGAAAGCGAATCCGGTTTTCGAAATGTGGTGTTTCCCGCCGCCGGCGCAAGGCGGGTTTCGGGCAAAACTTCGCGCGGCCGCCGCATGGCCCTGTCCTTCTTCGTCGGGACGCTTCAATCCGGCCGGGAAAGGCTCTAGAGTATTTCCGGCGAAAACGGAGTCGCCTTCAATGCTCTAGCTTATTGTTTTCCCCGCAATTCCGGACGCAAAACCGGTTCCCACTTTTGCTGGAATTGCTCTAGTCTCGCCGCAGAGTCGATCGACAACATGAAAACAGGAGGGCACCGGCATGTCGGTGGAAAAAGTGGCTGTGATCACGGCGGGCGGCAGCGGCATGGGGGCCGAGAGCGCAAGACGCCTTGCGGCCGATGGCTACAAGGTCGCGATCCTGTCTTCCTCCGGCAAGGGCGAGGCGCTTGCCGGGGAACTCGGCGGCGTCGGCGTGACCGGCTCCAACCAGTCGAACGAGGACCTGAAGCGGCTGGTCGATGCGGCGATGGGCGCCTGGGGGCGCATCGACGTTCTCGTCAACAGCGCCGGCCACGGGCCGCGGGCGCCGCTCAACGAGATTACCGACGAGCAATGGCACAAGGGCATGGACGTCTACCTGATGAACGTCATCCGCGCGGTGCGGCTGGTGACGCCGATCATGCAGGCGCAGAAGAAGGGCGCGATCGTCAATATCTCGACGGCCTGGGTGTTCGAGCCATCGGCAATGTTTCCGACCTCGGCCGTCTTCCGCGCCGGGCTCGCCGCCTATACGAAGCTCTTTGCCGACACCTATGCGGCCGAGAATATCCGCATGAACAACGTGCTGCCGGGCTGGATCGACAGCCTGCCGGCAACCGAGGAGCGGCGCGACAGCGTGCCGATGCAGCGCTACGGCACGAGTGCGGAAGTGGCCGCGACGATCGCGTTTCTGGTGTCGGACGGGGCGGGCTACATTACCGGCCAGAGCCTGAAGGTGGATGGCGGGCTGATGCGGTCCGTTTGAGGCGGCGTGAAAACCCCTCCCACCTGTCGGGAGGGGTTTCTTACCGCCCGGCGTCACCCCTGCGATAATCCACCGTCAGCTCGTCGAGCTTGGCCTTCACCTCGGGATCGAGCCCGTAATCGGCAGCGGCCAGCGTGTCGGCCAGCTGTTCCGTGCGGCTGGCGCCGAGGATGACCGAGGTGACGGCGGGGTTGGCGAGGATCCAGGCGACGGCGAGTTTGGGCAGGGGCTCGCCGATCTCTTCGGCGATGGCGCCGAGGCGGGTGATCGTGTCGAATTCGCGCTCGTGCCAGTAGCGCGCCTTGTACATGGCGCCGAAGGAGCCGACTTCGGCGGAGAAACGGCCCTTGTCGGGGGATTGCGACTGGCGGTACTTGCCGGTCAGCAGGCCGCCGGCCAGCGGATTGAAGGGGATAACGGCAAGGTTTTCCTCCTGCGCGAGCGGCAGCAGGTCACGCTCGATTTCGCGGAAGAGCAGGTTGTAGCGCGGCTGGGCCGAGGCATAGCGGGCAAGCCGCAGCGTATCCTGCCGGCCGATGGCGCGGGCGAGCCGGTAAGCCAGGAAATTCGACACGCCGATGTAGCGCGCCTTGCCGGAACGCACGATCGCATCCAGCGCCTCGGCGGTCTCCTCGAGCGGGGTTTCGGTGTCGTCCGTGTGGACCTGGTAGAGATCGACATAATCGGTATCGAGGCGCTTCAGCGAGGCGTCGATCGCATCCATCAGGTGCTTGCGGGAGGTGCCGCGGTCCCATTGCAGCGGCCCCATCGGGAAGCCGGCCTTGGTGCCGACGATGAAATTGCCGCGCTTGCCCTTCAGCCAGCGGCCGGTGAATTCTTCCGCGCGGCCGACCTCCGTCAGATCGGCGCCGCCGGGATAGATATCGGCCGTATCGATGATGTTGACGCCGGCATCCGCGACCCGGTCGAGCATGCGGAAGGATTCCGCCTCGTCGGTCTGTTTGCCGAACGTGCCGGTGCCGATGATGAGGCGGGACACCGTCAGGCCGGTGCGGCCGAACTTCCTGTACTGCATGGGAACTCCTGGGGGCAAACCGCGTCAAGGGCGGCGGCGTTGAAATATAACGATCGCTATAATTGACGGTTTGCGGAGCCTGTCAAGTCTGTTATATAGCGGTCGCTATAGAAAATGTGCGATGGGGCAGGGCATGGCGCGACCTCGGGTTCTCGATATCGACAGGGCGATGGAGACGGCGACGAACTTCTTCTGGAAGAACGGCTACGAGCGCACCTCCGTCTCCGATCTCACGCAGGCGATGGGCATCACGCCGCCGAGCTTCTACTTCGCCTTCGGCAGCAAGGACGGGCTGTTTCTGAAGGTCTTCGAAAACTATCTGCGCACCCGCATGGGCCATGTCGAGGAGGCGCTGAAGGAGCCGACGGCGCGGGGCGTGGCCGAACTGATGCTGACGCGCATGGCCGATCTCTATACGGGCGAGGGCCATCCGCCGGGCTGCCTTGCGGTCAATTGTTCGCTTGCCGGCGGCAGCGATCCGGGGCCGCTGCGCGAGGAGATGATGAAATATCGCGGCGGCCGGCGGGCAAGGCTGCGCGACCGGCTGCAGGCGGCGCGCGACGAGGGGGATCTGCCTGATGATGCCGATGTGGACGAGCTTGCGGGCTTCGTCATGAGCGTCGGCTGGGGCATGGCGCTCGACGCCCAGGGCGGGGCGAGCCGCGAGCAGCTTTACCGGACGGTGGCGCGGGCGATGAAGGCCTGGCCGGGATAGGCCGCATGGCTGCGCCATCTGCCTTCGGCCTTCGCGGCGGGGCCGCTTGAACTCTTCGGGTCCCGGCCTATTGTCTGGCAATGTGCGTTCCCATGCCCGCGCGACGATCAGGAAGGCCAGACGCCATGCGCAAGTTCACCGTGACCATCACGCGGGAGATCGAGGCCGATACGGCCGAGGAAGCCGCGCTTCTGCTCTATCAGGAACTCGCCAGGGAGGCGGCGCCGCTTCGCTATCTGGTGGCGGACGAGACGAAGCGGACGCGGACGGTGACGCTCGATCGGGACAAGGCGGACGAGTTTGCCGCCGTCGATCACACGGCCGATCCGGGGAACTGGTAGGCGCGGGGCCGGCGGCGGATATCCGGCGATGATCGGCGCGGCATTGCGGGGCGCGGCGGCCAGGGCGGCGCAGCCGATTGCTGAATCCCGCTCACAAGCCTTTCCCGTATTGCGCCGCTAATCCGGATAATCGGCCCGCGCTATATCCCGTCAGGCGTCTGGAGGCGCCTCTGCTTCCAACAGATTTGCAAGGGACAAGCCATTGAGAACATCAGGATTTGCCGCAACGGATGCGAACACGCCGTTGCAACCTTTCTCCTTCGATCGCCGCGCGTTGCGTCCGGAAGACGTGGCGATCGATATCCTCTATTGCGGGGTCTGCCACACGGACCTGCACATGGCCCGCAACGACTGGGGCTTTTCGGCCTATCCCGTCGTGCCGGGTCACGAGATCGTCGGGCGGGTGTCGGCCGTCGGCAGCGCGGTGTCGCGCTTCAGGGCGGGCGACAAGGTTGCCGTCGGCACGATCGTCGACAGCTGCATGGAATGCCCCAACTGCCGGCGCAACGAAGAGCAGATGTGCTACAAGGGCGTGACCGTCACCTATAACGGGCAGGATCGCATTACCGGCGAGACCACCTATGGCGGCTATTCCGACCATATCGTCGTGCGCGAGGAATTCGTGCTCAGCGTGCCTGATGGCCTGGATCTTGCGCGGGTCGGGCCGCTGCTCTGCGCCGGGATCACCACCTATTCGCCGCTGCGCACCTGGAATGTCGGCCCCGGCAGCCGGGTGGGCGTGATCGGGCTTGGCGGGCTCGGGCATCTGGCGGTGAAATTCGCCTCCGCGCTCGGGGCCGAGGTGACGGTGCTGACGCGCTCGCCGGGCAAGATCGGCACGGCGCGCGAACTCGGCGCCGACAAGGTGCTGCTGTCGACCGATGCGGCGCAGATGGAGGCGGCCGCCTTCGCCTTCGACCTGATTATCGATACCGTGCCCTACGAGCACGATCTCGGCCCCTATCTCAACACGCTCGATTCCGACGGCACGCTGGTCATTGCCGGCTCGCTGGTCGATACGCCGAAATTCTCCAACCTGCCGCTAATCATGGGGCGACGGCGCATTGCCGGCACGCCGAGCGGCGGCATCCGGCAGACGCAGGAGATGCTGGATTTCTGCGGCCGCAAGAACATCCTGCCGGAATGCGAGACGATCGCCATGGGCGATATCGCCAAGGCATTCGAGCGGCTGGAGCGCGGCGACGTGCGCTACCGGTTCGTCATCGACATGGCGACGATGCCGGCCGCGCAGGCTGCCTGACGTTCCTGTTTGCGCATGTCGTCACCACAAAACCGCTGCACGCTTTTGTGCGACATGCGCTAGCGCCTGGGGATGGCGCGCAGCGCCTCGATGAAGACCGAAAGGGCCGGCGGCATCTGTCGCCGGCTCGGATAGTAGAGGGAATAGCCGGCGAAGGGCGTGCAGTAATCCTCCAGCACGCGGACCAGCCGGCCGCTCCTGATATGTTCGGCGGCGAATTCCTCGAAGACATAGACGAGGCCCGAGCCCGACAGCGCCGCCTCGACCATCATGTCGGAATCGTTGACCATGAAACTGCCCGACACTTTCACCTCGATATCGCGGCCGTTCTCCTCGAATTCCCAGGCATAGGGGCCGCCCATCGAGGCCATGTAATAGGTCACGCAATCGTGGCCGGCGAGATCGGCCGGGGTCAGCGGCACCGGATAGCGGGCGAAATAATCCGGCGAGCCGACGACGGCGGCGCGGATATCCGGGCCGATGCGCAGGCCGACCATATCCTTGTCGATACGCTCGCCGAAACGGATGCCGGCATCGAAGCGCGAGGCGACGATATCCTCGAACCGGTCGCCGACGATGAGTTCCACGCGGATATCCGGATAGGTGCGGTGAAACTGCGGCAGGATGGGCATGACAAGCGATGTCGCGGCATGTTTGCCGGCGGTGATGCGCACGGTGCCGGAGGGCTTTTCCCTGAGATTGCCAAGCTCCTGCAGGCCGCGGTTGATCTCGGCAAAGGCGGGCTGGAGGGTGAGGAGCAGGCGCTCGCCGGCCTCTGTGGTGGCCACGCTGCGGGTGGTGCGGGCAAGAAGCCGCATGCCGAGCCGTTCCTCCAGCTGGCGCATCATGTGGCTGAGGCCCGAGGAGGAAATGCCGAGCCGGGCGGCGGCGCGGGTGAAGCTGCGCTCCTCCGCGACGATGACGAAGGCGGCGAGATCATCGAAATCGTGGCGTTTCATTATTGGCCTGGATTCAGAAGCGGAGCGGGATTGCTGGGGCTTGCTCATCTATCTAGGGCGGCGGCGAGGGGGGGCGCAAGGCCGTGGAGCCTTGCGACACGGCGCTGAAATCCGGCAACTGACGTCCGGCAGCTGACGGGCAGGCGGCAGGTCTGCGGCCGGCGGCTATAGCGGCGCGGCCTCCGCCATCTCTTCGCGCTCCTGCAGGATGCGGTCGATCAGGCCCCATTCGAGGGCCTCTTCGGCCGTCAGGAAGCGGTCGCGGTCCATGGCGGTCTCGAACTCGTCATAGGATCGCCCGCAATGTTGCGCGTAGAGGCCGGTCATGCGCTGCTTGATCTTGCGGATCTCCTCGGCATGAATGAGAATGTCGGATGCCTGCCCCTGGAAGCCGCCGAGGGGCTGGTGGATGAGGATGCTGGCATTGGGCAGCGCCGCCCTTTCTCCCGGCTGGCCGGCCATCAGCAGGAACGAGCCCATGGAGCGGGCCGTTCCCATGCAGAGCGTGTGCACCGGCGCGCGGATGAAGCGCATCGTGTCGTACATGGCAAAACCGCTGGTGACGACGCCGCCCGGCGAATTGATGTAGAGATTGATCGGCTTCTTCGGATTTTCGGCTTCGAGAAACAGAAGCTGGGCGCAGACGAGGGCGGAAACCGCATCGTTGATCTCGCCGTTCAGAAAGATGATCCGCTCGCGCAGGAGGCGGGAATAGATGTCGAAGGACCGTTCCCCTCTCGAGGACTGTTCTACGACCATGGGGACGAGCTGCATCGTTTCGCGCATCGGCGAACTCCTTTGTTGGACGCATGTCGTTGCCGCAAAACCGCTTTACACTTTTGCGCGACATGCTTTGTTGGACGCATGTCGCCATCGCAAGACCGCTGCACGGTCTTCCGCGACATGCTTTGCTTGACGCATGTCGTTGCCGCAAAACCGCTGCACACTTTTGCGCGACATGCTTTGGAAAATCGGTTTGGGCGGGCCTGCCGCGTCAGGCGGCGAGCATGAGCATCGGGCTGTTGCCGTTGGCGACGGTTTTTGCCAGCCGCTCGAAAGTCGCGCCGGTCAGCTCGTGGACGATCCGCAGGCTGGTTCCGCCCGAAGCGTTCGGGGCGATCGTGAAGGTGACGGTGCTTTCGAGATGGGGCGGGGCATCGTCGCGCAACCTGTAGCGGATTTCCCGGCCCGGCGTTTCGCAGACGGATTGCGGATCGGCAAGCGCTTCCTTCGGCAGCCATTTCTCGCGGAATTCCGCAATGCTGATCGCCCGCCAGACCTTTTCCGGCGGCGCATCCAGCTCATAGTGCTGGACGATGCCGCTTTCCCGAGCCCGCGCCCTGGCCTTCACGTCGTTCATTGGTCCATATCCTTCAGCAAGAGCCTGAGAGCATCGATGCGGGCCGGCCAGTAGGCGCGGTATTTCGCCAGCCATTGGGCGATGAGGGCGAGGCCATCCGGATCGACTTCGTAATTCACGAAACGGCCCTCCTTCTGTTCGCGCACCAGCCTTGCCTCCCGAAGCACGGCAAGATGCTGGGACATTGCCGGCTGGCTGATCTCCATGCCCTGGCGCAGCGCGCTGGCATTCATGCGGCCGGCCGCCAGCTTCTCGAAGATCGAGCGGCGGGTCGGATCGGCGAGCGCGCGGAAAATCTCGTGTTCCATCATGGGAAACACATAAGCACAGACTTATGCGATTCGCAAGAGGCGTCGATGGTGCGCGAATGCCGCATTGAGCTTTGCCGCGGATGCCGCTATCAGGGGGCGACGCCTGCGGGGATAGGGGAAAGATGCAAGGTCGGCTGGACAGGATCGAGCAATGGCTGGTGCGCGCTCTGTGCGCCATCGCGCTCGTTTTCGTCGGCTTTGCGCATCAGCTTCCCGCCGCAGCAGCGAACGACCTCAGCCCCGCCGCCCTTGCCCAATACGTGCTGCCCGACGGCACGCTGCCGACGCTCTGCGTGACCGTGACCGACGACAGCGGCAAGGAACACGGCAAGATCGCCCATCTCAATCCGTGCGAAGCCTGCCGCATCGGCGCTTCCGTGCTGCTGCCGCAGCCGGCCGACATTACCGGCGCGCCCATGGGCTTCGTGCTGAGGGCAGAGCTGCCGCGCCGCGCGGAAGCCTTCCGTCGCGCGCTTTTCCCGCCGAATACCGGGCCGCGCGCCCCGCCTGCAAATCCGATCCTTGCCTGAACCCGCATTGCGGCCAGGGCCGTGATGCGTCCTGCAATCATGGCCGGGCCGCATTGACGCCGCCGGCCGGGGATCCGGATCCATTTCCATGTCTACAATCGCTGCCGCCGAGGCAGAAGACGCCGTATCGGGCGTTTCGCTCTATCGCGCCATCTGGCGCTGGCATTTCTTTGCCGGCCTGCTCGTCATTCCCTTCCTGCTGAACCTTGCCGTTACCGGCTCGCTCTACCTGTTCAAGGACGAGATCAACGATACGGTCTTTGCCTATCGCTATATCGTTGCGCCGGCCGGCGAGCGGCTTTCGCCGCAGAAGATCGCCGAGATCGCGGCGGCCGCCGTTCCCGGCTCGGTCGCGAGTTCCTACAAGGACCCGGCAGGCCGCGACCGCTCGGCCATCGTCACCGTCTCGACCGATGCCGGCGCGAGCCTGGTTTTCGTCAACCCGTATGACGGCACGGTGCTGGACAAGGTGGGCACGACGGAGGAGTTCAACTATGTCGTCAAGCGCATCCACAGCCTGGCGCTCTTCGGCGAGACGGCGAACAAGCTGGTCGAAATCACCGGCGGTTTCGCCATGGTGCTGGTCGTGACCGGCATCTATCTGTGGTGGCCGCGGCGGCAGGCGGGCGGGGTGGTCACGGTACGCGGCAGGCCGTCGCGGCGGGTCTTCTGGCGGGACCTGCATGCGGTGACGGGCGCCTTTGCCGGCATCCTGATCTTCTTCCTGGCGATGACCGGCATGCCCTGGTCGGGCTATTGGGGCGCCAATGCCAATGCCTGGCTGACGAACCACGGCCTCGGCTATCCGGTGCAGCTGTGGGATGCCGTGCCGAAATCGCAGAAGGTGACGGAAGACATCCTGCCCAGGCCCGGCTGGATCGTCGAGAAGGCGCCGGTGCCGCTGTCGGAGATTGCGGCCGCGCAGGCCAAGAAGCCGATCGGGCTTGACCGGGCGGTGGAGATCGCGCGCGGGCTCGGCATGGCGCCGGGCTTCGATCTTGCCGTTCCCGGCAGCGAGACCGGCGTCTATACGGCGGCGATCTATCCCGACGACCTGAACAACGAGCGCACCGTTCATATCGACCAGTATTCCGGCAGGCCGCTCGTCGATCTCTCCTTCGGCCAGTATCCGTTCCTCGGCCGGGCGATCGAATGGGGCATCAACGTGCATCAGGGGCAGGAATTCGGGCTCGTGAACCAGCTGCTGATGCTGGCGACCTGCCTTGCCATCATCCTTTCCTGCGTGACCGGCATCGTCATGTGGTGGAAGCGGCGGCCGGCGGGGCGGGTCGGCGTGCCGCCGATGCCGCCGCGGCGCTCGGTCTATTTCGGCCTGTGGACCATCGTGCTCGCCTTCGCCATCGCCTTTCCGATGAGCGGCCTGATGATCCTGCTGATGATCGCCTTCGACCAGATGGTGATCCGTTTCGTGCCGCCGCTGAAGCGCGCCTTTGCCTGAGGAGGAGGGGATGATGAAGACGACGGTTTCTCTTCTTGCCGGCCTGCTGATCGCAACGGCGGCGGCCGCACAGGATACGATCCGCATCGACCATGCGGCCTCGCATTCCATGGTGCCGGGCGCCAGGGTCGGCGACGGCTATCTTGTCATCACCAATAGCGGCAGCGCGCCGGACCGGCTGGTTGGCGCACGTTCCGAGCGCGCCGGCAGCGTGCAGCTGCACCAGATGACGATGGCGAACGGCATCATGACCATGCGCGAGCTGAAGGGCGGGCTTGCCATTCCGGCCGGCCAGACGGTGACGCTCGAGCCCAACTACCACCTGATGTTCCAGGACGTGGCAAAGCCCTTCAAACAGGGCGAGACGATCCGGGCGGTGCTGCGCTTCGAGAAGGCCGGCGAGATCACGGTCGATTTTGCCGTCGGCCGGATTGCCGGGCCGCTCGACGATGTCGGCGGCACCGGCGCGGGCATGGACCACGGCTCGATGGATCACGGCTCCATGAACCGGGGGGCGGCGGAGATGCCCGGCATGGACATGGCCGGGCCGCCGCCGCAGGAAGCGATCCCGGCGGTGCTGAAGACGATGTTCGAGCGGCCGGACAAGCCGCTGACCGTGCTGCCGGTGGTCGTGCGCAACGGCTTTGCGATTGCCGGCTGGCAGCAGGACGGGCGCGGCGGGCGGGCGCTTATGAAACAGGGCCATCACGGCTGGAGCCTCGTTCTGTGCAGCGGCGACGCCATCAGGCAGGCGGCGGCGCTGGAAAAGGCGGGGCTTTCGGCCGAGGATGCCGCGGCACTCTCGGCCGATCTGGCGGCGGCGGAAGCAGGGCTCGATCCCGAAGTGCTGGCGCTGTTTGCGAGCTTCGAGGGCACCGTGACGATGGCGGCTGCCGCGGACGGGGCCGGCCAGGGCGGGCATGAGGGGCACGGCCAATGAGCGCGCGCACCCTTGCCGTTTCGGGCCTTGCCGCAAGTGCGGCCTTTGTCTGCGCGCTGGTTGCGCTCGTGCTGTCGCTCTATCTTTCCGAGCCGCGCACGGGGCCGTTCGACGCGCGGTTTTCGCTGGTCGACGACCGGGGCAACGCGGTCGATCAGTCGATCTTCAGGGGGCATCCGGCGCTCGTCTATTTCGGCTATACGCATTGCCCCGAAGCCTGCCCGACGACGCTTTACGAGGTGGCGGACTGGCTGGCGACGCTCGGCGAGCGGGGCCGGGCGCTGAGGGCCTATTTCTTCTCCATCGATCCGGAGCGCGACACGCAGGCGGTGATGCACGATTACGTCACCGCCTTTTCCAGCCGCATCACCGGCATTACCGGCGCGCCGCAGGAGATGAAGAAGGTTTCCGACGGCTGGTTCATCCATGCGGAGAAACTGCCGGCCGAGGACGGCAACTATCACATGAGCCATACGGTCTCGCTGCTGCTGATCGGCGCCGACGGGCGGCTGAAAGGGCTGATCCCCTACGGGGCGGATCGCGACGAGGCGCTGAGGAAGATCCGCGACGTGCTGCTGGGCGAGGGGACGTGAGATGGTGAACGGGTTCGTCGCTCACAGATGCCCGCCTTATGCGGCGCATTCCTCGGGCCTGTCCCGAGGGATCTGCCGCGGGCCGATGCCGATCCTCGGGGCAGGCCCGAAGATGACGCCGCGCAAAAGGGGAGGTTCCCGGAAAATGGCGGCACGATGCGGAATAAATCCGCTCCCCGACTGTCTAATCTCGAAAGGGCCATGCGCTGTCGCCTGTCCCACCCAAACGAAAGGCATGATCTGATGTCCAGACTGACCCGCATCCTCTCCGTCGCCGCCCTTGCAAGCATCGCTTTTGCCGGCCAGGCGCTTGCGCACGCGCATCTGCAGGGCTCCGAGCCAGCCGACAAGGCCGCCGTCGCCTCTCCCGGCGAACTCGACCTGACCTTCAGCGAAGCGCTCGACCTCAAATTCAGCGGTGTGACCGTGACCGGCCCGGACAAGGGCAAGGTCAAGCTCGGCGAGCCCATGCTGATGGAGGGCGACAAGGTGCTGATGGTGCCGGTGTCCGGCAAACTCGCGCCCGGCAGCTACAGCGTCGACTGGCACGTGCTCTCGGCCGACGGGCACAAGACGAACGGTTCGTTCAGCTTCACCGTAAAGCCCTGATGACGCCGGATACGGCCAATATCGCCTGCCGTTTCGCCTTCGACGCGGCGAGCCTGTTCCTCTGGGGCAGCGCGGCTTATCTGTGGCTGCTCGTGCCTGAGGGGCTGGGCGCCAGCCTCTGGGCCAGGCTCGCGCCGTGGCGCATCGCGGCGGTGGCGCTTGCTGTCACCGCCACGCTGGCGCTGCTGCCGGTGCGCTGCGCCATGCTGGGCAACGGCTGGGCGGACGGGCTGGACCGGGCCATCATGGCGGCGGTGCTGACGGGGACTTCCATCGGCGCCGCCTGGGCCTGGCAGGCGCTATCTGCCGCTCTTCTCCTTGCGGTGACATTGCTGCCGTTACGGCAAGAGCCTGCCGCTACGGCAATTGCCGGCGCGCTCATGCTCTGCGGCCTGGCGCTGACCGGCCATGCGGCCATGAACGACGGCTGGCTGCGGCTGCTGCAGGGGGGCAACGACGTGCTGCATGTGCTTGCGGGCGGCGCCTGGGTCGGAGCGCTGGTTCCCGTCGCGCTCGTGCTTCCCCGGCTTGGCGATGCGGCGGTGGCGGGCGAGGCACGCACGGCGCTGATCCGTTTTTCGGCGGCGGGGCACATTGCCGTGGCGCTGGTCATTCTCTCCGGCGCGGCAAACGGCCTCCTCATCATCGGCGGGTTGCCGCTCGACTGGAGCGTTGCCTATCAGCGGCTGCTCTGCCTGAAGATGGCGCTCGCCCTGCTGATGGTGCTGATTGCGCTGTCCAACCGCTACGGGCTGGTGGCGCGCATCGGCCGCTCGCGCCGGGCCGCGAGCGCGCTTCTTGCCGGAACCGTGGCGGAGATCGTGCTTGCCCTCGGCATTGTCGCGCTCGTTGCCTGGTTCGGCACGCTGGAGCCGGTTCCGGGGTAGAAAATCCGGCGGCGGCACAGGGCCGCAATGCGCCTGGAAGGACATTGCAGCCCGACCATCAGACCTGCAATCGGCCTTTATTCGACGGCTACGGCCTTTGCGCGTGGTTTTCTGCCGACCGGTTTCCGTTGCACGAGAATGATCCCTGCAATCGTCATGCCGCCTCCGACGAGATGGTATATATGCAGGGCCTCGCCGAGGAAAACCGCGGCAACAAGGGCGGTGAGGATCGGGATCAGGTTCATGAAGATCGCCGTCCTTGCCGC
Source organism: Hyphomicrobiales bacterium (assembly GCA_900471515.1). Taxonomy (GTDB): domain Bacteria; phylum Pseudomonadota; class Alphaproteobacteria; order Rhizobiales; family Rhizobiaceae; genus Rhizobium. The sequence goes on along the minus strand of UCFC01000045.1, from coordinate 90,772 downwards.
TCCCAGATGCTTGACCGCCGACATCCAGACGAAGGGCGCCAGGATGGAGCCGGGAATTGCGGCGTAGAGAACCATGGCTGCATTCGGCAGGCTGAAGGCCGAAGGGCTCGACAGGAGATAGCCTGGAAGGAGCAGCACGACCGCCGCGCCGATCTGGACATAGATCGACGTCCATGTGGCGAGCGGAATGGCCCAGCGCCTCAGGAGAATTCCGTAACCGGCATAGGCGAGCACTGCGACCAGCATCATCGCATCGCCGCGCCCGACGCCCTGTGACAGGAGGCGCCCCGGATCGCCCTGAGCGAGAACGACGAGAATTCCGGAAAGAGAGAGCAGGCCGCCGAACATGGTGAGGCCGGAGGGTCTGTCGCCGAGGAAAAGCGCACTCAGCATCAGTGTCAGCAGCGGAACAAGCGACAGTATGATCGCCATGTTGGTGGCCGAGGTGAAACCGGCCGCGTAGTATCCGAGCCCCTGACACGCGGCCATACCGAGCAGGCCGAGGACGACCAGCTTGGGAAGATAGGCCGCAACCGTCTTGCGGTGACGCCAGCCGTCCCGCGCGACCATGGGCGTCAGGATGACGAAGGCAATGAACCAGCGCTCGAAGGCGATGGTTCCCGGCGCGATCGCGCCTGCGGCCAGCTTGCTGACGATAGTGTTTCCCACCCAGATGACGACCGCCAGCAGAGAAAAGAGGAAATATTTGACAGGCATCGAAAGCCCCCTTGTTAGAACCAGCGGTTTCCTAACAAATGTCCTTTTGTCGTTATATAGTGATTTAAGGACATGGACTTGCGATGATCGGACGGAGCATGAAGCCCTATATTGCCGCCGGCGAGAGCCCGGCCCCCCTGTCGTTCAGAACGGAAAGCTATGAGGCCGGGGCGGTCTTCCAGGAAAAGCGGCAGCCCTGGGGCAAGGTCGGTTACGCCGTGCGCGGCGTGATGGAGGCGAGGGTGGAGGGACGGCGATTTCTCTGTCCGCCGCATTACGCAACATGGATACCGGCCGACACGCTGCACTCGTGCCATAATCGCGAGAATGTCAAATTCGTCTCGATCTACATCGAACGCGACCTCTGCGCCGGCATGCCCGCGATGGCCTGCACGCTGGCGCTCAGCCCGTTGATCAAGGCCATCCTTGCCGATTTCGCCGATCGTCGCGTCACGGTGCCGGTAACGGAGGCCGATCGGCGTCTTGCCTTCGTGCTGGTCGACCAGCTCTTGAAGGCACCACGGCGCGAGAGCTTTCTGCCAATATCAGACGACGCGTTGCTGCGCCCGGTCCTCGATGCGCTGCAGGCTGATCCCAGTGACCGGCGTTCCCTTGCGGAATGGGCGCGGTGTCTTGACACGACGGAAAAAACCCTGTCGCGACGGTTTCACGGACAGCTCGGCATATCCTTCAACGAATGGCGGCAAAGGCTCAAGCTGGTGGCTTCGCTCTCGCTGATCGAAGACGGCAGGTCGGTGCAGTCGATCGCGCGCACGCTTGGCTACAGCAGCCCATCCGCATTCATCGCCATGTTCAGACGGCAGACGGGAACGAGCCCGACGCATCTGGCGCCCGGCATGAAGGAAGCCGGCGGGCGTATCGCCGATCCGCCGGAAACGGACACTCGATAGAACCGCATACGCAATCTCCCATCCGCCCTTCATGCCGCGCGGAAGGTGAGGGTGGCTGCCGGTTCTAGAACCTATGTTTGGATTACCGGCGCGCAAGCGCGGCTGTACCTTTCGTGTGCCGTCACCAGAGAACGGAAACACGAGGTTCGAGCGCCGGTCTCACGACGGTATGCAGCGTCAGCGCATGCCCGGACGGAGGGTGACAGGCTGGTGTCCACACAATACAGGAGCGCGTCATGTCGCAGTCAGAAACAAAAGCCCGTAGCACGGAGCCGCAACGGGCGCCTTCCGTCGTAGCCAGGCCCGGCGATCCGGTTCCGTCGCGTTATGCGCTTAACATCGGCGATATCGAGGTGATGGTGGTCAGCGACGGGGTGCTGCCGCTGCCGACCACCATGCTGGGGCACAATGTCGACGCCGCCGTGCGCGCCGGCTGGCTGGGCGACATGTTCCTGCCGCCCGACGCTTTCGACTGGTCGCTGAACGTGGTCGTGGTGCGCAGCGGCGCCCAGACCATTCTCGTCGATGCCGGGCTGGGCATCGACCCGGACCTGAACCTGCCGCGGGCCGGGCAGCTGATCAAGCGACTGGAGGCCGCAGGCATCGATCTCGGCTCCGTGACGGACGTGGTGCTGACCCATATGCATATGGACCATGTCGGCGGGCTGCTGGTCGAAGGGGTGAAGCAACGCCTGCGCAAGGACCTGCGGATCCACGTCGCGGCCGCCGAGGTCAAGTTCTGGGAAGCGCCCGATTTCTCCCATGTTGCCATGCCGCCCGGCTTCCCGGATGCGCTTCGGGCCGCCGCCAAGCGCTTCCGCGCGGAATATGAGGGCCAGCTGCGGACGTTCGACGAGGAGCACGAAGTGGCGCCGGGCGTCGTCGTCTCCCGCACCGGCGGACATACGCCCGGCCATAGCGTGGTCCGCGTGGCCTCCGGCGGCGACAAGCTGATGTTTGCCGGCGACGCCATATTCGCCGTCGGGTTCGAGCATCCCGACTGGTTCAACGGTTTCGAGCACGACCCGGAAGAGGCGGCCCGTGTGCGCGTCCGGCTTCTGCGCGAGCTGGCGGCGACGGGCGAACTGCTGGTGGCGACCCACCTGCCGTTTCCCTCCATCGGCCATGTGGCCGTCGACGGCGACGCCTTTCGCTGGGTGCCGATCTTCTGGGATTACTGACCACTGTCGGGCCGCCGCAGCAGGCCGTCATGGCGGGGTGCGGCGCATATCTATCTCGACCTGCGAGGTCCGGCAAATGCCGGGCCTCGTTCCGCTTCGGGAATCCGTTGCGGTTTCCGGCCGATGTCGCAGCTCAGGCCCAGCGCTCGCAGAAGGCCTCGATATCGCTGGACTGAAACTCGGCAAGCCGCTCCATGATGGTTTCGAACGGCCAGTCCCACCAGGCGATGGCGGCAAGTTTTTCCGCAACTTTGCGCGAGAAGCGCTCGCGGATGAATTTGGCGGGAACGCCGCCGACGATCGTATAGGGTTCGACATCCCTGGTGACGACGGCACCGGCCGCCAGAACCGCGCCGTCCCCGACCGTGACGCCGGGAAGCACGATGACGCCGTGGCCGATCCAGACATCGTTGCCGATGACGGCGCGGGCCGCCTTGCGCCCGGCGAAGAAGGCATGGTCGCGCACGGCGTCGGCCGAATAATATTCCGGGCAATAGGTGAAGCGGTGCATGGAGGGGCGGTCCATCGGGTGGTTGGGCGCGCCGATCCTGACTTCGGCGGCAATGGCGCAGAACCTGCCGACCGTCGCGTCGGCGAGAATGCAGCGCTGGCCGAGATAGGAATAATCCCCGAGGTCGACCGTGTGCAGGGCGGTATCTTGCAGGATCTCGCAGCATCTGCCGATGCTGGAATCGCGGATGCTCGCCGTCGGGTGGATGACGGTTTCGGCAATCTTGGGGCGGTTTGGCTGGGCGGTCTTATCCATGGGCAATCTCCGGATTCCGGCCTGCCTAGCCGGGGAGGATGAAGGATATGTGACGCGGCCTTGATCGCCCGAGATTCGAGCGTCTCACCGGCTTTCGACACCCTTTGAGGCCAGCCAGTCGTGAAAGGCGGCCACTTCGGACCGGCGCAGGGCCTTGGCGGATGCGGCGGCGAAATAGGCCCATTTCACGGGCCAGCGGATCTCGGGCAGGAGATGGACGAGGCGGCCGCCTTCCAGTTCCTGCGCCACCAGCGCCTTCCTGACGAGGGCGATGCCGCGCGCGGCGATGGCGGCCTGAATGACGGCCGCGGTCGAGTTGATCTTCAGGCCGCCGTCTTCCGGCGGCTGGTTTGCCCCGGCGCGGGCGAGCCAGTCGCGCCATGCCGGGAAATCGCCGTCGGGGTGGGGCGTGCCGTCGTGGATCAGGGTCTGTTCGCAAATCCAGCCGGCCGTCACCGGGCGATCCCGCGGCAGCAGCGACCTGTTGCAGACCGCGATGATTTCCTCGCCCATCAGGAAGGTGGATTTCACGCCCTTCCAGTTGCCGAGGCCGCAGCGGATGCCGATATCGGCCTCGCCCTGCGCGAGATCGATGATCCGGTCCGAGACGTCGAGCCGGACGTCGATATTGGGGTGGCGGGCGGCAAAATCGTCGAGACGGCCGAGCAGCCAGTTGGCAACCAGCGCCTGCGACGCGGTGACGACGACGACCGAGCGGGCCTTGCGGCCGCGCAGCTTGTTGAGGCCGGATTCCAGGAGATCGAGGCCCTGCGAAATATCCTCCAGCGCGTCGGAGGCTTCGTCGACCGGGGTCAGGCGTTCGGCGCCCGAGCGCGTCCGGCGAAAGAGCGGGTAGCCCACCCAGTCCTCCAGCGAGCGGACAAGCTGGCCGACGGCGGGCGGGGTGACGTCAAGCTCGCCTGCCGCGCCGACAAAGCTGCCGTGCCTGGCCGAAGCTTCGAGCGCCTGCAGGGATTTGAGCCTTGTGAGGTTCCTCATGCGCAACCCGTCTCCCGATCTTGCCCGACAAAGATTTTCTTTCTTTCCGGTATCGTCCGTTTGCCTCGCCCTTGCAACCGAAAACCTTCATCCGTGGTCTTCCGGAAAGAGGTGCGGCTATGACGTTTGACGGCAGGACAGCGCTGGTGACGGGCGGATCGAGCGGGATCGGCCTGGCGACGGCAAGGATGCTCAGGGACCAGGGCGCGCGGGTCGCGATCACGGGCCGGTCGGCGCAGCGGCTTGCGGCCGCCCGGCGCGAACTCGGCGAGGAGGTTCTGGCGATCCGGGCCGACGTATCGTCGCTCGCCGACCTGGCGAGGATGCGGGCCGCTCTCGAAGGCGCGTTTGCGCCGATCGACATCGTGTTTGCCAATGCCGGCGTGGCCTTGGGCACGCCGCTCGCCACCGCCGACGAGGCGACCTACAATGCGATCATGGACACGAATGTGAAAGGCGTGTTCTTCACCGTGCAGGCGGTGCTGCCGCTCATGCGCGACGGCGGTTCGATCATCCTCAACACGTCCTGGCTCAACCAGGTCGGCACGCCCGGACGCGCCATCCTGTCCGCCTCGAAGGCGGCCGTGCGGTCCTTCGCGAGGACCATGTCGGCAGAGCTGCTCGACCGGAAGATCAGGGTCAATGCCGTCAGCCCCGGCTCGATCGAAACGCCGATCCACCGCGGGAAAGGCCAGACGGAGGAAGACTTCAGGGCCTATGCGGCGCGGGTCGGCAGCCAGGTGCCGGCCGGGCGCATGGGCCGGCCCGAGGAGGTGGCGGCCGCCGTGCTCTTCCTCGCAAGCGATGCTTCCGCCTACATGCTGGGCGCGGAAATCGTCATCGACGGCGGCAGATCGGAGCTTTGAGATGTTGATCAACGGAGACTTCAGCCGGCGAGCGCTTGTCCATGCCGAGCGCATCGACTGGATAGCGAGCCCCGCCAGGGGCGTGGACCGGCGCATGCTGTTTCGCATCGGCGCGGAGAAGGCGCGCGCCACATCGATCGTGCGTTATGCCGCCGGCAGCCGTTTTGCCCGTCACGAACATCCGGGCGGCGAGGAGTTCCTGGTTCTCGACGGCACGTTCCAGGACGAGAGCGGCGACTTTCCGGCAGGAAGCTACGTGCGCAATCCTCCCGGAACCGGCCATGCGCCGGGCAGCGACGGCGGCTGCGTCATCTTTGTGAAACTGTGGCAGTTCAGGCAGGGCGACGGCGAGAGGATCGTAAGGCTTCCGGGAGAGGGAGGGTCTTGGCGCCTTCGCCCCGGCGCGGCGTCGTCGAAAGTGCTGTTCGACGCAGACGGCGAGCGCGTGCTGCTGGAGGACTGGCAGGCCGGCGGGACGGTCGAGGTGGAAAATCCCGACGGCCTCGAACTGCTGGTTCTGTCCGGCGGTTTCACGGAGAGCGGCGATGTGCTCGACCGGTGGACGTGGCTGCGCCTGCCCGCCGGCCAACCGCTTCGGGCAACGGCCGGAGAGGATGGCGCCCGCGTCTGGATGAAGGCCGGCAGGCTGCTGCACGACGATGTCTGCCCGTTCGAGGGCGCGGCGGAGGCGGAGGAGAAATCCCGATGAAATCCCATGAGGTTGTCGTCGTCGGTGCGGGGCTTGCGGGCCTCTACGCGGCAAGGGGCCTGCACGCCGCCGGCATCGACGTCCTCGTCATCGAGGCGCGCGAGCGCATCGGCGGGCGTATCCTGACGGCGGACGGCTCGGGACTGCCGAGCGAGGACGGTTTCGATCTCGGCCCGTCCTGGTACTGGCCGCAGATGCAGCCGGCCATGGCCGAGCTGGTATCGGAAGCCGGTCTTGCCGCCTTTGCGCAAAACAGCGAGGGCGACGTCGTCTTCGAGCGGATGTCGCGGGAGAGGCCGCAGCGATACCGGCCGACGGCGCAGGAGCCGCAATCCATGCGGATCTCGGGCGGGACGGCCGCCGGCCTGCGCGCCATCGCCCGCGAGCTGCCGCCGGAGCGGGTGCTGCTGGGGCGCGGGGCGACAGCGATGGAACTGACGGAGCGCGGCGTGCGGATCACCATCCGGGGCGGGGAGGCGGCGCAGCAGGCGATCGAGGCCGGCCATGTCATCGCCGCCCTGCCGCCGCGACTGCTGGAGGCTTCGGTATCCTTCACGCCGGCGCAGGACAGCGCGACCGCGAAGCGCTGGCGGGATACGCCGACCTGGATGGCGCCGCACGCCAAGTTCTTCGCGATCTACGATCAGCCGTTCTGGCGGCGTGCCGGTCTTTCCGGGACCGCCCAGAGCATGGTCGGGCCGATGGTGGAAATCCACGATGCGACGACGGCTTCCGGCAAGGCGGCCCTGTTCGGCTTTCTCGGCGTGGCGGCGCAGCAGCGCGCCGAAATCGGCGAGGAGGCGTTGAAGGCCGCCTGCCTTGCGCAGCTCGAACGCTTGTTCGGGGCTGCGGCTCGACATGCGCGGGCGACTCTGCTCAAGGATTGGGCGGCCGATCCGCTGACCGCGACACGGCAGGACCTCGTGGCCGCCGGCCATCCCGTCGTCCGGGACGGGGCCTGGGTGACGGGGCCGTGGCGGCAGCGCCTTAGCCTGGCCGGCAGCGAAACGAGCGATTCCGAGCCCGGCTACCTGTCGGGTGCGGTGACGGCGGCCAGGCGGGCGATCGCCGACTATCTTTCGCAACAGGTCAGGACTTCCGAATGACAGCCGAATATTCCTTCCGCCAGCCGGTTCTCGACGACGCGGCGCGGTGCTTCGAGATCGAAACCTCCGCCTATGAAGGGGAGGAGGCCGCGACCCTGGACAAGATCAGGACCCGGATCGCGGAATATCCGCAGGGCTTTCTTCTGCTTGAGGCGGGCGGGAGGATCGCAGGCTTCATCAACAGCGGCTGCGCCCACGATGTCGTCATGTCGGACGAGGCGTTCAAGGAACTGGTCGGGCACGATCCGCAGGCCCTGAATGTCGTCATCATGTCGGTCGTGGTCGATCCGGCCGAACAGGGCAAGGGATATGCGAAACTGCTGATGAACCGCTTCGTCGCGCAGATGAAGGACATGGGCAAGGCGCGCATCCATCTCATGTGCAAGGGGCAGCACGTGCCGCTCTACGAGAAGATGGGCTATCGCTATATCAGGCCTTCCGCATCGGAACACGGCGGCATGGCCTGGCACGAGATGGTGATGGACCTCTAGCAGGCTGCCGCCGCAAGCGCGGCGTTCACCAGTTCCCGCATCGCCCGCAGCGGATGCCGCTCGGGAACACGCGCCTCCAGATCCACATACGAAAACAATGATCCCGTCCGATCGTCCCCACCGCGCATCCAAATCAATCCCTTCTCTTGCTGCCCGAAGGGAATCATGTCTTCAGGCCAAAAGCCGGGGGGCAGCAGCCTGCTAGTGCAGTTTTAAACCTACGAGAAATATTGATGACAAGAATTCCTACAGCGATGGATGTGGCAGAGAAAGTTTATGGTGAATGGAAAGAGACATCCATACATTGAGAATTGATAGAGAGACTTGTGAACTCGCCATCGCGGACCTGGCACGAGGTCGCACGCTCAGCCCGGATTGCACGGCAGATAAAGTTTTGGATACGGTGCGAAGAGCGATCGCATCAGGCGGTGCCAATTTTTTGCGCTTGAGAGCATTGCCGACAGCGGCCGGCGGAGCAAAAGCGTCGGCCTGAGCCGTCTACGGGTATTGTCGGCATGTCTTCCGGAATTTTCGTATCGTGGATCCGTCCTCCCATTTGGTCCGTGCATTTCTCGTCGCAAATATCCGCCACTTAACTTCCAATCTGCCGGCTATTGACTTCCAAATAGCCGAATACGACAGTCCCGATCAGCGGAGATTCGGAGTGCTGAATGTTTGGTCGGTTTGTAGAGCGGCGGGCAGATGAGGCGCTGTCCGACACGCCCGTCGTTTTGATAATTGGACCACGCCGGGCAGGCAAAACAACGCTCGTCAAAAAGATGGGCACTTCGGAGCGCGCCTAGCCGCAGATACGGCTTACGACAGCGACGCCTTGCGCAGCTTCCTGATAATACGCGGCACGGAACCAGTCATTCCCAATAATCCAACCCGAAAGAGGATCAGACCGTTCGACCCGGTCGCCTACCGAAGACGGAATATCATCGAGCGGACATTCTGCCGTCTCAAGGACTGGAGGCGTGTCGCAACCCGATACGACAAGCTCATGATAAACTTCGCCGCAACGTGCTACATCGCAGCTATCGTCACATGGTGGATCAATTGAGTCTGGAGCCTAGAGCATTTCCGGCGAAAACGGAGTCGCCTTCGATGCTCTCGCTTATTGTTTTTGCTGCAATTCCTGACGCAAAACCGGTTCCCGCCCTTGCCGGAATCGCTTGAGGGCCGCGCCGCCCCGGCGGCAAGGCCGCTCAGGCGACGAGGGCGGAGCTTCCGGCCTCGAAGACCGACTGGTCCTCCAGGATGTTGGCCGTCAGCATCGCCCCTTCCAGCGCGGCGAGAACCCTGATCGCGGCGGCCCGTTCCAGCCCGCCCTGCCGCAGCGTCTCGATGCCAAGCTCGAAGAAACGCTTCACCTCGGCCCTGATTTCCTCGGCAAGTTCGTGAGACGTGGCGGCCAGGGCGCCGCAGAGGCACATGCGCCCGTCGCGCTGCAGGGCCGCGCGAAAGACGCGGCGCCACGCCTCCACGACATCGGTCCCTTCTGCGACCTGCGCATTCACGGCCTCGACGAAACGGTCGGTGTAACGGCGCGCGACGGCGGCGGCGAGCTTTTCCTTGGCGGGGAAATGGTAGTGGACGGAGGAGGCCTTCACGCCGACATCGGCGGCGATATCGCGGAAACTGAAGCCGTGATAGCCGGCGCCGCGAATTCGCTCTTCGGCGGCATCCAGGATTGCCGTGACGGTATCGGTCATGATCTTTCCTCTCTATCTAATGTTAGATAGGCCTTGCCATTCAAAAACGCAATCCCTATGTTCCGCCAATCTATCTAACGTTAGATAGACAAAAGGAGATCGAACATGCGTTTTGAAGGTAAGGTCGTTGCGGTGACAGGCGGAGGCTCCGGCATCGGAAAGGAAGCGGCAGCCCGCTTCGTCGCCGAGGGAGCGAAGGTCGCGATCAACGGGCGCGACCGGGCAAAGCTGGAGGCGGCGGCCAGGGAGATCGATCCGGGCGGCAGGAATGTCGTCGTCTCGGCCGGCGATATCGCCAGCCCGCAGACCGGGGCCGCTCTGATCGACGCGGCGGTGAAACATTTCGGCGGTCTGGATATTCTCGTCAACAATGCCGGGGTCTTCAACCCCAAGCCGTTCATCGAGCTGACGGAGGCCGATTACGACTGGTATCTGGATACGATCCTCAAGGGCAAGTTCTTCACCGCGCAGGCGGCTGCCAAGGCGATGAAGGACAAGGGCGGCGCAATCGTCCAGACCGGCTCGATGTGGGCGATCCAGGCAATCGGCGCGACGCCGTCGGCGGCCTATTCGGCGGCCAATGCAGGCGTCCACGCCATGGTCCGCAACCTGGCGATCGAGCTTGCGCCCTACAATATCCGCATCAACGCGGTCGCGCCGGCCGTCGTCGAAACGCCCGTCTACAACACTTTCCTCTCCGACGAGCAGGTGCGGGACGTTCTCCCGACCTTCAACGCCTTCCACCCGCTCGGCCGCAACGGCCAGCCGCGCGATGTCGCCGAAGCGATCCTCTTCCTGGCGTCCGAACAGGCCGCGTGGATCACCGGCACGATCCTTCCCGTCGACGGCGGCGTGACCGCCGGCCGCCAGTAGGGAGGCGGCATGAAAACCATGCAGGACTGGAACGCCTGCAGCGACGCGCTGCCGCCGAGCTGAGGCAGGCGGGCCGGCGGGACCGCCGCGTCCCGCCGGCCGTTTTCGGGGAGCGGCGTTCTGGAGGCGGGCGCGTGCTTCGGGCCTCAAGCGCCGCCATTCTCGCGCTCGTCGATCAGGGCAGCCTCGGCGTGACGGCGGCGATGGCGGGCACGGCTTACGTGTGACGGTGCCGGAATCAAAAGGGCGCTCGACCCTTGCGGGGAGCGCCCTTTACCTGTGAACTCGAACGCGGCTCGACCAACGTCGATACCAAGCGCAAGTCCGTTTTCAGGTGAAGCCGCGATATGATGTGTGCCGGGCCGGATTGCAAGAGGCGGGGGCGGAGATTCTTCGATATTCTTGCATCCGTGCCCGCAATCGGCGGTCGGGCTCAGGGCCAGAGGCTTTCGCGCAGCCAGCCGGGCTTTTCCCGCCTGTACAGAAGCCGGTGATGCAGCCGGTCTTCGGCGCCCTGCCAGAACTCCACCTCATGCGGCATGACGATGAAGAGCTGCCAGTTCGGCGCGACGAGATCGGGCTCGGCTTCGAGGCGCCGGGCCTGTGTGGCGATTGCCGCATGGAGGTCGGGGCGCGCGCAGAGCGGCTGGCCCTGCCGGCCGGCAAGGGCTGCGGCGCGTGCGGCCGGCGAGCGGGCGCGGAAATCGCATGATCGAACAGTCGACGTTCAGAAAACGCACATGGCTGGCGCATCAGCCGCAGCAGGCGGCAGCGGCCGGGGCGCAGCAGGGGTCCGGCTCGCTCCGTTGCGCCAGCCACCGGTCGCGCGGCTTGCAGCTTGCCGGGCGGGGCGAAAGCTCGACATGGACGGCGCCGGCGCGCAGCGTCGGCATGGAGGCGCAATAAAGCTGCATCGGGCGCACGCCGTCGCTGACTTCGAAGGTCAGCCTGGCGGTATCGTCGAGGCGCACATGCTCGGTCACTTTGCCGATGATCGCGTGGAACTTGCCGGCCGGCATATGGGGGCGGTCGTCCTCATCGATATCCCAAAGCTGAATGAAGATTTCGCTCCAGGCCTCCGGGTTGGCGCCGCAGTCCAGCGCCGAAAACTGCCCGGCCTTGACTTCGGTGACGTGATAGCCGGGCTTCACCGGCTGCCCGCCGTAATAGAACACCAGCGGCAAATCCCTGGCGCCTGAAAGGACGCGCATCAGCTCGCCGAGGGCGATGTCTTCCTTCTGCATTTTTCCGTTGTCGATGGCGTTCATTTGCGCTAATCCTCGTTTCAATTGTTCAAGGATTGTTGAAATATGGACGAACGTCAAGCCCTCGCTTCATTCGCAGCGCTCTCGCAGGAAACCCGCCTGCAGGTCATCCGAATGCTTGTTGTCGCCGGCCCTGACGGCATGGCCGCCGGCGCGATTGCCGAGAGGCTGGAGGTCTCGCCGTCGAACGTGTCCTTCCACCTGAAGGAACTGGATCGCGCCGGCCTTATCAGCCAGCAGCGCGAATCCCGCTCGATCATCTACAGCGCGAATTTCGAGGCGCTTGGCGGCCTCGTGCGTTTCCTGATGGAAGACTGCTGCGCCGGCCATCCGGAAATCTGCGCGCCGGCCGTGGCGGTGGCGGCCTGCTGCGCGCCCGAAATGAAGGAGGAACTGCAATGACTGCTGATCGCGTTTACAACGTGCTCTTTCTCTGCACCGGCAATTCTGCCCGGTCGATTCTTGCCGAATCGATCCTGAACACGGAAGGCAAGGGCCGCTTTAAAGCCTATTCCGCCGGCAGCCAGCCGAAAGGCGAGGTCAATCCGCACGCGTTGAAAGAGCTTGCGGCACTCGGCTATCCGACCGAGGGCTTCCGGTCGAAAAGCTGGGATGAATTCGCGCTTCCCGGCGCACCGGAAATGGATTTCATCTTTACCGTCTGCGACAGCGCTGCCGGCGAAGCCTGCCCGGTCTGGATCGGCCATCCGATGACGGCCCATTGGGGCATCGAAGACCCCGCCGCCGTCGTTGGCAGCGAAGTGGAAATCGGCCGCGCTTTCGCACAAGCGGCCCGGTTCCTCAAAAACCGCATCATGTCCTTCATCAGTCTGCCGATCACGTCGATCGACAAGCTGGCGCTCGAAGCGCATCTTCGCCAGATCGGCACGATGGAGGGCGCCAGCATCAAGCAGCCCAAGGCAAGCTGATGGATTTCGACCTTCATCAACAGGCCGTGGAAGGCCATGACGACGGCTTGCGCGCAGCGCTTGCCGGCGCCGGCCTTCCAGTCGATGACCTTGCAGATGCCGGCCGCAGCTTCTACCGCTTCTCGCGCGATGGCGAGACGGTCGGTTTCGGCGGGCTGGAACTATACGGCGAGGCCGCCCTTCTGCGCTCCATCGTCGTTCTCTCCGATCGGCGGGGTTTCGGCTTCGGCCATGCCATTACATCGGGCCTGCTCGATCAGGCGCACCGAAAGGGTGCGGGCGCCGCCTATCTGCTGACGGAATCTGCCGCCCCTTTCTTTCTGTCGCTCGGCTTTCGCCCTGTTGCCCGCGAGGAAGCGCCGGCCGAAATCCGGATGACGCGGCAGGCCGCAAGCCTTTGCCCGGCTTCTGCCGCCCTGATGGTGCGGAGCCTGCCGGCATGAGCGCTGAATTCCCAATATCGCGCCGCGTCGTGGCCGAAGCATTCGGCACATTGCTTTTGGTCGCAACCGTCGTCGGTTCCGGCATCATGGCCGACAAGCTGACGGACGATACCGCGCTCGCCCTGCTCGGCAACACGCTGGCGACGGGCGCCATGCTGGTCGTGCTGATTACCACGCTCGGCCCGATATCGGGCGCGCATTTCAATCCCGTCGTCTCGATGGTCTTTGCCGTCAGGCGGCAATTGCCCGGCTCTTGTTTGGCGCCCTACATTGCCGCGCAGATCATCGGCGGCACTGCCGGCACTGTACTTGCCCACGGCATGTTCGCTGTTCCCTTGCTGCAGGCTTCGGAAACAGTGCGATCGGGCGGGGCGCAATGGCTGTCGGAAGTGACGGCGACCTTTGGCCTCGTCTTCGTCATCCTCTCCGGTATCCGCTTCCGCGCCGATGCCGTCGCGTGGCTCGTCGGCCTCTATATCACCGCTGCCTACTGGTTCACCGCGTCAACGTCATTTGCCAATCCCGCCGTGGCGATTGCCCGCTCGCTCACCAATACATTTTCCGGCATCCGGCCGGCTGATCTGCCGGGCTTCATCATCGCCGAAATCATCGGTGCCCTGCTGGCGGCGATGCTGGCCGGCTGGCTGCTGATGGAAACCCGCGCTCCCCAAACCCTCACCGAGACGGAAACCGCCCCATGAACGTCACCATCTACCACAATCCCGCTTGCGGGACCTCGCGCAACGCGCTGGCGATGATCCGCAACGCCGGCATCGAGCCCGAAGTCGTCGAATACCTGAAGAACCCGCCGTCGCGCGAACAGCTGGCGAAGATGATCGCCGATGCCGGGCTGACGGTGCGCGGCGCGATCCGCGAAAAGGGCACGCCCTATGCGGAACTCGGCCTCGACAATCCCGATCTCTCCGACGAAGAGCTGCTGGAGGCGATGCTGAAGGACCCGATCCTGATCAACCGGCCGTTCGTCGTCACGCCCATGGGCACGCGCCTTGCGCGGCCTTCCGAAGTCGTGCTCGATATCCTGCCGGATACGCATAAAGGCCCGTTCGCCAAGGAGGACGGCGAACAGGTTCTGGACAGCGACGGCAAGCGCCTTGTCTGAGCGCATTCCGCTTGCGGCCGTCGCCGCGCTCGGGCTCACCCAGGTCATCGGTTACGGCACGCTCTATTACAGTTTCAGCATTCTTGCGCCGGCCATGGCGCGGGACCTGAACTGGCCGTCGGAATGGATATTCGGGGCGCTGTCGCTCGCCCTGCTGATCGGCGGCCTGGCCGCCCCGGCGATGGGGAAATGGATCGATCGCTTCGGCGCCGGCCGGGTGATGGCGGCGGGCTCGGCAATCGCATCGGCAGCGCTTGCCGCCTGCGCGCTCTCGTCGGGCAAGATCGCCTTCGTCGTCACCCTGATCGCCATCGAGGCGGCATCCAATCTGGTGCAATATGGCGCGGCCTTCGCCCTGCTGGTCCAGATCCGGCCGAAGGTGGCACAGCGCAGCATCACCTACCTGACGCTGATCGCCGGCTTTGCCTCCACGATCTTCTGGCCGGTCACCACGGCGCTGCAGGCGCATATGCCGTGGCAATCCGTCTACCTCTGCTTTGCCGCCCTCAACCTCTGTGTCTGCCTGCCCATCCATGCATGGCTGGCCTTCAATGCCGGCAGGAGCCGAAAGGAGGCTTCCGGCGGCGCGGCCAGGCATGTCGAGCCCGGCCTTGCGCCATCGATCCGCACGCCCGCCTTCGCGCTGATGGTCGCAGGCTTTGCGCTGGAAAGCTTCGTCAACGCCGCGCTGCTGGTGCATATGGTGCCGGTACTGTCGGGACTCGGGCTCGGCGCAATGGCGGTGATGGTCGGCACGCTCTTCGGCCCCTCGCAGGTCTTGAGCCGCTTTGCCAACATGATTTTCGGCGGCGGTCTTTCGCAACTGACACTGGCGCTCGTTTCGGCCGCGCTTCTGCCGTCCGCGCTGGTCATCCTGATTGCCACTGCGCCGGCAGTGCCGGGCGCCCTGGTCTTCGCGGTCGTGTTCGGTCTCGGCTCGGGCTTGAGCAGCATCGTGCAGGGAACCTTGCCGCTCGCGCTCTTCGGCAGCGAAGGCTACGGGAAGCGGCAGGGGCAGATATTGGCGATCCGGCTTGTCGTCACATCGACGGCACCCTTTGTCCTCGCTTTCCTGATGGCCGGGATCGGCGTGCAATGGTCGCTGGCCGTCGCCGCGGGCGTGGGGGTCGCCGGCGCCCTTGCCTTCATCGCGATCGGCCGGCTGGCGGGGATGCCCGATCGGTCGCGTGGCGCCCTCGGCCGTGCCGAGACCTGACCGGCAGAGGCCTTCGGCATCAACAGCGGCCGGCGGCGGGCTGCCGCTTTTGTGAGCGGCGAAAGCCCGGTTTCGCCGCTATGTTTTGGCATGGGGCGCGATGGCCTGCTATTGTCGCCTGCCATGCGCCGACCGGCCATCCGGGCCGGCAGCCGACCGACGGGACCATTGCATGACCGAACGGACCGCAACTGTTCCACCCGCGCGCCGATGGATCGGCTTTCTGGCCATGTGCCTCGGCATGTTCATGGCCATTCTCGACGTCCAGGTCGTGGCGACCTCGCTGCCGACCATCCAGTCGGCGCTCGATATCCATCCGGACCAGATGAGCTGGGTGCAGACCGCCTATCTGATCGCCGAGGTGGTGGCGATACCGCTGACGGGGTTCTTCACCCGGCTCCTGACGATGCGCTGGCTGTTTTCGGCCTCGCTGTCGCTGTTCGTGATCGCCTCGGCCGGCTGCGCGGCGAGCGATACGTTCGGCGGGCTGGTCTTCTTTCGGGTCGTGCAGGGTTTTTCCGGCGGCACGCTGATCCCTTCGGTGTTTTCGGCCGTCTTCATCCTGTTTGCCGACGAGCGGCAGGCGCTGGCGACGACGATTGCCGGCGTTCTTGCGGTTCTGGCGCCCACGATCGGGCCGGTCGTCGGCGGCTGGCTGACGGAGACCTATTCCTGGCACTGGCTGTTCCTGATCAACATCCTGCCGGGCATCGTGGCCGCGCTCGTCGCCATGCGCGCGCTGCCGCGCGAAGACCTCGACATGTCCGAGCTGCGGCATCTCGACGTCCTTTCGCTGATCCTGATGGCGGCGAGCCTTTCGGCGCTGGAACTCGGGCTGAAGGAGGCGCCGACGAGCGGCTGGACCTCGCTCTACGTTTCCGGCCTCATCGGCCTTTCGGTGGTTTCGGGATGGGTCTTTGCGTGGCGCACGCTCGGCAGGCGCATGCCGGTGGTCGAGCTCGGCAATTTCGGCGACCGGAATTTTCTGGCGGGCTCGGCCATGAGCTTCATTCTTGGCATCGGCCTGTTCGGCTCGGTCTATCTCATGCCGGTCTTTCTCGCCTTCGTGCGCGGGCATAACGCGCTCGAAATCGGCATGACGATGCTGGTGACGGGCATTGCCCAGCTCGTAACGGCGCCGATTGCGGTGGCGCTCGAAAAACGCATGGATGCGCGGCTGCTCTCCGCGCTCGGTTTTGCGCTCTTTGCCGTCGGCATCGGCATGAGCGCCTTTCAGGACCCGCAGACCGATTTCGACGCGATGTTCTGGCCGCAGGTCGTGCGCGGCGTCGCCATCATGTTCTGCCTGCTGCCGCCGACACGGCTCGCCCTCGGCACGCTGCCGCCGGAGCGCATTCCCGATGCCAGCGGCCTGTTCAACCTGATGCGCAATCTCGGCGGCGCGATCGGCATCGCGCTGATCGACACGATCGTCTACACCCGCTCGGGCCCGCTCGGCGACGGCATCTGGGACCGGCTGCAGGCGGGGGACGCGGATATCGCGGCCTTCGTCGGCGCGCCGCTTGCGGCGATTGCCGGGCACAGGGGAGAGTTCGATGCCGACACAGCCTCCATGCTCGACCCGCTGGTGCAGACGGCCGCGACCGTTCAGGCGCTCAACGAGGCGTGGATGGTGGTCGCGGTCCTGACGGCCAGCGCGCTGCTGTGGGTGCCGCTCGCGCGGAAGGTGGCGGTGGCGGCGGGCTGACGTCAGCGCCGCCCGTCGTCTTGTTGCGACATGTCCGGCACGGCAAGCGTTGCCGTCTGGCCGGCAAGGTCGGCGCGCAGCCGGTTGAGCTGGTCGAGGCTTGCCGTGGTTTGTGCCGGCGCCAGCGTGCCGAGGCCGACGAGAAGGGTTTCGAGGAAGGCGAGCGTGGCGCTGTGCATGCTGAAGGCGTCGGCGCGGCCCCTGGGCACGGTGACGATGCGGGTGACGCGCGCCTCCAGCGCCTCGCGCAGGCTGTCGGTGACGAGCACGGTTTCGGCGCCGATGCCCCTGCAATGGTCGAGCAGAACCGAAAGCTCGGTATAGACGCGGCCATAGGCCATGATGACGACGAGGCTGGCCGATTTCAATTGCAGCAGGTCGTCGGCGAAGAGCAGGCCGGTTCTGGTCAGCGGCCGCGCGGCAAAGCCCAGCCTGCGCAGCTGGATGCAGAAATAATCCGCCATCGATGCGGAGGGGCCGATGCCGAAGACGGCGATCTCGCCGGCTCCGGCCAGCGCCTGCACGATGGCCCGGTAACTTTCGGCATCGATGCTGTCGCGAAGCGTGGCGATCGCTTCGGCCTGGGCGGCCAGCGTCTTTTCCAGGGCAAGCTCCAGGCTGCCGGCGTTTTCGGCTGCCGTGCGCGACATCCTGCCCGCCGGCGTCGGGCCGGCATCGAACTCTCCGGCAATCGCCTTGCGCAGGCCGTCCAGCCCGTCAAAACCCAGCGCGCGGGCCGTGCGGATGATCGTGGCGTCGCTGGTGCCGGTCGACTGGGCAAGCTCGATTGCGGACTGAACGAGCACCTGATGCCGGTTGTCGGCGAAATAGCGGGCGACGCGATGTTCTGTGCGGCTGAGACCGGGGCTCTTTTCGGTCACGAGGTTGGCGAAGTGCGACGACATTTCACGGATTCCTGTGTTGACTTGTTGTGTTTACTACACGATTAATCCTTATGTTGTCATTACTACGGAGACGCGAAATGGACGGCGTTACCTGGAATGTCGCCGCATCGGCCATCGGCGCGGCCTTCCTCGCTTCCGTCGTGGAAGTCGTCGAAGCCTTCACGATCATCCTTGCGGTCGGCACGCTGCGCGGCTGGCGCCCGGCTGCGGCCGGCACGGCGGCGGGCCTGGCGGTGCTTGCCCTTGTCGTCACCGTGCTCGGGCCGCTGCTCGACCGGGTTCCGCTGCATGCGCTGCAGCTCGTCATCGGCGTGCTGCTGCTGCTGTTCGGCCTCGGCTGGCTGCGCAAGGCGATCCTGCGCTCGGCGGGCGTCATTGCGCTGCATGACGAGATCGCCGCCTTCGCCAGGGAGCGCCTGAGCCTCGAAGAGGCGGCCCGGCGCCATGCGGCCTCCGTCAACTGGCTTGCCGGCATGGCGGCCTTCAAGGCGATGCTGCTGGAAGGGCTCGAAGTCATCTTCATCGTCATTGCCGTCGGTTCCGGCCGGGGGCTGGTGGGGGCGGCCTCCATCGGGGCGGCGGCTGCCTGCGTGCTCGTGCTGCTGATCGGCGCGGCCCTCCACAAGCCGCTTTCGCGCGTGCCCGAGAATATACTGAAATTCGCCGTGGCGATCATGCTTTCGAGCTTCGGCGTGTTCTGGACGGGCGAGGGGCTCGGCATCGACTGGGCCGGCGAAGACCTGATGCTCTTCGTCTTTGCCGCACTCTTCCTGCTCACCGGGCTTGCGATGGCGCAGATCCTCACTGTCAGGCCGAAAGGGCGCACGCAATGACCGTCCTGTCGGATGTCCTGAAAGAACTGTTTGGCATGTTCGTTTCCGATGCGCGGCTGAGCGTGGCGGTGCTGGCGCTGGTCGGCCTTGTCGCGCTCTGGCTGAAGGCCGCGCCCGGCATCGATCCTCAGATACCCGGTGTTGCGCTGCTTCTGGGCTGCATCGCAATCATCGTCACCATCACCAGCCTGCATGCGAGGCGAATGAAATGAAGCGTTCGGCAGTGTTGACCGGGCTGAAACGAAGCGGCGCGGGCCTTGGCGTCGCGCTTCTGCTGGCCGGCGCCTTTCTCGGCTACCGGCAGCTTTCGGGCAATTTCCACCCGGTCGTTCCCGGCGTCGTCTACCGCTCGGCCCAGCCTTCGGCCGACCAGCTTACCGCCTATGTGCGCGAGCACGGCATCCGCTCGATCATCGACCTGCGCGGCGCGCCGAAGCCGGGCTCGCCCCGCTACGAGGCCGAATATGTGACGGCGCAGAAGCTCGACGTCGTCCATTACGAATTCCGCATGTCGGCCAGTACCGAACTCAACCAGCGGGAGGCGGCGCAGCTGATCGACCTGATGCGCCGCGCCGAAAAACCCGTGCTCATCCATTGCCAGGCCGGCGCCGACCGCAGCGGGCTCGCTTCGGCCCTCTATCTGGCGGCCATTGCCGACAAGGGCGAGGAGGCCGCGGAGAGGCAGATATCCTTCTGGTACGGCCATATTTCCCTGCCGGTCTCGGCCGCCTTTGCGATGGACCGGACATGGGAAAAGCTGGAGCCGTGGCTGGGTTTTCCCAATTCGTGACGGTCAGGGCGGCCAGCCGATCTAGCGGTGAATGTTAGTCGATCCCGCGGTCGACGCTAGTCGATCCGCCTCAGATCCCGCGCGAAACGCTGCCAGTTGCCGACATATTTCCTGGCGGATTCGGTGATCCCTGCGGCGGCCGCCTCGTCGAGCACGCGGATCGCCTTGGCGGGGGCGCCGACGATCAGGGAATTGTCGGGGAATTCCTTGCCTTCGGTGACGAGCGCATTGGCGCCGACGAGGCAATTGTTGCCGATCCTTGCGCCGTTGAGGATGGTGGCGCCCATGCCGACGAGCGAATTGTTGCCGATCGTGCAGCCGTGGATGATGGCGTGGTGGCCGATGGTGCAGTTTTCGCCGATCGTGGCGGGAAAGCCGGGGTCGGTGTGGACCATGACGCCTTCCTGCAGGTTGGTGGCCCTGCCGATGACAACAGGTTCGTTGTCGCCGCGCAGCACGGCGCCGAACCAGATGCCGACCTTTTCGGCAAGTTCGACACGGCCGATCACATGCGCGTCGGGGGCGATCCAGAAAGTGCCTGATGGCGGCAGTTTCGGCTGCAGGCCGCCGAGCGCATAGAGTGCCATTCTCGCCTCCTCAGACCACTTTCAGCGACAGCGTCGAAATGCCGTCCACGCCGCAGGAGATGCTGTCGCCTCTCGTAATGGCGGCGACGCCGGCCGGGGTGCCGGTCATGATGACATCGCCCGGCGCCAGCACGAAGAGTTTCGAAAGCTCCGCAATGATTTCCGGCACTTTCCAGATCATCTGGTTCAAGTCGCCATCCTGCTTTTTGACGCCATTGACCTCCAGCCAGACGCGGCCGGCGGCGGGGTGGCCGATGCGGCTGGCCGGAACGATGGGCGAGACGGGCGCGGAATGTTCGAAGGCCTTGGCGATTTCCCACGGGCGGCCGAGCTTCTTGGCTTCGGCCTGCAGGTCGCGGCGGGTGAAATCGATGCCGACGCCGTAGCCATAGATGCAGTCGAGCGCCTTTTCGGCGGCAATATCGGCGCCGCCGGCCTTCAGCGCCAGCACGCATTCGACCTCGAAATGCACGTCCGACGACAGCGGCGGATAGGGGAAATCCCGGCCGGAAAACAGGTTGTCGGCATTCTTCTGGAAGAAGAAGGGCGGCTCGCGGTTCGGGTCATGGCCCATTTCGATGGCGTGGTCGGCATAGTTGCGGCCGACGCAATAGACGCGGCGCACCGGAAAGGCCTCGGCGCTGCCTTCGACGGGCAGGAGAACGGGCTGCGGCAGCGGGATGACGGTGGCGGGAAGGGACATGGCGGGGCTTCTTGGCTGATTGATCTGGCGAGTCTGGTTTCCATCCTAGACGCAAAAGGAGGCGGGGGGAAAGTGCGCCGTCCCTCCGTTCGGTACGATCGGGCGGCGAACCGCCGCGCGCGTCAAGGGGCGGCTTTGTCCTGCGCCAGGGCCGCGCGCATGAGGGCATAATAGGGCGCGAGTTCCGGGATGGCCTTCGGCAGGGTCTCGAAGGCCGGGTCGGAAATCGTCAGCCGGCCGGCATATCTGGCTTCCAGGAAGGCGTTGTGGTCCGGCAGGGCGGCGCGGTGCGAGCCGTAGAGCACGGTGAAGACGGGCGAGGGCACGGTGCGGCCCTTGACGATGATGCGGTCGAGTTCGACCACGGCGTAGCGCTCGGAGACGAGCCGGGCGGTCTCTTCGCCGAGGAGGAGGGCGACGCCGTAATTCTTCGAGGCGCCTTCGAGGCGGGAGGCGAGGTTGACGCTGTCGCCGAGGCAGGAATAGTCGAAGCGGCGGGTGGAGCCCATGTTGCCGACGATGCATTCGCCCGTGTTGATGCCGACGCCCATTTTCAGGACATGCAGCGGCCGGCCCGAGGCGGCGGCCTCGCGCTCCAGCTCGCGGTTCAGCGTGCCGATCGCATCCTGCATGGCGATGGAGGCCTTGACCGCATGCAGCGCGTGATCGGGGTCGTCGAGCGGCGCGTTCCAGAAGGCCATGATGCAATCGCCCATATATTTGTCGATCGTGCCGCCGTGATCCATGACCACGTCGGATAGCGGCGTCAGCAGCCGGTTGATGAGCGTCGTCAGCTGCTCGGGATCGTCCTTCATCGTTTCGGCGATGGTGGTGAAGCCGCGCACGTCCGAAAACAGGACGGTGAGCGTGCGCCGCTCGCCGCCGAGCTTCAGCTGCGAGGGATCGTTGGAGAGGCGGCGCACGAGATCGGGCGAGATATATTGGGCGAAGGCGCGGGTGATCTGGCGCTTCTGGTGGCGCTCCTGGGCATAGTCGAAGGCCGCCTGGCCGAAGGCGACGGCGACGAAGGCGACCGTCGGCCCGAGCGGCGAGACGAAGACGTGGCTTGCGCGGATGCCGGCATAACTGGCCGCGGCAAAGGCGGCGACGGCCGCGGCAGTGGCGACCAGCGTGCGCCAGCTCGTGGCTTTCCAGACGGTGGCGGCGGCAAGGACGACGGCGACGAGGATCGAAAGCGCCACGGCAGGCAGGCCGGCTTCCGTAATGGCAAGGCCGTGGACGATATTGTCGTAGATGGTGGCCTGCACCTCCACGCCCGAGATCAGCTTGCCGGTATGGACGGTATAGGGCGTGGCATAGGCATCGACGCCGCCCTGATCGATCTCCGGCGCGTTCTGCAGGCTCAGGCCCACCAGCACGACGCGATCCTTGAACATGTCGGGCGGCAGGAAATTCTTCGGGTCGAGCGCCTGATAGTAGGAAACGGTCGGGTAGGAGCGGGCCGGGCCGAAGGACTGGATGAGGGCGCCTGCCGGCGGATGCTGCGGCTTGTGGCCGGCCGCGCGCGCCAGCTCCATGGCAAAGCCGTCGTCATAGGCCGGGACGTTGCGGAAGATGCCGTCGCCGTTCAGCGTGATGGAGGCAATGCCGGTGCGCGCGCCGGCCTCGCTCATCTGCGGCAGCGGCGTGGTGCGCACCAGCTGGTCGGCCTGCGGCGTCTTGATCAGCGTTTCGTCGCCGGCAAGCACGATATCCGGGCCGACGGCGGCGGTGATCGCCTCGTCGTTTTCGGCCGTGGAAGGCTCGGCCATGATGATGTCGAGCGCGATCGCTTTGGCGCCGGCGGCGCGCAGCTGCTTGACCAGCTCGGCATGGAGGCTGCGCGGCCAGGGCCATTGCGCGTTGATATCGGCCAGCGCCGGCTCGTCGATCGCCACGATGATCGGCCCGCCCTCCGGCGGCGTCGGGTCGTCGACGGTGGAGAGGTAATCGAAGGTGCGCAGCTCCGTCAGCGTCCAGGCCGGCAGGCGCGAGAGGAAGGAAATGGTAATCAGCGTGACCAGCGCCAGCACGAGAAGGCGGATGCCGCGGCTGGAAAAGGGCCAGCCCGGCAGGCGCGGCCCTTCGCGGCGCGTATCGATGGCGCGCTCTGCCTGAAGCCGTTGCAGGGCGGCCGGGCGCGCCATCGTCAGAAACGGATCTTCAGGCTGCCCTTGAAGGCGCGGCCCCAGCCGGGGGTGCCGGTCAGAACTTCGAAATCTTCGTCGAGCAGATTGTAGGCGGCGGCTTCGAGGGCGATGCGCTTGTCGAAAGGTTCCCAGATGAGATGGGCGTCCAGGCTCCAGTAATCGTCGAGTTTCGTGCCGGCCAGGTCGCCGACGCGCTCGCCGATATAGTTTGCGGCGATGGTGGTCTTGACCTTCGCTTCGTTCACCCAGGTCAGTGCGATCTGGCCGGAGTTTTGCGGAATGAAAGGCAGGTCGCCATGATAATCGAAGGCTGCCGGGTCCTTATTCTCGGAATCCATATAGGCGTATGTGGCCGAGAGGCCGAGGCCGTTGCCGAGCGCGACGTTGGTGGTGACGGCGGCGCGGTCGATGCTGCCTCGCTCGTAGGTCAGGCTGTCGATTCTTCCGAGGCCGGTGATCGGCAGACCGATCGAGAAATCATGCAATTCCTGATGCTGGTATTCAACCGACGTAAACAGACGCTCCGTCCATTCGGCGTCCCATTGCAGGGCAACCGTATCGGCGTAGCCTTCTGCACCGACCGAGAACTGGTTCGCCTGCAGGCCAAGAATGCCGACCGGCGCCAGTGACGGTACGCCCGTGTCGAGGCCTCCTCGCATGAAAGCGGCGCGCAGCCATTGGCCTTGCGCGGGTTCCCAGGCGAGGCCGAAACGCGGTTCAAGCCGGCTGACATCGGTACCGTCGCCTTCCAGTCGTGTGGCGAACAACGCATACTCGCCCTTCAGGTCAGGCGTGATCTCATGAAGGAGGTCGATATAGGCTCGGCCGATGTTGACGCGGCTGCTCTCGTCGTCCGGACCAATCGTCTCCTCGTCCACGAGCACGAGGCCCGGCACGAGGGGATCGAAATGAGTTATTGACTTGCCGCTGCTGTCGATCCATCCGCCTTCGATACCGTATCGCCAGGTCAGCGTGTCGTCGCCGATGCTATGGCTGACAGCGGCGATATAGGTCTTGTAAGCACTCTCCACGCTCATTTCCATGAACGGGACAAGATCTGGAGTCGAACCCGCAGGTGCGATGTCAAACGTATAATCGAAGAGGCTTTTCGCCTTACCCTCGGAATAGAGGAGCGCGGTATTGAGCACGTTCCGATACCCGAAAGTGTGGCTCCAGCCGATGCCGCCAATCGTCGTCTCACCCTCATCATATCTGGTCTGGTAGAGGGGTAGATTCAACGTCGGTATTACAAGGCCGAGCGGCAGAAAGAATTCTTCATTCAGGCGGTCGGTGAATGCCGTGCTCTTCGTCAGACCGTTGAGCGGCCCGTAGCTCTTGCCGTGATTGATGAAGCTGACGATACGGTCATCCGGCGTCAGCGTGGCCGTCAGGTAGGCATTGCCTGTGAGGAGTTTTTTGTCCAGCCCGAATCCGCCGAAGTCGCTGAAGTCGCCGTCGAGCGCCAGTTCCTCCCAGGTGAGGTTGCCGTAGAAGCTGATTGGAATCGTGGAATTCGAATAGCCCTGGATTTCGGCCTCGCCGGTACGGCGCGTATGGCCGTCGACGCTGTTGATGCCGCCGCCGAGCGAGCCTTCGATGAAGGGCACGTCGAACAGCGTCGCAGCGCGCGAACGACCGGACAGCATGTGCGGCGAGAGCAACAGGCCCTGGATGAAGGACGAGTAGCTCGACGCATTGCCCCGGTTCTGGATGACGTTGTCATCGCTAAAGGTCGTCGCGTTGACGAAGGGGAAGATACTGCCTTTGATCGACTGGTCGATATAGCTGCTGCCTCTGAACGGATCGAAGACGGCATCGCCGTAGTAGCGGCCCCAGGCATCCAGCCCCTGCAGGCGGAAGGCGTTGTTCAGCGTCGAGCCGGCGCTCGCATTGGCGCCGAGTCCGCTGTAATCGCCTCCGCGGGCGCGCGAGCGGCGCAGGAATTCCTGCGCGTTGGCGATGGCGCCATCGGCATCGTAATCGTCGATCGCGACCGCAGTGCGGAAGGCAGAGATTTCGGGGGAGTTTTTGTCGAGCCGATCAGCATTATCGAGCGCCTGTTCTGAAGCTATGCGATCGCCTTTCTCGTAGTGAGCGGCCGCAAGCATCACCTGCGATCCCACATAGGCCGGATTGGCCGTGCTGGCGGCAAGCAGGTCTTCCAGCGCCTTGTCGCGCTCGCCGGTCTGCAGATAGTAGCGGCCGCGGGCGAGCAGTGCGATATTGAAGTCTGGTTCGAGGGCGAGGGCCGCATCGATCTCGCGCTTGGCTTCCTTCATGCGCGCCTGATCGAGATAGAGGATGGCGAGGTTGGCATGCGCTACCGGATCTTGCGGATCGAGCGCGATTGCCTTGAGGAAGGCCTCTTCCGCCTCGCCGTTGGCATCACGCGAGCTCTGCAGAATGCCGATCCAATTCAGCGCGCTCGATGCGCCGGGGGCAAGCTCGATGGTGCGGTTCAGGTCCGCAAGTGCGCCGTTGATATCACTTTCATAGGCTGCCTTGTATTCGGCGCGGGCTGAGAGCGCCATCGGATGATCCGGGTCGAGCGCCAGCGAGCGTTCTATCGCTTCCTTCATCTGCTCGCGGTCATCGATGAGCTGCGAGAAGGAGGCGCGGACAGCCGGCAGGGTCGGATCATCAGGGTAGCGCCGTTCCGCATTCCGGAGGACGTCGATCGCTGCGCGCGGGTTTTGCAGAAAGCCTGCCGTATAGGCCTGCATGAGCGCGCCATAAGGGCCGGTTGTGGTGGCCGGTGGCGATTCGACATGGGAGGGGTCGGCGAGCGAGCGGGCGAAATAGCCGCCATATTGGGCCATGTTGCGGCGCGTGGGGTCGAGATGCGGCAGCGCTTTCTGGAAGAGCCTGGCGGCGTCGCCGTAGCGCTTTTCGGAGCCGGCGATGGTGGCGTCGAGCAGATCGACGCGGGCCTGCTGGGCTGTTGTCAGTTTGCGGCCGCGAATATTCTGCAACGTTGCAGCTGCAGCCTGGCGGCCGTCGAAGGCGCTCTGCACTTCGGCAAGCGCCAGCCAATCTTCCGTTGTGCGGCGCTCCGGAGGCAGAGCCAGCAGGCGGCGGCGCTCCGCTGCCATGCGATCGGCCCGCAACGGCGAAGTCGGCACACTCAAGCCGTCACGCAGGTCCAGATAGAAGAGCATCTGCTCGCGGTCGTCAGGGTTGACGCTGATGAGCTTGTGCGGCGCCTGGCCGATGGTGGCCACGGCCCCTTCGCCCTGGTTGACATCGACGCTGCCCTGCGCGTTGGAGAGCGAGACGCGGCCTTCCAGCACGATCATCGAGGTCTTGGCGCCGTCGACCGTCATCGTCCAGTCCGTGCCGCGGATGGCGGCTGCGGCGGCGGGCGTTTCGACCGTCAGGCCCTGGCCGCCGCGCTGGGCGCGCGCCCAGATCGTGCCGGACTGCAGGTTGAGGACCGTGTCGCCGGTCGCGGACATCTTCTTGACCTGCAGGGCGGAGTTGCGGCCGAGGCGGATCTGCGTGTGGTCGGAAAAGAGGATGGCGAGCTGGCCGGTGGCGTTGGTGCGCAGCACGTCGCCATCCAGCAGGTCCTGGTTGAGATCGACGACGCGCCAGTTGCTGACATCGACGAAACGCACTTCCTCGCCAGTCTTGCGGGCAATGACGGAACCTGCAACCGGGGTCGGGCGCTGAACAGGCTCGGCTGCAACCGGTAGTGCAAGTATAAAAGATGTGAGCGCAAGAGATGTACTCGCGCACAGATAAGATTTAAGCCCCGACATTCCAGACACCCCCGCATCTTTTTCCCCTTTGGCCAAGCGCAGTGTAAAAGTCAAGCTGGATGCACACGTGTTCTTGCTTTAAGGCCCAAGTGTAATATTGGGGAAACACTATTTCAGCAGGGGGTATTTTAGTGAGTGAATTCGAAAGTTATGCGGAACTGCCTTCCGCTTCTCCATCGAGCGAGGACATCGGGGCGGAGTATTTCGACCATATCAAGAAAATCAACGACGTATTCTACGACCAGATCAAGATATCGGACCAGAAGGCCGCCTATATCTTTACCTTCATGCTCGCCTTTCTTGTCAGCTCCAGCGAGGTGAGGGCGGTCTTCACCTTCGCGCGCTACGCGCAGGGCACGCCGCAGGCCATTCTCTTTTCCGGGCTGCTGGCGGCAGCCTCGGTGTTTTCGATTCTTTCGGCCATTCTCGTGGTGCTGCCGCGCCGGCTCGACCGGTCCACATCCATGTTCTGGGGCGCGTGGCCGAAGCATCGCGAGACGTTTTTCGAGGCGGCCGTTCGCCGCGACGAGCGCTATCTCTTCGACCAATATGTGGAGAATGCCGATATTCTCTCGCTTATCGCGCGCAGCAAATACCGCTTCGTGACGATCGCCTTTCGCGGGCTGATGGTGACGGTCGTGGCTTATGTGCTGCTGCTCGTGGCGGCGTGAGGGGGCGGGACGCTGCCGCATGTGCGGTCAGCCCTTGGCGAAATCCGCCGCGGTGAGGGGAACGGGCCGGTAGCCGTTGACATCGGCAATGTCATACTGGCGGGCGAGTTCGGCTGCGACCAGGACCTGCCCGGATTTCGACATCAGCGCCGGATCGCGCCAGAGGCCGGCGATGACGTGGCCGATGAAGCGGGGCGATTCGGAATTGGAGAGGTCGAAATAGCCGGCATTCTGCATGACGGCTTCGGTGCGCACGAGGCCGGGATAGAGCGCGACGGCGGCGACATCGTGCGGGCGCAGGTCATGGGCGAAATCGGCGGCCATCTTGTCGGCGGCGGCCTTGGCCATGCCGTAGATCGCGTTGCCGTCGTAAAATTGCGCCGCCCAGAAGGAAATGTTGACGATCAGGCCGCGCCTTGCCGAAACCATCACCGGCGCCAGGGCGCGCGAGGTCAGGAAGGCCGCGCGCAGCGCCGTGCCCATCATGGCCTCCCAGCGCCAGACGGGCTGCTCCCAGAAGGGCCGGGGCCAGGTGAAATCGCCGTCCTCGACCATGTTTTCATAGCCCGGCCAGGCATTGTTGACCAGGATGTCCAGCCTGTTGCCGGCCCTGACCGCTTCGGCGACGCGCGCGGTCTCGGCATCGTCGCTGTGGTCGCAGGGGTGGACGACAAGCCGGCCGGGCAGTGCTGCGGCCTCCTGCTCCAGCCCCTCCAGCGAGCCCCGGCTGGCGCCTTCCAGCCCGGCCTGCGCTTCCGAACGCGTCCTGCCGGTCACATGCACCGTGGCGCCCTCGGCAAGCAGGGCGAGCGCAATGCCGCGGCCGACACCGCGGCTTGCGCCTGTCACCAAAGCGACGACATCTTTCATGCTGGTTGCCTCCCCCCATAAAGGCCGCCCCCAGGCGCGGCCGGCGAGCCTGGCTTCAGGCCGCGGCAGGGAAAGTAGAGCGCCGCCTCCCGGTTGTGAAGGGCGGCAGGCGTTCGTCGTGGCGACGATCGGGCGGGCGAACCGCCATTGCCGCTCTCCCGGCCCGCTTCGTCAGAGGGCGAGAGCCATGGCGACGCGCCTTTCCGGGTCGAGGCCCTTGTCCGCCTCGGACGTGAGGATCGCCTGCAGGCGCGGGGCGCATTCCTGCCTTTCGAGGAGGCGGAAGCCGAGCGACGCATAGAAAGGCGCGTTGAAGGGGGCGAAACGATCCGTCGTCAGCGTCGCCTCGGCGAGCTTTCTGCGGCGGCCCTCGTCCAGCAGCGTCAGCATGAGGCGCCGGCCGAGGCCCTTTTTCTGCCAGTGCGGATGCACGTCCATCTCGCCGATATGGAGCGCGCCGTCTTCGACGCAGGCGCCGGCATAACCGACGGGGGCGCCGGCCGCATCGCAGGCGGCGTAGAGGAGCGCGTGGTCGAGATAGCGTTGCAGCTCTTCATCCGTGCTGGCCGCCGGATCGCCGCTGACGGCGCCTGCGGCGCGCAGCGTTTCGAAGGAGGCGAGCTCTATGGCGCGCAGCGCGGCGAAATCGTTCCGGGTGGCGTGTCTGATCGGCATGTCTAGTCCAGTCTGATGTGGCGCATCGCCCCGGCGAAGGC
Source organism: Hyphomicrobiales bacterium (assembly GCA_900471515.1). Lineage (GTDB taxonomy): Bacteria > Pseudomonadota > Alphaproteobacteria > Rhizobiales > Rhizobiaceae > Rhizobium. The sequence goes on along the minus strand of UCFC01000045.1, from coordinate 61,771 downwards.
AGCTTCCCGCCTCCCTTTCCGCAGCCCGGCCTTTCATTGCGAGGCAATCGCCCTAATTACAGCCTCATCGGTCCCGAAAGACAATGGTGGAGGCCGCTTGGGAGATCATATGTGCTCTTGCCGCAACGGGAGGAACCACGATGTCCCTCATCAACCTGCTTTCGTTACAAGACGACGAAATCGATATCGCCACGACCGCCGTGCGCGACTGGTGTTCCACGCACAAGACCTCGATCGACAGCTTGCACGGACGCGCCGCCATGACGGAGGTCGTGCGCCTGATCATGGCCGGGGAACGGCAGCCCGCGCTTCTGGCCGATGCGCTCGCCCGCCACATGAGGCTGGAGCAATTCAAGCACCCCGGCGACTGAGCGCCGGCAGCCGGCCCGACATGCTGCTGGATTTGGCCGCGCAGGCAAGGATCGCTCAGGCGCTGACGGCCTGCGCGGCGCCGGAGAAATCGACGGCGGCGAAGGCTGCGGCGATCACGTCCGGGCCGGCATTCGGCTTTGCGGCGTCGGTGGAGAGGATCTGGCGGTAGCGGCGCGCGCCCGGCAGGCCGGTGAAGAGGCCGACCATGTGGCGGGCAATACGCTGCAGGCGGCCGCCGGCGGCGATATGGCCGGCGGCATAGGCCATCATGCGGTCGCGCAGCCCGTTCCAGTCCGGATCGGATGCCGGGGCGCCGTAGAAGCGGTGATCGACCTCGGCCAGGATCGCCGCATTCTGATAGGCGGCGCGGCCGAGCATGACGCCATCGACATGGGCGAGGTGGGCCTCTGCCTCGTTCAGCGTCTGCACGCCGCCGTTGATGCCGATGAAGACATCGGGGAAACGCGCCTTCATGCGGTAGACGATCTCGTAATCGAGCGGCGGGATCTCGCGGTTTTCCTTGGGGCTGAGGCCCTTCAGCCAGGCCTTGCGGGCATGGATCCAGAGCGCGTCGGCGCCGGCATCGAGCACGCGGGCCATCAGCGCGGGCAGGGCCGTTTCCGGGTCCTGCTCGTCGACGCCGATGCGGCATTTGACGGTGACGGGAACGGTGGCGACCTTCTTCATGGCGGCCACGCAGTCCGCCACCGTGTCCGGGGTCAGCATCAGGCAGGCGCCGAAGGTGCCCGACTGGACGCGATCGGAGGGGCAGCCGACATTGAGGTTGATCTCGTCGTAACCGTAGGGTTGCGCAATGCGCACGGCCTCGGCAAGCTTGGCCGGATCGGAACCGCCGAGCTGCAGGGCGACGGGGTGTTCCTCGCCGTTAAAGGAGAGCAGGCGCTGGCGCGGGCCGTGGATGATGGCGTCGGCGACGACCATTTCCGTATAGAGCACGGCGTTGCGGCTGATCTGGCGGTGGAAATAGCGGCAATGGGTATCGGTCCAGTCGATCATCGGCGCGACCGCAAAGACCGGCGCCTTGAAATAGCGCTGGTTTGCCTCTGTCGCTGCCGTCTTTGCCGTGGTCATGATCTCAAATCTTCTTTCGTCCGGTCCCGTCGTCTCATGTCGTGGCCGAGGCCCGATCCTGCAAGGCCCGATCCTGCAAGGCCCGGCGGGACGAGGGCTTATACATGAGGCCCGGCGAGAAAGCGAGACGGGCTCGCGCGGGCGGCGGCTCCTGCCTGCCGGGGCGATCTCGCGCCCTTGACCGGCGGGCGCTTTTGCCCGATGGCAGCGGCGGACGATCCCGGTATTTTCCGGCCGGGCGCGAAGGAGTATCCGCTTCATGGCCGAGGACGGCGCAGGCATCAAGGCGTTGCTGGCAATGCCCCGGCGCGACAACAGCGCCTATCTGGAAACGCTGCGGCTGGTGAAGGATGCCTTCGCCGAGGCCGAGGCGGAATTCGACGGCAAGGTGATCGCCACGACGGACAGCGCCCGCGACGAGGCCGGCAATATCGTCATCATGACGGTGATCCGGCCGGCATAGAAGAAACGGCCGCCCGGACGATGCCGGAACCGAACCAAAATCCTCCTGCCGCGTTTCTGCCGCAAACAGGAGGATTTCGATGGACAAGCTGCTTCTGATCGCCACGCTGTGCGGCCTCATGTCTTTCGCCATGATCTGGCTGCAGACGAAAGAATAGTTTTATCGCGCCAGAGACTTGGCGCTTCCTCACTTCGCCGGCGGCAGCGTTCTTTTCGCGCCGGATCTCCCAATGTGCATTGCCCTGAAACGACCGCTCTTGACTTCGCTGAAAATGAGAACAAAATAAGAACAAATAAACGTTCTCATGTTCTGATGGAGAGTTCGATGGCAGCCAGCCCGAGTTATTCAGGAGCAGCAGACAAGGCCATGGCCTTTGCCGCGCAGCTGCGCGCAGACCGCGAGCGCCACGAGGCGCGCCGGCGGGAAGAACAGCGCCGTATCGAGGCGATGCGGCCGATCAACAAACATGTGCTGAAGGTGTTCGGCGGGCAGCAGCTGGCGCTGAAGCTGGATAGCTGACGGGCCGACAGGGCCGCGGCAACTGCCGGGCGGGCGCAACCGGTTTGCCGCCCGGCACATGAGGGGCGGGGCGCGCGTTCCTCCGGTTTTTTTTACCGTCTATCCTGACGGTCGTGGACAGCCTGAAAGTTCACACCTAGAGCAATTCCAGCAAAAGTGGGAACCGGTTTTGCGTCCGGAATTGCGGGGAAAACAATAAGCTAGAACATTGAAGGCGACTCCGTTTTCGCCGGAAATGCTCTAGAAGAATTGCAATCGTTCGGGGTGTATGCGTGAGAAAAAGCGTTTGGATTGCGACTGCTGTCGCGGTTGCCATATATTGGGGGTAGGTTTCGTGAAAAGATTATTGTCGCTGCTGGCTGCCGTCTCGTTTCTCGCATCCGGCGCAATCGCGCAGGATGCCGAGGAAGATACTCTGGATACGGTCATCCGGTTGACCGGACTGATGGACCCTTATCTGCAGGCCATCTATCAGGATCACAGGGATGTCGCACTGTACGTCCATGCGCAATCGTCGCGTCAGAAATCGCCCGAACAGAGGAAAACAATTGCGGCGGTCATCGCCACCTATGGCACTCCCGCCCTCACGCGCGCGGGCGACAGCGCCATCATCGCCGTCATGAACGAGACGGCCGCGCTTGCCGAGATCGTGGCCGACAAATATCCCGAGGGTTGCGAGTATTTTTTCACCGGCAATATGCCTGATTGGTATTCCATTGTCGAAGTCCGCAACGGTCGCATCAATGACCGGCGTGCGAAAGCCTACGCCTATCACGACGGGAAATTGCGCAGCCCGGTACCCTTGATGTCCGACGACGCCGCATACGCCCTCATGACGCAATATCTGGGGATAACGCCGGAGGACCTGCGAAAGGCGCTAGCAGCGCCCAATGGCGTGAGCGACGAAGACATGTGCTCGATCGCAAAGAAACTCTATAACGTCGGCGCCGTGCCGACGAATCTGCAGGGCGATTGGGGCAGGACATTGCTCTCGCTCGGTCCTGTTCCGGAGAGGCAAAGGCCTGCCGCGGCTGCGAAGGCCGCATCGGGCGCGGCCGCCCAGCAAGCGCAAGCCGACGGCTTCGAACAGGAGATGCGGATTCTCGCCGGCATCAATCCCTTTGTTCATGCGATCTTCATGGATCACGAGGATGAAGCGCGGCAGTTGTTTGCCTCAAGAGATAAGGTCGATCCGCGCCAACAGACGGCTGCGATCGTGGCGAAATACGGCAATGCCGCCTTGGCGCGGGCAAGCGATGCCGCGGCGATCGACGTCCAGATGAAGATGGCTGCGCTCGCCGAGGCTGTTGCGCGCTACTATCCGCAGGGCTGCAAGGATCTTGTCGCTATGCAGTCGCCGAAGGCACAGGCCATTCCGCAGGTCAAGGAGCGCGTGTGGCAATATCTGGAAAGCAAGCGCCTGGCCTATGAGGACGGGAAGGCGCGGGCGCCTCAGACCGTCAGGCTGACCGCCGAGGACATCGTGCAGATCGCCGTGCAGCGTCTGGGTGTGACCCTGGAGGAGATGCGCAAGGTTTCGAACCCCGCCCAGCTTAGCGATGAAGAGGCCTGCTCGATAACGATGAAGCTGAACAGGATCGATCTCATACCGGAGGCGCAGCGCGGCATGTGGGCGAGAGCCGCCATGGGGGGCAGTTGAGGCGGCCCGGGTTTTACGGGTTGTCTGCGCAGGCGGGCGCTGCAGGCTGTCAACGCGGCCGCGTGCCGGTCCTGCCGGCCGGATGCGGGCGTTTCCACCGAAAGCTGAAAGGTTTTTGCGGTCCCGTTCGGGTTGTCGTACTGCAAACGGGTGATGCGCGCCGCATAGGGATCGATAAGGATTTCCCCGCAATCGAAGATTGAGGGGGAGTTTATGCAGACATACGTGAATTCTATTGGAAAGACCGGACTGGCGGCCTGTGCCGCCATGCTGGTTTTTGTCGCCGGGGCTGCTGCGCAGGAGGGCAAGGAGGAGGTCGACATAGAGATCGACAAGATGTCGATCCCGATCCATACCAAGGATCCGGCGAGCGGAACGTGGCGAATTCCGACCATCCTGACATCGGGCACATGCAACGGAAACGGCACCAACGTTATCGTGCCGCAAAGCGCAAAGCCCGTGAACATCGTGATGTGCCGCATCACGAAGTCTCCGGGCGGAGAGACCCGGGAGTTCCTCAACCGGACCATTCCGGGCGGCGACGGCTTCTTCACCGTTGGCTGCTCGCGCGACGGGGCCAATATTTACGGCTACGAGGTTCACTGGTGGGATACGGATACCAACTATTTCCCGAAGCCGATTACCGAGGGATCGACGGCCCTGACCTGGTCCTCGCACGTTCTGGAAAACGGCAACCAGTTCAAGGCGGTGATGGTCGAGGTCGCAAAGCCCAACGGGCAGATGGAGACCATCAGGATCGATCCGAAGGATGCCGAGCCGGTGCCGAAAAGCTGGTCGATCATGAAGGCCTGGTACAGCTACCCTTACGAGCCGACCATGTGCAATGACGGCAGGGGATGAGTTGAAGGCAAGACCTGCTCCCGCCTGAAGGGAGCAGGCATATTGCCGGAATGCGCGCAGCTTGCGCAGGATCGGCCGCTTTGCCGGAGCCTTGGCGGAAGGGCGCGAAACGAAGGCAGCCGTGACAGGCCAAGGCGCCCGGCTGCGACAGGACCGGATATCCGGTCGGCATTATCGCGCTTTCATTGTTGCGCGGAAACGATCCGGTACGCCTCGGCCCGCTGCTTTGCCCGCAGCGCCTTGACCGCCAGAATAACGGCCAGCGCGAGCCCGGCCAGCATCAGCCCGCCCAGCACCGCCAGATTGGGCTGCGCCGGCAGAACCGCGCCCGTTCCCGCGCCGCCCGAGGCCGAGACCGCAATCGCCGCGCCGGCCTTGCGCAGCGTGCCGGCCGTCTTTTCCGCCTTGCCGGCCTCGTCCGCCAGCGCGGCCTTCACATCCGTTCCCGGCCGGGCGCGCAGCGCCATCGCCACGGCCTTGGCCTCGATCTTCGCCACGCGCGCCGACCAGCCCTTGCCGTAGGTCTTCCAGATCGCGAGGCTGCGCATGAAGCTCAGGCGTTTTGCACAAAGGGCCTTGATTTCCCTGACGCCGGCGGTTGCCGCCTTCGCGCGGGTGGCCGGGCCGAATTTGCCGTCGGCCGGGGTGCCGATCACGGTCTGGGCGTCGCGCAGCGCCCGGACGGGGCCGGAATTGACGGCGTAGTCGAAGACGGCGAGGTCGAAGCCCGAGGGCAGGGTGTCGCCGCCGGTTTCGTCCCAGTATCTGGCCTTGTAGATCGGCCTGACGTCGTCAAGCGTCAGGTTGGCGATGTCGAGTGCGGGGAAGGCGGCGGCGGAGATGCCGTATTTCGTGCCTTTCAGCGTGCCCTTGCCGACCTTGCCGCCGGTCCAGTTGCCGGGGTCGGTGCGCTCCAGCGAGAGGCCGCCTTCGGAGGCGAGCGTGATTGCGAGGCATTCGGGGAAATTGGCGCTGCTCATGCCGCGGTCCTTTGTCGATGGCGTGGCGGCCAGTTTTCGGCGGCAAAGGTTGTGGCCGTGGCATGGCGGGCCTGGGCGATCAGAACACGTCGGCATAGGTCGCGCCCGCAGCCGTGCTGTCCTTCAACACCACGCCCTGGGCCACCATGCCTTCGGAAAGGCGCACCAGGTGCACGTTGGGCATGGATTTCAGGCGCTGGGAGAAGGTGTTGACGGGCGGCAGGAAGCTTTCGCGGTAGCCCTGGTCGATCGCCCAGCGGCGGAAATCCTCGAAGAGTCTTGCCGTGCGCAGCCAGCCGCCGGCCGGCCTTTCCGCGGCGGGCTCGACGCGGATATCGAACCATTCGTTGACCGGGTCGAGCAGCAGCCAGGCGTTCAGCGCCTCCCTGGAGCTTTCGGGAATGGTGTAGCCGCCGTTGCGCTTCAGCCGCTGGGCGCCGGATACGGCAAGGCCGAGCAGCAGTTCCAGCTCTTCTCTGGCAATGCGCTCGGCAATATCGGGGATGACCTCGTTTTCGGGAATGCTGCGGTTGAACTGGACGACGACGAGGCGGCGGCGCAGGCCCCGGTCTATGCCGCCGTTGAAGCGCGGCAGGGTGTTGGTGGTGAAGCAGTGCAGCGCCCGCGGAACGAAGCTTTCGACATCCTTGTAGAGGCTGCGGCCCTCGATCGGGTTGCCGGTCACGGCCGCCTTGAACTCCTCGCCGGCAATGGCGCCGGCGCTCAGCTCGTCGGCGACGTTTGCCGCCTTGCCGGCGAGATTGATGATGCGCTTCTCGTCGCTGAAGAAGGCCGGCGCGATGGAGGAGACGGCGCCTTCCGGCAGCAGCGCGCGGAAGAGCGCGGCGATGGTGGATTTGCCGTTGCTGGCGCTTTCGCCGAGCAGGATGAAGGCCTTCGGCTGGCGCAGGCGCGTGGCAAGGCCGAAGGCGGCCGCGCCCAGCATTTCGGCCACGAGATTGATCTTGTCCCTGGCGTCGGGATCGTCCTGGAAGGCGCCGTAGAGCAGCTTGCGCAGCAACGAGCCCTCGGGCGGGCGGCTTTCGGTGTGCAGGTTGTATTCGGCCGATATGGTGAAGCGGAAGCGGTCGGCCGGGTCGTGCGGGCGGCAGATCACTCGGCCGAACTCGTCAAGCGTGATGGTGCAGTTCAGCGCGTTGACGCCGATGGCGGGATTGCTGAAGAAGCCGGCATCGGCAACACGCGTGCCGAGTTCGTTGACGATGCCGTCGATCATGTGGCGGCCGAGCTTCAGCGGCTTTTCCTTGGGGCCGATGCCGATCGCATCGAAAGCATGCACGGCAAGGCGGATCTTCTGCTCGGGAATGGGCCGCCAGGCGGACGGGCCATAGGCCCAGAACTTGCCGTCGGCGCGCACGATCCGCCCGCCGCAGGCTTTTACCAGATGTTCGTTGAAGATGCGCGCCAGCCAGACTTCGGAGCCGAAGGGCTGGTTCGGAAACCATTCCGGCATGAGGTCGATGCCGTCGGCGCCTGCCGGCGGCGCGTCCGGCGCGGGCGTTTCCTTCTGCGGCGGGGCCGGCGGCGGCGCGGCCGGGGCGGGGCCGTGGTCGCGCATGGTGGCGCGCATGAAGGCATCGAGCTGCGGGCGGGTCCAGCCGCAATCGACCGCATCGGCGCTGTCCCAGCCGCGGCGGGGCAGGCGGCCGGCCCGCCAGTCGGCATGGGTGAATTGCGCGAGATCGGAGGCGGCGCCCGCTTCCGCAAGGCCCGTCAGCCGCACATGGGCGCCGAGCGAGGCCAGGATGGCGGCGATCTCTTGCGCCGCCGAAAGGCCGGGCGGATCGAAATCCGGCCAGATCACCACGTCGCGGCCGGAGAGCGGCGACCAGTCCGTGTGCTTGACGCCCTGCGTGCCGCCGGCCCAGGAAAGAACCGTGCGGCGGCTTCTGGCCGCCAGCCGGTCGCGGCATTTTTCGCCCTCGACGACGATGACCTGCTGCGTCCTGCCGAGCGTTTCCAGCCCGTAGAGCGGGCGCGGCTTGGGAAAGGGGTAGCGGCACCAGGTCTCCTTGCCGTCGGGCAGCCGGGCATACATGACCATCGGCGTTTCCTTGGACCCGCCGGAGAGATCGTGGCGCAGCACGTAGCCGGTCAGGGCGCCGTCGGCCTGGCGGTAGGGAAAGACCATGGAGGGCGAAAACGCGCCCCATTCGCTGCGGTCGCCCCGGCGCTTGGGATTGTAGAGGCGGATGCGGGCGCCGGCCTGGATCGGCTCCGGCGGCGGGGCCAGAAGCGTGATGCCCTCGTAGGGATCGCGGGCCTGGGGCGCGCGCGGGGCGATATTCGGCCGGTCGCCGCCGCCGCCGAGAAGAAGGATGGCTTCGGCAAGATCGACGCCCTTGATCTGGCAGACGAAATCCAGGACGTCGCCGCCGGCGCCGCAGCCGAAGCAATGGAAGCGCTCGATGCCGTCCTGCCCGGCGAAGATGGTGAAGGAGGGCGTATCCTCGGTGTGGAAGGGGCAGAGGGCGACATGTTCATGCCCGCTCTTCTGCAGCCGGCAGCCGAAACGTGCGGCTGTTTCCGGCAGCGACACATCGCGGCGAAGCCGTTCGACGTCTGAAGGCATGTTGCGGCTCTTGCAAGGAATGGTGTCGGGATCGCAGCATGGCCGGCGCCGAAGGGGCGGCGGCCATGGGTGTTTCGCGCCTGCGGGGGCTAGCGCGCGGCGGAATCGGGAAACTTGCCTTCCAGCACCAGCCGGTAGCCGCGGCGATAGCCGACATTGGCAATGCCGATGCCGGAGCCTTCCAGCTTCTGGCGCAGGTGGCAAAGGGCCACCTTGAAGGCGAGATACATCCTGTCCGGCGAGGGGCCGCCATCGGGATCGTCGATATACATGGCGGTGAAGATGCGCTCGGTGACGACGGGCAGGCCCTTGCCCTTCCAGACGGTGGTGAAGATGCGGCCCTCCATCGGCGTCAGGCCGTAGTGATCGATGACGATTTCGGGCTGGGGCGCGCTCACGGGCTGCTTGCAGCAGGGGCAGAGCAGCGGCTTGCTGATGGCGAGCGGGGCGGGCGCGGCTGCCGCGCCGGGGCGGGAGGTAATGGTCTGCATGTCAATCCTCGCTGGATCTGAAATTGCGGTGACGTTGCGAACTGGTTTGCCGGCGCGGCCGATGCCTATTGGCGGGCCGTCACCATGGCGCGGATGCGGTGTTCGAAGAGGGCAAGGCGGCGCAGCCGGTTGGAAAGCTGCAGGAGGTCGTCCAGCGTTTGGCCGTCGATGACGAGCATCGCCTCGCCGGCGGCCGCCCCGCCATGCATGACGCAGCGCCCGATCAGCGTGTCGAGCAGGTCCGATTGCGCCAGCATGGACAGCGGCTCCCTACGCATCGTCGGCCTCCGGCAGCATGTCGGCGGGGGCGAGCGCGATGCCGCGGCGCCTTGCGGCCTGCAGCAGCGCCAGCTGGTCGCGGCCGTTGATCAGGCCGCGCTCGTCTCTCAGCGCCCGGCAGATCCTGGAGCGGTGGCGCTTGAGCTCGGCCGCCAGCCCGGACGGCGCCGGCGCGAATCTGGCGGCGACTTTCTGCCAGGGCGTTTTGGCTTCAGCCATGCCGATCTTCCCCCGTGTCATGCTCTCTTGTCGTTGGTGTGGAGATTATGTTGTCGAAATCGCAACGTCAATCCAAAATAGGAAAAAATACCTATCTTTTCCCCGTCGCTGCCGGGAGGGGCGTTTTCCGGCGGAAGGGCGGGCTGCGTTGCAACTTGAGGAGACCAACCATGTCAAAGGTTGAGGCGAAAAAGCCCGGTGCGGTTGCTTGCGTCTCGTTGCGTTTTTTGCAACAAATAAGCAACGCCGCATATGCACGGACAGGGGATGGGGAAGGCGATGGCTGAGATCGACGGCGACTGGTTTCACCGCCAGCTTGACGAGAGGGGGCAATCGCTGCGCGCGCTCGCCCGCCATCTCGGCAAGGATGCCTCCGCCGTTTCCCGCACCTTTTCGGGCCGGCGGCGCATGACGATGGAGGAGGCGGGTGCGATCGCCGCCTTCCTCGGCGTGGCCGTGACCGAGGTCATGCACCATGCGGGGATCGCCGGGCATGGCGGTGCGCCGGGCGAGGGCGCGGGGGCGACGATCCTGCTTTCGGCGACGATCGGCGAGGATGGCGCGCTTGGCGCGCTTTGCGCGCCGCAGCCGCTGCCGCAGCCGGTGCTCGACAGGGCGCGGCTGGCGCTTGCCGGCAGGTGCGAGCGCCCGATCGCCGCCGCCCAGGTGCGCGCTCGCGCCGGCGCGCTCAGCATGTGGGACGATACGGTGCTGCTCTTCGCACCCGCCGAAGGCATCGAGCCCGGCGCGATCGGCGCGCTGTCGATCTGCGGCCTCGCCGACGGCCGCCAGCTGCTTGCCAGGCTCGACCGCGCCCGCAAGACGGGCGAGGCGAGCCTGGTCCTGCCGGACGGCGGGATCGCCGATGTGGTGCTGGCGACGGCGGCGCCGGTGCTGCTGGTGTTGCCGTGAGGGTGGGGACGTTCTCCGCGATGCGCTTGACCGGCCGCTCATGAACTTTCCGGTCCAAAATTTTCGCAGCTAATCCAGAAAACGCTAATCTGCGTATCAAGCGCCTGATATCATGGCCGGGCGCCGGTTGCGGATCGTCTTCGCGCCGGGGCGGCGGCGGTTTTGCGGGTGCGTGGAAGATTGCATGGATTTCGATACTGAGGGCTCGGGTCGGGCAAGGGCAGGCGGGGACGCCGGCGGTCATTACCGCGTTCTCTTCGATTCCATCGACGAGGGCGCCTGCATCATCGAGCGGCTGCCCTCGGGGCAGGACGGGCGCTGCGACTATCTCTACGTCGCCATGAACCGGGCCATGCAGGCGATGTTTTCCATCGCCGATCTCAGCGGCCGGACGATCCGCGAAGCCTTTCCGGACGTTGCGGAAGACTGGTTCGACATTTGCGACCGGGTGCTGGCGACAGGCGAGTCCGAACGGTTCCAGCGGGAATCGGCGGCGCGGGCCATGATGCTGGAAATGTTCGTCACCCGGCTTTCCGAGGAGCCGCCGCGCCTGCTTGCCGTCATGCAGAACATCACCACGCGCCGGCGCGCGGAAGAGGCGCTGCGGCGCAGCGAGGAGCGGATGCGGGCGCTGATCAACGCCAGTTCCGACGTGATCTTCCGCATGAGCCCGGACTGGCAGGAGATGCGCCGGCTCGACGGGCACGGGCATCCGGCCGACGAGGCGGGGCCGGCGGAGCGCTGGATGGAGGAATATATCTTTCCCGAGGACCGCCAGCAGGTGCGCATGGCGATTGCCCACGCCATCCGCGAACGCCGGCCGCTGGAGCTGGAACATCGCGTGCGGCGCGGCGACGGCAAGGCGGGCTGGACCTTTACCCGCGCCGTTCCGATCTTCGATGCCGGCGGCACGATCGTCGAATGGTTCGGCATGGCCGCCGACGTGACCGAGCGGGCAAGCGCGCGCGAGCGCCAGAAGCTGCTCAACCACGAACTCGGCCACCGGCTGAAAAACGTTCTCAGCCTCGTGCAATCGATCGCCAACCAGACCTTCCGCCAGACCGGCAACCTTGCGGAAGCCGCCGAAATCTACAATGCGCGCCTCGTCTCGCTCGGCCGCGCCACCGACATATTGACGGAGACCGCCTGGGCGGATGCCGGCCTGCACAGCCTGGTGCAGGCGGGCCTCGTCTCCGTCGGCGATTTCAGCGAGCGCATCCGCATTTCCGGCCCCGATCTCGACCTTGCGCCGCAGCAGGCGCTGATGCTGACGCTGACGCTGCACGAGCTTGCGACCAACAGCCTGAAATACGGGGCGCTGAGCCGGCAGGCCGGCGTCGTGCGGCTCGGCTGGAGCGTGGAGCGCGAGGCCGGCCAGCGGCGGTTCGTGCTGGAATGGAAGGAGCGCGGCGGGCCTGAGACCGGCGCGCCGGCGCGCGAAGGTTTCGGATCGCGCATGATCGGCAGGCTGCTGCCGGCGGCGTTTCAGGGCAGGGCGGAGATCAGCTACGGGGCGGAGGGCTTCGAGTTCCGGCTGGAAGCGCCGCTCGGCGAAGGGGTGAAGGTGCGGGAGTGAGCGGCGGCGGAGGCGGCAAATGTCCGCTTCGGCCGTCTCTTCTGGTTCAGGGCCGGGTCTTCCGGCAGGAGAGGAAGCGCGCATGTGCGGACGGGTCTTCGTCAAAAGCGATTTTGAAACCTTGCTGCGGAACTTTTCGTTTGCGAGGCGGGCGGACAGCCTCAATCTCGGCAATCAGTTTCCCCGCTACAACGGCGCGCCGTCGCTGGATTATCCCGTCATCGTCAAGGAGGAGGACCGCGCCGGCAAGGTCGGCCCGGTCTTCGTCTCGGCCAGATGGGGCCTGATCCCCGGCTGGGCGAAGCCGCCGTTTCGCCCGATGGTCAATGCCCGCGCCGATACGCTGAGCAGCAAGGCCACCTTCCGCGCCGCCTACCGCTCGCGGCGCTGCCTCGTTCCGATCGACGGCTATTTCGAATGGAAGGGGCTGGACCCGGCGGGCAAGAACAAGCTGCCATACGCCATCGCCATGAAATCGCGCGAGCCTTTCGCGCTTGCCGGCATCTGGGAGATGTGGCGAAACCCCGAAACCGACGAGCGCATCCGCACCTTCGCGATCGTCACCTGCGAGGCCAACGCGATGATGGCGGAAATCCACGACCGCATGCCGGTCATCCTCAACCGCAAGGATTACGACAGATGGCTCTCCGACGAGCCCGACCCGGCCGATCTGATGGTGCCCTATCCTTCGGAGGAAATGGTGATGTGGCCGGTGCGGCCGGGCAAATCGGGGGTGGGGAGCTACAAGAACAATTCGCCTGACATTCTCGACGAGGTCGATCCGGATGCGGAGCCGAGCTTGATCTAGGGGGAGAGCGGCAAACTAGAGTCGCTAGGGGGGCGATTGGCGTCGGTCACGGATAAGAGGTAACCGGCCTGCGGCCCACACGTTGACAGAAATTCATGACGGACCCGGCGACTATGCGCCAATACAGGTGATTGCTAGTCTGTGAAAACGCCGTATGGTGCGTTGCGAATTCGCATAGAGGGCTGATCTTGGGATGGGACAGGAGTGGGAGCAAATAGTCGGCTACTTCGGCGCTGCGCGGCTTCGATCAGGTAGTGATGATTTGAAAGCCGCACTCGGCGGAATTGAGGACGTTGCAAAAACCATCAGTCAGAGCGCTCTACGACAAGGCCTATTTGGCTGGACATCTATGCTCGATCTATGCGTTCAGCAGAAGGATATCGAGCCATATTCCGGTCCATATCTTCGCGTCTCGCCGTTGGCATCGGGGATGATCGAGTTTCGCTATTTTGACACCGGTATCAAAAAGCGACAGTGGCACCGCACTGAAGTTCCGACTCGAGCCGTAGGGCGGTTGGAGGCTTTTTTCGACCAGCTCGGTTGGCGTTCCAAGTCGGCTTGGGGCCGACTGTGAAGGTACTTGTCGGACGGCTGTCGGCCTTGGACTCAGACTATGTCACCGCAAAGTTCCACGGCAGCAGTTCTTCTACCTGGCTCTGTTTGTGGCCGTTGACGATAGCGGTGAGCGTGGCTGTCAATATGCAAGCGGATCGATGGCGTTGAGCTTGCGCGTCTCGATAATCGAAGCGATTGTCGCCCAGTTCTCCGTTCCAGCGTCATGTCCGGCGAAGAGAGCACTCTTCCGATTGAGCGCTATCGGTCTGATGGTTCGTTCGACGGCGTTGTTATCGATCTCAATGCGCCCGTTCGACAAGGAGGTTTCTTGCCTCCGTCGCCATTGACCGCACCACGGCAATCCATGGCCGCAAACGCATGCGCCGGGCACGACACGCGCACCCGGCACAATCGTCTGGCCCGGCGCCTCAGGCCGCAGGTGTCGCCACGGCCGGTGCTGCCGACAGTGCGGTGCGCAGCCTTGCTTCCTGCTCGGGCGAGAGCGAGGTGCGCAGGAGGGTGGCGTGTTCGCCCTTGAATTCGGCCAGCACCTTTTCCGGCTGCACCTTGCGGATCAGCAGGAAGAGGGCGGAGCTGTTGATGGGGATGGTGTCGGCGAGTTTCTGGATGAGGTCGTCGTCGATGCCGTAATCGCTCATCGAGCCGGCAAGCGCGCCCGAGCCGGCGCCGACGGCGCCGCCGACGACCATGCCGGCGAGCGGGTTGAGGAAGAGGAGGCCGACGAGCGAGCCCCAGATCGCCCCCGAGAGGCCGCCGCTTGCCGCGCCCGCCGCCGTCAGGTTGACGCTCTGCTTGAGGCGCACCTTGCCCTGCGCATCGCGCACGGCGATGACGGCGTCTTCGAGATCGACCAGATATTCCTTTTCAAGCTGGACCAGCCGGTTCAGCACGGCATCCGCCCTGTCGGCGGTATCGAAACCAAGCACTACGAGTTCTGACATCGCTTTCCCTCCAGTTGGATTTCTACAGGTGCGGCAGATAGGCGCCGGCGGCGCTCTGTCCATACGGCGGCCGTCGTTTATCGGCGCGGCCAGGGCCGGTGCCGCGATGGGAGGGCGAAGAAGGGGCGGCTGCCGGTCAGTGGCCAGTGGTCTGTGGTCAGTGGTCAGTGGCCAGTGGTCAGCGGTCAGTAGAACGGGCGCACCTCCACCGGCGCGCGGCAGGCCAGCGCGGCCTTGCGGCCCCAGGCGAGCGCTTCCTGCCTATCGGCGCATTCCAGCACCCAGAAGCCGCCGATATGTTCCTTGGTCTCCAGATAGGGGCCGTCGGTGACGAGCAGCCCGCCGTCCGGCTGCCTGCGCACGGAGATTGCCTTGCCGACCGGCTGCAGGCCGCCGACGAAGATGCGGATTCCGGCGGCGACCATGTCGTCGTTCAGCGCGTCGATGGCGCGGTGCATCGCCTCGTCCTCCCGGCTGGCGTCGTAGTCGTCGGCGTGGTGGATGGCGACCAGGTAATGCGGCATGGGTTCCTCCTGTTGCGAATGGCGGGCGGGCTTGCCTTCATTCTACAGACGAACGGGCCGGGTGGAATTCGACCGGGCGCACGATATTTTGGCTCCTGCCGGCGGATCGGCTATAGGGGCAGGTGCCGGCCTCAACCCGGCTGCGGCGCCCTGGCGCGGCAAACCCCTTGCGGAGGTGCTTTCATGCCGCTTCTCGATGCGAACCTTGCCTTTCCCGTCACCCATCCGGACGGGCGGGTTTCGAAGACGACGATGTACCTGAAGAACGTCATCGACCATCCGCGCATGGAGATCGGCGACTACAGCTATTTCACCCATTACGGAAGGCTGGAGGACACGGCCGAGATCCTGGCGCCCTATCTCTGGCCGGAGAGCCGCGAGAAGCTCGTCATCGGCAAGTTCGTGCAGATCGCGCGCGGCGCCTATTTCATGACCAGTTCGGGCAACCACCCGATGGGCGGCATCACCACCTATCCGTTCCGCATCTTCAAGCCGGAAACCTTCGGCTACAAGGACCTGCCGGTGAAGGATACGGTGGTGGAGCACGATGTCTGGATCGGCCACGGCGCCGTCGTCATGCCGGGGGTGACGATCGGCGCCGGCGCCATCGTGGCTGCCGCCTCGGTCGTCACGCGCGACGTGCCGCCCTATGCGGTGGTCGGCGGAAACCCGGCCGGCATCATCCGCATGCGCTATCCGGTCGAGGTCATCGGCGAGATCCTGGCGCTTGCCTGGTGGGACTGGCCGATCGACAGGATCGAGGCCAATCTGGCGGCGCTGGAAAGCGGCGACCTGGCGGCGCTGAAACGGGCCTGAGCCGGGGGCGGGCGGCGGCGGCGCCCGGCGCCCTTCCAATTGGCCGGGATGGCGCTATCCTGCGGCGCAGCAGCCTATTGCAAATCCTTCGATATGATGAGATCAGGTCGAACCATGCTTATGTCCGACCGGGCGCCACCGGCCGAGAGTGGCCGCACCAGCAACCGTCCCCAGCCTCGGCGCGACAGCGGGACGCGCGCATGCTGATGCGCGATCCCTCCCGCCGGCGCCTTTTCCTTGCCGCCGCCGCCTGCCTTGCCGGTCTTGCCGTGACCTGGCTGACATCGTCGCCGCTCGGGCTGCTCGGGCCGGTGGCGGCCGCCTTTCTCTGGGCGCGCGGGCGGGCCGTCAGGCTGATCTGCGCCGTTCTGGCCGTGGCTGTCCTTGCCGCGCTGCTGGCGGCGCTCGATGCCGGCTGGCGCGAGCCTGCGCTTGCATGGGCGGCGTTTTTTGCGCTGTCGCTGTCCGTCGGCCCGCTGGTTTCGATGGGCGCGCCCGACCGGGCCGAAGGCGACGCGGTGCGGGCGGCCAAAGCCGTGGAGCAGGTCACGGGCGTCGGCTGGGCCACGGATGCCGCCGGCGCCTTCCTTTACGTCACGCCCGACGTGCTGGCCTTTCTCGGGCTGACCCTTGCGGATTTCAACCGGCCGCTGGCGGACGGCGAATTCGGATGGAAGCGGGCCATCCATGCCGACGATTACGAAGGGGCGGCCGCGCTCTGGCGCCGCTGCCTGCAGACGGGCGAATATTACAGCATGGACAATCGCATGCTGCGGCAATCCGGCGGCTACGGCTGGACGCGAACCACCGGGCAGCCGCTGCGCGACGACAGCGGCGCGATCACCGGCTGGTACGGCACGGTCATCGATGTCGACAGCGGCAGGGACGGCGCCGTTGCGCCCGGCAGCGAATTCGCCTCCGGCCTGCCGCCGATGGCGGAGGTTCATCCGCACGACCGGGCGACGGTGGAGCAGGCGCGGGCGCGCGCCTTCTTCCACGGCATTCCCCAGGTCAGCAGCTACCGCAGGCTTCAGGCCGACGGCAGCTACCGCTGGGTGGAATTCCGCGTGGAGCCGCAATACGGGGCCAGCGTCGATATCGACCCGGCGGTGGCGCGGCAGGACGAGCGCTGGACGACGGCCAGTTCGCTTGGCGAGACCGGCGAGGCGGTGCGCACGGCGCTTGCCATCGAAAACCTCTATGGCGGCGCCTGGGCGATGGATGCGGCCGGCCAGTTCACCTACGCGACGCCGACGGCGCAGACCTCGATCGCCATGGTGCTGGAGGACCTGAACCTGCTTCTCGACGGCCGGCCCTTCGTCGAGGGCGGGCGGCAGGGCTGGCAGCGGGGCGTGCATCCCGACGACGCGGAGGAGGCCGGCGAGACGCTGCGCCATGCGCTGAGGACCGGCGAGCACTGGAATTTCGAATACCGGGTGCTGCGCGCCAACGGCGCCTATGTCTGGCACCGGGCGGCGGCGCGGCCGACGCGCGACGGGCAGGGGCGCATCACCGGCTGGTACGGCGTCACCGTCGATATCGACGCCTACAAGCGCACCGAGGCGGCGCTGCGCGAACGCGAGCGGCAGCTGCAGCAGATGATCGACACGGTGCCGGCGCTGATCTGGAGCACGACGGCCGAGGGGCGGCCGACCTATATCAACAAGCGCTTTACCGAGGTGACGGGCGCCGGCCTCGAAGACATGATCGCGCCCGACGGGACGCCCTCGCTCGGCGTCGTGCATCCGGATGACCGGCAAGCGGCCATCCGGGCGGCGCGCCACGCCTTTGCGACCGGGGAACCCTATTTCCAGCGATACCGGCAGGTCCGCGCCGACGGCAGCTACCGCTGGACGGAAACGCGGGCCGAACCGCTGCGCGACGAGGCCGGCACGATCCTGCGGTGGTACGGCGTCAGTTCCGATGTCCACGATCTCGTCACCACGCAGGAGGCGCTGCGCGAGCGCGAGCGCTTCCTGCGCGAACTGGTGGAAACGCTGCCGGCGATGATCGATTGCGCCACGCCGGACGGCGAGCCGATCTTCCGCAGCCAGAGACTGCGGGATTTCCTGGGCTACGATCTCGAAGCGCTGGACGGGACGGGCAAATCCCGCCTTGCCGGCACGCTGGATGCCGGGGTCCACCCCGACGACCTTGCCGGCGTGAAGGAGAAATACGCCCATTCGCTGAAGACCGGCGAACCCTATGCCCGCCGCCATCGGCTGCGGCGTTACGACGGCGAATATCGCTGGGTGGAAACGCGCGCCGCGCCCATGCGCGACGAGCAGGGGGCGATCGTGCAATGGAACGTCGTCTGCCTCGACATAGACGGCGAGGTGCGGGTGCAGGAAAAGCTGCTTGCGGCGCAGGAAAGCCTTGCCCGCGCCAGCCAGGCGGCGAGCCTTGCCGAGCTTTCGGCCTCCATCGCCCACGAGGTCAACCAGCCGCTGTCTGCGGTGATGAGCTCTTCGGACGCCTGCCGGCGCTGGCTGATGACGGACCCGCCGAATATCGAGCGGGCGCAGAAGACGCTGGAGCGCATCATCGTCAGCGCCCATTCGGCAAGCGATGTCGTGACCCGCGTGCGCGCGCTGTTCAAGCAGGCCGAGGACAAGCGCGATTGCGTCACCCTTGGCCGCGTCGTCGCCGAGGCGCGCGACCTGCTGGCCGAAGAGGCGGCGCGGCACGGCCTGCGCATCGATCTCGCCGGCGAGGATATGGTGCTCGCCACGCCATTCGACCGGGTGCAGATCCAGCAGGTCGTCATCAACCTCATGCGCAACGGCATGGACGCGATGGCCGACCTTGCCGGCGGCCGGCTGCTTGAGGTGCGCCAGAGCCGGGCAGACGGCATGGCGCGCGTCGAGGTCAGCGACCGGGGCGCCGGCATCGCATTTCCCGACAAGATCTTCGAGCCGTTCTTTTCCACCAAGGAACAGGGCATGGGCATGGGGCTTGCCATCTGCCGCTCGATCGTCGAGGCGCATGGGGGCCAGCTCTGGGCGGAGGCGAACGAGCCGCGCGGGGCGAGGTTTATCTTTACCCTGCCGGACGCGGCGGCCTGACCCTCTCGACCCGGTCGGGCGACCGTGGGGCGCATGCCGAGAGGTCCGGGACCGCCGAAGCGCCGGTCAGGTCGCTCGGCGGCCGGCGGCCTGCCCGGTGCGGCAGGGCATCGGCACGCGGTCTCGACATGCGCGGCGCCCTGCGCGGCGCCATGTGTGGCGCCATGGGTGGTGCAGGCGGGCCGGGCCTTACTTCTTCTTCTCGGCGGTTGCGGTGCCGGCCATTTTGACCTGCGCGCCGGGCGCGGGTGCGGCGGGCGCGGGCGTGCGGTCCTTCTTCGGCTTGCGGGCCTCCTTGTTGCTGCGCAATTGCCCCTTGGCCATGGTGTCCTCCTCGATGTCGTGACGCGAACGGGTCGGTGCGGCACGTCTTTCGCGCTGCGGCGAGGGCTTGCGGCCGGAAGCGGCCGTGCCCCTGAAACGGCGCCGACGCCACAAGCCTGCGCCCATTCCCGGTCCGGCGCAACGGATTTTCGCGGCCGCTGCCCCGGCAGGCAGCCAAACCTTGGTGATATTGCATCGATGGCGAAAGCCGGTAGTTTGCAGGCGGTTTTTCAAGGAAAGAAGACGATCGATGACGACAGCTGTTTTGACGACCTATGTTCTTGTCGTGCTCGGCCTGATGGTCATTCCGGGGCCGGCGACGCTGCTCGTGCTGGCGCGCTCGGTCAGCGGCGGCCGGCAGGCCGGCATTGCGACCGGGCTCGGCATTGCGGCGGGCGACCTCATCCATTCCACCATGGCGACCTTCGGCCTTTCGGCCCTGCTTGCCACCTCGGCGCTCGCCTTCGAGATCGTCAAATATGTGGGCGTCGTCTATCTCGTCTATCTCGGCTACCGCGCCTTCGTGGAAAAGTCCGGCAATCTCGATGTCGGCACGGCGGCGCCGATCAGCCCGGCAAGGGCCTTCCGCCAGGGCGTGTTCACGGAAATCCTGAACCCGAAGACGGCGCTGTTTTTCCTCGCCTTCCTGCCGCAGTTCATCCATCCCGAAAGCGGGTCGGTGATCGGCCAGTTCGCGCTGCTCGGCGTCGTCTTCGTGGCGCTCAGCATCTGCGTGACCTCGACGCTCGCCTTCGGCGCCGGCTCGGTGCGCGGCTGGCTGGCGAAGAACCGGACGATCGGCCGCTGGCAGGGCAAGGTGGTCGGCTCGATCTATATGGCGCTCGGCGTGCGGCTGGCCTTCCAGCAGCAATAGGCCGGCGAAAATGTCTCTCGCCAGCCTGGCGATGTATGTGGCGCCGCCGCCGCTCGGGCAGGCCACGCAGGAGCTGTGGTCCTTTCTGCGCGCGCATCTTGCCGGAGCCGGGCTTGCCGGGCTGCCGGAGCGCCTCGATACGGGCATCGCGCATGACGCGGCCTGGCTGCGCCCGGACCTCATCCTGTCGCAGGCCTGCGGCTATCCCTATGTGAAGAGCTTGCGGGGCAGGGTGCGGCTTGTGGCGACGCCGGTCTATTCGCATCCGGGCTGCGACGGGCCGCTGACGCGCAGCTTCGTCATCGTCAGCAGGGACAGCGGCGCGCGATCGCTGGCGGATCTGCGCGGCACTGTTGCCGCCATCAACAGTCCCGACAGCAATTCCGGCAGCAATCTCTTTCGGGCGGCGATCGCGCCGCTTGCCGAAAACGGCCGCTTCTTTGCCGGCGTCATCGAGACCGGCAGCCATGGGGCGAGCATCGATGCAGTCTCTGCGGGGCGGGCCGGCTGCGCGGCGATCGACTGCATCACCTTCGGCAATATCCGGCGTTTCGATCCGCAGCGGCTCGGCGGCGTGCGCGTCCTTGCCGAGACGGTTTGCGGGCCGGGCCTGCCCTTCATCACCGCGGCGGACGCACCCGACGAGCGGGTGGCGCTGCTGCGGCAGGCGCTTGCCGCCGCCATTGCCGCGCCGGCGCTCGCCGGGGCGCGCGACACGCTGGGCCTTGTCCGCTTCGACGTGCTTTGCGACGGTGATTACGAGCCGCTCGCCAGGCTTGCCGAAGAGGCGATTGCCGCCGGCTACGGCGAATTCGGAGCCTGGACGTGAAGGCTCTTTCCGTTTCACGTCTGGACATGGACGCTCCACGAGTTTAGGAAATGCCCCGCTAACCGGTCGCAGCCCACCCGGTTCAACAAAACAAGGGATCCTGACATGAAAGTACTTGTCGTCTGCTCCGGCGGACTCGACTCCGTTTCGCTTGCCTATGCCATGGCGGCGCAACACCGGCTCATCGGCCTCATTTCCTTCAATTACGGCCAGCGGCACGTCAAGGAGCTGGAATTTGCCGCGCTCTGCGCCCGCAGGCTGAACGTGCCGCACGATATCATCGACATTTCCGGTGTCGGCAAACACCTGACCGGCTCGGCGCTGACGGACGACATCCAGGTGCCGGACGGCCACTATGCCGAGGAGACGATGAAGGCGACGGTGGTGCCGAACCGCAACGCCATCATGCTGTCGATCGCCTTCGGGCTTGCCGCCGCGCGCCAGGCCGATGCCGTGGCGATTGCCGTGCATGGCGGCGACCATTTCATCTATCCCGACTGCCGGCCGGGCTTCATCGCGGCCTTCGGGACGATGCAGCGCCATGCGCTCGACGGTTATGCCGAGGTGACGCTGCTTGCGCCCTATGTCAACGCGACCAAGGCCGACATCGTCGCCGACGGTTTCCGGCACCGGACGCCGTTCGGCGAGACCTGGTCCTGCTACAAGGGCGGCAGCGCCCATTGCGGGCGGTGCGGAACATGCGTCGAGCGCCGCGAGGCCTTCCATCTCGCCGGTGTCGCGGACCCGACCGTCTACGAGGACCCGGATTTCTGGGCGGCCGCCACGGCCGGCTTCAGGGACGGCGGCTTCAAGGCAGAGGAGGTGAAGTGATGTACCGCATCACCAAGGAATTCCACTTCTCCGCCTCCCACCAGCTTTCGCATCTTCCCGAAGGGCATCAGTGCGCGCGCCTGCACGGGCACAACTATATCGTCGTCGTCGAGCTTGCCGCGGCGGACCTCAACGCGGACGGGTTCGTGCGCGACTATCACGAGCTTGCGCCGCTCAAGCGCTATATCGACGACAATTTCGACCACCGGCACCTGAACGAGGCGCTCGGCCACGACAGGGTGACGTCGGAATGGCTCGCCCGGCATTTCTACGACTGGTGCAAGCAGCGCCTGCCGGAAACGTCCGCCGTCAGGGTCAGCGAGACGCCGAAGACCTGGGCGGAGTACCGGCCGTGAGCGGCGCGCAAATGCGCGAGCAGAAGATCCGCGTCAGCGAGATCTTCGGGCCGACGATCCAGGGCGAGGGGCCGCTTTGCGGGCTTCCGACCGTGTTCGTGCGCACCGGCGGCTGCGACTATCGCTGTTCGTGGTGCGACACGCTGCATGCCGTCGACAGCGCCTATCGCGACGAATGGGCGCCGATGGCGGCAGACGAGATCTGGGCGAAGGTGGAGGCGCTGTCGGGGCGCCGTCCGCTGACGGTTTCGCTGTCCGGCGGCAACCCGGCCATCCAGCCGCTCGCGCCGCTGATCGGGCGGGGCAAGCGCGACGGCTACCGGTTTGCGCTGGAAACGCAGGGCTCGATCGCGCAGGACTGGTTCCCGGCGCTCGATCATCTCATCCTCAGCCCGAAACCACCCTCCAGCGGCATGGCCTTCGATGAGGCGGCGTTGAGAGACTGCGTGAAGGCAGCCGGATATGGCCCTGAAATCGCAATGAAAATCGTCATCTTCGACGAGGACGATTATGCCTTTGCGAAATCCGTCGCCCGGTCGTTCGAGACGCTGCCGGTCTTCCTGCAGCCCGGCAACCATACGCCGCCGGTCCATGATGACGACAGGATCGATCTCGACGGCATCCTGAACCGCATGCGCTGGCTGGTCGACAGGGTCACGTCGGACCGCTGGTTCGGCGCCAGGGTGCTGCCGCAGCTGCATGTGCTCATGTGGGGAAACATGCGCGGGGTGTGAGGACGCAGCCCTCCCTGCCGGTGAAGCGGCCGCTCAACGGCATCATGCATTCGGAGGGTGGGCGCAGCCGATAGGCGAGCTTGGCGCCGTCTTTTGCCTTGGGTATTTTGTGGGCGGGTTCTTTCGGGATGGGGCCGGAGGGGAGCGCCGTGGACAGGGAGACAGCCGCCAGAAACGGCGAGGAAGCCTACAGGCTGCTCGCGGCCGGCCGATACGAGCAGGCGCTGGCGATCTATCTCGAACTTGCGCAGAACGGCTACGGGCCGGTCTCCGCCCAGCTCGGCTATATCTACGATCACATGCGGCCGCGCGACGTGGAAAGGGCCAAGCACCACTATGCCGCCGCCGTGGAGCAGGGCGACGTCTACGCCATGTATGCGCTGGGCGGGCTGACGGCGGCGGAGGGCAACCTGGCCGGCGCCGTCTTCTACTATGACCGGGCGATCCGGGCCGGCGATACGCAGTGCTACTATCCGCTCTACCTGGCGCTGAGAAAGCTCGGGGCGACCAGGGAGGCCAAAGCCGCCCTCGATGCGGCGGCGGCGCATGGCAACCCTTTCGCGATCCGCGACCAGAGCCTGCGCCGGCTTTCGGGCAAGGACGGGTTCGCAAACGTCTTTTACGGGGCGGCGCAATATATCCGCAACCTTCCGGCGCTGATGCGGGCTCAGCGGGAAATCTACCCGGAGCGCAGCCGGCGCGGGTGAGCGGAGGCTGGTGCGAGCGTCCTGCGCGCCTCGGGATATGGCATGGGATCGGCAACCTCCGGCGTCATCCCCTGGGCTTGTCCCGAGGATCTGCCAGGCTTTCGATCAGTCGGCAACGGTGACGCAGGAACGGCTGTCGGCCCGTCGCGCAGGATCGTCCTCGATCCCGTGCTCCGTATCGACCGAAGCGGATCCTCGGGACAAGCCCGAGGATGACGGAGAGCGGGACATGACGGAAGGCGGGGCGGCGAAGAATGACGGGTGCTCCGCGGCGCTACAGCTTGTGGACGAAGTAGGTTTCCGCAATCTCTATCGGGGACATGGCGTTTCTCCTTCAGCCGAACTTGACGAGGTTCAGCGCCGGCAGCGGCCCGCCGGGAAACTGCGTCAGGCTGCCGCCGACGGCAAGCGGGCCGAGATCGATGCCGGCAAAGCCCAGGCGGGCGATGAGGGCGCCGACCTCCGCCTTCGCCGCGACGTCGTCTCCCGAATAGAAGAGCACGCGGCTGCCGCCTTCGGCCCTCGGATCGCCCGAGACGAGGTTCGCGAAGAGGTGGTTGAAGGCCTTCACCAGCCGGGCGCCGGGAACGAGACCGGCGACGATTTCGCTGGACAGGCGGCCGTTCAGCTCGGCCGGCTTGAAGAGCGGCGCCTCGATCGGGTTGTTGGCGTCGATGACGATGCGGCCGGCCCAGTCCGGCAGGCCGGACAGAGCCGCCGGCAGTTTCGACCAGGGCACGGCGATAAGGACGAGATCGGCGGCGGCCGCCTGCTCGATCGTGCCGGCCCTGATATGGGGGGCGAGCTCGGCCGTCAGCCCGGACAGGGTCTGCGGGCCGCGGCTGTTGGCGATGGTGGCGGATAGGCCGTTGCGGGCAAGCGCGCGGGCGAAGGCTGCGCCGATATTGCCGGCGCCGACGATGCCGATGGACGACATGGGGACGATCCTTCCGTTGCGGGAAATCAAACGGTGAAGCCGCCGTCGGCGAGCAGGCCGGCGCCGTTGACGAAGCTGGCCTCGGGGCTGGCGAGCCAGGCGACGAGGGCGGCGATTTCGTGATCCTTGCCGTAGCGGCCGAGCGGGATGCCGGGACCGACGATTGCCGAGACCGGGCCGCCGTCCGGGTTCATGTCGGTATCGGTGGGGCCGGGATGCACGGTGTTGACCGTGATGCCCTTCGGCCCGAGATCGCGGGCGAGCGCGCGGCTGAAGCCCGTTATGGCGGCCTTGGTCAGCGTGTAGAGCGAGATGGTGGGGAAGCCGCCATATTGTACGACGCTGGAGGCGATCTGGATGATGCGGCCGCCGGATTTCATGCGGCGGGCGGCCTCCTGGCTGGCGACGAAGACGCCCGTCACGTTGACGGCGATCATGCGCTCGTAATCGGCAAAGCCGATCTCCTCGATCGGGCCGTTGATGGCGATGCCGGCATTGTTGACGAGGATATCGAGCGCGCCGAAGGTCTCTTCGGTCCTGGCGACGGCGGCTCGCACCGCTTCCGGGTTGCCGGCATCGGCCTCAATGGCGATGGCGCGGCCGCCGGACGCTTCGATCTCGGCCACGACATCGGCGGCTTTTTGCGGCGAGGCGCTGTATGTCAGCGCTACATTGGCGCCATCGGCGGCGAGACGTTTTGCGATCGCCGCGCCGATCGAGCGCGAGCCGCCGGTGACAAGGGCGGTCTTTCCGGTGAGGGGTCTGGACATTGGCGAAAACTCCGTTCTGCTGGTTTTGATGGAGCCAATATCGCGCTGTCATTCCTCTTTGATTAGAGGGAAGTAAGTGGTATCACTTTCAATATTTCCTTGAAGGTGGTGACATGGAAAGCTTGGCGAACCTGGAATCCTTCGTGCGCAGCGCCGAGCTTGGCGGCTTTTCGGCGGCCGCCCGCCGCCTCGGCCTGACGCCGGCGGCCGTCAGCCGCAACGTGGCGGCGCTGGAGGCGAGCCTTAAGCTCAGGCTCTTTCACCGCAGCACGCGCAGCCTGGCGCTGACGGAGGCGGGCGAGCGTTTTCTCCTCTCCGTGCGCGATCATCTGGAGGGCTTGCAGGGGGCGATCGCCGAGATTTCCAGCGAGCAGGCGGAGCCGGCCGGCGTGCTGAAGGTCAGCCTGCCGCCCACTTTCGGCATCGGCCATATCCTGCCGATGCTGCCCGAATTCATGAAGCGCTATCCGCTGGTGCGGCCGGAATGGATGTTCGAGAACCGGCCGGCCGATCTCGTTGCCGAAGGCTACGACGCGGCTGTCGGCGGCGGCTTCGACCTTGCCCCGGGTGTGGTGGCGCGCACGCTGGCGCCGGCCCATCTGGTGGCGGTGGCCTCGCCCGCCTATATGGCGGGCCGGGTACCGCCGGCCGATCCGGCGGGGCTTTCAGCTTTCGACGGTATCGTCATGAAATCGTTGCGTACCGGGCGCGTCACGCAACGTCAGATGCGCAACGCCGCCGGCGAGGAGCGGCCGGCCGACCTGCAGGCGAAGATCGTCGTCAACGACCCGGCGGCGATGCGGGGGGCTGCCCTTCTCGGCCTCGGGGTGACGCTGCTTGCCAAGCCCGATGCGCTGCCTCATCTCGACAGCGGCGAGCTGATCCGTCTCGTGCCGTCCTGGTATGTCGATGCGGGGCCGATCTCGATCTACTACGCCAGCCGTGCGCTGCTGCCCTTGAAGACGCGGGCGTTCATCGATTTCGTCACCGAAAGCTTCCAGCGTCAGCGGCTGGCCGAGCGTTTCGCCGGCAGCCTGGGGTGAGGCTCTCCGTCCGGCCGCCTGCGAATTTGCAGAGGAGCAGGCGCCGGCGATCCGCTGGGAGGGCGAGGGGTGAGGCGGCCCTTGCCGGGCCCCGGCTTGCCCTCAATGCCCGGTCAGCACCAGCGTCTGGACCGGCAGCAATATGGCCTGCATGCGCAGGATCATGGCGTGGACGATGCCGACCGTGTCGATGACGTGCAGGCCGATCGACCGGAACAGGCCGATATCGGGGTCGGCCAGCGCGTCGTGGTTGTTGGTATAGGCGTTGGCGATGCAGCTGCTGCCGGGCGGCACGTCGTCCAGCCCGCCGGCGTAGAGGGGCTGCAGGAAGACCGTCAGCGTGCCGGGCCTTGCGATCTGCGTGACGTCGAGCAGCTGGTCGGTCGGGCGCAGCTGGCCGGCGGCGATCACGTCCTGCACCTCGGTGACGACGAGCGGGATGATGGTGAAGGGCTTGCCGACGCAGGTGGCCTCGGCCACCATGCCGGGCTTCATCACCTGCGCCTCGATCTGGCCGAAGCCGGCGATCAGCGTGCCGCGGCCGGCTTCGGCCGGCACCAGGATGCCGGCCGGGCGCAGCATGGTGTTCAGCACATCGCCCTTGCGCAGCGTGAACTGCTGGACGGTGCCGGAAACGCCGGCCCTGACCAGCGTCTTGTCGAGCTCGACCTGGGCGGCGGCAAGGGCTGCCTCGGCGCTCGCCTTCTGCGCCGGCAGGAGAATGTTGAGCTTGGTCTGCAGCGTTTCCTTGTTGGCATAGGCGGCGCTGACCATGCCGCGCTGGCTTTCGACCGTGTTGGTGAGCCGGTCGACCTCGCGGCGGGCCACCGCGTCGTTCTTCAGAAGCTGGGTCTTCATCTGCAATTCGTCGATCGAGACCTGCAGCGCGCCTTCCGCCTGCCGGATCTGGCCGTCGGCGCTGGCAAGCTCGCTCTCGGCCACCTTGGTCTGGGCCTCGACCTCGGCGATCTGCTTGCGCG
Source organism: Hyphomicrobiales bacterium (assembly GCA_900471515.1). Classification (GTDB taxonomy): domain Bacteria; phylum Pseudomonadota; class Alphaproteobacteria; order Rhizobiales; family Rhizobiaceae; genus Rhizobium. The sequence goes on along the minus strand of UCFC01000045.1, from coordinate 34,639 downwards.
CCACGTCGAGGGCCGCCTTCTGGGCGGAATCGTCGAGCCGGAAGAGCGGCGCGCCGGCCTCCACCTTCTGGTTGAGGCCGACATAGACCTCGTCCACGCGGCCGATGGTTTCCGGCAGGATGGTGACGGTGCGGAAGACGGCGGTCACGCTCTTCGTCGAGGGGTGGAAATAGAAGATCATCGTGATCAGCGAGATGGTGAGGATGAGGCAGGCCGAAATGCCCCAGCGCAGCTCGTACCACATGCTGTAGAGCGTGATCTCGCGGCCGATGCGCTTGTCCTGCACGTAGCGCCGGTAGAGATAATCGGGAAGGATGGTCAGCATCGAGCAGAGCATGAGTTCGAGCATGGTCAGATACCTTCTCCGCGCGGCCCGCTCTTGACGGCCGGCTGGACCGCCTGCGGGCCGGGATGCGACGCGGCCGGACGCGGCGGCTGCGGGTGGACGGCGGCCGCCGGCACCGGCGCGATCGGCGCGCCCGCGACCGGCGCATGAGTGACCGGCGCATGGGTGACCGGCGCATGGCTGGGCGGCGCATGAGTGGCCGGGGCATGAGTGGCCGACCTGTTGGCGGGTGGCGTATTGGCCGCCGGGGCATGGGCTGCCGGGGCATGGGCCGCCGGAGGATGGGCGGCGGGCGTGCCTGCGGGCGGGGCGGCGATGTCAGGCTCGCCGGCCGTGGTGCCGGGGGCGGCTGCCGTGCCGGCGGGCTGGCCCGGCTCGGGGGCGCCGCTGGCAAGCCGGGCGACGGAGCGAGCGATCGAATAGAGCGGCGTGGCGAAATCGGGAATGCGCACGAGCGCCAGCAGCAGGCCGATGATCCAGTAGATATGGTTATGGGTGAAGAGCGAGATCAGCGCCAGCACGGCGACGATTTCCAGCTGCCCCTTGTTGGCCCGGTGGGCGATGCGCTCGGGAACGGCGTGGAGCTGGAAGTAGAAATTGCCGATGGCGAGAACGATGACCAGCAGCATCACGATGACGATGACGAACAGGATGTCGGTCTCGCCCGGCGCGGTGATGAAACCCGGCACATGGCTGGTCAGCGCGGCGTGAGTGGGCTGCGTCGCCGCCTCGTCGGCCGCCGCTGCCGCCCCCGCGGCAAGGGCCGCCGCACCGGCTGCGCCCGCCGCCATCCACCGGCGGCTGCCCCGCCTTATCGTCCTGCCGTCCTGCCCCATGCCCGCGCTCCCCCGATGGCATTTTAGTCTGGGCTTAAGTTTATGCTCTTTATCTGCGGCACGATAGTAGGCAACGATACGTAAGGTAAATGCGGGGCGGGGCGCGCTTTGCGCGAGTGCAAGACCCGTCGGCAATATCGACGGGTCCTTTGGCGGCCTTGCCCGGTCCGGGCTGACGGCGGCGAGGCCGTCAGTTCGACTTGCCGGCGTCGACTTCCTTATAGGCGGCGTCGAGGAAGCTGGTGTCGATCCACTTGCCGTAATCGACCGAGCCCTTGAGCAGCTTGGCGTCTGCCATGAACTGCTCTTCGCTCTTCAGCGAATCCAACGCTTCGGGCGTGATCTTCGGGTCCTGGTAGAAGACATTGTCCTTGTAGGTTTCGCGCACCGATTTTTCGGAGGACTTGGTTTCGTCGACGAAGATCTTGATCGTCTCTTCCGGATGGGCATCGGCCCAGCGGGCGGTCTCGATATCGACCTTCAGCAGGCGCTTGACGAGATCGGGATATTTGCGGACGAACGCGCCATTGGCCGAGATGACGAAGGGGGCGGACCATTCCGGATGCGAGGAGGCATCGAGGATGACGCGGGCCTGGCCGGTCTCGACCAGCTTGGCGGCGACATCGCCGCTTTCGACGACGGCATCGACATCGCCGCGCACCAGCGCCGGGCCGGAGGCATCGAAGGCGAGGTTGAGCGATTCCACGTCAGTGAGCGACAGGCCGACGGATTTCAGCGCCTTGGCGAAGGTGGAATGGCGCACCGTGCCGGCGAGATAGGCGACCTTCTTGCCCTTGAGATCGGCGAGCGACCTGATCGGGGAATCCGCCTTCACGATGATTGCCGAGCCGTTGGCCTTCACGAAGCTCGAAAGGCCGATCGCCTTGACGTCGGCGCCGGCGGCTGCGACGCGCAGGGCCGGGTTGTTGCCGGTATAGATGAACTCGACGGCGCCGGTCGCAAGCGCGGTCGTGGCTTCCGAGCCGCCGTTGGTGAAGGCGATGAACTCCACCTTGATGCCGTCCTTTTCGAATTCCCTGGCGAGCGAGCCGCTATGGCGTTCGAGGATGAATTTCAGGTGGCCCGGCGCCGTGCTGCCGATGCGGATGATTTCGGGCTTGTCTTCGGCCAGGGCTGGCGCGCAGAGCGCCGCGCTGGCGAGGGCGAGGGCCGCAAGGCCCGACAGGAGCGTGCGGCGCAGGAGGAATGGGTTGAGGCTTGTCATGTCGTGTTCCCTTCAGAAACGTGGAATTCAGGTGTGGGAGATTTCGGAACTGCCCTTCCAGGCGGTGGCCCAGCGCTCGAACCAGACGAGCAGGTAGTTCACGATGAGGCCGATCGCGGTCATGGTGACGATGCCGGCATACATGTCGGCCGTTTCCATCATCAGCTGCGATTGCTGGATCAGGAATCCGAGGCCCGATTTGGCGGCCAGCATTTCGGCGCCGATGACGGCGAAGATCGAGGATTTGACGGCAAGGCGCATGCCCGAGACGATCGACGGGATGCTTGCCGGCAGGATGACCTTGCGGAACATGTCGAGGTCCGACGTGCCCATGGAGCGGGCGGCCTTGAGCAGCAGCGGATCGACCGACTTGACGCCCGAGATCGTGTTGATGAGCAGGAAGAAGATCGAGGAATAGAAGCAGATGGCGATCTTCGAGGCCTCGCCGATGCCGAGCAGCAGGATGAAGACCGGCAGCAGAGCGAATTGCGAGGTGTTGCGCAGCGTCTGGACGAGCAGGTCGGAGACCTTTTCGAACAGCGTGTAGCGCCCCATGAGGAAACCGAGCGGCACGGCGACCACGACGGCGAGCAGGAAGCCGATGGCGGCGCGCTCGAGGCTGATGCCGATATTGGCCGACAGCGTGCCGTCGAGCAGCATCGCATACCAGGCTTCCAGCACTTCGCTGAGCGGCGGGAAGAAGATGCGGTTCAGCCAGCCGAGGCGCGGGGCGATTTCCCAGAGCCCCAGGAAGGCCGCCATCAGCGGCAGGCCATAGGTGAAGGCGCCGAATTCGAGGCGGCGTCTTGCGCGCGCGGGCCTTTCCTTGCGGGAAGCGAGGCTGGCGCCGAAGGCGGGTTTATCGGTAACATAGGCCATGGGCGGTCCTCCCTTCAGTGGGCATAGGCGGGCGAGAGCGCCCAGTCTTTCTGCGCCTTGTTCACTTCGTCGCGCAGCGCCTCCCAGACGCGGCCGCGATGGGCGTTGAACTCGGCGCTGGCTCTGATGTCGCCGTCGCGCGGGCGCGGCAGGTCGATCTCGATGATTTCCTTCACCGTGCCGGGGCGCGCCGTCATGACGACGATGCGGTCGGCGAGGTAGATCGCCTCGTCGATCGAGTGGGTGACGAAGACGACGGTCGTGTTGATCTTTTCCCAGATGCGCAGAAGCTCGGTCTGCAAGATCTCGCGGGTCTGGGCGTCGAGCGCTGCGAAGGGCTCGTCCATCAGCAGGACTTCCGGGTCGGTCGCGAGCGCGCGCGCAATCGCCACGCGCTGCTGCATGCCGCCGGAGAGCTGGTTGGGGAAACGATCCTCGAAGCCGGAAAGGCCGAAAAGGGAGAGGAAGTAGCGGGCCTTTTCGGTGCGCTCGCGCTTGGGCGTGCCGTGGACTTCAAGCGCGTATTCGATATTGGCGAGCGCCGTGCGCCAGGGAAACAGCGCATATTGCTGGAAGACATAGCCGGTCTTCGGGTCCGGCCTGACGATGCGCTTGCCGTCGATGCTGACGGCGCCATCGGAGGCTTCGGTGAGCCCGCCGATAATGTCGAGCAGCACGGATTTGCCGCTGCCGCTCGGGCCGACCAGGGTGATGAACTCGCCCTTGCGGATGGAAAGATCGACGCCGTTCAAGACCGTGACGCGATCTGAGGGGCGCCCGTCGATCGTAACCGTCTGGCCGGGCTTCAGCTGGAAGGTCTTTCTGATATCGGTGACGGTGATGCGGTCCATGGGCTTCTCCAATTCAGACTTGCGCGACGCGGATGCGGTGGGTCGGATCGAATTGCGATCCGCCGGGCTTGCCGCGTTTCCAGCCAAGCGCGCGGGAATAGCTGCCGAAGAGATTGCGCTCTTCCACTTCCGCTTCGGTGATGGCGAGCGGGCCGTCGGCGCGCTCGGCGACATAGAGCGCGTCGGTCGGACAGTAGATCTCGCAGAGGAAGCAGGTCTGGCAGTCATCCTGGCGGGCAATGACGGGTGCGCCGTCGGTGGCGTCGAAGACATTGGCGGGGCAGACCTTCACGCAGATATCGCATTCCACGCAGCGGCTTTCGGAGACGAGTTCGATCATGACGCGATCTCCCGGCGGGCTTCGGGCTGCGCCTCGACGACGATCTCGTCGACGCCGCGCACCGTGATGGAATGGGCGAGGGCCGGATCGCTGCCCTTGAAATCCGAGCGGCGGTGCATGCCGCGGCTTTCCTTGCGGGCGAGTGCCGCGGCAAGCGACCAGCGGCCGTGGGCGGCAATGGCGGCCGCCTCGCGCGCCTTCAGCCTGTCGAGGCCGGTGCCGGAGAGATGGCTTCTGACATCGGCCCAGAGGGCATCGAGCTTCTCCCGGCTCGCCTGCAGGCGGCTGCCCTCGCGAAAATAGTTCTTCTCCAGCGGCGTGACCTCGGCGCGCACGCTGTCGATGACATCTTTCGGCGTCAGCGTGTCCTTCACCGTGCCGCCGGGGCGCAGGCCCGCCTGGCCGAGCGGGCTGGAATTGGCGCGGAAGGCCTTGTCGCCGCGGCGCTTGCTATGGGCGGCCGCGCCCTGGCCGGACCACCAGCCGCTGGCGATCGCCCAGGAGGAATTGGGTCCGCCGCCGCCTGATGTGGCGCCCGCGAGCGGCTCGCGGCTTGCGGCATCGCCGGCGACATAGAGGCCGGGCACGTCGGTTCCGCAATCCGACGTGGCGATGCGGATGCCGCCGGTGCCGCGCACGGTGCCTTCGGCGCGGAAGGTGACGCGGAACATTTGGGCGAAAGGATCGACCGGCGTGCGGTCATAGGGCACGAAACAGTTCGGCTGGCCGCGGCGCAGCCAGTCCTGCAGGGCGGGCTCGGCCTGATCGAGCACGGCATAGACCGGGGCTTCGATCATGGCTCTGGCGATTTCCCTTTCGCGCTCGCCGATGCCGTTCTGCAGGTGGTTGCCGTCGCTGTCGAGGATCGGCGTGCCGTCCTCGCGGAAGAAGGAGGCCCAGCGGAAGGGCAGGCCCTTGTTGAGCGAGGAGCCGTAGGGGGCGAGCGTATATTTGCCGGTGAATTCCATGCCCGAGAGGCCGGCGCCGGCTTCCGCCGCCATCAGGTGGCCGTCGCCGGTCAGCGCCGCCGCACCCAGGATGCGTTCATGGAAGGCGCAGCCGCCCGTTGCCAGCACCACGGCGCCGGCCTCCACGCGCCAGTCGCGCTCGCGCTGGCGGTCGATGCCGGCAGCCCCGGTGACGGCCTCGCCATCGAAATAAAGCTCGAGGGCAGGGTGGTGATCGAGAACGGTGACGCCGGCTTTCAGCACGCGGCGGCGCATGAAGGCCATGTAATCGGGGCCGCGCAGGTTGGCGATATAGAGCTTGCCATCCTCGTCATCGGGGAAGGGGTAGCCCCATTCGGCAAGCTTGACGAGGTTCTCATAGGCCTGGTCGACCGTGCGCAGCATCCAGCGCTGGTCGGCGAGATTGGCAGTGCGCTGCCAGCGGCGCTCGACGATCTGGGCGCGGTTTTCGCCCGGCGGCACCAGCCATGTGCCGGTGTTGGACGGAGCCGTCGCGCCGCTCGTGCCGAGATAACCCTTGTCGGCGAGGATGACGCGGGCGCCGTTCTGCGCCGCTGCGAGAGCGGCCCAGGCGCCGGCCGGCCCGCCGCCAAGGACGAGCACGTCCGTCTGCAGATGCAACGGGCCGCTGCCCGCCAGGTCCTTACGCTTCAGCGACATCGGAAAATCTCTAGGTGATGGTAAAAGAGCACGGCAGCAGGAGGGCTGCCGTGCCAAGTGGTGCGAAATAGCGCGGCAGCCGAAGGGCTGCTGCGCGACCGCATCAGGCAGCGTTTGAGAACCAGGAGGGTTCGTTGCCTGCGGTCCATTTGATGTTGCAGCCGATCGACGGGGTCTGTTCCGGCGCGGGTTTTGCGCCGGCAAGCACGGCATCAGCGGCAGCGCGCAGATCCTTGCCGGTGACAGGCTTGCCGTTGCCGGGGCGGGCATCGTCGAACTGGCCGTGATAGGCGAGCCTGCGGGCGCCATCGAAGAGGAAAAGGTCAGGCGTGCAGGCCGCGCCATAGGCTTTCGCCACCGCCTGCGCCTCATCCTTCAGATAGGGGAAGGTGTAGCCAGCCGCCTCGGCTTCCTGGCCGACGGCCGCAAGGCTTTCTTCCGGATGCGCCTCGGCATCGTTGCTGTTGATGGCGATGACGCGCAGGCCCCTGGATTCATATTCGCGGGCGAAGGCGGCGAGTTCGGTGCGGATCAGCTGCACGAAGGGGCAACGGTTGGAAATGAAGGCCACGAGCAGGGCCGGCGTGCCGTCGAAATCGGAGAGTTTGTGCAGCACACCCTTCGCATCCGGCAGAATGAAATCCGCAGCACGGGTGCCGAGCTCGACGGGATTGGAACTGGTCTTGGGCATCATAACCTCCTGATGGCTTCAAATTATATAATCTATAAATTTTATGAAGTTTAAACCGGAGGATATTTGCTTCGGAGAGCCTTTGGGGAAATAGGTTTCTGCGAGGCGGGATGATTGTGGAAGATTTTTGAGTTTGTAGCGGAGTGGTGGGGGCAGGCGCGGGCGAATGCAGAGGAGTCGGAATGTCCCTGGCTCAAGAATGAGGACAGGCACAAGGGTTCTCTTCGTAAATGGTCGCAGACTTCTCTTTCAGTCAGCCCGCCGACAGCATTACCGTCCGGCACCCTCCAGCCTGTGGCGCATCCAGATATTCGGCTCCTCGTAGAGCCCGATATCGGTTTCGCGGTCCGCCATCAGCGGCGCCAGCCCGCCTTCCACATGATACGGGCCGGAGACCGGAAAGCGCAGGCCGGTCCAGACGGTCCATTGTTCCAGCGACGCGCCGACGCGCATCGAACGCGGGGCGATCTTCACGGGGCGGGCGCCGAGCTGCCAATGTTTGCGCATCCAGGGATCGAAGGGCGCGCCGTCCGGCGTGGTCCAGCCGATATAATCCGCAAAGGATGCCAGCGGATAGGCGGATTTCCTGGTGGGGCGCACGGGGGCGACGAGGGCATCAAGGCCGGCATCTCGCGCGCTCTTCTTCATGTTTTCGATCAGGCGCTCGGCGAGATCGGAGCCGCGCACCTTCGGTGTTACGACGACGGCGAGCGCGCAGAGGGCATTCGGCCTTTGGCCCGATGCGGCGCCTTCGACGCCGCGGGCGAGAACCGCATCCCATCCATCGTCGGGCAGGGTGGTCTCGTCGTCGAGATCGGGCCAGTGGAAGGGAACGCTGTTCGACGTGGCAAGGACGCGTTCGGCGCCATGCCCGTCCGGGCCGAGGATGAGGAACTGGTGGCGGCGCAGCGCGCCCGAAAACAGGCTGTCCCAGTGGCTGGCGATCGCCGCGTCGCCGCCGATGAACTTCGGCCAGACGGCCGCGCCCAGCTCGGCGAAAGCGGGGACGAGGTCCGGCCGCTCCTCGGCGCAGACAAGGGCGATCTCGTTGAAGGCTTCCTTCGTCATGGGCAAACATTCCCGAATCCATCGATGCGAACGGACGCAATCGGCCTCAAGAGAGTGTTGTGCGCAACCTTTTGTTCGATTGCCGAACGCAGGGTCCGCCCAGAACTTATACGCCGCCCGGAGGCCGGGACAAATGGGCTGAGACCGTCATTTCGCCCGCAGACGGAACCCGTCTGGTATAAGCGGTGTGCCGCTCACACGTTGTCAGTTGAATTGGATTTGTCGGCAGGGCAAGGCTACGCCGGAAGCGGATATTGCGGTCACCTGTAAAGCCGCTAGTATGAGCGCAAGCGCGTCCCAGGTCATCCAAGGCGATACATGATTTCCCTAGCAGCCGTTAGCATACTGCCGTGCGTCGCTGTTTTCATATCCGTGTTGGTCATGCGCCGGGGGGTGAGGACCTGGATATCCTTGATCCTGGCCGTTCTGTCGTTATCAACAGCGATGCTGTATCTCCGGCAGGGCGTCGCTCAAAGCTGTCAGATTGATGAAAGCGAATGCCTCGGTGCGACCGCCATATCCTACCTGGTCGTAACGCCTTGGGGCCTCTCCGTTATCGCGCTTTTGGTTCGTTTAGTCGCCGTCCACCGCGCGATACGGCAAAACTAGGCGTGGCGGCGTTGGGGCGACGGTTGCCTTGTGCACGCGCCGTCCCACCGGATAGCGGGGTTCGAAGCGTCGCACCCATAAACGATCGGAGGATGGCCCGGTGGCTCCCAGGCTGCCGATTTCGTGGGGCAGGGGCCATCGAACTGCAACAAGGCTTGCGGCAAGTGCTCCATAATGCCGGAATTTTGGGGCGCGGCACGGCGAGCCGGTCAGGGCCGGCAGCTTGGCTGCCTTGCGCCGAAGGCGGCCGTTCTCGCATCTTTGAAAGAAGTGTCAGGAGAGCGCCTGGCTCCGTCGCCGGTGACGATGGCAAGGCCGGCCGAAGGCTGGGCTACCCGCCATTCGACGGCAGCATTCACGAGAACCCGCAGGCTGCCGAGGCGCGAAGGGAATTTTCCGGCATTACGGGTATAATCGGTGTTGCGCTCCGACGCTGTCCCAACGCAATCGGTCGTTCCGGCGACAGTTTCGAGCAATAATGGATTTTGGATTGTTCAAACCTTGGAAGTGCGGAGCCTGCCTGCTCGCGCGGCCTCTGCCAGGCGCTTTTTCATTTCCAGGAAGAAATCTTTGGGAACGTTTCCGTAGTCACAGCGAGAGGGATCGTTCGGCAATGGCCTGATACGGTCCGAAGGCCACTCAAATCGGTTGACCTCGCTCAGTCGAACGTAATTGATGTCCTCATCCAAACCCATTGCTTTGCAGACATCTTCGGGTATCTGCAACGATTGCTCTTCTTCCCCGATATCCGGGTACGAATGTGTAATCGGAACAACCGTGACCATACCTGTCTGACTTGAGGCCAGGACGATGGCACACGGGCGTTCTTTCTTGAAGCGGTCGTTGTGCCAGGTGTAATCGAACCGGATCACCAGACCCGGAGCAGGGTCCGGCAGGTTCACCTGGAGATCACGCCATATTCCGCGTTCTCAATCTCAGTGAGTAGCTCGTCATCGATCTCGCTTACATGAAGCACCTGCACCTCACGCCGCTTGAGACGGTTAAAATGTTCAAGCTCGTCTGCGCTGATGTAGGCGCCCACGATTCGGTTATGCGACGTGACTTCAATCACTCCGGCCTTATGCACCGCTTCGCGAATTCGTCCAAAGTGACGAGAGAAATCCGATGCGGGGATTCGAAGCGTTGCTCCCATAAACTATCTCCTTCATTGAAGCGCAAATTACGTATTTTACGTAAATTGTCAATGCAGAAGATCACACGACGGTTCCCAGGCTGCCGGATATGTGGGGCAGGGGCCATCGAACCGCAACAAGGCTTATGGCAAGCGCTCCATAATGCCGGAAATTTGGGGGCGCGGCACGGCGAGCCGGTCAGGGCCGGCAGCTTGGCTGCCTTGCGCCGAAGGCGGGCGTTCTCGCATCTTTCGAAAGAGGTGTCAGGAGAGCGCCTGGCTCCGGCCGAAGGCGTTTCGCAAGGTCACCGGAGGAATTCGGCCCCCAACCCAGCGCTCTCCTGACGGGAGGATGATGGCAGGCAATGGTTGAGGCGGTGTCCTGCTATTGGCAACGCAGTTCCGGACGCAAGACCGCTGCACACTTTTGCTGGAATTGCCTATCTTTTCAGCCGCCGCGCCAGCAGCGCGCCGGCATCGCCGATGACGATGGCGGGGATCAGGACCAGCGCCATGTCGTTGATGCGCGGCGGCACGTCGATGACGACAAGGGAGAGGCCGAACCAGGGATTGAGGATCTGCACCAGGTAGATCGCCGCCCACCAGAGGCCGAAGGGGATGACGATGAGAAGGCGGCCGAGGCGGGTGGCGCTCCAGCGGTCGGCGGCTTCGGCGAGAGCGATATCGCGGGCGGCCTCGATGCCCTTGATGGCCTCGTCGGCGGCGAGCCTCTCGCTGTCGGTCTCGGCGGTGAGTTTCGCCTGATAGGCCGAGAGCAGCGGGGCGGTGAATTTCTCGACGATGCCTCCGAGAAGAAGGTCGGCCAGCCACTTCATTTCGCCCATCCGCAGCGGTGGGCGAGATAGTACCAGCCTTCGGCGACGGCGGCGAGGAGGGCGCCCGCGGCGACCTGAAGCGCCATGGCGACATCGGGATCGCGCGCGATCATCTCGCCGAGATCGGGCGCGATCAGCCCGCGGGTGACGAGGATGGCGGCGAGGTAACGCAGGAGAATGCGGATGAAGACGAGGGTCATGTCTGCTGCCCGTAATGGTGATGGAGGGCGGCAGGATGGCCTCTGGATGGTTGGCGGGGTGTAGTCGGGACAAGTGCGGAACTGGCCGGCACATGCCACCAGTCTCCGTTTCGGCGCAAGTGCGCCATCGCGCAAGCTCATCGACGGTTCGGGCTTGGGAAGCGTGCCGCCTGGTGCCGCCTGGTCGCGCGCGAAGGAGATATCAGTGCCCTGAGTCCTGACCGCCTATTTCTTCCTCGCCCATGCTGTCGTTTGGGGTCGTGGCGGCGGTGGTGCCTTGGCCAGTTCCTCGACAAAGAGCGCAAGCGGCCGGATATTCTCGTTCTGGCTGGCCTCCTCAAGACATGACATGTACCTTTCGCGTCGATCGACAGGCACGACCGTCCACGGCAGTCCGGCTTCAGCCAGCAGCGCATTCATGAGAAAGCGACCGGAGCGTCCGTTTCCGTCCGGAAAGGGATGAATGTAGGTGAAGAGAAAAGGGGCGACGATAGCCTTGGCCCGTGGGTCGGGTTCATCCTCAATGCATTCGAACAGGGCGTCCATTGCATCCGCTATCGCATGTGGTGGCAGGGGCACATGGGAAGAACCTCGCAGATACACGTTGTGACTCCTGTACCCCGCGAGCTTGTGGGCCTCTATGATGCCAGCCTGCACCGATGGTTGGAACATCGCTCTGAACCAGTCCTGATGACGACGAGACAGAAGAGGCCCCGATGGTTCTCCCTCAAGGATCGACCGGATATCCTTTCCCACCTCTTCGAACGCGAGGCGGTAGCCCTTGGCAGCCAAGGCGTTCCGGGCATCGGCATCTCCCGCATGTTCCTCGGGATTCCAGGCACCCGACTGAACCCTCTCAATCAGTTCCTCCGACACTTGATAGCCTTCGATTGAAAGCGAGTTTAGAGCATCCGCGACATATCGCTCTTCGATCTCCTCCATGTAGGCGTCGATATCGTTGAAACGCGTGCCTTCCATATCGATGCTATCCAGAGCATCCCGACTCATTTTCGCCCACAGGTTCTTGATGCGGGTGGCCGCAGGTGTCGCTGCTCTTCGTTCATCGAGCAGAGCGTGGCCACTGTCATCGAACGGGTCGTCTTCACGTACGAGATATCCGGCCGCGCTCATCGTCGACAGGATGTTATCGGCATCGCGGCTCCTTCCAAGATGGCGCAGGGCACCGGCTATCCTTCCGGCCATGGTGCTTCTTGCGCCGGAAAGGAGAACGCGAAGCAGCGATGCGGAACCGCGAATGGAACCAATGACGGCGATCATGTCGGTCGGTCTTGTAGTCCAGCTATTCTTTGCGCTGTTGATGATTGCCTCTTCCTTGGCGAGCACTCGGACGCCATTGTGAACGACGGATTGATCGACTTGCGGAACCCGCAACAAGAAAAGGGACGTGCCGCCCGGCATTGGAAGAACCTGATTGTTGGCTGCGGGACTGCGAACGACAATCTGAGGCACAACGGACCAGTTTTCGGCCCACAAAGTCACCGAGGTTTCCGGCGAGAAGCACCAGTCGCTTCCAAAGCGATCGTCCAGATAGCACCGTACGAATTCCCAGTAGACAGTGCTCCACTCGGAGTCGATCCGGCGCCTGTCGGAAGGTCGGGAATTAACTGCGAGCCAGCCGCGCATTATCTCTTCCACAAATCCCGCATTGGCGAGACGCTCGCGATGAACCCTGCTCAATCGGTCGCTCTTCAGAACCGATCGAGTCCCTTGTTCGGTTGCCCCTCGAAGCTCCCGAAGCGATGAGGCAAGTCGCTCGTTTGGCGGGCGTCCTGACATTTCATAAATCCTGCAGATGCGACGACGGCACTAATCCAGTGCCTTGCTTCAACACTAATTAGGTGTATTTATATCGCACTAATTTGCTGCATTCGCAACGCACTAATCAGATGCTGGCGTCACGCAAGGCGCAATAACCGCGTACCGATTGAAGCTATGTTGCCGAAGACCGATCTCTTCCTGCTTTTTCGGCCGCAGGAGATCTGGTGGCACTTGCTACCTCATTGCGGACAGTTGCGCAGGCGGAATGGCGATTGGCTTTGCGGGGCGGCGCCTGAGGCCGTCGCCTTCGCGCTCGCGCGCGCCTTTCGATTGCGGGTGCCGCTCAAAGAAACCGCGCCAGCGCGCCGGAGGCGATCGCCTTGATCAGCAGGCCGGCCAGCGGCGTCAGGACGATGGCGATGACGGCCCAGAGGGCCTTGCCGATGCGGTTTGCGAGTTTTTCGACGCTGCCTTCGATGCGCACCAGGGCGGCGTTGATATGCGGCTGCTGGGCTTCCAGCGAAACGACGCGTTCCTTCAAGTCGCTGATCCTGCCGTGGAGTTTGTCGAGTTCGTTGCGGGTGGTTTCATCCATGATGCCGATCCTTTTCGGCATCATGGATAAGGCGGGGATGGTTGAGCGCGAAAATCACGCTCCTGCGATCTGCGCGAGGCCGGCGGCCACCTTGCGCGGGATCTCGCCTGCGGGGGATTGCGCCGTGAGGCCGCTGGCGGCGAGGATGGCGTCAATATGCTCCTCGCCGATGCCGAGATCGCCGCGCGGCGGGCGGACGGCCCTTGCGAGCGCGGCCGGCCTGCCGCCGGCGGGCGGGCTTTTCGCGTCGCGGATCGCGGGCAGGCAGGCCATGACGGAATAGGCGGTCTGCCGCGCCAGCCGCGCGGCGTCGCCATCGCCATCGCCATTGCCGGCGTCGGTGCCGGTGCCGATTGCGGCGGCAAACACCGCGTCCACCATGGCAAGCGCCGTCAGATCCATGGCAAGCGAAGCGCCCTGTCGCGCGGCGCGCGCCGCATCCGCATCGCCGCCGCCGGCAGCGGCCTCGAATTTGCCGGCAAGGTGGGCGGTGAGCGCCTTGAAGAGCCGCAGGATTTCGCTTCTTTCGGCCCGTCGCGGGCGCAGGCCCGATGTCGCCCGCCGGATGCCGGCATCGGCATCGGCAATGGCGCGCGCCTGGTCGGCGCCGGGCTGGCGCTCGGCCTTGTCATAACAGGCGAGCCACAGGGGCATTTCGACGAGAAGGAATTGCAGCGTTTCGCCAAGCCAGAGCGCCGTCGTCTCCCATGCCGTGCCGCGATCGCCGAGAACGCTGCGCCGGCTGATTTCGGGCGAGCGGCCGGCGAGCCTTCCCGGAAGCTCGGGATCGAAGCCGCTGCGCAGCCCGGCCAGGAAATCGGCCCGGCCGGCGGCGGCGATCATGTCGGCGAGCGGATAGCGGCTGCAGAGCGTTGCGGCGAGTTCCTGCGCCAGGCTTGCCGCGACGGCGTTGTCTTTCGCCAGCCGGGCCGAGCGGCCGACGAGGCCGGCAGCCGTGAGCGCACCGGCGCCGATATCGCTCATCCAGCCGTTCAGGATGGAGCCTTCGAAGAGGCGACCGGCGCGCGCCATGGCGTCCTTCAGCTCCTCATGCTCCAGCAGGCGCCGCGCATTGGCCAGCGGCTCGCAGAGCTCCAGGTCATGGATGAGATGGTTGACGTGGCGGTGCAGCACGGCAATGTCCGCGGCAAGCGGGCGGACGGCGCGGGAGCGGCCGTGGCCGGCTGCCGTCGCGGATTTGACGCAGCGGCCGCGGAGCAGCGCCTGCGAAAGCTCCTCCGCCGTCTCGGCGCCGTCATAGGCCAGCGGATAATAGCCGCCCTTCAGCGCCTTGCCGGCGATGGTGACGGGGGTGGGCGCCACCCATTGCGGCGTTATACCGGTGAGGCGCTTTTCGCGGGCGGCGATATCGGGCTCGAAGCTTGCCAGATAATCCCAGACGGATTGCACGAAGGCGGCGTCGCGCGCATCGAGGAGGCCAAGCACGGCATCGAGCCCGGCCTCGTCGAATGCGCCCTCGATGTGGGCATCCGTCAGGCGGCGGCGGTTCCCCTCGTTGCCGGTATTGAGCGCAACGGCGATCGCTTCCCATTTCGACAGGGACTGGCCGAGGGCCGGCAGGTAGCGGGGCTCGCCCATTTGGCGGCGCTCCTGCGGCGAATAGACATCGTAGAGCGCCTGCAGATCGGCGCCGGCCTTCTGCCTGCGCTGCGCCAGCCTTTCCGCGGCGGCCGCAAACGGCGCCTTGAACGCCTGCCAGGCGACGCCGGCGTCCATATCCGTGAGGGCGGCATCGGCCGCGCGGGCGCGGTGGAAGGGGCGCAGCGGCTCGTCGGCTGCCGGTTTGCGGCTTTTCAGGCCGCGCACCAGGCTGGAAACGGTCTCAGCGAGATCGGCCTTGCGATCGGCATCGACGAGTTTTCCGGCGCGCCGGGCGGCATGCTGGATATTGCCAAGGGCGGCGGCGACGGCGCGCAGGCGTTCGAGCGTGATCTCCTTGTAGGACTGGCGGCCGGAGCCGATCAGCACGCTGTCGGGAATGGCAAGCTCGTTTTCCCGGCCCTCGTCCTTCATGGCCTGCATATAGTCTCTGAGCGCCACGCGCGGATCGCCCCGGCCTCGCGCCGCGTCTTTCCGCTCGCCGGCGAGGCCGTAGCGGTCGAGCAGGGCATCGACGGCGCCGGCATAATCGATGCGGCCGCCGTCGCGAAGGACGGCCTGCGCGAGCCTTTCGCGGGCGGGGCCGCCTGCGAGGCTTGCCGCCTCGGCCTCGATCTTTTCCACCTCGCCGGCGATTTCGAGGCTTTCGGCATAGATCGCGTGATTGAGAAGCTGCCGGCGCCTGGCGGTGATCAGCTTGCCGATGCGCTCGTCTTCCCCGGCCCGCGGAGAAGCCTCTCCATCGCCGGTGCCGGGCTTGCGGCTTGCCCTTTCGCGCCACGCCGCATCCTCGCCCAATTCCTCGCCAAGCCGCACGGCCTCCATGCCGGTGCGCCGGCCGGCGGCGAGGAAACGCGCGCCGTCCATGGCGTCGGCTACCTCCATGCCGGCGGTGGCCGAGCGCGCATAGGCCCTGGCTTCGGCCGCCGTCAGCGTCTCGCCGCCGCCGGCGACGTCTGCGATCGCCTGCAGTTCGGCTGCCAGCCACTCGGCGCGCCGGTCGTTATGCAGGGCGGCGATCGCCCGCTCTTCGGCCGAGCCGTCGATCAGCATGTCGCCGTGGCGCTCCAGCATCACGCGCTCGACCTCGAAGGCAATCGCATCGGCGCGGGCAGGCGCCAGCGTCATGGCCGCCACCAGCTCGTCGCCGGAGCCGAGGCCGAAGAGATCGGCGACGATATCGGGGTCCAGCCCGCCGCGATCGGCATGAAGCGGCTGCCTGCCGCGGGGCAGGGCATCGAGAATGCCGGCGCCGTACCGCGTCTCCAGGGCGGCCCTGTCGAAGCGGATGTCGCCGGAGGGGGCGGGTGTTTTCGCATCCAGCCAGCGCCCGTTCGCCATCCATTCGATGGCTCGGTAGAGGCCGGTGGCGTCGATTTCCTTTTCGACCTCGCGCCGCACGGCCGCCTTTTCCGCCTTGTAGGCTGTCTCGTCCTCGCGCCGCACCGGCTCCATCATCTGCCGCAACAGGCGGGATTTGGCTTCTTGAGCGGCCAGCGCACGCAGTTTCAGCAGGCGGTCGTAGCGCGGCTGTGCGAGACCGGCGGCCTCGGCGCTGGCAAAGACGGGCTCTTCGCCGCCGAGATCGGCCTGCGCCATGTCGATCGCGGTGTCGCAGGCCAGCAGGCGGAAGAAGATGGCGCCGACATCGGGGGCGAGGGGGATGTCGAGGGCGACGAGGCGGCGGTAGATCGAGGTCAGCCAGTCGCGGAACTGCTCGAAGACGCCACGCATCTGCGGCGAGGGCGCTTTCGCTTCGATGAGGTAGGTTTCGGCGGCCCGCGCAAAGCGCGACTGCATGGCGGCGTCGATGGCCGCGTCCTTGAGGGGATTGCCGGTGGAACCGTGGTCGAGGGCGGCAAGCACGTCCTTTGCGGTGATCTTGATGTCGGATGCGGTACGGGTGGCATCGGCGGCGATGGCACGGGCGTTTTCGCGCCACCAGTTTTGAAGATGGGTAAGGCTTTCGGTTGCAGGGTGAACGCCGCGCGTCGACATATCCTGCATGATGTCGAGGAAATGGCGGCTTGCTCCAGACAGGATGTCCGAGAGGGCGGATTTGCGGAAGATATCGAGAATGGTCTCACCGCCGGGCGGAATACGGATCGTGTTGTCGCGTGGTGCGAGATACCGATCGAAAAGGCGCAGCGAGGGGGCGGGTGAGGAACTATCGTTTTCCCTTTCCGGGTTCGCGCTCTGAGCCTGTGTACTAGCGGACTTCATGTCTTCGGAACGATCAATAGAGTTTTTCAAGATAAATCCCTCGGGAAGCCGCTTGCCGGTCAAGACAGCGGATAGCGATTCAGATATTCGTTGAGGCTGAGGCCATCTGCTGCTGCCATTGTGGAATAGAGAGCAGGGTATGTGATGGCGTAACGGCTCGCGGTCTCCTCGGGATATCCAGCAGAATGGGCTTGCGAGGCGAGGTGGCGGTAGACGCGCTTTTCGGCGGCATTATTGGCTAGAGCATATGCAAGAATGCGGTTCGCCTGCCGATCGGCACCTCGTTGGCGAGTGCTGCCCTGCTTGCGAAGCTGCGTTGCCTCTGCCGCGGTTTGAGCGCCGGGCTGAAAGCGCATGTTGTCCATCAGGAACGCATCATGCTTTGAGCCAGCGAAATAGGTGGCGTAGGTGGGCATTGGTATGCGGACATCTGCGCCACTCGCTTTTGCGATAGCCAGATCGTGGCGTGTCATGCCTCGGCTCTCGGCCAACTCGTAAGGGTCGATGCCGGCTGCCGTGAAGTGATCAACGAAAGCATCGGCCGGCACCGAGGGCATGCTGACCAGCGTTCCCCGTGTAGCTGTCGCAACAAAGTCGTGGAAGGTATCGTTTGAACGTGCGCGAGTTTTCGAAGCCTGCGCATAGCGGGAGATTTCGCCGATCGTTTGTCGGGCCAGTTGAACGCCGTCGGGCTGGAGCGCGGAGACCGGGATACCCTTTAGGTCCGGGCCGTGCTTATTCAGGAGCATATCAAGGAGTGTCTTGAGTACCCCAAGAACCCCACCCGCTCTAGCAGTGCCTCCCACTTTGTCGAGCGCCTCCTGGTTCTCGTCATTCAGGTTGAACCGTTTGATCAGGTTCTGCAGCGTTTGCTGGAGTGCCTGCGCGGAGCCTTGCTGAACTGCTTGCTTTAGAAACTCTTGCAGTATGGGATTCTTGGTTACACGCTCGATGATAGGTCCCGCGATCTTACCGGCCGGGATCTTGTCGCTGAAGGCGGTCATACTGTAGAGCATGGCCGCAACCATTTGCTCTTCCTCGGTCTTTCCTGCTTTTCTAGCTGCTGCGGCACCGTCTCCAGCGCCTCGCAGCATTTCCACCGCGAGACCAGCTCCGGGGCCTAGCGCGCCAGTGGCCGCAATGCCGGCCAAATTGGAGCCGATCATTTCTCCGACCTGGCGACCGAAACTGTTTTCATATCCGGGCGCCGCAGGAAAAAGTGTCTCGCCATAATCCCCAAGCTCTGCACCATAGGTCTGCATGCCTTTGAAGAAGTCCGAGAACATAGGGCTCATACGCTCTCTGGCCTGATCGGGGGTTATTTTTCCCTCCAGGACGCCTTCCAAGATCGCGTTTGCCGTTCGCGGATGCATGAAAAGTGAGTGCTCTTGTATTTGCTTTTTCAAGAGAGCGAGTCCATCCGGCTTTAGGTTGCGCGCGTTGGCAATTCCATCGACCAACGCTCGTTCTTCTGCCGATAGGGGACTGCTGAGAAGCTGGCCAACGCCTTCG
The DNA here is from genome assembly GCA_900471515.1 of Hyphomicrobiales bacterium. GTDB lineage: Bacteria > Pseudomonadota > Alphaproteobacteria > Rhizobiales > Rhizobiaceae > Rhizobium. The sequence continues at coordinate 16,269 of UCFC01000045.1, read as the reverse complement.
AGGAGGCGGCCTGCTTCGGTAACGGCAGTGCTTGCCGTGCCCTTCAAAACTTCGGCGCCGTTCTGGCGGACTACTTCGAGCCCTTCGCGAACCTGTTCTTCAGTCGGTCCTCCCCCAAGCTGTGCCCTTGCATCTTCTGGGGTCGCGCTTCCGTCGAGGATGCCTGACAAAACCGACATGGCAATGGTCGGGTTGAACCAGGTCTGCTTCCAGAGCTTCTCGCGCAACTGACGAAGCTCAGGTTCGGAGCGGAGGGAGCCAGCACGGATGACTTCTTCAATCAGGGCGTCTCTTTCCGGTTCCTCGGCGTCGCCGAGCAGCCATGCCGTGCCATCCAGGATGCGATCTGTGGCGGTGACGGCTCCGTGAGCGACGCCCTGGCTGAAATTTACTATTCTCCCCCATGCTTTTTCGGGTGTTGCCAAGCTGTCTTTGGACGTCAGCATTGTTCTGACTTCGTCCGGCGTCGTCTTTCTTGCGCGCACGGCGTCCAAAGCGATCTTACCTGTGCCGGCGTCGAACCAGGGCTGTAGCCGAATTTCCTCTTCCAGTGCCGGGATCTGATCAGCAGGCGCGTATGCGCTCTTGAGGATCTTGTTGATAAGTTCCTCTCTTCTTTTCTCACTCTCGGCGATGTCTTGCTCTGGCACTAGGGCCGCATCGCTGGCCTCGAGAGGGGTCGGCTGTGGAGCTAGAACAATACCCGTGTCGGTATTTGTCTTGGATTGCGTCAATCCGGGAGCAAACGCTACTGGCTGCGCGACTGGAGGGACGGCTTGTTCTTTTGCGGAAGCAGGCCCCGAGGTGGACGTAGTGCTTTCGGTCCCTACTTCGATAGGCCTGCTTTCCGCCGCATAAGGTGTATTTGCAAGATTGGCGGGTACGACAGGTGGGGCTATTGGTCCCTTAGAGAAGGTTGCCTTAAGCGACGACGGCACGGGAATTGGTGGTGACGAAACCGTCGGTGGGGCCGGTTGCTCGGATGCCTTTGTCAGCAATTTTTCGAGAGACGAGAGGTTGTGAAGATCATCCTCTGCGAGTGGCGTTGCTGTAGCGTTTTCACTTAGCCAGCGTGCCAGACGCGGCGAACTGGAAAGGATTGCCTTGTTGCGCGCGTCATCAGTCTGCTTCTGAAAAAAATCAGGATGCTCGGCAACCAACTGCGGCGGCGGAACGGGTTTTCCCGTGGTTGCCGAAAACTCCCGCGCGAGATTAAGGTTGTTTGCAACCTCGTCTGGATTTTCATCCGAGGATTGAATATAGCTGGCGGCGGCAGCGGCCTGCTGCCGTCGTTTCAGGTCGTCGTAAGGTTGCATGTTATCCATGTCTGTCTCCCGTTCGGCCGAGAGACAGGGGTAGGTGCGCAAGAGTTGTTTTATAAATCGGGGGAGGAATGCCGATGGCAGACGGGACGAATGTGCGCGGGGCGCCGGCCGGCGGCAAAGGTGGCACCGGAGCGGCAATCGCGATTCTGGCGGCGGTCGCGCTGGTCTGCGCTATGGCGCGCCGTATCGCTGCGGCAACGGCCTATCCGGCGGCGGAGGGAGGGCGCCTTGTCGGCGAGATAGTCGGCGCAGCCCTGCCGCCGTTCGTCGTGGGCCTGATCGTTTTCTTCATCGTTCGCTTGGTCCGGCGCAAAAACGGTGATCGCTTTGCCGGCGTGCTGTCCGGCCTGATCGTCGTGCTCGTGCTTGCGGGCCTTGGTTATGTGAGCGACCTCAACCATCTGAACGAATTTCAATAAAGACCTGATGCGCCATCGCGGCAGAGGCGGGACGCGGGGTGGCGCGCGCTTGACGGGGGGAGCCGGTGACGTGCGGCGGGCAAGGCGCCTGCCGCTCCGTTGACGGAGTTCAGAAAGCCTCGCGGCTGTCGCTTCTCGGATCGCCGTCGATCTGGTGCGGCCGGTAGAGATCGCCGCGCGCGGTGCGGCGCCAGGGGCGGGCGAGATTGGCCGGGTCGGTTTCGATTTCGGCGATTGCTATCCCTGGCGAACCGTCATTCGGGCAACGGGCCGCCCATTGGCCCCTGGGACCGGCGATGCCGCAGGGCGTGACGACGCTTTGCGGCGCATGGGTGGCGTAGCTCACCCAGAATGTGTTGCTGGCCGCGAGCCCGAGTACCTCGGCAGCGAAGGGAGGTGCGGCCGAAGGGACTTCTCCCGATGTCGAAAACAGCACGCAATCCACGTCCAGCCGCTCGTATTCGCTGAAGATCTCATGGTAATGCGACTCCATGCCGGCCGCGCAGCCGAAGCGCATGCCCTCCACCTCGAAGGTGACGGGAATCCTGCCCGGCGAATACAGGAAGGAAAATTTCGTGTGGGAGAGAAGGCGCTCGTCATAACGCGTCACCAGCTCGCCCCGGTCGGAGAGGATATAGAGGCTGTTATGCGGCCGGTGCGGCGGGGTGAGCCGATGAGGTGCGCCGAAGACCGTCCAGATGTTCAGCTCCCTTGCGCATGAGCGTATCGCATCCAGCTCTTCGCGAAGAACCTCCCACCGATAGCGGCTCCAATCGGCCGCGCCGATCTCGGCCGGGCCGGTTTCGGAGAGGATCCGCTTGTTGGGAAAGCAGATCGTGCCTTCGCAGAAGTGGATGAGGCGGGCGCCGGCATCGCGCGCCTCGCGCATAAGGCGGCGCATTTCCGCGCCGTTGGCGCGGAAGGCATCGGCATCGCGCGGGTCGAGGCATACCGTGGTCTGAGCGACGGCGAGCCGGAGCGACTTGCCGGCGGGCTCGCCCGATTGCGGCTCGGGCCGGGGCTGGCGGATATGGCTGAGGGCCGAGGTGTAGGATTCGCCGGTCTTTGCGGCGCGGGCGCGCACCCGGCGCTTGAAGTTTCCGTTTCGGGTCATTGTCTGGCCTTTCCGTCACGGACGTCTGTTCCCCGGCAACCACGCCCGCACGATCGGACCTTGGTTGATGGACCCGAGACGGAAGTCCCTTTGCCTCCGCTTGAGAGACCCTGCCGGGGAGGATCGCTGGAGGTTGGGCGCAGGCCACGCCTGGACGTGAAGATGTCGATGCCGGCGCGATTCGTCAATCTGCGGGCGCGGCGGGTGGCCGCCGCGCCTGCCGCCTCACGTCGGGCGATGTTTCTTACGCAGCGGCAATTCCGTTGAGTTGCGCCATCGCATCGTCCGGCAGCTCGATATCGGCGACGGCGAGGTTTTCCCTGAGATGGCCGCGCGAGGATGTGCCGGGGATCAGCAAGATGTTCGGGGCGCGTTTCAGCAGCCAGGCGAGCGCGACCTGCAGCGGCGTGGCGCCCAGGCGGGCGGCGACATCCGAAAGCGTCGAGGATTGCAGCGGCGAGAAGCCGCCGAGCGGGAAGAAGGGCACATAGGCCGTGCCTTCCGCGGCGAGCTTGTCGATCAGCGCGTCGTCGCCGCGGTTGGCGAGGTTATACTGGTTCTGAACGCAGACGATCTGCGTGATCCTGCGGCCGTCGTCCACCTGTTTTGCCGTCGCGTTGGAGAGGCCGATATGTTTGACCAGGCCCTGCTGCTGCAGCTCGGCCAGAACCGTCAGCGGCGCTTCGAGCGCGCCTTCGGCCGGGCCGTGCACATCGAACATGGCGCGCAGGTTCACCACCTCGATCACGTCGAGGCCGAGGTTTTTCAGGTTGCTGTGGATGGCGGCGGTCAGCTCTTCCCTGGAAAAGGCCGGGTTCCAGGAGGCGTCGGCGCCGCGCAGAGCGCCGACCTTGGTGACGATCGTAAGATCGTCGGGATAGGGATGCAGCGCTTCCCTGATGATCTCGTTGGTCACGTAAGGGCCGTAGAAATCGCTGGTATCGATATGGTCGACGCCGCTTTCGACCGCTTCGCGCAGCACGGCGATCGCCTCGGCCCGATCGCGCGGCGGGCCGAAGACGCCCTTGCCGGCAAGCTGCATGGCACCGTAGCCGAGGCGCTTGACCGTGCGGTCGCCGAGCCTGAATGTTCCCGATTTTTCGACAGTGGACATGAAATCTCTTCTCCGGTTGAGGGCAGGAGAGCAGATAGGCCGGTATCATTGCCGCGACAACGGGCTATAATGCGGACGGGCTGTCCTGATTTAAGGACAATGGCAGGGGCGGGAACATGAAACAGGGTGTGCCTGATATCGGCGACGTCGCCGCCTTTCTCGCCGTCGCGCGGGCCGGCGGCTTCCGCGAGGCGGAGCGGGCGGGGCATATGAGCTCTTCGGCGCTGAGCGAGGCGGTGCGCCGGCTGGAGGCGGCGCTTGGCGTCCGGCTGCTGAACCGGACGACGCGCAGCGTGGTGCCGACGGAGGCCGGGCGCGGGCTGCTGGAGCGGCTGGGGCCGGCCTTCGGCGAGATCGATGCGGCGCTCGACCATGCGAAGGATTTCCGTGACCGGCCGGCGGGCCGGCTGAAGCTCAACGTGCCGGTCAGCGCGGCGCGGCTGGTGCTGCCGGCCATCGTGCCGGCCTTTCTCAGGGCCTATCCGGATATCCGGCTCGAGATCGTCACCGAGGAGAATTTCGTCGATATCCTGGCGGCCGGCTGCGATGCCGGCATCCGCTACGACGAGCGGCTGGAGCAGGACATGATCGCCGTGCCGATCGGCCCGCGCATCCAGCGTTACGCCGGCGGCGCTTCGCCCGCCTATCTGGCGCAACGCGGGCGGCCGCAGCATCCGCGCGACCTGCTGGGGCACGCCTGTATCCGCGGGCGTTTTGCCGGGCGCGCCATGCCTGTCTGGGAGTTCGAGCGCAACGGCGAGGTGGTGCGGGTCGATCCGCCGGGGCCGCTGATCGTCGAAAACGGCGGCGGCACGGATCTCGCCGTTGCGGCGGCCGTTGCCGGAACGGGCGTGGTCTTCACCTTCGAGGACTGGCTGAAACCCTATTTCGGCAGCGGCGCGCTGGAGCCGGTGCTGGAGGACTGGTGGGAGAGCTTTTCCGGCCCCTTCCTCTATTATCCCGGCCGCCGCCTGGTGCCGGCGCCGCTGCGCGCCTTCATCGATTTCATAAAGGCGATGCCGCGGCAGGCGTGAAAGGAGATCACCGGCCCGCAACGTGGTAGAGTGGGGCGGGCGATGCATTCGCCGCATCGCCATCACCATCATCAACACCATCGTCGTGACGATGGGAGGGGGAAGATCATGAGCGACGCAAGCAGCAAGGCCGGCAACGGCACAAGCGAGATGAAGCTGGAGATCATCGTCGTGCCCGTTTCGGATGTCGATCGGGCCAAGGCCTTCTATGGCGGGCTCGGCTGGCGCCTCGATGCGGACTATTCCTCGGGTGAAGACTATCGGGTGATCCAGTTCACCCCGCCGGGCTCGAACGCCTCCGTCATCTTCGGGAAGAACGTCACACCGGCGGCGCCGGGCTCCGCCCAGGGGCTCTATCTCATCGTCTCCGATATCGAGGCCGCCCGAAAGGAGCTGCGCGAGCGCGGCGTGGCGGTCAGCGAGGCCTTCCATCCCGAGGGAGAGGTCTATGGCGGGCCGGACGTGCCCTATCTCTTCGGCCGGCGGCGCGTGCGCGGCCCCGATCCCGACCGCGGCAGCTACCGCTCCTTCGCCGCCTTCAGCGATCCGGACGGCAACGGCTGGCTCTTCCAGGAAATCACCGCCCGGTTGCCGGGGCGCATTACGTCGGACCTTGCCGCCTTCGGTACGGTGAAGGATCTGGCCGCGGGGCTGCGAAGGGCGGCCGCGGCGCATGGCGAACACGAGAAGCGCAATGGCGGAAAACACGACGAGAACTGGCCGGACTGGTATGCGGCCTACATGATGGCCGAGCAGACCGGCCGGCCGCTGCCGCAATGAGGTGACTGCCGGGCGGGACCGGCCGGTCCCGCCCGGCGTTACGGAGTCCGCCGTAATCAGGGCCGATCGTTACAGGGGGCGGAACTCGGCCGCCCATTTCCACAGGTCGTCCATCTGGTTCGGCGGAATGCCCATGGCGATTGCGAGCAGATCCATTCGCGGATCCTCGCGGGAATATTCCTGCGCCTCCTCGACCATGATGCGCACCGTTTCCCTCTCCCTGGCCGAGAGCCCGGCCATGCCGCCGATGACGGAGAGGACATCGGCCTTGAAGATCGGCGGCTCGAGCTCGAGCGCGGCGAGCCAGAGCTGCCATTTCCGGAGGATCGGGAAACGGTCTTCGAGGCCATGGGGATCGCGGAGGTATTTCGCGATGGCGGGTTCCTGGTCGTCGTGTGGGGTGAGATCCAGGTTGGGCTGATCGCGGGAGAATATTTCGAGGATCGTTCCGTCGCTGTCGTAGCGAACATACACAGTCGTCATGCAAATAACCTCTTGCAGGTGTAATCATGCCAGCCGCAAACAGAAAAGGAGGCTGAGCAGGCCGTGCTTGTCACAGCGACGAACCTCCAGAGCTGACCGTTGGCATTGCTTCGCGCCTTGCCTGCTGCAAGACTCTGGTCGGGATAGTCGTTGCCCGAACGCGACCGGCACCGGATCTGGTGGGCGGCGCCGGTGGTGTAGCTGGCGGCAGCGGCACTTGAAGCGATACCGGTGCAGTCCTGCCCGGTGCTTGCTACAAAAGTATCAATCAGCACCCAGATGTCGACACTCAGTCCCACAGGGACATTGCCGGGTACGGCGAGGCCCTGGACGTTGCTGTTGGCGGTGAACCACGGATAGGTATCGGTGTTGACTTCGTTGCCGGTTTGCCAGAATGGAACAATGTTTCCCGATGAGTTGGTGATGATGAGACCCACGCGGCTCCCGGACAAGCACTCCCATCCGATCGGTTTTACGACGCCTGCCTCTGATCCCGACAGCGACATGACGAAATCTGTAGAGCCATCCGATAGCTTCCTGATGGCATAGAGGAAGTAGGTTTTTGACGCCTGGACCGATCCTGTGTCGAGCAGTTGAGCAAGTGTTTTGGCCGTCGCAAGGATGGTCTGATGCTTCTTCCCGCCAAACCAGCCAACGCCCGGGCCGATGGTCAGAGACGCGGCGCCGACATAAGCGGGGATGAACCCCGTAAAGAAATCCAGACCGGTAGCAACACAGACATATTTGACAATACTACCCGCCAGGACCTTCTTCAGCCCCCAGCCTGCGGCGCTGTCGGCAATGGCGAACTCGTCGCTGTCCACGATGTCGGTTTTTGCCGCGGCGCCGTGCAGCCAGCCGGCCAGGGTGTTGGTGATGTCGTTGTAGATCGCCAGCGTCTTGCGATACCAGTGAAAGGCGGAAAACAGGCCGTCCGAGCCGGGAATTTCGCTGTCTTCCGGGTTCGCCGCGTAGGCGGTCGCGAGGCTCGCGCCGGCGCCTGCGTCGGTTGCCGACTGGGCGGCTTCGGCGGCTTTCTGCTTGACGATCTGCGTCAGGCCGGCAACCTCGGGAATGTCGTCGGCGAGGCCTGCCACGGTCTCCAGATATTGCGAGACGGCGGCAACGGCTTCCAGCACGTCGCCCTTGTTGCTGAGCGCCAGCACGTCGGCGATGAGCTTGTCGATCGTGGCCGGATCGAAGGAGGGCGGAATGGTGACGGCGCGGGCGGCTCGTTCCTTGAGCTGCTGCAGCCGCATCACGACGAGGTCGAGCGCCTGCTCGACGGTCTCGGCATAATAGGCGCCCTGGTTTTCCAGGTCGGTCTCCTGGGTGAAGGGCACGTCCAGCAGCAGGGTTATCCTGGTGCCGGCGGCCGGGGCGGGGAGGATGATCGCGCTTCCGCCGCCATCGTTGCCGGTGCCGGTCACGGTGTAATCGGCGTCGAGCACCAGGATCGAATCCGTGCCCGACGCATCCGTCCGGATCACCTGCAGATGCTCGGGCGCGAGGATCTTGAACTTGTATTCGAAATGTGTGGTGACGCCGTCCCCGCTATAGGGGCCGGACCGGTTTATCTCGCTTGAAATGGTCATGGATCACGCCTCTGGTTTTGCCGACCATAGGCGTGGGAAGGTTGTCGGCATGACAGGGCCGGAAGATCAGCGCGGCGAGCCCCGCCAGGCTCTCATGCCGCGGCCGAAGGCAGCTTGCGGAGGAACAGGCGCCGGTGGCGCGGTCATGTCTCTGCCCCGTGACGTGGTCGAGCCGGCACAACGCTTCTGGATTGTATGCGGAACCTGTCATAAAACAGGGGGATGCAACATTTGCGGGCTGGAAAGATGTTCACGCGGCATTCCAAGTCAGGTTTGGTCAGGCCTCTTTCCTATCCGGCGCTGTTTTTCGCGCTGGTCGGCTTCTGCCTGTCGCTGACGCCGAGCCTCATGCCGCGCGCCTGGTTCGTGCAGGGCGCGCTTTCAGGCACCTGCGCGGCGGCCGGCTATGGCTGCGGCGTCTTGCTGCAATGGCTCCGGACCTATCTCGAGATCCCCCGGCTGCTGCCGGCGGCCGGGCGCATGGCGCGCTCCGCGGCACTGACGGGCGGTGCCGCGATCGCGGCGTATTTCGTCTGGCAATCGTCGTCGTGGCAGAATTCCGTGCGCGCATTGATGCAGCTTGCCCCGGTCACGACGGCGGAACCCTTGCTGCTGGTGCTGACGGCTGCGACCGTCTTCATCCTGGTCGTCGCCATCGGCCGGCTGTTCGGGCTGATGGTGCTCGCCTTCTATGGCAAGAGCCGCCGGTTCATTCCGCGCCGGCTCGCAGCCGTTGCCGGAACCCTGCTGGCGGTCCTGGTCTTTTCGACCGTCGCCGATGGCCTGCTGTTCCATCTGGCGCTGCGCGTGGTCGATTCCTCGTTCCGCGAGGCCGATGCATTGATCGATGACGACACGCCCGTTCCCACCGATCCGGCCCGAACCGGAAGCGCCGCATCGCTGGTCAACTGGGACGAGCTTGGCCGGCAAGGCCGCCATTTCGTGACGTCAGGCCCGACCGCGGACGAGATCGGCGCCTTCCTGCGGTCGTCCGCGCAGTCGCCGATCCGGGTCTATGTCGGCCTGAACAGCGCCGACGACGCCGAGGCCCGCGCAAGCCTGGCGCTGGCCGAACTCAAGCGTCAGGGCGCCTTCGGGCGCTCCAACCTCGTCGTGATCGTGCCGACGGGCACCGGCTGGGTCGATCCGGAGGCGACGGATACGCTGGAATATCTGCTGCATGGCGACGTGGCCGAAGTCGCGGTGCAATATTCCTATCTCGCCAGCTGGCTGTCGCTGATGGTCGAGCCGGAATACGGGGCCGATACGGCACGCGCCTTGTTCAGGGAAATCTATGCCTATTGGCGCACGCTGCCGCGCGATCGTCGCCCCAGGCTCTATCTGCATGGGCTCAGCCTCGGGGCGCTGAATTCGCAGCTCTCCGTCAATCTCTACGATGTCTTCGCCGATCCCTTCCAGGGGGCGCTGTGGAGCGGGCCGCCTTTCGCCAGCGCCACCTGGGCCTATGTGACGGCAAACCGCAATCCCGGCTCACCCGCCTGGCTGCCGCAATTCCGCGACGGCAGCATGATCCGCTTTGCCAACCAGCAGACCTCGGCCAACCGGCCCGACAGGCCCTGGAGCCCGGTGCGCATCGTCTTCCTGCAATATGCGAGCGACCCCATCACCTTCTTCGACTGGCGCGCGCTCTACCGCGAACCGGACTGGATGAAAGGGGAGAGAGGCCCCGACGTCTCGCCGGCCTTCCGCTGGTATCCCGTCGTCACCGCCTTGCAGCTCGGCTTCGACGCGATGATCGCCACGACCTCGCCGATGGGCTACGGCCATGTCTATGCGCCGCAGCACTATATCGACGCGTGGCTGGCGGTGACGGACCCGCCGGGCTGGCCGGCTGGGGAGGTGGAGCGCCTGAAGGCTCGGTTCGAGAAGGCTTCGACAGGAAAGTGAGGCGTCGGCCGGGCGTTGGCGCGATGCCGGGCCGCCTGGTTTTCCCTGATGCGCCCTCTCAGCGATCGAGCATGAAGAGTTCGTATTCCCTGGCGATTTCGTCCTGCGACGGCTTCCTGCCGTTTTTCTTCGTCAGGTCCGCCTCGATCGCCAGCCTGAGATCGCGGGGAATATCCTGATAGTCCACGGCGATATCGTAGCTCTCGTCGTCGGCAAGCGTGTTTGCCTGATAGAGGTAGCCGCGGGATTTTCCAGGATCCCAGCCGCCATAGGCAGGGTTCGGCGAGGTGATGACGATCGGGAGCAGCAGACGATTGATCATTTTCTGAATGTCGCTCTGGCTCGGGTTCTGGCCGTTGTTCTTCTCCTTGAACGCATCCATCTGGTCGAGCAGCGTCGTGCGGAACAGGGCAACGCGGGTGGGCACGCTGCTGGCGGTCAAGAAGCCGGAATCGTCCTTGAAGAAACCAAGGGCTTCGAGCTGGGGTCTGGCGAGTTCGAAGGCGGTATTGATATCGAGGCCTTCGAGCCGGGCCTTGCGCAGATCCGTGAGCGCCGTCTGCCGCCAGCCGCTGGCCTTTTCCCAATCCTTGTCTGAGAGCCTGGAGCGGTACGGGAGGAGATCGATCTGCGCGAAGGCGGCCGGATCGGTGGCGAATTCGGTCTGCAGGTCGTAAAGCGTCTGGAGATCGGTCACGGGCTGGCCGTAGGCGCGGACTTTTTCCTTGTAGTCGCGCAGCGCAAGCAGGCCGGCGGGGCCGATGGCCTGCTGGATGTGGACGGGCAGCTTCGTCGGGTCGAAGGCCGGGTCCGCGATGACCTGGTTGTTGGCCCATTCCTGCACCTGTTGTCGCTGGGCGTCGATCGCCTTCTTCTGCGAGATCATGTAGCCGCTCAGCTGCTGCTCGGTGGCGGCGCGCAGTGCCGGGTTGGTGATGCCGTTCAGGCTCTCCTCGATCCTGCGCAAGCTGTCGGGATTGTAGTTCGGCAGGGTCGTCGTCTTCTCGTCGACGGTGCCGGGCGTGCGGAAGGCGACGACCTCGTTTGCGGGGCGGGCCGTCAGCGCCATGTCGCCCGCGCGCCTGGGGTCGGGCACGCGCACGAGGACGTTGCCGTCGGCATCGTAGCCGCCGAAGAGGCCGATCTGGCCCTTGTCGTTGCTGCTGCTTCCGGCGCCTTTCCTTTGCTGCGGGCCGAGGACGACGATGTCGCCGGGGCGGGGTGTCTGCGTCGGCAGGCCGAAATGGCGGAAGCTTGCGGCATCGGCGGTGAGGAGGGAGCCTGTCACATCGGCGAGCCAGGGTTGGAGCGAGGGGTCGACCGTGGTGCCGGCGGCATTTTTCACGAAGGCTGCCAGTGCCAGATCGTCCTTTGCCTTGCCGGGAAAGGCGAGCGCGGCGGCAACGGTGCGGAAATCCTCCGGGCCGCTCGGCTGGCGGGGTGGCGTGCGAGGGGCGGCCGGCATCTGCGGGCCTGCGGCTTGGGAGCCGGCAGCTTGGGGACCTGCCGTTCGGGGGGCGGCGGTTCGGTTGCCCGCGGTTTGCAGGGCTTCGGTCCTGCCCGCCGAAGGCTGCGCGCCAAGCGTGCGTGCTGCCCCGGTTCGGCTGCCGCTGGCATCCGTTTGCGGGCCATTGCCTGCCGTGACGGCCGGTTGCCGCTTGCCTGTTCCGGCATCGACAGCCGCGGGCGAGGGGGCGACATTGGCATCAGGCGCGCCGGTATAGGTCGGCGGCAGGCCGGCGATGATGTCGGTGGCGTTCTGCCGGGCCTTCTCGTCGGTCACGGCGGTCTGCAGCGTTTTCAGGATATCGGTGCGGGCCGCCGGCAACAGGCCGGGGGCGGTTCTGGCATATTCCTCGGCCTTGATGGCGCTGTCTTCGGCCATCCGCAGCGCGACCTTTTTCTGCGTGTCGGAAATATATCGGGTGCGCTGCCGGTCGAGCTCTTGCGGGCTCCAGCCCTGCATGCGGCCCTGATGTTCGATGCCGGCGACGCCCTTGCCGATGGCGGCATCGACCCTGGCCGGATCGTTGTAGACGGCAACGGCATCGTCGCTGGCCGACTGGATGCTCTTTTGGGACGTCTCGGCAAACCAGGCCTTGCGCTGATCGGCCTGGTGGCGGATCGTGACGTCCAGCAGGCTGTTCATGCTGGCGCGGCTGGTTTCCTCATAGGTGCGGGCGGCCCCCGGCGACAGGCCCTTGCCGAATTCGGCGCGCTTCTGCTCGGCCAGTTTTTCGAAGGCGGCGCGGCCTTCCACGGCGGCGCGGCCGGTCAGGGTCAGATAACCGCCCTTGCCATAGCTTGCCTCGCGCTTCCAGTCTTCGAATCTCGTCAGCGAGTCCTTGGCGGCATTGGCATTGTCCAGCTGCTCCACCTGCACGATGGCCTCGCCGAGCGCGCCCATGCCGGTCGCGAGCCCCTGCATGCCCTTGCCGATGGCCGAGCCGAAAGCTTCGGCATCGGCCTTGACGGTAAAGCCCTCGCTATATTCCGGGCGAAGGGCGACGTGCGCCTGGGTGTCCTGATAGGTCGGAACGGTCGGCATTCTTCACCTCACTTCTTTTTCACCGCAATTCCGGACGCAAGGCCGCGGCACGCTTCTGCCGGAATTGCCTAGATGTAGCGCAGGTTTTTCGCCTGGGTGTAAACCTTGGCCGAGCCGCCGAGGATCGTGCCGAAGGCATCGAGATAACCGCCCTTGACGGCGGCGTCGGCGCGCATGCGGTCCAGCCTGGCGCTCGCCAGCTGGTTGGCGCCCTGCATCTTGTAGCCATAGGCTTCGCGATAGGCGTTGGTGCGCAGGTTGAGCGCATCGATCTCGCCCATCCTGGCGGTATCGACGATCGTATCGAGCGGCGAGCCGAAGGAGAGGTCGATGCCGTTGGCGGCCATGGCCGCGCGCTGGCGTCCCTCCAGCTGCGCCGTCTGCAGGCGCTTCTGCTGCTCTTCCTGCTTGCCGCGCTCGATGGCGTCCTTCGCCTGCTTGTCGGCGATCTGCGCGTTCATTTCGGCGACCTGGGCGTTGTATTTGTTCGCCTCCGCCGTCGCTTTTGCCTGCTGCACCTGGCCGGCGGCGCCGAGAAGCGTCGAGCCCAGCGTCAGCGCAAGACCAAGATCACACATCTGTCTCTCCCAGTTTCAGGGGCTCGCCCATTTCGAACAGGCGGAAGGCATGGCCGTTGATCTGTACCGGCTCGAACAGGCGGAAACCCAGCCATTCGAGCCAGCGCAGCGACACGGCGTTGCGCGCATCCACGACGTTTCTGAGCAAGCGATAGCGGCCCAACAGTTGAGCCGGCCAATGTTTGGAGATCCGCAGGAAGCCGCGGAAATTCGTCTCCACCGCATCGGTGCCGAGCAGCCAGGGCGCGCCGATGCCGGTGAGGATATCGAGGTCGCCGACACCCCACATCACCTCCGGCCGCCCGTCGAAGAGGGCGGTCCATGCCTGGCAGGAGTGGCGGTAGGAGAAGGAGAGGGCCGAGAGCGGCGAGCGCCCGGAGGCGGCGAAAACCTCCTCGCGGTCGGCCGCCCGCATGCGTGCGGCAATCGCGCGGATATGGGCCGGCCGCGCCGCGACGACGGTGATTTCAGCGGCCAAGGGTGACATCCGGCATGATGGAAAGGATCGTCATCGGCAGCGGGTCGAACTGCTTGACCCACATGGCGCCGCTCGTGCCCCAGTCCCAGTAGGGGGTGACGGTCAGGTCGCCGGTATAAAGGCCGATCGCCTCGTCCCAGTTTTCGTTGCGGCGCTGCTTGTATTCCACCAGCGTGCCGCCGTCGCGGCTGCCGTCCTCCGGCCCGGTGAAGATGCCGCGGGTATTCTCCACCCGGAAGGTCACTTCGGAGACGGATTTCGAGCGGCCCTGCACGGTGCCGAGGCCCTGCACCTGGCCGACGTCGAGATCGAGCGTTTCGATCGCCGCCGTCACCGGCAGGCCGATATGGATCTTCGAGGCCGCGTTCTGCAGCCGCACGGCGCCGTCGGTCACGGTCAGGTTGCGCACGACATTGCCGTCGGCGAGCGCCACGAGCGTCTGGCCCTCGAGATGGGAAAGGCCTGATATGGTCGTGGCCGGCGGGCCGGCATAGGTCAGGCCGCAATCGACGAAAAAGGCGTCCCGCACGTCGTCGAAGGCGCGGCTGTGCAGCCGCTCGATATAGCGCCTCTGCTGGCCGCCGATCGTGCGGCGCACGATGAAATAGGGCACGTCCTCGCCATCCTCCTCGATGACGGTCACATCCTCGAAGACGGCGCCGGCGCCGCTTTCGTGCCGCGTCCAGGCCCAGACATCCTGTTCCTTCATATAGGTCAGCGAAACCAGCGCGCCGTCGTCCAGCACCACCCAGACGACGGAATCGGGCGCCTGCGCATAGTCCCAGGCGGCGATCTCGCGGCCCTTGAAGAGGTGGCGGGCAAGGATGGTCAGGTCCTTTCCCACATAGCTGTCCTGCGTGTAGTCGTAGGAGAAATCGCGCACCACGCCGCCGAGCCGCTGGGCGAAGAGCACGGTATTGCCGACGACGATCGGCTGCACGCGGGCGGCCCCGCGATAGCCCTGGTTGTCGAGCTTGATGGCGGAAGGCGAGATCGCATCGGCCGCCGAGCCGCCGGTGACGATCCATTCCGAGCCTGACGTCAGCAGCAGCAGGCCGCGCACCGAAATCATCGCGCGGATCTCGTTGACCTGCCTTGCGCGGATGCGGAAGGTCACGGCGTCGCTTGCCTTGGCGGGCGAGGAGACGCCGAAATTCTCGTAATTGGCGGACTGGCTGAGCCACACGGCCTGCGGGTCGTTGAGCGTGGCGGCAAAGGCCAGCCGCTGCTCGATGAAGGTCACGCAGCGCGGATAGTTGCCGGCGCCGCTGAACGGGTTGCGGCCGGCCTGCGGCGTGTCGGACAGGTCGGGCGTGATATTCTCGTCGTCGAAAGTCAGGCCCGTCGTGCCGCCGACATAGCCGAAAATGCCGTTGTCGTCGCGGTAGACGATGTAGCGCGCAGCCCCCGCCACCGCCGCCCAGGCGATACGGTTGACGCCGCCCTGGAGGGCGAGGTCGTTGACCACGGAGCCGGCATTGGAGGGAAGGCTTTCCTCGCCGCTGTCGGCGACGGCGGAGACGCGGTAGCGGTATGTGGTTGCCACATAGCCGGGCTTGCCGGCGGTATCGCCGGGCTTGGTGACGACGGGCGTGCCTGCCGGCGGGCCGATCAGCGGCTTGAACTCGACCGTCGTCAGCGTCCAGTTGTCGTCGGCAAGGCGCCCGAGTTTGCGCACGGGATGGTTGACGTGGCAGAGATAGAGCACATCGGCTTCCTGCACGAAAACCAGGTCCTGCACGTCCTCGGCCGCATAGGCGCTCGCCACTTCGTAAGGGGCGCCGCCGGAGAGAATGAGGCCGCCATCGCGGAAGATGCGGATATAGCGGTCGCCGAATTCGAGAATATAGGTCTGCTCGGTATTGAACTGGAAGCGGATCAGCCGCGCGCGCTTGGCGCTGTCCTTGATCTCGTGGACGAATTGCAGCCCGGCCCGGTTCGAAACGCCGCCATGGGGATGGACGAAGACGTTGAGCGCCGTGCGCAACCCGCTCTGGTATTTGGTGAGATCGACGCGGGCGCCGAGCGCCGGCGAAAGCTCGCCTGCGGTGAAGGAGGGCTGGTAGGCGCGAAAATCAGCCATGGGCGCGCACCGCGATCAGTTCGCTCACGAAATTCTCGCTCGTGTGCCTTGCCTGATTGGCCTCGGCCTGCTCGGCCGCCCGCTGGCTGTTTTGCGCAAGGGCCAATGCGTCGGCGCGGATCTTGGGGTCGCGCGTCAGCGGCATGGCGAGGCGCACGGACAGATGCCAGGCCAGCGCCTCGACGAAGAGCGGCGAATATTTCGTCGGGTCGGAAAGGCGGCTCGTATAGCGCAGCAGCGCCGGCGAGAGATCGCAATAGAGCCGGTCGCCTTCGAGCGCGTAGGGATGCTGCATCTCGCGCCCGGCCTCGTCGAGATCGGGTTTCAGTGCCTCCGGCGCCAGGCCGGCATCGGCGCAATAGCCCGGCCTGATCCAGCGGATCTGCAGGCAATCGCCCGGCCGCGCATAGGAATGGCGCCAGACCCCCGGCTTGTCGTTTTCGAGCGCGCCGAGCGCCACCGTCTTGCCCGCCATGGCCCAGGGGAAGGATTGCAGCAGCACGTCGCGCGTCTGCGCATAGAACTGGTTGCAGGCACGCGCCTCCGCGCTCTTTTCGGTGAGATCGTTGATATTGTCCTTGCCGATATTGGACAGGGCGAGATTGCAGATTGAGACGACGGTAGCCACGGGAAAACCTCCTGGATTTGGCACAGGGGTAGGGTTCGGATGGTTGTGGGGGTGAAATCGGGAGAGGTGATCTTCTTCGGTTTCGCAAAGAAGGATTTAAAGAAAGACCCCGCCCCAAACCTGTCCGGGGTCGAGCCGCGGGTCTCGACCCGTCCTGCGGACCCCCACAAGGGGGAGGGGCT
>UCFC01000052.1 GCA_900471515.1 Hyphomicrobiales bacterium | reverse complement strand
GGGTTGGGGAGGGGTTTTGCGCGACGCTGCGGTTTTCTGAACGTCGATGGTCGCCACCATTTCCATTCCCCAAGGGAATACAAACTTCCCCCATCATGCTACACCGCACCAATATCCACCCACCCACGGAGCCCGACATTGGACAGACTCGCCGCCATGGAAACCTTCGTCCGCGTCGTCGAGGCCGGCTCCTTCTCGGAAGCGGCCCGCCAGCTGCATGTCGGCCAACCCGCCATCTCCAAGACCATCGCCCAGCTGGAATCCCATCTCGGCGTCCAGCTCCTGCTGCGCTCCACCCGCGGCCTGACCCCCACCGAAGCCGGCGAGAGCTATTACGAGCGGGCGCGGCGCGCGATCGAGGAGGCGGACGAGGCCGAACACGCCGCGCGCGGGGCCGGCGCCAGCCTGTCGGGGCGCTTGCGCGTCAGTGCGGCGCCGGCCTTTGCCAGCCTGCATGTCATCCCGCATCTCGGCCAGTTCCTTGAGCGCCATCCCGGCCTCGACATGGAGGTCGTGCTCGACGACGAGCGCATCGATCTGATCGAGGAAGGCATCGACGTCGCGCTCAGGATGGGCGATCTGCCGGATTCGGCGCTCACCGTGCGCAGGATCGGCCAGTCGCCGCGCATCGTGGTGGCCGCGCCCGCCTATCTCGCCCGCCACGGCGAGCCGGCCCATCCCGGCGATCTTGCCGCCCACCAGGGCATCGTCTATGCCAAGGGTTTCGGCCGCGATGCCTGGCTCTTCCGCAAGGACGGCGCCGAAGCGCCTGTCACCATGCGGGGACGCCTGCGTCTCTCGGCGGCCGAGGGCGTGCGCTCGGCCGTGCTTGCGGGCATCGGCCTTGCGGTGGCTTCCGAATGGATGTTCGCGCCCGAGCTTGCCGACGGGCGGGTCAAACGGCTGCTTGCGGAGTGGAGCCTTGCGCCCCTCGATCTCTGGGCGGCCTTTCCGGCCGGGCGCGGCGTCAGCGCCAAGGCGCGCGCCTTCGTGAGCTTCGTCGAGGAAAAGCTTGGTTCTGTCGCCCATTCCTGACGGGAATAGGTCATAGTCGCGCCGGCTTCCTACTTCGCCCGCCCGGAAGCCCATAATTTCTGCCTCGTGTTCAACGGGCGCCGGCAAGAACCGGCGCGATGCAGAAGGAATGGAACCATGAGCAGGAAGCTGGAAAACAAGGTCGCCGTCATCACCGGCGGCAGCGCCGGCATCGGCTTTGGCGCGGCAAAACGCTTCGTCGAAGAGGGCGCCAAAGTGTTCATCACCGGCCGGCGACAGAGCGAACTGGACAAGGCGGTGGCCGAGATCGGCGGCGATATCGAGGCGATCCAGGCCGATGCCGCAAGCCTTGCGGATATCGACCGGGTCTATGAGATCGTGAAGGAAAAGGCCGGCCGCATCGACGTGCTCTTCGCCAATGCCGGCTTCTACGAGTTCGGCACGTTCGGCGAAATCACCGAGGAGCATTTCGACAAGACCTTCGACACCAATGTGCGCGGCCTGCTCTTTGCCGTGCAGAAGGCGCTGCCGCTGCTGTCGAAGGGGTCGTCGGTGATCCTGACGGGCTCGATCGCCTCGATCAAGGGCTTCCCGTCCTTCTCCGTCTACGATGCCACGAAGGCTGCGATCCGCTCCTTCGCGCGCGGCTGGATCGTCGATCTCAAGGGCCGCGACATCCGCATCAACGTGCTGAGCCCCGGCCATACGGAAACGCCCGGCCTTTCCACGCTCGCCGACCAGAACGTGCGCGACATGATGAAGGCAAACGTGCCGCTCGGCCGCATGGGCACGTCGGACGATCTCGCCAGGGCCGCGGTTTTCCTGGCCAGCGAGGACAGCAGCTACATTACGGGGATCGAACTCTTCGTGGACGGGGGCGTGGCGCAGTTTTGACGTGTCACCGATCGGAGACGGGCGCGCGGCGCCCGCCTTCCTTTCCGGAAGGAGGCCGCCCGGCGCAAACCCCGGCTGCCGCCACGGTTGCCGCGGGCAGGCGCAGCTGCTAGGTCACGCATCGGCGGCCGGCCGGCCCGGAAGGAGACAGCGTGAAGAAACCGATCTTTCTCGTCCTCATGAGCCTCTGCATCCTGGCGGCGATCGCCGGTCTTGCCATCAGCTCGGCGCGGCTGATCGGGCTGTTCTAGGGTTTGTCCACTCAGCACAGAATGATGTCGAGATAGCCGCACAGGGCGTGGGCCTGCATGATCGCATCTCGTGTGACGATGGGGATCTTCTTCACGCGTGCCGTGGCGATCAGATAACAATCGCCCGGGTCCCTGTGGCCTGTCGCCACCACCACTTCCGCCGCCTCATAGGCGATGCGTTGTTTGATGGGAATGATCTTTGATTTCGTGTTCTTTACTGCCTGCGAAAACCATGTCGCCGGTGACGTGGCTCCGAGGTCCGGCGGGTTCTTATGTGCTGGCTTGCGAGAAGCGATCGTCAGTTCCCAAGCCGTGATAGGAGACACGTACAGGGTTCCCGCGTCCTGATTTTGAGCGATTGATACGAGCGCCTCTCCAGACAACGTATCGGCCGCTGTCACCAGCCAATAGAGCGCATGGGTATCCGGCAAAACGCCCGGCACGGATCAGTTTTTCATTTGCGGGGTTCGGAGGGAGTACCCTTGAGGGCCTGCTTTGCGATCGGCTTGGTCAGGTCCAGGCCCTTTTTGAGCGGAAGCTTGGCCGACTTCAGCGAGTTGGCACCGCGCACTTCAAGGAAGCGGCCGCTCGTTGAATCGCGCACCACCCATTTGCCTGTCGGTTCCTGCTTCAGTTCCGCTTTCGTCATGAGAACCATATAGCGGCAGATCGTTATCGGCGCGAGCGCCGCTTCGGCCGCCGGTTTCGCCTCACAGCCGCCCGGCCAGCGCCAGATAGGCGGAAATCGTCAGCACCGAAAGCACGGTCGAGGCCAGCACGACGCGGCTCGTCAGGCTGGCCTCGCGGCCGTAGAATTCCGCCAGCATGAAGGGGCCGGTGCCGGTCGGCAGGGCGGCCAGCAGCACGGCGGTATGGGTGGCGGCGGGCGGCAGGTTCATGAGCGGGGCGGCGATGAGCCAGGTGACGACGGGCTGGGCGATCAGTTTCAGGCCGACGAGGATGCCGGCCGTGCCTGTCCGGGCGCCGCTCTCGCCGGCCCTGGTGCCGGCCAGGAACAGGCCGAGCGCGATCAGCGCGCAAGGGGAGGCGGCGCCGCCGAGCAGCTTCAGGAAGGCATGGACGGGGGCTGGCAGGGCCACGCCCGAGGCCATGACGAGAGCGCCGAGAAAGGGGGCGACGAGCAGCGGGTTTCCGGCCAGCGAACGGCCCGTCTTCAGCGCGATGTCGCGCCGCCGCGTCTGCGATTGCAGCCCGCCCTCGATGAGGACGATGGCGACGGCAAAGAGCACGCAGACGGTCAGGATGGTGGAGATCAGGGTCGGGGCCATGCCGCTGTCGCCGACCAGTGACAGGACGAGCGGAAAGCCGATGAAGCCGGTATTGGCATAGGATGCGTTCAGCCCGTCGATCGCCGCGTCGGCGAGGGGCCGGCCCCCGGACAGGCGCCAGGCCAGCGTGGCGCCAAAGATGACGGCGCAACCGGCCGTGAAGGCGACGATGAAGCCCGGCTGCCAGATGTCGGCCGGCCTGGCATTGGCCATGATATCGAAGAGCAGGGCGGGCAGGGCGAGATAGACGACCAGCCGGTTGACCTCGCGCGTGGCATTTTCGCCGAGCGCGCCGGTCTTGCGGGCGGTCCAGCCGGCCAGGATAAGGGCAAAGATCGGCAGGACGATGGAAAGGTTGGTCAGCATGGGCAACTCGGGCGGGGCGTGCTTGGGGCGATCATTGCCTAGCGCCTGATATCGAGATAATCCAATATCATCTTGAACGTCGATTGATGCTTTTGGGGTATCGAATGGATACGCGCCATATGCGCTATTTCGTGGCGCTTGCCGAAACCCTGCATTTCGGCCATGCGGCGGCGCGCATGAACATGAGCCAGCCGCCCTTCAGCCGGCAGATCGCCGCGATCGAAAAGACGCTCGGCGTGCGCCTTGTGGAACGCAATTCGCGCAACGTGGCGCTGACGCCGGCCGGCCAGCATTTCCTTGCCGATTGCCGCGCCGTGCTCGAAGGGTTCGACGCCGCCTGCCGCGACGTGCGCCTCGTCGCCGGCGGCATGAAGGGCGAGCTGAAGCTCGGTTTCATGATGCACGCCGCCCATAGCGTCATCCCGGCGCTGGTGCGGCTTTATTCCGAAGCGCGGCCGGATGTGCGGCTGATCCTGGAAGAGCGCATCCCGACCGATATAGAGGAGATGCTGGCCGAGGGCAGGCTGGATGCCGCCGTCACCTTCGGCGCCGGCCCGGCGCCGCATCTGCGCACGCAGCTGATTGCCCGCGACAGGCTGTGCCTGATCGTGCCGGCCGGCCACCGGCTGGCGGCCGGCGAACCGGCCGGGCCGCAATCGCTTGCCGGCGAAAGGCTGATCGCGGCCCCCGCGACGGTGGCGCCGACGCTGCGCACGGCCATTGCCACCTATTGCGCGTCCGCCGGCATCACCCCGCATTTCGCCTTCGAGCCGCGCCTGCAGCACACGATCATCCGGCTGGTGCAGGAAGGGCTCGGCGTGGCGCTGATCCCGCAATCGCTCTGCGGCGATCTGGCGGAGGGCGTGGTGGCGCGGCTGCTCGTCGATGCGCCCGAATTCGATGTGGTTCTGTGCGCGCCGCGGGCGGGGCGGAACCCGGCGGTGCCGGAACTGTTTGCGGTGGCGGGCAGGGCCTGAGCGGCGGGCGAAGCGGAAAACGGCGGACGGCTGTCGGATCGTGCGCGCCCTGAACGTCCTCCGGCGGACGAGGCCGGATCTCGTCGAGCCGAACGGCAGCCTGGAGATTGGAAACATGGCGCTCAAGCGAATGGACAATGTTGGAATCGTCGTCGAGGACCTCACGGCGGCGATCGATTTTTTTGGCGAACTCGGGCTTGCGCTCGAAGGGCGGGCGATGATCGAAGGCGAATGGGCCGGGCGCGTCACCAGCCTCGGCAACCAGCATGTCGAGATCGCCATGATGCGCACGCCTGACGGCCACAGCCGGCTGGAACTTTCCCGCTTCCTCGCGCCCGATGTCGTTGCCGATCACCGGAAGGCCCCGGTCAACGCCCTCGGCTACCTGCGCGTCATGTTCGCCGTCGACGATATCGACGAGACGCTCGAGAGGCTTTGCGCGCGCGGCGCGGCGCTTGTGGGGGAGGTCGTGCAGTATCGGGATACGTATCGGCTCTGTTATATCCGCGGGCCGGAAGGCATTCTCATCGGCCTTGCGCAGGAACTCGGGTGAGGGGGTGCGTGCGGGGTTGATTGGGGGGGCGTGGCTGTCTGAGGCTGTCTGACCCCGTTGCAGGCTGTGCCGTGCGGCACCCCCTCTGTCCTGCCGGACTGCTATAAGGGACGGGCTGCCGGTGGCGTTGTACCGTGTGGTACCCCCCTTGTAACTTGACG
>UCFC01000077.1 GCA_900471515.1 Hyphomicrobiales bacterium | reverse complement strand
CCGCGCCACAAACCGACAGTTCTGCCAGAAATCAACCCGCCTTCAGTTCCCGGGTTCCTCTTGGCCGCGAACGTGATCGCGGCTGTGAGAGCCAACCCAGCAATCCAGCAACACCAGACCCGGTAAACAAGCCCGCATCCCTGCAGGCTACTTGTGGTTTCCAACTCGGTGAAACCAGCAGGTTGCAAAGAAAAATCGCGTCCGAGAACGAAAAGCGAAACCGGCCGGAATAAAACGACAGCTCCGTTGTCCACGTTCATGAAACCGCTCTGCATGAAAGGGAGCCCCCATGAACGTGCCTCCCCGAAAGGGATTATTCCAGCTGGCAGCAACGATCTTCGTGATCCTGTCCGCCTCAGCCCTTGCCGACGATCCGGCGTCGCATCAACACGCGCCCGCCTCGCCTACGGACGAGACGCCGTTCCTGGCGGAAAACGATGCGGCGATGACGAAGATGATGAACAATATGGCGGTCAGGCCAACAGGCGACGTCAACAGGGATTTCGTCGAGATGATGATCCCCCATCATCAGGGCGCGATCGACATGGCGCAGGCCTATCTGCGCTACGGCAGCAACGAGCAGCTCAAGCGCATCGCGCAGGAAATCATCGTTGATCAGCAGCAGGAAATCGCCGCGATGCGTCTGTCGCTTGGCGATCCGCTTCCGCCTTCGGCTCCGGCGCCGACCCAGGTTTCCCCGCAGAACTCTCTCCCCTCCGGCGCCGGCATGTCGATGATGCCGACGATGGATCCGAACATGAAGATGGGCAATTGAAAGGACCCTGTCATGAAGTCCAGCCTCCTCGTTCTCAGCCTTCTCGCCGGCACGATACTGGCGCCGGCCGCAAGTTTTGCCGGCCAGGCGCCGGGTGCTGTCTCCGATCCGGATATTCCGGTCAGCAGCAAGGATCGTGTCTATGCGGCCGAACAATTCTCCAACACGGTTTCGGTCACCGATCCGTCCACCAACAAGCTGCTCGGCGTCATCCGTCTCGGCGATCCGCAGCCGGGCAATCTGAGCCCGCTCTATCGTGGGCAGGTCCTGGTTCACGGCATGGGCTCTTCGCCGGATCACAGGACGCTGGCCGTCGTTTCGATCGGCTCGAATTCGGTGACGTTCATCGACACGGCAACCAATGCCGTAAAACACACGATCTATGTGGGGCGCTCGCCGCATGAAGCGTTTTTTACGCCCGATGGCAGCGAGGTCTGGGTCACGGTTCGCGGCGAGGATTACATCTCCGTCATCGATGCGCATACCTATGAGGAGAAGCTGCAGATCAAGGTACCGGCCGGGCCGGGCATGCAGATCTTCTCGCCGGACGGCAAATACGGCTACGTCTGCTCCTCGTTCAACCCGGAAACCGTCGTCGTTTCCGTCGCCGATCACCAGATCGTCGGCCACATCAAGCAGGAAAGCCCCTTCTGCCCCAATATTGCCGCGACGCCCGATGGCAAGCAGGTCTGGTTCACCCTGAAGGATATAGGCAAGACGCAGGTCTTCAACGCCGAAGCACCTTTCGATCTGATCAAGACGATCGATACCGGGCCGATCACCAACCACGTCAATATCGTTCACAACGCCAACGGCGATTTTGCCTACATTACCGTTGGCGGCCTCAACCAGGTGAAGGTCTATCGCACGGACAATTTTGAGCAGGTCGCGACAATCCCTGTCGGCAATCTTCCGCACGGTGTCTGGCCATCAGGCGATGGCACGCGCGTCTATGTGGGGCTCGAAAACGCCGACGCACTCGCAGCGATCGATACGCTGACAAACAAGGTGATCGCCACGATACCGATCGGCCAGGCTCCGCAGGCTGTCAACTATGTCCCGGACGCAGTGCCTGAGGGCGATGGCATGGAGAACCTGCAGCCGCTCGGCATCGCCGGCCAGGTGGCGCATCTTGCCCTGCGCGCGCCGAAGTCGGAAGGCGTTGCGCCAACGAGCGTCTCCCTTTTCGATCAGGGTCTGTCACAGGTGCTGCAGGCATCCGTGACGGGGCTGGAGCCCAGGAAGCCTTACATCCTTGCGCTCTCCACCCGGGCCGACGGTACGGGCGATCTTCAGCCTCTGGCATCGTTCATGACGAACCCGGCCGGCTCGGCGATCGTCAACGCCGTCGGTCCCATCAGGCAGATCGTCCAGAGCAGCGAGAAGGCCGAGCGCCGCTATCTCGTCGTCGCCCTGGCGGGTCAAAAGGGACCGGGCGAAGTCGTCCAGATCGAAGCGAAGTAAATCCTTTCCGCCCGCCGCCTGTGCTAGGGTGGCGGGCGAAGCTCCTGAAGGTAAGCCTCATGAGTGACATTCTGCAGCTTGTCGAACCGATGATCCCCGCACTCCGCCGCTACGCGCGCGGATTGCTGAAAGACGTAACGGCCGCCGACGATCTCGTTCAGGATTGCCTGGAGCGGGTTATTGCCCATTGGCATCATCGCCGAAACGACGATCCGCGCACCTGGATCTTCGCTATCCTTCATAATCTGGCGGTCAACCGGTTGAAACAGACGGCACGCCGCGGCGAACATCTGCCCTTCGAGAAGGTGGATGAACGCGTGCTTGCCCGGCAGCCGACGCAGGAAGACAATCTGATGAGCCGCGACATCCTTCTGGCGCTGGAGCAGCTTCCCGAGGAGCAGCGCAGCGTGCTGCTGCTGGTATCGGTCGAGGATCTGTCCTATTCGCAGACGGCGGAAGTGCTGGCCATCCCGATCGGCACCGTCATGTCGCGCCTGTCGCGAGCGCGTGAGCGGTTGCGGCAGATATTGGAGAACCCGGGCAAGGCAGCACAGGGGCCGGCGGCCCATCTTCGGAGAGTAAAATGAGCGTAAAACCGATCACCGAGGATGATCTTCACGGATTTGTTGACGGTGCGCTGGACGAAACGCGCGAAGCCGAGGTTTCCGCCTATCTCGAGACGCATCCCGAAATCGCTGCGCGAATTGACGGCTACGGCAGGCAGCGGCTCGATCTGCGGGCTGCGCTCAACCCGGTTGCAGACGAGCCAGTTCCGAGCCGGCTGAACCTGAGCCATCTGATGGAAGTGCGCAAGCAGGGCAGGCTCCCCGTCTGGCGTATGGCGGCGGCCGCTGTCGTTCTCCTTGTCGCCGGCGGTTCCGGCGGCTGGATGCTGCATGGCATGTACAGGCAGCCGGGCGAGGGCATGGTGGCGCTGGCCAACGAGGCAACCGACAGTTTCGCCACCTATGCATCTGACAGGATGAGGCCGGTCGAGATCCGCGCCGACAATATGGCCGAGCTTGTCGACTGGGCGACGGCGCGCATGGGCCGCAAACCGATCCTGCCGGACCTTTCCAACTCGGGCTATCGTCTGATGGGCGGCAGAATGATCTCGACGGCGCATGGCGCCGGATTGATGCTGATGTATGACGACGATCGCGGAACGCGGCTCGTCATGCTGACGCGCCCCATGCTCGTTGATCAGAATAGACCTATGGCGCCGCATGAGCAGGGCAATGTCGAGGGCTGGAGCTGGGCGTCGGGCGGCATGGGCTATAGTCTCGTCGGCGCCCTGCCGGCCGATCGTTTGCATCCGATTGCCGACGATATCAGGCAGCAGACCGAGACCGGTGCCTGAATTTTCCGCCGATGCATGCCGCACAAAGGGCGCATGCCGCCTTGCGGCAACGATGGCGTGAAACGAAAGTTTCAGTGCATGCGGGGGCGGCGTTTCTCGCCGCCGCGCTTTCGTGGCAATCCCATCATGCCTTCGGGAATCTGTTCGTCGGCTGCCAGTGCCGCATTATGCTGGCGTAGACGCTCGAGCGCCACCGATGCAAGCTGGCTGTAGGGAACGGCAGCCGGATCGTCGGTATGGATATCCTGGATCGCCGCAAGAACCGCCTCTGCTTGTGCGAGGCGGCGCGTTGCGATGAGGGCGACCCCTTCCTTGTAGCGCGCCTGCACCGCATGGGGCGCCTGCTCGCCGATGCGGCGGAAGGTCACGATCGCATCCTCATAGAGTTTCAGCGCCAGTTGCGTATCGCCAAGGCGAAGCGCAATCGGCAACGGCTCGGCCGCGCGCTCCAGCAGCGACTGATAGGCGGCAAGGGCCTCGGTCAACTTTCCCCGGTCGAACAGCAGGTTGGCAAGGCCGAATTCGGCGCCGGTATGGCCGGGCGAGGACTGCAGAACCTGGGTGAAGACGATCTCCGCTTTCCCCTTTTCCCCTTTCTGATACATGTCGAGCGCCTGCTTGTAGACATAGTTGACGCTGCGCGGATGCAGGACGCCGCCGAGGTTGCGTCCGTCGCGGGTCCTGAAGAGCGTATAGCTGATCCGCCGCTCGTCGGCGCCGAACACATATTTGTACGGTTCGTTTCCGCGCAGGAAATCGTAGGCCCGGAAGCCCGCCTCGATCGCCCGGCGGATGCAGTATCCGTGCAGCACAAGGCCGGGAGACGGCGTCTTCCAGTTCTCGTCCCGGCCGGTAATATAAAAGAGGATCGTTTTCTTCGGGCGGTCGATGATGTTGGCGAGCACGCCGAGCGGCTGTTCGCCGAACCAGAAGACCGGGACCTCGAGCGTGCCGCTCCTGAAACAGTCCATCAGCATTTCGCGGGTGGAATTGATGAGCCGCTCGGTCCGCTCCGGTCCTTTGCGCTCCGTCCATCGCTTGCGCCAGAAATCGAAGAGAATCGTGAGGTCCCGCTCGATGGTTGCGGGCGTCGCCATGGTAATCCGGTAGCCTTCGTCACCATCGAGCTTGCGCAGGAAGCGGCGCAGCTTCTGGCGCGTCTGGCTGCTCATCTTCTGCTCCAGATAGTCGTCCCAGCTTCCCGGCAGGAAGACGACCGGGCAGATCGTATTGTCGATATTGTCCGGGCTGGTCGGGGCGTTGTCACGGAACATGACGAGCGGCCCCTGCAGGGCCAGGATCATCTTTTCCCGCCGCTCCGGCGGCCCGCTGAAATGCTCCAGCCGGAGATGCGTCCAGTTCTGCTGCTTGAGGTATGCGGCAAAGCCGTCAATGGCTTTCTGTTCGTAGCCGGGCATCACGATGAAGCCGGTATAATCGGCCGAATAGTTTCCGCCCATGACGATTTCGTCGTAGAAAAGCCCGCTCTGGGCATCGAGTTTCGTGAGCAATCTCAGGGGGAGGAATGCGACATAAGGAGCGTCCGGCTCCCGCTCGCGCAGCGCCAGGATGAACCAGCGGCCACGATGCCCGAGAAAGTCTCTCAGCCATGTCCAGGAAAGGAAATGCTGGGCGTCCGGATCGTCCCTGTAGACCTGATCCCAGTTGTCGCGGACGGCGTCGAAGCCGGCTACGGTATCAATGATATCGATGCGCATGCCCCCTCCCAATACCCCATACGCAATTCGGGAGATTCCAGTCTAATGAGAAACATCGATCTTCAAATAAACCGTCCGGGTGATTCCTTCAGACGAAATGGGATTAGCCCAGGGAATCCGGTTTCGGCCGCCCGAAACTAGAGCGCGACAATTCGCGGGCTTGCGTGGATGAAGGTCCAGAGCGCCTTGCTGATATTGACGATCTCGCCAATGGATTTCTCCAGAAGCTCCATCTCCCGGTCGTCCATCTGTTCGATCTTGCCGTAGCGGATTTCCTTCTCGTCCTCGACGAGCCGCATGAGCTGCGTGCTGGAGATTTCGCCCTTCTCGTCGAAGGAATAGATGCAGTGATTGTACTTGTTGCGCATCTTCGATTCCTTCTTCAGGCGCGACATGGCCGAAAGAACGGCCTTGCGGTCCGCAGCTGGCGTCGAAGGAAGCTTTGCCAGGCGCTCGACAAGATCGATGCGTGCGCGTGTCGTGTTGAGCGTTAGGAACACCACCACCGCCGCTTCCTTCTCGACCTTGAGAAGGTGGGCGATAATATAGATCAGCAGACTTTCTGTATTCGTCCAGACATAGTTCAACCGGCCGACCATCAATAAAACATCCGACATGGCCGGCATGTTGAACTCCCTAGGCTCAACGTTGATGATACCTGGACTATATCAGATCAGCTCGGTGAACGCCTCAGTCATTTCTGCGCTCAGCGTTCCCTGAAGGCGCGGGACATGCTGTCGGCAACCGGCTTGCTCAGATATTCGAAGAAGGTGCGCTCCGAGGTCTGGATCAGCACCTCGGCCGGCATGCCGGGAACCGGGTGGAAGTTGTGAATGCGGGCAATTTCGCTGTCCGGGATCTGCACGCGCACGATGTAGACGTCTTTCACCGACAGACCGGTATTTTCCTCGACCGAGTCTGCCGAAACATAGAAAACCTTTCCTTCGAGAACCGGCGTGGTGCGTCTGTTGAGGGCCGTGAGGCGGATTGCGGCCGTCTGTCCCTCGTGAAGCTGGTCGATGGAGGTACGCAATACCTGCGCCTCCAGGATCAGCGGCACATGAGCCGGCAGAATTTCCATGATCGGTTTTCCGGTGGTGATGACGCCGCCGGCGGTGTGATAGTAGGAGCGGACGACCGTGCCCGACACGGGCGAACGGATGATCGTGCGTTCCAGGACGCCGGCTGCTTCCCTTGCCTGTTCGCGGACGCTGTCGAGATCGGATTCGGCCGTCTCCAAGGCATCGAGTGCTGCCTGCTTGTTGGAGTTGACGGCGATGACCGCTTCCTGGCGGAATTTGGCGATTTCCGCTTCGCTTTCGTTGAGCTCGCCGTTAAGGCGCGAAATATCCCCCATCGCATCGGCAATGGCGCGCTCGATGGCCAGAAGATCGGTCTTGCGCATATAGCCGACCTTGACCAGCCTTTCCTTGGAGTCCCGCTCGTCCGACAGCAGCGCCAGCTGCCGCTCGAAGGATTCGCGCTGCCCCTTGTAACCGTCGAAACGGTATTCCAGCGACTTGATGTTCTTCTCGATGAGGTTCAGCTGTTCCTCGAGCTTGATCCGTTTGCTGTGGAAGACGATGTTCTGGCTCTGGATAATGGCGTTGACGTCCGGATCGCTTGCCTCGGCCATGACGATTTCGGGAATTTTAAATTCGCTTGCCCCCTGCGCTTCTGCCCTCAGCCGCGCCACAACGGTTTCCAGGCGCAGTCGCCTCAGGTTCAACATGCGTTCGTTGGTCAGGGCGGCGGTCTGGTCGAGCGTCAGCAGCACGTCGCCTTCCTTGACGCTTGCGCCTTCACCGACCATCATTTCCTTGATGATGCCGCCTTCCAGGTGCTGGACCACCTTGTTGTTGCCGGTGGCTACGAAGCTGCCCTGGGCGATGATCGCCGAGGCGAGCGGCGCGGTTGCCGCCCAATATCCGAAACCGCCAAACGAAGCGAAAAGCACCGTCAGGCCGATCATGCTGTGAAAGCGGATCGACCGCGGCACGTCGCCATACCATTCGAGCTGCGGGCCGGCTGTTTCCTGTTTCTTCTTGCCCATGGCCGTTACCCTTCGATACGCGGGGCTTGCTGGCCGTTGCGGCCATTGCCCTTGGAAATTGCCTGCAGCACTTCCATACGTTCGCCGAACATGGCGACCGTGCCGTCCTTAAGCACCATGATCTTGTCCACGCATTGCAGAAGTGCCGGGCGCTGCGTGATCGTCACGGTCGTGATCCCCTGTTTCTTGGCGTGGATCAGTGCTTTTGCGAGCGCTGCTTCGCCCTGGGTGTCGAGGTTGGAATTGGGCTCGTCGAGCACGACGAACTTCGGATCGCCGAAGAAGGCGCGGGCCAGCGCGATGCGCTGCTTCTGGCCGCCCGAAAGCGGCGCCCCGTCGGAAGCCACGACGGTCTCGTAGCCCTGGGGGAAGCCTGCGATCAGCTCGTGTACGTCAGCAAGGACGGCCGCCTCGTAGATCTGCCGGTCTTCGACGTCGTCGCGCATGCGGCAGATATTGGCCTTGATGGTGCCCGGAAACAGCTGCACGTCCTGCGGCAGATAGCCGATGCTTTCCCCGAACTGCCGCTGGTCCCAGTTGCGCAGATCCATGAGGTCGAGGCGCACATTGCCCGAGGTCGGCAGGATTGAGCCCACCAGCATCTTGCCGAGTGTCGTCTTGCCGGAGCCGGAATTGCCGATGATCGCCAGCGATTCCCCCTTCTTCAGGGAGAAGGAAATGCCGTTCAGGATCACCTTCTTCTGCGGCGGCGGAACGAAGAGGATCCGTTCCACGTCCAGCCGTCCTTCCGGGTTGGGAAGACGCAGCCGCGGAAAATTGAGCGGCGAGTTCAAAAGCAGGTTCTTGATGCGGCCGTAAGCTGCGATTGATCGGTTAAACTGGTGCCAGCCTTCGATGGCTCCTTCGATCGGGGCCAGCGCGCGGCCGGAAATGATCGAGGCCGCGATGACCATGCCGCCGGTCAGCTCTCCCGACAGCGACAGATGTGCGCCCCAGCCGAGAAGCCCGATCTGCGTGATCATGCGGCAGGCTTTGGAAACGCCCGTAAAGATGATGTTCCGGTCCTGTGCCTGCACATGCGATTTCAGCGAGCCGGCGGTTTCCCGGCCCCACATCTTCACCGCCTCGGGAATCATCGCGAGCGCGTTGATGATCTGCGAATTGCGCGACATGGAATCGAGATGGAAGTTCGCGCGGCTGAGATAGCTGTTGGATTCGGCGAATTGTTTGGCCGTGAATTTCTGGTTCAGGAAAGCGATTACGAACAGCACCGCACAGCAGACCATGATGATGATGCCGAGATGCGGATGCACCAGGTAGACCACGATCACGAAAAGCGGCATCAGCGGCGCGTCGAGGAAGGCGATCAGCGTGCCTGACGTCAGGAAGCTTCGCAGAAGCTGAAGGTCCTGCAGGATCTGGTAGTCCTTGCCGTTCCCGTGCAGCGAGGCGCGCGCCGCCGCGCTCAGGATCGGGGCGCCCAGTTGGACCTCCAGTTCCACGGCGGTTCGCATCAGGATGAAGCGTCGGACGGAATCCAGGAAGGCCTGTATCAGGACAGCCCCCACCACCACAATCGAAAGCATCACCAGCGTGTCGATGGAGCGGCTGGTCAGGACGCGGTCGGAAATCTGGAAGAGGTAGAGCGGGATGGCCAGCAGCAGCACGTTGATCGCGATCGTAAAGACCATCACGATGGCGAGGTTGCGCCTGATGACGGCAATGCCGCGCGCAAGGCTCAAGGCGAAATTCACCGGCTCGCTGCGCTTGTGGAAGCCGCTGGCTCCGCCGCCGCCCCCGCCC
>UCFC01000015.1 GCA_900471515.1 Hyphomicrobiales bacterium | reverse complement strand
CCCCGACGCAGTCTGCCCCCGCCGATCCGGCAGCCCCGGCACCGGCGGAGCCGGCCAAGCCGATGGCGCCGGCCGGCGACGCCGCGCAGGCCCCTGCCCCGGCCGCGACCACCGATACGGCTCAGGCCGGTGGCGCAAGCTACCTGACCGAGCAGGCTGCCGATCAGATCAGCGCCAACACCTATATCGGCCAGTCGGTCTATAACGGTAACAACGAGAGCATCGGTGATGTCAACGACCTGATCCTCAAGAAGGACGGCGGTATCGTTGCGGCTGTCGTCGGTGTCGGCGGTTTCCTCGGCATCGGCGAAAAGAACGTTGCCGTGCCGATGGAGAAAATCACCGTCGCCCAGAACACGCAGGACGGCTCCGTCAAGCTGACGACCACGGAAACCGCCGAATCGCTGAAGGCGGCTCCGGAATTCAAGACCCTGCAGATGCAGTCGGCCGAAAAGGCTCCGGCAGCAACCGGCACAGCCATGCCGACGGACAGCACGGCAACGGGCTCGACCACCAGCAAGTAATCGGTACGGCGTGCGAAGCGCAGGCGATGGCGTCCCATGGGGCGCCATCGTTTTCATGTGGCTGTCCGCTATGCGCTGGCGCGTTCCGTTGCGCTCGTGTCGTAATAGTAGTTCTCGTGCAGGAAGCGCAGCGTGGCGATGCCGTCGGCGGGCCGGCCGAAATGATAGCCCTGCCCCATGCCGCAGCCGAGCATGCGCAGCTTGACGGCTTCCGAATAATCCTCAATGCCTTCGGCCACGACTTCCAGCTCGAGACCCTCGCACATGGCAAGGATCGCCTTGATGATATGTTCGGAGGCGCGGTCGGAATTGATGCGCGAGACGAAGGCGCGGTNNGTCGATCTTGATCTTGTCGAAGATAAAATCGCGCAGGCGCCCGAGGCTCGACTGGCCAGTGCCGAAATCGTCGAGCGAGATGCGCACGCCGGCGGCCCGCAGATCGGCAAGGATGCGGTGCGCCGTATCGGCGGAGCTCATCACGGCCGTCTCGGTGATCTCCAGCTCCAGGCGATGCGGGTCGAAGCCGACGCGGCCGAGGATCGACAGGATGGAGCTGCTTGTGCCCGGGTCCATGAGCTGGGCCGACGAGAGATTGAAGGACAGGAAGAGTTCGCGCGGCCAGGACAGGGCGGCTTCCGCCGCCTTGCGCAGCAGCGCTTCCGAGAGCGCGTCGATGAAGCCGCGCTCTTCGGCCAGCGGCACGAAGACGCCCGGCGAGACGAAGCCGAGATCGGGATCGTTCCAGCGGGCAAGCGCCTCGAAACCCACGACCTGATTGTTGGCGAGCGAGACGATCGGCTGGAAATGCACGTCGATCGCATCGGATATGATGGCGTTTCGGAGCGCCTGTTCGAGCTGGGTCGCGCGCTTCATTTCCTGGGCGATTTCGCGCGAATAGACGGTGATCTGACCGCGGCCACGGCGTTTGGAGCGATAGAGCGCCGTTTCGGCGCTTTTCAAAAGCTCTTCGCAATCCTCTCCGGCGAACGGATAGATGGCAAAGCCGAAGGAGGCGGAAAGGCGCACGTTGCGATCGCCGAGATCGTAGGGCGCCGACAGGACCTCCCGGATCATCTGGCCGAATTTCTCGGCGCTGGCGCGCTCGAAGATCAGCGGCAGGACGAAGGCGAATTCGTCGCCATCGTGACGCGTCACCAGGGCGCCGTCCGGAATGCAGGCCTTCAGGCGATGGGCGACCTGGCACAGGATCTCGTCGCCGGCGGCGGAACCGAAGAGATCGTTGATCGGCTTGAAACTGTCGAGATTGGCGATGCCGATGGTAAAAGGTGCCGGATCGCTGGCCCGCTCGGCGGAAATCTGCGTCACCTTGTCCCGCATGCGATTGCGGTTTCCCAATCCGGTCAGCGGATCGGTATAGGCCATCGCCTGGAGTTCGTTCTGACTCGCAGTCATGAATGGTATTTCCGCCGACACCATCACTCCAAACCCAAGATTTTCCTCCACACCCGGGCAAAGAATGACGGCCAAATCTTAACAATTCGATAGTAAATCGGCGGG
Organism: Hyphomicrobiales bacterium; assembly: GCA_900471515.1. Taxonomy (GTDB): domain Bacteria; phylum Pseudomonadota; class Alphaproteobacteria; order Rhizobiales; family Rhizobiaceae; genus Rhizobium. Next base: position 359,835 of record UCFC01000015.1, on the reverse strand, counting down.
GTTACAACCCACGGCATTCCCAAAATCTGGGGAGTTGACCCCCGATTTTCTTTAATTGCTCGCCTTTGCGGGTTCATTAATTAGATATTTCTGAAATACGGTTTCCAGTATATCCGGGCTGACCGGCTTCATGACGACATCGTCCATGCCGGCCTTGGCGCATTCGGCGCGATCGCGTTCGAAGGCCTGCGTCAAGACGCCGATGATCGGGGTGCGCGTGCCCTGCCCCTCTTCCATCTGACGGATGAGGCGCGAGGCTTCGAAGCCGTTGAAGACCGGAAGGGAAATATCCATCAGCACGATCTGCGGGCGGTGTTCGGCCCACAGACGAACGGCCTCCTCGCCGGTTGCCGCGATACGGTGGCGATAACCGAGGCCTTCGAGGATCTGCGTGAAGACGATCTGGTTGATGTCATTGTCCTCAGCGACGAGAACCTGAAGCCCCGCGGTTTCGTCGGTCGTGGTGATTTCCCAATCGCCTTCCGCGCCGCCGCCGCGCCCGCTGCGGTTGAAGTGACGGGCGATCTGGAAAGTCAGCTCGTTGGCGATCTGGAAGCCATCCATGACAAGGGCGGGAATGCCGTATTGCTCGGCGAGTTCCAGGCAGCGCATGCCCATCTGGTTGTCGATGATCAGTAGATCGAGCGAGATGCCGGAAGAGCTGGCAATCTCGAGGAAACGTTCCTCCTCGTCCTCGCCGCGGACCGAACAGGATTCGAAGCCGTATTTGGCGAGCGTGCGCAACGCGGCGGTCTCGGCGGCGAGATCGGCGGTGACGACGAGGATCTTCCGGCCGGAGAAGTTTTCCGGAACGATCGCCTCCATCGCCGCCGGCTCGCGGCGCTGCGATGCGTTCGGCATGGGCACATAGGCGCGGCGGTAGGTCTGGTTGCTGGAGGTGGTGATCTCGGAGGCCCGATTGAACTCGTCGAGATCGTCGCCGTCGCGCGGCAGGTCCTGCATGGTCGAGACGAGGAAATAGCGCCCCGGCTTGCCGATCCTGTGCTTGCGGCTGACGATATCGCGCTCGGTGCCGTCACGGGCGATCTGGCGCTGGCGGGAGACCGACATTTCGCCGGTTTCCAGCACATGGCGGTCGCTTTCTTCAAACCGCTTGGCGATATCGGGCGAGAAGAGATCGCCGCTCTTTCGGCCCAGAACCTCGTCCGCCGTCGTCTGGTATTTCTCGCAGAAAGCCTGGTTGACGGCGACGTAGGTGAGGTTGCGATCCTTGACGAAGAGCGGGAACGGCAGATGGTCGAGAATATCCTCGGTCAGCTGCACGCGCTCCAGGTCGTAGCGCCATTGCTCCTCGCGCTTGCGCGCTTCGGAAATGTCGGAAATGACCGTGACGCCGTAGCCGCTCGGCAGGCGGCGTTTCAGGAAGCGCACCCAGCGGTCGGCGCCGTGGCGCTCGACGGATTCGAAACGTTCGCGCCAATGGGAGGCGATGCGCTGGGAAAGCCAGTCCTCGCGGCTCAACGTGCCGGCCTGGCGCACGAGCGTGTGCTCGCGGATAGCGATATCGTAGAGCGCGCCCAGGAAATCGCGAAGGCGCGTGCCCGGCCGCAGCGCGTGTTCGGGCATCGGGAAAAAGTCCAGGATCTGGCGGCTGGCAAAAATCAGCAGGTCATTGCGGTCATAGATGACGAAGGCAGCCGAAAGACTATCGCAGACCGCATCGAAAAGCACCGTCTGGAGGTCGGCCTCTGGCGGCAGTGCGTCACCCGCAGATGATGTGTCCGCCTTATCGAAGCCGGCACTCATTCCTTCACATCCCACATCTGTCCGATTTTCGCAGTTTCGGAGGTATATGAATAAAATGCCGTTTTTGTCTTAAAGGCCGCTTAACGTTAAGCACCCCCAAATCTGGGGGAGAAGCCCCGGCATTTGTTGCCCGGCCCCCTTTCCTCCCGGCCGCGAATCCCCGAAAATGGGATATGGCCATCAGACAGCTCTCCGAAACGCTCATCAACCAGATCGCCGCCGGCGAGGTCATCGAACGGCCGGCGAGCGCGGCAAAGGAACTGATCGAAAACGCACTCGACGCGGGCGCGACCCGCATCGAGATCGCCACCGCCGGCGGCGGCAAAGCGCTGCTGCGCGTGACCGACAACGGCTCGGGCATGGATGCCGCCGACCTTGAACTGGCCGTCAAGCGGCACTGCACCTCGAAAATATCGGAAACGCTCGACGACATCCGCACGCTCGGTTTCCGCGGCGAAGCGTTGCCGTCCATCGGTTCGGTGGCGCGGCTCAGCATCGCAAGCCGCAGACGAGACAGCGCGGCCGGCAGCGAGATTTCGGTTGCCGGCGGCAAGATCGTGCATCTGCGCCCGGCGGCGGCCAATCCGGGCACGATCGTCGAGGTGCGCGACCTGTTCTTCGCGACACCGGCGCGGCTGAAATTCCTGAAGACGGAAAAGGCGGAAGCGGCGGCGATCACCGAAATCGTCAAGCGCATGGCGATCGCCTTTCCGGGCGTGCGTTTCGTTCTGTCGGGCTCCGATCGCTCGACACTGGAATTTCCGGCTACCGGCGAGGATCACCTGGCGCGCATGGCGCAGGTGCTCGGCAAGGAATTCCGCGACAATGCCATCGCGCTCGACGCCGAACGCGAAGACGTGCAGCTGACCGGCTTTGCCGGCGTGCCGACCTTCAACCGGGGCAACTCGGCCCATCAATATGCCTTCGTCAACGGCCGTCCCGTGCAGGACAAGCTCATCCTCTCGGCGATCCGCGGCGCCTATGCCGAAACGATCCCGGCCGGACGTTATCCCGTCGCGGTGCTGTCGATCACGCTCGATCCGGCGCTTGTCGACGTCAACGTGCATCCGGCGAAATCCGACGTGCGGTTCCGCGATCCGGGACTGGTGCGCGGGCTGATCGTCGGCGCGATCCGCGAGGCGCTGGCGCGCGACGGCAGCCGCGCGGCGACGACAGGCGCAAGCGACATGCTGCGCGCCTTCCGCCCCGGCTTCCAGCCGGCGCCGCAGCGGCCGCAGGCACCGTGGTCGGCCGCGACCTCGCCTTTCCGACCCTTCCAGCCGGGCGCCGGGTTTGACGAAAAGCCGCAAGCCTCCTTCGACGGGCTGGCGCATCCGACGGCACGGTCGGAGCCGGTTTTTCAGCCGGCGCCGCAGGCTCAGGCCGCGGCCGCCGCGGAACCCCCGGCGCGTTATCCGCTCGGCGCGGCGCGGGCCCAGATCCACGAGAACTATATCGTCGCGCAGACCGATGACGGCATCGTCATCGTCGATCAGCACGCCGCGCACGAGCGGCTCGTCTTCGAGGCCATGCGCAGGGCGCTGCATTCGAAACGGCTCGCCTCGCAGGTGCTGCTGATCCCCGAAATCGTCGATATTCCCGAGGAGGATTGCGACCGGCTGATGGTGCATGCGGGCGAATTTGCCGAGCTTGGTCTCGCCATCGAACGTTTCGGGCCGGGCGCCATTGCCGTGCGGGAAACACCGGCGATGCTCGGCGAGGTCGATGCGCATGGGCTGATCCGCCAGCTTGCCGACGAGATCGCCGAATGGGATACGGCCTCCGGCCTCTCCGCCAAGCTCGAATATGTGGCGGCGACCATGGCCTGCCACGGCTCGGTGCGATCGGGCCGGCGGCTGCGGCCGGAGGAAATGAACGCGCTTTTGCGGCAGATGGAAGTGACGCCGGGTTCGGGCCAGTGCAATCACGGGCGCCCGACCTATATCGAACTCAAGCTCGCCGATATCGAGCGTCTGTTCGGGCGCAGCTGAAAAAGCTGGCAAAGCGGCCTCTCGGAGAGTATTGCAAACACATGACAGACTGCAGGGAATGGAGCGCATGAACTTGTTCGAAGGGCACGGAAACCGCGAGGCGAAGATCCGTTATCTCGACGGTGATTTCCAGATTCTGTCGCCTGGCTCCTATGTCGTCTGCGCGCTGACAGGCAAGCAGGTCCCGCTCGACGAACTTCGCTACTGGAGCGTGGCGCGGCAGGAGCCCTATGCCGATGTCGCCGCCGCGCTGGAAGCCGACCGTCGCGCCGGCGTTCTGCCGAACCAGCGCTAGAGTTTTCATCCGCTTGCAAAGGCAGAACCGCGGAACACGTCTGCTGGAACTGTTCTAGGCTTTCTTCTTCGTTTCCTTCAGCCGTCGCTCGCGGCAAGCCTGGAAGGCCCGGTCGATGATGAGGCCGGGCGCAAGCGGATCGGTAAAGGCCATTTCCACCTCCACGACGCGGCAGCGGGCCGCAAGCTGTTCGGCCTTGCCGTGGTGGCCGGCCAGCCGCACGAAATCCTTCGAGGTGGTGACGATCGTCAGGTCCTGCCGGTCCGCGGTCAGCAGCAGCCCGTCGATCTCTTCCTCGCTCAGGTGCTCATGATCGCCGAAGGCGGTCGCAACCTCGATGGACGCTCCAAGCGAACGGACGGTGCGGAAGAACTTTTCGGGGTCGGCAATGCCGGCAAAGGCAAGCACCTTGCGGCCTTCGAGATCGTTCTCGCCCGACACTTTCAGCGCGGCCGTGAAATAGGGCTTGGCCGCACGGGCCGCAATGCGGACGATGCGGTCGGCGGCGTTGCCGTCGCCGACCTTCAGGAGCGCGGTTGCCTGGCGCAGCTGCAGACGGATCGGCGCGCGCACCGGCCCGCTCGGCACGATATGGCCGTTGCCGAGGCCGCGCGTGGCATCGATCACCAGAAGCGCGTAGTCGATGGCGAGGCGCGCGCTCTGGAAGCCGTCATCCATGATGATGAAATCCGCCCCCTCTTCGACGAGCTTCGCCGCCCCTTCGACGCGCCGGCGGGAGATGACCGTCAGCGCCTCCCGGGCAAGCAGCAGCGGCTCGTCGCCCACGGCAACCGCACGGTGATGGGCGGGATCGACGACGGTCGTGACATCGAGCGAACCGCCGTGGCCGCGGCTCAAGAAGCCGGGCTTGAGGCCCCTGGCCCTGGCGGCACGGGCGATGGCGATTGCCGTCGGCGTCTTGCCGGCGCCGCCGACCGTGAAATTACCGACACAAATGACGGGGATCGGAACCGAGGCGCGGCGCGCATGGACCATGCGATAGCCGGCAACGCGGCCATAGAGAAAAGCAAGGGGCGAGAGGATCCAGGCCTGCCAGCCTGCCCGCCTCCACCAGAAAGGCGGCGCTTCGGATATCATGATGCCGTCGTCCCGTTTCCCTTGCCCTCATCCCCCATGGCGAGGCCCTGCCAATCGACCGGGCGGATTGAGAAGCCAAAACGCGTGAAAATGCAAGTCTTTGCGCGTCAGGCCGGCTGCAGATCCGGCAGCAGGGCCTCGATTTCGGTGATGTCGTCGAAAACGTGATCGGCCGCGCCTGACAGGGATTCACGCGAGCCCGTGCCGGTCAGAACCGCAATCGTCAGGCCGGTCCTGGCGTTCCGGCCCATATGGAGATCGTGGTTGTTGTCGCCGACCATGGCGACCTCTTCCGGGGCCAGGCCCGTTGCCGCACAGAAGCCGAGCACCATGCCGGGCTCGGGCTTGCTTCCGAAACCGCTGTCGTAACCGGCAATGTAATCGACATAGCCGGAAATGCCGAAACGTTCCGCCGTCCGACGGATCGAGCGCTCATTGTCGCTGGAGGCGATGCCGAGCTTGAAGCCGCGCCGGTGCAGGCGGCCGAAGAAGGCCGCGAGATCCGTCACCGGCACGGAGAATTCGGAGGCATTGGAAAAGAGAGTGTCGAGCTTGATCGTCAGTTCGACGACATCGACCCTGGAACCTGCAGCAACAAGGCCTTCGGCGATCTGGCGGGTATTGCCGGCCGCAAGCAGGCTGTCGGGAACGATATGGCCGGTTGCCGGGTCCATGCCGCAGGCGGCAAGAAGGCGGTCGGCGAGATCGGCATCGCCTTCGGCGGCGATGCGGGCAAGCTCACGGTTTACCGGCAGCCAGCTTTCGTCATAGTCGAGCAGCGTGCCGTCCTTGTCGAAAAGGATGCCCCTGATCTTCACGTCCGCCGACATGCCCTTCCCTCAAGCCTGTGCCACGGCTTTCGGCAGCAGGCGCGCCTTTACCGTCAGCGGGTTGATATAGGGTTCGAGCCCCTTCAAGGTGGCGCTCAGCGCGCCGCGCATCTCGTGCACGGTCGCGATGCCGGCCTGGATCATCTTGCCCCGCGCCTCGTCATTGGTCAGCAGGTAATGCACGCCCTTGGCCAACATCTCGGTATCGCGCACCATGCGGGCGCTGCCGCTGCGGGCGAGCTTCTGATAGGCTTCGCGGAAATTCTGCACATTGCCGCCCGACAGGATGGCGCAGCCGAGCATGGCCGGCTCGAGGGGATTCTGGCCGCCCTCGGCAAAGAGCGAGCGGCCGACGAAAGCCACTTCCGTCAGGCGCAGATAAAGGCCCATTTCACCGATCGTATCACCCAGGAAGATATCGACATCGGGCGTCAGAACATCGTCGCGGGTGCGGCGGGCGACCTTCAGGCCCTGCTTGACAAGGGCGGCCTCGATCTCGTCGGCGCGCTCGGGATGGCGCGGCACGATGATCGTCAGCTGCCTGTCGCGGTCGCGCAGCGCCCGGTGGACGATGCCGGCGGCATTTTCCTCGCCGTCGAAAGTGGAGATCGCCGCCCAGGTCTTGCGTTCGCCGATCTGCTTCTTGTAGCGGGCGAAAACGGCGCTGTCATAGGGCGGGGCGTCGGTATCGACCTTCAGGTTGCCCGAGGTGATGACCGGCACGGCGCCGAGATCGCGGAAACGCTCGGCGTCCAGGTCGGACTGGGCGATGACCAGCGCCAGATTTTCGAAAAGCGCTTCGGCAAGCGACGGGCGGCGGCGCCAGCGGGCGAAGGAGCGGTCCGACATGCGGGCATTGACGAGGATCTGCGGGATGCGGCGATGGCCAAGTTCAAGCACGGTCGCGGGCCAGATCTCGGATTCGGCGATCATGGCGCAATCCGGCTGCCAGTAATCGAGGAAACGGCCGACGGCGGGTTTCAGGTCGAGCGGCACATATTGGTGGATCGCATCGTTGCCGAGACGTTCGGCGGCAAGCTTTGCCGACGTGATGGTGCCCGTCGTCAGGATGACATGGATGTCGCGGCGGCGGATTTCACGGATCAGGGGAATGACGGCATTGGTTTCGCCGACGCTTGCGGCATGAAACCAGACGAGCGGACCTTGCGGCCGGTTGGCGCTCGCATAGCCGAAACGCTCCAGCCGGCGGGCACGGTCTTCCTTGCCCTTGGCCGTACGGTAGGTGATGTAGAGGCCGACGACCGGCGACGCCACAGTTCCCGCCAGACGGTACGCGTTCAGACCGATCCGCGCCATCCGTGAACTCATTCGGCAGACCTCCGATCCATGCAGATCGACATCAATCCAATTCCCTAATTATCGTTGCGGCCGCAATGACCGAATATTTTGTTCAGAATGCGTCGATCAGGGGCAAGGAACCGATACGCAAAGGCCTCCGCTGCCTGCAGCGGAGAGCCAGCGGATAGAGGTGCGGGTCACTTGCTCCCGGTCGTATCCTGCGGGTCAAGCAGACGATGCATGTGGACGATGAAATAGCGCATATGCGCATTGTCGACCGTCTGCTGCGCCTTGGCCTTCCAGGCCGTCAGTGCCGTGGCATAGTCGGGGAAAATGCCGACAATATCGAGATCCTTGAGATCCCTGAACTGGGTGCCTTCAAGGTTTTCGAGTTCGCCACCGAAGACGAGATGCAGGAGCTGCTTTTTACCGCCGGAGTCTGTCATTCTTATTCTCTTTCTGCCTATTCTCCTCCGGCCCTTCATCTGAGGGATTTTGACGGAAACGTCAACCGTCTCTTAGATGAGTGAGCAAGTCCAGATATTCATCGAGGCGGCCAATCGGCGCGGCACACAGAGCGTCGTGGCTGACCCTTTCCCTGTTGTAGGTTGCCGGACGGCCCGAGAGATCGACAAGGCGGCCACCGGCGCGATCCAGGATCAGATCGGCTGCGGCAAGATCCCAGTCATGGGCGTTGCGCCCGACAAAGGTCGCGTCGAGACGGCCATCAGCCACCATGGCAATACGATAGGCAAGCGAGGGGATGTGTTTGACACGCTCGTTGCGCTCCCGGACGGCAGGCGGCAGGAGCCTGAACAGCTCCTCGCTGACGGCAAGCTGGCTGATATCGCCTTTGCCGCGTGCGGACACGGCGATCGGCCTGCCGTTTTTCAGGGCCGGACCGTCTTCCACCGCCTCATAGAGTTCGTCCAGCGCCGGCGCATAGAGCACGCCCGCGACGGGACGGCCGCGATAAACGATGCCGACACTCACGCACCAGAGATCCTTGCCGGCGAGAAACGCCCGCGTGCCGTCGATCGGATCGACGATGAACAAGGTCTCGTATTGCAGACGGCCGGCATCGTCGTCGGTCTCTTCCGACAGCCAGCCATAATCCGGCCGCGCCCGGCGCAGAACGGCCTCGAGCTTTTCGTTGGCGGCGAAATCGGCTGCGCTGACGGGGGAACGGTCCTCGTTCTTCCACCAGACTTCCGGCGACTTGTTGAAGAAACCGAGTGCGATGGCGCCCGCCTGCCTGGCGGCATCGGCGATCAATGCGAGATCGCCTTGCCAGCGGGACTTTTCCTCATCGCTCATGGCAGGGACCCGTTCGTCAGCGGCCGGCAAGCGTCATGCCTTCGATCGCCAGGGTCGGCGCCGCCACGCCGAACTTGCGGTCGATATCGTTGGCGAGCGTCAGCCGCATGAACATGTCCTTGAGGTTCGAAGCGATCGTCACTTCCGAGACCGGGAAGGTCAGTTCGCCGTTCTCGATCCAGAAGCCGGTCGCGCCGCGGCTGTATTCGCCCGTTATCATGTTGACGCCCTGGCCGATGAGTTCGGTGACGTAAAAACCGTTGCCGACGCTGCGGATCAGCTCCTCGGGCGAAATGTCGCCGGGCTCCAGCGCCAGGTTGGTCGAGGCGGGCGTGACGGCGGTACCGCCGCGCACACCGCGGCCATTGGTTTCGAGCCCGCCAATCTCATTTGCGGTCGACGTCGACAGGAACCAGTGCTTGAGCACGCCATCCTCGATCATCACAAGCCGCTCTCCGGAAACGCCTTCGCCGTCGAAGGGACGGGAAGACGGCCCGCGCACAATCAGCGGATCGTCCGTGATCGACAGGCCCGCTTTCAGCACCTGCTGGCCCATCCTGTCGCGCAGGAAGCTCGTCTTGCGGGCGACGGAGGCACCGTTGATGGCGCCGGCGATATGGCCGACGAAACCGCGGGCGATGCGCGGATCGAAGATGACGGTGATATCCTTGCCGGTCGGGACCTGCCGCGGATTGACGCGCTTGACGGCACGCTCGCCGGCCCGCCGGCCGATATCGGCGGGATCGTCGAGCTCGGCATGATAGAGGCGGCTGTCGAAATCATAGTCGCGCTCCATGCCGGTGCCTTCGCCGGCAATGACGCTGACGGAATTGCCGAAGCGCGACGCCATGTAGCTGCCTTCGAAACCGTGCGAAGTGGCGAGCACGAGCCCGCCCATGCCGGCTGACGCGCCCGCACCGGAGGAATTGGTGACACCCTTGACCGCAAGGGCCGCTGCCTCGGCGGCAAGGGCCGCTTCGCGCAACTGGTCGGCGCCGACCTCGGTCGTATCGAGCAGCTGCAGATCGGGATAGGTTTTCGCAAGCCTGCTCTCATCGGCGAGGCAGGCAAAAGGATCTTCGGGCGAGACCTTGGCCATGGCGACGGCGCGTTCGGCCAGCGCCTGCAGATCGAAGCCCGGATTGGCGGAAACGCTTGCCACCCGCCTGCCGATGAAGACGCGCAGCGAAAAGTCGTCGCTCTCGGAGGACTCGGTTCCTTCGACCTTGCCGAGGCGAACGCTGACCGATTGCGCGCGCGAACGGACGACCACGGCGTCGGCGGCGTCGGCGCCAGCCTTTTTCGCCAGATCGATCAATTGACTTGCACGGGAAAGAAGTGTCGAGGAATCGATTTCAGAGGACATGATTTGGCCTTTCCTTCCCGTTCCATTTATTGTGCACTCCCGAAAGCATCAAGGCCGTGGATGCCGATTCTTTTCCTGGCTGCCTGCTTGCTCCGCCACCGAAAGAAATGAAGCATGTCCGCACCCAACGCGCTTTTCACCGAAACGATCCTGCTGCTCGGCGGCGCGGTCGTGGCTGCACCGATCTTCAAGAAGCTCGGGCTTGGCACGGTTCTCGGCTATCTGGCGGCCGGCATCGTCATCGGGCCGATCTTCCACGGCATCACCGACGGCGAACAGATCCTCGACGTTGCCGAGCTCGGCGTCGTCTTCCTGCTGTTCATCATCGGGCTTGAGCTGAAGCCCACCCGCCTCTGGCAGATGCGGCGCGACATTTTCGGCCTCGGCACGGCGCAGGTGGTCTTGACGGGCCTGGTGCTGACGGCGCTTGCCTGGCTTTCCGGCGTGCTCGAATGGCGCGGCAGCATCGTCGCCGGCTTCGGTCTGGCGCTTTCTTCGACGGCATTCGCCATGCAGATCCTCGAAGGCGACGGCGACGTCAATACCCGCTACGGGCAGCGCTCCTTTTCCATGCTGCTGTTTCAGGATCTGGCGATCGTGCCGCTTCTGGCCGTCGTCACCATCCTCGACGGCGACAAGGGCAGCGGCAATCCGCTGGTCGATTTCGGCATCTCGGTTGCGGCGGTCGGTGCGATGATCGTCATGGGCCGATACCTGCTGACGCCCCTCTTCCAGATCATCGCCAGGACCGGGGCGCGCGAGGCGATGATCGCGGCGGCGCTTTTCGTCGTCATGGGCTCGGCGAGCCTGATGCAGCTTGCCGGGCTCTCGATGGCGATGGGCGCTTTCCTGTCCGGCGTCATGCTGGCGGAATCTTCCTACCGGCACGAGCTCGAAGCCGATATCGAACCCTTCCGCGGCGTGCTGCTCGCTATCTTCTTCATTGCCGTCGGGCTGTCGTTGCAGCTTCAGGTGCTGCTCGACAACGTGCTCTTCATCATTATCGCCGTGCCTGTTATCATGGCCGTGAAAGCGCTCATCATCTATGTGCTCTGCCGCGCGGCGCGCTCCTCGCATAACGATGCCGTACGCATCGCCTTCCTGCTGCCGCAGGGGGGCGAATTCGGCTTCGTGCTCTTCACCACGGCTGCCGTTGCCGGCCTCATGCCAAGCAGCACGGCCTCGCTCCTTGTTGCAATCGTCACGCTTTCGATGGCGCTGACGCCGCTCGGTGCCGCACTTTCCAAGCGGATGCTCAACGGCGACGAGCAAGAGGAACTGGATGAGGATTTCGAGGGCGCGGGCGCGGACGTGCTGATGGTCGGCTTCTCGCGTTTCGGGCAGATCGCCGCGCAGATCCTGCTTGCCGGCGGCCGCAGCGTGACCGTGATCGACTTTTCCGCCGACCGCATCCGGCAGGCCTCGTCCTTCGGTTTCCGCATCTATTTCGGTGACGGCACCCGCAAGGACGTGCTGCGTTCGGCCGGTATCGACAAGGCCAAGATCGTGCTCGTCTGCACCCAGAAGAAGGAGATCACCGACAAGGTGGTCGAGTTGATCCAGGCCGATTATCCGCAGACGACGCTCTTCGTGCGCTCCTACGACCGCATCCACTCCATCGAACTGCGCAACAAGGGCGTCGATTACGAGCTGCGCGAGACACTGGAATCCGGCCTGCTTTTCGGCCGGCGCACGCTGGAAGCGCTCGGCGTGTCCGAAGTCGATGCCTATGAAATCGGCGAGGATATCCGCAAGCGCGACGAAGCGCGGCTGGTGCTGCAGGTTTCCGAAGGCAGTCTCCAGGCAGGCAACGATCTCCTGTTTTCGACGCCGATCAAGCCGGAACCGCTGGTCAAGCCGAAACGGGCGACGGAGAGCTTCAACGATCCGTTCTCCAGCAAGGCCGATGTGACGGCGGACGCCTGAGCATCTGCGCATTTCTCATGGAATTGTTCCGGCTACCGCTTCAGCCGCGCCTCGATTTCCCGGTCGAGCGCATGTTTCAGCTCATCCTTGACGCCGACCGACATGGCGAGCACGTCGCGCGCCTTGAGGAAATCCATGACGCCGGTGCGGCCGACCGTGGGGCGCAGGAAGATATGCGGCCGCAGGAGCTTCAGCTTCAGGGAGATCGCCGCCTGCATCATCAGCTGGCCGGAGCCGAAGATGCTCTCCATGCGGTTCGGAATATGGGTGCCGTCGCCCTCCGGCGCGCCGACGACATCGATGCCGATGACGATATCGGCGATATCCATCAGGCATTCGTAGGGAACGGGATTGGCGATACCGCCGTCGATCATCACCCTTCCGTGCAGCCGGACCGGCATGAAGACGGCGGGAATGGCGGAGGATGCGGCGAGCGCGGGGAACAGCTCGCCATGTTCGGCGATGACCTCGGCCTGGCCGTAATAGTCCGTCGCGATCACCTTCATCGGCACCAGCAGATCCTCGAACCGCTGCGGCAGTTCCGCCGGCAGGAAGGCTTTCAGGATACGTTCCAGATTGAACTGGCCGATGCGGATACCCTTGGCGACCGCGTCGCGCACCGTCGTCGGACGCAATCCCCAGATGCGGCTGACGACGGCGGCCTTGTTGCCGACCGTTGCGAGCGCGTGTTCACGGATCTCCGCGCCCGACATGCCGGCCGCCATGCCGGAGCCCATGATGGCGCCGATCGAGGAGCCTGATATCGCCACCGGGCGGATGCCAAGCTCATCCAGCGTTTCGATGATATGGATATGCGAGAGGCCGCGGGCACCGCCGCCGCCAAAGGCGACGGCAACCGTCGGAAGATCGCTGATCGCAGGCGATTTCGGACTGATGATTTCCGACTGCGGCACGATCTGCTCCCACGGGCCGACTACTGCGGCTGATACCGGAAGAAATGTACTCTTGTATCGCCGAATATTCGGCTTTCGAGGAAAACATAGGAGGGATGCACCGAAACGGCAACATCCGCGCGTTCTTCCAGAACGGTAATCGCGCCGGGCTTGAGCCAGCCGCCGTCGGCAGCCGCCGCAAGCGCCTTCTCGCCGAGCCCCCTGCCATAGGGCGGATCGGCAAAGAGCATGTCGAAAGGCTCGAGATTGCCGATGCTGCCGAGATCGGTCGCATCGCGGCGCAGGATACGGGTGCGGCCGTGCAGGCCGAGCGCATCGATATTCTCCCAGAGCAGCGCCCTGCCCTCGACGCTGTTTTCGACAAAGAGCGCATGGCGACAGCCGCGCGAAACGGCTTCGAGGCCGACCGCGCCCGTGCCGGCGAACAGATCGAGTATCCGGGTGCCGTCGATGCATTCCGGATAGGCATGGCTCAGAATATTGAACAGGCTCTCACGCGTCCGGTCCGCAGTCGGCCGGATGTCGTTGGATTTTGGTACGGCTAGCGGCCGTCCGCGAAACTCACCGCCGACGATCCGCACCGCGCGTCATTCCCTTGCCTTTCGCACCACCTCTCGACGGCCCGCCGGAAGGCTTGCCGCCGCCCGGCCGATCGCCCTTCGGCTTGCCGGAGAAATTCTTCGTCCCACGGGGCTTGTCCCCGAAAGGCTTGTCGCCGCGGGGGCGTTCTGCGCGGCCCTCGCCGCCGAAGCTGCGGGCCGGACGCGCAGAGCGCTCGCCCCCCTCCTCGCGCGCGCGGTAGGGACGCGCGCCTTCTTCACCCTCGGCGCGCGGGCGACGCTCGCCACGCGGCTTGGCGCCAAAAGGCTTGTCGCCACGCGGGCGCTCGGAGCGGCCCTCGCCGCCGAAGCTGCGAGCCGGACGGTCGCCACCTTCCTCACGCGGGCGGCGCTCGCCACGCGGCTTGTCGCCGAAAGGCCTGTCGCCACGTGGACGTTCGGAACGGCCTTCGCCGCCGAAACCCCGGGCTGAACGCGGACGCTCGCCGCCTTGGTCACGCGTCGGGCGATCGCCGAAAGAGCGCTTGCGGCCGAAACCTTCGTCCTCGTCGCGCTTGCGCGGCGCTTCGCTCGAACGGATCCACTCGCCGTCCTCTTCACGGACGCGGTTGATCTGCGCACGCGGACGATCGCCGGTGCGATCGAAACGCGGCTCCTTGGCCGAGGCGGGTGTTTCACCGCGGCGGCGGGCCGTCTGGGCATTCTTGGCCGCCTTGGCTGCCGCCTTTTCGCCGAGCGGACGCGCGCCGGGCGCCATCCAGACATTGGCGTTGCGGCGGCTGCCGAGTGTCGGACGCTTCGGCCGGTCGTCGCCGCCCCGCCGGTCGTCCCTGCGATCATCCCGACGATCGTCGCGCTTGGTGTCGAGGCGGCTCAAGGCGCGTTCGCGCTTGTCTTCGTCGCGGCGCGGGCGTTCGCGGCGTTCCGGGGCCGGCTCCTCGGCCTCTTCGGCGGCAACGGCCGGCGCATTGTAGATCGGCGCGTCGAAATTCGCCTTGGCATCCTCGATGAGGCGCGGCCCGAGCTGATCGCGCAGCGTGCGGCCGCGCACCTCGATCACCTGCCCCTCCGGCAGTTCGCCGAGCTGGAAAGGACCGTAGGAGACGCGGATCAGGCGGTTGACCTCGAGGCCAAGCGCGCCGAGCACGTTCTTGATTTCGCGGTTCTTGCCTTCCCGCAGGCCCATGGTGATCCAGACGTTGGCGCCTTGCGTGCGGTCGAGCGTGGCTTCGATCGAGCCGTAGAGGACGCCATCGACGGCAATGCCGTCCTTCAGCTTGTCGAGCGCTTCCTGATCGATCTCGCCATGGGCGCGCACGCGGTAACGGCGCAGCCAGCCGGTGGTCGGCAGTTCCAGTGCACGGGCAAGGCCGCCGTCATTGGTGAGCAGCAGCAGGCCCTCTGTATTGATGTCGAGGCGGCCGATCGACATGACGCGCGGCAGTTCTTCCGGCAGGTTATCGAAGACCGTCGGGCGCCCCTCGGGATCGGAATTGGTCGTCACCAGGCCCGGCGGCTTGTGGTAGAGCCACAGGCGGGTGCGCTCGATGCCGCGGATCGGCACGCCATCGACCTCGATCTTGTCTTCGAGCGTAACGTTGACGACGGGCGTATCGAGGAGCTTGCCGTTCAGCGTGACGCGACCGTCCATGATCATGCGTTCGATATCGCGACGGGAGGCGACGCCGGCGCGCGCCATCACCTTGGAAATACGCTCCGCCTTGGTGTCGCCATCCGCTTCCTTGGCTGCCACTTTCGCGGAAGCCGCCTTCGAGGGCTTGTCCATACCGGCCTTCGGGCCGCTTTTCGGCCGCGCATCGCGCGCGGGGGGCCTTGCGCCCGGGCGTTTTGGCTTGTCTTTGAGTGTCATTTGTTGTTTGCCTGCCTTTTGGGCCTGTCTATCAGGTCATGCACCGGCGGTTAAGTGGAAATTCTCGCAAACGTGAAGACAAATCGATTTATGGAGATGGCGCTCAAGGAAGCGCGCGCCGCCGGGGAACGCGGCGAAGTGCCGATCGGCGCCGTCGTCGTCATCGATGGCGAGGCGGTGGCGCGTTCCGGAAACCGCACGCGCGAACTCAACGACGTGACGGCCCATGCCGAGATCGCGGCGATCCGCATGGCCTGCGACACGCTCGGCCAGGAACGGCTTGCCGGCGCCGATCTCTACGTCACGCTGGAGCCCTGCACGATGTGCGCGGCCGCCATTTCCTTCGCCCGCATCCGCAGGCTCTACTACGGTGCGGAAGACCCGAAGGGCGGAGCGGTCGACAACGGCGTGCGTTTCTATGCGCAGCCGACCTGCCATCATGCACCGGAAGTTTATTCCGGCTTCAACGAAACCGAGTCGGCGGATATGCTGAGAGCATTCTTTTCCGAAAGGAGAGACGCACCATGATCCTTGCCATCGCAACAATCATCGTCATGGGCGGCGTTGCCGCCTATGCCAACCGGACCGTCGCGCCCGGTATCGCGAAGCTGCCGATGCAATGGTCCTTGAAAGGAGGCGTGAACTGGACGGCGCCGAGAAGGATCGCTTTTGCCGTCATTCCAGCGCTTGCGGCTGCGGTCCTGGGCGCAATCCTGCTTTCGGGCGCGGCACAGCTTTCGGACATTGCGCTGATATCGGGCGTCTTCCTGTCCAGCCAGCTGCTGCACATCACGCTGACGCAGCGCTGGTTCACGGCGTCGCGCCGCTAACAGATCTTATTGGAGGATCTGCCACCACTTGGTGCCGCTGCCGGCAACAGCCGCATCCTTCTTGCGCTGCTTGTCCTTCTTCTGCTCCGGCGTGCCGAGGTCATCGAGCTTGGCCGGGTCGTCGACGGCGCGATATTCGGTCGGCGGATCGGAAATGTAGCGGCGCTGGTCGATATAGGCACCCTTCTGCAGGGCGCGCGCTTCGCGATAGGCCTGAGTCTGGGCTTCGGTCGTCTGGCGGCCACCTTCGATGGCGGAGCTGGCGAGCGGCGAGCGATAGCTCGGATTGTCCGAATTTTCGTCGGCTTCCTTGACGAGGCGGGCGCGGGCCTCTTCCGGCGATTCAACCCATTGCGGATTGTCCTTGTTCGCCACATTCTGCTGCGGCGCGACGAGGGTTTCCTTCTGGTCCGGCGCAGGCATGACCAGTGTCGGACGCGGCGTGTACTTCACGCCGGCATTCTTCGGGCCGGGGCCGGTCAGCGAAACGGACTGGCCGAGGTCGTCGGCAAGCTGTTCCATTGCGGTCTTGTCGGTGCCGTAGGTCGGGCTGCTGGCGCAGCCGGACATCATGGAGCTTGCCGCCATGACAACAGACAGGCAGGCGCCCAAACGGAACCAATGCGTCGCTAACATGAAAACCCTTCCCGCATGCCGGAATCAGTACTGCCCACCGGACAATCGTCCCCCTGACGCAAAAATCCGGCCATTTTCAGGCAGCTTTTACCGGATGAACGCCGCAAAGGCAATTCACCCGGCAAATATCTTCAGGCCGTGATGCCAAGTTCGCGCAGTGCCGCGGCATCACGCGCCGAAACGTCGGGATAGTCAGGATCGGAGCCAACATCGGTGGTGATACGCCAGGAGCGGGCGCATTTCACGCCTTCGGCCAGCTTCGGAACGACCGCGACGTCAGCGACTTCCGGCAGCCGGAAGGCATCGGCCGGGCCGGCGCTCGCCTCGATCGTGATGCCGGAGGTGATGCAGACTTCGCTAAAATCCTGTCCTTCGAGCGCCTTCATGAGGTCCGCATCGGCGACATGCACGACGGGGGCGGCTTCCAGCGAGGAGCCGATGCGCTTGTCCTTGCGCTCGATTTCGAGCGCGCCGGTGACGACGCTGCGGATCGCGCGGATCTTCTTCCACTTCTCGGCCAGGGCATCGTTGCGCCATTCCCGAGCGACCGGGGCGAACTGCTCCAGATGCACTGAGACGGCGGAAGGATTGCGCGAGAGCCAGGCCTCTTCCGTGGTGAAAGGCAGCATCGGCGCAAGCCATGTCACCATGCAATCGAAGATCGTGCGGATGACATAAAGCGCCGAGCGGCGGCGAAGGCTGGAGGGCGCATCGCAGTAGAGCGCGTCCTTGCGGACGTCGAAATAGAAGGCCGACAGCTCGACATTGGCGAAGTCGATGAGCGCGCGGGCGATCTTCTTGAACTCGAAACTATCATAACCTTCGCGCACGAGCTGATCGAGCTCGGACAGGCGGTGCAGCATCAGCTGCTCCAGTTCCGGCAGGTCGGCAAGCGCGATGACCTCGCCCTTGTCGTGCGCCAGCGTGCCGAGCATCCAGCGGATGGTGTTGCGCAGCTTGCGATAGGCATCGACGTTGGTCTGGATGATCGTCTTGCCGAGGCGCTGGTCTTCCCAATAGTCGGTGGTCATGACCCACAGACGCAGGATATCGGCGCCGGCATCCTTCATGACGTCCTGCGGGGAGACGACGTTGCCCTTCGACTTCGACATCTTCTCGCCCTTCTCATCCATGGTGAAGCCATGGGTGATGACGGCGTTATAGGGCGCACGGCCACGCGTCGCAGCCGATTCCAGCAGCGAGGAATGGAACCAGCCGCGATGCTGGTCGGAACCCTCAAGGTAGACATCGGCCGGCCATTTCAGGTCGGCGCGGTCTTCCAGCGTGAAGGTATGCGTCGAGCCCGAGTCGAACCAGACATCGAGGATATCCATGACCTGCGACCACTTGGCCGGGTCATGTTCGTTGCCGAGGAACCGCTCCTTGGCGCCTTCGGCAAACCAGGCGTCGGCGCCCTCGGCATCGAACGCATCGAGGATGCGCTGGTTGACGGCATCGTCCTGCAGCACTGTGCCGTGCTCGTCGACGAAGACGCAGATCGGCACGCCCCAGGCGCGCTGACGGGAAAGAACCCAGTCGGGGCGCTGCTCGATCATGGCGCGCAGGCGGTTCTGGCCGGCAGCCGGCACGAAGCGGGTGTCGTCGATCGCCTTCAGCGCGCGGGTGCGCAGCGTCGTGCCGTCGGCCAGCGTCTTGTCCATATAGACGAACCACTGCGGCGTGTTGCGGAAGATGACCGGCTTCTTGGAGCGCCAGGAATGCGGATATTGATGCTTCAGGCGGCCGCGGGCAAAGAGCGCGTTGGCCTCGATCAGCGCCTTGATGACGCGGTCGTTGGCATCGCCCTTCTTGCCGTTGTCGTCGATGACGCGCGCGCCTTCGAAGCCGGGGGCATCGGCGGTGTAGAAGCCGCCGTCGTCGACCGGGAACGGGATCTTTGTGTCGATGCCGCGCGCCTCAAGGGTGCGGGCAGCCGACATCCAGGCATCAAAGTCTTCGCGACCGTGGCTGGGTGCGGTGTGGACGAAACCAGTACCGGCATCGTCGGTGACATGGTCGCCATCGAGCAGCGGCACGGCGAATTCATAGCCGCCGCCGAGGCCCTTCAGCGGATGGGCGCAGGTGATACCGGCGAGGTCGTCGGCGGTGACATCGGCGAGGCGCTTGTACTGCAGCTTGGACTTGGCGAAGGATTCCTCAGCGAGCCGGTCAGCGAGAATAAGCTTCTCGCCCGGACGCGGGCCGAAATCGTTCTCGGCAGCCGTGACTTCGTACAGGCCATAAGCAACGCGCGACGAATAGGCGATCGCCCGGTTGCCAGGGATCGTCCAGGGCGTGGTGGTCCAGATGACGACGAAGGCGTCCTTGAGGGCATCGGAGCCCTTGGCGACCGGGAACTTCACCCAGATCGTGTCGCTCTCATAGTCATGATATTCGACTTCCGCTTCCGCCAGTGCCGTGCGCTCGACGACCGACCACATGATCGGCTTGGAGCCGCGGTAGAGCTGGCCGCTCCTGGCGATCTTCAGGAGTTCGCCGGCGATGCGGCTTTCCGCGTGGAAGTTCATCGTCAGGTACGGGTTTTCGAAATCGCCGACGATGCCGAGACGCTGGAACTCGCCACCCTGGATGGCGATCCACTTTTCGGCATAGGCGCGGCATTCGCGGCGGAATTCGATCATCGCCGAGGGCTCGCTCAGGTCAGGCTTGGCCTTGCCCTTGGCGCGATAGTTTTCTTCCTCGATCTTCCATTCGATCGGCAGGCCGTGGCAGTCCCAGCCGGGAACGTAGTTGGAGTCGTAACCGCGCATCTGGAAGGAGCGGGTAATGACATCCTTGAGGATCTTGTTCAGCGCGTGGCCGATGTGGATGTTGCCGTTGGCATAGGGCGGGCCGTCGTGCAGGACGAATTTTTCGCGGCCGGCGGCGGAAGCCCGCAGCTTCTTGTAGAGGTCCATCTGCTGCCAGCGGGCAACGAGTTCCGGCTCCTTCTGCGGCAGGCCGGCGCGCATCGGAAAATCCGTCTCGGGCAGATAGAGGGTCTTCGAATAATCGATCTTTTCGGCTGTGTCGGTCATGTGTGACAATCGTTTCTGGCGGCCCGGACGGGCGCGCGGACATCAAATCTATGGTGACGGAAAGCGCTCGCTCAATCCAAGCGCCAAAAACCCGGACCTTCCGGCCGCTCAGCGCGCGCGGAAGACCGGGCCGATAATTCGTATCGAATGCGCCAGCCGGAATTTACTCATCGCGCCGGTTCATAGGCGCTTTTCGCCGGAAAAGGAAGAGGGATTTCAGGCCCGCAACCTTACGAAAGGCCGAACGCCCGCCGCATGAAATGACGACCGGCGGATGGCGGCGACGCGCCATGGCCGCAATTTTCCCGCTTCCGCTGCAAAAATCCCAAGAGCCTGTCGAATTCCTCGTTGCCCGAACGTCTTTGACTCGCAGGCATGGGAAATTCATCATGCCGATCGAACCCGCAGGGAGTGATGAGGATATGAACAGTTCCTATCGTTGGGTTATCGTCGCGGCCGGCGCGCTGATGACGTGTGTCGCGCTCGGCGCCATGTTTTCTCTCGCCATTTTCCAGCAGCCGATCGCGGATGCGACCGGCTGGTCGCATGCCGGCATTGCCAGCGCCATGACACTGAATTTCATCGTCATGGGTATCGGCGGCTTCTTCTGGGGCGCGGCCAGCGACCGTTTCGGGCCGCGGCCGGTGGTGCTGATCGGCTCCGTCATCCTCGGGCTGGCGCTGGTGCTTGCCAGCCGGGCGGAAACGCTGCTGCAGTTTCAATTGACCTATGGCGTGCTCGTCGGGCTTTCGGCCAGCGCCTTCTTCGCGCCGATGATCGCGGCCACGACGGAATGGTTCGACGAGAACCGCGGCCTTGCCGTCTCGCTGGTTTCGGCCGGCATGGGTGTGGCGCCGATGACGATCTCGCCCTTCGCACGCTGGCTCATCACCGCCTACGAGTGGCGCCCGGCAATGATGGTCATCGGCATCGGCGCGCTGATCCTGATGATCCCGGCAGCGCTTCTCGTGCGTCGCCGGCCGTCCCCGCCCGTCGAGACGCATGAGGCGATCGTGCCGGCCGATGGCGGCGTTCCCAATCTGTGGCGGGTTTTCCGTTCGCCGCAGTTCATCGTGCTCGGGCTTACCTTCTTTGCCTGCTGCGCGGCCCATTCCGGGCCGATCTTCCATATGGTGAGTTATGCCACGCTCTGCGGCGTCGCCCCGATGGCCGCCGTCAGCATCTACAGCGTCGAGGGTCTTGCCGGTCTTGGCGGGCGCCTGCTCTATGGCACGCTGGCGGACAGGATCGGCGTGAAGCCGGTCATCATCGCGGGATTGCTGATACAGGCGGCAGCGCTTGCCACCTATCTCGCCGTCAGCAGGCTTGGGGAATTCTACGTGCTTGCCGTCATTTTCGGCAGCGCCTATGGCGGCGTCATGCCGCTCTATGCGGTGCTGGCACGCGAATATTTCGGCCCGCGCATCATCGGCACGGTGTTCGGGGCGGCGACCATGCTGTCAAGCATCGGCATGGCCTTCGGCCCGCTGATCGGCGGCTGGATCTACGATAGCTATGCCAATTATTCGTGGCTGTTCATCGGGTCGGCGCTGGTCGGGCTCGGTGCTGCGGCGATCGCGCTCGCCTTCCCGCCGCTGCCGCGGCAGAAGGCGCAGCCGGCGCTTGGTGCCGCCTAAGCATTTTCAATAAACCGCTACGCAGTTTTGCCGGAATTGCTTTCGAAACAGAGCTTCCTGTCGAGTTCGCCGAGCGGCCTGACACCTGAGAGAAGCGCTCTGGCCTCTTCCTCGTCGCGCCTGATCTGCGCGACAAGCGGGTCGAGCCCGTCGAATTTCAGCTCGGGGCGCAGATAGCCGAAGAAAGAAACCGAGCAGATCTGGCCATAGAGATCGCCGCTGAAATCGAAGAGATAGGTTTCGAGCAGCGGCGCGCCGTTTTCCGTCACCGTCGGGCGGCGGCCGTAGCTTGCCACCGCATCGTAAAGCTTGCCGTTTTCGAGACGAAAGCGGACGGCATAGATGCCGGCCGCCAGTTCGGCCTCCGGCGGCAGCTGCATGTTGGCGGTCGGGAAGCCCAGCTGACGGCCGAGCTTTTCGCCGTCGATGACCTGCGCCTCAACCGTATAATGATAGCCGAGCATGGCCGCGACGGCCGAAACATCGCCCTCCTTCAGGAGCGCGCGGATATGGCTGGAGGAAACGACGTCGGTATTTTCGTCGCGGAAGGCATCGATCAAGGTGACGCCGAAACCGTAGCGGTTGCCGGCATCCATCAGAAAGGCAGGCCCACCCTCGCGGCCGCGGCCGAAATGGAAATCGAAACCGGTCACGACTTGCGATGCGCCGAGCCAGTCCTTCAGGATGGAATGGATGAAATCTTCCGCCGAACGCTGCGAGAATTCATGGTCGAAAGGATATTCGATGACGGCGTTGAAGCCGAGCTCTTCCAGGATGCGCGCCTTGAAGGGCGCCGGCGTCAGGCGGAAGACGGGCGCATCCGGTTTGAAGACGGTGCGCGGATGCGGCTCGAAAGTCAGCACTAGGGCGGGCACGCCCCGCTCCCTTGCGATTTCAAGCGCCCGGTTCAGCACCGACTGGTGGCCGCGATGGACGCCGTCGAAATTGCCGATGGCGATGACGCCGCCTTTCAGATGCTCGGGCAGCGGATCGCGGGTTTCATTGCGGTGGAACACGGTCATCGGCTTCGTTTCTCTTATGCGAGGCGCGGCATCCACCACTTGGGCGCGGCTTTTTCCCGTTCGAGATAGGCATGCAGGATCGCCTCGTCGGTCTCGCCATCAAGCGTATATTCCTTCGCGTGGATACCGCCGCTGATGTAGAGAAGGTCGAGGCCATAATTCAAGGCGCCGCGCACATCCGTCGGCATGCCGTCGCCGATCGCCAGAACGCGGTCGATCGGGAAATCGCCGCGCACTTCGCGGGCAGCGGCAAGGGTCGCCTCATAGATCGGCCGGTGCGGCTTGCCGGCAATGCGGGTGGAACCGCCGAGCTGCTCGTAATAGGCGGCCATGGCGCCGGCGCAGGGAATGATGCGGTGGCCGCGCTCGACCACGAGATCGGGATTGGCGCAGATCATCGGCACGTTGCGGGATTTGAAATCCACGAGCATGTCGGTGTAGTCCTCCGGCGTCTGCGTCTCGTCGTCGAAGAAGCCGGTGCAGACGACGGAGGTGGCCTCGCCCGCGGGCGCGCGTTCGATATCGAGTCCCTCAAGGATAGGATTGTCGCGCTCGGGGCCGAGCAGGAAGACTTCGCGCGGACCTTCGGCGATCAGCGCCCGGGTGACGTCGCCAGAGGTGACGATGCGGTCATAGGCGCCGTCGGGCACGCCGATCTGGCGCAGCTGCTCGACGACCTGCCAGGAGACGCGCGGCGAATTGGTGATGAGAACGACGGTCAGGCCGGCGGCGCGGGCAGCCTCAAGCGCCTCGCCGGCTTTTGGAAACGGATCGACGCCGTTATGGACGACACCCCAGACATCACAGAGCACCACGTCATATCGATCGGTGATCTCGGAGAAGTTCGCAATCCGCTTTGCCATTCCGCTTTCCTGCTTCGCTTTCAGCCATCGGTGACATTGCAAAGGCGGGCTTCAATGGCAAGGCATTTTCTCACCCGGAGGAAGAAGGTCAGAGTCTGGAAAGCCGAACGTGCGCAACGTTCGGCAAGCGGCGCGGGACAAATCCCGCCCTCTTCACAATTCCGGCACAAAAATCGGTGAAGGCTCTTCTTGACTCCTTCCGGAGCCATCCCTAAATGCACGGCGCTAGCACTCACGGGAGTTGAGTGCTAACATTCTCCATGTGGGCCACCCCGGTCCGCGAATGTCATTTGATCGAGGGATTAGACAATGGCAAGCACCAATTTCCGTCCGCTTCACGATCGCGTCGTCGTCCGTCGCGTTGAATCCGAAGAGAAGACCAAGGGCGGCATCATCATCCCGGATACCGCTAAGGAAAAGCCGCAGGAAGGCGAAATCGTCGCTGTCGGCACCGGCGCTCGCGACGAGTCCGGCAAGGTCGTTCCGCTTGATGTCAAGGCCGGCGACCGCGTTCTGTTCGGCAAGTGGTCGGGCACGGAAGTCAAGATCAACGGCGAAGACCTTCTGATCATGAAGGAAGCCGACATCATGGGCATCATCGGCTGATTGGCCGGTTGTCTTTCATCCGATATCGCTGACACCCCTTTTTTGGAGTTCTCAAAATGGCAGCTAAAGAAGTAAAATTCGGCCGCGGCGCGCGCGAAAAGATGCTGCGCGGCGTCGATATCCTCGCTGACGCAGTGAAGGTAACCCTCGGTCCGAAGGGCCGCAACGTCGTTATCGACAAGTCCTTCGGCGCTCCGCGCATCACCAAGGACGGTGTTTCGGTCGCCAAGGAAATCGAACTTGAAGACAAGTTCGAAAACATGGGCGCCCAGATGGTCCGCGAAGTTGCTTCGAAGACCAACGACGTCGCCGGCGACGGCACCACGACTGCAACGGTTCTCGCACAGGCCATTGTTCGCGAAGGCGCAAAGGCAGTTGCCGCCGGCATGAACCCGATGGACCTCAAGCGCGGTATCGACCTCGCTGTTGCTGAAGTCGTCAAGGATCTCCAGGCCAAGGCCAAGAAGATCAACACGTCGGAAGAAGTTGCCCAGGTCGGCACGATCTCCGCAAACGGCGAAAAGCAGATCGGTCTCGACATTGCCGAAGCAATGCAGAAGGTCGGCAACGAAGGCGTTATCACCGTCGAAGAAGCCAAGACCGCTGAAACCGAACTCGAAGTCGTCGAAGGCATGCAGTTCGACCGCGGCTATCTCAGCCCCTACTTCGTCACCAACCCGGAAAAGATGGTTGCTGACCTCGAAGACGCCTTCATCCTCCTGCACGAAAAGAAGCTCTCGAACCTGCAGTCCATGCTCCCGGTTCTCGAAGCTGTCGTTCAGACCGGCAAGCCGCTCCTCATCATCGCTGAAGACGTCGAAGGCGAAGCTCTTGCTACGCTCGTCGTCAACAAGCTGCGCGGCGGCCTGAAGATCGCTGCTGTCAAGGCTCCGGGCTTCGGCGACCGCCGCAAGGCCATGCTCGAAGACATCGCCATCCTGACGGGCGGCACCGTCATCTCCGAAGACCTCGGCATCAAGCTCGAGTCGGTCACGCTCGACATGCTCGGCCGCACCAAGAAGGTCTCGATCTCCAAGGAAAACACCACGATCGTCGACGGCGCCGGCTCCAAGGCCGACATCGAAGGCCGTGTTGCCCAGATCAAGGCCCAGATCGAAGAAACCACCTCCGACTACGACCGCGAAAAGCTGCAGGAACGTCTTGCCAAGCTCGCCGGCGGTGTTGCCGTTATCCGCGTCGGCGGTTCGACGGAAGTCGAAGTGAAGGAAAAGAAGGACCGCATCGACGACGCCCTCAACGCGACGCGCGCTGCTGTTCAGGAAGGTATCGTACCGGGCGGCGGCGTCGCTCTGCTGCGTTCTTCCACCAAGATCAAGGCCAAGGGCGCCAACGAGGACCAGGAAGCCGGCATCAACATCGTTCGCCGCGCCCTCCAGGCTCTGGTTCGCCAGATCGCTGAAAACGCAGGCGACGAAGCTTCGATCGTTGTCGGCAAGATCCTCGACAAGAACGAAGACAACTACGGCTACAACGCCCAGACCGGCGAATATGGCGACCTGATCCAGCTCGGCATCGTCGACCCGGTCAAGGTTGTCCGCACGGCTCTGCAGAACGCAGCTTCGGTTGCTTCGCTGCTGATCACCACGGAAGCCATGATCGCCGAGCTGCCGAAGAAGGACGCTCCGGCAATGCCGGGCGGCATGGGCGGCATGGGCGGTATGGACATGATGTAAGACGCCAGAGGCGTCTTGCACCAGCGTCCATGAAACCCGCCCATCATCCAAAGGTGGTTCAGCGCGTCAAGCGCGCTGAACGGGCGGTATGGACATGATGTAAGACGCCAGAGGCGTCTTGCACCAGCGTCCATGAAACCGCCCATCATCCAAAGGTGGTTCAGCGCGTCAAGCGCGCTGAACGGGCGGTATGGACATGATGTGAGGCCCCTGGGTCATGCATCTGAACCATCCAGTTCAGGAGGGGCGGTCTTCGGGCCGCCCTTTTTTATTCAAGCGATTCGAAAAACACCGCGTTTACGGGCCGCTTGAACGTTTAACTTGCCCTCTGGAGCCAAGTTTTTATCCGAGGCTTTCGCGAAGCTTGCGTTGCCGCGCATTTCTTCACTTGCGAAGAATTCGCCGACAAGGCGCATAATTTACGAGGATTGCATGTTTTGCCGCGAGTGAAACCGTTTCCACAGCGCGTGAAGCTGAATACCGGCCACGAAATTGGCTGAAAACCTGCAAATCCACGGAAAATCCCGACCATAACGCCATGCCAACGCCCCCGAAAAAGCCGTTGCCGTTTGCGCAAAAGCTCCTATAAATCCGCGCTGCAATTGACGTTCGGCCCGGATGAAGCTCGCCGCAGACGAGACCGGAACGCGCCAAAAGCCAAGCGTGAACATTCGGGCTTCGAAGGTCTCCGCGAACATATGAGAGTAAACCTTGCGAGAGGTACTCGGCGGCAGCCATCTGGTGCCGGGCCGAAAACTTGTTTTCGCAAGGTACAAGCACAGGCATGATGCCTGGCGCTACGTGATCCTGTTTCTTTGTGTTTGCCGAGTGCGCGGCATGGAAGCCGCGCCCGAACTGGGGAACGCCTTGTTTAAGATCGCCAAAGCCAATGCTGCCGCACCTTTGATACCCGGCTCGCTGGACTACAATAATCACAATCACGACATGTTGGCGCACTTCTCCGTATCCGAAAGCTGGATCGGAGACTTTTCGACCGGCGTAATAAAGCTCGGGGAGTGGAGCGCGATGCTGCACGGTCTCTCGGCGCAGGAATGCGGCCTTCTGAGCCTGGTGCGTTGCTACGACGGCAAGGACCGCAACCACGTGCTGCAACTCTTCGAACAGGCGGCCACGCTGTCCTCATCCTTCTGTTTTTCGACCACCATCATCATGCCGAACGGCTTCCGCCAGCCGCTCTTCTGCATGGGCGAGTCCAACGGGCTGGAAGAAAAGTACAGCGGCAGCATGGTCGGCGTTTTCGTCTTCCCCCGTTTCAAGCTGGAAGGTAGCAGCCAGATCGCCAGCCGCCAGTAAGCTGCCGGCACGATTTCAAGAAAAAGGCCGGTCTTGCGATCGGCCTTTTCTATTTTCGACGCCGAGCAGGGTGCTCAGACCGGCTTCACCGGAATGTTCAGGCCCTTCTCGCTCGCCGGGCGCGCAATGCAACGCTGCAGCCAGTCCATGACGGCGGGGAATTTCGCATATTCCAGAACTTCGCGGCCGCCGTAGAAAATATCGGCGCCGCGGATCCACGGGAACGTGGTGATGTCGGCGATCGTGTATTCGTCGCCCATGATCCACTGGCGCCCCTGCAGACGATTTTCCAAGATGCCGAGCAGGCGCTTGGCCTCGTCGCGATAGCGCTCCACCGGGTAGGGATTGTTGGCGACCTTGTCGGCGGCGGCCTTGTAGAAATGGCCGAACTGGCCGAACATCGGGCCGATGCCGGCCATCTGGAAAAAGACCCACTGGATGGTTTCGTAGCGGCCCGCAGCATCGGCCGGAATGAGCTTGCCGGTCTTTTCCGCCAGATAGAGCAGGATGGCGCCGGATTCGAAAAGGCCGCTCGGCTTTCCATCCGGACCGTTGGGATCTATGATTGCCGGAATTCGGCCGTTCGGGTTCAGCGAGACGAATTCAGCCGTCTTCTGGTCTGTCGTCGCGAAGGAGACATAGTGGGGCTCATAAGGCAGACCGAGCTCTTCAAGTGCTACCGAAATCTTCACGCCGTTCGGCGTCTGAAGCGAATAAAGCTGGATAATGTCGGGGTTTTTCGCCGGCCAGCGGCTGGTGATCGGAAATGCGGAAAGATCTGCCATCGGTTTCTCCTTGGGTGAGGTGGCGACCATAAAAGACCGCCGCCATGCAAGGCAAGCCGCCTGATCGTCTCCTATTAGTGAACAAACTGTCCGCTGCCGTTTATCTTTCCCTGACGCCGGAAAAAGGCGAAATAGGTTGCACACGAGGTCCAACACGGTGCCGGGGCATCAAGACCTCAAGCGCCATTCAACGGAGCAACGTCCATGTCGAATACGAACAACGTCCTTATCCTTCTCGCCCGCATCCTCCTGTCCTTCATGTTCATTTTTGCCGGCTTCGGCAAAGTGACCGATCCGGCAGCCACCGCGGGCATGATCGCCGGTGCCGGCCTTCCGGCTTCGACCGCACTCACCTACCTTGCCGGCATTTTCGAACTCGTCATGGGCCTTTCGGTGCTCATCGGCTATCAGGTTCGTTACACGGGCTGGCTGATTGCCGCATTCTGCGTGTTCACCGGCATCGTCTTCCACCTGCCGACCGTCAACGTTCCTGACTTCCCGGCTGCGGCAAACGGCTGGATCAACGGCCTGAACTTCGTGAACTTCCTGAAGAACATCACGCTTGCCGGCGCCTATATCATGCTCGCCACCAACGGCGCAGGCGCCTATTCGCTCGACGCCCGCCGCGGCCCGCAGGCCGTCGCCGCCCGCTAACAAACGTCCTCGCATGCATGCAGAACCCGCCGTCGAAAGACGGCGGGATTTCTTTGTCAGAAAATCTGAAATCAGAGAACCGAGCGCACGGCCTCGACAATCGCGTTTGCCGTCGGCGTATCGGCATGGGCATCCTTGCGGGCGCGCACGAGGCAGGCTTCCGAGCGCAGGATGACGCCGTCGGAAAGCACCTTGAGGTGGTTGGCGCGCAGCGTCGAGCCGGTCGAGGTGATATCGACGATGATATCGGCCGAGCCGGAGGCAGGCGCGCCTTCGGTGGCGCCGAGGCTTTCGACGATGCGGTAGAGCTGGATGCCGTGCTGGCTGGAGAAGAACTGCTGTGTGAGCCGCCAATATTTCGTGGCGATCGCCAGGCGCCGGCCGTGACGGGCGCGGAAATCGGCGGCGACGTCAACGAGATCGGCCATCGTATCGACATCCAGCCAGATTTCCGGCACGGCCACGACGACATCAGCATGGCCGAAGCCGAGCCGGGCGCAGAATTCCACCCGCTTGTCGGCTTCCGCCAGCCCCTCGCGCACGAGGTCTTCGCCGGTGACGCCGAAATCGATCGAACCGTTGCCGAGTTCGCGGGAAATTTCCGAGGCCGAGAGGAAGGCGATTTCCACATCGTCCCAGCCTTCGACGCGGCCGCGATAGGAGCGGTCGTTGCCGACGGCATAGATTTTCAGGCCGGCGCGCTCGAAGATCGCCGAGCAGTCGTCCTTCATGCGGCCCTTGGAGGGAAGCGCGATCGTGATCGTCATGCGGCTGCCCTTTCGGTTTCGATACGGTCGAGCCAGAGGGAGAAGCCAACGGCGGGAATACGGTCCCTGGCGCCGAGGAAGGTCATCAGCCTGTCGAAACGGCCGCCACCGGCCAGAACAGCCGAAGAGCCTTCGACCATCACCTCGAAGACGAGGCCGGTATAATAATCAAGCGGACGGCCGAAAGCGGCACGGTATTCGATGAGCGAGAGATCGACGCCGGCATTGGAAAGCGCCGCCACGCGTCCGTCGAAACGTGCCAATGCGTTGCCGAGCTTCAGCCCTGCCGCATCGGCGAAATGCGCAAGCGATGCGGATGCGTTGACCAGCGGCACGTTGAGCGACAGGAACTGTTCCAGCACATGGAAGGCCGCGTCATCGAGACGGGTCTCGGAGAGCACGAGCTTTTCCTTGAGCCGCCGGGCAATTTCCTGCGGCGAGCGGCTGGCATTGGTGGAATAGCCGGTCGCCTGCATCGTCTCGTCGATATAGGCGATCAGCGGCGTCTCATCCTCGAGGCCGGCGAGGGCTGCGACCTTGTCGTCCAGGCCGGTGACGAATTGCGGGCTGACGAGGCTCGCCAGCAGGCTCTCGAGCCGGATCATGTTGCCGAAGGCGTGGATCAGCCGCTTCTGCCAGCCGAGCGGCAGGCCAAGCGCCTGCACCACGGCCTCGAACACGGCCTGATCGCCGATGGTGACGGAGAGCGGCCGGCCGGGCAGCAGGCGGCAGAGGATGCCGACGGCATCGCCGATCGCGCGGGCATCGGCGCTGGCAAGGTTGATATCGCCGAGGTCTTCGATGCCGGCCTGATAGAATTCGTTGCTGCCGTCCCGGCGCTGGCGGAAGACCTCGCCGAGATAGGAATAGCGCTTCGGCGTGCCCGTGGCGCTCTCGATATGGCGCAGACAGACGGGAATGGTGAATTCCGGGCGCAGGCACAGGCTGGCGCCGGTTTCGCTTTCCGTCATGAAGATGCGCCGGCGAAGATCTTCGCCGGCGATATCGAGAAAGGGTTCGGCCGGCTGGATCACCGGTGTGTCGATGCGTTCCGCCTTGCGGGCGGAAAACTCGTCCAGAAGCTCGCCGGAGAAATCAGGGAGGTTGATCAGGGGCATGGTTGTGCTCCGGGGTAAAGTCCCCTCCCCACCCCCTCCCCACAGGTGGGAGGGGTTAACTTGGAGCGCTCGCCCCGCGAAGTCAGAAACGTTGAGGGGTGAGCAAATGCTGCTTTGGGCCGGACGGTGCCACGATAAGCCCCTCCCCCTTGTGGGGAGGGGTTGGGGAGGGGTTTACTGCGCATTCGCAGCCCTCTTCCGGTCCTCCGCCTGGGCGGCGAGGATTTCCTTCACCTTGGCGATCAGATCGGCTTCCGCAACGGTTTCCTGGGCCACGCGCGCCTCGCGCCAGGTCGTGTTGTCCTCGATCTCGCCGGAGAGGCGCTTGCCCTCGATGAGATCCTTGATCTGGACGACGCCCTCAGCGCGCTCGTCGCCGCCCTGGATGATGGCGATCGGGCAGCCGCGGCGGTCGGCATATTTCAGCTGGTTGCCGAACTTCTTCCAGTTGCCCTGGAACATTTCGGCACGGATGCCGGCGGCGCGAAGCTGCTGCGTGAAGCGCTGGTAGCGGCCCATGGCCTCGACATCGCCATCCATGACGGTGACGAGAACCGGCTCGATTATATCCTGCTGGCCGAGCTTGCCAAGGTTCTTCAGCGCCGTCATCAGGCGCGAGACGCCGATGGAGAAGCCCGTCGCCGGAACCGGCTGGCCCATGAAGCGGGAAACGAGACCGTCATACCGGCCGCCGCCGCCGACGGAACCGAAGACGACCTTTTCGCCCTTTTCGTTGGTGACGTCGAAAAGCAGTTCGGCCTCGTAGACCGGGCCGGTATAATATTCGAGGCCGCGCACGACAGAAGGATCGATCTTGATGCGGTCGGACTGGTAACCGGCGCTGGTGACGAGCGCGCCGATGAAATTCAGTTCCTCGACGCCTTCGACGCCCTTGCTCGTGCCGGCGACCAGCTCGGCGAGCTGGGCTGCACTTTCGGCATAATTCTTGATGCCGACGAAGAACAGCACCTTGTCGATCTGGCTCTGGTCGAGGCCGGCACCCTTGGTGAAGTCACCGGACTCATCCTTGCGGCCGGGGCCGAGCAGCAGGGCCACACCTTCCGGGCCGAACTTGTCGAGCTTGTCGATGGCGCGCAGCACGTTGAGGCGCTGGCCGGCCTTGTCGTCACCGCCGAGGCCGATCGCTTCCAGCACGCCGTCCAGAACCTTGCGGTTGTTGACGCGGATCACATAGTCGCCGCGCTTGATGCCGAGCGCTTCCAGCGTATCGGACATCATCATGCACATTTCGGCATCGGCCTGGACGCCCGGCGCGCCGACCGTATCGGCATCGAACTGCATGAACTGGCGGAAACGGCCCGGACCCGGCTTCTCGTTGCGGAAAACGTAGCCGGCGCGATAGGTGCGGTAGGGAAGCTGGATCTCGTTGAAATTTTCCGCGACGTGGCGGGCAAGCGGCGCCGTCAGGTCGTAACGCAGCGACATCCACTGCTCGTCATCGTCCTGCAGCGAGAAGACGCCCTCGTTCGGGCGATCGCTGTCGGGCAGGAACTTGCCGAGCGCATCGGTATATTCAAGCAGCGGCGTTTCGACCGGATCGAAACCATAATGCTCGTAGACCTCGCGGATCTTCGCGGTCATTTCGTTGACGGCGCGGAGATCGGCTGCGGAGCGGTCGACGAAGCCGCGCGGAAGGCGGGCCTTGAGCTTTTGCGGTTTCTTCTGCTTGTCGTTCATTTCGGGGGATTTCCACATATGTGACAGTGGCGGTTTCCTAGCGGATTGGGCGGTTAGCGGCAAGGGCAAGGGTCTTGATATGGCGCCCAGAATCGATGGATCGATGCGGAAAGGACCTGTTGCCAGGATATCGCCATGATCGCGGAAGCGCTTCAGTATCTCGCCACGGCGGCGCTCACCGGCCGCGCCTACCGCCGCTTCGTGCGCTATTCGGTCAATCTCTGGTCGCGCGCCGGCCGTTGCGGGCGGGCCTGGGCGGCGCATGAGGCGAGCAGCAAGGACGCCATGCGGGCCGCGATGAGCGATCTTCGGCAGCGGCGAACCGCCGTCGTGCTCGGCTCCGGCCTGCTGAGGGACGTGCCGATCGGGGATCTGGCAGCAAGTTTCGATACGCTCGTGCTCGTCGATCTCGTGCATCTGGCATCCGTGCGCCTGTGGCTGAAGGCCAAGGGCTACCGCAACGTGCGGCTGATCGAACGCGATCTCTCGGGTTATGACGACCTGAAGGCAGGGAGGGATGTGGAACCGCTCGGCTTCCTGCGCAGCGTGCCCTATCTCGATTTCGTCGTTTCCGCCAACCTGCTCTCGCAGATCGGCCGGGGAGTCAAACGACGCTACGAGGCAGACGCCCCTTCGGACATGCCTGCGGACACGGTGGAACGTCTGATCGCGGCGCATATTCAGGGGCTTTCCGACCTGCCCTGCCGGACCTGCCTTGTGACCGACATTTCCTATGCCGTCATCGACCGCACCGGCAAAGTGCATGAAGAAGCCGACCTGATGCATGGCGTGGCGCTACCCGAGGCGAAGGTCCGCTGGGACTGGCCCGTGGCACCGCTTGGCGAGGAGAGCCGCGACTACCAGATCGTTCACAAAGTCATTGCCGGCTGGTGAGCCGCTTGGCTTTTCGCCCGCACCCGCCTATGTTTTGCCCATGCGCGCTTTCGCCCTCATAAGCATGATCTTCGCCTGGCTGGTCTACGGCACCCTGTCGGCATGGGCGGGCTGTCCGACCTGTGCCTCGATGACCATGCAGGTTCAGGCCAAGGCGAGCGTGGCGCATCACCACACGGAAGGCATGACGATGCCCGAGATGGCGGCCAAGGACAGATCCGCGAAGGACCCGTGCGCCACGGGTGTCGCCCATATGCCGCTTTGCGCGGCCTGCCTGGTGCTGCCGCCGGCCGATCTGCTTGCCGATGGCGGCAGGCATGTTTTCGCCTATCCTTCTCCGGCACTCGACCGGGCGCTTAGCGACAACAGGCCTGCACCGCAGGCGCCGCCTCCCCGTCTCGTCTGACGTCCCCTTCTTGAGAACGGCAGCCCTGCCGCCGCCAGAACCTATTGTCAGACAGAGGAAGGAATACTCATGTCTCTGAAAATATTCGCACTTTCCGCACTGATCGCCTTTGCCGCGCCGGCTTTCGCCGAGGATATGCCGGCCATGGACATGTCCAAGCACATGGGCGGCCACAGCCCGTCCAGCCAAGCCTTTACCGAGGCCAATGACAGGATGCACAAGGATATGATGATCAAACTGAGCGGCGATACCGATGTCGATTTCGTTCGCAGCATGATCCCGCATCACCAGGGAGCGATCGACATGGCCAAGATCGAGCTGCAATACGGGAAAGATCCCGAAATCCGCAAGCTTGCGGAAGGCGTCATCAAGGCGCAGGAAGCCGAAATCGCCGAAATGAATGCCTGGCTGAAGGCGCACGCGAAGTAATTCTTCGGTCCAAAATGCGAGGACCGCCGCGGGAACGGCGGTCCTTTGTTCAATCCGGCTTCGGCTTGATCAGGCCTTGGGCTCGAAATCGACCGGGCGGCGGGCGGCGGCCTGGCGGGTCAGCATCCAGCCCGGATATTCCGGTGCAAGCGCGCTCACCTCGTCGAGCCGCTTCATGTCGTCGGCATCGAGCTTCAGCTTGACGGCGGCAAGGTTCTGGTCGAGCTGGTCGACACGCTTGGCGCCGATGATGACGGTCGTCACGAAGGGCTTGGCGAGAATATAGGCCAGCGCCACGGTGGCGACGCTGACGCCGTGTTTGCCGGCAATCTCGCGCATGACGGCAACGCAGGCCCAGGCGCGATCGCTGTCGACGGGCGGGAAGTCGAAATTGGCGCGGCGGCCCTCGCCATTGCCCGGTGCGCCCGGGCCGTATTTGCCCGAGAGCAGGCCGCCGGCGAGCGGCGACCAGACCATGAGGCCGAGCTTTTCTTCCTGCAGGAGCGGCACGATATCGCGCTCGAGATCGCGGCCGGCGATCGAATAATAGGCCTGCACGGTCTCGAAGCGGGCATAGTCCTTGCGTTCGGAAATGCCGAGCGCCTTGGCGATGCGCCAGGCCTGCCAGTTGGACACGCCGACATAACGCACGAGGCCACGAGAGACGAGATCGTCGAGCGCACGCAGCGTTTCGTCGATCGGCGTGACCGGATCGGTGGCGTGGATCTGGTAGAGATCGATATGGTCGGTCTGCAAGCGCTCAAGGCTCGCCTCGACGGAATCCATGATATGGCCGCGCGAGGCGCCGCGGTCGTTCGGCTTGTCGCCCATGACACCGTAGACCTTGGTGGCGATGACGACATCCTTGCGCGGAACGCCGAGATTCTTCAGCGCCTGGCCGAGCAGGCGTTCGGATTCGCCAAAGGAATAAACGTCTGCAGTATCGATGAAGTTGACGCCGGCATCGAGCGAGCGCCGGACGATCTCATCGGCCGCCTTCTGGTCGACATCGGCGATGGCGCCCCACAGGGA
This sequence comes from Hyphomicrobiales bacterium, assembly GCA_900471515.1. Taxonomy (GTDB): domain Bacteria; phylum Pseudomonadota; class Alphaproteobacteria; order Rhizobiales; family Rhizobiaceae; genus Rhizobium. The sequence goes on along the minus strand of UCFC01000015.1, from coordinate 325,179 downwards.
GCCCTCCTTGGCTTCACCAAAGGTCATGGTGCCAAGGCAGATTTCAGATACGAAAAGTCCGGTATTTCCGAGTTGGTTGTAACGCATGTCGAGAAATTCCCTTGTGTCTGCCGCAATAGGGGCTTGCGGACTGCTGAACTCTATTTTTTGATTATTGGCCTGCGCGTGACAGGCACAGCCGGGGCTGGCTGCAAGGTGAGGCACCTCTCATGTAGGTCGCCGCCTCGCGTTTTTCAACGGAACGCCGATCCGTCGCGACCCGCGGCAACGCCCTTGTCTCGACACAGGCCGGGAATAGATTGCCTCTCATATTTATAAAGGTGCGCATATGACCGCCCGACCATTGACGACGATCGGCTTCGACGCCGATGACACACTCTGGCAGAACGAACATTATTACCGGCTGACAGAAGAGCATTTCCGCAGGCTTCTTGCCGATTTTGCCGAGAGCGCCACGATTTCCGAGCGGCTTCTCGAAGCGGAAAGGCGCAACCTCGCCCATTACGGATTCGGCATCAAGGGTTTCACCCTGTCGATGATCGAGACGGCGATCGAAATCACCGAGGGCAAGGTGCCGTCGAGCGTGATCGCCAAGATCCTCGATACCGGACGCGACCTTCTGTCCCATCCGGTCGAGACGCTGCCGCATGTGCGCGATACGCTGGAGACGCTGGCGGGGAAATATCTGCTGGTGCTGATTACCAAGGGCGACCTTTTCGACCAGGAGCGCAAGCTCGCCCAATCCGGGCTCGGCGATTATTTCGATGCGGTGGAGATCGTTTCGGACAAGACGGCCGTCACCTACCGGCGCATCTTCTCCAAAGTGGGGGACGGGCCGGAACGGGCGATGATGGTCGGCAATTCGCTGAAATCCGATATCGTGCCGGCCATCGCCGCCGGCAGTTACGGCGTCTTCGTGCCGCACGAACTGACCTGGGTGCTGGAACGCGTCGAGGAACCGAAGGAGGCGCCGCGCTTCCGCAAGATCGGCCATCTCGGTGAATTGCGCGGATTGATCGACACGCTGGAATAGGTCTTGCGCTACTGCCTCTTCGGAAAGAGCGACGGCCGCTCCTGTTGCTCGGGGGCGGGCTGTGACGGCTGGGGCGCGGCGGCAAGCGGCTCGATCAAAATGCTGTAGGGCGCGCCCAGCCCGCGGCGCGGGGAAACCTTGGAATAATAGGGACGCAGCAGCCAGGTGGCATTTTCCTTGACCGTCGTCTCGTAGCTGGCGCCATCCTCGTCCGTGCCGAAAAAGGCCTCGTCATCCGGCTTCGACAGGTCGAAGATCGCCAGGAAAGCAAATTTGCTCTTGGTCTCGAAACTGATCCTGACATGCTGGCCGGTGCGGACCGGCAGCGTATAGACATGGCTGTTGCCGAACTTGGTCCAGCCCTTCAGCTGCATGGTGACGGCCGGAAACTGCAGCTTTTCCAGCTTCTCGCCGGGATCGAGCTGCGGCGTCTGCGCCAGGGCGGCGGAAGCGGAAAGGAAAAGTGCCGCGGCAAGGGCAAGAACAGGTTTCATGGGCGCACCAATGCAGCGCGCATCGCCTCCACTTCCGCGCGGCAAAAGCAACCTTCGAGATGATCGTTGACGAGACCCATAGCCTGCATGAAAGCGTAAATTGTGGTCGGTCCGACAAAGGTCCAGCCGCGCTTCTTCAAATCCTTGGAAATCCTGACCGAGGTCGCCGTCGTCGGATTGGCGAGGATATGCTCGCGGTCGACAATTGCCGGCCGCTCCTCGGCACGCGGCTCGTAGCTCCAGAAATAGCGCGCGAGCGAGCCGAATTCATGTCTGAGGTCGATCGCGCGGCGCGCATTGTTGATGGTCGAAACGATCTTGCCGCGATGGCGGATGATGCCGGCATCGGCCAGGCACCGGGCGATATCCTCCTCGCCGAAGCGCGCCACCTTCTCGAAATCGAAGCCGGCGAAAGCGGCGCGGAAATTCTCGCGCTTGCGCAGGATGGTCAGCCAGGACAGACCGGACTGGAAGCCCTCGAGGCAGATCTTCTCGAAGAGCCTGATATCGTCGGTGACGGGCCGGCCCCATTCCTCATCGTGGTAGCGCAGATAGTCGGGCAGATTCGCATGCCAGTGGCAGCGCTTCCTGCCGTCTTCGCCTGTCACTATGCCGGTTTCGCTCATGTTTTCTTCTCGTTTCCTGCCTGCAAAGCCGGCTTTACCATTTGCAAACCTTCTTTCCAAACCGAACGATAACCCTGACGAAAAGTTTATCCGGCGCTTCGTCTTTTAATGAATCCGCATTTACCATTCGCTGGCGGGCGCGGTGGCAGCATGACCGCAGGCGGACAATTCCGCCAGCACATTTTCGGTCATTTGTAGAGAGTTCGTCCGATGATGAAACCCCTTGTCCTTGCCGCAGCCATGCTCGGCATTATCTCCACGGCCGCCCTTGCAGACGACCGATATGCCTCCCGCCCGCCCGTGGTGCTGAGCCCGGACCTGACCGCGCCCTGGATCAACCAGCTCGGCGGCGGCCCGGTCCGTCCGGTCGTCTATCAGCGGCCGGTCGTCGTGCGGCAGCGCGGCCTCTTCCAGCAACGCCGCACGATCATCCAGCGCGCGCCGCAGCCGGTGCCGCAGACCGTGTCGGCCGTCCGGCCCGGCATTCCGGTCATCCGCGGGCGGATCGAGCCGCAGTTCCTGCCGCAGGTCGTCGATTACGACACGAAGGAAAAAGCCGGCACCATCGTCATCGATACCAATAACCGCTTCCTCTATCTCGTCATGGATGGCGGCAAGGCTCGTCGTTATGGCGTCGGCGTCGGCAAGCCCGGCTTCGAATGGGCAGGCGCCCACAAGATCACCCGCAAGGCGGAATGGCCGGACTGGACACCGCCCTCGGACATGGTGAGCCGCGAAGCCGCCAAGGGCCATTACCTGCCGGCCCGCATGGATGGCGGCCCCGAGAACCCGCTTGGCGCGCGCGCCATGTATCTCGGCTCGACCCTCTACCGCATTCACGGCACCAACGCGCCCTGGACGATCGGCAGCGCCGTCTCCTCCGGCTGTATCCGCATGCGCAACGAGGATGTTGTCGATCTTTACGATCGCGTCAACGTCGGCACGCGCGTCATCGTGATGTAAAGAGCAAATAATGGGCAGCGGGCGGCAAGAACAGCGGCCCGCCGCGCTACAAAAAATCGTATCCCGCGCCTCTCCGACTTGAAATTCAAACCGATTTGACTAGCCTCTACGCGATCCTGAAGGAGAGGGTATAGAAAATGAAGCAGTTTCTTAGGCTCGCGGCGGCGGCAGCCGTTGCGCTGTCCTGTACGGTCGTGACTGTCAACGCCGAACCGGTCATGACCGCAACCGACGCCGTGCGGGGCGTCAAGCAGACCCGCGAGATCAAGCCGCAGTTCCGCAAGCGCGTGGTTCGCCTTGCCACCAGCGAAAAGCCGGGCACGATCATCGTCGATACCAACAACAAGTTTCTCTATCTTGTGGAAGGCAACAACCGCGCCACGCGCTACGGCATCGGCGTCGGGCGTGACGGCTTCGGCTGGTCGGGTGTCGTAACGATCGGGCGCATGGCCGAGTGGCCGAGCTGGACGCCGCCGGCGGAGATGCGCGCCCGCGAGGCCCGCGAAGGCCACAAGCTTCCGGCGGTTCAGCCCGGCGGCCCCGATAATCCGCTGGGTGCGCGCGCCATGTATCTCTACAAGGGCGGCCGCGACACGATCTTCCGCATTCACGGCACGAACCAGCCCTGGACGATCGGCCTCAACATGTCGTCCGGCTGCATCCGCATGATGAACGACGACGTGACGCATCTTTACAACCGCGTCTCCGTCGGCACCAAGGTCATCGTCGTCGGTCCCGGCAACAAGCAGGGCAACGTCGCCTTCCAGGACAAGGGCATCGATATCCTGCGCACCATGTTCGGCGGTTAAGCAACACTGCCTGCAAAAATGAAGGCGCACGCGTTGCGCCTTTTTCTTTGTTAAGTTCGTGACACAGAACTCTGCCACAGAATCGAACTGATAACCTTTTGGGTACTTCGGGGATATTCAATGGCATATAGATTGCGTCGTTCCACCTTGCTTCTGGCGGGCGTAGCGTTTTCCGCCCTGGCTTCGGTGGCTGGCACGGCTTCGGCCGAGGATCTGGAATTTTCCATTTACGGCGGCTACCAGACGGCGCCGCACAGCCATGTCGACGTGTCCGACGGCACTTCGTTCAGCGCCGGCTGGGAGGGAAAATCCTTCGGCAGCCCGCCCTATTACGGCGGTCGTGTTACCTGGTGGCTGGGCGACTTCAACCTGCCGAACTGGGGCGTGTCGGTCGACTACACGCATGACAAGGTCTATGCCGACGACGATACCATGGCGCGCACGCCCGGCTGGACGCATTTCGAATTCACCGACGGCCTGAACCTTCTGACCGTCAACGGCCTCTACCGCTTCAAGGACCCGGCCCGCCGCTGGACCCCCTATCTCGGCGCCGGCGTCGGCGTGAACATCCCGCATGTCGAAGTCACCCGTCCTCAGGGTACGACCTTCGACTACGAATTCGGCGGCGTGACCTTCCAGGCGCAGGCCGGCGTCGATTTCCGCGTTACCGACAACTGGTCGACCTTCGTGGAATACAAGGGCACCTATTCGCGCGTCGACGTTCCGATCGACAGCGGCGACCGCCTGAAGACGAATATCGTCACCAACGCGGTCAATGTCGGTATTTCCTACCACTGGTAATCCGGGGCAAGAGCCGCAAAGGCGCCTGGCGATTTTGCCGGACTTGCGCGGAACAATGAGATGATCTTGCGGGGCTATTTGGTGCCGCAGCTCACCTTGCCTTCGACGACGAAGAAGTTGGCCTTGTTTTCGAGCCGCAAGGCATAGGTGCCGCCGAAATTCGACGAAGTCTTGCCGTGCTGGCTGGCAAGAACCGCGAGATCCAGGGATTCGCTTTCCGCATCGGTACCGTCCGTGGCAAAGACTTCCAGGCGCAGATCGCCGTCGCGCGACCAGCGATTCGTCAGATCCTGCGATTCGAGGATCCGTTTGCCGAAGTTCTTGGATTTGTCGGCGTCCTTGAACATGAGCGCGCCGCGGAAATGGATCAGCTTGTGGCCGCCAGCGTCTTCAAAAGCGCTTTCGAGCGTAAAGCGCACATCCTTGTCGTCTGCAGAACAGAAATACCTGACGTCGGCCCGCGCCGCGCCAGCTGCGCCGAGCAATACGGCAAGCACCATCAATCCACGCCACATAGCCAAAGCTCCTGAGATCGCCGCCGAAATCGCCAATGAATCGGTGTTCTCAGGCTAGTGGCAAATCCCTTAATTTTTCAGGCACAGCACCACCATAAGCCCAGTCCAGGAGCTCGACAGTGTGCAGAATCGGCGTCGCTGTGCCCGACCTTATCTGGGTGATACAGCCGATGTTGCCGGTGGCGATAATATCGGCCTTGGTCGCCTCGATATTCTTGACCTTGCGGGCCTTCAGTGCCGCGGAAATATCCGGCTGCAGGATGTTGTAGGTGCCGGCCGAGCCACAGCAGAGATGGCCTTCGGCCGGATCGCGCACGGTAAAGCCCGCCGCCTTGAGCAGGTGCTTCGGCGCCATGGTGATTTTCTGGCCGTGCTGCATGGAGCAGGCCGAATGATAGGCGACCGTAATGCCTTTCGGCATGTGTGCCGGCAGGTCAAGCCCGGCAAGATATTCGGTAATGTCCTTGGCAAGCGCCGAAACCCGCGCCGCCTTGCCGGCATAGGCGGGATCGAGGCGCAGCATGTGGCCGTAATCCTTGATCGTCGTGCCGCAGCCGGACGCGGTGATGATGATCGCGTCGAGGCCGCCGGCCTCGATCTCGCGGGTCCAGGCGTCGACATTGGCGCGCGCGGAGGCGAGTGCCTGCTCTTCGCGTCCCATGTGATGGACGAGAGCGCCGCAGCAGGTCTCGCCCTCGGGGACGACCACTTCGACGCCGAGGCGGGTCAGAAGGCGGATCGTCGCCTCGTTGATGGCGGGGTCGAGAACGGGCTGGGCGCAGCCGGTGAGGATGGCGACGCGGCCGCGGCGCTCGGCCTGCGGCTCATGCCGGCCGGGCCTGGCGAAAGGCGACGGTGCGGGCACGCTCCGGGGCGCAAGCGCCAGCATGGCGGCAAAGGGCTTCAGTGCGGCGGCGCGCATCAGGCCGGCAACGGGACGGCCGATACGGGCGAGCGCGAGTGCCGCGCGAAAACGGCCGGGATAGGGCAGCACCGCCGCCAGGATGGCGCGCGTCAGCCTCTCCATCAACGGCCGCTTATAGGTCTTTTCGATATGAATCCGGGCGTGATCGACCAGATGCATGTAGTCGACGCCCGAAGGACAGGTCGTGGTGCAGGCGAGGCAGGACAGACAGCGGTCGATATGGGTCGCCACTTCGGCATCGGCCGCACGGCCGTTTTCCAGCATATCCTTGATGAGATAGATGCGCCCGCGCGGGCTGTCGAGTTCGTTGCCCAGCGTCACATAGGTGGGACAGGTGGCGGTACAGAAGCCGCAATGGACGCATTTGCGCAGGATCTGCTCGGATTCGGCCACATGCGGATCGGCCAGCTGGGCGAGCGTGAAATTGGTCTGCATGTCAGTATCCCGCCATCTTCCCGGGATTGAAGATCCCTGCCGGATCGAATTTTTCCTTCACCCGGCGCGACAGCAAGGCAACCGCCTCCTCCTCCGGGTGGAACGCCGATATCGCCGCCCTCGCCGCAGCCGGCGCACGCATCAGCGTCGCATGGCCGCCGCCGAGCGCCTTGACGAAACGGCGGACGAGATCGGCCTCGGGATCGGCTTCCATGCGCATCCAGACGAGGCCGCCCTGCCAGTCGTAGAAGGCGTCGACACCGGCTTCGAGCCTCAGCGCTGCCACCAGCTGGTGGCCGATGGCGGGCGCCACCGAAACGCGCCAGACAGGGCGCGCGGTTGCGTCGGCATAGGGTGCGACGTCGCGGATTTCCCGCCAGAGCTGGCGGCTTGCCGCCGGATCGAGCCTCACGGCCTGCCCGAAGGGCGCCATGGCCGACAGAAGCTTGGCTGCCCGCGATTCCACCGAGCCGGGCAGGCCCTCGATGCGCAGCACCGTTGCCTCGCCCTCCGGCAGTCTGCCGGAAAGGAATTTCCAGGTGACGGTCAAAGGCAGATGCGCGGCACCCGACACTTCCACCGGCAGAGCCATGGCCGCCGCCATCGCATGTGCGGCCTCGGCATCGTTGAGGCCGGAGATGACGACGGTTTCCTCGGTCTTGGGGCGCGGCGGCACGCGGAACGTCACCTCCGTCAGGAAGCCGAGCGTGCCATGCGAACCGGCAAGCAGCTTCACCAGATCGAGGCCGGTGACATTCTTCATCACCCGGCCGCCGGCCTTGACGATCTCGCCCCTGCCGTTGACGAAACGGATGCCAAGCAGGCTGTCGCGCGCAGCCCCCGCAACGAAACGGCGCGGGCCGGAGATATTGGCCGCAAAGACGCCGCCGATCGTCGGCTCGCCGGCAGTCCCCATGAGCGCGCGATGATCCATGGGCTCGAAGGCGAGCATCTGACCGTTTTCGGCAAGGGCGGCCTCGACCTCGGCCAGCGGCGTGCCCGCCCTTGCGGTCATCACCATCTCGCCGGGATTGTAGGCGACGATGCCGGTGAGGCCGGTCGAGCGCAGGCGATCGTCCGCCTTGACGACATTGCCGAAACCGGAGCGCGTATCGCCGCCGCAGATCGCGAGCGGACGGCCCTGATCGGCATAGGCGCGGACCAGCACCGCGGCCTCCTCTTCGCTTGCCGGCACCAGATCGATCATGCAGCCGAACGCCCCTCGAGCGGGAAGACCTTGGACGGGTTCAGCAGCCATTGCGGATCGAAGGCGGATCTGGCGGCCATCTGCTGGGCAAGATCGGCCTCGGAATACTGGTGGCGCATCAGGTCCCGTTTTTCGATGCCGACGCCGTGCTCGCCGGTCAGGCAGCCGCCGGCATCGACGCAGAGCTTGAGGATATCGTTGCCGGCCGCTTCCGCCCTTGCCGCGTCTTTGGGATCGTTGGCATTGAAGAGGATCAAGGGATGCATGTTGCCGTCGCCGGCGTGGAAGACATTGGCGACGCGCAGGCCGTAGCTTGCGACGATCTCAGAGGTCCGCTGCAGCACGAAGGACAGCTGGCTCAGCGGCACCGTGCCGTCCATGCAGATATAGTCGGCAATGCGGCCGGTGGCGCCGAAGGCGGATTTGCGGCCCTTCCAGATCAACGCCGCTTCGGTTGCCGACTGGCATTCGCGCACCGTCTTGACGCCGTGTTTGCGGGCGATATCGACGATGCTTTTCAGCATGTCGTCCATTTCCGTTTCCGATCCCTCGACCTCGACGATCAGCAGCGCCCCGACATCGAGCGGATAGCCGGCATGGGCAAAGGCCTCGCAGATTTCGATTGCCGGCTTGTCCATGAATTCGATGGCAACCGGGATGATGCCGGCGGCAATGACATCGGCGACACAGCGGCCGGCCTCTTCCGAGCTTTCGAAACCGAACAGCACGGGACGGGCGCCCTCCGGCTTGGCGATCAGGCGCACCGTCGCTTCGGTGACGATGCCGAGCTGGCCCTCATGGCCGCAGACGAGGCCGAGCAGATCGTAGCCGGCCGCATCGAGCGCCTTGCCGCCGAGCTCAACGACGGTGCCGTCGGTCAGCACCATCTTGACGCCGAGCAGGTTGTTGGTCGTCACGCCATATTTCAGACAGTGGGCACCACCGGAATTCATGCCGATATTGCCGCCGATCGTGCAGGCAAGCTGTGAACTCGGATCGGGCGCATAGAAGAAACCGTCCGCCGAGACGGCTTCGGAAATATTGAGATTGGTCACACCCGCCTGGACGGTGGCGCAGCGATTGGCGAAATCGATATCCAGGATGCGGTTCATCTTCGACAGGCCGAGCACGACGGCATCTTCCTGCGGGATCGCGCCGCCGGAAAGCGAGGTGCCGGCGCCGCGCGGGACGACCGGGATGCCGTAGCGATGACAGTATTTCATCACCGTCGCCACTTCCGCCGTCGAGCGCGGCAAAGCGACGGCGAGCGGCAGGCGGCGGTAGGAAACGAAGGCATCGGTCTCGAACGGCACGAGTTCGCGCGCTTCGTGGATCAGGCATTCGGGCGGCAGGAGATCGACGAGATCGGCGACGATTTCCTTGCGGCGGGCAAGGACTTCGGGGCGCGGAGCGAGAAACGAAATGGCGTCGGACATGGCGATCTCCCTCGGCCAACATGACGGAAGCCGGCGACAAATCCTCCCTGTGACCGGTTCTTTCGGCTTAGCACTTTCCCGAAACCGGCGCAAATGTTAAGCACTTATGCCAAAAGGGGAAAAAGTTGTAAAAGCTTATGACCAATCTGGGTGATCTCGAAATCTTTGCCAAGGTCGTCTCGACCGGCAGCATGTCGCTTGCCGGGCGCGCGCTCGGCTTTTCTCCGGCCGTCGTTTCCAAGCGCATCAAGCGGCTGGAGGACCGGCTCGGCACAAGGCTCCTGCAGCGCACGACGCGGCAGATTTCGCTGACGGAAGCCGGCCAGGGCTTCTACGACCGCGTGCTCGGCATCCTGGCGGGACTGGAAGAGGCGGAATTCTATATTTCCGGCCGCTCGGCGCAGATGCACGGAACGCTGAAGATCTCCGCTCCCACTTCCTTCGGGCGCATGCATATCGCGCCGCATCTGAAGGCTTTCATGGAAGCGCATCCGGAACTTGCGATCAACCTGGTGCTGACCGACGAGTTCAGCGATATTGTCGGCGGCGGCTTCGACCTCGCCATCCGGATTGCGGAACTGACCGATTCGAGCCTCGTCGCGCGCCGGCTCGCTCCCGTGCGCCGGGTGCTCTGCGCCTCGCCGGATTATATTGCGACCCATGGCATGCCCAAACATATCGAAGAGCTGAAACAGCACCGCTGTCTGCCGGCTCACAACAACGACGTCTGGCGGCTGGACGGACCGGACGGCGCCTTCAGCCTGCGGCCCGAGGGCATGCTGATCACCAATTCCAGCGAGGTCATCCGCGAGACGGTCATTGCCGGCCTCGGCATTGCGCTGCGCTCCACCTGGGATATCGGCGAGGAGCTGAAGAACGGCAGGCTGGTGCAGGTGCTGCCGGCCTATGAGGGCTCGCACAATGTCACGCTCTCGGCGGTCTACCCGAGCCGGCAGTTCCTGCCGGCCAAGGTGCGGCTGTTCATCGATTTTCTGGCCGAGCTTTACGGCCCGGTTCCCTATTGGGAGCGTTGAGGGCCGGGCAGACCCTCAGCTACCCTGCCAGCCTCTCGATGACGAGATCGAGCAGCGCCCTCAGCCGCGCCGCGCGGCGCTTCACCGAGATCGAGGGGTTCGATGGCCCTGGATTGCTTTAGCGCGCCAGGTCCAGATAGGCGTTCGCCACCATTGCATCGATATCCGCGGGCACGGGCACGATGCAGGATTCGGGGCCGACACCGCCCTTTGCGACGCGCTCCAGGCAGCGGGCCTGCAGCGTGAAGCCGAGGTCCATGGATTCGACCGAATTGCCGAGCGGGCGCGGACCGGCGAGATTGGCCATGTGGCCGCCGCCGAGCACATGGAAGGTTCGCCCGTCCTTCAGGTGAAAGGTCTCGATATGGTCGGCCTCGTAGCGGTCGATGCCGATGACGTCGGGATGGCTGCGGAAGGCGGATAGATCGATCTCATGCGGGAAATGGCCGCCGTTCATCAGGATCGCACCGTCCTTGATGAGCGGCAGGTCGGCAGCGGTGACGATATCGGGAAAACCTGTCACGGTGGCGATAATGTCGGCGGAGCGGATCGCCTGTTCGCGCAGCGGCGTGACGAAACCGTCGAGATGCGCCTCCAGGCTGGTGACGGGGTCGATATCGACGACGCTCACCGTCGAAAAGGCGTTGCGGAAGCAGGCGGCCGTGCCCTTGCCGCAGGCGCCGTAGCCGAAGACGGTCACGCGCTTGCCGTTGGTCGAGCGGTTGGTGAAGCGCATGTAGCTTTCGAACAGGCTCTGGCCGACGGCGTGCTTGTTTTCGGCGAATTGCTTGATGGGGCTGTCATTGATGACGAGGATCGGCATGGCCAGTTTCTCGCGCAGCGGGACGAGCCGGTTGCGGCCGGAAGTCGTTTCTTCCGTGCCGCCGAGCAGGTTGGCATAGGGCCTGCCGGCGGCAATCGCGAAAAGATCGCCGCCATTGTCCAGCAGCAGATCCGGCTTTTCGGCGATCACGGCTTCAAGGCTCTGGCGATGCGCCACGGGATCGGTTGTCTGGGTCGCAAAAACGGTCATGCCCTGCGACCGCAGGAAATCGACGGTTGCCGGCTGCGTGCTGTTCAGGTTGCCGGTGCAGACGAGGCGCGCGCCGCCGGCCCTGAGCGTCATCAGCAGAGCGACCGTCTTCGGCTCCAGATGAATGCCCGTGCCGATGGACAGGCCGTCAAAGGGCCGCGTCTTTTCGAATTCCGTCGCGGTTTTCTTCAATAACCGGCAGCCGTTGCCGATCCAGTCGATGCGTGTTGCAGCTTTTTCCATCTCATGCCCCTTTCGTTCCCCCTGGTCTAACGGAGGGAAGATCGGGCCGGCATGGAGATATTTCTGGTGAAAGGGCAGAAAAACTGCCCTTTCTCATGCGCTGCCCGAGCGCAACAGCCAGTTGCGGAGCGCCACGAGGGCCGGACGTTTTGCATCGGGGATGCGGCAGCAGAGGCTGTAGCCCGCCGGGCGGCGAATGAAACCATAGGGGGCGACCAGGATGCCGCGGTTGAGGTCGTCCTCGATCGAGGCTTTCGGCGCCAGCGCAACGCCGAGGCCGGACCGGGCCGCACCCAGCGCCAGAAGCAGGTCCTCGAACTCGCGCCGGCGGGCAAAGGCAACCGGCGGCGTGCCGCTTTCGGCAAACCATTCGGCCCAGAGTCCTGGCGCGCTGCGGCTTGCCAATATGGCGACGTCGGCCAGGGCTTCGGGCCTGCCCGCAAGTTCCCGCGCAAGCGCCGGTGTCGCAACCGGGCCGAACTCGTCCTCCATGAAGCGCGTTTCCACCGTGCCGGCCGAGGAGCGCTGCTCGCCGCCCATGATGACGGCGTCGAAATCCGGATGCCGGGACAGCGGCTCGACGACGGTCATCGGCACGATATCGACCTCGACACTGCCCAGGCTTGCCTGCATGTCGGCTGCGCGCGGCATCAGCCACCAGACGGCGAAGGCCGAAGGCACGCCGAGGCGGATGGCCTGCCTGCCCGCCTCCTCGAATTCATCGGCGGCGCGTTTCAAGATGGTCAGAGCAGTACCGGCCGCCTCGGCGAGGGCGCTTGCCCTCTCGGTCGGAAGGAGCCTGCGGCCATCGCGCACGAAGAGCTTGCTGCCGAGGTGATCTTCAAGCGTTGCGATCTGCTGGCGCACGGCGCCGCGCACCACGCCCAGCTCTTCGGCCGCCCTCACAATGCTGCCGTGCCGGCAGACGGCTTCAAAGGCGCGGATCGCATTCAAGGGCGGAAGTCGCATAGTTACCACATTCCAGAAAATCACGGTGGATCACCTGATCTCGGCATTGAACGGAATGCAAGATCTGACCATATTGTACAGGTGTGCAAGGCGACGCATTCGAGACAGGAAATGGCGGAATTCCCGAACCTGTCCCGCTTCGATTTTTCCTATGTACGTACAATGAACCAAATCGTAATTGTTTCGCTTTGCACGTATGGATCGCGCAAGCTTTTCATATGATACTAATATAACAGCGACTCAGACAAAGACCCTAAAGGTGACCCGACAATTGACCCTTCTCGCCCGCCTGGCTTCCGATGTGCAACTCATGTTCCGGCGTCCGCCGCGACAGCAGTACGCCGCGCTCTGCTACCGGGTGAAAAAGAAGACGGGCGATGTCGAGGTTCTGCTGATGACCAGCCGCGACACCGGTCGCTGGGTGATCCCCAAGGGCTGGCCGATGGCGCGCAAGCACGCCTATGAGGTGGCAGCCCAGGAAGCCTTCGAGGAGGCCGGCATACGCGGGACGGTCGAGACCGAAACGTTCGGCCACTACAGCTACCCGAAGGTTCTGCGCGACGGCCTGAAAGTGACCTGCAAGGTTCAGGTCTTTGCCCTTGAGGTGACGGGTGTGGCGAAAAACTTCAAGGAAAAGGGCGAACGGACCATCGAGTGGGTTTCCTGCGACGAGGCCGTGAAGCGCGTGAACGAACCCGATCTGCGCAACCTCTTCCTTGCCTTCAAGCGGCGCATGGCGGAGCGGCTTTCCGGCACTCTGCCGAAACAAATTCCGGCGGAATGAGTATTGCCATCTTGCGCTGCTAAAAAGAGCAGCGCAAAAGCAGGGCACCGCCGGGAAAGAGAATGCCGCAACGTAACCCAGTCCTGACCAAACGTACGCTTGATAAGGATCTCGACAAGGTCACGCATGTCGAGGATGCGGCGAAGCATGTCGCGCGACGGCTGGTGGCACCGGGACTTGGCCTGATCTTTCTCGGCCTCGCCATGCTTTTTGCCGGCGTCTACGTGTTCGACAGGCCCGGCGCGGTGCTGGTGGTCGCTGCCGCGGCACTTGCCGCCTACATGGCCCTGAATATCGGCGCCAACGACGTGACCAACAATGTGGGCGCTGCCGTCGGGGCGCGCGCCATCACCATGAAGCAGGCGCTGATCGTCGCCGCGATCTTCGAGGTTCTGGGCGCGACGATCGCCGGCGGCGAGGTCGTCAAGACCATTTCCTCCAGCATCGTCGATACGGTGCAGGTACCGCAGGCGACGCTCGGCTGGATCATGATGGCGGCGCTGACGGCCGCCGCATTGTGGATCAACCTCGCCACCTGGATGAACGCACCGGTTTCGACGACGCACGCGATCGTGGGTGCGGTGATCGGCGCGGGCATCGGCGCGGTCGGATTCGAGCCGGTCAACTGGCGGGTGATGCTGGAAATCACCGTAAGCTGGATGACGTCGCCGCTGTTTGGCGGGCTGATCGCCGCCGGACTGCTCTATCTGGTCAAAACCCTCATCGTCTATCGTGAGGACAAGATTGCCGCCGCCCGGCGCTGGGTCCCGGTGATGATCGCCGCCATGGCCGGCGGCTTCATGGCCTATATGATGCTGCAGCTCGCGCCGGAGGGCCGATATCCGGCGCTGACGATCCTTCTGGTCGGGATCGGCACCGGGCTCGTCAGCTGGCTGGCTGTGCGGCCCCTCATCCTGCGGCAGGCGGAAAATCTGGAGAACCGCAACAGCTCGCTTCGGACACTCTTCCACTTTCCGCTGGTGGGTTCGGCCGCCCTGCTTTCCTTCGCGCACGGCGCAAACGACGTTTCCAACGCAGTCGGCCCGCTCTCGGCCATCGTCCATTCGGCCGGCATCGCCAATGGCGGCGCCGTCGGCCAGCCGCCGCTCTGGGTCATGCTGATCGGCGCCTTCGGAATTTCGGTCGGTCTCCTGCTTTTCGGGCCACGCCTCATCCGGCTCGTCGGCGAGGAGATCACCAAGCTCAATCCGACACGGGCCTATTGCGTGGCGCTTTCGACCGCCTTTACCGTCATTGCCGCCTCATGGCTCGGCCTGCCGGTTTCCACCACGCATATCGCCGTCGGCTCGGTCTTCGGCGTCGGCTTCTTCCGCGAGTGGTACACGCGCCATTCGAAGCGCCGCATCGAATTCATCCGCCGCAAGGCCGAGACCTGGGAAATCGACGAGCCGGAGCCGAACGTCCACGAAGTGCGCAGGCGCTATCTCGTCCGCCGCTCACATTTCATGACGATACTCGGCGCCTGGATCATCACCGTGCCGGTTTCCGCCGCGCTTGCGGCCCTGATTTATTGGGCTATGTTCGCGCTCTTCATTTGAGTCAGGGTTTCAGGATGCGCGCCAATTTCCGCATGCAGCGGCTTTTCATCGATGCTCCCTTGTCGAAGGGTGCCGCCGTCGAAGCCAGCGCCGACCAGTTCAACTATCTCGCCAACGTGCTGCGCATGGAAGAGGGCGCGGAAATCCTGGTCTTCAACGGCCGCGACGGCGAGTGGAAGGCGAGCCTTTCCTTCCCGACGCGCAAGCGCATCCTGCTGACGGCGAGCGAAGAGACCCGGCCGCAGCCCGCCCCTTGCGACCTGCACTATCTCTTCGCGCCGCTCAAGGTCGGCCGCATGGACTATCTGGTCCAGAAGGCGGTGGAAATGGGCGCCGGCCTGCTGCAGCCGGTCATGACCCAGCATGTGCAGGGCAAGATCACCAATCTCGACAAGATCCGCGCCAATGTCATCGAGGCGGCCGAACAATGCGGCGTGCTCGGCATTCCCGCGGTGGCCGAACCGGTCAGGCTTGCCGATCTGCTCGACCGCTGGCCGGCCGACCGGCGCATCATCTATTGCGACGAAGGCGATGCCGGGCAGAACCCGCTGCCGCTGCTTTCAAAGGTGAGCGAACGGAAGCTCGCGCTGCTCGTCGGCCCGGAAGGCGGCTTCTCCGAAGAGGAACGGGCGCGGCTGCGCAGCCTCGATTTCGTGACCGCCATTCCGCTCGGGCCGCGCATCCTGCGCGCCGATACGGCGGCTGTGGCGGCCCTGGCGGTGATACAGGCTGCCATCGGCGACTGGAATTGACTACCGCACGCCGATAGCGCGGAAAGTGCTGCTATTTTTTTGATGACCTGTTGAAACAATTTCACTTGCAACTTAGCTGACTTGGGCACTAATCACCCTTCCAATTGCCCCGGCCCCGGCGCTTTCCGAATACAGGTAATTTCATGGCTCGCGACACTACCGACCAGACGCCGCTCTCTTCGGTTCAGGAGCTGACCGACTATCTTGCCGCCGGCAACAAGCCGAAGGAACGGTTCCGCATTGGCACCGAGCATGAGAAGTTCGTCTTCTTCCGCAAGGACAACAGCCCGGTTCCCTATTTCGGCGAGGCCAGCATTTCGGCGCTCCTCAAGGGCCTGCAGGCCAGGAGCGGCTGGGAGCCGATCATGGACGGCGACAACATCATCGGTCTCGGCGAGCAGAACGGCATGGGCGCCATCTCGATCGAGCCCGGCGGCCAGTTCGAACTCTCGGGCGCGCCGCTCGAAAACATTCACCAGACCTGCAAGGAATCCAACCTGCATCTGGCGCAGGTGCGCGAGATCGCCGAGCCGATGGGCATCGGCTTCCTCGGCATCGGCGGCAGCCCGAAATGGACCTATGCGGAGACCCCGCATATGCCGAAATCCCGCTACGAGATCATGACCAACTACATGCCCGAGGTCGGCACACGCGGCCTCGACATGATGTACCGCACCTGCACGATCCAGGTGAATCTCGATTTCTCCTCGGAAGACGACATGCGCCGCAAGATGCGCGTCTCGATGAAACTGCAGTCGCTGGCAACAGCGCTTTTCGCGTCCTCTCCCTTCACCGAAGGCAGGCCGAACGGCATGTTCTCCTGGCGCGGCGATGTCTGGCGCGACGTGGACAACCAGCGCAGCGGCCTCCTGGACTTCACCTTCCGGGACGATTTCGGCTTCAAGGACTATGCCGAATGGGCGCTCGACGTGCCCATGTATTTCGTCATGCGCGACGGCCACTATCACAAGGCGACCCATGTCACTTTCCGGCAATTCATGAACGGCGCGCTGAAGGGCGAGATCGCCGCTTACGAGCCGACGATGGGCGACTGGACGAACCATCTTTCGACGCTCTTCCCGGATGTGCGCCTGAAACGCTTCCTGGAAATGCGCGGTGCGGACGGCGGTCCGTGGCGGCGCATCTGTGCGCTGCCGGCCTTCTGGGTCGGCCTGCTCTATGACGACGACGCCCTCGAAGCGGCCGATTTGCTGACGAAGGACTGGCGTTTCGGCGAGGTCAACGCGCTGCGCAACGCCGTGCCGGAAGAAGGCCTGAAAGCCAGCTTCCGCGGCCACCAGCTGATCGAGACGGCGCGCGAGGTCGTCAATATTTCCCGCGCCGGCCTCAAGGCGCGCAACAGGCTGAACGGCGAGGGTATCGACGAGAGCGTCTTCCTGGCGCCGCTCGACGAGGTTCTCGCCAAGAAGGCGACGCTTGCCGAGGATCTGCTGGCGCTCTATCACGGCCGCTGGAACGGCTCGGTCGAGCCGGTTTTCCAGGAATATCAATATTAAGAGGCAACAGGCCCTTTCCAAAAAGCCGTTTGCGCATTGCCTTTTCGAGCTATAGTGGCGCGAACATGCGCCACGACTCGGGAAAGGGACTCTTATGCTGCCGCTTTTCGACATGATGATGCAGGCGCAGAACGGGGCGGCGATGGATGCCATCGCCAAACAGTTCAACCTCGCCCAGGAACAGGCGACGAAGGCGATGGCGGCACTGATGCCGGCTTTTTCCGCCGGCCTCAAGCGCAGCACGGCCAACCCTTACGATTTCGCGGGCCTGATGCAGGCGGTGGCCTCCGGCAATTATGCCAAATATTTCGAGGACATGAGCAAGGCCTTCACGCCCGAGGGCATTTCCGACGGCAACACCATTCTTTCCCAGGTCTTCGGTTCCAAGGAGGTCTCGCGCGCCGTCGCCGCGCAGGCCGCGCAGATGACCGGCATCGGCCAGGAGATCTACAAGCAGATGCTGCCGGTCATGGCCGGCACGCTGATGGGCGGGCTTTTCAAGCAGTCGACGGGACAGATGGCCTCGCCGGTCAACCCGTTCGTCAATACCGCCATGGGCGAGACGATCCAGAAATGGCTGGAGAGCACCGGTTTTGCGCCGAAGCCGAAGGCGGCACCCGAACCCAGCATATTCGACAATCCGTTCACGCAGGCCATGCAGCTGATGTTCAGCGTGCCGAAGCCGGAGCCGCAGCCTCAGCCGGCCAATCCCTTCCTCGACAATCCCTTCGCCAGGGCATTCCAGGACATGATGGCAAACCTTCAACAGCCCGCGGCCAAGGCTGCCGAGCCGCCGAAGGAAGAGCGCAAGGCCGAAAACGACAGTTATACGCAGATGCTGAATACGATGTTCGACAGCGGTCTCGAAGTGCAGAAGGGCTATCAGAAGAGCCTCGAAGCGATTTTCGAGGCCTACCGGCCGAAATCCACGCCCTCCCCCGAAGCCCCCTCTTCCACGGCCAGGAAATAAAAAAACCCGGAGATGGCTGGGAAAGCCGATCACCGGGTCAAGCGGCAGGGCTATTGGCTATCACCCTGCGGGGAAACGCGTGCGCTCAGCCCCGGTAGGGGCGCGTGAGCGCAATACGCCAGCGGCGCTTGGCCGCCTGCGTCAGATGCTCCGACGGATCTTCAAAGAAGGTCGAAGCCAGGAATGCGGAGGTGACGTCGGCCCGCGTCAGGCCGATATCGCGCAACTGATAATCATCGAGCTCGTGCAGCCCGTTCACCTGCGAGCGATTGCGCAGAATGCGAAGAGCGGTTGCCAGCGGCGCGAAAGCGGCCATGAGACGCTGGGTGAACGTCGGGGCGAGCTTGCCGCAGTCGAGTTCTACTGTCTGTTCATGAGTGCGCATCGAACTCTCCTTTCTTCGGGCGCAGAACGGCCCACCCCGCCTGCGAGGTCGTGCAGGAAGGGTCAAGCCGGTCACAGGGCGGACAGGCAGGGTGTCTGTCCTTCACTTTGCTTGATTTGCATCCCGAAGATGCCAAAGGAGTATTGATCAGTCCAACGAATGTTTCTAATGATTAGCATCAGCGATCTTTATGGATGGACAAGATCATGTCGGCGCCTCTTGATATCGACCAGTTGCAGACCTTCATCGCAATCGTGGACTCCGGCAGCTTCACCAAGGCCGCCGACAAGGTCTACAAGACACAGTCCGCCGTCTCCATGCAGATGCGGCGGCTGGAAGAACGCATCGGCAAGCAGCTCTTCATCAAGGACGGCCGCGGCAACCGGCTGACGGTGGAGGGCGAGAAGCTGCTCAACTATGCGCGCCGCATCATCCGCCTGAACAACGAGGCGATTGCCGCCTTCGATGACAACCGGCTGGAAGGCACGCTGCGCATCGGCACGCCAGACGATTACGCCGATCGTTATATGCCCGAGATCATCGGGCGCTTTGCCAAGACGCATCCGAACGTCGAGCTCTATATCGTCTGCGAGCCTTCGGTGGATCTGGCCGAACGCATGCACAAGGGCGAGCTCGATATCGCGCTTGTGACGCACAATCCGCGCGAGCGCATCTCGGATGTGGTGCGCACGGAGCCGCTCTGCTGGGTCAGTTCCGCCAACCATCCGATCCGGGACGACGCTCCGGTGCCGCTGGCCGTCGGCCGCCGCGACTGCCAGTGGCGCCAGCTTGCCTGCTCCGCGCTCGATGCGGTCGGCCGCGAGTATCAGGTCCTGTTCACGAGCTGGTCCTGCACCGTGGTCGCCTCGGCCGTACTTGCCGGCATGGCGGTTTCGGTCATGCCGGAATCGGCGCTGCGCACGGGCATGAAGGTCTTGAGCCAGGCAGACGGTTTCCCGGCGCTGCCGCCGGTCCAGATCGGCATCATGAAGCGGCCCGGCGTTTCCCTGTCGCTGATGAATGCGATTACGGCACACATCACCGCCTGCCTCGACAATATCACGCCGACCGTCATCGAGGACGGGCTGGAGCACGATATGAAGACGGGTTACGCCCGCCACTATCCGCGGCTCAAGGCTGCGGCGAGCATGATGCCGAGCTGGTAGGCGCGTTCAAGCCGCCGAAACGGACGTTGGAGCAAAGAGGGAAGCGCGGATCACGCGCTTCCATTCCTTGAGAATATTCTCGCCGAAGCCGTTTTCGCTCAATACCGCAAGACGGACGGCCGCACCGATCAGGTGACTGAACAGGTAGGTGCGCGCTTTCATTTGTTCGTCGCAGAATTCCGGCGCCAGGCGGCGCACGGCTTCCTGGAATATCTCGGCGACATGGCCGCTGTGCTCGATATTCAGGCGCAGGAGATCCTGATCCGTCTCCGTGCCCATCCAGACGCCGAGATAGGCGGCATCGTTGCGGTATTCGGCATAGTACCAGTCGATCATTGCGGAGATCAGGTCGAGCGCTTCGTCGAAGGACTGGACGTCGGCGAACATTTCCGCCGTCTTCTGCTGGATCGCCTGGGCATGACGGTCGAACAGCGCTTTGACGATTGCCGCCTTCTCCGGGAAATATTGATAGACCGAACCGATCGGAACTTTTGCGGCGACCGCAAGCTCGGTCATCCGCATGGCGCTGACGCCCTTTTCCGCGATGATGGCGGCGGCGGCGTTGAGGATCAGATCCAGCCGCTGGATGCTCCGCTCCTGTTTCGGCTTCCTGCGAAGAGCAATGCGATCCGAAATGTCCGCGCCCATGTGGTTCCCATCTGTCTTGTTATTGAGCGACGGAGGCAGTGTGTCATACCGGCGCGTCGGGCCGATATGACATGCAGGTCTTCATCCGTCGTAAATGGAAATGGTCGGATTTTAGGCAATGGCAAGAGCCCATGGAAAACGGGGCGTTACACCCCGTTTTGGTCTGTGTGAAAACTGCTCTTAGCACTTTGTTCAGCAAGGCGGCCCGGCACCTGTCGGCCGGGTCCGCCGCCTTGCTGCGCAGGGCGAAAGCCCGGCTCAGGCAAGGTTCTGTTTCAGAAACGCGACCGTGCGGCTCCAGGCGAGTTCGGCTGCCGCCTTGTCGTAACGGGCAGCCGACGTATCGTTGTTGAAGGCGTGGTTGACGCCGTCGTAGACGTAGATCTCGAATTTTTTACCATTCTCCTCCAGCGCCTTCCGGAAGGCATCGATGCCGGCATTGATGCGGTCGTCGAGGCCGGCATAGTGGAGCAAGAGCGCCGCCTTGATATTGGGGACCTCCGCAGCCGGCGGCTGGGCGCCGTAATAGGCAACGCCCGCTTTCAGTTCCGGCGACTTGGTGGCGAGATTGTTGACCGCACCGCCGCCCCAGCAGAAGCCGATCGCGCCGACATTGCCGTTGGCCGCATCGAGTTTGGAAAGGTAGGCGACCGTCGCCTCGCCATTGGCGGCAACCGTGGCCGCATCGAGCTTGCTGAACATTTCGCGCGCCTGATCCTCATTCTGAGGCGTGCCGCCCTGCGGCGACAGGAAATCGGGAGCAAGCGCCACGAAGCCTTCAAGCGCCATCCGGCGGGCGACATCGCGGATATGCGGGTTGAGGCCGCGGTTTTCATGGATAACGATGACGGCGCCGAGCTTGCCGGACGCGTCCTTCGGCTGCACCAGATAGCCTTTCATGTCCCCGCCGCTGCCGGGGTAGGTAATATCCTGCCCGGTCAGACGATCGTCGTTTTCGGCGACGACCTCGGCGGCGGCCTTGTTGGCGGCAAGCAGCGGCGCGATTGCCGCAGCCGCGGTTGCCGAACCGGCAAGCTTGGTGAGCTTGTCCATGAAACTGCGGCGATCGAGCGTCAGATGCGTATATTCATCATAGGCGTTGATCATCGCCTGCGTAATGACGGGCTTTTCCATGACAGACCTCCTCTGTTCCCTACCCCATGCCCAATCGGCATGGGAGAACATAGGTCAGCGGCCGATAACGCAGGAACAAAACTCCGTTACCGGACGCGTTCGGATCAGGAGAACAGCATCCAGCCGGCAAGCCAGGCCCACATGGCGGCGAGCACGACGAAACCGGCGGCGAAAAGCGGGCTGCGGTAACGCAGGTCGTTGCTGGTGACATGCACATAGGCATGCGCATAGCGCAGAGCGACGAACAGCCAGGCGAGCAGGACGGCGACGAGATTATCGGCCTCGGTAATATAAAGAAGAATGCTGCAGGCATAGAAAAGCACCGGCAGCTCGAACTGGTTGGCCAGGCTGTTCTTGACGAAGAGACTCTCGACCGGCTCGTCGCGGTTTTCGCGGTAACCGGATTTCTGCATCCGCCCCTCGCGGACGTCCTTGCCGCGGCGCAGGCCGAGCAGGCCGTAAAGGAGATAGACCAGCAGGACATGGGCAAGCAGAGGCCAGAACATCTCATAGCCGGTCATCGATCATTCCTCTCCTTCGGCGACAGCGGGGAGCAGTAGCGGAAAGACCGGACCGATGCCAGAGCCAAGGCGGCCTGCGGCGATGCCACCAGCGGCGAAGATTTCGGCGCCGGCGATGAAGCTCGAATGTTCGCAGGCGGGGATTTCCTTGCGGCACGGCTCTCGCAGCCGGCGTGGCGCTGGCCGCAGCAGAGCCAGGCCCTGCGCCGGCAATTGCGCAAAAGGAAAATGCAGCAACCGATCAGCCTTCGCGCGAACCGCCAAGAAGCGCGCCGCGCACGATCAGAATGGCGCAGACGGCAAGGCTTGCGAATTTCAGCTTGGTCATCCACGGCAGGATTTGCGCCGCAATGCCTGCAGCGCCGCTGTCGCTGAAGGCAAGGAGGCTCGAGATGTTTTCGCTGTAATCCGCAAAGCCGTAGATGAAAGGCAGGAGATAGGTGATGCGCCCGAGCAGGCGGGGCGCCTGGCGGCCGCGCCATGTCTCGATCGGCCCGAGCCGCAGGAAAATCAGAAACAGAAGTGCCGTCAAAAGGGCGGGAAAGACGAGTTCCGGACCGAAATACATGGCCCGGAGAATGCGGCTGGCCGTTTCGTTCTGATCGAGCAGTGCCTGCATATCGAAGACGGCGGATTCGTCGTAACCGGCGAAATAGGTGTCGAGTACCGCCTGGCCCGTCTCATGCTCGAAGGGCATGGTGAAGCCGAAGGTCGTCCAGCCGAGGACGACGAGGCAGAGGGCGGCGAGCAGCGCGATGATCCACAACGGAATTGCGCTGCCCGCCTTCATGGTCAGACGCCGACGCCCGGATAGTTCGGGCTTTCGCGGGTGATCGTCACGTCATGCGGATGGCTTTCGCGCAGGCCGGCGCTGGAGATGCGCACGAAGGTGGCGCGCTCCTGGAACTCCTTGATGTCCTTGCCGCCGACATAGCCCATGGCCGCCTTGAGGCCGCCGGCGAGCTGATGCAGCACGCCGGAAACCGGACCCTTGTAGGGAACCTGGCCTTCGATGCCTTCCGGCACCAGCTTCAGCGTGTCGCGCACTTCCGCCTGGAAGTAGCGGTCCGCCGAGCCGCGCGCCATGGCGCCGACGGAGCCCATGCCGCGATAGGCCTTGAAGGAGCGGCCCTGGTAGAGATAGACCTCACCCGGGCTTTCGTCCGTGCCGGCAAGCAGCGAGCCGACCATGACGGCGGAGGCGCCCGAAGCGATGGCCTTGGCCACGTCGCCCGAGAACTTGATGCCGCCATCGGCGATGACAGGAATGTCCTGCGCCTTCGCGGCCTCGACTGCCGACATGATGGCGGCAAGCTGGGGAACGCCGACGCCGGCAACGACGCGCGTCGTGCAGATCGAGCCCGGTCCGATACCGACCTTGACGGCGTCGGCGCCGGCATCGATCAGCGCCTTGGTGCCGTCATAGGTCGCGACATTGCCGGCCATGATGCGAACGGAATTGGAAAGCTTCTTGACGCGGCCGACCGCTTCAAGAACGCGGGCCGAATGACCGTGGGCGGTATCGACGACGAGCAGGTCGACGCCGGCATCGATCAGACGCTCGGCACGCTCGAAACCATCCTCACCGACGCCGACGGCAGCGGCGGCCCGCAGGCGGCCCTGCGCATCCTTGGAGGCGTTCGGGTTCAGCTGCGCCTTTTCGATGTCCTTGACGGTGATGAGACCGACGCAACGGCCTTCGCCGTCCACCACCAGCAGCTTCTCGATGCGGTGGGCGTGCAGCAGCCGCTTGGCCTCCTGCTGATCGACGCTTTCCTTGACCGTCACGAGATTTTCGCGGGTCATGAGTTCGTAGATCTTCTGCTTGGGATCGGAAGCAAAGCGCACGTCGCGATTGGTCAGGATGCCGACGAGGCGGCCGGACTTCTCGACGACCGGGATGCCGGATATGCCGTGCATCTTCATCAGCGCCAGCGCATCGGCAAGGGTGGCGTCCGGGCCGATCGTCACGGGATTGACGACCATGCCGCTTTCGAACTTCTTGACCTGGCGAACCTGCTCGGCCTGTTCGGCCGGCGTCAGGTTCTTGTGGATGACGCCGAGGCCGCCGGCCTGGGCCATGGCGATCGCCAGCCGGCCTTCGGTGACGGTATCCATCGCGGCCGAGATGATCGGGATATTCAGTTCGAAGTCGGGGGCGATGCGGGTTGCGACACTCGTCTGGCCGGGGAGGACTTCGGAATGACCGGGTTGCAGCAGCACGTCGTCGAAGGTGAGTGCGTCCAGTCCGGTCGGCGTTTCTATGATGCGAGCCATGGCCAAATTCCTTCAAGAAAGAAAAATGCGCCCCACCCGGTACGAATCGTCCGCACCGGCGGTGTGCATGAGTTTATGGAAGTTGGCGAGGGCTGGTAACACGTCTATGACAGGAAGGAAATAGCAAAATAGCCCGGCTGGCCGCCGGGCTCGGTATGGCAGCTATGCAGATTGAACGTGCCGCATATCGTTGCCGCAAAACCGCTGCGCAGTTTTGCGCGACATGTCTGGTTCAAATACCGAACTGACAGGCCTTCGGCACGAAGCGATAACCGGTCCCCTGCTTCTCGAGGAAACGAACGGCATATCCATGCTCGACGCTGTGCGGTGCGTCGCCGCACGCCCACCGATAGGATTCGGCCGATTTCTGGCCCCGGCCAGGTAAGCATATGTCAATCATGAGAGGCGAAAGTGTCGAGCAAGCCGTCTCACGCAGTCGTGATCCAAACTTGTAATGGAACCCGATTGGGGGATTGGCACAGCCGACAACTGGGACTACACAGCACGGGCCTTCCGCGCCCTTTCCGCCCCCATCAAGGCAATCGCCTATGAACCGCATTGTCCCCCTGATCCTTGCTGTTGCCCTTTTCATGGAACAGATGGATTCGACCGTGATCTCGACGGCCCTGCCGGCAATCGCGGCCGATCTGCACGTCGGGCCGATCACCCTGAAACTGGCGCTCACGTCCTATATGGTGGCGCTGGCGGTGTTCATTCCCATCAGCGGCTGGATGGCGGACCGTTTCGGCGCCAAGAAAATCTTCCGCGTGGCGATCTGCGTCTTCGTCGTCGGCTCCATCTTCTGTGCCTTCTCCTCCAGCCTTGTCGAATTCGTCTTCGCGCGCTTCCTGCAGGGCATGGGCGGCGCGATGATGACGCCGGTCGGGCGCCTCGTGCTGGTGCGCACCACGCAGAAGAGCGAACTGGTTTCGGCCATGGCGCTCTTGACGATTCCCGCCCTTGTCGGCCCGCTTGCCGGCCCGCCGCTCGGCGGCTTCATCACCACCTATTTCAGCTGGCACTGGATCTTCCTGATCAACGTGCCGGTCGGCGTCATCGGCGTGTGGCTGGCGACCATCTTCCTGCCGGAAATCGAGGCGACGGCGCCGCCGAAGCTCGATTTCAACGGTTTCATCCTGACCAGCCTTGCCGCTGCCGGCGTCGTCTTCGGCCTGTCGGTCGTCAGCCTTCCGGCGCTGCCGCCGATCATCGGCATCTCGGCCACGGCCATCGGCATCATCTGCGGCGTGCTTTACGTGCGCCATGCCAGGCGCTACCCGACACCGATCCTCGACCTGAACCTGTTCAAGAATTCGACCTTCCGCGCCTCGACCAGCGGCGGCACGCTGTTTCGCATCTGCGTCGGCGCCATGCCTTTCCTGACGCCGCTGATGCTGCAGCTCGGCTTCGGGCTGACGCCCTTCCAGTCCGGCCTGATCACCTTTTCCGGCGCGATCGGCGCCATTACCACAAAGTTCATCGCGCGCCGCGTCTACAAGGCGATCGGCTTCCGCACCACGCTTCTGTGCGCCGGCGCGGTGACGACGGTCGTCACAGCCGTTACCGGCCTCTTCACGCCGGACACGCCGCATCTGCTCATCATCGGCGTGCTGCTGCTCGGCGGCTTCTCGCGCTCCTTCATGTTCACCGGCGTCAACGCGCTGGCCTTTGCCGATATCGACGATGCGCAGGCAAGCCAGGCGACCTCCATGGCCTCCGTCATGCAGCAGGTGAGCCTCGCGCTCGGCGTTGCCGTTGCCGCGTCGATCCTGGAAACGTCGATCTATCTGCGCGGCGCCGAGCTGCAGATCGTCGATTTCCACATCGCCTTCTTCGTCATTGCCGGCCTGACGGTGCTTGCCACCATCCCCTTTGTGCGCATGGCCAAGGATGCCGGGGCCTCCGTTTCCGGCCACCGCGCCAAGCAGGTGCCGCCGGCGATCAATGCCGAGCAGCAACCGGTCAAATAAAGGCCGCTCTTCTGCCTTGCGAACAGATCAGGCGCTCTCGGGCGCCGCTTCGGCCTTGCGGCCCTTGAAGCCTTTCGCCAGCAGGAACATCTCCACCGATTCGGCGCGCGAAGAGGCCGGCTTGACATGCACGACCTGGCGGAAATGCTGTTTCAGCATGGCGAGCAGATCGCGCTCGGTGCCACCCTGAAAGGTCTTGGCGAGGAAATGCCCGCCCTCGCCCAGCACCTCGATCGCGAAATGGGCGGCGACCTCGCAAAGATGCATGGTGCGCAGATGGTCTGTGCGGTGGTGGCCGGTCGTGGGGGCGGCCATATCGGAAATCACCAGATCGGGCGTGCCGCCGACGGCCTCCATCAGCTTTTCGGGTGCGGTAGGATCGAGAAAGTCGAGCTGGAGGATCTTCACGCCCGGAAGCTGCGCCATTTCCAGAAAGTCGATCGCGGCCACGCGGATATCCTCGTCCGTCGACCCCGTCACCTTGGCGGCGATCTGCGACCAGCTGCCGGGCGCGGCGCCCAGATCGATGATGCGCTTGGCGCCCTTCAGGATGTTGTATTTCTCGTCGATCTCCAGCAGCTTGAAAGCCGCGCGGGCGCGATAGCCTTCGAGCTGCGCGCGCTGCACATAGGGATCGTTGATATGGCGCTGCAGCCACTGGCGGGAGGAAGCCTTCAGCTTCTTCTTCTTGACGCGTTGGCCGAGCTTGCGGCCGATCGGTGCCTTGGTCATGCCTACCCCTTGTTACCCCGCTGGCCGCGGCGGCTGCGGTGCCGCCGCCAGACGCCGTCATCGGCCATCATGTCGGTGAGCAGCCCTTCCCTCAAGCCGCGATCGGCAACCCGCATGCGCGGGCTCGGCCAGCGGCGGCGGATCGCCTCCAGAATGGCGCAGCCGGCCAGAACCAGATCGGCGCGGTCCGGCCCGATACAGGGATTGGCGGCGCGGCTTTCGAAATTCCAGGAAAGAAGCTTCGCCTGCATGGCGGAGACCTCGTCATCCGACAGCCATATGCCGTCGACCTTGCGGCGATCGTAACGCGGCAGGTCAAGATGCACGCCGGCAAGCGTCGTCACCGTGCCCGAGGTGCCGATCAGATGGAAATCGCCATCCTCGGCAATTTCGATTTCCGGGCAATCGAACGCCGACAGCATGCCGGCGACTTCGCGCACCATGCCCTCGAAAACATCGGGTGTCACATCGCGGCCGCCATGGCGTTCCGACAGCGTGACCACGCCGACGGGAAGCGAGGTCCAGTGGGTGATGTGGTTGGCGAGGCGGGCGAAGCGGTTGTCGCCGATACGGATGACGGCGATTTCCGAGGAGCCGCCGCCGATATCGAACAGCACGACAGAGCGCGCCTCGCGCCCGACCAGCGACGAGCAGCCGGAAACGGCCAGCCGCGCCTCGGTCTCCCGGTCGATGATTTCCAGTTCCAGCCCGGTCTCGGTCACGACCCGCTGCAGGAATTCCTCGCCATTGGCCGCCTGCCGGCAGGCTTCGGTGGCGATCAGCCGCATGCGGCGGATTTCGCGGTTGCGAAGCTTGGAGGCGCAGATGCGAAGCGCATCGATCGCGCGCTCCATCGCCTCGTCGGACAGCCTGCCGCTGGCGGCAAGCCCCTCGCCGAGACGCACGATGCGCGAGAAGGCATCGACGACGCGAAACTGGCCGGGGCGCGTCGGCTGGGCGATCAGCAGGCGGCAATTGTTGGTGCCGAGATCGAGCGCGGCATAAAGTTCGTCCGGCCAGGGATGATCGCCGGCGGCCCGCTCCTCGTCATGACCCGGCTGGCGGTTTCGGCGATGGCCCGCATCGGCATCCTGCCCCTCGCGGAGCAGAGCGCGCGAAGGGGCTTCGGCGCGCTGCTCCGGCCGCGCGGACGGCGGCGCCTGCACCGGAGCCAGCGGCCGGCCCTGCAGGCCGCGCTTGCTGCGATGTTTGCGCCGGTTGCGGCGGCTGGAGGACGAATCACCCTCCGGGCGCGGAGCATGGCTGTGACCGGCGGCCTGAACCACAGGCTGCGACTGGGCGGAACTATCGGATTGAGATGCGCCACGCCCACCGCGACGGCGGCGCTTGCGCTTACGGGCCGGGCTTTCCGGATCGTCCTTCGGGCGCGCAGCCTCGCCGGCATGGCCGGCAAGATCATGCGAAGCGGGATGAGCGGCGCTGCGGGATTGCCCGCCGCGCTTGCCCTTGCGGCGCCTGGACTTCTTGCCGTCCCTGCGCCCTGCCGCCGACGCCCCGTCAAATTGCGGCTTTGCGCCGCCCTCGGGGTCTTCCACGTTCGTTTTCCACCGCGCCGCGCAAGTCCGGAAAGGTATGCAGCAGGCGCTCATTCGATTTTTGCGTTGGCGCGAGAATATCAGCGAGCGACGAAATCACCAAATTCTTTTTGATTCCGGATTTTAGCCGTTCAATTTTCACCCGGATTGGCAGGATGGAATTTTTTCAAAACGGGTATTTGCATTCCGCCCGCTTTTGTTTATAAGCGCCGCACACCAGCCGAACCGGTGCGGTTCGCAGCTGCTGGGGAATAGTTCAATGGTAGAACAGCGGACTCTGACTCCGTCGATCTTGGTTCGAATCCAGGTTCCCCAGCCAATTCTCCCTAAAAGCCCTTAATTCCTTTATTTTCCAGTCGTGCCGGATATCGTTTTGGCATCATTGGCGACCTGATGCCCAGAACTGGTGCCCACAGGTGATGCCCACGCGGAATATGCGCAGTGGCGTCGCCGGTGGCAGGCAAGGGCAACAACCTCATGGCGGTCCGCCACGACGTCGAGAATCTTACCCGCCGCGGCAATATCTTCTATTGGCGTGCACGCGTCCCAAGCGCCTTCGGGCAATGCCAACCAGGCAGCCGGCTTTCATTGAGCCTTCACTGTTCTGATCATAAGAAAGCGCAGGCGATCGGCCGCAAGCTGAACTTGCTAGTCGCCGAACTGAAGTTGAAGCAGAAGGAACCCATGTCCAAGGCGCAACTCCAAAAGCTTTGCGAACACGAACGAGACATGATGCTCATGCATCTGGAAGATGTCTCGATCGTGGCGCGGCGCTATGGCCGTCCCGCCGACATTTCAGAGCTGGAAATGGATCTGGAAAATGGATGGGCCTATCGATTGCTCGGTATGTTCGGCATCACCCATCACTTGACGCTCAAGGACAATTGCCGCGGCTTAGCCTACCTCAGGCAAAACGGGGTTCCCGCCTCCCACGTCTTTGCGATCAACTCGAACTGCCTCGAACTTCTCCAAGAGGCGAACTCGCGCGGCTTCAAAGAGGGCATTCGAAGGTTGATGCACCTCTTCGAAATCAGTTCCCACCCGCTCAACGAGGAAAAGGCCATGAAGGCCTATTTCAGCGGCCGGGCAGAAGCTCTCTTTGACGTCGCGGAACGGCATGTCCTCGCCGATCGTGACCTGAGCGAACTCACAGGCGGTCCGGCTTCGACACCACAGCCTGCGTTTATCGAGGTCGTCGCCCCCTTGAAAACGATGCCGCCATTATAGGAGGGATGCGGCAACATGGCCTCTTCCAGATGACCGAGAACTGCCCCCGCAACGTCAGCCGGAGCCTTGCCCCGCCACCTTGGCACGTTGTGATAGTCTAGGTCGGCATAGCAGGCACCGAGTGCCGTCAGATCGGAAATCGATCGCCATCTACCGAATGCTGCCTGCGACACGTAAAGGTCGGCACGATTGTCCTGACGAAGCAGGCGTTCAGCCTCATCAACCGCACAGGAGCCAGCGCGGGCAGTCCATTCTCGCCACGGCTTGCCGCTGCCATCGCGCACGCGCTGCGCGAAGCTGATGACTCCGTTCCGGATGCCGCCGGGACGACCGTTGTAAGGATGGAGATTTTCGAGATGCTCCCGGGCTCCGAAAGCGCCGTAGTTGAAGCGAAAAGTTGCCGCCGCCGTACTCTGAGGAGCGTTGTCAACAATTTGATTCTTAAAAAGAAGGTTCGGTTCGTTCGCGGCCGGGATATAACCCAGCCGGGCGGTCACTCAGCCGTCAACGGTGACTTTACAATGTCGGCAATGTCGTTCAACATTTGAGAACATTCTCCAAGAAAAACCGCCCGAGGGTTGCGAGCCCGTTGACGGCGGTTTTTCTATGATCAGTCGTCGGCGCGAATGCGTCAAGCGCCGATAGGTGCGATGCTATCCGGAACGCGAATCAACAGGTGCTTTCGGATGAGCGACACGTCTGTAATTCTGATGTCCAAGGCCATTGGCAAGTGGATGGGAACCCTTGAACAACATCCCGGCTGGAAAGAACATCGCCGCAAACGATTTAATCATACCCTATATTATGACGACCCATTTTTTACTAGAGAGTCTCCCGGAGACTTCGCATTTCCAAATGAAATCGAGATCCAGCATGATGTCATCATGACGTATCTTGGAGTATATCAGACATTAAATGTCCTGAAGCAAACCGAGTATTACTTTCGTAACCACCCTTTCCGAAACAATGAAGTAAGTAAATTTGACCATCTCACGAATATATGTGAAATGTATTTCAGCAGATTCTACGAAATGAAAGAGAGATTGAAGAAGCACTTCAACGCTCTGAAGGTCGCCGCGCCGCAATACAAGATAGAGGTGGGCCCCTTCATCAAGCAGTTCGAGCGTGCCTTCGATTCAGAGATTCGCGCGAGGAACGGAATCCATCATCACGGGCGGTTCGAGGACCTAGCACTCGACAGAATCTTCCTAACGGAGTCAATTGCGGCATCCAGAAAAGACACCGGATGGCGGAGGGAGCATAACGCCGATTATCGACGGCTGTCGAAAGAATGGGCGGAACGGGTACGACAGAGCGGAATCAGGTTGGATGCCTTCATAGAAGAGGTGGCCAGAGCCACGCTGGCGACTTGCGATTTCCTTCGAGAAACCTAATTGTTGACACCCCCACAAAACACCCCCACATTGTTGACGCGACATCGAACAACACATTGAAAGTAAATGGGATTCAGGAACGCCTGTCCGGCTCCAGCCTCCCCAGCCAACTCCTCAACTCTCTTGCTGATACTATTCGCCGGATCCTGACGCCGAGGCCGCAACATTGCCGGCTTTTCCGGACGGGTCATCGTTGATAGAAAACCTAGCGAATATATCCGCTCAGAGAGACGCCATGCAGATTCCTACAGGTAGCGAAGGCGAGCGGCTGCTGGCGATCCTGGACCTCTGGCACAAGATCGAATTCTTCATCCCTTACGATCTCTCCAGGCGGGCGGCGGGCGATGAAAACAGGACGGCGTTTTGGCTGCATGCCGAAACGCTCGAGGATGACAGTGCCGCCGTGCGACGGCCTGTCGTCCCCGAGCACAAGGAGATCACCGGGCTTACGCTTTTCCTTGGCGTTTTCAGCAAATCGGAGACGACGAGGGCCAGCAGGAACTTTGCCAGCCCTGCCGGCGGCATGGCGGACTTCGAGGATGCGGAGCGAGGCGACCTGGATGGAGACACCTGCTTTGCAAGCCTGGAGCTCGATCCGCACGGCAATCCGATTTTCCAGACGTTTTCCATCTCGACTCTGCCCTGGGCACTTGGGCAAATCCGCGAACATGGGCTTGCGGCCCTCAGTTCGGAAGCATTCGCCGACGGCAAAAAGCGCCTGCAGGAATTGCTTGGAAATTTCCAGGCCCAGCGCCGCCTGTCCCATCAGCCTTCCGAGGAAGGCGACAACCAGCCGCTCGCGCCGGCTGAGATCCTTGCCCTTCATGCTTTGCTGTGCGAATGGGCCGGCTTCGTGCCCGATAGCGGCAAGCCGATCGCGCTTGTCGAAATCCGCTATAGGGACAAGCCGTCGAAACCGACGGTAAAGCTCCTGCCTGCGCCGCCGGAGCACGGCGCGGCCGGCGACGACGACCATGACGAAGAAGACATCACGCCCGACCAGGAAATCGGGATTTTGAACAGTTTCTTCATCGAGGATATCGAGCGGGCGATGGACTGCGTTCGCAGCGGCGCCGTGCCCGAACCGCTGAGGCGATACTTGACGCCGCTTGCGCCCGGTGCCCGGATCGACCTCTACACGGAAGCGGGCCGCCGCGCCCTCATCCGGTCGCTGCATCCGCGGAACCTCAATACCGGACGCTGGCTCGCGGAAACCCATCATGCCATGAGCCTGATGCAGCAATTCGCAATCAATACCGCCCTGGAAACCCTCTCGGACACGGGGCTGTTTTCGGTCAACGGCCCTCCTGGAACCGGCAAAACGACGCTGCTGCGCGACATATTCGCGGACAATATCGTGCGGCGGGCGCGCGCCCTCGCCGCTTTGAGAACGGCGCGGGATGCCTTTGACGACGCATCGCGAAAGATCCGTTTCAGGGATGGCAGCGAGGCGTCGATATCGAACCTGGATACCAGCCTTACCGGCTTCGAAATGGTCGTTGCCTCCTCCAACAACACGGCGGTCGAGAACATATCGCGCGACCTTCCGAAGCAAAGCTCGATCACGAAAGGCAAGTCGTTCGGCTATTTGCAGACCGTTGCCCACAAGATCGCCGCACAGAAAGACAATGGCAGTTTCACCGCCCTTGACGATGAAACCCGCCCATGGGGACTGATCGCCTGCGCGCTCGGAAAGAGCGGGAACCGGCGCGCGTTCAAGGAGCGCTTCGCCTTCATGCCGGCCAAAGACAAGGACAAGGCGAAGCCCGGCTGGTCCGGCCCGGACATGCCGCAGACGATCTGGGAGTGGCGGACCAGTTACCGCGGACCGACATTCGCCGAAGCAGGCCGTCGTTTTCGCGACGCCGACGAGGCGGTTCGCTCGATGATCGACGAATACGGGCAGCTTGCCGATCTCCATGGTGAAATCGCCACGACTTCCCCCGATGCCTTCTGTGGCCCGGCGCGTAGGGCCGTGGAAACTGCGGAGGCCGCGGTTCTGCTGGCTCAGGATCGGTATGCCGCAGCCGAGTCTCAACTCCTTGCCATCCGCGCCGAATTGGCCCGGCTCAGGGAAGAGGAGCGGCTTCTCGACCGTTCGACGCCGGCCTGGTGGAAAAGGATGCTGCCCAGCAGCGACAACCAGGAGCACAGGAAAAATATCAAGTCGAATGCCCGGGAGCAGATCGCGCTGCGCCGGACGCTCGGCGGCTGCGAACGAGATCTTGCGGGTAAGCACCGGCCCGCCCTGGAGAAGGCTCTGCAGGAGCGCGAGCGGGCCAAAAGGGACCTGAACGCCAGACAGAAAGCCTGGGATGAAAAATCCGCAAGGTTCGAAGAGCTGCGGCAGAGGTTGGGCGGGCCGGCCCTGCCCGTAGACCTCGACGATCTGGAAACCGACCGTTTGCAGATCGAGGGGCTCTGGCACTCCGACAGGCTGGCCGACCTGCGCTCCACCTTGCTGGAAGAGGCATTGACACTGCATGAGGCATGGCTGGCGGAGGTCAGCAAGCCGGGCGGAGGTTTCGGCGGAAATATCGTGGCGATCACGAAGCTGCTTTCGGGAAATGTTCCTGACGACGCAGCCGACGTCCTGCCCATATGGCAGAGCCTCTTCATGATCGTTCCCGTCATTTCGACGACGTTTGCCTCGCTTGCCCGTCAGTTCGCCGGTCTCGGACCGGCTTCGATCGGCTGGGTCTTCGTCGATGAGGCCGGTCAAGCCGTGCCGCAGGCTGCCGTCGGCGCCCTGATGCGCGCACGCCGCCTGATGGCGATCGGTGACCCCCTGCAGATCGAGCCGGTCTTCACCCTGCCCGGCGCTCTCATTCGGTCACTCTGCCGCCTGTCGCCGCACACAAGGACGGAGACCTATTCGCCCAACCATGCATCCGTGCAAACACTTGCCGACGCGGCAAACCGCTATGGAACGGCCTTGCCGTCGGAGGATGGCAACGGGCTTTGGATCGGCAGCCCGCTCCGAGTGCATCGCCGCTGCATCGACCCGATGTTCTCCATTGCCAATCGGATCGCCTATCGGGACAAGATGGTATTCGGATTGAAGGAGCGGCAGCCGGCCGGTGACGCTTGGCCCTTTTATGGCGACAGCGCCTGGATCGACGTCAGGGGCAAGGTTGTCGGCCGGCAGCGTGTTCCCGAACAGATCGACTTCGTCGTCGATGTCCTGACCGCGACCTACCTCCGGGACGGGGTGCTGCCGGACCTCTACGTCATTTCCCCGTTCAAGGAGATCAAGAATGCGCTGAAGACGGCGCTGGAAAGGGCTGTGTGGATCGATGCGGCCGGCTCCCGCACCTCGCCTCCGCAACTGAAGAAGTGGCTGAAGGACAGGATCGGGACTGTTCATACTTTCCAGGGCAAGGAAAGGGACACCGTCTTCATGGTGCTCGGCGCCGACAGGGAGCATGCCGGCGCTGCCGCCTGGGCTTCTTCGAAGCCCAACCTGCTGAACGTGGCCCTGACACGCGCCCAGCGACGTTTTCATATCGTCGGGGACAGAGGCTTTTGGGAAACGATGCCGTATTTCAGAGAGGTTGCCGGCGCTCTCGAGCCCGTCAGTGCGCAGGATTTTCTGCACGCGCTGCGATCGGCACCGCCGGTCGTCGAAACGAGCGCGCGGCGAGATGGATCATTTTAGCGTGCCGGCAACGCGTGCCGGCGGCCGCCCAGTAGCAAAACCTCAACTTTCCGCCGCTAGAATCAGCCCAACTCCTGGAGGCGATTCGAGCCATGAAGACCTTTTCTGCGATATTGCTGGCGGCACTTCTCGTCCCGGTGGCGGCCCGGAGCGAAGCGGTGCCGGGCGAGACGGAATGGATGGGCGAAGCCCGGCAATGGGCGGTCGGGTTTGTCGGCGAGAAGCCGTCCTATTGCCGGCTTGTCTGGGACGACGAGCTTGGAAAGACGGTCGAATTCCGGCAGAGCCTCGACAACGTCATGTGGCTGGTCTCAAAAGACGGCTGGGATATCCCGGCAGGTACTGCGACCAAGGTGACGCTCGTCGGCTATTCCGGCACCAAGACGGTTGCCGCCGAAGCCTTCGACGGCAAGACGCTTCGCATTCTGCCGGCCGACGGCAAGACCGGTATCGCGCAGATCAAAAAGATCCTCAAGAACTCCTTTGTCGGCACGCCGGACATGGAGCTCGATTTTTCGGGAAATGAAGAAAAATGGGTGGTGCCGCTGTCGCGGCTCCAGCAGATGTATACGACCTATGTCAATTGCCTGAACCGGCTCGTGCCTGCCAATCAGGCCAGACCGGTTTCCGACAAGACCCAGCCGTTCTGAATCCTGTCGCGATCCCCCGGATCGGTCGGCACGCCTTCGCTTTCTCACGTGGGTCCTTGCCTCAAGACCGCTAAACACTTTTGCGCGACCTGCTCTCATTCCACGCAGGTCTTTGCCGCAAAACCGCTAAACACTTTTGCGCGACCTGCTTGCAAACCCCGCATTCTGCGTCGCCACGCCGCAGCAGCGCGCCACAAATTCGGCCTCCGCCGCAATGATCATCCATTTCGCCCGCCGCCCTTATCGAGGCGGGCTGTTGGATGGTGTTCTTCCCGTTTCAGGAGGTCATTGTGCAAAAACGTCGTATCGCATCTCTCATGGGCGCTGCCGTCATTATCGCGGCAGGCTTTGCCGGCCCCTCGGCAGCCCAGACCGTCTCCCATAAATCCACCGATACCCATATGCTCGTCGTGCGCCTGCCCGATGGCTCGCTCGAGCGCATCCGCTATGCCGGCAACCAGGTGCCGCAGATCCGTATCGACGGCGAGCCGGATCCGGCGCCCGGCCTCTTCGATCCGTTCTGGCCTGCGGCGCCCTTTGCCGATCTGGACCGCATATCCGCAGCGATGGATCGCGAGGCTGCCGCCATGCTGCAGCAGGCCGACATGATGATGCAGGCCCCGCCTCGCGATCCGGTAACGATCACCGGGCTTCCTGCCGGCGTGCAGGGCTATTCGATGGTCTCGACCATATCCGGCGACGGCGTGTGCACGCGCAGCCTCCGCTACTTCAGCACCGGTAACGGCAAGCCGCATGTCGAGAGCAGCACGTCAGGCAATTGCTCGCCAGGCAAGGCGGCGAGCGCGCCTCTGCCCGCGAAGGCGCCTCACCCGGCCTTCAAGCCGAAAGCATCCGGCATCATCCAGGTGAATGCCGAGCCGCCGGCCGCAGCCGGAAGCATGTCGCAGGCAGGCTTTCGGCTTGCGAGCGCCGTGAACTGACGGATCGGGGCATGGCCCCTCTCGTCATGCCTAGACGGAAATCTTGCTTCGTACCGCGTCGGCAATCTCGGTCATCCGGTCGACGGGCGCGTGGCCGATGAGCATGAAGGCGTGGGTGGCGCTCGACCAGTAGACGACATTCATGCCCTTGCGGCCCTCTATATCGGGCGCCTTGGGACCGGCACCGGAGGCGACGATGCAGAGCGCCATGGGGCCGGTCTCCGGGTCGAGATAGGCGATCTGGGCAAGTGGCTTGCCGTCATATTGCAGGATCTGCGCGCGCTTGAAATCGACATCCGGCAAGGCGACCTGTTCCGGCGAGAGCTGCAGGCCGAGCGTGGTGTCGAGGCGGGCAAGCTGGGTTGCCTGCACTTCAGCCGATGGTATGGGACCGGCCAAGGTTTCCGGCGTATAGAGCGAGATATATTCGGCGACGACGGCGCGCCATTCGCCGTTTTCGTCCCTGCCCGAAAGCCTGGTGCCGAGGCCGATCACGGCGCGATCGACGGCAATGCCGACAACGAGCGAAGCGGCAAGCGCGCCGAGGAAACCGCGGCGGCTGGCAAAGACCGCCGGCCTTGCCGGCTGCGGGACCGGAATGGCCGACAGCATGGATTCGAGCTTCGCCTGCGGGGCGGCGTCGAGCAGCGGCGCAAAGGCTTCCCTGTACGGCAGGTCGGCGCGGGCCAGGAATTCCAGCCGCTCGGCCACGGCTTCGTCAGTGCCGATAAGCGCCTCGATGCGGGCTGTGTCTTCGGGGCCAAGCTCACCGTCGATGAAGGCGGTCAGTTCCTCGTCGGAGGGTATTATGTGCTTCGTGCTCATTCAAATCCCCCTGCCGATACGGTCTCGGAGAGCTTCGCGCGGGCGGCTGCCAGCCGGCTCATCACGGTACCGATCGGAACATCCAGTATGGCGGCGACCTCGCGATAGGAAAGCCCTTCCACATAGGCGAGGAAAACCGCCGAACGCTGCGCCTCCGGCAGCGCGTTCACCTGTTTCAAGACCTGGTTGGCCATGACATGCGTTTCGGTGTCGCGGGCGCCGTCGAAGGTCAGCGTTTCATCCGCGTCGACGAAGCCCTGGCCCTGGCGCACGCGCCGCGCACGGATCTCGTTCAGCCAGATCGAATGCAGGATCGAAAACAGCCAGCGGTCGAGCCTGGTGCCGGCCACGAACTGCTCGGCCCTTTCCAGCGCGCGAAGGCATGTCGCCTGCACGAGATCGTCGGCCACATCGCGCTGGTGCGAAAGGACGAGGCCGTAGCGCCAGAGACGGGACAGATGTTCCGTCAGGCCTCTCCTGATATCCGCCTCGCTCGCGATGGCCGCCTCCGCGCGTATCTGCTGCCTGGGAACCGCCGGCGGCGCCGGCGATTCCGTTCGGGCGTGACTATAGGCAGGAAATGCGGTGTGTGCGACCGACATCCGGAAATATCCTTCAATCAACCCAGCCTCTCTCCTGCCGGCTGCCAACTCAGATCTTCGACGGATCGAGGATGGCGGCGTTGAGGTCCTGATATTCCTCGCAGCCGGTGCCGCAGATCGCCTTGATCGTCGTCAGCTGCTCCTTGGCGAGGGTGAGCTCACCTTTGACGACATAGGCTTCGCCGAGATATTCGCGAACCTTGGCATAGTGCGGATCGAGCTTCACCGACTGCAGATAGTAGGAGATGCCCTCATCCGTGCGGCCGAGCTTGCGGGTGGCGTAACCGCGATAATTCAGCCATTCGGCATTGTTCCTGTCCTTGACGGTGTCGAGCATGGCGAGCGCTTCTTCAAAGCGGCCGGCCTTGGCAAGCGAATAGGCGTAGTCGGTGCGGTTTTCATCCGTCACGTTGGCGCTCTGCTGCTTGACGCATTTCTTGGCCTTCTTGTCGTAGATTTCGCCCTTCTTGCAGACCGGCATGGTGCTGCTATCATCGCCGATTGCGAACACAGGGCCGGAAAAGACGGAGGCGGCAATGCAGCTGCCGAGCACGAGGGTAGCGATGCGGACAGTCTTGGTCGTCATTGGAAAACTCCTCAGAAAATGACGTTGCGAGGAGTGAACACCGCTGCATCGGGCTTTATTCGGCGGCGTTGTGCTTTTTTGCGATCACGTCTTCTTGAAGAGAGCCGCACCGAATAAACCCTTCAGCCAGCGTGTTTTCCGCTCGTTCCGCCGGGAACGACAAGGAGAATATCGTGTTGCAATCCGTCAGACTCTTAAGTCTCGTCACCGCAGTGCCCGAACATATCATTCCCCAGACCGAGGCGGCCGAAGCCTCTGCCCGCCTTTTTGCCGACCGCTACAAGGAATTCCGCCATCTCGCGCGCGTCTTTGCCAATGCCGGCATCGAAAAGCGTCATAGCGCCCGTCCCCTCTCGTGGTTCGAGGAGACGCATGGCTGGCAGGACAGGATGGAGGCGTTTGAGGAAGTCGCCGGTTCGCTGTTCGCGACAGCCGCAACCCGCGCGCTCGAACAGGCGGGGCTGACGGCCGGCGAGGTCGATTGCATCGTCAGCGTTTCCTCCACCGGCATCACCACGCCGAGCCTCGACGCACGGCTGGCGGGGCGGCTCGGTTTTCGCGCCGATATCGAGCGCGTGCCGGTCTTCGGGCTCGGCTGCGCTGCCGGCGTATCCGGCTTCGGCATCGCCTCGCGGCTGGCACGCAGCCGCCCCGGCGCCGTCGTGCTCTTCGTCGCGATCGAACTCTGCACGCTCGCCTTCCGTCTGGACGAACTGACGAAACCGAACATCATCGCGACGGCGCTTTTCGGCGACGGGGCCGCAGCCTGCGTGCTGCGATCGGGCGACGGCGGCATGGCGGCGGTGGAATCGGCCGGCGACCACCTGTTTCCCGACACGCTCGACATCATGGGCTGGAAAATCGACGATACCGGCCTCGGCATCCTGCTGGCGCAATCGCTGCCCCCTTTTGCGGAAAGGGAACTCGGGCCGGCAATCGACGGCATTCTGGCGCGCAGCGGGCTCAAGCGCAGCGATATCGGCCGGTTCATCTGCCATCCCGGCGGCACCAAGGTGCTGGCGGCGATGGAGAGCGCACTTTCCATGGAATCGGACACGCTCGACATCGAGCGGTCGGTGCTTGCCGACTATGGCAATATGTCCTCGCCGACCGTGCTCTTCGTCCTGGAGCGGGCCATCCGTGCCGGCCTGCCGGACCGGGCAGCAATGGTCGCCATGGGGCCGGGCTTCACGGCAAGCTGCGTGACGCTGCGGAGGGTCGCATGATGTGGCCGTCCATCGCACTGCTGACCTTCGTGACCGCCCAGCGGCTCTCGGAACTGGCGATCGCGCGCCGCAACACGATGGCGCTTTTTGCCAAGGGGGCGCGCGAGATCGCGCCCGAGCACTATCCCTATATGGTGGCGCTGCATACGGGCTGGCTCGCCGGGCTCTGGATGCTGGCGGCGGGGCAACCGATCCAGCCTGTCTGGTTCGGCCTGTTCATGCTGCTGCAGGTGCTGCGGCTATGGGTGCTGTTCACGCTTGGCGAGCGCTGGACGACACGCATCATCATCCTGCCCGGCGCGCCGCTTGTCAAAGACGGCCCCTACCGCTTCCTCAAACATCCGAATTACATGATCGTGATCGGAGAGATCGCGGCCCTGCCGCTCGCCTTCGGCATGC
Organism: Hyphomicrobiales bacterium; assembly: GCA_900471515.1. Lineage (GTDB taxonomy): Bacteria > Pseudomonadota > Alphaproteobacteria > Rhizobiales > Rhizobiaceae > Rhizobium. The sequence goes on along the minus strand of UCFC01000015.1, from coordinate 285,177 downwards.
CGCTCTACGCGCTTGTGTTTTCGCTGCTCAACGCCGTCATCCTGACGATCCGCATCAGGGCTGAAAATGCCGCACTGAAGAGCGCAATGATTTTGAAATGAAATGCGATTTTTCGTTTGCGCCGCAGCATTCAGATGGGCATTTTAGGCTTTAAAAACACAGCGGAATGCAGGGGAAAATGACGAAAAACGCAATCGTGCTCGGCGCCGGTATCGTCGGGGTTTCGACGGCCATCCATCTTCAACGCCGCGGCCGGCAGGTCACGCTGGTCGACCGCAAGGAGCCGGGCAACGAAACCTCCTTCGGCAATGCCGGCCTGATCCAGCGCGAAGGCGTCATGCCCTACGGCTTTCCCCAGCAGATCGGCCTTCTGCTGCGCTATGCGCTGAACAACCGCATCGATGCGCATTATCACCTGAAGGCGCTGCCGAGCCAGCTGGCGTTTCTGGCCCGCTACTGGTGGAACTCCAATCCGAAACGGCATGCGATGATCACCAGGGCCTATGCGCCGCTGATCGAAAACTCGATTATCGAGCACAAGGACCTCATCGAGGCCTCGCAGGCGCAAGCGCTGATCCGCAGGGACGGCTGGATGAAGATCTTCCGCACCGAGGCCAAGCGCGACGAAGCCTTTGCGGAAGCCGCCCAGTGGAAGGACCAGTTCGGCGTCGGCTACGAAAGACTGGATTCCGCCGATATCGCCCGTCTCGAACCGAACATCATGGGGAAATTCGTGGGCGGGTTGCGCTGGATCGACCCCTGGTCCGTGCTCGACCCGCATGCGCTGACGCGCGCCTACCGCACCTATTTCGAAAGCCTCGGCGGCCGCTTCGTGACCGGGGATGCGGCTTCGCTCGGGCAGGCCGGCTCCGGCTGGAGGATCATGACGGCGGAAGGCTCGATGGAGGCCGATGACGTGGTGCTGGCGCTCGGCCCCTGGGCAGCGGTTGCGACGCGCCGCCTCGGCTATTCCTTCCCGCTCGGCGTCAAGCGCGGCTATCACATGCATTACGGCGTCGAGGGCAATGCGGTGCTCAACAACTGGACGCTCGATTCCGAGCGAGGCTATTTCCTGGCGCCGATGAACCGTGGCGTGCGCCTGACGACGGGGGCCGAATTCGCAACGCTGGAGGCACCGAAAACGCCGGTGCAACTGGACCGGGCCGAAGCCGTGGCGCGCACGATATTTCCGCTGGGTGAAAGGCTCGATGCGGAGCCGTGGATGGGTGCGCGGCCCTGCACGCCCGACATGATGCCGATCATCGGCAAGGCGCCGCGTCATCAGGGACTGTGGTTCGCCTTCGGTCACGCCCATCACGGGCTGACGCTCGGGCCGGTGACGGGACGCGTGCTGGCGGAGCTGATGACCGGCGAGACGCCGTTCATCAATATCTCGGCCTATTCGCCCAACCGGTTCAATCCGTAACGGCCAGGGCGGCGAGAGCCTTCAGGGCCTGCGCCGCGATTGCCTCGACCGTGTCGTCGATCCCGACCGTCACAACGCCCTTTTCGCCTGTCGGCACTTCCAGCGTCTGCAACTGGCTTTCCAGAAGCGAGGCCGGCATGAAGTGGCCCTTGCGATGGGCCATGCGCTCCGTCAGCAGCGCCCTGGAGCCTTCGAGATAGACGAAATAGAGATTGCCGCCGGCTGCCGCCCGCAGGCGGTCGCGATAGATGCGCTTCAGCGCCGAACACGAGACAACGATGCCCTCGCCCCTGGCAAGCGATGCCTTCATCGTCTCGCCGATGCGGTCGAGCCAGGGCATGCGGTCCTCGTCGGTGAGCGGAATGCCCTTGGACATTTTCTCGACGTTGGAAGCCGGGTGAAGGGCGTCGCCTTCCGCGAACGGCAGGCCGAGGCCTGCCGCTATCTTTTCGCCGATCGAGGATTTGCCGGAACCGCTGACCCCCATGACGATGATCGCATGGAGAGTTCGGCTATCCTCGGTCATTGCTCATCTCGCTCATATTGGCTGCGTGGACGATCTGCGGTTTACGAGGCCGCAGACAGGACGGCATTCTTGCGCGCGAGGCGCGCCTTGATCGTATCGACATCCGCGCGCGGCGTCGCTGCAAACAGGGTCTTGGTGTAGTTGTGCTGCGGATCGTTGAAGACCTGATCGCGCGTGCCGTATTCGACCGCCTCGCCGAAATACATCACCATCACGTCGTCTGCCATGTAGCGGACGACCGAAAGGTCGTGGCTGATGAAGACATAGGTCAGGTTCAGTTCGTCCTGCAGATCGGCGAGCAGGTTCAAAACCTGGGCCTGCACCGACAGGTCGAGCGCGGAGACCGGTTCGTCGAGAACCAGAAGCCGGGGCTTGAGCATCAGCGCGCGGGCAATGGCGATGCGCTGGCGCTGGCCGCCCGAGAACATGTGCGGGAAACGATTGAAATGCACGTCCTGCAGGCCGACCTTGCGCAGCATCGCCATGGCGAGGTCGCGCCGCTCGGAGGCGGGCGTATTGGTGTTGATGACCAGCGGCTCCATCAGGATATCGCCGATCTTCTTGCGCGGGTTCAGCGATCCATAGGGATTCTGGAAAACGATCTGCACCTTGCGGCGGATTTCCGGCGTCAGGTCGCCCTTGAAGATGTCGACCTTGCTGCCGTCGATCAGGAGATCGCCCGAGGTGGCCGGGTCGATCATCGTGACGATGCGGGCAAGCGTCGACTTGCCGCAGCCGCTTTCACCGACGATTGCGAGCGTCTTGCCCTGTTCGACGGAGAAACTCACGCCCTTGACGGCATGGACCGTTCTCGCCTTCTTGAACATGCCGCCCGGCAGGTAATAGTCGCGAACGATGTTCTTTGCTTCGAGGACTGGCGTCATCAGGCCGCTCCCTCCACGGTCTTGTTCGGATTGAAAAGTTCGCCGATGGTCGGCAGCCGGTCGCCCGTCGCGTTTTCCGGAAGGGCGGCGAGCAGGGCGCGCGTATAATCGCTCTTCGGGGATTCGAACAGGGAGAGAACGTCGGCCTCCTCCATCTTACGCCCCTTGTACTGCACGATCACGCGGTCGGCCGTTTCGGCAACCACGCCCATATTGTGGGTGATCATGATCAGGCCCATGCGATGTTCGGTCTGCAGGCGCATCAGAAGATCGAGGATCTGCTTCTGGATGGTCACGTCGAGCGCGGTGGTCGGCTCGTCGGCGATCAGGAGCTTCGGATTGCAGGCGATCGCAATGGCGATCATGACGCGCTGGCACTGGCCGCCCGACATCTGGTGCGGGAAGTGGTTGAGCCGTTCGGCGGGATCGGGAATGCCGACCGCCTGAAAGAGTTCGATCGCGCGCTTGCGGCGTTCCGCCTTGTTGAGGCCGAGATGGATCCTCAACACTTCCTCGATCTGGAAGCCGACGGTGAAGCAGGGGTTGAGGCTGGCAATCGGCTCCTGGAAGATCATCGACATATCCTTGCCGATGATTTCGCGCCGCTTGGCGCCGGACATGCCGAGCAGGTTCTGCCCGTCGAAGACCATCTTGTCGGCCGTCACCTTCGCCGTCCAGGGCAGAAGGCCCATGGCGGCCAGCATCGAGACCGACTTGCCGGAACCGGATTCGCCGACGATCGCCAGGACTTCGCCGGCATCGACCTTCAGCGAAACGCCGTCGACGGCCCGGAAAGGACTGGTCGAGGTCTGGAATTCGACGACGAGATTTTCGATTTCGAGAAGCGCCATATCAGGACCTCTTCATCTTGGGATCGAGCGCGTCACGCAGGCCATCGCCCATCAGGTTGATGGCGAGAACGGTGATGAGGATGGCAAGGCCCGGAAATGTAACGACCCACCAGGCGCGCGAGATGAACTCGCGCGCTTCGGCGAGCATCGTGCCCCATTCGGGTGTCGGCGGCTGCGCGCCCTGGCCGAGGAAGCCGAGGGCGGCTGCATCGAGGATCGCGGCGGAGAAGGCGAGCGTTGCCTGAACGATCAGCGGACCGAGGCAGTTCGGCAGGATCGTCTTGAACATCAGCCGGAAGGTGCCGGCGCCGGCCACGCGGGAGGCAACGACATATTCCTTTTCACGCTCGCTCATGACGGCGGCGCGCGTCAGGCGCACGAAATGCGGCTGGTTGACGATCGAGATCGCGATCATCGCGTTCAGCAGGCCGGGACCGAGAACGGCAACGAGCACGAGGGCCAGAAGCAGTGACGGGAAGGCCAGAATGATATCCATCAGGCGCATGATGACGATATCGACGCGGCCGCGGAAATAGCCGGCGACGAGGCCGATCAGCACGCCCGCCACCACCGACAGCGTGACGACCACGACACCGATGAACAGGGAAAAACGGGCGCCGAAGATCAGGCGCGACAGGATATCGCGGCCGACGGCATCGGTACCGAGCGGATAGGAGATGCTGCCGCCATCCATCCAGAAGGGGACGGAGAGCAGAAGCTGGCGGTTCTGCTCGTTCGGCGCATGCGGCGAAACGAGCGGGGCGAAGATCGCCATCAGAAGGATGAGGACGAAAACGAAGAGGCCGATGACGGCGCCCTTGTTTCGCGAGAAATAATACCAGAATTCCGTGAGAGCGGAGGGCTGGTCGGATTTTGCAGTAACCGTGCTCATGGACCGCTCCTAGTGCCTGATACGCGGATTGACGAAGCCATAGGCCAGGTCGACGAGCAGATTCACCAGCATGATGATGCCGGCGATCAGGAGAAGGCCGCCCTGGACGACCGCGTAGTCGCGCTTGAAGACGGCATCGACCATCCACTTGCCGATGCCCGGCCAGGAGAAGATCGTTTCGGTCAGGATGGCGCCGGCAAGCAGCACGCCGACCTGCAGGCCGATCGTGGTGATGACAGGGATCATGGCGTTTCTGAGCGCATGGATGCCGACGACACGCAAGGGCGCCAGACCTTTCGAACGGGCCGTGCGCACATAATCCTCGCCCAGCACTTCGAGCATCGCCGAACGCGTCTGGCGGGCGATAACGGCAAGCGGGATGGTGGCAAGCACCACGGTCGGCAGGATGAGATAGCTGACGGCCGAGGCGAAGGCGCCCTTCTGGCCGGAGAGAAGACTGTCGATCAGCATGAAGCCGGTGACAGGCTTGAAGAAATACATCAGCGAGATGCGGCCGGAGACCGGCGTCCAGCCAAGATAGCCGGAGAAGAAGATGATGAGCAGCAGGCCCCACCAGAAGATCGGCATCGAATAGCCGATGAGGGCGACACCCATCACGCTCTGGTCGAACCAGGTCCCGCGCTTGACCGCGGCAAAGACGCCGGCGGGAACACCGAGGAGGATTGCGACAAGGATGGCGCAGATCGAAAGTTCGAGCGTGGCCGGGAAGAGCGTGAAGAACTCGCCGAGAACCGGGCGCTTGGTGACGATCGAGGTGCCGAGGTCGCCGTGCAGCACTTTTCCGAGATAATCGAAATACTGCACATACATGGGCCGGTCAAAACCGAGATCGTGCATGATCTGTGCGTGCCGTTCGGGTGCCATGGTTCGTTCGCCCGACAACAGCATGACGGGATCGCCAGGAAGCAGGCGGATGAACGAGAAGGCAATGAGCGAAACGCCTAGGAAGGTCGGTATCAGGACTGCGAGGCGCCCGATGAGAAATCGCAACATAGCAGGTTGTCCAATAGTTTCCGGCGGTCAGGTGGAAACCTGACCGCCGGTCAAGCCCGGTTTTAGCCGGGCAGTTTATCATTTTTCTTATTCGGCGATATCAACGCCGTCGAAGCGGTGGATGCCGAGCGGGTCCATGTGGAAGCCCGACACCTTCTTGCTCACGGGAACGAAGACCAGCGAGTGATCGAGCGGAGCCCAGGGGGCTTCCTTCTTGAAGATCAGCTGGGCTTCTTCGTAGAGCTTCGTGCGCTCGGCAACGTCAGCCGTTTCCTTGGCCTTCGTCATCAGAGCGTCGTAGTCCTTGTTGCACCACTGGGCGCGGTTGTTGCCGCCGACAGCGTCGCAGCCGAGCAGCGTATCCATGAAGTTGTCCGGGTCGCCGTTGTCGCCGGTCCAGCCGAGGATGACGGCGCCATCGCGCTTCGTGTCGGAGGAGAGCTTCAGGTATTCGGCCCATTCATGGGTGACGATCTCGACATTGACGCCGATCTTGGCAAAGTCCGCCTGGATCAGTTCGGCGGCGCGACGCGCGTTCAGCATGTACGGACGCGAAACCGGCATTGCCCAGACCTTCATGGAAAGGCCCTTGACGCCGGCAGCTTCGAGAGCCTTCTTGGCGCCTTCCGGATCGTACTTGTCGTCTTCGACCTTGTCGTTATAGGACCACATGGTCGGCGGGATCGGGTTCTTGGCAACCTGGGCAGCGCCCTGGAAGACGGCGTCGATGATCGCCTGCTTGTTGATCGCCATGTTCAGCGCGCGGCGGACTTCCGGCTTGTCGAACGGAGCCTGCTGGGTGTTGTAGGCGAGGAAGCCGACGTTCAGGCCCGGCTGTTCCATGACCGTGAGGTTTGCGTCCTTCTTCAGCTCGGCAACGTCGGCTGCGTTCGGATACGGGATCAGGTGGCACTCGCCGGCCTTCAGCTTCTGGGCGCGCACGGCAGCGTCAGGGGTGATCGCGAAGACGAGATCGTCGATCTTTTCCTTGCCCTTGAAGTAGCTTTCGTTGGCCTTGTAGCGGATGACGGCATCCGGCTGATAGGCAACGAAGGTAAAGGCGCCCGTGCCGACCGGCTGCTGGTTGAACTGGGCCATCTTGCCGTCGGCAGCGAGCTTGTCGGCATATTCCTTGGAAACGATGGATGCGAAGTCCATGGCGAGATCGGCCAGGAACGGTGCTTCCGGATGGTTGAGCGTGAACTTGACCGTCAGGTCGTCGACCTTCTCGACCGATTTGATGAGATCCGGGAAGCCCATGCCGGCAGCGTATTCGTAGGAACCGCCTTCGACATACTTGTTCCACGGATTGTCGGACTTGATCTGGCGCTCGAAGGAGAAGACGACGTCGTCGGCGGTGAGATCACGCGACGGGGTGAAGAAATCGGTCGTCTGGAACTTCACGCCGGGATGCAGCTTGAACGTATATTCGGTGCCGTCGGGGGAAACCGTCCAGCTGTCGGCGACGCCGGGCTCGATCTCCGTACCGCCATGCTTGAATTCAACGAGGCGGCTGAAGACCGTGCGCGAAGAAGCGTCGAAGGTCGTGCCCGCCGTGTAGAGGCTCGGATCGAAGCCTTCCGGCGATCCTTCGGAGCAATAGACAAGCGTCTTGGAATACGCGGCGGTGGCCATGACCGAAGCCAGGGCTGTCGCTGCGAGCAGGACAGAGAACTTTTTCATGATGTCGTTTCCCAGGTTTGTTCTTTTTTGATCTTTGGAGATCGGGGGGCTCATTACCCCGATCAGCGGGCCGATGGAACGATATTTATTTGCTGAAAGCAACGGCATCCGCAGAAAATTTTTCCAGAAAAGCAATTTTAGAAATTTTCGGTCAAAAATAGGCCAAAATTTGCAAGATTGAGGCAGATTTAATCCGATTCCCGTCGCTTTTGGTATAATTTCGCGTCGCGAAACGGCTCTGAAAACGGTTTCAAGTCACTCTGATATATCAACAGTCCGTGAGCCACCAACAAAAAACCACGGCCACTGAAAATGGCCATGGTTCGTGACGGTATCAGAATATTCCAATCTCAGGCGGCCGGCGCCGGAACGGCAGGCTTGCGATAGTCGTGTTCACCGGTGAGGCCGAGCAGGAAGTTGATCTGCGGCCGGGCTTTGACCAGGTCGTCGATCGAATATTCGGTCAGCACGTCGAAAAAGGCATTCAGCGCCTTGCGCAGCGCCGAATTCAAGCCGCAGCTATCGACCAGCGGGCATTCGATCGCGCCGTCCTCAAAGCATTCCGCCATGGCGAAACTGTCTTCCGTGACCTTGACCACATCGAAGAGGCTGATCTCAGTCGCCGGCTTGCCGAGGCGCACGCCGCCGTTGCGGCCGCGCACCGTCTCGACCAGGCCCGCCTTGTTGAGCGGCTGCAGAATCTTGAAGAGAAAGAGCTCGGAAACGCCGTATGCCCTGGCAATTTCGGGAATGCGGCTCAACTGCCCTTCATTGGCTGCACAATACATCAACATGCGAACCGCATAGTTGGTCTGCTTCGTCAACCGCATGCCAATCTCCTGAATCGTCTTTACAAAGCGTATATAGTGGCTTTCGTAGTTTTGAACAATTCCAAAATATGAAATTCACATTCAGCTTAACTGAGGCCGATTGCCGCTGGCTTACCGGCCTTCCAGGCTCTTGGCGTAGTCGACGATAGCCTGCCGGCGCTCGGGCGTTCCCGGGTGGGTCGACAGCATGCTCGTCCCGGAGTGATCTCCAAGCCTGTCCTCGAGCTCTTCGAAAAACCGGGCGATCGCAAGCGGATCCATCCCGCTTGCCCGCATCAGCTCAACCGAGCGCCGGTCGGCCTGGCTTTCGGCGCTGCGGGAATAGGAGAGCGCCAGCAGGCCGCCGCCCTGAGTCATGATGTCTTCGACCCCGGAACCGACGTCGCCCGCGGTCAACATGACGAGAGCCGCCATGCCGGCGGCGCGATAAAGCTGCCGAAGGCTGTGCTTGTATTCGACATGGCCTATCTCGTGGGCGAGAACGCCCGAAATCATTTCATCATCGCCATCGGCGAGTTCGATCAACTGATCGGTGATGACGATATTACCGTCGGGAAGCGCAAAGGCATTGGGACCAATCGCACCGCCATCACGGAAATTCAGCATATAGCCTGCAGTCCCCTCCTGCGTTGCGCCGGCAATACGCATGAAGCGCTCGGTAATTTCTGTCTGGCGCGCTTGCGGCACGTCACTTACCGACAGGACGGTCGTATCGAGCGTATTGAGCGTTCCTGACGACATCATCTGCGGCACGACGGGCGGCGTCACCAGAACGGCGATCTCGACCAGAAGCGGAAGAGCATAGCGGTAGATGCCGATGGCAAGAAGGATAACGAGTGCGGCGAAAACGAAGATGCGCGGATGGAATTCCTCAAGCAGATGAACCCAGCCGGCATGGCGCCGCCCGGCATTCTTCAAAAAGGCATCGATAGCCGCATTATCGGCCGTTTCGAAGAGCGAGCCATCTGCGAAATTGATCCGGCGCGGGATGTCGCCGACCCTTGCGCTGATCGACAGACCGGCAAACGCACCGCTGGAAAGCCTGGTTCCCTCAGCCGAGACGGCGGAAATACCATCGGGATACGAGACGAGGGTCGCGATGACGCGACCGCTCGAACCTGGCGGATACCATTCGCCGCCGGCGATGGTTTGGCCGTCAGAAACCAAAATCGAAGCCTTCCATGCTCATGTATTCCGAGCCGACCGCTCCACCGCTCTGCTGGACTGCCGTGACGACATCGCCGATATCTCCATCGACGGCTATTGCCGTTTGCTCCACGACATAGCGCGTCAGTCGCACTGCCGCCCACGGACGCATCAGGCCGAAAGTGCAGATCGTCACCACCAGGTTCGACAATGTGATCCAGACATAACGGCCACGTGACAGATCGCTTCTCAGCCGGTGACGGCCATCAATCACCATGGACGACCATACGATGTTATGGACAGCCGCACGATAGATGATACCTGCAAGCGCGTAGACAATCAGGACGCCGAATGTGACGAAGTAGATCGAACCGACCAGCACGGCCCCCGGCAGATTACCGGAGGACTGGGTAGCGACGGCTCCGGCGATCAGGACTCCCAGAATGACGAAGCCGATGATCGTGATGATCGCCGGGATGACAAGCGCCAGGTAGAGCGATCCAATACGGGGATCGACAAGGAATTTGCGATCGCCGTAACGAAGATTGTTGAACACATAACGGTTCAGCCACCGGCTGGCGAAGGGCGCCAGCAGACCGAGCGAAATGGCAGCCAGAAAACCGCCCACCATTACGGCAGCGAAGGCGCCGCCGACCGTGCCGACGAAATCGAACCGGACATTGCGGTAGCTCGTCACCCGCGCGTTGAAGCGGATCCCGCGCATGATCAGCCACGGCATGGCGATCAGAACTAGGATCAGGGTGACGAAAGCAAACAGGGGATGGAGAGTAGTGAGAATGTTGAGAACCACGACAAGTCCGAAGACGATCAGCCGGCCGATGAAGATCTGCTTTCCGGTGGCGTGATATTCGAAGCTGCTGCCGAGCAGGACGGTATTGCCGTAGAAATACCGATTGCGACGCACCTTCGCCCAGGCCGAATAGATGCCTAGCGTGATGACCGTCAGAAGAATGTTGACGATCCAGATGCCGAAATATTCCGATGCACGACCGTTGAATTTCGCGCGCTCAAATGAATTGACGGCAGGCTTTGCCGTTCCAAAGTCCATGACATTTCCCCCAAACCCGGCATTCGCAGCTGCATAACGGAATCACTCGCAGAACAGCTTGCACGTGAACATGGTTTGAGAAGCAAAAATCAGCGGAATTAACAACCTGCAATCGAACAAAAAGAGGGCCTCCCGGCCCTCAAATTGCAAATTCATGTGGTTTTCACGTTATTTCATCGTCGGCATGACGAATTCGGCGTCGCCCTTGATGCCGGAGGGCCAGCGCGCGGTGATGGTCTTGGTGCGGGTCCAGAACTTGATGGAATCGGTGCCATGCTGGTTGAGATCGCCGAAGCTCGAGGCCTTCCAGCCGCCGAAGGAATGATAGGCGAGCGGCACCGGGATCGGAACGTTGATGCCGATCATGCCGATATTGACGCGGGAGGCGAAATCGCGGGCCGCGTCACCGTCACGCGTGAAGATCGCGACGCCGTTGCCGTATTCGTGCTTCATCGGCAGGGAGAGCGCTTCCTCGTAATTGTGGGCGCGCACGACCGAGAGGACCGGCCCGAAGATTTCCGTCTTGTAGATTTCCATCTCCGGCGTGACGTTGTCGAACAGGCAGCCGCCGACGAAATAACCGTTTTCATAGCCCTGCAGCTTGAAGTCGCGGCCGTCGACGACGAGCTTGGCGCCCTCTTCGATGCCGTTGCCGATGAGGCCCTGGATGCGGTTATAGGCATCCTTGGTGACGACCGGACCCATGTCTGCCTTTTCGTCGGTGTAAGGACCGATGCGCAGGGATTCGATCTTCGGAACCAGCTTTTCGACGAGACGGTTTGCCGTCTCCTCGCCAACGGGAACGGCGACCGAGACGGCCATGCAACGCTCGCCGGCAGAGCCGTAACCCGCGCCCATCAGGGCGTTGACGGCCTGATCCATGTCGGCATCCGGCATGATGATCATGTGGTTCTTGGCGCCGCCGAAGCATTGGGCACGCTTGCCGTTCGATGCAGCCGTTCCATAGACGTAACGGGCGATCGGCGTGGAGCCGACGAAGGAAACGGCACCGATATCGGGATCGGTGAGAATTGCGTCGACCGCGGTCTTGTCGCCGTTGACGACGTTCAGGATGCCGGCCGGCAGACCGGCTTCGATCATCAGTTCGGCGAGGCGGATCGGCAGGGACGGATCACGCTCGGAAGGCTTGAGGATGAAGGCATTGCCGCAGGCGATCGCCGGGGCGAACATCCACATCGGGATCATGCCCGGGAAATTGAAGGGCGTAATGCCGGCGCCGATGCCGACCGGCTGACGCAGGGAATACATGTCGATCGCCGGACCGGCACCTTCGGTAAACTCACCCTTGGCAAGATGGGGAATGCCGCAGACGAATTCGCAGACTTCGAGGCCGCGGACGATATCGCCCTTGGAATCCTCGACCGTCTTGCCGTGCTCGCTGGAGAGCAGCGTCGCAAGCTCATCCATGTGCTGGTTGAGGAGATCGACGAACTTGAAGAAGACGCGGGCGCGGCGCTGCGGGTTGGTGGCGGCCCATTTCGGCTGTGCGGCCTTGGCGTTTGCGACGGCGGCGCGCAGTTCCTCGACGCTTGCGAGCGCCACCTTTGCCTGCACTTCGCCGGTCGCCGGGTTGAAGACGTCGCTGGTGCGGCCGCTGGTGCCGGCAACCTTCTTGCCGCCGATGAAATGACCAATCTCACGCATGGGTGTTCCTCCTGATCTTCTGGATGGCGCAACAATCGCACTTCAATTTGCACAAATCAATGCGCTGGAATTAGCAACCGTTGTGCGCATATTATAGCTCTATCTGCGATGACCGGCGCTCCTGCCTGAAAACTTGGCACGGCGCGCGGGCAAGTCAAAGGGAAGGTCAAGAGATGCGTGGAAAACCTGTCGTCAGAATGGCGGAACTGGAGATCGATCCCGAAAGGCTCGAGGCCTATCGGATGCTTCTCGCCGAAGAGATAGAAACGTCCGTGGCGCTGGAGGATGGCGTGCTTGCGCTGAATGCCGTTTCCGTCCGGGACCGGCCGAACAGCATCCGCATTCTCGAGGTCTATGCCAGCAGGGAGGCCTACGAGGCGCATCTGCAGACAGCGCATTTCCTCAAATACAAGAGCGAGACGGCGGGCATGGTGACGTCACTGACGCTGATCGACGTCGATCCGATCGCGATGCGGTCGAAAGCATGAACTGGTCCGATCATGAACTGGCCCGATCATGAACTGGGATGACGTTCGCATTTTCCTTGCCGTCGCCCGCACCGGGCAGATCCTTGCCGCGTCGAAACGGCTGGGGCTCAATCACGCCACGCTCTCGCGCCGGCTGACCTCGCTGGAGGAGGCGCTGAAGACGCGGCTTTTCATCCGCCGTACGAACGGCTGCGAGCTGACGGCCGAAGGCGAGGTCTTCCTCGGCTCGGCGGAGCGGATGGAGACGGAAATGCTCGCCGCGCAGGCCAATCTCGGCCACACCGACACGGCCATCGCCGGGACGGTGCGCGTCGGCGCGCCGGACGGGTTCGGCGTTTCCTTTCTCGCGCCGCGCATGGGCAGGCTGATCGAGCGCCATCCGGCCCTGAAGATCCAGCTCGTGCCGGTGCCGCGGTCCTTCTCGCTGTCGCAGCGCGAGGCGGATATCGCCATCACGCTGGAACGGCCGGAACAGGGCCGGCTCGTTTCCTCCAAATTGACCGACTACACGCTCGGCCTCTATGCGTCGCGGGATTACCTGGCGCTGCACGGCAGGCCTGACGATATCGAGGCGCTGAAGGCGCATCCGCGCATCGGCTATGTCGAGGACCTGATCTTCACCGCCTCATTGAATTTCTCGGGCGAAGTCATGCGCAGCTGGGATGCGGGGTTCGAAATCTCAACGGCGATCGGCCAGACGGAGGCGGTGCGCACGGGAGCGGGCATCGGCATCCTGCACGACTATATTGCCCGGCAATACGCGGAACTGGAGCGTATCCTGCCGCAGGTCTCCATCCGGCGGGCCTATTGGACGACCTATCACGAGAGCGCGCGCGATCTCTTGCGCGTACGCTGCGTCATCGATTTTCTGCAGGAGCTGATCGATGCGGAGAAACACATCTTTCTCTAGAGATCGCTTGTTTCTCCGGAGATAACTTGGCCGTTGAAGGCCGACGACGGCCGATCAGAGAAGGCTGATCGGCCCTGTCGCAACGTCAGATATGCAAAAAGGCGGAAACCGGAACCTGCAGCGCTGCAGCAATGCGCTTCAGCTTTGCCGGATCGGCACTTTCGCCATTTTCAATTTCGAGGATTTCGCCGTTGGCCAGACCGCAGGTCACTGCGAGGTCTTCGATACTGTAGCCAACCGCACTGCGTGCGCCCTTGACTGCCGCAGCCACGTCAATCGGGGAAACAGCGGTCGATTCCTCAATATTCTGAACAGAAATGGACATCAAATTCTCCTTAATGCCTCGGTGGACTGTCCCTACCCCCAGGCGGCAAGCCGCCAGCATTTCGCGACGCAACGAAAACATCGGGCAATTGCTGCATCGCACCGCCCATAAATAGGTAAACGAATATTAACGGCAATAGCAAAATGCGAGCAGGCATCATTTTGACGTCAAAAAGCGTCCATGCCGTGTATTGTCGTCAGATCAAACCTACTTATGGGGGAGATGGTACGGTTGAGTGGGGTCGAACCACTGACCTCAGGTGCCACAAACCTGCGCTCTAACCAACTGAGCTACAACCGCACAATGTCACGCTCGGCGCGACGGGGGTCACATACGAGGACTTGAACTTTAATTCAAGTCCCGATTTGCACTCAATATACAAAAAGGCTGAACGCAAGGTCCAGCCTTTTATTGGCTATCGAGAGCAGCCGATCAGGCAGCCTTGAAGGATGCCATGACCTTTTCAGCGGCTTCCTTCGAAGGCTTTGCGACCTTCTCGGCCACCTGCTTGGTGGTTTCCTGCAGCGCCTTCGCCTGCTCGACGGTCACTTCCGCCTGCTTGCGCAGGAACGAGGTCTGCAGCTCGAAGAATTCGGCGACGGACTTGACGTTGAGAAGCGCTTCCAGGTGAGAGAGCGAGCTTTCGGCATTGACGCGCAGCGCGTCGATCGCCTTGAGGCCGATCTCGACGCCGCCGGCCTGTGCGGTCTGCACGGTCGCTTCCAGCGTCTTGCCGGCTTCCTCGCCTGCAGACTTCAGCTTGGCATAGGCTTCCTTGGACTGCTGAGCACCTTTTTCAGCGAAGTCACGGAAGGACTCGGCCAGCTTGCTCGGGTCGAAAGAGGCAATTGAAAAAACGTCGTCGGTCTTTATGGTAGCCATGGGATAGCGTCCTTTGGGGCGGGCAGATCTCGTGCCCTCGATAAATTGGATAAATCTTATATAGGGCATTTTATTGTGCATTGCAACATCATTGTGCGTCGCACAATACGTTAACCTTCCCGGCCGAAAGCTCCCCGCTCTTCTGGACCGGTCGCAGACCTGCAGTTATTAATAAGCAGTTAATTCTAAAGAGGCGAAAGCGACAGGTTCGATCATGCCCGCAGTCCAGTATCCGTTCATCGACATTGCCGTGCATGCGCGGGTGCGTGAGCGATTCTCGCGCGGCGAAGCCATGGTGCTGTTCTCTGCCGATCTTGCGCGCCTGCTGTGGGCAAACGGCGCGGGTGCTGCGCTTTTCGGCCATACGGCGGTCTATGACCTGCTCGACCAGGGCGTCAGCCATGCCGACATTACCTTCCGGCAGCTGGAAGCGACCGCCCGCCAGCTCGGCGCGGTCGGCGACCAGAAAGGCCTCGTCATCCGGATCGCCAAGGGTTTCCAGCGCGTTCAGGCTCCGGCGACGGCGGAACTCATCCGCCTTGCCTCCGGCGAGAAGGCCATCCTGTTTTCGGTTCCCGTCTCCACGCGGCCGCTGACGGCGGGTGCCAGCGCCGCGCAGATGCTGCAGGGGCTCGACGATCCGGATACGCATATGGCCGTTATCGGCGCGGAAGGCGAAGTGATTGCGGCCTCGCCGGGTTTTGCCTCGCTCGGCATCACCCAGCAGGCAGCCAGGACGCTCGTCACCCTTGCCGGCGCCCATCCGGACCGCATGGTCAAGCGTCCGGTCGCCACAGGACGTGGCTATCTGCCGGCTGCGTTCGGCAAGCTGAACGACAACCCGGCGCTCCACCTTCTGTTTGCGGTCGAAACGGCAATCGGCCATCTCGATCCGATCGAACCGGAGCGCGGGGCCGAAGAGGCTGAGGATATTGCATCGGCGCATGCGCCGGCGGATGAAGTTGCCGTTGTCGCCGCACCGGCGGCCGGTTTCACCGAAGCCGAGGCGATCGAGGCGGTTTCCGGCATCGAGGAGGTCGAGGATACGCTGGAGGATATTACCGGCGAGACGGAACACCTGACCGACACGAGCCAGCCGGGGAAGGTCGAGGTCCGGTCGCGGCCGGCGGCAGACGATATCGATTCCGCGCCTGAAACGGTTGCCGCCGATGGAGCCGGCGAGGAGCCGGTCGAGGCGGATGCTGCGGCAGAAGCGGCCGTTGCGGAAAGCGCAGAGGCGCCCTCCCCCGTTGCGGCCGACGTGGAGCCGGAAGCGGCCATTTCCGTCGCCGAGAATTTTGCAGCCGCACCCGTCGTTCCGGAAGCAGCGGCCGCCGCCAGGACGAGCAGCTTCGTCTTCAAGCCCAACAGCCGCGCGACCCGCTTCGTCTGGAAGATCGACGCGGAGGGCCGCTTCAGCGAAGTCTCGCACGAATTCGCCGAGGCTGTCGGACCGCATGCCAGCAACATTATCGGCAGCGCATTTTCCGATGTCGCCGCGCTCTTCAACCTCGATCCGGAAGCCAAGCTTTCCGAAGCCCTGGCGCGACGCGATACCTGGTCCGGCAAGACGATCTACTGGCCGATCGAAGGCTCGAGCCTGGTCGTTCCCGTCGATCTTGCCGCCTTGCCGACCTATACGCGCAATCGCGACTTCGACGGTTTCCGCGGCTTCGGCGTCGTGCGTCTGTCGGATGCCCAGGAAGATCCCCTTGCGCTTGGCCTGACGCTTGGACCTGACGGCATCGGCCATGACGCCTCCTCGCTCGGCCCGGTCAACGAAACCGCAGCGCAAGAGGCGGACGAAGAAGAAGCAGCGCCGCAGGCAGCCGGGACAGAGGCCGCCGTCCGGGATGAGACGGCAGAGCCGGAACTTGCAGAAGCCGAGCAGGCCGCCTCCGCGCCTGATAGTGCCGGGCAGCCGGAAGAACAGCAGGTTCGCGATGCAGAGGAGGAACCGCCGGCGCTGCGTATTTCGGAGACGCCGAACCGCCGTTTCACCGACAAGATCGTGCAGCTTCATAACGCCACGGGTGGCCTGACAGCCGCCGAGCAGGCCAACTTCCGCGAAATCGCCAAGCGCCTCGAAGCCTTCGGTGCCCGGCGCGACGAGCCGGCCGCGGCAGCCCAGCCGGAACCTGACGCGGCCGAAGCACCGGCCATCGAGGACGAGACGACGACGGTCGGGCAGGCAGCGCCGCAGGAGGCGATTTTCGAAGCCGCCGCCGAACCCCTGACGCAAGAGGCGGCCGGCGACGAGACCTCCGCCCCCGAAGCCGAAGATGACGTGACCGAAGGCCTGCAGGAAACGGTCAGCCAGATCGAGGTGCTGACCAGCTTTATTCCGCCGCGCGTGAAGATGACGGACGGGCTCTCGGCTGCGACCGTCGACCTGCTGCCCGTTGCCGTGCTGATCCATGCCGGCGACCAGCTGATCCACGGCAACCCGGAATTCCTGCGGCTGACCGGCTATGCGTCTGTCGATGCGCTCGCCGAAGTGGGCGGCATCGATGCGCTGCTGCAGCGTCACGATCTTGAGACCGGCGCCGGTGCGATGATGCTGGTCAGGGCCGATGACAGGCTGGTGCCGGTTACGGCGCGCCTGCAGTCGGTGCGCTGGGAAGATTCCAATGCGTTGATGCTGGCGCTGATGCCGGTCGAGAGCCGGGAGGAAGGCAAGGGCGAGGTGATCCGCCTCGACCAGCGCTCCGACCGCATGGTCGAGAAGGTCGCCAAGCTGCAGGTCGAGGTGGAGGAACTGCGCTCGATCCTGGAAACGGCAACCGACGGTGTGGTCGTGATCGGCGCGGAAGGTGAAATCCGCTCGATGAACCGCTCGGCAAGCGCGCTCTTCAACTATGATGAGCAGGAAACGCGCGGCAAGCCTTTCGTCATGCTGTTTGCGCATGAAAGCCAGAAGGCGGTACTCGATTATCTGCATGGGCTTTCGGGCCACGGTGTGGCGAGCGTGCTGAACGACGGACGCGAGGTGATCGGGCGCGAGGCAGCCGGCGGCTTCGTGCCGCTGTTCATGACGATGGGGCGGCTCACCTCCTCCAGCGGCTATTGCGCCGTCATCCGTGACATTACCCAGTGGAAGCGCACCGAAGATGAGCTGCGCAATGCCAAGGGGGCGGCCGAAACCGCCAACGCCCACAAGACGGATTTCCTGGCGCGCGTCAGCCATGAAATCCGCACGCCGCTCAACGCCATCATCGGCTTTTCCGACATGATGGCGAGCGAACGCTTCGGGCCGATCGGCCATCCGCGTTATATCGAATATGCCAACGATATCGGCCGCTCGGGCCGGCATGTTCTCGATATCGTCAACGACCTGCTCGACATTTCCAAGATCGAGGCAGGCGAGATGGATCTCGACTTTGCCTCCGTCGGCCTCAACGAGGCGATCTCGGAGGCCGTGGCGCTGGTGCAGCCGCAGGCCAACAGCCAGCGCGTCATCATCCGCACGGCACTGTCGCAATCCGTGCCCGACGTCGTGGCCGACCTGCGCTCGATCAAGCAGATCGCGCTCAACATCCTGTCGAACGCCATCCGTTTCACGCCATCGGGCGGGCAGATCGTCGTTTCGACCTCCTATGAGGCGAACGGCAGCGTGGTGCTCAGGGTGCGCGATACCGGCATCGGCATGACGCGCAGCGAGCTCGATCAGGCGATGAAGCCGTTCCGGCAGGTGCCCTCCACGCAATCGCGCCATCGCGGCGACGGCACCGGTCTCGGCCTGCCGCTCACCAAGGCGATGGTCGATGCCAACAGGGCGATTTTCTCGATCAATTCGGCGCCGAACGAGGGGACGCTGGTGGAAATCACCTTCCCGTCGCAGCGTGTGCTTGCCGGCTGAAACGCTTATTGTCGCGCGGTTTCGGACGCAAAGCCGCTCTTCTGCTCACCAAAGAAAAGGCAGCCATTGGCTGCCTTCGAGAGTTAGTGCTGGTAAAACAAGAGCTTAGTCTGAGAACGTCATGTTTCGGGAACCGCGGTTCCAGGCCATCTCTTCATGTACGGCCTCCAAGTTGGCTTCACCTTTGACAAACCTTTCTTAACGAAAGGTTTCCGGCACAAAGAATTGATCAACGGCGAAAGTTTGTAGTTTAGCAAGCTCTTTCAAACCTTTAGCTCTTCCAGACCGGCAAAAAGCCTGAGCGCCTCGGGATTGGCAAGCGCCTCCTGGTTTTTCACCGGCCGGCCGTGGACGACTTCGCGCACGGCAAGTTCGACGATCTTGCCGGATTTGGTGCGCGGGATATCGGCGACCGCAATGACCTTGGCGGGCACATGGCGCGGCGAGGCGCCGACCCGGATGCGGGTCTTGATCGCTTTGACCAGGTCCTCGCTCAAGGTGACGCCGGGCGCCAGCCGGACGAAGAGCACGACGCGCACGTCGTCCTCCCAATCCTGGCCGATGCAGAGCGCCTCGGCCACCTCTTCCATCTGCTCGACCTGATTGTAGATTTCCGCCGTGCCGATGCGCACGCCGCCGGGATTGAGCGTGGCGTCGGAGCGGCCGTGGATGATGAGGCCGCCATGTTCGGTCCATTCGGCGAAATCGCCATGGCACCAGACATTGTCGAAGCGCTCGAAATAGGCGGCGCGATACTTGGCGCCATCGGGATCGTTCCAGAACATCACGGGCATCGACGGAAAGGCCCTGGTGCAGACGAGTTCGCCCTTTTCCTGGCGGACAGAATTGCCCTCGTCGTTCCAGACATCCACGGCAAGGCCGAGCCCCGGCCCCTGGATCTCGCCACGCCAGACCGGCTGCAGCGGATTGCCGAGCACAAAGCAGGAGACGATATCCGTGCCGCCCGATATCGAGGCGAGCTGGACGTCTTGCTTGATACCTTCGTAGACAAAGCTGAAGCCTTCCGGCGACAGCGGCGAACCGGTGGAGGTAATCAGCCGCAGGCTCGACAGGTCATGGCTGAGGCGCGGCGCCAGCCCGCTTTTGCGCACCGCGTCGATATATTTGGCCGAGGTTCCGAAGATCGCGAACTTCTCCTGAGCCGCATAGTCGAAGAGCACGTTGCCATCGGGCGCAAAGGGCGAGCCGTCGAACAGGCAGAGCGTGGCGCCGGAGGCAAGGCCGCTTACCAGCCAGTTCCACATCATCCAGCCGCAGGTGGTGAAATAGAAAAGCCTGTCTCCCGGCCGCAGGCTGCAATGGAGACGGTGCTCTTTCAGATGCTGGAGCAGCGTGCCGCCGGCCGAATGCACGATGCATTTCGGCACACCCGTCGTCCCCGAGGAAAACAGGATATAGGCCGGGTGGGAAAAGGGCAGCTGCACGAATTCAACCGGCCTGGCCTCGTAGGGCGCGATGAAATCGGCAAGCGTCTTGCCGCCTTCGGTCTCGCGCGCCACGGTTTCGGCGTCACCCGCATAGGGAACGACGATGGTCGGCACGCCAAGGCTGCTTGCGACGGCCGCCACCTTGGCCTTCACGTCCTGCAGCTTGCCATTATACCAGTAGCCGTCGCAGGCGATGAAAAGCTTCGGCGTGATCTGGCCGAAACGGTCCAGCACGCCCTGTTCGCCGAAGTCGGGCGAGCAGGACGACCAGATGGCGCCGATCGAGGTTGCCGCCAGCATGGCAGCCACCGTTTCCGGCATGTTCGGCATCATGGCGGCAATACGGTCGCCCTCACCGACGCCGAGTGCGCGAAAACCCTGCTGGAGCTGCGACACGAGCGCGCGCAGACGATCCCACGACCAGCGATCGCTCACCTTGTCCTCGCCGCGGAAGATAATGGCGTCACCCGCCCCGCTTCCGCTCAAGAGGTTTTCCGCAAAGTTCAGCCGCGCCCCGGGGAAGAAGCGCGCTTCCAGCATACGGTCGCCATTGACCAGGATATCGGCGCCGCGCTCTCCCTTCACGCCGCAGAAATCCCAGAGGGCCGACCAGAAATTTTCCCGGTCGGCGATCGACCAGGCATGCAGATCCTCAAAGCCTTTCAAAGCAAGGCCGAAATCCGCGTTGCAGCGCTGCATGAAGGCATGAATCGGGCTGTTCTCGATCCCGTCTTGCGTGGGTGTCCAAAGCGGCTGGTTTTCCTGCATTCAATCCTCCTCCCAATGCGGGAGTTATATCATGCTGCATTGCATTATAAAGTGTGCAACCATGCGTTTCACCATGCGCGGCATTTGCATATACCCGGCATTTCATATATCCGGCAAAATCAGAGAATAACGGGTAACCGACTGAATTTCCGGCAGAGCTCATGGGTACGTCAAGACACCGCAGATGGCGAAGAAAGATCGGCCCCGCCTCGCGCTGGCTGCCGGCCTTTGCCCGCGTCTCCACTATCGTGCTGCTGGCCGGCCTTGCCTTCTTCGTCTCGCTCCGCATCGCGGCGCCCTATCTGATCTCCACCGGCTTCGTGCGTTCGGGCATCGAGGATGCCCTGTCGAAATGGACGGGCTATCACGCCGAGATCAAGGGCACGCCGGTTCTCGAATTCTGGCCGACGCCGCGCATCACGCTCAACGACGTCACCATTCGCCAGCCGCGCGGGAGCGGTGACAAGCTGCTTGGCCGCATCGAGAGCCTTTCGGCCGATTTCAGCCTGATCGACGCGCTGCGCGGGCGCACCCGCTTCCACGAATTTCATCTGCTGCGCCCGAACCTTGCGCTGACGCGCGACGAGAACGGCCTGATCGACTGGAGCTATGCCGGCCTTCTGGCACGCGCCATCGCCGGCGCGCAGGACAACAACGGCACCGAGGTTCTTCCTGCGAAACTTGATGCCGATATTGGCGCCGTGACCGTCGAGGACGGCGCGCTGACGGTCAGCGACACGCTGACGGGCAATGTCTATCATTTCGACGGCGTCGCGGCGGATATTGCCTGGGCGAAGCTGTCGAGGCCGATTTCGGCCGTGCTCATTGCCCGCTTCAACGGCCAGGACCTGAAGGTCGACTTCTCTTCCGCCGCGCCCCTGCTCGTCTTCGGCGGCAAGAACGCCGAGATGAAGGCCTCGATCACCTCCAATCTCATGACGGCACGCTTCCAGGGCGTCGGCAGCATGGTGAGCCTTTCTGCCGTATCGGGCAATATCAACGCGAGCTTTCCGGATGTACCTGCCCTGCTGAAATGGTCCGGCAAATCGATGCCGGGGATCGAGTCGCTGAAGAGCGCGTCGATGACCTCGGATGTCACGTCGTCGTCCGGCGGTTTCCGCTTCAACAATCTCAGCATGACGCTGAACGATGCGAGCGCCACCGGGGTGATGGATTTCACCGTGGCGCCCGGCAAGCGGCCGAAGATCGGCGGGACGCTTGCCTTCGATCAGATGAACCTCAAGCCGTTCCTCGATGCCTTTGCCTTGCGGCTTGCCGCAGGCGGTATCGGCGACCTTGTGCTGCCGAGCCCGCTCGGACCGCTGCAGCTTCTCGATCTCGACGTGCGGCTGTCGGCACGACAGGCGCAGATGGGCATCTTTTCGCTTGCCGATGTCGGCGCCAGCGTGATCGTGGCCGGCGAAGAGGCAAAATTCGATATCGGCGACAGCCAGTTCGAAGGCGGCGAGATGACCGTCCACCTGGAAGCCACCCGGCGCGACTTCGATGGCGGCGGCAAGATGCAGCTTTCGATCCGCGACGCCGATTTCAACGCGCTTGCGGAAAAGCTGCAGCTCAAGGGGCCGCTGCCGCATGCGACCGGCTCGCTCGACCTTTCGCTGCAGACGCCGAAAGCAATCTGGACGACAGGGCTTGCGGACGTAACGGGCAAGCTGAAATTCTGGACGAGTGCCGGTTCCATTCCGGGCATCAACGTCTCCGAGGTCCGCACGCAGGCCGCCCAGAAGCCGTTCTTCTCGCTGAGTGCGGCCTCAAACGGCACCTTCGCCTTCAACAGGCTGGATCTCCAGGCCGACTTTGCCGATGGCACCGCCGAAATCCATGACGCGCGCTTTACCGGCTCCGATCAGACGCTCTCGCTCTCAGGCGTCATCACCTACGAATCGAACGGTCTTGCGCTTTCCGGCTCGCTGGAAGCGACCGATCCCGCGAAAGCGGCCGATCTGCCGCTCCTGCCCTTCTTCATCGGCGGCTCCTGGCCGAACCCGGTGATTTCGCCGGTGCCGCTCCTGAACGCGCCAACGAAAAGCCAGCCATAGGCTTCCGCGCAATTCCGGGCGCAAGACCGCTGCGCACTTTTGCTGGAACTTGCTTTCCTTGTCTGGCGCAATTCCGGACGCAAAACCGCTACGCACTTTTGCTGGAACTTGCTTTTAAGCCGTTGCCGCGGCAGCCCGTTCGTCGCGCTCGCGCTGCAGTTCCCGGCGCTTGGTGATGATGGATGCGCAGATGACGCCGATGGTGACGATGGCGATGAGGATGGTGCAGACGGCGTTGATTTCAGGCGTTACGCCAAGGCGCACCTGGCTGTAGATCTTCATCGGCAGCGTGGTGGCACCCGGTCCCGAGGTGAAGCTCGCGATCACGAGATCGTCCAGCGACAGGGTGAAGGCCAGGATCCAGCCTGAAAAGACGGCCGGCGAAATGATCGGCAGGGTGATTTCGAAGAAGGTGCGTACCGGCGGCGCACCGAGATCCTGCGCCGCTTCCTCGATCGACTGGTCGAAGCTCAGGAGCCGCGACTGCACAACGACGGCGACGAAACACATGGTCAGCGTCGTATGCGCGAGCGTGATCGTCCAGAAACCGCGGTCGAGGCCGATTGCCACGAAGAGCAAAAGCAGTGACAGGCCGGTGATGACGTCAGGCATGACGAGCGGCGCATAGACCATGCCCGAAAACAGCATACGGCCGCGGAAGCGCGTGTAGCGCACCAGCGTCAGCGCCGCCATCGTGCCGAGGATGGTCGCGAACGTGGCCGACAGCAGGCCGACACGGATCGTCACCCAGGCGGCATCGAGCAGCGCCTGGTTCGACAGAAGCGAGACATACCACTTGGTGGAGAAGCCGCCCCAGACGGTGACGAGCTTCGATTCGTTGAAGGAGAAGACCACCAGAAGCACGATCGGCAGATAGAGGAAGGCAAAGCCGAGCACGACGGAAATGATGTTGAAGCGGGTCCATCTCAGCATGACTTATTTCCCCCGCTCTTCGGCCTTGGCCTGCGCGTTCTGGAAGAAGACGATCGGGATCACCAGGATCAGCAGCAGGATGGTTGCCACCGCCGAGGAGACCGGCCAGTCGCGGTTGGCGTTGAATTCGTTCCAGAGCGTCTTGCCGATCATCAGCGTCTGCGAACCGCCGAGCAGATCGGGGATGACGAATTCGCCGACGGCGGGAATGAAGACCAGCATGCAGCCGGCAATCACACCGGGGATCGACAGCGGGAAGGTGACGCGCCAGAAGGCCTGGATCGGCGTGCAGCCGAGATCCTGCGCGGCCTCGATCAGCGTGCCGTCCATCTTTTCGAGCGCCGAATAGAGCGGCAGCACCATGAAGGGAAGATAGGAATAGACGATGCCGATATAGACGGCCGTCGTGGTGTTGAGGATGATCAGCGGGCTGTCGATGACATGCAGCGACAGGAGAAGCTGGTTCAAGAGCCCTTCCGGCTTCAGGATGGCGATCCAGGAATAGACGCGGATCAGGAAGCTCGTCCAGAAGGGCAGGATGACGAGCATCAACAGCGTCGGGCGGATGGTGCGCGGCGCCTGCGCCATGCCGTAGGCGATCGGATAGGCGATCAAGAGCATCAGGAAGGTGGAAATCGCCGCGATGACGACGCTCGAGACATAGGCGTTGAAGTAGAGCGGGTCGTCGGTCAGGTAGCCGTAATTGTCGAAGGAGAAGGTCGCGACCTTGGCCCAGAAGCCGCTCCAGCCGTCGGCAAGCGAGAAGACCGGCTCATAGGGCGGAATGGCGATCGCCGTCGTCGACAGCGAAATGCGAAAGACGATGAAGAAGGGCGCCAGGAAGAAGAGCAGCAGCCAGGCATAGGGAACGATGATGACGAGGCGGCTGTAGAAGCGGGAAGCGACAGTTTCCATAGGCTCAATCCTTCAGCAGCACGCCGCCATCTTCGTCGAAGGAGACCCAGACTTCCTGATCGTAGGTGAAGGGGTCGTCGACGGAACGCTGGGCGTTGAGGGAGGATGCCCTGACGAACTTGCCGCTCGGCAGCCTGATATGGAAGACGGTCATATCGCCGAGATAGGCGATATCCCAGATCTCGCCCTTGGCGGCATTGGCCGATGCGTTGGCAGGGGCGGCGCGCGTCACGCGGATCTTTTCCGGGCGAATGGCAAAACCGACGCTGCTGCCGACGGCAGGCGTTTCGGAGGTGGCGATGCGGATCGAAAAGCCGCTTTCGACGGCGATCTCGACCGAGCCGTTTCCGGATGTGGCCACCTTGCCGTCGAAAATGTTCACATCGCCGATGAAGTCGGCCACGAAACGGGAATTCGGCGCTTCGTAGATTTCGGCAGGGGTTGCGACCTGCACGACCTTGCCGTGGCTCATGACGGCGATGCGGTCGGCCATGGTCATCGCCTCTTCCTGGTCGTGGGTGACGACGACGAAGGTGAGGCCGAGGTTCTGCTGCAGGTCCATCAGCTCGAACTGGGTTTCCTCGCGCAGTTTCTTGTCGAGCGCGCCGAGCGGTTCGTCGAGCAGCAAGACTTTCGGACGCTTGGCGAGCGAGCGGGCGAGCGCCACGCGCTGGCGCTGGCCGCCGGAAAGCTGGTTCGGCTTGCGCGCGGCGAACTGCTCGAGTTTCACGAGCTTCAGCATCTGCGATACGCGTTCGGTGATCTCGTCCTTCGGCATGCCGTCCTGCCTGAGGCCGAAGGCGATGTTCTTCTCGACCGTCATATGCGGGAAAAGGGCGTAGGACTGGAACATCATATTGACGGGCCGCTTGTAGGGCGGCGTACCGGCAAGGTCGGTGCCGTCGAGCACGATCTCGCCCGATGTCGGCTGTTCGAAGCCGGCAAGCATGCGCAGCAGCGTGGACTTGCCGCAGCCGGAAGCGCCGAGCAGCGCGAAGAATTCGCGGTGATAGATGTTCAGCGACAAATCGTTGACGGCGGTAAAATCGCCGAAGCGCTTGGTGACGTTCCTGAAGGCAATGAAGGGTTTCGCAGACGGATCGGTCCAGGGCGCGAATGCGCGGCGGATATTGCCGAGAGACTTCATATAATTCCCCGAAAGACAAGGTTTCAGCCGGCCTCCACCCGGGCCGGGAATTAAAAGGCCCGGACGTTTCCGTCCGGGCCTGGCATCGACTTACTGGCCAGTGACGACTTTCGTCCAGATTCGCGTCGCCGTGCGCTGGGTCTTCGGGTCCCACGGTCGCACCGTGAAGAGGCCCTTCATCACCTCATCCGTCGGATAGATCGCCGGGTCTTCCAGCACATCCTTGCTGACGAACTGCTGCGAAGCCTTGTTGCCGTTGGCGTAGAAGGTGAAGTCGCTCGCCTTGGCGATGACCTCAGGCTTCATCATGTAGTTCAGGAATTCATGCGCTTCGGCCACATGCGGCGCGTCGGCGGGGATCGCCATCATGTCGAACCACATCTGCGCGCCCTGCGTCGGGATCGAGTAGTTCACCTCAACGCCGTTATTGGCTTCGGCCGCGCGGTCGCGGGCCTGCAGCATGTCGCCGGAATAGCCGAAGGCGATGCAGATGTCGCCGTTGGCGAGCGCATTGATATATTCGGAGGAGTGGAACTTGCGGATGTAGGGGCGAACGGCCGTCAGCAGTTCCTCGACCTTCTGGAAATCCTCCGGCTTGGTCGAGTTGGGGTCGAGGCCGAGATAACGCAGCGCGGTCGTCATCACGTCCTTCGGCGTGTCGAGCACGTAGATGCCGCAGTCCTTGAACTTTTCAGCAACTTTCGGATCGAAGATCACTTCGAGACCCGGCTTGGCATCGGGGCCGAGGATTTCGGCGACCTTCTTGACGTTGTAGCCGATACCGTCCGTGCCCCACATGTAGTCGACGGCATATTCGTTGCCCGGATCATACTCGCCGGTGCGCTGCTGGATCACGTCCCACATGTTGGAAAGGTTCGGCAGCTTGGACTTGTCGAGCTTCTGGAAGACGCCGGCCTGGATCTGGCGCTGCAGGAAGTCGGCGGTCGGGACGACGACGTCATAACCCGTGCCGCCGGCAAGCAGCTTGGTTTCCACGGTCTCGTTCGAGTCGAACGTGTCATAGACAACCTTGATGCCGGTTTCCTTGGTGAAATCGGCAAGGATGCTGTCGTCGATATAATCGGACCAGTTGTAGACATTGACGACGCGCTCCTGGGCGAAGGCCGGCGCAGCGGCGAGGAGAGCGATGACGGCGATTGCCGTCAGGTTGGCTTTTCTTGACCTCATGGTATCTCCTGTTTGTAAAGGTATCGCGCCCCCGGACACCTCTTCGTTCCCTCTGGTTTAACAGCAGACTAGAAAGGAATTTCGGAGCCTACAAGCGTAAAATCCTGCAGTGTCAATCATTTCACAATCACTGAAAATCGAAGGCTCCGAGGCCGGCGGCGGCCTCGTCCAGCGCAAGCGGGCGCGTCAACGGCGGCTCGGCCCGCGAAAGGCAGCCGCGCCTCTCGCAAAGGCGGCAGGCGGGGCCGATCGCCACCGGCGAAAGCTCGCTTCGGCCGTAGACCAGGCTGTCCCTGAGCGCGGCATCGCAACCGAGTAGGAGAGCCGTGCGCCGTGCCCTTTCGCCAAATTCGACGACCGGACCTTCGAGCGTGCGCGCAACCGTGAGGAAGGTTGCGCCATCAGGCATGGCGACCGTCTCGACCAGCACCCTGCCCGGTTCGAGAAAGGCGGCGTGCACATTAAGCTTGGGACAGTTTCCGCCGAAACGCGCCTGCGGAAAACCCTGAGCACCTGCCCTCCTGACGACATGGCCGGCGGCATCGATCTCCATGCAGAAAAAGGGAATGCCGGAAGCACCGGGGCGCTGCAGCATGACAAGGCGCCATCCCGCCTGGGCAAAGGAGACCGCGAAGCGGGCGCGGATGAGATCGATGTCATAGCGGCAATTCTGCGCGGCAAGAAGAAAGGCGCCATAAGGCATCAACAGGGCCAGCGCCGCATTGCGCGTCAACTCGAAACGGGCGAGGCGCCGCCCCTCGTCCGATGACAAAGGCAATTCGTCAAGCGCGGCTTCGATCTCCGGCCTGAGGGCGAGCCTTGCCACTTCGATCGCGATTTCCTGCGCCTGGTCGGCCGGCGAAAGCCGCTCCGACAGGAAAAGGCGCATCGAATGACGATCGAAGCGGCGGCGAAGATCCGGCATGACATGGACGGGCAGAACTCTCACACTGATGCCGCGTTCGCTCTTCAGCCAATCCTTCAGGCCGGCGCCGGCGGCAAGTCCGCTGGCGAAGCGTTCCGCCGCCGCCTCGATATTGGCGAAATAGGCGGAGCGGCGCTCCAGCGCCTCCCGCACCTCATCCAGCGGCAGGCGGCCGGGAGCGACAGGCGCAGGCCCCTCGCCTGCCATCAGGGCCGTCAGGTCGGAAAGCCGCATGGCCTGTTCCCTGTAGGCGCGGTAGAGCTTGATCATGCCGCCGGCCGCATTCGGCGCCGCATCGGCCACCTCGACCAGTTCCTGATCTCCCGGCAGTTCGCCCGACAGAAGGGGATCGGCGAACACTTCCTTCAGCTGGCCGAGGCTGCCGGCAGTTTCGCCCTGCAGTTCGTCGAGGTCGATGCGATAGACGGCGGAGAGTTTCAGCAGCAATTGCACCGTCAGCGGCCGCTGATTGCGCTCGATGAGATTGAGATAGGAAGGCGAAATCTCCAGTGCTTCCGCCATGGCGGTCTGGGTCAGCGCCAGCGCATTGCGGATGCGCCTGACCTTCGGCCCCGCAAATATCTTCCGTTCCGCCATGTCACGTCCTCTACACCGCGCGATTTACAATATTTTACAAAATGACAGAACCAGCCTGTAAATCCTCCTCATCCTAACCTCTTTCCCCTCCTGAAATCAAAGGTTTTTCTGGATCATTCGCCCGGATTTGTAAATTCTGTCATCAGCGCTCAAACGTTGGACGCCAAAGAGGAGATTGGCATGACAGATATTTACAAACTCATCCGCAACGCACCGGACGGACGTTTCGACGGCATCGAGCGGCCCTATTCGGCAGAGGATGTCGAGCGGCTGCGCGGCTCGGTGACGCTCAGCCATACGCTTGCCGAAATGGGGGCCGCGCGGCTCTGGCGGCTTCTGCACGAGGAGACGTTCGTCAACGCGCTCGGGGCGCTCTCCGGCAACCAGGCCATGCAGATGGTGCGCGCCGGGCTGAAGGCGATCTACCTCTCGGGCTGGCAGGTCGCCGCCGACGCCAACACGGCATCGGCGATGTATCCGGACCAATCGCTCTATCCCGCCAATGCCGGGCCGGAGCTTGCCAGACGCATCAACCGAACGCTGCAGCGCGCCGACCAGATCGAAACGTCCGAAGGCAGCGGGCTCTCGGTCGAAACCTGGTTTGCGCCCATCGTCGCCGATGCCGAGGCCGGTTTCGGCGGGCCTCTCAACGCTTTCGAGATCATGAAGGCCTATATCGAGGCGGGGGCGGCCGGGGTTCACTTCGAGGACCAGCTGGCATCGGAGAAAAAGTGCGGCCATCTCGGCGGCAAGGTGCTGATCCCGACCGCCGCCCATATCCGCAATCTCGACGCGGCGCGGCTTGCGGCCGATATCATGGGCGTGCCGACGCTCGTCATCGCCCGCACCGATGCGGAGGCGGCGAAACTTCTGACGTCCGACATCGACGAGCGCGACCAGCCCTTCGTCGATTACGATGCCGGCCGCACGGTCGAAGGCTTCTACCGGGTGCGCAGCGGGCTGGAGCCCTGTATCGCACGCGCCGTCGCCTATGCCAGCCATTGCGACCTCATCTGGTGCGAAACGTCGAAACCGGACCTGGAACAGGCGCGGCGTTTTGCCGAAGGCGTCCACAGGGCGCATCCCGGCAAGCTTCTCGCCTATAATTGCTCGCCCTCCTTCAACTGGAAGAAGAACCTCGACGACGCGACCATTGCGAAGTTCCAGCGCGAGCTCGGGGCCATGGGCTACAAGTTCCAGTTCATCACGCTCGCCGGCTTCCACCAGCTGAACTACGGGATGTATGAACTTGCCCGCGGCTATCGCGAGCGGCAGATGGCGGCCTATTGCGAACTGCAGCAGGCGGAATTCGCCGCCGAGCCGCATGGCTACACCGCCACCAAACATCAGCGTGAAGTCGGCACCGGCTATTTCGACGCCGTGTCACTGGCGATAACGGGCGGCAGCGCCTCGACCACGGCCATGCGGGAATCGACCGAACAGGCTCAATTCAAACCGGCTGCCGAATAGAGGAGGAACCGATATGGCATCCATCGCACGCGTCCGCGAACGGACGGAAGAGCAGGCAAGCAGCATGACCGACAACCAGCAGAGCGTGATCCGCATGCTCGCCAACGACCTGCACAGGCTCAACCAGTCGGTCATGAAAGCGGTCGATTCCGGTGTTTCGGTCGAGCTGGTGCGCTCCGCCCGGCATCATGGCGGCGACGGCAACTGGGGCGATCTTCTGATCCCTGTCATCGTCGCCCACAGAAACTGAGGGTAGAGGCCCGGCGGTATATTCCACCGGGCCTACGCTATTTGACGCAATTGTCACCACGGCGGAGTCGCGGCATAATTGAGTACATATTCGAACGGAACTGCATATGCCCGGTTCGCCGCACGCAAAACTCGAAGTTCTGACCGATCTTATCTACGGCGCGCTTTTTGGCGAGACGACGTGGCAAGCCTTCCTCGACGTCCTCACCGCGACGATGCCGGATGCCAAATCGACGCTGTTCTTCCACGACGCCGTGGCGCGCACCGGCGGCCTCTCCCTGTCGTCCGGTCTGGCGGAAAAGGAAACCGAGGCCTATAACCGCTACTATGCGTCCATCAACCCCTGGATGCCCCGCGCCGCCACCCGGCCGATCGGCCTTGGCGTGATCGCCGACCAGATGCTGCCGCACGATCAGCTGCAGAAGACGGAATTCTACAACGATTACCTTCGCTGGATCGGCTGCGAGAGCAGCGTCGGCGTGACGATCATGCGCGAGCGCGGGCGCTCCTTCAATCTTTCGACGCTGACGTCCTCTTCCGATCCGGATTTCAATCGCGGCAACGCCGAACTTCTCAGCGATCTGGCGCCGCATCTGCGTCGCGCCTTCGATTTCATCCGCCGCGAACACAGCGATCCGCACCACAATGAAAACGGGCTGGCGCTTTTCGATGCGATCGGCGTCGGCATCGTCTATATCGGCGAGGATCAGGCCATTCGCTCCATCAACGGCGCGGCCGAACGGATGATCGCCGAGGGCGAAGCGATCGGCGTGACGTCGACCGGGCGGATCATGATCAACGACGGCGAGCTTGCCTCCCGCCTGTCGGCCCTGCTGCGCCATCGCCTGCAGGCAGTTTCGCCGGCCAGCACGCTGATCAGGACGAAGAACACCAGTTTCAAATGCACGCTGGTGAAGATGCAGTCGGATTTCATCACCGAATTTCTCGAAGGTCCGACGGTGGCGATGATCATCGAGCGGACAAGCCTGCCGCTGCGCCCCGATCTCAACGACGCCCTGCCCCGCATCGACCAGCTGACGGCAGCGGAAATGCGGATCGCCGCCGGCATTGCGGCCGGCCTGTCGCTGCGCGAAGTGGCCCGAACGAACGATGTGAGCTACGAAACCGCGCGCTCGCATCTGAAGAACATCTATTCGAAGCTCGGCGTGAACAGCCAGGTGGGGCTGGTGCGCCGGCTGATGCCGTAGCGCCTTTCGAGCTAGCCGCGGCTGGCGCGTTTGCCGGCAAAGAGGTCGGTATAGCTTTTCAGGAGTTTCGTCATCCGGTCGGCAACGGTGCGGATTTCCGGGCGGTGGCGATCCTCGGCATTCATGACGATCCATTGACGGTGGCGCAGTTCCGGCAGCTCGCCGCCGCAGCGTTCGAGTTCGGGATCGAGGTCGCCGACGAAACAGGGCAACACGGCCTTTCCCGCCCCCGCCCGCACGAGATCCGGCAGCGAGCGCGGGCGATTGACCGTTGCGACGATGGCGGACCCGGCCTGCCTGTAGGGCCAGCGCAGATAGGAAGAGATGGCATCCTCCTCGCCGACGGCGATCCATCTGTTGTCGTCCTGGCCGGCGTTGCGCCTGATGTAGACGGCATAGGCGACTTCGCCGAGCAGGCGGGCAGCGAGATTGCTTTCCTCCGGCTCGAAGGCGCGGATGCCGATATCGCTTTCGCGGTAGTTCAGATTCGCGCGCGCTTCCCCGATCGTCAGGGAGATGGCGAACGTATCGGCCGGCATGCGGATCGCCGCAAAATTCTCGGTCAGCAACCAGGAGATCCATGTGCCGGCTGTGATCCTGACGGTGACGCCCCGCTCGGAGGATTGCCGCCACGCTTCGACCTTGCGGGCGGCCGCCTCCATTTCCAGCAAATGGTCGACGAGCGTCTGCCCATCGGCCGTCAGGCGGTAGCCGGTCTGGCTGCGGTGAAAGAGCGTGCGAGCGAGTTCCTGCTCCAGGTCGAGCATGCGCCGGCCGATCGTCGCCGGGCTCAAATCAGTGGCGGCACTCGCACCCGTCAGCCCGCCGGTGCGGGCAACCTGCAGGAAAAGCTGATAGGAATCCCAATTGCTGTTTTTCATGAGTGAAAAACATAGCGGGATCTTGCCTGTTCAGAAAGCGAATTTTGATGTGTAGATCAATCGATGTCCACGAAACGAAAGGACATCGTGATGATCGACTTTTTCATAATCGCATCGATCGGCAGCCGGATGCAACGCGCAGGCCTGCGCCCGCCGTCCACGGCGCGTGAGCGGATGAAGGAAGAAGACACCTTCTACAACGAGGCCGGGAGCAGCTATCCGACGCGCTTCGTCGCCTGGCTGACATCGCCGGCAGGCGCGAGCGCCGGCCGCGCGAAGGCGCGGCCCGGCGAAGACCGATGTGCAGCTCAGGCCGCCTGCCGCGCACGACCCTGAGCGGCAGGCGTTCCGGCAAGGCGGAACTGGTCGATGAGCGCCATCAGCATGTCGGCCTCTTCCGCCAGCTGGCGGCTTGCCTGCGTGGCTTCGGCCACCATCGACGCGTTCTTCTGGGTCATCTGGTCCATCGCGTTGACGGAGCTGTTGACGTCCTGAAGGGCGGCCGACTGGTCGCGGCTTGCGGTGGCTATGGTTTCGACATGGCCGCTGATCGCGATGATCTCGTGGCTGATCGAGGCGAGTACGCTGCCGGTCTTCTGCACCAGTTCGGAACCGGCATTCACTTCGCGGGTCGACTGTTCGATGAGCGCCTTGATCTCCTTGGCAGCATTGGCCGAGCGCTGGGCAAGCTCACGGACTTCCTGGGCAACGACGGCAAAGCCCTTGCCGGCTTCACCGGCGCGGGCCGCTTCGACACCGGCATTCAGCGCCAGAAGGTTGGTCTGGAAGGCGATGTCGTCGATGACGACGATGATCTGTTCGATGCGTTGCGAGGCGTCTTCGATACGGCCCATGGCGGCGACCGCGTCACCGACGACAGTGCCGGAACTGTCGGCCGTGCGCTTGGTTGCGGCCACCACGTTGTTTGCCTCATGGGCGCGTTCGGCCGACGAGCGGACGGTGACGGTGATTTCCTCAACGGCGGCGGCGGTTTCCTCCAGGCTTGCGGCCTGGGATTCCGTGCGCTTGGAAAGCTCGTCCGCCGAGGCCGAGACCGAGCCGCTGTTGCGCTGGATCGAGGCGGCGCTCGCCCGGATGCGGGTCAGCGTATCCTGAAGGCGCTCGAGCGAACAGTTGAAATCGATCCGCAGCTGTTCGAGGCGGCCGACGAAGGGCGTTTCGATGGTCTGCGAGACATCGCCCTGCGACAGGCGCCCGAGGCCGGCCGCAAGCTGGTTGACGGCGAAATCGATCTGGCCGTCCAGCGTGCGCTTTTCGGCGTCGTTGCGGCTGCGCTCGGCATCGTTGAGGGCACGCTGTTCGGCGGCCTGCGTTTCCAGCTCCTGGCGGGCTGCCGCGCCGTCACGGAAGAGAGCAAGCGCGCGGCCGATCTCGCCGAATTCGTTCTTCTTGTCGACGCAGGGGACGGCGCTGACGAGATCGCCGGACGAAATGGCATGCACGCTCGACGTCAGCGCCTGCATCGGCTTTACGGAGCGGCGGATCGCAAAGAAGGCGAGCACACCGACGAGCAGCATCACCACGGCGCCGACGCTCAGAACCAGGGTCTGCAGCTGGTTCATGCGCTCGTAATAGACTTCCATGGGTATGCCGATGAAGAGGATGCCGATTGTGGCGCCCGACGGGTTCTTGACCGGGAAATAGCCCGTCATGAACTTGCGGCCGAAGAGGTCTGCCGGACCGTAATAGGCGTTGCCCTGCGCCAGCACGGGCTGGGCGGGATGATCGGCGGCGAGCTTGGTGCCGACGGCGCGATCGCCGTTTTCCTTCTTCAGGTTGGTGGAGACGCGGACATAATCGGCGCCCTGCTTTTCGAATATGGTGGCGACGCCGGCGATCGACTGCGCCGTGCGGTCAACCAGCGAATAATCGGCAAAACTGGGGATCTTGTCCTCGGTGACGCCGGACAGCACGTTGTCCTTCACATCGATGCGGACACCGGCATCGCTTGCGCCATAGAGCACCGCCATCGAGCGGCTCGCGTCCTTGGCGTCGGAGACCGCGCTATCCATGACGTAACTGCCGAGATTGTAATAGGTCACGCCGACAATCGCAGCGGTGCTGACGGCAAGCAGAAGCAGCGTGATCGCAACGATCTGGCGCACAATGGATGTCGAAAAGAAACGCGGCATCAAAACCTCCGGCGAATACAACCAAAGCTAGGTTAACGGAAAAACGTTAAGGAAAATTTTCTCTTAACGCCTTTGCCAGCCGGGCATTCCATGCCTGCAGGCGCCACCAGACATGCCCTTTTGCGGCACGTCGCTGCGAACGCGGCACAGAATTTTCAATCGTTGCAATTTTTCTGCAATCATTGCGTGATTTATGTCGCCGTAAAAAATGGCCCCGAATGCGGGGCCATTTCACTGCTTCGATGAAGAAGACGTTCGGGTCAGGCAGCGCGATAGACCTGCATGTCGCTGTCGCCATCGATCTTGAACTGCCGCACGAGGTGCAGCAGCGCATCCGCCTCGTTTGCCAGCTCGCGGCTCGCGGCCGTGGTTTCTTCCACCATCGCGGCGTTCTGCTGGGTCATCTGGTCCATCTGGTTGACGGTGGAGTTGACTTCCTGCAGCGCGCTCGACTGGTCGTGGCTGGCACGGGCGATCATTTCGACATGCTGGCTGATCGTGACGATCTGGGCGCTGATCTTGGCGAGAACCGTGCCGGTTTCCTGCACGAACTGCGAACCGGAATTGACCTCGTTGGTGGATTTGTTGATGAGGCCCTTGATCTCCTGCGCGGCAGCGGCGGAGCGCTGGGCAAGCTCACGGACTTCCATGGCGACGACCGCGAAGCCCTTGCCGGCTTCACCGGCACGCGCCGCCTCGATGCCGGCGTTGAGTGCCAGCAGGTTCGTCTGGAATGCGATCTCGTCGATGACGCCGATGATCTGCTCGATCTGGCGCGAAGCTTCCTCGATCCGGCCCATGGCGTCGATCGCGTTGTTGACGACGACGGCGGAATCGTCGGCGCTGCGCTTGGCCTGGCGGACGATCTGGTCGGCATCCTTGGCACGCTCGGCGGACGAGCGGACCGTCACGGTGATCTGATCGACGGCCGCGGCGGTTTCTTCCAGCGACGCGGCCTGCTGCTCGGTACGCTTGGAGAGGTCCTCGGCGGACTGGGCCATCTGGTTGCCGTTGCCCTGGATCATCTGCACGTTGTC
Source organism: Hyphomicrobiales bacterium (assembly GCA_900471515.1). Taxonomy (GTDB): domain Bacteria; phylum Pseudomonadota; class Alphaproteobacteria; order Rhizobiales; family Rhizobiaceae; genus Rhizobium. The sequence goes on along the minus strand of UCFC01000015.1, from coordinate 249,748 downwards.
GCGGATCTGGCTCATCGTCGCTTGCAGGCGCATCATCGAACCGTTGAAATCCTGACGCAGCTGCTCGAGGCGGCCGATGAAGGGCGTATCGATCGTCGTCGAGATGTCGCCCTGCGACATGCGCTCCAGACCGGCGGCGAGCTGGTTGACGGCAAATTCGATCTGGCGGTCCATCTCGCGCTTTTCGGCATCGTTGCGCTGGCGCTCGTGTTCGGCGGCCTGGCGCTCTTCGTCGCTCTGCTCCTCGATGCGGATCTTGGAGATGGCATTTTCCTTGAAGATGCCGAGCGCACGGGCCATGTCTCCGATTTCGTCATGCCGCTTCTCACCGGAGATGCTGGTGTCGAGCGCACCTTCGGCGATGCGGCGCATGGCGGCGGTGATCTGGGCGATCGGCCGCTGCAGCGTCAGCACCAGCGCAATGCCGCCGACGATGGAGACGAGGATGCCGAGCGCGGTCGTGCCGACGGAAATGCTGTTGGCCTGATCGCGTTCCGTGCCGGCAGTCTGCTTCTGCTCTTCGGCAAAGCTGGTGAGCTGGCCCCAGACGCCGTCGAGCTGCTGGCGTGCGGCAACGTAATCGGCCGTGCGCTGATCGATCACATCGACGAGGCTCTGCGCGCCCTTGTCCATCGAGGTGAGAGCGGGGGTGATCGCATCGACGATATCGCTGGCGAAGTTCATGCCCTTGGCGCTTGCCTGCAGAGTGTTGAGCATGGTGTTGAGCGTGGCGATTTCCTGGTTCAGGCGAACGCGGTTTTCCTTGTTCGGCCTGGCGTTGAAATCGGCGAGCACGAGCTGCAGCGAGTAGATGGAGCTTTCGAGGCGGCGCGTATCCTCGAGGACCGAGTTGGTCTGGGCGATGCGGCTGTCGAGCTCGACGAAGGTCGTCGTCGCCTCGCGCATCATCTGCGTGGCGGTAAGCTGCGTATAGGTCGACATCTGGCGGAAGCGGGAGACGAGGCGGCCGAGATTGGCAACGCCCTCATCCGTGCCGGCATCGGGTGCCGCCGCCTGAGCCTTCAAGTCGTTGACGGTCTGCGCCATCGACTGGGTCATGCTCTTCTGGTTCTGCGGCACGGAGATTTCGATCATGCGCTGGGCCTTGATGATGCCGGGAAGCGCATCGGTCACGGCTTTCAGCTTGTCGGCCGGCGTCTGCGCCTTGCCGAAATCGTTCATGGCGTTTGCCAGCGTGTCGCCGCCCTTCAGCAGACGGTCGGCGGCGCGCAGCGTCGCCGTCGCATTGCCCTCGTCGGTGCGGATGTTTTCTTCCAGCTGCTTGGCGTCATAGCTGACGTTGAAGCGGTTGGTGATCATGACCTTCTGGGCGTCGTCGATCTGCTTGCGCAGCGCCACTTCCTGCTCGTGCAGGGTCCAGAGCTTGCCGACGGTGTCGGAAATGCCGTTCGTTCCCTCGATTGCCGATTGCAGGTTGTCATGGCCGGAATTGTCGCCGATCTGCGCCATGGTGGCGTCCAGCGTCTGTCCCTGCGCCTTGATGTCCGCATAGAGCTTGTCGCGCGCCTGCTCGTTGGTAGTCTGCAGGAAGTCGTCCATCGAGGCGTAGAGATCCTTGAAGCCACTCAGCGACTGGAGAACGCTGTTGGAAATCTCCATGCGGCCCTGCAGCAGACCGGAGGCGTAGAGACCGGTCAGGCCGACGGCGGAAATGGTGATGACGAATGGCAGTACAAAAATCAGAACCTTGGTCTGAATCTTGAAACGAGAAAGAATCTTGTCAATGAACATGGCGCGCCGTGCCTTTCATACACCACTCCTCCCGCCGGCAGCCTTCTGGCGCCAGCCGGGTGCATATCGAGCTGATCTACTGACAGTTGGGAAACCCAGGAACGGGCGGCAATCATTGCCTGCTCATTTCCGGCGAGGCCGGAAACACCCAAATATTCGTCTACAATGTGTCAGATTAGATATTAATTTTCGGATAAGCGGTGAGGCGGCGTTAGCCTTGATCGCACAATAGTTGCAAATTGCGCGCAATGGCATCGCGATAGGTCGGTCGCGAGACCGAAAACTTCCATTTCAAGCTGCGGAAAAATCAGATGAAGTGGGAAAGAAGAACAGCAATGCTGGCGGCGGTTGCACCAGCGGCGAGCATCAGATAACGCAGGGTTACGAGCTTCGTATCAGGCTTTGCCTGGGCAATTGCAATGGCGCGGGCGCGTCGAGTGTTTCTGTTCATTGCGAAACCTCACTTCTTGTCTATACGCAACAATCCATCAAAACGGCTTGCCGGTAAAGCTTAATTTAGGAACGACTTTGCCAACCTGCCATTGAGACAGGATGGCGCAGCCAATCTTAAGAAGTCTTGAATCCGCCAAAAGGTTTCGCGTCTACCAATATTAGCGTTTACAATGCCTCACCAGCGGCAAAGCCCGACGCCCAGGCCCACTGGAAATTATAGCCGCCGAGCCAGCCGGTCACATCGACGCATTCGCCGATGAAATAGAGGCCGGGAACGGCCTTGGCCTGCATGCTGCGCGAATCGAGTGCGGTCGTGTCGATGCCGCCGAGCGTGACTTCGGCCGTGCGATAGCCTTCCGAACCGGACGGGCGAAGCGACCAGTTCTGCGCCGCCTCGGCAAGCCGGCCCAGAAGCTTGTCGGAAAGGCCGGCCATGTTGCCGCTGACGCCCTCACGCTCGACAATATATTGCGCCAGCCGTTTCGGCAGGATTTCGCCGAGCGCGGTCTGCGCCGACTGGCGCCCGTTTACCTGCTTCGCCCTCTTCAGATGCGCGGCGAGGTCGATCTCCGGTTCGATATCGACGGTGATCGCGTCGCCTTCGCGCCAGTAGGAGGAAATCTGCAGGATGGCGGGGCCGCTCAAGCCCCGGTGGGTGAAGAGCAGCGCTTCGCGGAACGCGGTCTTGCCGTGGCGGATCTCGGCGGGGGCGGAAATGCCCGACAGGGCAGCGATGCTTTCAAGCAGGACCGGGTCGAGGGTGAGCGGCACAAGGGCGGGGCGCGTTTCGGTCAGCGCAAGACAGAACTGCTCGGCAATGCGATAGGCAAAGCCGGTCGCGCCCATTTTGGGAATGGATTTTCCGCCCGATGCGATGACGAGCGAGGAGGCTTCGAAAAGGCCTTCCGACGTCGAGACCCGGAAGCCGCCGTCGGTCTTTTCGACGCCCGATATCTCGACGCCGAGATGCCAGGCGGCACCGGCCGCGCGCATCTCGTCGAGAAGCATGTAGATGATGTCCTTGGCGCTGTTGTCGCAGAAAAGCTGGCCGAGCGTCTTTTCATGCCAGGCGATCCCGTGGCGATCGACCATGGCGATGAAATCCGCCGGGGTGAAGCGGGCAAGCGCCGACTTGCAGAAATGCGGGTTGGCGGAAAGGAAGTTCTTCGGGCCGGCATTGATATTGGTGAAATTGCAGCGGCCGCCGCCGGAGATGCGGATCTTCTCGCCCGGCGCGCGGGCATGGTCGAGCACGGTGACGGAACGGCCGCGCTGCCCGGCGCGGATCGCGCACATCATGCCCGCGGCACCCGCCCCGATGACGATCACATCGCTCTTGCGCTGCAAAATCCGTTTTCCCTACTGAAATCCGCGCCTTCTTTTTCCATCGGAGGGCTGATGTCAACGCCTTCCACCCCCTCGCCAATTGCCAAACTCCGGTTATGATGGCGTTACGATCAACGCAAACCGGTGTGTCATGTCCCCAAAAAAGACGACGCTGAAGCCTGCCAGAAACGTGCCTGCCTCGCCGAAAATCCCCCCTGATCCCGGATCCTCGCGTGGTGTTGCAGACTGGAAGGAAGCGGCGCAGTGGCTGAGGGCACGCGGGATCGAAGACATCGAATGCATCACCCCCGATCTTGCCGGGGTGCCGCGCGGCAAGATGATGCCGACCTCCAAGTTCACCTCCAACACATCGCTCGCCCTGCCTTCGGCGATTTACCGCCACACGATATCGGGCGAATATCCTGAAGAAACCGAGAGCTTCCGCTACGAGCCGCGCGACAGCGACCTGAAGCTGGTGCCGGATCTTTCAACGCTCTCCGTCGTGCCTTGGGAGACCGACCCGACCGCGCAGGTCATCTGCGACATCGTCAATTCCGAAGGGCAGGAAGTCCCCTATACGCCGCGCAACGTGCTGAAGCGTATCCTCAGCCTCTATGCGCAGCGCGGCTGGAAGCCGATCGTGGCGCCGGAAATCGAGTTCTATCTCGTGGCCATGAACGACGACCCGGATTATCCGCTGCATCCGCCGAAGGGCCGTTCGGGCCGCTCGATCCTCGGCGGCCAGGGTTATTCGATCGCCGGCATCAACGAGTTCGACGAGCTGATCGACGACATCTATCACTTCTCGGAAAAACAGGGCCTCGAGATCGACACGCTGATCCATGAGGAAGGACCGGCGCAGCTCGAGATCAACCTGCGCCACGGCAATCCGATCGAGCTTGCAGACCAGGTCTTCCTGTTCAAGCGCACCATCCGCGAGGCGGCGCTGAAGCACAATATCTACGCCACCTTCATGGCCAAGCCGATGCAGGGCCAGCCGGGTTCGGCGATGCATATCCATCAGTCCGTCGTCGATATCGAGACGGGCAAAAACGTCTTTTCCAGCAATGACGGTTCGGCCTCGAAGGAATTCTTCCACTTCATCGGCGGCATGCAGAAATACGTGCCGAGCGCGCTTGCCATGCTGGCGCCCTATGTGAATTCCTACCGCCGCCTGCAGCCGGACATGTCCTGCCCGGTCAACAATGCCTGGGGCTACGACAACCGCACGACGGCCTTCCGCGTGCCGGTCTCCGATCCGCAGGCACGGCGCGTGGAAAACCGCCTGCCGAGTTCGGATGCCAATCCCTATCTGGCGCTTGCCGCCTCGCTCGCCTCCGGCCTGCTCGGCATCATGAAGGAGATCGAGCCGACGGCGCCGACGGAGGATGCAGCCAACGAAGGCTCGATCGACCTGCCGCGCGGCCTTCTCGAAGCCGTGGCGCTGCTGGAAGACGAACCGGCCTTCGAGGAGGTCTTCGGCAAGGAATTCATCGGCCTCTATGCCGGCGTGAAGCGGGGTGAATTCGAAACCTTCATGCAGGTGATCAGCCCCTGGGAGCGGGAATTCCTCCTTCTGAACGTATAAGGGCCGCCATGACCGAGGAGATTTGGCAAAGCCCCATCGCGCCCGGCCTGTCCTGGTACCAGACGACCGTCGGCGAGCGCCCGGACTATCCGGCGCTCGACGGCTCCAGGCAGTGCGACGTCGCCGTTATCGGCGGCGGTTACACGGGCCTGCAGGCCGCCTATCATCTCGCCAGGGCCGGCGTTTCAGTGACGCTCATCGAGGCGGCCAGGCTCGGCGACGGCGCCTCCGGGCGCAATGGCGGGCAGCTCGGCACCGGCCAGCGCTGGTGGCCGGAAGAGCTGGAAGAGAAGATCGGCTACGAACGCTCCAAGGCGCTCTTCGATCTTGCCGAGGATGCCAAGAAGCACCTTCTCGATTTTGCGACCGAGCACCAGATCGACATGGATTACGTGCCCGGCCAGCTCAACGTCGCCCACAAGGAGAGCTACAAGCGCTATTATTACGAGAATGCGGAGATCGCGGCCTTCCGCTACGACTATCCGCATCTGCGCTTCATGGACCGCGAGGAGACGCAGGAGCGGCTCGGCTCCAGACGCTTCCATTGCGGCGTTCGCGACGTCGGCACCGGCCATATCCATCCGCTGAAGCTGCTGGTCGGCCTCGGCCGGGTGGCCGCCAATGCGGGGGCCGATATTTTCGAAATGACCAGGGCGACATCGATCGCGGAGCGCGGCGGCAAGGTCATCATCGAGACCGAACGCGGCACGATCACCGCCAGCCGGGCGCTGATTGCCTGCAACGCCCATATCGGCAATCTGGAGCCGGTCACGGCAAGCCATGTCATGCCGATCCGCTCCTTCATCGGTGCCACAGTGCCGCTCGACCGCTTCCCCGATGTGATACCGGGCGGCGAAGCGGTGGCGGATTCGCGTTTCGTGGTGCGCTATTTCCGCAAATCGAAGGACGGGCGGCTGCTCTTCGGCGGGCGCGAGGCCTACACGGCCGACAATCCGCGCGACATTTCGCGGCATATCCGCCGGCAGATCGCCGAAATCTATCCCAGCCTGAAGGATATCGAGATTACCCATGCCTGGGGCGGCTCGGTCGGCATCACCATGCCGCGCCAACCGTTCGTGCGGGAAGTCATGCCGGGCGTCACCTCGATCGGCGGTTATTCCGGCCACGGCGTGATGCTGTCAAATTACTGTGGCAAGCTTTACGCAGAAATGGTGCTGGGAAAATCGGCCGATCTCGATCTCTTCAAGGCGCTCGATATTCCCGCCTTTCCGGGCGGCGCGCGCATGCGGGCGCCGCTGCTTTTCCTTGCCTTGTCGTGGTTTGCCCTCCGCGACAAGTTTTAGTTCGATTGCGGATTTCCTCTCGCGGCAATTCGCTTTAAAACCGATGACCGACAGATTCATTGCACCGCACACTGGCTTTTTTAAATCGATTAGATTAAAACGGCCGCCAACCAAGCCTGATTGAGAGATAAGCTCATGAGCAGCCAGATCATTCCCGTTGAGCCTTTTGATTATGTCGTCTTCGGCGGCAGCGGCGACCTTGCCGAGCGCAAGCTTCTGCCCGCGCTGTACCATCGCCAGATCGAGGGCCAGTTCTCGGAACCGACCCGCGTCATCGGTGCTTCGCGCAGTCCGCTTTCGCATGAGGAATACCGCAAGTTCGCCAAGGACGCGCTCAAGGAGCACCTGAAGAAGGGCGAGTACAACGATGCGGAAGTCGAGAAGTTCTGCGCCCGCCTCTTCTACGTTTCGGTCGACGCACGCACGGATACCGGCTGGGACCACCTGAAGAAGCTGCTCGACGAGGGCAAGGAGCGCGTGCGCGCCTTCTACCTCGCGGTTGCGCCGGGCATTTTCGGCGACATCGCGCAGAAGATCCACGACCACAAGCTGATCACCAAGTCGACCCGCATCGTCGTCGAAAAGCCGATCGGCCGCGACCTCGCCTCGGCCCTGCAGCTCAACGACAATATCGGCCGCGTCTTCAAGGAAGAACAGATCTTCCGCATCGACCACTATCTCGGCAAGGAAACGGTGCAGAACCTGATGGCGCTGCGCTTTGCCAACGCGCTCTATGAGCCGCTGTGGAACGCCAACTATATCGACCACGTGCAGATCACCGTTGCCGAATCCGTCGGCCTCGAAGGCCGCGCCGGTTATTACGATACGGCCGGCGCGCTGCGCGACATGGTGCAGAACCACATCCTGCAGCTTCTCTGCCTGACCGCGATGGAAGTTCCCTCCTCGATGGATTCGGAAGCCGTCCGCGACGAAAAGCTCAAGGTTCTGCGCGCCCTGAAGCCGATCAACGCTTCCAATGTCGAGCAGGCGACCGTCCGCGGCCAGTACCGCGCCGGCGCTTCCGGCAACGGCCCGGTCAAGGGCTATCTGGAGGAGCTGGAAGGCGGCGTTTCCAACACGGAAACCTTCGTCGCCATCAAGGCCGAGATCAACAACTGGCGCTGGGCGGGCGTTCCCTTCTACATCCGCACCGGCAAGCGCCTCGCCGGCCGCGTTTCGGAAATCGTCATCACCTTCAAGTCGATCCCGCACTCGGTCTTCGACCAGGCCGCCGGCCGCATCAGCCAGAACCAGCTGATCATCCGCCTGCAGCCGGACGAAGGCGTCAAGCAGTCGCTGATGATCAAGGATCCGGGTCCGGGCGGCATGCGCCTGCGCAACGTTTCGCTCGACATGAGCTTCGCCCAGGCCTTCAACGTCCGCAACCCCGACGCCTACGAGCGCCTGCTGATGGACGTCATCCGCTCCAACCAGACGCTGTTCATGCGCCGCGACGAAGTCGAAGCCGCATGGCAGTGGGTCGATCCGATCCTCAAGGGTTGGGAATCCACCGGCCAGCAGGTGCAGGGCTACACGGCCGGCACCTGGGGTCCGAGCCAGGCCATCGCGCTGATCGAACGCGACGGCCGCACCTGGCACGACGACATCTAGTCCAAGGTCCGAAGATATGGCATCGACACTGCATTCCTTCGCCAATGCCGCCGAACTTGCCGCCAGCCTTGCCGACAAGGTTTCCGGCGCCCTTTCGGCCGCCATCACAGCCCGCGGCGCGGCCAGCATCGCCGTTTCCGGCGGCTCCACGCCGAAAGCCTTCTTCCAGGCGCTTTCGACGCGCGATATCGACTGGGCCAAGGTGACGATCACGCTGGTCGACGAACGTTTCGTGCCAGCCGACAATCCGCGCTCGAACCATCTGCTGGTCGATGCCAATCTTCTCCAGAACAGAGCCAAGGCGGCGCGTTTCGTGCCGCTTTACCAGCCGGCAACCTCCGTCGAGGAGGCTGCAAAGCTTGCAACGGCAAAGAGCGCCGAGATCGGCATCCCCTTCGATGTCGTCATTCTCGGCATGGGCGGCGACGGGCACACGGCCTCGTTTTTCCCGGGCGGCAACAATCTGAACGTTGCGCTCAACCCGCAGACGCCGCGCGGCATCATCACAATGGATGCGGAAGGGGCCGGCGAGCCACGCCTGACCTTCACCTTCTCCGCGCTCCAGGATGCCAAACTGCTCATTCTCCACATTGAGGGCGAAGGCAAAAAAGACGTTCTCGCCAAGGCAGAAGGCAACGGTGACGAGGCAGAGATGCCGATCCGCGCCATTCTGCGCCGGGCCACTTCCCCGGTCGAGATCTACTGGGCTCCCTGATTGAGGCCTGGAGCGTGTCGTTGCCGCAAAACCGCTTCGCACTTTTGCGCGACATGCTTTGAAGCCGCCGGAGCCGGCGAACAGATACAGACGAACCAGAACAAGGCAGGGATTTTCCATGTCCGCTCACGCACGCATTGCTGCGATCACGAATCGCATTGTCGAACGCTCGAAGCCTACCCGCGAGCGCTATCTGGAGCGCCTGCGCGCTGCCGCCTCCCAAGGCGTCAACCGTTCGGTTCTCGGCTGCGCCAACCTTGCCCACGGCTTCGCGGTCTGTTCCCCCGCCGAGAAGGACGCGCTGGCAGGAGACCGCGTGCCCAATCTCGGCATCATCACCGCCTATAACGACATGCTCTCGGCCCACCAGCCGTTCGAGACCTATCCGGCGATCATCCGCGAAGCGGCCGCACAGGCCGGCGGTATCGCCCAGGTCGCGGGCGGCGTGCCGGCCATGTGCGACGGCGTGACCCAGGGCCAGCCGGGCATGGAGCTTTCGCTCTTCTCGCGCGACCTGATCGCCATGGCAGCCGGTGTCGGCCTGTCGCACAACATGTTCGATGCCGCCCTCTTCCTCGGCGTCTGCGACAAGATCGTGCCAGGCCTCGTCATTGCAGCGCTTTCCTTCGGCCACCTGCCGGCAATCTTCATCCCGGCCGGGCCGATGACGTCTGGCCTGCCGAACGACGAGAAGTCGCGGGTGCGCCAGCTCTTTGCGGAAGGCAAGGTCGGCCGCGCCGAGCTGCTGGAGGCCGAATCCAAGTCCTATCACGGCCCCGGCACCTGCACCTTCTACGGCACGGCCAATTCCAACCAGATGCTGATGGAGATCATGGGCTTCCATATGCCCGGCTCCTCCTTCGTCAATCCCGGCACGCCGCTGCGCGAAGCGCTGACGCGCGAGGCAACGAAGCGGGCGCTCGCCATCACCGCGCTCGGCAACGAATTCACGCCGGCCGGCGAGATGATCGACGAGCGCTCGATCGTCAACGGCGTTGTCGGCCTGCATGCGACCGGCGGCTCGACGAACCACACGATGCATCTCGTCGCGATGGCGCGCGCCGGCGGCATCGTGCTCACCTGGCAGGATATTGCCGAGCTTTCGGAGCTGGTGCCGCTGCTTGCCCGCGTCTACCCGAACGGGCTTGCCGACGTGAACCATTTCCAGGCGGCCGGCGGCATGGGCTTCCTCATCAAGCAACTGCTGAAGCAGGGCCTCGTGCACGACGATGTGCGCACCGTCTTCGGCCAGGGTCTCGAAGCCTATACGGTCGATGCGCAACTCGGCGAAAACGGCGCGGTCGTGCGCCAGCCCTCCCCGGAAAAAAGCCACGACCCGAAGGTGCTTGCCAGCATCGAGACGCCCTTCCAGGCCAATGGCGGCCTGAAGATGCTGCGCGGCAATCTCGGCAAGGCGGTCATCAAGATTTCCGCCGTCAAGGCCGAACGCCATATCATCGAGGCGCCGGCGATCGTCTTCCACAGCCAGCAGGAACTGCAGGAGGCCTTCAAGGAGGGCAAACTCAACCGCGATTTCGTCGCCGTCGTGCGCTTCCAGGGACCCAAGGCCAACGGCATGCCGGAACTGCACAAGCTGACGCCGGCGCTCGGGGTGCTGCAGGACCGGGGGTTCCGCGTGGCGCTGCTGACGGACGGGCGCATGTCGGGCGCCTCCGGCAAGGTTCCGGCGGCGATCCACGTCACGCCCGAGGCGGTCGACGGCGGCCCGATCGCCCGGATCAAGGATGGCGACATGATCCGTCTCGACGCGATCAGAGGCACGCTGGAGGTTCTGGTCGATGCCGCCGACATGGCCGAGCGCGAGCCGGTCACCATCGATCTCTCGGAGAACGAGTTCGGCATGGGCCGCGAACTCTTTGCGCCGTTCCGCCATGCGGTCGGCCCGTCGGACCAGGGCGCGAGCGTGCTGTTCCACGCCCATCACTGAGCAGAGCGCCACCGGCACAAACGAAAAAACCCGCGGCCAAATGAACTGCCCCCGACGTTGGAGGTCCAACTTCGGGGGCAGTTCAAGAAACCGCGGGTTTTCCGTATCCAGCGAGACGCGAGACTATTATGCGCGGATATCGAGGACGTAGTCCTTGTGAGCCGGATGGGTGGAGTAGACGAAGATCTTGTTCAGTTCCTTCTGCGTCAGCAGCCGCAGGAAGCGAACCTCGATCGTGTTGTTGGTGAAGGTCTTCATCAGGAGGCAGCCGACCTTGGTGATGCGGGCGTCGGGGATATCCAGATAAAACTGCTTGGGGAGCGTGTACTGCGTGAGGATTGCCAGGATGGCGCTGCTCATCGAAATGCGAACGATATCGCAGCGGCGCGAAGCGGCGTGCATGACGCCCTTTTCCGTATATTCGATGCGCGCGGCGTTCATCGTGTCTTCCATCTTGAACCGCGATTCGCGGTCGTACATGAAAGACTCCTCCCTGGCCAGGAAGTGCGGTTTTGGCGGTGTTGGATTCGATGCGGCCATGGCCATATTCCCCTCAGTCTTGATGGGAAAAAGGCTAGCACCGCATGTTTAACAGAAAGTGAGAATCCTTCCTGTCCACAGGCTCGGGAGGAAGGATTCCACCAAAAATGGATGGTTATTTTCTGTAGGTGTGACCCGCGGCGTCGAAGAGGTGCAGCTTCTGCCTGTCGGCGGCGAAATGCATCTTCTGGCCGCGCTTCACGTCGTAGATTCCGGGCAGCTTGACGATGATCGGTTCGCCCTGAACCAGACCTTCGATATAGAGCAGCGTCACTTCGCCGAGCGCTTCGACGATCGAGACTTCGCCCTCGAAAAGATAGTTCTCGCTGGGCTCGGCGACCCGAAGGTCTTCCGGGCGAACACCGAAGCTTGCCTGCTTGCCCTTTTCCGATGCTGCCGTGGCGACATCGAGCGTCACCGACTTGCCGCCCGTCAGCGTCACCGTGGTCGCCTGGCCGGCTTCGGTGATCGTTGCCGGGATGATGTTCATGGCCGGCGAGCCGATGAACTTGGCGACGAACAGGTTTGCCGGGCGCTCGTAAAGCTCAAGCGGCGCACCGACCTGCTCGATATTGCCGGCCGAGAGGACGACGATCCGGTCCGCCAATGTCATCGCCTCGACCTGGTCGTGGGTGACATAGATCATCGTCGTATCGGCCATCTGCTCGTTGAGGCGGGCGATCTCGATACGGGTCGCGACGCGCAGCGCCGCGTCGAGGTTCGACAGCGGCTCGTCGAAGAGAAAGACCTTGGGGTTGCGGCAGATGGCGCGGCCGATCGCCACGCGCTGGCGCTGGCCGCCCGAGAGCGCCTTCGGCAGGCGGTCGAGATATTTGGTCAGCTGCAGGCTTTCGGCCGCAGCCCGCACGCGGCGGTCGATCTCCTGCTTGCTCTCGCCGGCAATCTTCATGCCGAAGGCCATGTTGTCGAAGACGGTCATATGCGGATAGAGCGCATAGGACTGGAAGACCATGGCGATGCCGCGCTTCGACGGCGGCACGTCGTTGACCAGCATGCCGTCGATATACATCTCGCCGCCGGTGATGTTTTCCAGGCCGGCGATCATGCGCAGAAGCGTGGATTTGCCGCAGCCGGAGGGGCCGACGAAAACGATGAATTCGCCCTGGTTGATTTCCAGATCGATGCCGTGGAGCACATCCACGGAGCCATAGGATTTGCGGATATCCTTAAGCGTCAGTCCAGTCATTTTCCTCTCCCCTCCTGATCCTTAAGCGAGGCGGGCGAAATACGCCCCCCAGGCCGGAATATCGATCCTGTCGCCGTAATTGTTGCTGGTAAAGCCGTGCCCCGTCAGGGCCTGCCATTCGCCCGCCGGCAGGGTCACGCTGGTTTCCGCCGGCCCCATGTTGAAGATGCAGAGCAGCGTTTCGTTGCCGTATTCGCGCGTGAAAAGCAGCGCGTCGCCCTGCGGTTCCTCGAACTCGATCTCGCCCTTGGCGAAAGCCGGATGCTGCCTGCGGAAAGCGATGAAACGGCGGTAGTGCTCGAGCACGGAATTTTCGTCGCCCTGCTGCACGCTGACGGCGCGCAGGATGTGCTCGACCGGAACCGGAAGCCAGGGCTTGACCGTCGAGAAGCCGCCCTGCGCGACCTGGCTGTCCCAGACCATCGGCGTGCGGCAGCCGTCACGGCCCTTGAATTCCGGCCAGAACTGGATGCCGTAGGGATCCTGCAGATCCTGATAGGCGAGATCGGCTTCGGTGAGCGCAAGTTCCTCGCCCTGATAGAGGCAGACCGAACCGCGCAGCGTCAGGAGCAGCGAAGCATAGAGCTTGGCGAAAGCATCGTGATCGGCGACGAGCGAGCCCCAGCGGCTGACATGGCGCATGACGTCATGGTTGGAAAAGGCCCAGCAGGCCCACCCATCGGGCGCGGCCGCGCCGAAATCCTTCATGACTTCCTCGACACGCTCCGGCGAAAGCGAATCGGGCGCCAGGAATTCGAAGGCGTAGCACATGTGCATCTTGTCGTTGCCGGACGTGTATTCGCCGACGATTTCGAGGCCGCGCTGGCTGTCGCCGACTTCGCCGACGGCGGCAATCGCCGGAAACTCTTCCAGCACCGCACGGAAACGCTTCAGGAATTCGAGGTTTTCCGGGCGGTTCTTGTCGTAGAGATGCTCCTGGAAATTATAGGGGTTCACGGCCGGCGCGGTCGATGCGTTGCGGCGCTCCGGGGCAAGCGCCGGATTGTCGCGCAGCTGCTTGTCGTGGAAGTAGAAGTTGATCGTATCGAGGCGGAAGCCGTCGACGCCGCGCTTCAGCCAGAACCGGACGACATCGAGCAGGCGGTCCTGAACCTCGGGATTATGCAGGTTCATGTCCGGCTGCGAGGTCAGGAAGTTGTGCATGTAATATTGCATGCGCGTCGGATCCCACGCCCAGGCGGACCCGCCGAAGATCGACAGCCAGTTGTTCGGCGGCGTGCCATCGGGCTTGGCATCGGCCCAGACGTACCAGTCGGCCTTGGCGTTGGTCCTGCTGGAACGGCTTTCGACGAACCAGGGATGCTGGTCGGAGGAATGCGAGATGACGAGGTCGATCATCACGCGGATGCCGAGTCGATGGGCTTCCGATATCAGCGTGTCGAAGTCGATCAGCGTGCCGAAAATGGAATCGACATTTTCATAGTCGGAAACGTCATAGCCGAAATCGCGCATCGGCGAGGTGAAGAAGGGCGATATCCAGATCGCGTCGGCGCCGAGGCTTGCCACATGCGGCAGGCGGGCGGTGATGCCCTTCAGGTCGCCGATCCCGTCGCCGTTGGAATCCTGGTAGGAGCGCGGGTAGATCTGATAGATCACCGCGCCGCGCCACCAGTCCTTGTCGGCGGTCAGAATGGATTGGGAAGCCACAGTCATGGGATATCCTGTCTAAAAATCATGTCTTGGGATGGATCAGCCTCCCTTGACCGACCCCGCCAGCAGGCCGCGCACCAGATAACGCTGCAGCCCGAAGAAGACGAGCAGCGGAACGATGATGGTGACGAAGGCTGACGCCGTCAGGATTTCCCAGTTGCCGCCGCGCGAGCCGAGCAGCGCGTTCAGCGCCCCGGTCAGCACGAGGTGGTCCTTGTCGGTGCCGAGAAAGACCATGGCCACAAGCAGGTCGTTCCACACCCACAGGAACTGGAAGATCGCGAAGGATGCGAGCGCGGGGAAGGACAGAGGCAATACGATGCGGGTGAAGATCTCGAAGTCGCTGGCGCCGTCGACGCGGGCGGATTCGATGATCTCCTTGGGCAGGCCGGCAATATAGGCCCGCAGCAGATAGATGGCGAGCGGCATGCCGAAGGCGGTATGGGCCAGCCAGATGCCGGGATAGGTCTTCGACGGCTGTCCGATCGCGGTACCGATCTCGTTATAGAGCCTGAGCAGCGGGATGAGCGACATCTGCAGCGGCACGACGATGAGGCCGACGACGAGCGCAATCAACAGCGCGCGGCCGGGAAACTCCATCCAGCTCAGTGCATAGGCGGCGAAAGCGGCAATCAGGATCGGAATGATCGTCGCCGGAATCGTCACCGTCAGAGAATTGATGAAGGACTGGCCGATGCCCTCGCTGGCCAGAACGGTCTGGTAGTTCTGCATGGTGAATTCGGGTGGCGCCGAGGCGGCAACATAGATGCGGCGGGGACGCTCGTCCGGCGCGAAGGCGGCGTTCTTCATGTAGCGATAGCTGCCGTCGCTGTTGATGACGAGGCTCTCGCCGTCGCCGAGGTCGGCGGTCTCGCCGGCCCCGAAGGCCGAAGGCTGCTGCACGCGCACGCCAAAGGCCTTGACCGAGCGGCCGGGCTGATCCGCCAGGACGTTGCCCGTTATGACGTAGACATCGCCCTCCTGTTTCTGCTGGTCGGGCGTGCCGAGGCGCACGGCAACCGTCTGCGTGGAGCCGGCAAAGGCGGTCCACCAGCCCGAAACGGTGATCTGGTCCCTGTCGCGCAGGGCGCTGACGAAGATGCCGAGCGTCGGCACCAGCCAGATGACGACGATGACGAGAACGCAGAAATGGACGAAGAGACGGGCGGGGCCGATCTTGAAATAGCGTGAGGCTGTCGTCATCTCAGCGTCCCTTCATTTCGGCGTTGGCACGGCGCACGTTCCACACCATGATCGGTGTGACGGCCAGCATGATGATGATGGCGATGACGGCCGATCTGCCGGAATCGCCGCCGCCGCGGAACATCCAGTCGAACATCAGGTTCGCCAGAACCATGGTCTGCCACTGGCCGTTGGTCATGGTCAGCACGATATCGAAGACTTTGAGGACGAGGATGGTGATCGTCGTCCAGACGACGGCGATCGTGCCCCAGATCTGCGGCACCATGATGCGCCAGAAGATCTGCCAGCCGTTGGCGCCGTCGATGACGGCAGCCTCGATCGTCTCCTCCGGGATGCCGCGCAACGCGGCCGAGAGGATGACCATGGCGAAACCGGTCTGGATCCAGACCAGGATCACCATCAGGAAGAAATTGTTCCAGAAGGGAATGGAGATCCACACTTCGGGCGTGCCGCCAAAAGTCTGCACGATGGCGTTGAGAAGGCCGATCTGCACATCGTTGCCGCCGCGATATTCATAGATGAATTTCCAGATGACGGAGGCGCCGACGAAGGAGATCGCCATCGGCATGAAGACGATGCTCTTGGCGATATTGCCCCACCAGATGCGGTCGGTCATGACGGCGATGACGAGGCCGAAAAAGGTGCAGGCGGCAGGCACGACGGCAAGCCACAGGATGTTGTTGAAGATCGACTGGCGGAATTCGCGGTCGTTCAGGGCCCACAGATAGTTGGTCGTACCGACGAACTGATTGCCCGACCGGTCGTAGAAGGACAGGATGAAGGTCGCGACGACGGGATAGACGAGGTAGACGACCAGCAGGAAGAGTGCCGGGCCGAGGAAAAGCCAGGGGCGGATCATCGCGCGCCGGTTCAGATTGCGCGAGGCCTGGCGGATATCGCCGTCCCGCACCGGCAGGGCGAGATCGAGGATCTTGTTCGAGAAAAAGAAATAGGCCGAACACGCGAAAACGGCGACGACCACGACGCCCAAAGCGGACACAATCTGCGACAGCATTTCGTCCCTCCCCTGCTTCCCTGTCTTATTCTGAAGGGTTAAGGCCGGATGCCGTCAATACATCTCGTGTGTCTGGGCGCGGGATCCGGCACGACCGGGCTCCCCCTCCGGAACCCGGCCGCTCATTCCGGTGATGCCGCCGGCTGCCCGGCGGCATGGATTCAAAGGAGTTACTTGATGCCGTCCCAGGCGCTCTGGATTTCGGCTGCGGCATCCTGAGCGGATTTGCCGCCGACGAAATCGACCATGCCGGTCCAGAAGGCGCCGGCGCCGATCTTGCCGGGCATCAGGTCCGAACCGTCGAAGCGGAAGGTGGTGGCCGAGGTCAGGATCTCGCCTTCCTTCTTCATCTGATCGTTGGCATAGGCATCGACATTGACGCCCTTGTACGGCGTCAGGAAGCTCGACTGCGCCATCCAGACTTCATGCGCGATCGGCGTCTTCAGGAAGTCGATGAAAGCGCGGGCCGTCGGAGAATCCTTGGCGATGGAGACGAGCGTGCCTGCACCGAGAACCGGCTTGCCGAGGTCGGCATGCGAGGCATAGGTCGGCATATAGAAGAAGTCGGCATCGGTGCCGAGCTTCGTGCCTTCCGGGAAGAAGGACGGGATGAATGAAGCCTGGTGATGCAGGTAGCACTTCGGCGGAACGGCGAAGAGACCCTTCGGGCTGTCGCGGAAGTCGGTCGAAGCGACAGCCGCAACGCCGCCGTCGACATATTTTTCGTTCTTGGCGAACTTGCCGAATTCGTCGATCGCGGCAACGACGGCCGGATCGGTGAACTTCACTTCGTTGGTGGTCCACTTGTCGTAGACGTCAGGCTTCTGCGTGCGCAGCATGATGTCCTCGACCCAGTCGGTCGCCGGCCAGCCGGTCGCGCCGCCGGAACCCAGACCGATGCACCAGGGAACGCCGCCGTCCTTGACGATCTGGTCGGTCAGGGCGTGCAGCTCTTCCATGGTCGTCGGGACCTTGTAGCCCGCTTCCTCGAAATTCTCAGGCACGTACCAGACGAGCGACTTCACGTCGGCCTTGTACGGGAAGGCGAAGAAGGCGTCCTTGCCGTCCTTGCCCTTGTAGGTGCCGTAGCCGACCCAGCTGTCGCCGGCGCCGTAATTGTCCTTGACCCATTTCGATGTGTCGTCGCCGAGCGGCGTCAGGTAGCCCTTGCTGGCGAGATCGGCGAGCAGGCCCGGCTGCGGCAGGACCGCGATGTTCGGCGGCGAGCCGGCCTGCGTATCGATGACGATCTGCTGCTCGTAATTTTCCGAGGAGGAATATTTGGCGTCGATGCCGGTGGCTTCGACGAAATAGGCGAGAATGCTCTGGAAGAAGGCTTCGTCTTCGCCGCGCCAGGGGCCGAAGATCGTCAGCGGCTGCCCCTTCAGGTCGGCATGCGCAGCCTTGAAGTCGTCATAGCTCTTCCAATTGAACTTGGCGTCCTGGCCCGGAGGGAATTTCAGATCCGCGGCCGACGCAGCGCCGGCAAAAAGCGCCGCAAGTGCAACGCCCATCAGGAATGACTTTTTCATGTGATCAACCTCCCATCACAATCCGATAGCGCAGAATTTCATTCAAAGGAAATTTCAAAGCGCTTTGACAAAGCAACTCATTCACTTTCGCTGGAATGAAGTCAAGCCATTTTGCGAAAACAGCGGGAATACCGCCACTATATCGCTTTGCAGCAAGGCTTAATGGGGAATATGGAGCGATTTTCCTTGAGTCAAGCGCAGCAGATGCTACATATTTGAAAGCGCTTTGGGAGCCATTGGGAGGTGGCGGCCATTATTTGACGGCCACAGGGCAGGCCGGGAGGAAGCATAGCAGGTGAATCTCAAACAGCTATCGGAATTGCTGGGGCTTTCGCAGACGACCGTGAGCCGCGCGCTCAACGGCTATCCCGAGGTCAACGAGGCGACCCGGGAACGCGTGCTCCGGGCAGTCAAGGAAACCGGATACCGGCCGAACAAGGCCGCCCAGCGTCTTGCGACCGGCAAGGCCGGCTCGATCGGCCTCGTCATGCCGACGGCGCCCGGCCATCAGTCGGACGTGCATTTCGGCGAGTTCCTGACCGGGCTCGGCGAGGAAGCCGTGCGCCACGACTTCCACTTCGTCATCATGCCGGCCGACCCGGACGATGAGGTGGCGGCACTGCGGCGCCTGGCGATCAGCGGCAATGTGGACGCGCTCTTCGTCGCCTATATGCGCGGCCACGACCCGCGGCTCGCCATGCTGAAATCGCTTTCCATGCCCTTCGTCGTGCACGGCCGCTCCTTCGGTTCCGAGCCGGATTATCCCTATCTCGACATCGACAACGAGGCCGCCTTTTACGATGCGGCGCGGCTGCTGCTGCAGCTCGGCCATACGCGCTTTGCGCTGATGAACGGGCCGGCGCATCTCGACTTCGCCATTCGCCGCAGGAACGGCCTCGTTGCTGCCCTTAACGAACGCGGGCTGGAGCTGAAAGAGGACTGCACGAGCCATACCGTGATGTCGGACGAAGAGGGGCTGATCGCCATGGAGCGCTTCCTGCAGCTTGCCGAGCGGCCGACCGCCATCCTCTGCTCCAGCACGGTGCTCGCGCTTGGCGCGATCCGGGCCGTCAATCAGGCCGGGCTGAAACTCGGCGAGGATATCTCGCTGATCGCCCATGACGACGTGCTGCCGCTGCTGAAGCCGGAGAATTTCTCGGTGCCGCTGACGACCACGCGCTCGTCGCTGCGCGCCGCCGGCGTGCGTATCGCGCAGCGGCTGATCGGCACGGTCAAACAGGCAGGCCCCTTCCCGGAGCAGGAACTCTGGAAGACCGAGCTGATCGTCAGGGCCTCGACAGGCCCTGCCCCGCAGAGTTGAGCGAAAGAGCCTGATCAGAAGGCCGGCGCGGTCAGCCCCGCCGAACGATGAGCGGCAATCACCGTATTGGCCATCAGCATGGCGATCGTCATCGGGCCGACGCCGCCCGGAACCGGGGTGATGACGGCGGCAACCGGGGAGACTTCCGCAAAGGCGACGTCGCCGACGAGCCGGGTCTTGCCCTCGCCCCGTTCGGGAGCCGCGATCCGATTGATGCCGACGTCGATGACGGTGGCGCCGGGCTTGACCCAGTCCGCCCGGACCATTTCCGGGCGGCCGACGGCAGCCACGAGGATATCGGCGTTGCGGCAGATTTCCGAAAGGTTCTTCGTGCGCGAATGCGCGATCGTCACGGTCGCATTGGCATTCAGCAGCAGCTGCGCCATCGGCTTGCCGAACAGGTTGGAGCGGCCGATGACGACGGCATTGAGGCCCGAAAGGTCCTCGCCATGGGTACGGCGGACGAAAACCATGGCGCCGGCCGGCGTGCAGGAAACGAGACCCGTCTTCAAATCGCCGGTCGCAAGCTTGCCGGCATTGACGACGCTCAGGCCATCGACATCCTTTTCCGGCAGGATCGACTGGATGATCGGTTCACTGTCGAGATGTTTCGGCAGCGGCAGCTGCACGAGAATACCGTGGATCGAAGTATCCGCATTGAGCGAGGCCACGAGTGCGGCCAACTCCTCCTGCTTCGTTTCGGCGGGCAGCGTGTGCTGAACGGACTTGAAGCCGCACTCCTTGGCCATGCGGCTCTTGGAGCCGACATAGGTGTGGCTTGCCGGATCGTCGCCGACAATGATGACTGCAAGACCCGTGCGGATGCCCTTGGCGGCTTCGAGCGCGGCATTTGCCGATTTCACGGTTTCGATTACCGAAGCGGCAACCTGCTTGCCATCGATTACAGTCCTCACGCGTCTTCTCCGCCCAATTTCGCGACAGTCTATTCGCCCGCAGCGGGCATGATTTCCCGATAACGCCCTATCACGTCTAAAAACGGCAAATGCAAGAGCAATCTGTGGCCCGGCGCTCGTTTACTGCGAGGCCTTGTAGGCGTGAAAGCGGTCGCGCAGGCTGGCGATCTGCGAGCGCAGCGCGTCGACTTCGCCGGCCGCCTGCGGGACCGGCGCCGGCTGCGGAGCCCTCGCCAACGCCGTGGCCTGCGCATGTTCGGGCTCAGGCGCACGGAAGGGAGCCGGGACCTGCGCCCGTTCGGGCTGCCGGCGGAAAAGGCGCGGCAGGAAAGCAAGGCCGAGGCCCAGCGCTAAACCGGCAAGGCCGCCAAGCAGGGCGTTGAAACCGAGATTGTTGTCGCCGGAAGCCGGCAGGAGTAGAGCGGGCCTCGCGACCGTGACCCTGCCATCGCCGATCGCACCTGTCGTGGAAACCTCCTCTTCCAGGCGCGAGCGGGCGGCAGACGCCTTCTCCCGCAGTTCGGTCAGCCTGGCGAGATCGACGCCGGTATCGCGGCTCTGCGCGATCAGTGCGTTGCGGCGGTCGCTGAGCTGCCTGCGTGCGTCAACGGCAGCCTTGGCCGCCGCATTCGCGTTCTGGGCAAGGCGCGCCAGTTCCTTGCCGATGCTGTCTTTCAGACCGTCGACCTCGGATTGCTGCTGGAGCAGGCGCGGATGACGCGGCCCGAGATCGGCGGAAAGCTGCGCCAAGGCTGTCTTGGCGATGGCATATCGGTCGCGCAGATCCTGCAGGGCGGGCGAGATCATATCCGGAAGGAGCGAGCCTTCCAGCACGTCCGCGAGCTTGGCGGCTTTCAGCTTGTCGGCCTGGGCCTTGGCGGCCAGGATATTCTCGTCGGCTGTCTTCAGGTCGGCATCGAGCCCGGCGATCTGGTGCTGCAACTGGGTCGCGACCTTGACGTTGCCCTCGCCGTTCTTCTGGCTGAAGGCCGCAAGGTCTGCCTGGGCCTGGTCATTTTCCCTCTTCAGGGCAGCGGCCGTCTCGGCCGCCTTGCCGGTGGCGCTGCCGCCGGTCACGGCGTCCGACAGACGCGTGGCGATGCGCGTCGATTTGTTGCCGTCGCCGGTCGTCACCATCAGGCGGATCGTGCCCGCCCGATCGTCGGGAACAACCGCCACGGCAGACTTCAGCGCCGCCTCCGCCCGCGATGCCGGATCGGCGGCTGCGCCGCTGCCGGAGAGAAGATCGAAGGCCACGCCAAGCGCATTGGCGTTGTTGCCGGCAAATTCCGGATCGCGGTCGAGCTTCAGGGCCGCAACGGCAGAGGCGATGACAGGTGTCGAAGAGAGCCTTCTGGCCGTATCTCCGACGAGCACGGCCCGATTGCCTGCGCCTGCATCCACGACAAGCGTCGTTTCTGCCGTATAGAGCGCCGGCGAGACCGGCATGAGAATGGGGACGACAGCGCCGCCGGACGAGAGGGCCGCCACGACAGCAGCGCTTCCGACCCAGCTCGGGCGCCGTCCCTTGCGCGGAACCGTCGAAACGGACGCTTTCTCCACGGGGGCGACGTGGTGGACCTCGGCCAATTGCGGCCTTGGCGCCGGCACGGGACGAGCCGGTTCAGGCGCGGAGGCGATATCGTTTGCAGCCTGAAGACGCGACCCAAGGATGGTTTCGATCCGGTCCACCAGCGGCTCGGTCTGCCGTGCCTTCGCACGCTGTTCGTCGAGCAGCCGGCCTATAGCGCGCAGAAGTTCGGCTTCGGAAGGACGGATCTCCGGCGGAGGGAAGCTGTTTTCGGCATGGCTTTGCCGCTGGCCGCGGGGAGAAGCGGTTGCGCGATCATGGAAACTGTTCTTCGCCCTGGAATCGTGCATTGGCGTCACATCTCACGCGCATGATGGCCGAGTTCGCTCAACCGCGGCGACGCGGATGATTAAGCTACTCTAAATATACATGGCAAAGAAATGGTTAACCGGAGCCTGCAAAAATCCGCAATCAGCCGGCTTTCTTGATCTGCTCGATTCTCTTCTGTTCGCCTGAAGCGTGTATCCGTTCATCCGGCTGACCGAGAATGCGCGCACGCCGGCTGAAACGATACTGGAGAACCCGGAAAAGGAAGACCGGAATACCGATAATATAGCGCCGCCACAGGCGCGCCGGTTCCTGCACCAGACGATAGGCCCATTCCAGACGCATCATGCGCACCGTTTTCGGCGCGCGGGGGACGGCGCCCGAAACGAAATCGAAGAGCGCGCCGACCGTCAGCACGAGCCTTGCATGATCGGCGCGGATATTCTGGTGAACCCATTTTTCCTGCAGCGGCGTGCCCATGCCGACAATCAGGATATCGAGTTTCTGGCGCTCCACCTCGGCGATCACGGGTTCGGGATTGGCCTTGTCGAAGAAGCCGTCGGAGATGACGACAAAATCATGCCAGGGCGCGTGCCTGGAAAAGTTCTCGGCCGCCTTCTCGACGACCGGCCGCGCGCCGCCGATCAGGCCGATACGGCGCGGTGTCTCCATGAAGGTCAGGAGGGCCGGCACGAAATCGGTGCCGTTCAGGTTGGCGGGAAACGGCGAACCATGCGCGACCTGCGATGCGATATTGAGGCCGATGCCGTCAGGCAGCACGAGATTGTGCGACATCAACTGATAATATTCGTCGTCGCGCAGCGCCGTCAGCATG
Organism: Hyphomicrobiales bacterium; assembly: GCA_900471515.1. Taxonomy (GTDB): domain Bacteria; phylum Pseudomonadota; class Alphaproteobacteria; order Rhizobiales; family Rhizobiaceae; genus Rhizobium. Next base: position 226,955 of record UCFC01000015.1, on the reverse strand, counting down.
TTGTGGGCGTTGACGAAGCAAACCACGGTCTGCCCGACGGGAATGGAAGCCAGTTCGTTGATGAAGACCAGCGCATCATCCCAGCCGAGATCGCAGACCGGCAGATCGAAGATCGTCCGCCGCGATGCAAGCACCGCGAAGTTTGCAATCAAATTCATTCCAACCTCCTGCCGAAGGTGCGTCATGCGCCCGACATCCCGGAAAACGAACCCATCTTTCCGCAGCCGGGGTCCCGCAGGACCGGCAGCGTCCAGCCCGAGCGGCCTCCGCCACCCCTGCGGCGACGTCCTCCCAAGCCAGTGCCGTGTTTGTATCAGCTCGGCTTCAAACAACCCTTAGGAAAGAAGCTTGGATTTTCATGCGCGCCTAAGCGGTTCATTAACCAAGGCGAGAACGCAAAAACGGCGCCTTTCGGCACCGTTCTTTAACCGGGCGGTCGGAAGCCGTCAGTGTCCGGAGGACGGAGCGGGCGTTTCGCTCGCAGGCGCGGTCTCGACAATCTTGACCGGCGCGCCGACTTTCGCCGGCTTGCCGCCGGAGGTTTCCTTCACGTCTTCCTTGGAGAGATAGTCGAGCTGCTCCAGCATGACTTCGGCGACATAGTCGCCGCCGAGACGCTCGTTCATGCCCTTCTTGATTTCCTCGCGGAAAGCGGCGGGATCGAAGGCCTTGATATTGGTGACATCGACCATCTTGTTGCCGACGAGCAGGCTGAAAAGTTCGTCGGTCGTCATCTCCGTGAGCGGCAGGTTGAGCCCCTCGATCAAATCCTTATGCATCATGAAAGAGATGCGGCCGAGGAAATAGCCGTTGACCGCACCATTGCCGATGACAGGCACGGTGATCGTCTCGCCCTTCACCAGCTCAAGCGCGTTCTGCTTGGTATCGGCCACAGCCGGCGCCGGCGCGGTCGCCATGTTCACCGAGAAATAAACCGATGCCAGCGTAACCGCGCAGACCCAGACACCTGTGAGGACGAGCTTGATCATCAGGCATCCCGCGCGACAAACTGTTCCTGGGAATAGGTGCCGTCGGCATCGGCATCCTGCACGGCGTTCTTCAGAAGATCGGCAACGGCGCGAACCGCCTCCAGATGCGCTTCGACGCGACGCGCGTTCAGCGTGAGCTTCTTCTTCAGGCCGTGAAGCTGGTCGAGATGCGAAGCGGCGAGTTCGGCCGGGTCGGTATCGCGGAAGAGCATCGAGAGTTCGTACAGGCACCGGCTCTTATGCGCGTTCGAGACCTTGAGATCGAACTGCGGATCGCTGCCGATCCGGTTGTTCTCATTGTCGATTATCATTTCGAGGCGTCCGAGAACGGATTTGATCCTGTATTCGTTCGAAACTATTTCCATCTTATCCTCGATTATGCGTCGCGTGTTGCGGACTTATTGTCGGCAGTCGGGGTGCCGAAGGTCTTGCGCTGAAATTCGTCGATCATGCTGAGTGCGGTCTTGCGGTCGTCTTCATCCGTGGAGGCGTTGACGATCTTGCCTTCCTGGCGGCGCAGCTGTTCGGAATACATCTGCTTGGCAATGCCGATGCCGTCGCCCTTGGCCATGACGTTGCCGAGCTGCTCGGCCATCATGCCCTTCCAGATGTCACCGGTCGCGCCCTTGCCGAAGACGTTTTCGGCATCGCTCGGCAGCATGGATTTCACGAAATTCTGCAGAACCATGGCCTCGAACTTCCGGTAGGTTTCCGGCACTTCCTCGGGCTTTTCGCGGTTCTGGATATTGTGCACGCCGCTCTTCTGCTTGAGATGGTCGAGAATATCGACCGCCGACGAAAAGCCGTTGCCGTTTTCGGCCAGGCTGGTTGCGGCAAAGGCCGCCCGGTTGGCCTTCAGCTTTTCCTGGGCAGCCTGAACCTCCATGGGGTCGGCCGCCTTGACGACGTCCATCACCAGATCGCTGGGGGGTGAAATAGCCACGTTACAATCCTCTAATGTAAGATCGTGGCGATTATTATTTTTGAAGCTTGCTGGAGGCTGGCGTTGCGAACTGCTGATCGATGACGTCATAGACGGCGTTGTCGTCCGCCTCGCGACGCTCGGCCTGAAGGGCTTCGAGCATGCTTTCTTCCAGCCGGTCGCCCTTGGCGCGCTCACGCGTCAGGCGCATTTCGTGCACCTGCTGCATGCCCGTCAGCTGCTGGTCCTTGATGGTCAGCCTGCCGAATCGGTCGGCATAGCTTTGCGAAAAGGCGCGATGGACCGGGTCCAGCGAGCCAAGCGCAAGAATGGCGACATCCATGGCCGCATTGACTTCCGCGCGCTGGCGGGCGGTTTCCGCCAGGTCGTACTCCGCCATCTTCTCAAGATGACGCTGTACCGCGACCAGGCGCTTGAGCTTGTCGGACCGTTTCTTCTCGATCATCGCCCCTCACCTTCCCACGAATATGCCGGCAAATGACTGGCCGAACTGGCTGATCAGCGCAGCGATCGAGAAATAGAGCAGGAAGAGGCCGCCCATCAGCAGATAGGGCGTGGAGATGAAGTAGACCGGTATCTGCGGGGCGAGCTTGTTGATGAAGCCGATCGAAATGTTGAAGATCAGCCCGTAGATCAGATAGGGGCTCGAAAGCCGCAGCATGATGTAGGTCGTCTGCTCCAGCGTATCGGTGAAGGTGATGAGCGTGGCGCGCAACTGCAGCAAGCCGCCGAAAGGCATGGTCGTGTAGGAATCGATCAGCGCGCGGAAGACGATGTGATGGAAGTCCATGATGAAGAGGACCATCAGGCCCGTCATCGTGATGAAGGCGGTCAGGCTGATTTCGGCCGAATCTTCGACGATATCGGTCGTGCTCGGCTGCGTATAGCCGACCATCATCGACACGATCGAGGCCGCAAATTGCAGGCCGAGCGTATAGAGGCGGGCCAGCATGCCGTACATCACGCCGATCAGCGATTCGCTGAAAATCAGGCCGATATAGGTGCCGGAACTGGTGTGAACGGACGGGTAGACCGTATCCCAGAGCACCGGCAGCACGGCAAGCGAAAGCGCGCCTGCGATGAAGACGCGCAATTGCTCCGGCACGCGGGCGGAGGAAAAACCCGGAAGGGTCAGCACGCAACCGCCGATCCGGCAGAAAACCAGAAACAGCGCCAGAACTGTCCCTTGCGGGTCTGAAATCATGAAATCGAGCCCAGAATCTTGATTTCGATGCCCTTGGCCAGTTCCACATGCGAGAGAACGGGAAGCGTTGCGAAGAGTCGCTCGATGATCATGCGGACATAGGAGCGCGTTTCCGGTGAGGTGACAAGGGCGAAAGGCAGGCCCCTGTCCATGAATTCACGGATAACTTTCGTCGCCTGTTCGCTGAACTCTTCGAGCGTGCGCGGATCGATGTCGAATTCGACGACTTCGCCCTTGGCATCGCGCTTGAGGGCCTGATGGAAGGCCAGATCCCATTTGCTGCCAAGCCGCAGCACGCGCAGCACGCCGTTGTCGGCAAGGTCGCCGCAAAGCTGCTGGGCCATGCGGATGCGCACATGCTCGACGATCTGTTCCGTCTTGCGGACATGCGGGGCAAGTTCGGCGACCGCTTCGAGGATGAGGTGCAGGTTGCGGATCGAGACACGCTCGGCAAGCAGCAGTTTCAGCACCGCCTGCAGGCCCGAATAGGACATGTGCGACGAGCAGATTTCGTCGGCAAGCTTCTTGTATTCGGGATCGAGACGATCGATCAGGATCTTCACGTCCTTATAGGAGAGAAGCTGCGGCAGGTTGTTCCTGATGACCTCGCTCATATGGGTCAGCACGACGGAGACGTTGTCGATCGGCTGGAAGCCTTCGCGCTTGAGGTCGTCGGCGAAGTTTTCGAGGATCGAAACCGCCGGCATGCCGAAAGCGGGTTCGCGGATTTCGTCGCCCGGAATGCTCGGCTTGCGGCCGGCGCCGGTGACGACCAGAACTTCGCCGACACGCAGCAGGTTCGAGGCGACGGTCGTGCCGTGGATGCGGATCTGGTAGGACTTTTCGGGAATGCCGATATCGTCCGTCACCTTGATTTCCGGCACGACGAAACCGTACTGGGTGGCAAACTTCTTGCGCATCTTGCCGACGCGGAAGGCGAGTTCCTGATGGGCGCCAAGCAGGCGGGTCGAGACCATCTTGCCGAGCGCAAGCTCGATTTCCGACGTGCGCAGAACCGACTTGACCGAGTCCTTCTCGAGCTCCTTGTTCTGGACGACCTTCTTTTCCTCCGCCTCGCGGCGGATCTTGTTTTCAGCCTCGATCTGGCGCGGGATGAACCAGGCGCCGAAGGCGAGAAGGCTGCCGAGGAAGACGAAGGGCAGTGTCGGCAGGCCCGGCATCAGGCCGAGCACGAACATCAGCACGGCCGAAACGGAGAGCGCGCGCGGATAGCCGCTGAGCTGGTTGACGACCGCCTGATCGGTGGAACCGACGGTGCCGCCGCGGGAGACGAGAAGGCCGGCGGCGAGCGAGACGATGAGGGCCGGCATCTGCGAGACGAGGCCGTCGCCGACCGACAGCTTGACGAAAACATCGGCCGCTTCGCCGATCGGCATGCCGTGACGGAAATAACCGATGATGATGCCGCCGAAGACGTTGATGGCGGTAATCAGAAGACCGGCAACCGCGTCACCGCGAACGAATTTCGAGGCACCGTCCATAGCACCGAAGAAGGAGCTTTCCTCTTCCAGCTCCTTGCGGCGGCGCTGGGCTTCCTTCTCGTCGATGATGCCGGCCGAAAGGTCGGCGTCGATCGACATCTGCTTGCCGGGGATGGCGTCCAGGGTGAAACGCGCGCCGACTTCCGCGATACGCGTCGCACCCTTGGTGATGACGATGAAATTGATGGTGATGAGGATCAGGAAGACGATCAGACCGATGACGAAGTCGCCGGACATGACGAGGCTTGCGAAGCCCGCAATCACGCCGCCGGCCGCGTCGTGCCCCTCGTTGCCATGCGAAAGGATGACGCGTGTCGTGGCGATGTTCAGCGCCAGTCGCGTCATCGTCGCGATCAGAAGGATGGTCGGGAAGGACGAGAAATCGAGCGGCTTCTGGATCCACAGCGCGACCATGAGGATCAGCACCGAGAAGGCGATCGAGAATGCCAGGCCCATGTCGATCAGGAACGGCGGGATCGGCAGGAAGAGGATACAGATGATACCGACGATGCCCAAGGCAAAGCCGATGTCACGCATGCTGGGAGCGACTTTCGGAAGGGGTAGTGCAGGTGGTTGCGCCATAACGATTCCGTCTCTTCATGAGAGGAGGCGGACATCACAGTCCGCCCAGTTCGGATCGACAGTTAAATGGCGAAGCTTGCGCGAAGAATGCTTCGACCCAACCAGGAAAGGCTCCTGCTCAGAAACCGGACTGGATGCGCGAGAAGACCAGATTGGTGAAGATGGAAATCTGGGAGCCCACGAAGGGAGCGGATATGCCGATCGTGACCAGAACGGCAACGATCTTGGGCACGAAGGTAAGCGTGGCTTCCTGCACCTGCGTCAGCGCCTGGATGAGCGCAATTACGAGACCGACGACCATTGCCGCAATGACGGCGGGACCCGCGGCAACGAGAACAGTCCAGATCGCAGCCTGGAACAGGTCGAGTGCATCAGCTTCATTCATCGTCAGGCAACCTCATATCGCCTTGAAAGCAGACAGCCCGGCTTAGCCGGACTGATATTTTGCGACATCATCCGAAGGGAATGATGTCAGACGCCATCCGTTTCGTCGGTGCCGCTGTCGTCACCGGTTTCATCCGAACCGCTATCGTCGCCCGAACCGTTGGTCGGGGCCGAATCGGCCAGCGAGATGCCCGGCTGGATGAGAATCTTACCGCCATCGTCGAGCGTTGCAATGAGGCCGTCCGAATAAACCTTGACGGATTCGACAATACCCTTGGTGCTGCCGTCGGCGCTTTCCATGTACTTGCCGATATAGCTGCTTGCCTGGGTCAGGCTGGAGCTCGTCAGCAGCGTGTCGAGCTTCTGGTTCGTCTGGATGGTCTGCTCGACCTGCGAGAAGCTCGCGAGCTGCGACATCTGCTCGCTGGCATCCATCGGATCGGTCGGATCCTGGTTTTGCATCTGCGCGACGAGCAGCTGCAGGAAGTTGTCGTAGTTCAGCGTCGCCTTCTGCTGGGCGGCGCTGGAGGAGCCATACGTGCTGCTGCCGGCACCGACTGCCTGAGTTCCGTCTACCGCCATGGTGCGATCTCCCTGCGAATCTGCTCGACCATGGTCGGCGGCAGCTCGTGATTGTTGAGAATACTGTCTTCGATCGGATAGAGAGCCCGGATCGCCTTCAGCGCATCGAAGGCGCGGCCGGTCGAGACGAGTGCGTCGATCCGCTTCAGCTCGGCGAGGATTTCCTCGTTCTTGAAGCAGGTGAGCAGCATCGTGATCGACTTGCGGAACATCGCGGTGGAATGTTCCTTGCCCTCGGGATTGATGAGGATCATCTGGGCGATGAAGTAGAGCTGGCGCAGCGGCGTGGTCGCGCCTTCCGGCTGCAGCACGTGGTTTTCGAGAAGGAACGTCACATCATTCAGGAATTCCAGCGCGACCTTGCGGTCGACACGCAGGACGGCGCCGTTGATGAAGATTCTTTCCCCGGCTTTCAGAGAAATGCGAAGTGTACTTTTCATTTAAGTCCATCCCTGATGATGGTGGTAACGTCGATAATGCCCTGGTAGTTATTCGACTGACGTTTTCTAATTCTGTCGCATTCCTTCAATATCCAGATCGCGATCGAGATGAGGTTGGCCCTGAGCTCGACTTCCAACTGGTTGTCGGGATGTTTCAAATCCTCGATGAAGCTGATCCACACCCTTCGCGTATAGAAGAGAGCTTCAATGGCCTCCCGGCTGTACTTCTCCTTGTCGCGCGCCGCCGAAAGCAGTTCGATCGAACGTTCGAGAACCTGCCATTCCCGCTCTTTCGCGTCGGCAACCGAGTCTTGCATGACCTCGGCATAAGAGAACTGATACATTCATGCATCCTTCTTTACATTGCGCGCCTTTGATCATCAAAGGTAGTTCACGAGGCTCAGCTGCTGGATCTTCGATACGATCGTGTAAGCGGTTTCGAGCTGTGTTTCCAAAGTCTTGACGAGCGTCGAGGCCTCGTAGGGATCGACGCCCTGGATATCGACGAGCTTGGTCTGCATGATGTTGGCCTGAGCGTCGAGGGCGTCATTCGCCTTCTCCACGCGCTCCTGCGACAGACCGAGCTGGCTCGCCTGGGTCACGATCCCGGTGGTCGCGCGGGTCGTGTAGGTTATCGCCTGGCGGGAGACCGCGCTCAGCGCATCCGTGCTAAGGTTCTGCCCAATCAGCGCAGAGGTCATGACCGTTGCGAGAGCGAAGTAACGCATGCCCTCGGAATTGGCGTTGGTCGAGGATTCGACGACTTCCGAATTGCTGATACGGCTCGTCATGTTCTGGCTGGATGCCTTGGACCAGCCGGTCGTCGGATCGGTCCAGGCCGCTTCGCTGAACATCGGCTCGACCTCGGTTTCGATGAAGGTCTTCATCTCGTCGCCGGTGAGTTCGTTAACCGGCTTCGGCGTCGGCAGGCTGGCCGCATAGTTGGTCAGGGCCGTAACGATCGCCGCCGAGGTCGCAGCGGTCTTGTCCGTCAGCGGCTGAATATCCGTGTTGATGCCGGCGAAGAGATATTCGCCGTTCACCATGGAATTCGACGTATCCATCATGGTCGAGAGCGCACTGGTCGCCGACTGGATGGCAACCGTGACGCTGCCCGGATCATGGCTGCTCTGCAGCGCGGTCAGCTTGGACAGGAAGTCGTCGCCGGCCTTCTTCATCTTGTCGAGACCGGTCTGCGCCGATTCCATGCGGGCTTCAACAAGAGCGTTGCTCAGCTTGATCGATTTGATCCGGTCGACTTCACGTGTAAAATCAATGCTTTTGGCCGCGTACCCGCCAAGCGACACACCAATGTCGGCATAGACGCCTGTCGTCGCTTCCATCGTCGCCTTCGTCATCTGGTTCTGCGCCTGGCGGATCGTCAGCCGCATGGCGTTCTGGATGGCCGAACTTGAAATAAATGAGCTTTTCATGGCTTAACTCGCAATATCCAGCAATGCTTTCAACATCTCGTCGACGGCGTTCAAAATCTTGGTCGCCGCCTTGTAGGACTGCTCTATATCGAGAAGAAGCGTCAGTTCCTCGTCGAGGTTGACGCCGGTTTCATTGGAATAAGCTTCATCGGTTCGCGCCGCGGCAGCCTGGGTGTTTTCCGCTGCCGTGGTCGCATCGCTGCGGTTCTGCTCGAGCCAGCCGATGGAATTGGTGGCAAAGGTCAGAATGCTGATGTTCGAGTCGAGGCCAGTCGATGCGTCGAACGGGATGCCGGAATCCATCGCCGTGTAGAGGCGGTCGAGTTCTGCGGTATAACCGCTCGAACCGTCCGGGTTCGCCGGCGTACTCAAGGCGTTTATGTTGCCGTCACGCAGCCGCATGGGATCGCCGCCCTTGGAGGTGACGACACGGTCATTGATCGCGATCGTTCCCGCAATGCCGTTGATCAGCGTTCCGGCCGGCGGGACCCCCCCTGCGACTCCGGTCGTCGGGTCTGTCCAGACGAAGAGGCCGGGCCTGCCGTCCTCCTGGTAAAGATTGACAAGACCGCGGGCGACCTCGTCGAGCTGGCTCTGGAACTTCGGCGCAATATCGTCGCGGATCTGCAGGAGCGAGGCCAGGCTACCCTGCGCGTTGGTCGAGGCGCCCGAACCCGTGTTGACGGCAACGCCGTCGATATAGACCTTGTTGCCGACAGTGCCCGCCGCATAGGACTGCGTCGGCTCGAAACTCACCGCGCGCGGGATCGTCTCGAACAGGGTCGTGCCATCGGCCGTATAGAGCACCATGTCGTTGTTATCACGCGTCACCGTCGACACGCCAACGATCTGGTTGATCTGCTTGAGGACCTTTTCGCGCTCGTCGAGAGCGCTCGACGGGTCCTCGTTGCCGGCCGTCGCCTTCTTGACGGCATTGTTGGCTGTTTCGAACTGTTTCAGCAGGCTGTTCAGCGAATCGACCTGGTTCTTGATCTGCTTGTCGGCGTCGGATCGCTGCTCCTGCACCGCCTTGGAGGCATTGTTCAGCGAGGTTACGACGTCCTGCGCCGCCGTGATCGCGCCCTGGGCAGCGATCAGATCGCCAGGGGTGGCGCGGAAAGTGCCGAGCTTGTCGCGGAAGGCGCGCAGGGCCACTTCCGGCGACGTTTCGTTTTCGTTGCCGCCCATGATCGACTTCAGATCCTCAAGGCCGCCCAGCAGGGTCTGCTGGGCGCTGTCCTTCGAGGACGCCTTGAGATACTGTTTCAGCAGCGCATCTTCCTGCGCGCGGCTGATCTTGACCACCTGAGCGCCACCCAGCGAGGTGGTGAGCATCGCCTGCCGGCGCACATAGTCCTTGTTGCCGGCATTCGAGATATTGTTCGATACGATGCTGCTCTGCGCGCCCGTATTGTTGAATATGCTCTGCGCGGTATTAAGTGCCGAAGTGAGCGACATGGCTTACCCGTTACCCTGATTAACGCTTGAGGTTGACGAGGACGTCCATGAGATCGGAACCCGTCTGGAACACCTTGGAGTTGGCGGTGTAACTGCGCTGGGATTCGATCATTTCCGTCAGTTCGCCGGCGAGATCGACATTCGAGCCTTCGAGAGCACCGGCCTGGATCTTGCCGAAGCCGCTGGTCTGCGGGAAGCCGGTGACGGTGACACCCGACTTGCCGTTGGCCGAGTAGACGTTGCCACTCATCAGCGTCAACAGGTCCGGGCTCGGAACGTTGGCGAGCGGGATCTGGAAGACCGGTTTGGTCGAGCCGTCATCATACTTGGAGTAGACGATACCATCTGCATCGATCGTAATATCGACCGGTGAGTTCGCGCCCTGACCGTCGACGTTACCGGAACCCGAGAAGTTGTCGCCGACCTGGGAGAGATCGAGATTGAGGTCGATGGTCAGACCAGTGACCGGATCCGTGATCGTCGCGCCGGGCGGCGACAGCATCTGTCCCTTGTCATCGAACGAGATCGTCTTCACCGAAACTGCAGCCGAGCTGTAGGGGAAAGAACTCGTGCCGGTCGTGTTCTTGTCCGCGTTACGGAACACGGACATTTCCCACTGGTACTCCGTGCCCGCCGGCGGTGCCGGAGGCCCAGGCGCTACCGGTACCTTGGTGTAGTAAATGTCATACATGACCTTACTGCCCAGCTTGTCGTACGTGACGATCGAATACTTCTGTGTATTGTTGGTAGCGGCCGTGGGACTTGTTGCCGGCGGGACGGTGACGCTGCCGTTAGCGCTTGGCAGAGCAGCAGCATCCGTTACCACAGTTGCACCCGGCTTCAGATTGCCAGTCCAGGTGCCAGTCCTGGTCGCAATTGCTTCCAGCTTCTGATCGCCGAGAACGTTGATCGGAACGAGGCCATCAAAGCCGTTGACGACGACGGCCGGAGCCGAAGAGCCCCAGGGATAACCCATCAGCGTGAAGCCGGCCGAGTTGACGAGGTTGCCGCTGTCGTCCTTGGTGAAGTCGCCGGCGCGGGTCAGGACCGGAACGCCGTCGGCGCCCTGGACGATGAAAAAGCCGTCACCGGAAATGGCGAGGTCATAGCCCGAGGTCGTGTAGGAAATATCGCCCTGATCGGAAACGGCCTGGCGAACCGTTGTCGAAACACCGCCCGAGTTGTAGTTGCCGGCGCCCGAGGGCAGGACCAGCGACGAGAACGCGGTCGAGACTGCCTTGTAGCCGGTGGTGTTCACGTTGGCGATGTTGTCGGAGACGGTGCTGAGGCGGTTTGCCTGCGCGTTCATCCCCGATACTGCCGTCTTCATGCTGCCGAAAATGCTCATCTGAAAACCTCGTTTTGCCTGTTAAGTGCAACAGTATTTGGCGGGCCTTGCGTGAAGCTGTCTGTTATGCCGGGTCGCCGGCCGAAATATTCCGGCTTTCCCGCGCGGCACGACCCGCGCCGAAAAATCAATTCCAATCAATGCAATAGCCAAGGAAGCGCTTGGAATCGACCGGATCGACACCGAGCTTCTTGCGCAGCTTCTTGCGCAGCTTGGAAATGTGGCTTTCGACGACGTTTTCTTCGACTTCCTCATCGAAAATGCCGTAGATCGCATTGAAGATCTGGGTCTTGGTGACACGACGGCCGCGATTGGCGATCAGGTATTCGAGGATGCGGCGCTCGCGGCGCGGCAGGGCGAAGACTTCGCCGTTGATTTCCGGATCGCGCCCGTCCGAGAAGACGCGGATGGCGCCGATGTCGGTGTAGTTCGCGATCGCCTTCAGGCGACGACGGATGGCTGCGGCGCGTGCGAGAATCTCACGCGGATGCACCGGTTTGCGTACAACGTCGTCCACGCCGCAATCGAAAAGGGCAAGCGTGTTTTCGAGCGACGGCTGGTCGCTGACCGCGATCACGGGCGCCATCGAGCGATCCCTGATCGCACGCGGCAATTCCATGGCGCGCTGCCCCTGGCCGATCAGGAATGCCTCGACGGCCGCGATATCCGAATCAGCCGCCGTCTGCACCCATTCGCCGAATTCATTGGGATCAAAGCCGGTCGAGGGAATGCCCTCGCGGCCGAAGAGAGAAGTATAACCATCCTTCACGAGCTCACGCTCATCAACCACTACGATCATTCGTCCGCCTCCGAATCAGTGTGGCACATCGATGATCTATGGGTACGAATCGCGCGAATCAGCGGCAACTCGGGAAAATTAATGGCAGAAATTAATAATTGATTAAGAATTGGGTACCGATTTGATCTACATATAGTAGGTCGCCGGCGTTATGCACACAAAAGTTTCGTGGAAAAGTTAACAACCGCTTAATTACGCCTTGCAAGCAGGAATCATGCCGGATTCTCGCCACACTTTGACACAGTTCGGTCATAATTGGCGAATTCAATTATTAATTGAATTAATTTCCGCAGAAATTGCTCGCATTGGGAGTCCACTTGCCGTAGCCGGTGGCGACCAGATTTGCGATGACGCGACAGACATATTGCTTCTGCGCCGGATTGTTGTTCGGTCCTGCGTGGTACCTGGCTACCGCCATCGTCCATGTTTCATGACGGTCGTGCAGGTTGCGAAGGAACTTCGCAGCATATTCCACGTTGCGGTGAGGATCGAACATTTCCTCCACGGAGCTGAAGTTTTCGCCGTGGAAATAGTGGTTGATCTGCATACATCCGATGTCGATGAGCTTCGCACCGCCTCTGCTGGCGGTGTCGAATTGCCGCAGCGCCGCCTGCTCGGAAGGCGGGAACAACGCCTTCCCCTCGACATTCATGGCATAGGGATAGAGCGATCCCTTGCGCCCGGTTTCCGTCAGGCCGACGGAATAGAGGATGCCTTCCGGGATCCCGTATTTGGCCGCAGCGGACTGGATCTCGCGCTCGCAGGCGCCGGTGGAGGCCGATGCGCTAGAGGTAAACGCCGCCAGAGCGGTTGCCGCCAGCGTCGACAGCAGAAGCGTTCTCAACACCGTTCCTGCCCGCACCATTGAAGCCTCCGTCCGTCTGCTGTGCTGTCTGGTTCTGGCGCTCGCGCGCCTCGCCGCCCTGCCCCTGGCCCTGCTGGGCAAGCGACTGCTGCTGGGAAGCCTGCCCCTGGCTGTTGGCCTGGCTGCCGGTATCGGCTCGCTCCACCGGAGCCATGCTGATGGTCACGTTGTCGACCGCGTAGCCCTGGCTGCGCAGCGCTTCGAGGATCTTGCCGTGGTCTTCCTTGAGCTGGCGGTAGGCAGTGCCCGTCTCGACCTTGAGATCGACGTTCAGCGTCTCGCCGGAAAGGCGCATCGTCGCCGTGACCAAACCGAGGTCGATCGGGCTCATCTGGATCTTGAGCGTATTGACCACCTTGCCGGTGCTCGTCCATTCGGCGGCATTCGACAGGGCCGAGCTCGGCTGCATGGCGCGCGCCCATTCGCTGTCGCCCGACAGGGCCGCGGTCACGGTCGCGGAATTCTGGTTCTGCACCAGGCCGAGATAACGGCGGGATTCCAGAACGGAGACATTTTCAACGCTCGTCTTGCCCGCTTTTTCCGAACCCGGCTGTTCGGTGCCGATCTGCATGTCGATCGACTGGCCGCGGCCATCGGCGCGGCTGAGCCTGAAGGTCTTGCCTTCGACGCTTTCGACATTCTCCGTTCCGGGAATGCGCGTGTCGTCGTGATGCGGGGCGACGGCGGCGAGCGCGTCCGACACATGCGCATCGGCCTTGACGCCATTTGTCCCTTCGGCTTTCGCGTCCTTCTTTCCGGCCGTCGTGTCATCGGCCTTCGCCGTGGCGTGGTGCACGGAGGCCTGAAGGACAGCTGCGGCATCACCCGGCTCCTTCTTCAGAAGGCCGAGGACATCGGTAATATCGCCGTCGCCCGCTTCCGCATCGGCAGCCGGATCGGTGTCGGTAGCGGCGGGAAGCACGTTGCCCTTGGCGGGCTTGGCGGTCTTGCCGGTCATCACCTGGGCCGCGGTCTCGGCCGCCTGATCGGAGGTGTCCGGCTTGCCGAGCCCAAAGACCGCCGCATCCTTTTCCTGATCCCTGATGGATTTCGCGGGCGTCTTGCCGGCATTCGCGATTGTTCCGGCCTGCACGTTCGCCTGTCCCTTGAGCGATGCATCGTTGAGATCGATCAGCGGTTTCGGACTGCGGCTGCGCAGGTCGCGCGCCACCGTGTCCGCGCTGTCGTGGCCGGCCTGCTGCCCGGACGTATCGACCGTATCCGCATCCTGGTCGTTGCTGCCGGCCTTGGAGAGGACATCCGAGAAGCCGCCGTTCTGATCCGAAGCCTCGCCTTTGCCGGCCCCCCGGCCGGATCTTACGGACGCAGACGCATCCGTGCCGGGCGTTCCGCCCGAGACGCTGATATCCATCATCATCTTACTTGCCTTCTTGGGCCAGGAGACCGTCGATTTCGTCGAGCTTGGATCGATTGGTCGTCACGAAAGAGGTGAATGAAGGGTCGGCATCCTGGCCTCCCGAGCCGGCGGAAGCCGCGCCTTCGACAACAGGTTCCGGAGCAGCGCCCGGCGCCCCTTCCGGTTGCGCAGCCGTGGCGGCTGCGGCCTGTTCAGAAGTAATTTCTTGATTAGGATTATTAGGGGTTGAGCCTTGCGTCAGGCTTGCCGGATCGGGAGCCCGCAATATCTGCTCGGCGACCGATCGTGCGGCTGCCTGCAGCGCCTGGTCCTGCGGCGAGAGCGAGGCGCCCGAGATATTGGCGATGTATTTGGCCGCCTGGTCAATATCGTCGGTCGGCACGTTCGCCATGCCGTTATAGAAATCGGCAAGCGGCCCAAACGGATTGTCCGTCCCCTCGCCCAGCGACTGGACGCGCTGGGCAGCCATGCGGGCGAGGTCGGGCTTTCCGGCGATGGCGGCAGCGCGCGCCACGCGCAGGTAGACCTCGCGCTGGCGCGGGGCATCCATGAAGGAGAGGATATCGACGACCGCCTGCGGATTGACATCGTGATTGTGGCTGACGATCAGCTTCACGAAGAGATCGGCGAACTGGCTGGCATAAGGCGAATGCAGGAAGCGGCGGACATAGCGCTGCGAATAGGCAAGCCCCTTGTCGACCTCTCCGGTTTCGACGCAGATGGCAACCGAGCGGCGCAACGCCGCCTCCTCGACGATGGTGCCGGGCGCATTGAGCCGCGCCCGGTCGTAGAGGGCAAGCGCATCAAGCGGCCTGGTGGCAATCAGCACATTGCCGCCGATCAGCGCCAGATAGGGGCCGATCTTCTTGCCATCATATTCCCTGGCGGTTTCTTCCAGTGTCTTGGAGACCAGCAGGCCCTTGCCGCTCAGATATTTCCGCAGCACATCGGTGACGCGATTGTCGAAGTAGCCGTTGACGTCGTGGGAAACGAGATATTCCAGCGTCTGCGGATTGCCGCCGCTCATCACGTAAATCAGCGCGGCATCGACATTGCGGTCATCGTCATAGACGGACGGATCGACGGTGCGCAGGCGCTCGTCGATCTTGCCGAGCATGAAGCGCTGCATCTCGCCGGCGGAATGATCGCCCGTTACGACCGAATCCTGAACGAACTGCAGGGAGCGCAGCATCTTGTACGGCGCGAGATCGTCTGCGTCTGCGGCGCGACCGACGGCAGGCGACATCAGCGCCAGGCCGAAGAGCGCATATCTGAAATAGCGATGCTGCCTCAGCGCCATGCGACTATCCTTGATCTGCCTGTACGAGAATCTCGATCCGGCGGTTTGACGCGTTATAGGGGTCGTCGGGCAGCTTCAGGCGGCGGTCGGCAAAGCCGGAAACCTGGGAAATACGCTTCTCGTCGAGACCGCCGCGCACGAGCATGTAATAAGCGCTCTGCGCACGATCCATCGAAAGGCGCCAGTTCTCGTTGAGACCGCCCTTGAACTGCCGCCCGTCCGTATGGCCGCGAATGGCGACAGCTCCGCCCCGCTCCTTCAGGATTTCGCCGATCTTCTGCATCGCGAGGACCATTTCCGGACGCGGCACGGCGGAACCGATGTTGAACATGGAGTCGTCGTTCTGGTCGGAAATGCTCACCAGCAGGCCGCCTTCGGACGCCGTCACCGTCAGGCCTTCGGCGAGCTTGCCGGCAACACCGGAAATCTTCTGGGCGATTTCCTGCTGCAGTTCCTTGGCCTGCTGCTGTTCCTCGGCCTGCTTCGCCTCTTCGGTCTTGTCGGCGTCCTTGGTCTTGTCCGCCTGCTTGTCCTGCTTCTTGTCGGCCTGTTTCTCTGCCGAGGCTGCCACGGCTGCGCTATTGGCATCCTTGCTCAGCAGCGTGGCCGGCTTGGAATTTTCCGCCTTGGCAAGCTCGTTCGGTTCAGCCTTCGAATCGAGCGGCGAAGGCTGCTGCGGTTTGCCGGCGGTCGTCACTTCGACCTGCTTGGTCCAGAAATCCGGATCGAAAGGATCGCGATAGGCCTCGCCGCCATCCGCACCGGTCGCCGGGCCGGAATCGGCGGCGCCGCCGTCACCCTTGGCGCTGACATTTGCCTGCTGGCCGACCTCCTGGGCGATCTCGGCGAGAACCGAATAGGGATTCTCGAAGAAATCGGCTTCCGAATAATTGGTCTGGTCGCCGGAGGTCGAGGTCTGGTCGTCGCCGTCGGCGGCGGACTTGCCCTCGTTCGGATTCTCTTCCTTCTCCTTCGACTTCTCCTGGTTCTGCTCGCCCTCGGCCTGATCGACGGGCTTCTTCAAGCCCTTCTCGGTCGGCTTTTCATCCGAGAGCTTGATCGGGTTGAAATAGGTCGCGATCGAGGCCTTGGTTTCCTCGTTGGCGGCGTTGACCAGCCACATGACGAGGAAGAAGGCCATCATTGCCGTCATGAAGTCGGCATAGGCGATCTTCCAGGCGCCGCCATGGGCGCCATCGTGATCCCCGCCGCCATGTTTCTTGACGATGACGATCTCGTTCTTGCCGTGATGATGATTTTCGCCGTCGCTCATTCGGAAACTTTCTTCAAGCTAGCCGCCCAGGCGGAAATACGGGTCACGAGTACGGTTTCGCCAATCTCGGCAGCAAGGTCGACGTCATCGGCCTCGTGATGGCGCACCAATGCGGCATGTTCTCCGAGTTCGCCCTTGAGGATGTCGAAAAGCTTGGCCGGGCCGCGCACGACGATCGGGGCCGCGGCACCGTCGAGGATTGCCTCGCGCAGCAGGACGGCAAGATTTTCGGTCGCCTTCCTTGCCAGCGCTTCGGTCATGATCGGCGCGATTGCCGTGGCGGTCGCCTCGCTGACGAGCGTGGCGATCTCTTCGGCCATGTCGCGGATGCGCGAAGCGATCACGGCGGCGGCCTCGATCTCGTAACGGAGCTTCAGCTCTTCGATCTCGCGGGCATGCGCGGCGGCGGCGGCCTCGGCTTCGCGTTCGTATTTTTCGGTCAATTCCAGGGTTGCGGCCGCGAAACCTTCGGAATGGGCCTCGCGCCGTTCCGCCTCGATGTCGATTTCGGGCTCCTGCGGCAGCTCCGCAAATACGGAGGCGGTTTCGGCGGCGAAATCATCTACATCGATGATCGGCGCCGAGGGACTCGGCTCACCGAAATCCTTCAAATACCGGGAAAGCATAATGCTCATAAAAAACCGTCCAGTATTCGGGAAGCACGCGGCATGCCCCCGCTTGAAAAATGACCATCGTCCTTGCCGGCGTGCCGTTCCGGTTCGGGAGAGGCTCGGGGCCTGTCGCCGGCATGGATTCGGACAATGCCTTCATGCCGGAAACTAGAAACCCAAACTTGCGCGAGGATGAATGGTGCCGCCCCCGCGCTCGCGCCTTATTCGAGCAGGATGAGAATCTTGCTGGCGGACGTATTGAGGATGGAAATCGCCTCGACGGCCATCTGCTTCTGCGTTTCGATCGCCTTCTGGCGCGTCGAAGCCTCGTCCATATCGGTATCGACGAGGGCGCCGACGCTCTTGTCGACGGCGTCGGACAGATCCGCAGTATAGTCGATCTGATCGTCGATACGAGCCTTCATGACACCGATCCCCGCTGCCGAATTCGTGAGCTGCTTGAGCATGGCGTCCGTGGCCGTCAGCATATCCATCAGCTGCGAGTCGGTGGTCGACTTGCTGATGGAGATTTCCGTGCCGGTCGCCGGCGTTCCGGAATTTACGTTCAGCAGATAGTAGTTGCGGACCGGCGTGCCGTCGGAATTGCCGTTGACATCCTTGGTGAACAGGCCGCCGCTGGCATTGTTCCTGTCGATCAGGATGGTCTGGGACGACGGAAAGTCGATCGTCTGCGCCTGATATTCGCCTGTCGGGGCGCGCACGAAGCTGCCGATGATCTGCCACTGCGGAGGGGCGGCGGGCTCGCCGTTCAGGAGCCAGTTTTCACCGGCGAAGGCCGTGCCTTCGACCATCGTCTGGAGCTGGTTCTTGTATTCGGTGATTTCGGCGTTGATCTTGTCCTTGTCGGCGCCGGGCTCACGGGCGGCAACCAGCTTGGCTCTCAGATCGCCGAGGAGATCGATGGCGGAATTCATCGCCGTATAGGTCGCATCGACCTTCGCGGCACCGAGGCCGAGCGCATCGCCAATGGTGCCGAGGTTGGTGCTGTCGGCGCGCATCACGCTCGCGATCGACCAGTAGGTCGCATCGTCGGCCGCAGTTGCCACGCGCTTGGCCGTGGAAATCTGCTGCTGTACGTCGGACGATTCTTTGTTGATGCTGCGCAGCACTGCAAGCGCACTCACCGCGGCCGCGTTGGTAATCTTGACGGTCATCGACATGGTCTCGGAAAGGTGAAGGGATCAGGCCGGTTTTGCCGGCAGCGACTGAACTGGCTTCATGCCTCCCGGGCGGGTTCCCGCGCCGGTGCGTCGCAAAACAAATCAACTTGCGGCAACGTTAACCCGATATCAACCAGTTTCGCAAGAGCGGAATCGGGGATCGAAACGAGTGTGGCGACTGCTCTGCAAATCATTGAAATAAAAGAAAAACCGCGCCTTTTCGGCGCGGTTTCCAGGATGCCGCGAACTGGCGGCGCAAGGTTTGGTCCAGCTTCAGCCGCCGCCTTAGCTGCGGAAGAGCGTGAGGACGTTCTGAGCGCTGGAGTTTGCAATCGAGAGCGACTGGATCGCCAGCTGTTGCTGTGTCTGCAGCGCCGTGAGCCTGCTCGATTCCTCTTCCATGTCGGCATCGACGAGACGGCCGACACCCGAGTCGATCGAGTCGCCGAGGGCCGCGACGAAGTTTTCCTGCAGCTCGATGCGGTTGGAGATGGAGCCGAGCTGAGAGGCTGCCTTCGTCATTGCCTCCAGGCCCGCTTCGATTGCCGTCAGTGCCATAGCGATTTCCGTCTGACCGAAGGTGGTGATGTTCATGGTGTAGATCGAACCGATCGTGCCGTTGGAGGAGCCGATGATGCCGCTGCTCGAATCGATGGTGCCTGCCGTGGTCATGCCGAACAGGACGTTGCCGTTGGAGGCCGCGTTGAGGACATAGTCGGTCGTCTTGACCGAAACGTTGCCGTTGCCGTCACGGACGAAGGTGGAAACGACGCTCTTGGTCGAATTGCCGGCAACCCAGTTTTCGCCGGAGAAGGAAGCCGACTGGGAAATGCTCATGAGCTGAGCCTGGAGCTGGCTGATTTCTTCCTGGATCTTGGTCTTGTCGACGCCCTTTTCCGTCGCGGCAACGATCTTCGACTTGATTTCGCTGACCACGTCGATGGCGTTGTCCATGGCCGTGTAGGCCGTATCGACCTTTGCGGCGCCGAGGCCGAGAGCGTCGGAAACCGCGGAAAGGGCCTTGTTGTCCGAGCGCATGGTTGTTGCGATGGACCAATAGGCTGCGTTGTCTGCCGCCTTTTCAACGCGATAGCCGGAAGATACGCGGTTCTGAGTGTCCTGGAGACTGTTGCTGATACCGCGGAGGGTCTGGAGGGCGGCCATAGCCGCGACGTTCGTCAAAATGCTGGTCATGAAATGATTGCCCCTTGTTGGCAGACGTTAAAATAAAGGGACATTCGGGAATAGCGCCCGGGAACGACGATCAGCCTTCATGCCTGTTAACCCGTTCTTAAATTTGGTTAACTCGCCGTCTCGTTGAGACGCAGAAAACAGCAATATGGTTAATCAATCGTTAACAGAAATCAAAAAAAGCCGCGCTCCATCGAAGCGCGGCTCGATTTCCATGTGACCCGCCGGTTATCCGGCGGGTTATGTTTCGCGATCCTATCAGCCGCGGAAGAGCGACAGGATGTTCTGCGAAGAGGAGTTGGCGATCGACAGAGACTGGATGCCGAGCTGCTGCTGCGTCTGGAGAGCAGAGAGCTTGGAGGATTCTTCTTCCATGTTGGCATCGACGAGGCGGCCGATACCGGAGTCGATCGAGTCGGAGAGGGCGCTGACGAAGTCGTCCTGCATCTGGATGCGGGTGGAGATCGAACCCAGCTTTGCACCGGCAGACGTCATCGCCTTCAGGGCGTTTTCGACAGCGGTCAGAGCAAGGCCGAGGTCAGCCTGCGTGAAGGAGGTGATGTCGAGGCTGTAAACCGAGCCGATCGTACCAACGCTCGAGCCGAGGATACCCGTGGAGGTTTCGATGGCGCCGGTCGTCAGCATGCCGAACAGAACGTTGCCGCTCGAGGTGTTGTTCAGAACGTAGTCGGTCATCTTGACCGAAACGCCGTTCGAACCGTCACGAACGAAGGAGGAAACAACGCTCTTGGTTACGGCGTTGGCGCCAGCAACCCAGTTTTCGCCGGAGAAGGAAGCCGACTGAGCGATGCTCATCAGCTGGTCCTGCAGCTGGTCGATTTCTTCCTGGACCTTCTTCTTGTCGACGCCGTTTTCGGTTGCGGCAACGATCTTTGCCTTGATTTCGCCGACGACGTCGATGGCGCTGTCCATCGCGGTGTAAGCGGTGTCAACCTTGGCGGCGCCGAGGCCGAGAGCGTCGGAAACAGCCGAGAGGGCCTTGTTGTCCGAACGCATGGTGGTTGCGATCGACCAGTAAGCAGCGTTGTCAGCAGCCTTGCCGACGCGGTAGCCGGACGAAACGTGGTCCTGGGTCTTCTGGAGGCCCTGGTTAACGTTGCGCAGCGTCTGGAGAGCTGCCATTGCAGCGTTATTGGTGTTGATGCTCGTCATAGTTTGCTTGCCCCTTTTGGCAGATGATAGGAAGGGACATTCCGGATTTTGGCCGGCCCACAGCGATCAGCATCATGCCTGTTAACCATCTTCGTTAGGGTTAACTCGCCGTTTCGATGGGCTTAGAAAACAGCAAGATGGTTAAGGAAAGCTAAATTCAGAAACGAAATTTCGTAAAAATATCTGATACTTAGAAAGGTTTCCGTTAACTGAATATTAAAACATTCGAGGCCGGGAGTTACCCGGCCTCGAGACTTTCGGAAATGTGGCTGCGCCGCTATTAGCGGAAGAGCGACAGGATGTTCTGCGAAGAAGAGTTGGCGATCGAGAGAGACTGGATCGCGAGCTGCTGCTGCGTCTGGAGAGCAGAGAGCCTGGAGGATTCTTCTTCCATGTTGGCATCGACGAGGCGGCCGATACCGGAGTCGATCGAGTCGGAGAGAGCGCTGACGAAGTCGTCCTGCATCGTGATGCGGGTGGAGATCGAACCCAGCTTTGCACCGGCAGACGTCATCGCCTTCAGGGCGCCTTCAACGGCGCTCAGAGCGAGGCCGAGGTCAGCCTGCGTGAAGGAGGTGATGTCGAGGCTGTAAACCGAGCCGATCGTACCAACGCTCGAGCCAAGGATACCCGTGGAGGTTTCGATGGCGCCGGTCGTCAGCATGCCGAACAGAACGTTGCCGCTCGAGGTGTTGTTCAGAACGTAGTCGGTGGTCTTGACCGAAACGCCGTTCGAACCGTCGCGAACGAAGGAGGAAACAACGCTCTTCGTCGTGTTGTTGGCGCCAGCAACCCAGTTTTCACCGGAGAAGGAAGCCGACTGAGCGATGCTGACGAGCTGGTCCTGCAGCTGGTCGATTTCTTCCTGAACCTTCTTCTTGTCGACGCCGTTTTCAGTTGCGGCAACGATCTTTGCCTTGATTTCGCCGACGACGTCGATGGCGCTGTCCATCGCGGTGTAAGCGGTGTCAACCTTGGCGGCGCCCATGCCGAGAGCGTCGGAAACAGCCGAGAGGGCCTTGTTGTCCGAACGCATGGTGGTTGCGATCGACCAGTAAGCAGCGTTGTCGGAAGCCTTGGCAACGCGATAACCGGACGAAACGTGATTCTGCGTGCTCGTCAGGTTCTGGTTGACGTTGCGCAGCGTCTGGAGAGCTGCCTGGGCGGAAGTGTTCGTGTTAATGCTCGTCATAAGTGTGTCCCCTAGAAAACTAGATACAAAAAAGGAGGACATACCGGACTATAAATACCGGCGATGACGGACCAGCTTCATGCCACTCGGTGCCCTTGTCTTTTGGCCCAAACCCGTCATGTCCAGGGCAATCTCGCAGCCAATACTTGCCAACTTCTTAAAAACGCGGCCCCCCGCCGGGCCGCTTCGATTGCATGGTTAATGTTGGCTGAATTCGTTTTCGGCGCTTCGACTTCTCCCGGAAAACGGGCATTCGGCCGCACCGGTTTCAAGCAAGCTTCGAGTGCCAGTGTGGCAGAAGCCGGGATAGTATCGTCGGGCAACCCGTGTCCTGCGGGTGGGCTGAGTGCGTGTCCCGTCGATCACCATTTCATGCCGGAACATTTCCTTACGGAGTTAGGTTTTGAACAGCAAAGTTTCGTTCTCGGCGGCATCCCGGGACTATCAGGCCGGCCGCTACACACAGTCCCTGGCGACGCTCAACCAGCTCATCGATACCCAGAAGGACGCCAAGACCTACGCTCTCCTGGCCAAGAACCTGTTGCAACTCGGCTTCAAGACGGATGCCGCCAAGGCCTATTGCCTTGCTGCCGATTGCGCCGGACAGGGCGCGTACGAATTCCTGAAGACCGCCGCCAAGATCCATCTTGAGTCCGGCAACGATGACGAGGCGCTCCTGATCGCGATGCGCAATCTCGGCAAGGCGCAGGAAGATCCCGAACTTGCCTTCATCATCTCCTCGATCTATCTGCGCCGCCAGCGGCGCGACCTGCTGCGCCCCTTCAAGAAGGTCCTGTCGGAAAGCCAGAATCCGGAACACGCGCGCCTTGCCGCACTGCTGCTGAACGACGACCTGCTGGACGAGACGAACCAGACGCTCGCCCGCAACCTCTTCCGGCGGTATCCGGGCAACCTCGCCTTCCGTTTCCTCTATCTCGTCTGCCTGCGGGAATTCAACGAGTTCGCCGAGGCGAACAAGCACCAGGCGCCGATCGACGCCGCGCTCGCCAAGAACGACATCGACATCCTGAGGAAGGACAACCCCTTCTATCACCTGCATTGGTGCGGCAACGAGGATTATAACCGCTATGCGACGATCGGCACGAGGCCGCTCGATCCGGCCACCGTTGCCTACCGGCGCAGCCTGCCGCACACGTGGTCCGACAAGATCCGCATCGGCTACATGTCCTCGGACTTCTGGGACGGTCACGCGACGATGAAGCTCCTGCAGCGCGTGCTCGAGCTCCACGACCGCAACCGTTTCGAGATCACGCTTTTCGACCACACGCTGCCCGAATACCTGGAAAACAACAGGACCGACCGCAGCCGCTGGGGCAAGATCGTCAATGTCTACGGCCTGTCGGACGAAGCGATCCTGAAGACGGTTCGCGCCGAAAATATCGACATCATGGTCGACCTGAAGGGGCATACGTCGGGGAGCCGTTCCACGGCCTTCAACCAGCCGCTGGCGCCGATCCATGTCGCGTGGCTCGGCTTTCCCGGCAGCACGCTCAATATCGATCTCGACTATGTCATCGGCGACCATTCGGTGTTGCCTGACGTGGCCAAGCCTTTCTACCACGAGAAATTCCTGCGCATGCCGGAAAGCTATCAGCCGAACGACCCGGCCAACCGCCCGCAGCCGCAGCCGGTCACGCGCGATCAGCTCGGCCTGCCGGAAAATGCCTTCATCTTCGCATCCTTCAACGGCAACCGTAAGATCACCTCGCAGGTGGTCGACAGCTGGTGCAGGATTCTCAAGCGCGCACCCGACAGCGTGCTCTGGCTGATGGCCAACACGCCCCGCAACAAGGAAAATCTGCTGGAACGCTTCCAGGCCGGCGGCATTTCACCGAAGCGCATCATCTTCTGCCCGCGCGCGCCCTACGAACAGCACATCAGCCGCCAGCAGGCGGCCGACCTCGGCATCGATACTTTCCCCGTCAACGGCCATACCACCACCTCGGAACAGCTCTGGGGCGGCCTGCCGGTCCTGACGATGAAGGGGACCAACTTCGCCTCCCGCGTCAGCGAAAGCCTGCTGAGAGCAATCGACCTGCCCGAACTCGTCGCAGACGACCTGCAGGCCTACGAGGACCTGGCCGTCGAGCTGGCCCTCAACCCGGAACGCGTCGCCGGCTACAAGCAGCATCTGCGGGAAAAGCGCTACATCGCGCCGCTCTTCGATGCCGAGCGCTTCTGCCACCACCTGGAACATGCCTACGAACTGATGGCCGAACGCGCCAAGCAGGGCCTCGGCCCCGACCATATCGACGTCCCGGCCCTGCCGCCGCGCACCGAGCCTTTCGGCTCGAACGGCTAAGTCGGCCCCAGCCGCATCCGAAAGCACAAAACCCGCCGGAGCGATCCAGCGGGTTTTGTTCATGTGAAAATTAAAGCTGCGTCGGGCCGTCAGCTGAAGGAGCGCACGAGGCTGCCGACGAGAAGGTTCCAGCCATCGATCAGCACGAAGAAGAGGATCTTGAACGGCAGCGAGATCGAAGTCGGCGGCAGCATCATCATACCCATGGCCATGGTGATCGTCGCGACGATCAGGTCGATGACGAGGAAGGGCAGGACGATGAGGAAGCCGATTTCGAAACCGCGCCGGATCTCCGAGATCATGAAGGCGGGAAGCAGGATGCGGTAGTCGATCGGCTCGGTCGTCTGGATGTTCTGGCCGCGCTCGCGCGCCAGATCCGCGAAAAGAGCGAGATCCTTGTCGCGCGTATTGGCCGACATGAAGGTGCGGAACGGCTCGGCAATGCGCTGGACGGCCGTGGCCTCATCGATCTGGTTGGCGAGCAGCGGCTGGACGCCGTCCTGCCAGGCCCGGTCGAAGGTCGGCGACATGACGTAGAAGGTCATGAACAGCGAGAGCGAGAGAAGGATCATGTTCGAGGGCGTCGAGGACAGGCCCATGCCCGAACGCAGGATCGAGAAGGCGATGATGAAGCGAGGAAAACTCGTCACCATGATGAGGATGCCCGGCGCGACCGAAAGCACGGTCAGAAGGCCGAATGTCCTGATGATCCAGGCGGCGACCGAGCCGTCGACCGGGATATTCAACAGATCAGTCGGCAGCTGCTGGGCCACCGCCAGTTCCGGCACCGCCATCATGGCGGCAAGGCAAACTATGAATCGAATCATTCGATGACAAAGGTCCTGAACATGACCTTCGATACGCGCCCTTGAGAGCGAAGGTCAACACGTTCCTGGATGTCATCCTTGAGATATTGAAAGCCGCGCGGCCCTTCGATCTGCTGAAGGGAAATGGTCCTGACATAAGCGAGGATATCCTGGTGAATATCCTCGGCGACCTTGACATCCGGCGGTCCGTTGAACATCAGCGCCACCTCGAGTCGGATCCAGTTTTCCGAGGGGTAGGCGAGGTTCGACGTGACCGGGTCGAGCACCACGATATTGTTGGCTTCGGTGGCGATTTTCGGCAGGCCGCCCTCGGCCTTCTTCTTGGCCTCGGCCTCTTTCGCCTGCTCGGCCTCGACGGCGCTGCGGATGTTGGGGGCCACCATGTTGCCGACCGCCCAGCCGCCGCCGGCGCCGAGGAGCGTCAGCACGGCAAGGCCGGCGATCGTCATCACCATGCCGCCCGACTTCTTTTTCTTGCCTTCGCCTGTTTCGGTTTCTGCCATTGTGATCGAGCCTCAGAGCGGCGAGAAGAGATCGACGGCCTGCTGGCCGCGCGGCGGCTGCTGCACTTCCATCAGACGGCCGCGGCCACCATAGGAGATACGGGCTTCGGCGATCTTGTCGTAGGAGATCTGGTTGTCGGAATTGACGTCCTGCGGACGCACGATGCCGGCGACGTTGAGGATGCGCAGTTCCTGGTTCAGGCGGACTTCCTGCGAGCCGCTGATGACGAGGTTGCCGTTTTCGAGAATTCCGGTGACGACGGCGGCGACCAGAAGGTTCAGCTTGTCGGTGCGCTCGATCTTGCCCTTGCCGTCCGTGCTCGTGTCGGAACCGTAGGTCAGGTCCGTCTTCGACTGCGGCGTCCAGCCGAAGATCTGGGCGTTGATATCCCAGTTCATGCCGCTCGAATTGGTGCGGCTGCGGTTGGTCTCGTTGTCGAAAGATCCCTTGTCGTTGATCTGGATGTCGACCGTCAGGATGTCGCCGACATTCAAGGCGCGCGCATCCTTGAAGAGGGCGGCCTGCGAATCGCTCCACAGCGAATAGCCTTGTGCGACGGCGCGCGGCTGCTTCGGATAGAGCGCCATCTGCGGCGTTTGGCCGTAGGCGAGACCGCTGCCGATCGGGCTCATGGAAGGCGCGCGGCCGATCTCGTTGACTGCCGTGGACTGGCAGCCTGCAAGCAGGGCGACGGCGGCGATCACAGCCGGTAAACGCTTATTCATGAAGGATCCTTCGAGGTATTGGGATCAGATGCACTTGCGATGATGCCGGCGATTTTGGCCGCCTGGGTGGAATCCATCTCGTTCAGGATGAGGCTGGACTGGCGCGCGCCGAGCCGCATGATGACGGCGGCGGCCAGTTCGGGCTTGACGTCCTGCAGCTGCAGGGCGGCGGCGTCCGGCTTCATCTTCTTGTAGATATCCGTCAGGCCGGCCTCGGCCTGCTTGAGGAAATCGTCGCGCCGCTTCAGCCAGTCCTGGTATTCGGTCTTGCGTTTGTCCATTTCGGCGATGCGGCTGTCGATATCGGCGCGCAGCTTTTCAAGCTCCTGCTTCTGCAGGAGATAGCGCTGGTCGCGCGCCGGATCGGCGATGTTGGTGCAGAACTGCTTGACCTCGTCCGTCGGCGTGATGTCGCCGAGCGGCGCCACTTCCTGGGCGAAGGCGCCGGGAATGGAGAGCAGCACGAGGCCTGCCGCCGGCAGGGCCAGCCGGCGCAGCAGTTTAGCGATCGGGTTCCGGTTCGTGATCTTGATCATTGCAGCACAAGCTCCGCTTGCAGGGCGCCTGCCGACTTGATGCCCTGGAGAATGGCGATGATGCCATCCGGTTTGACGCCGATATTGTTGAGACCGGCAACGAGGGTGCGAAGGTCGGGACCGTCGATGATCGCGACCCGTCCGCCCGTCTTCTGCGCCTGGATATCCGTCTGCGGCTGAACGGCGGTCTCACCGCGCGAGAAGGGCTCGGGCTGAATGATCTGCGGCGTTTCCGTCACCTGCACGGTCAGTGTACCGTAGCTGACGGCGACGGGCGAGACGCGCACATCGGAACCGATGACGATCGTACCGGTGCGTTCGTTGATGACGACCTTGGCCGGCGTATCGGTCTCGACGACGAGATTTTCGAGATCGGCCATCAGGCGCGTCAGATCGGCCTCGCGTGGCTTTTCGATGACGACTTCCTGCGAATCCTTGGCCTCCGCGACCGGTCCGCCGAAGCGGGCCTTGGCGTAGCCGTTGACGATATCGGCAATGCGGATCGCGGTGGAGAAATCGGGGTTGCGCAGCTGCAGGACGAGATTGACCGAATCCTTGAAGCGGGACGGCAACTCGCGCTCGATGATGGCGCCGCCCGGCACGCGGCCGGCGGTCGTCACACCCTCGGTCACGGTTGCGGCCGCCCCCTGGGCCTGGAAGCCGGAGACGATGACCGCGCCCTGGGCGACGGCGTAGATCTGGCCGTCGGCCCCCGACAGGGAGGTCATGACCAGCGTGCCGCCGCGCAGCGAGGTCGCATCGCCGAGCGAGCTGACCGTCACGTCGATGCGGCTGCCGGGGCTTGCGAAGGGCGGCAGATTGGCGGTGACCATGACGGCCGCCGTATTCTTGGCATTCGACTGGCCGCCCTGCGTGGAAATACCGAGGTTCTGCAGCATGGCGCGCATGGACTGCTCGGTAAACGGAGACGCACGGAAACCGTCACCGGTGCCCTGCAGACCGACGATGAGGCCGTAACCGATGAGCTGGTTGTCTCGGCCGGCCTGCAGCGAGGCGATATCCTTGATGCGGGACGTCAGCGCCCAGGCGGGCGCGACATCGGCAAGGCTCATCGCCAGAACCGCAAGCAGGCTCAGAATGCGAAAGAAGAACTTCATTTTGCCCTCACATGGACCGTACCGTCGGCGAGCACGGTGCCGCTGACGATGACGCCGGAATCCATATTGCGTGCACGGATCAACTGGCCGGTCGCGCCGTCTTCGAGAGGCGTGCCGGCCGCGGAGATGGTCATCTGGCCGAGCTGGAAGACCAGGCGGATGTTGGAGCCGCGCGTGACCGTATAGGGTTCGCGCAGGGCCGAGACCGAAATCGTCCGGCCCGGCAGAAGCGTGCGCTTGGAAACCAGCCCCTCCACCTGGGAGACCGACTTTGCGTAATCTCCCGACAGGTTGGGGTTGGTGACTTCGACTTCCTGAAGCTGGGCGCTCGTAATCGTGTCGCCGGGGTAGATGATCGTCGTCGGGACGACGGCATAACCCATGCCGGCATCCGCTGCTGCCGGCACGACCATGCCGGCAATTGCGATCGTGGCCGCAGCCACCCATCCCTGGATGTATCCTGCCCGGCGAAACATCATGTTCGGCCCTTCCCTCTTACTTCAGGTTCTTGCTGACGATGGATGCCATTTCATCAGCGGTCGTGATCACCTTCGAGTTCATTTCATAGGCGCGCTGGGCCGATATCAGCTCGGTGATTTCCTTCACCGGGTCGACGTTGGAGGATTCCAGGTAGCCCTGCTTGAGGTAGCCCATGTTGTCCTCGTCGGGATTGCCGACGACGGCCTCGCCGGATGCCGGCGTTTCCTGGAAGAGGTTGTCGCCGATCGGCTTCAGGCCGGCTTCGTTGACGAAGTCCGCAAGCGTGATCTGACCGAGCGTGGTCGGATCGGTCTGGCCGGGCAGCTTGGCCGTCACTTCGCCGGAGCGGCTGACCGTCAGTTCCGTGGCGCCCTGTGGGATGGTGATGCCGGGGATGACCTCGTAGCCGTCGATGGTGACGAGCTGGCCCTGGTCGTTCTTGTTGAGCGCGCCGGCGCGGCTGTAGAGCGTCGTGCCGTCGGTCGACTGGATCTGGAAAAAGCCCTTGCCGACGATGGCGATGTCGAGATCGTTGCCGGTCTGGGTCAGTTCGCCCTGCAGGTGCAGGTTTCGCACTGCCGAGGTCTGCACACCGAGACCGATATTGGCGCCTTCCGGCACGATGGCCTGGTTGGCGCGGTTGGCCACGCCCTTGGCGCGTTCGGTCTGGTAGAGAAGGTCGGTGAACTCGGCACGGGCGCGCTTGAAGCCCGTCGTATTGATGTTGGCGATATTGTTCGCGATGACTTCCAGATTGGTCTGCTGGGCATCCATGCCCGTTGCTGCAATGGCGAGCGCTCTCATGTGTTCGTCCTCAAATCAGTTACATCTGCATCTTTGTGACTTCGAGGAAGGCCGAGACGACCTTGTCGCGAATGGCAATTGCAGTCTGAAGCGTCTGCTCGGCCTGCAGCATGGAATCGACGACTTCGCGCGTGGAAGCCGTGCCCTTGATGCCGGCGAAGGACATGTTTTCGGCGCCCTTCAGGCTGTTGACGGCCTCGGTCGCCATGTTGCCCATGACGGACGCGAAGCTCAGGCCGTTCGATACTCCCGATGCGGCCGAAGAGGTCGCGGTCGAGGAGGAGACGGAATTTTCGCTGTCGATGGCGCCGAGCGCGCGGGTCATCGAAAGATTGCTGACGTTCTGTACGCTGCTGATCATTATTGTGAGCTCTTGAGAAGATCGATCGTCGAGGAAATGAGGTCGCGGGTCTGCCTGATCGTCTGCAGATTGGCGTCATACGAGCGGTTGGCTTCGCGCATGTCGGCCATCTCGATCAGGATGTTGACGTTCGGCAGCTTGACGATGCCCTTGTCGTCCGCAGCAGGATTGCTCGGATCGTATTCCTTGATGAAATCGCCTTCATCGACACCGATCTTCTTGACGCTGACGGTCTCGACGCCGCTGGCGCGATCAAGCTGCTGGCCGAAAGTGATGGTCTTGCGGCGATAGGGATCGGCACCGGGCGTGTCGCCGGTCGAACGGGCGTTGGCGATGTTTTCCGAGACGATGCGCAGACGTGTCGACTGCGATTCGAGCCCGGAACCTGCGATTTTCATTGCTGCTGAAAGCGGATCCATGCGTCTACTTCCTTACGGTCATCAACATCATTCGATGAAAGGAACTGACCAGCGAGGTATTCAGGTCGTACTGACGCTTGATCTCGCCGGCCTTGGAGAGTTCTTCGGCCACACCGACGGTGTTGCCGGATTCCTGGACGCCGATTTCCTGATCGAGCGCGGCATCCTTCACGTCGATGCTGCCGCTCGTGCTGAAATCGTTGCCGCTCAGATGCATCGGATTGGTGCGCGTCATGGTCACGTCCGATTGGTCGAGCACCGCCTGAAAGGGCGTCACGTCCTTGGCACGAAACTTCGGCGTGTTTGCATTCGCGATGTTGCCGGCAACAACCTCCTGACGGATCGTCAGCCATTCCGCCTGCTTTGAAGCCAAGTCGAACAGTTGAATCGGTTGCATGAGAACTCTCCGTTTTTACTAGGCCGAACCTAGGGCGGTAATCTTGCGTGGGACTTACGGTAAACGCTGGCTTTACAGCCAATTCGCAGGGGTTACTTGCGCACACTGGCCAACCGCCGCCCGGCCGGCTTTCCGGCTGGACCTCGCAGCGATTCGTCGTTTCGCCCGAACTAGTTGTTCTGGTAGACCTCACCCTTGGACGTGACGATCACCCACTTGCCGTCGCGCTGTTCCAAAGTGGCAAGACGGCTTTCGTCAGGCAGGATCGAGCCGACGCGCACGACGTACATGCCCGAAGGATCCTCGATGAGCGCCCGGCCGTTGGCCACGTGCAGCAGACGGAAAGAGCCCTTGCCGGGGAAGGGCTGATCCTCCATCGAGGCGTCGCCGTTGCGTTCCTTGCCGAGCTCGGACACGGTTGCCGTCGTCATGTTGTCGATCGGCGGGACTTTCTTGGCCTCGTCGTTCTTGTTGACCATGGCGAGCGGCGAAACGCTGAAGACGTTGCGCGCCGGCCAGTCCGGCAATTCGCGCGAGGTATTGCTGTCGGCAACGTTGATGCCGAACTTGTCCTCGTTGAAGAAGACGTACCAGGGGAAGAAGGCGGAAGCGCCGGCAAGCGCCAGCCCCAAAAAGGTCAGTGCGCGGTCGAGCAGCACGCCCTTGTCGCGCTCTTTCAGCGCGGCAATCCGTTCGTCTTCGAAATCGGCCATGCTCAGGCCCTCCTTTGAATAGGCGCACTCGGAGTGGGTACGCCGGCGGCGGCCTTGAGAGCGCCGGCAAGATCGGCGAAGGCATCGAGCGATTCGCGGTCTCCCGGAGACTGTTTCAGGACGTCATAGATGATCGGCACCTGCTTGACCGCCATGTCGAGATCGGGATCGGCGCCTGGGCGATAGCCGCCGATCAAGCGCAGGTCGCGGGTTTCCTCGAAGCGGTGGATGAGCACCTTGAGGCGGGAAACCAGCTTCTCCTGGTCCGGGGTCCAGGCCTTGCGGGCAAGACGCGAGATGGATGCAAGCGGATCGATTGGCGGGTAGCGCCCCTCCTCCGCCAGGCTGCGCTGCAGGACGATGTGACCGTCCAGAATGCCGCGCGTGGAGTCGGCGATCGGGTCGTTGTGATTGTCGCCATCGACGAGGATGGAGATGATCGCGGTGATGGTGCCGGCGCCTTCCGGACCGGGACCGGCGCGTTCCAGAAGACGCGGCAGCTCGGTGAAGACGGAGGCCGGATAGCCGCGGGCGATCGGCGGCTCGCCGGAAGCGGTCGCCACTTCGCGAATCGCATGCGCGAAACGCGTGACGCTGTCGACGATGAAGAGAACGTTTTCGCCCTTGTCGCGGAAATGCTCGGCGATCGTCACCGCCGTCAGCGGCGCCATCTTGCGCAGCATGGGGCTCTCGTCGCTGGTGGCAACGACGGCAATCGCCTTCCTCATATTGCTGCCGAGCGTATCCTCGATGAATTCGCGCACTTCGCGGCCGCGTTCGCCGACCAGCGCGATGACCACCTTGTCGAAGGCGTCGGCACGGGCCAGCATCGACAGCAGCGTCGACTTGCCGACGCCGGAGCCGGCGAAAATGCCGAGACGCTGGCCGAGGCAGAGCGGGGAGAAAATATCGATCGCGCGCACGCCGGTCTTGAACCCGTTTTCGACGCGCTGGCGTGTCATCGAAGGCGGCGCGGTGGTCGAAATCGACCGGCGGTCCAGGCCTTCGGCGATCGGGCCTAGCCCGTCGATCGGCTCGCAGAGGGAATTGATGGTGCGGCCGCACCAGCTGTCCGACGGCGAGATGCGGAAGGCTCCCTTGCGGATCACGATGTCATGGATGCCGATCGGCTCGCCCGGTTCGATCGGGCAGACATAGACGAGATCCGGTTCCACCCTGACGACTTCGCCGAGATGGACACCGGTCGCGGATTTGTGCGCCACGAATTCGCCGAGGCGCACATGCCGGGAAAGGCCGCGCACGGTGTAGTGACCGGCAGCGATCGTGTGCACGCGGCCACCGTGCGTGACCGAATATTCCGGGGAAGTGTATCGTTTCGCAAGGTCGCCGAGATGCGTCAGCTTCGGTGAAAGCGCATCCTCGGCCAGCAGGGTGGCGTTCATGGTTCACACCCTTGCCTAGCGGCTGCCGCCCAGCGTCTGAACCGCTTCCTTGAACGAATCCTCGCTGTCGCGCATCAGCGAGGAGACGCTGTCGAAGGCGCGGTTTACCTCGATCAGCTGCGTCATCTCGTGCATCGCGTTGACGTTGGAATTTTCGAGATAACCCTGCTCGACGCCGATATCGAAGCGGTCGACGACGGCGCGCGGCTGGTCGGTCGGCATGATGCCGCTGTTTTCGTAGCGCAGATAACCCTTGCTGATATCGGCTTCGAAGAGGCCGAGCGAGCCGACCTGGCGGTCGTTCTGATAGATGATGCCGTCCGTGCCGACAGACGGTTCGCCGGCGGAGGTGTCGAGCACGATCGGCGCGCCGCCCGCATCGAGAACCGGATAGCCGCGGATGGAGACAAGCTCGCCGGTCTCGCGCATGGTGAAACGGCCGTCCTTGGTCAGGACGCGGCCGGCGGGCGTATCGAGGGAGAACCAGGCATCGCCCTTGATGGCGAAATCGAGCATGTTGCCGGTGTGCTGCAATTCACCGTGCGTGCCGTCCAGATAGTCATTGCCCTGGGAGACGAAGGCGACGCTGGTGTTCGTCTTGTTCTTGTTGTTGGCCACCATCTCGTCGAACTTTACCTCGGTGCCGCGAAAGCCGGTCGTGTTCACGTTGGCCATGTTGTCGGCGATTGTCGTCAGGCGTTTTTCGAGGGCCATCTGCGACGACAGGGAAACGTAAAGACCGGATTGCATGTCGGTAAGCTCCACATTGGCAATGAACGGAACGAAACACCGGGCTCCTTTTCGTTCGGCCACGGGTTCCGCTGAGCGGCATCTCAGACATGGGCGCGCATAGGCCCACTCGTCACGTTCAATGTGAAGGCAAATCCTTGCGCGAAGCTGGCAGCGCAAATGAATTCGCAAAAGCCACTTTCATCAGCCTCACGCAAGGCACAAACCCTATCCGTCGCAAAGAAAAGCAACGTTCAGATTGGGCTGACGATGAATATTATTATCGGATTTGTAGTTGTCTGCGGCTGTATCGTCGGAAGCTTCATGGCGATGGGCGGCGAAGTCGATGCTCTTTTTCAGCCCTTCGAATTCCTGATCATCGGCGGCGCCGGCATCGGCAGCTTCATCATGGCGAACCCCATGAAGGTGGTAAAGGACTCCGGCAAGGCGCTTGGCGAGGCCTTCAAGCACTCGGTTCCCAAGGAACGCAACTACCTCGATACGCTCGGCGTGCTTTATTCGCTGATGCGCGACCTGCGTACGAAATCGCGCAACGAAATCGAAGCGCATATCGACAACCCGGCCGAATCGACGATCTTCCAGCAGGCTCCGACGGTTCTGAAGAACAAGGAACTGACGGCTTTCATCTGCGACTACGTGCGCCTCATCATCATCGGCAACGCCCGCTCGCACGAGATCGAGGCGCTGATGGACGAAGAGATCAACACCATCCTGCACGACAAGATGAAGCCCTACCACGCGATCCAGATCATGGGTGATTCGTTCCCCGCCATCGGTATCGTCGCGGCGGTTCTCGGCGTCATCAAGGCCATGGCGCACATCAACGACTCGCCGGAAGTGCTCGGCCATCTCATCGGCTCGGCCCTCGTCGGCACATTCCTCGGCATTCTGCTTTCCTACTGCGTCTGCTCGCCGCTCGTCTCGCAGATCAAGGTCGTCCGCTCCAAGCAGCACCGCCTCTACGTCGTCGTCAAGCAGACCCTGCTTGCCTACATGAACGGCTCGGTGCCGCAGGTCGCCCTCGAATACGGCCGCAAGACGATCTCGGCCTATGAACGCCCGTCGATCGACGCAGTGGAACAGGAAATGATGAACCCAGGTGGCGAAAACAAGGCAGCTTAAATGACTATGAGCAATGCTTCGCATGACAACCAGACAATGGATCCCGTCCTTCTTGCCAAACTGACCGGCGGTCTGGGCGACAAGGGCAGGGTTGCCAAGCTCTGCAGCTCCTTCGGCGATATCTACAGCGAATTCCTTCCCGATGTCCTGAAGAGCGAAACCGGCCTCGACGTGACGGTCGGCTATCTCGGCTGCGAGATCGGCTACAAGAATCATCTGGTCGACGATCTCAGCACCAACATGACGCTGGTCGACGCGACGCTGCGCAACTGGTCCCAGAACATCACGATCGGCTGCGGCAACGGTTTCATCATCGCGCTGATGGAACATCTGCTTGGCGCGACCGCCGATACGATCGAGGAGCCGGCCGACCGGCTTCTCTCCGTTATCGAGCTCGATCTCGCCAGCATGGTGTTCGACAAGATTTCCAAGGTGCTTCGCTCGGCCGTCAACGCGCCAGGCGGTTTCGAGCCCAGCCTGTCGGCCCCCTTCGCACTCGAGGCACGCATCCGTCCGCCGGAAGACCGTCCGGACGAGTTCGCGGCCGCGATCAACATGTCGATCACGCTTGCCGGCATCGTTTCCGAATTCTGCCTGATCGTTCCCCAGGCGGCACTGCTCAAGACCAAGGTTTCTCCGCCGAAGCCGAAGAAGCAGCCGGCCAAATCGCCGGAATGGACGGAGCAGATCGGCGACCAGGTTCGCCGCTCGCAGGTAACGCTCGAAGCGAAGATCCGCCTGCAGGACCTGACGCTCAGGACGATTTCCAAACTGATGGCCGGCGACGTCATTCCCTTCCGCGACAGCGGCGACGTGCGCGTCGAAGTCAGCGCCAACAGCCGGGAATTGTATGTGTGCGAGTTCGGGCGTTCAGGCGACAACTACATGGTGCGCGTGAAAGACACCATGAATTCGGATGATGAGCTGATCCGGCACTTAATGAATTAATCGGTTCTCTCGCTTTCACGGCCGCAAAGGCAGTTTGAGGCAAGTTTCAACTGGAATAGTGATTTCATGGCTACGAAGAAGACACAGCAGAACAGTGACCTCTCCCTGGACATGCCGGGCAGCGAAGCCGATCTGGATCAGGCGATCGACGATCTGCGCGGCGTGCTGAAGAAGGATTCGGACAGCGACCTTTCGCAGTTCGGCGGCGACTTCCAGACCGATGCTTTCGCAGCAGGAACGGACCTTTCGCCGTTCGGCGGCGATGCCGGCGAAACGTCCTTCGGCGGCGCCGATTTCGCAGGCAGCGATTTCGGCGGCGGCGATTTCGGTGGCAATGCTGCGGGCATGGCGGCCGCGAGCGCTGCCAGCCCGAGCGCCGCGCCGAGCTTCGGCGGCAACGCCTTCCAGTCCGCCCCGGCACCGCTCGGCAGCGCGCTGAACTCGAACTTCGACCTGATCATGGATATTCCTATCGATGTCCAGATCATGCTCGGAACGAGCCGCATGCAGGTTTCCGGGCTGATGAACCTCACCGAGGGCGCCACCATCGCGCTCGACAAGAAGATCGGCGAGCCGGTCGAAATAATGGTGAACGGCCGCAAGATTGCACGCGGCGAGATTACGGTCCTTGATAATGACGACACGCGATTCGGTGTAAAACTGATAGAAGTTTTGAGCACGAAAAAAGCCTGATCCCTGTGTGGGACGGAGAGGTTAGACCATGATGGACTTTGACGATTTCGGCGGCGCACTTGCCGGGAAACCGTTGACCCAGGCTGAAAAGGCGGCGGCTGTTCTTCTCGCTATGGGAAAGGGCGTCGCCGGCCGATTGCTGAAATATTTCACGCAGGCCGAGTTGCAGACCATTATCGCATCCGCCCAGGCGCTTCGCGCCATCCCGCCGGACGAGCTGCTGCAGCTCGTCGGCGAATTCGAAGATCTCTTCACCGAAGGCGCGGGTCTGATGGACAACGCCAAGGCGATCGAGGCCATCCTTGAAGAAGGCCTGACGCCTGACGAAGTCGACAGCCTGCTTGGCCGCCGCACCGCCTTCCAGGCCTACGAGACATCCATCTGGGACCGTCTGGCCGAGGCCGAACCGGCTTTCGTCGCCCAGTTCCTGCTGCGCGAACATCCGCAGACCGTCGCCTATATCCTGTCCATGATGCCTTCCTCCTTCGGTGCGAAGGTGCTGCTGCAGCTTCCCGACAACCGCCGCGCCGATATCATGAACCGTACGGTCAATATGAAGGGCGTCAGCCCGAAGGCCGCACAGATCATCGAAAACCAGGTGATGACGCTGCTTGCCGAGATCGACGCGGAACGCAACGCATCGGGCTCGACCAAGGTCGCAGACCTGATGAACGAAATGGACAAGCCGCAGGTCGACACACTGCTGACCTCGCTCGAATCGATCAGCCGCGAAGCGGTCAACAAGGTGCGTCCGAAGATCTTCCTCTTCGAGGATATCATGTTCATGCCGCAGCGCAGCCGCGTCATGCTGCTCAACGACATTTCGGCCGACGTTCTTACCGTCGCGCTGCGCGGCGCATCGGCCGAAATCCGCGAAGCGGTCCTTTCCTCCATCAGCCCGCGCCAGCGCCGCATGATCGAATCGGATCTGCAGAGCGGCATGGCTGGCGTCAACCCGCGCGAGATCGCGATTGCGCGCCGCGCCGTCGCGCAGGAAGCGATTCGCCTGGCCAATGGCGGCCAGATCGAACTCAAGGAAAAGGAAGGCGGCCCGGCGGCCGCCTGAGCCGTCGCAGCTGTTGACAATTCGGCTGACCCTCAAGGCAGCGGTTGATCGGCACTGCGCACACGTCTACCGTTCTTGGAAACAGGCCGCGCTGCAGCAGCGGCCTTTTTCTTTGACGGAGGGCCACGCATTTGGCCGATGAAGACAAGGACAGCAAAACAGAAGCCCCTACCGCGAAAAAGCGGTCTGATGCTGCCGAAAAAGGGAATACCCCCCACTCGCGCGAAATCTCCATCTTCGCGACGATTCTGGCGACCTTCGTCTACCTCGTCTTCTTCCTGCCCAGCGCAACGTCACACATGGCCGAGACCCTGCGCGACGTCTTCGAGCAGCCGGACCAGTGGAAAATCGAGACCGGGCCTGACGTCATCTCGCTCTTTGCCAAGCTCGGCTGGGCGGTGGCCGCGCTTCTCGCCCCCGCCTTCATCATGTTCATGGTCTTTGGCATCGCCTCGTCGGTCTTTCAGAACCTGCCGACGCCGGTGCTCGAACGCATCCGTCCGCAGGCGTCGCGTATTTCGCCGATCAAGGGATGGTCGCGGCTCTTCAGCCTTCAGGGCCTCGTCGAATTCGGCAAATCGCTGTTCAAGGTCGTCGTCGTCGGGGTGATTCTCTTCTTCGTGCTCAGAAGCGAATATTTCGGCTCGATCGACGCGATGTTCTCCGATCCGCAGACGATCATGGTGCGCATGATGACGGCGATGCGCAAAATCATCATCGTCATGCTGATCGCCACCGCTATCGTCGCCATCGCCGACGTCTTCTGGACGCGCTATCACTGGTTCACCGAACTGAAGATGACGAAGCACGAGGTGAAGGAAGAAAACAAGCAGTCGCAGGGCGACCCCTTCGTCAAGAGCAGGCAGCGCTCCGTCATGCGCGACCGCGCCCGCCGGCGCATGATCGCCAGCGTCCAGCGCGCCACCCTCGTCATCGCCAACCCGACTCACTATGCCGTGGCGCTGCGCTACGTGCGCGAGGAAAACGACGCGCCGGTCGTGCTTGCCAAGGGGCAGGACCTGATTGCGTTGAAAATCAGAGAGATCGCCGAAGAGAACAACATCCCCGTGTTCGAGGATCCGCCTCTCGCGCGCTCCATGTTTGCGCAAGTCTCGGTGGATAGTGTCATACCGTCAGTCTTCTATAAGGCCGTCGCGGAACTCATTCATCGGGTTTACGCCGCGGAGGCCAAGAACAAACGGGTAAGATAAGTCGAATGAAAAAATGCCCCTACTCTGCCCAGCGTGAAAAAATCCTTGCAGAAGCGATCAGCCCGGTCGCAACCGAGCTCAGGCTTCTGGACGCATCCGATCTCATTTCTCTGCTGCGTTTCGAGTATTACGGCAATCTCGCCGATCTCGTCGCTTCCGCGGCGGAACTGTTTTTCCACCCCGGTACTGTCAACTTCGGCCTGGGGGGAAGTTATACGCTGGAATGGGGTGGCAAGCCCGAAGTTGTGCTCGATCTTGAAATCAAGCCGCGCGGCGTGACCGTCTATGCGCAATTGACGCTGGCCGAAGACCATGCCGGCATCGAGATCAATCATATTTCCTTCCAGAACGCCTCCAGCAATCCGGACGTAAACACCGCTTTCCTGGAAAGAAGCCTGCGCGACGCGCGCTATATCGTGGCCAGGCCCCAGGCGCTCGCCAGCTGAAGCATTTTTCGCTGCGGATTGTCAGGCCCGGCCCGCAAGGCGCCGGGCCTTGCCGTTTTCAGAGCCCTTCCGCCTTCCTCGATACAGGAGACGCTGCGGCCTTCACACAATTCCGGGCGCAAACCGCGGCCCGCTTTCGCCGGGATTGTTCTAGCTGATGTAGCCGAGGCGAATCGCCTTGGCGATCGCCTGGATTCGGTTGACCGAATCGAGCTTGATGGTCGCCGAGCCGAGATAGGCGTTCACCGTATGAACGGACAGGCCGAGCTTGTCGGCGATTTCTTCGCTGATACGGCCGTCGCCGGCAAGCTGAAGGCAGGCGATCTCCCGCTCGCTCAGCGCTTCGGTCGCCGCCGCACGCCGTTCGTCCAGCGACAGAAGGTCCATCATGACATTGCAGCAGCGGCCGTGCAGCTCGATGATCGTATCGCTCTGCGGATCGAGATCGTCGCCGGTGAAGAGCACGAAGCCGTTGCCGATGGCGCCGAGGCGCACCGGGAAGGCAAGACCCGAGAAAGGCACCACGCCGTCCCTCAGCCTGACCATGAAAGGCGAGAAATCGGCAGGACCCGGAGCCGCGCGATCATGGCTGCCGGCCCAGAACAAAGGCAGCAGGGAGCGGTCGATGTGGTCGAGCAGGGCCTCGCCATAGGCATCGACGAAGGCTTTGCCGAAACCGGCATTCGAGGGACCCCAGTTCTCCAGCTCGCAGATCAGGCGCTGTTTTGCCGGCACGCCGGAGCCGCTGACCCGGAAGACGGCGAAGCCTTGCGCATCGGCAAGCTTCTGCATGGCAATCAGGCGCGGGAAAAGGTCAGACCGGCTGGAAATCCTGTTCACACGGACCATCCGCATCTGGTCCGTATTGCCTATGGCCCTGCCTGGTTGGTGCCCCATGATTCCTCTCAGACGAGATTGTTGCGAACGGCGAAGGCTATCGCTTCGGAACGCGTCTTCGTTGCTGTCTTGCGCATCACGCTGGTGATGTAGTTGTTGATCGTATTGCGGGAGATGCCGAGGATCATGGCGATCTCGTCGCTCGTCTTGCCTTCGGCGATCCAGAAGAGGCATTCCAGCTCGCGATCCGTCAGTTCGAAATCGCGATCGACCTTCGTGCCGCCGCAGCGAAGGAAACTTGCGAAATAGCCGGCAAGCAGGCCGACGTCGCGAAGGCGTTCCGGCGAAAGCACGAAGCCTTCCCTGAACAGGAACATCAGCGCCAGACGAGAGCGACCGACATTGAAGGTCAGCGAGCAATATTGCCGGCTCGCACCGTAGGGCAGTTCGGCGCCTTCGGGCAGGAGCGCGAAGCCCGGCTGCAGCACCTGCATGCACTTCTCGAATTCGGTCGAACGCGCGTAACCGGCAACCAGGTCGTTGGCGACGTCCTTCACCAGATCGAAAGGCCAGTCGGACGAGACGATGAAGTCCAGGCCGCTTTCCTGGATCAGGTCGCAGCGCGCCATCAGATAGTGCATGGCGCCGACATATTCGGTCAGCGCCCGCAGGCCGGCCTGCAATTTGCCGGTTTCGGCAATGACGCGAAGGCGATCGATCAGTTCATCGCGCGGCAGAAGATCCGGTACATTGGCGCCGACGAAGTTCGCCATCTGCTTCTCGCCTTTATTCGCCTGAAATATGTCCATATCCATTGGCAGTGACCTGCGGCTGAGAAACTGTCGATTCCCGCAAAAAAGTTCTGTTTTTGTGAAAGGGATTCAAACACATGCCCCACGCGAATCCCACTCCGAATCACTTAAGGGTAAGCCAACCATCGCAAATCACCATCTCCGACTTCTGGGGATTTACTTTTGCGGCCTTCCATGCGGTGATTCGATCACCACTCCACTCTCGCGAAGATATATGAAGCTAGGATGATTCTGGCCCTGGCCGCAATGTTCCTCGCCTTATGCGCGAGTGACGGCGAGCGGAATTATCGATGCGAATGACGTAATTATCACAGTTCCCGGAAGGGAATCGCCGCAACCGAATGCCCGGCGAAAGCAAATTTCAGACGCCTGAAAGCAACGCTCTGCTGTTTTACTGGAGACATACTTGGGCCTTTCGCCTTATGCAGGGCTTGAGCCTCGTTCGAGTGGCGCCATTCCGCCACCCTGCGACTTCTACATCGGCATTCTGTGCAATGGCGCAATCGGCCTGCTTGCGAACCGGCAATGCGTGCGGGTAACGTTGCCGTTACCGGCGGACCTTTCCACAGCTGAAATGAAAAAAGGCCGGTTTCCCGGCCTTTTCATCATGCTGCTTCGTCGATGGCCCATTTCCTGAGGATCTTCGCGGCGCGCTCCTCGTTGATCTCCACCATGCGGGCGAGCTTGCGTTCCGGGCCTTCCTTGACGCGGCGGTTGAAGTTGCCGTCGTCGTCGCCGAGGCTGAGCAGATCCTCGGTGCTGTCGAAGCCGAAGTCGGAGCCGAAGCCGTCCATGAGCGCGCCGCCGGCGGCAGCACCCGCCGGTGCGAAGTCCGGCAGTTCCAGGCCGGCCGATTCCGGAGTTGCGTCGCCGAAGACCGCAGCGGAGGAGGATGCCGAGCCGTTGATGGTGCGCAGGAGAGGACGCACGCCCAGCCAGACCACCACGAAGGCGACCGCGACGAAGGCCAGCGAGTTGATGATGCCTGCGAGATTGCGGCTCAGCATATCCATGACATGGATGCCGTTGTTGGCGTCGTCGAGGAGCTGGTTCTCGAGGAAGTCCATCGCCGTGACCGTGACCACGTCGCCGCGGTTCGTATCGAGGCCGGCGGCCGAGGCGACGATGCTCTTCATCTCCGCCAGATAGGCGTCGATCTTGGCCTGATCGGCCGGCTCGCCCACCATCTTGGCGATGCGGCCCTTGTTGACGACGACGGCGACGGAGAGCTTCTCGACGCGGTAGCTGTTGCGCGTCGTGGCTGTCGTCTTGCTGTTGATTTCGTAATTGGTCTGCTCTTCGCGCTTGTCGGACTTGTCCTCCGACTGCGGACCATTCGCGCCGCCGGAATCGGGGGCTGCCTGCGGAATGTTCTGCTCGACCGTCGTGGCGTTGTCGGACTGACGCTGCTGCGACTGGGCATTTTCCTTGGTGGAGCGAACCGAGCGTTCGACCTTGGATTCCGGATCGTAGACGGTTTCCTGGATCTGCTGGGCGTCGGTGTTCAGATTGGCCGTGACGCTGGAGCGGAAGTTGTCCATGCCGAGGAAGGGTGCCAGCGCCTTGTCGATATTCGATTCGACTTCCTGCTGCACGTTCTGGACGATGCTGAGGGAGCGGTTCAGCGTGCTGTTGCTGGCTTCGTCGCCGGAAGCGAGAAGCTGGCCGGCCGAATCGAGAATCGTCACGTCATCGACGTCGAGCCCCGGCACGGCCGAGGCGACAAGGTGGCGGATCGAGGTGGCAGCGTTCCGCCCGGTCGCGGCGCTGGCGCGAATCATGACGGATGCCGTCGGCTTCTGTTCGGCCTTCCGGAAGTTGCCGACCTCGGGCATGACGATGTGGACGCGCGCGGCGGTGATGCCCGAGATCGACTGGATCGTGCGGGCGATTTCGCCTTCGAGGGCGCGCACCCGGGTCACTTCCTGCATGAAGGAGGTGAGGCCGAGCGAACCGACATTGTCGAAGAGTTCGTAGCCGGCATTGGCGCTGTTCGGCAGACCGCGTTCGGCAAGCAGCAGGCGGGCCTTGCCCGTCATGCCGGCCGGTACGGTGATGCTGGAGCCGTCCGATCCAACCTGGAAATCGATATTGCTTTCGGCGAGCGCCATGCTGATCTGGTTGAGATCTGGCGTCTCCAGGCCAACGTAGAGCGTTTCCTGGGCCGGTTTGTTGACGAAAATTGCCGCCGCCAGGATGATTGCGATGGAAGCGGCGCCGACCCCACCAAGGATCATCAAACGCGTCCGCCCAAGGGAACCAAAGTTCTTAAAGATCTGAACTAATTGATTTAACAGATTCATTCTGTTCTCGCACGATCCGTCAAAGACAAAGCAGGCTTATTGCCTCATTTGACGAATAGACGCCGAAACTTGTGCGAGCGTTTCGTTCGGCGCATGCAGGAATGAATTGCCGGATCAGAAGAAATCGAAGTCGCCGGCGGCCTTGCTGAGCGGTTGGGAATGGCCATGACGGGTGCCGCCGCCGAGCGCCTTCTGCATTTCGGCAAGCTTGACGAGGCTAAGCGCGGTGGCGACGTCGATCGACCAGCTCTGCGGGATTTCACCGGTGATGGTGTCGATGAATTCGGCCAGACCGCGCGATTTCTGCACGGCAAGATCGATGCCCTGCATCACCTTCATGCTGTCGGGAGAGTTCAGGATTTCCGTGCCGCCCAGTTCGAGCAGCTGGGGTTCGATCCGTTCG
This sequence comes from Hyphomicrobiales bacterium, assembly GCA_900471515.1. GTDB lineage: Bacteria > Pseudomonadota > Alphaproteobacteria > Rhizobiales > Rhizobiaceae > Rhizobium. The sequence continues at coordinate 183,926 of UCFC01000015.1, read as the reverse complement.
ATGAGGTAGGCGACGTCGTGAAGCTCGGAGACAATGCGCATCAATATGTCGCTCAGCGCCTCAACCGGCGACGGCGGCTCGATAATCGGTGTAAAAGTCATATAAAAATCCTCGCCATTAAAAGAATTCGATACTGGTTTCGGCGGGCTTCTGCGGAGCGGCGGGACGCTGTTCGAGAGCGACGGTTCGCTGCGTTTCGGCACCGGTCAGCGGGTATTGCCGGGCACGGCCGGAAACCGGCCAATATTCGATCTTGCGTCCATGCTCTCCGCCGGTGCTGGAGCCGACCACCGGAATGCCTTCATCCCGAAGGAACTGCACGGCGAAGGCCGCGTTCTGCTCGCCGACGTTCGAGAACGTCGAGATCGTCTTCGCGCCTCCGAATATCTTGGCCTCCAGCCGGTCGCGCCGGGCGCCCTGTTTCAGTAGGCCGTTGATCAGCAGTTCCATGAGATGCACGCCGTATCGCGTGGCATCGCCGCCGGTCATCGGGGTGTTGCCTGTCCCCGGCAGCAGGAAGTGGTTCATGCCGCCGACACCAGCGACGGGATCTCTGAGGCAGGCTGCCACGCACGAGCCAAGGATGGTCGTGAGCACCGCATCCGGATCGCTCAGGACCTTGTATTCACCCTGGATGATGTGTACGCGACGGGCCGTACCCTCAGTGATCATTTCAGGGCTCCAAACACGGCTTCGATAGCCGCTTTCATCTTTTCGATGGTGAAGGGCTTTGCCAGGACGTTGTTTGCCCCGAGCTGGGCAGCTTTCGTCACCAGCGCGCGGTCGCCCTGTGCCGTGAGGATGATGAATGCAGCCTTCTTGGTGTTGGGGTTGCTGCGAACGGCCTGCAGGAAGCCGATGCCATCCATCTTCGGCATGTTGAAGTCCGAGATCACGAGGTGGTGCGGCTGCTCGGCCATGATCTTCATACCCTGCTCGCCGTCACCGGCAGAGGTGATCTGCTTGAAGCCGAGCTGCGTCAGCGCGTCGCTGAGCAGCAGGCGGCTCGTAACCTGATCGTCAACGATCAGAACTTTGATTTTCTCCGCGATCGACATTATTCGGTCCCTTCCTTTCGGGCGGCTGTCATTTTCAGTATCTCTTCGCCGATAGCAGCAAGCGGGAGCTGCTGCTCAACTGCGCCAAGTTCGTAGGCAACTCTTGGCATTCCGTAAACAACGCAGGTTTTTTCGTTCTGGCCGAGCGTTCTGGCCCCTGCGTGTCGCATTTTTAACAGTCCGGCAGCCCCATCGCGACCCATGCCGGTGAGGATCACCCCGACCGCATTGCGTCCGGCGAGCTCGGCAACCGAATCGAAGAGCACGTCGACCGACGGGCGATGGCCGTTGACCGGCCCCCGGTCGACCAGCCGGCAGCAGGGCGCCGATACGTTGGCGACCTGCAGATGACGTTCGCCGCCGGGCGCCAGATAGACCTTGCCGATCTCCAGACGCGCGCCGTCGGTCGCTTCTTCCACCACCGGCGCACACAGGCGGTTCAGCCGTTCGGCAAAGCTCTTGGTGAAGGTCGGCGGCATATGCTGGGTGATGACGGTCGGCGGGCAGTTCGCCGGGAATTTCTGCAGCACGGCGATCAGGGCCTCCACGCCGCCGGTCGACGAACCGATCGCCACGATCTTGCGGCCGACGCGGAAGTCGGCGACGGCGGGCGGCGGCGTGACGGCGGCAGGCTTGGCCGGCTGCCCGAAATTGCGCTGCGTGCGGGCGGCCGCCTTGACCTTCTCGACGAGGTCGCCGAAGGGGCGCGGTTCGCCCGGCTGCGGTTTGCCGACGCAATCGAAAGCGCCGATTTCGAGGGCTGCGAGCGTCGCCTCCGCGCCGCGATGCGTCATGGTCGAGACCATGATGACGGGCATGGGCCGCAGCCGCATGATCTTTTCGAGGAAATCGAGGCCGTTCATGTTCGGCATCTCGATATCGAGCGTGACGACGTCCGGGTTCAGCCGCTTGATCGCCTCGCGCGCCTCCAGGGCGTCGCCGGCCTGGCCGATGACGCTGACTTCGGGATCCGAACTCAGGACGGCCGAAATCAGGCCGCGCATGGTCGGCGAGTCGTCAACGACGAGAACTCTTGCCGGAGCGCTCATGCCTTCCTCCCGATACCCTTGGTCGTATAGCGATAGGTGGTGATACCGACATTGTCGAAGACGTGCTTGGCCTCGCCCGAGACGCGCTCGGAGTGGCCGATATAGAGATAACCGCCTTCCGGCAGCAGGCCGGCGAAGCGCTGCCAGATCTTCATCTGCGTCGGCTCGTCGAAATAGATGACGACGTTGCGACAGAAGATGACGTCGAACTTGCCCTTGAACGGCCATTGCGCCATCAGGTTCAGCTCGTTGTAGGTGATCAGGCGCTTCACGCGGTCGTCGACCTGGAACTTGCGGCGTCCCTGCATCTCGACCTCGGTAAACCATTGCTTACGCATGGCGGGCGAGACGGTCTCCAGCGCGTTTTCGTCATAGGCGCCGGTGCGGGCGATCGCGAGGATCTTCGGATCGATGTCGGTTGCGAGAATCTTGAAGTCGTAGTCGGCGATGTTCGGCATCATCGACAGAACGGTCAGCGCGATCGAATAGGGCTCCTGCCCGTCCGAGGACGCAGCCGACCAGATCCGCACGCGGCCGCCGGCGCGCGCCCGGTTCAGGAGATCGGGCAGAACATGGTCGCGCAGGTGCTCGAAATGGTGGTTTTCGCGGAAGAAGCGCGTGAAGTTCGTCGTCAGGTGCGACAGCATCTCGCGCCGGGCGGCAGCGCCTGCCGGCGAGGCAACGAGATCGCAATATTCGCGAAATCCCGAAAGGCCGAGATTGCGGATGTGTTTCGACAGACGCGAGTAGACCAGCGAGGCCTTCGTCTCGTTCAGATAGATCCCTGCATCCGAATAGATCATTGCAGCGATTTCCGAGAGGTCGCGGCGCGTCAGCGGATATTCGCCGCTCGCCAGAACCTCGTCGGCACCGGGCTGCCTCTGATCTTTTAGGCCAAGTGCATTCATGCGGCTTCGCTTTCGGTCTCGGGGAACAGGGCTTCAAGTTCGATCAGGCAGATCATTCGCTTCTCGATCGAGAGAATGCCGCGGGCGAACTGACGCTGAAGGTCGGAGGACACTTCGGGCGTCGGCTGGATGTCCGCGTCAGTGACCGTCAGAATGTCGGAAACCGCATCGACCAGCAGGCCCACCGTCTTGCGGCGGACCTGGGCAACGATGATGACGTGACGCGCGGTCGGATCAACCGGCTTCATGCCGAGCCGGGCCGACAGGTCGATGATCGGCAGCACCGCACCACGCAGGTTGATGACGCCGATCATATAGGACGGCGAGTGCGGCATCGCGGTCGCCGGGGTCCAGCCCCGGATTTCGCGGACCGCCATGATGTTCACGCAGAATTCCTGATCGCCGATGCGAAATGCGATAAGCTCGTTTCCGCCCAGGGTCAGATTTTTTGCCGTGTACGACATCGCCTCTTATCCTACTGCCGCCAGAGACATTTCCGCCTTGAGCGACTGACCGCGCGAGGCGCCGACGACTGCGTCCACATCCAGGATGAGGGCCACGCGGCCATCGCCCAGAATGGTTGCAGCGGCGATGCCCGGGACGTGAGTGTAGTTCGCCTCGAGGCTCTTGATGACGACCTGGCGCTGGCCCTGGATCGCGTCGACCATGAGCGCGCGCTGACCGCCGCCTTCGGATTCGACGAGAAGGGCGACACCTTCGACCGGATTGGCCTGGGTGGCGCGGAAGTTCAGGATACGACCGACATCGACCAGCGGGCAGAAGGAGTTGCGGATCGAGATCAGGCGATGGTTGGCGCCGAAGGAATGGATCGACGCGGCTTCCGGCTGCAGGGTTTCGACGATGGCCGTCAGCGGCACGACAAGGGTCTGGCCGGCGACCGTGACCACCATGCCGTCGAGAACGGCGAGCGTCAGCGGCAGGCTCATGGTGAAGACCGAGCCCTGGCCCGGCTTCGAGGTGATGTTGATGCGGCCGCCGAGCGCCTGGATCGACCGCTTGACGACGTCCATGCCGACGCCGCGGCCGGAAATGTCGGAGATCTTGTCGGCCGTGGAGAAGCCCGGCAGGAAGATCAGGTTGTCGATTTCCTCATCCGACAGGTTGGCGTCGGGCGAGATCAGCTCGTTGGCGATCGCCTTCTGGCGGACCTTTTCGCGGTTGATGCCGGCGCCGTCGTCGGCGAGTTCGATCAGGATGCGGCCCGAACGGTGCTTTGCCGTCAGGCGGACCGTGCCTTCGGTGTTCTTGCCGGCAGCGGCACGCTTTTCGGGCGTTTCGATACCGTGGTCGACGGCGTTGCGGATCATGTGCGTCAGCGGCTCGGCCAGCTTGTCGATGACCGTCTTGTCCACTTCGGTGTTTTCACCTTCGGTAATCAGGCGGATCGACTTGCCGGTCATGTCGGCGATTTCGCGAACGATACGCGACATGCGCTGGAAGACCGGCTTCACCGGCTGGGCGCGGATCGCCATGACCGAGTCCTGGATCTCGCGCGTGAGCTGCTGCAGCTCTTCGAGGCCCATGTTGATGGAGGACGTGCCGGTCGTATCGTTTTCGATGACGCTCTGGGAAAGCATCGCCTGGTTGATGACAAGCTCGCCCACGAGGTTGATCAGGCGGTCGACGCGGTCGAGATCGACGCGGATGGTCTGGCCGGCGCTGGCAGCGGCATTGTTCTGGGCCGCGGCACTGGCCGCTGCGGCGGCAGCGGCGGCAGCCGATTCCTTCTTTTCGACACGGGCGGCGGCAGCCGCCATCTGCGTGACGTTGGTCGCCGTTTCAGCGGCGGCAACGGCAGCAGCGGTGTCGTCGGCCTTGGCCTGGGCAGCGGCCGGCGCTTCGGAGGCGCCGCCTTCGTCCAGGATCGAAAGATCGAACGGAACCGGGACCATCGGCAGTTCGTCATTGGTCTCGCCCGGCTTGCTGTCCTCTGCCGGCTTCACGGTCAGATCGCAATCCCATTCGGCAAATTCGAAGACCGAGCGGATGGCGTCTTCGCCCTTGTCGGTCTTGATCGTGATGTTCCAGAAGAAATAGGCGCCTTCCGGATCGAGCTCCTCGAGGCCCGGCAGGGCATCGGCGTTGCAATAGATGCTCATCTCGCCGAGGCGGGAGAGGTCGCGCAGAAGAAGGGTGGCGTCGTTGCCCTTCGAATAGAGTTCGAAGCGCGGCTTGAAGGTGATTTCGTAGGCCGGCAGATCGACCGGCTTCTCTTCGCCGCCGAAATCGTCGAAGGAGAAGGGGATCGGCTGGAAGCCGCTATCGTCGGTCGGCGCGGGAGCCGGGGCCGCAGCAGCCGGAGCGGGAGCGGCCTTCGGGGCCGGCTTCGGCGCGGGCGCCTCGGAAACTGCCGAGGGAGACGGCAGCTCGCCATGGGCAAGCGCTTCCAGTTCCTTGACGAGGCCGCGGCTTCTGCTTTCGTCGACGCTGCCGCCATCGCGGGCAGCGTTGGTCAGATCGGCGAGCACGTCGGCCGACTTCAGCATCACCTTCAGGACGTCCTGGGTCGGCTCAAGCTTGTTGGAACGAACGCAATCAAGGGTGGTCTCAAAGACGTGGGCGAAGGCGACGAGATCATCCAGGCCAAAGGCGCCGGCACCGCCCTTGATCGAATGGACCGCACGGAAGACCGCATTGACGGTTTCCGGGTCGCGATCGCCATCATTCATTTTCAGGAGACCGGATTCCAGTTCGGCGAGCTGTTCCTCGCACTCCTGGAAAAAGATCTCTTTGATTTCGTTCATATCCATAGGAGCAGATCCTGGGCGTTTTAAGCGGTTACACGCTCGATGGCATCAATGAGCTTGGCGGGGTCGAAGGGCTTGACGATCCAGCCGGTGGCACCGGCCTGGCGGGCGCGGTTCTTCTTTTCCGCGTCGCTTTCGGTCGTCAGGACCAGGATCGGGATCGCACGGTATTTCTCGTTGCGGCGGACACCTTCGATGAAGCCGAAGCCGTCGAGGCGCGGCATGTTGATGTCGGTGACGATGACGTCGGGATTGGATTCTTCGAGAACTTCGAGGCCCTCAACGCCGTCTTCAGCCTGGATCGTCTCGAAGCCCGCATTGTTCAGCGTCACGAGAAGCATGTTTCGGATGGTGCGGGAATCGTCCACCGTCAGTACTTTTTTCTTCATTGCCGGATCTCCTTGGCAAGCAGATGGTCGATATCGACGCCAACCAGCTGCATGGTTTTGTGAAATGCGTCGGACACCTTCGAGAAGGTGAACGACTGCTTGTCCTGGTCCCAGGTCTTCTCGGCGGCCATCAGAACCTGGGCGCAAAGAGCGCCGATGCGTTCGACTGCCGAAGCATCGATCGCCAGTGGGTTACCTCGCATGGAGAGAAGCTTGTCGCGCAATGCGGAAGCCTCATTGAGATCAAGAACCGCTGCCAAATTCAGCGTCTTGGCACTCTTCTTTGCTGCCATCAGCTTTTCCTTGTTCCCTTGTCCCCGACCCGCGAAAACGAGCCGACGTCATAATCCGATAGGTTAGTAAACATTCCGCCCACCTCCGGCGCTTGCGAGAGGCAACGGCATGCCGAAATCGTCATTCTCGTATTCGTCCTCGACCGTTTCCGGACGCGCCGCGATCGCAACCGGCCGGGGCTCGGAAACGCGCGGCGGATGCGGCCGTGTCGCGTAAGCGTTTTCGCGGGCAATACGGAATTCGCGGATCGTCTGGCCGAGTTCCAGAATGACCGTGTGGAGGTGATCGGCGCCTTCTGCCGAACGCTCCGCAAGGCCGGCATTGTCCGCCACCTCGCCGCCGAGGCCCTTCACGTCGGCCGTCACGGCCTCAAGACCGGCCGCGTGCTCGCCCGTCTCGTGGGCGATATTGGCGATTGCGGCGTTGATGTCCGTCACCTGACGGACGATGCTGGCGATCGAATCCTGGGTGCGTCCGACCATCTGCACGCCGGCATCGACCTGCGTCTTTGTGGTCGTCACCAGCGTCTTGATCTCACGGGCAGCTTCGGCGGAGCGCTGGGCGAGCGCGCGGACTTCCTGTGCCACGACCGCAAAACCGCGGCCGGATTCGCCGGCGCGCGCGGCCTCGATGCCGGCGTTGAGCGCCAGCAGGTTCGTCTGGAAGGCGATGTCGTCGATGGCGCCGATGATCTGACCGATCTTTTCGGCCGACTGCTCGATATCGGCCATGGCCGATATGGCGCGGCCGACGACCTCGCCGCTTTCCTCGACGGCGGCGCGCGTTGCGGCGGCGGCCTGTTCGGCGGCGCGGCTGCCGGCGGCGCCTTGGCGCACACGCTCGGCGATGCCGCCCAGGGCTGCGGCGGAAAGCTGCAGGCGATTTGCCTGTCCGGTGGCGTTGCCGGCGAAATTGCGCGAGGCGCCGGCAAGCGATTGCGTCGCGGCTTCCGCCTTGGCGTTGCGCTCGGCAATCGCGGCAAACTCGGCCTGAAGGCCGTCAAGCGCCGCGTTCAGCGCCTCGGCAATATCGGCGTGCGCGCCGTCGAGCGGCGCACGGCGCGTCAGGTCACGCGCCGACAGCCCTTCGATGACATCGCCGAAGATGCGGGCCACTTCCGCTTCGCCCTGAGCGCGCTGGTCGGCGAGCGCGCGCTGCTGGAGGGAGCGCAGCGAATTGAAGCGCAGGGAGACGGCGATTTCGACATCGACCATCACGATGCGGATGATCGATGTCATCAGGTCGGTGATTTCACGGGCGCGACGCCTCGCCGAGGGCAGCACCGGCCGGCCGGCCAGTTCGTCGGCCAGACCGGAAATCACATGTTCCAGCATGACGCCGTGACCGGCCACATGCCAGCGCGGGTCGAGGCCGATCTTGCTTTCGGTGTCGGAGAGAACCTTGACGCGCTCGGCATAGAGACTGTCGAAACGCGCATCCGTCAGCACATCCCAATGCGAGGACTGCAGGTCGTGCAGGCGCTCGATCTGGCGTTCGCTTTCGAAATTGCGGGCGGCATCGGGGAAAGACTGGAAACGGTGGAAGAGATCGCGCAGGCCCGCCTTCAGGTGGGCTTCCAGCGCCGGCCGGTTGCGGCGGACCATCTCGCACTGTTCGGTGTCGAGGCCGGCAAAGCGCAGGCGGTCGCGCAGGCTGCCTGCCTGTGCTCCACGCGCCTGATCTGATGGCAAATCCTGCCTCAACGCCTGTCCCCAACCACTTTCCGGGCGAACCCGGCCAAAAACTTTTGACGCTTCCGAAGAACGCCACGCACGGAGACCGTCTTCGCCATCGGTCACGACCGATGGGCTGAAGCCTCCTGCTCAGCAATTCTGTTTCGGAGCTGCCTGAAGAGATGGATACCGGATCGACCCGGTACGGCGGTACGGCGTCATGCCTGGTGGGAACGAGTGCATCTTCCCATTCCGACGTGTAATCCAATGTTTATGGTTAATTCCTTGCTTGAAGGTTAATAAGCCATTCCCGCCTGAAGCTTTTGAAACAATTAGGCAGACTTCGCATAGTAAATACTGGCGCGGAGTTGCATGGCTGCTACAAGGCACACGCAAGCTCTATGTTATAGAGCCGATTTCAAGCGCCTGACATGACGTCGACAAGGAAAGAGAAATGATTGTTCTCGGAATGGGTTCCTGCCTGATCGCGCTGGCGATCGCCGCGGCCATCACCCTCCTCGATACGATCGCGGCACACCGCGACAACCGCACGCTTCGCGTCTTTTAAGGGCCGGCGCGCCTCACGTCTCCCGCTACCTTTCCCGTTGGCAGCCCGGCACCGTTGGTGTATCGACACGCGCTCCTCGTGTCAGCGGAAGTAACGGATTTATGTCAGCTCGGACCGGCCTCATCATCATCCTGGCGTTTACGATCTTCCGCATCGCGACTTTGCATTTCGATACGACGGACCTGTTCGTCGACGAGGCGCAATACTGGTTCTGGTCGCAGAATCTCGATTTCGGCTATTATTCCAAGCCGCCGATGATCGCCTGGGTGCTGAGGATCTTCACCGCGCTTGCCGGCTCCAGCGACATCTACTGGCTGCGGCTTCCCGGCCCGCTCTTCCATCTGGCGACCGCGCTGGTGCTGATGAAAATGGCAAAACGCTTCGTCGGGCCTGAGATCGAGGGCTGGGTCGGCGCGACCTATATCACGCTGCCGGCGGTTGCGCTTTCTTCGGTCTTCTTCTCGACCGACGTCATCCTGCTCTTCTTCATCGCCATTGCGCTCATTGCCTATTTCGAGCTGACGCAACGGCGCTCGATCAGGCTGGCGCTTCTCATGGGGGCCGGCGTCGGGCTGGCGTTTCTGACCAAATATGCCGTGCTTTTCCTCGTGCCGGGCGGCGCGATCGCCATGCTGCTCATTCCGGCGGCACGCATCTGCGTGCGCGACTTTGTCGTTGCCGTGGTCACGTCCGCGGTCGTTGCCTTCCCGAACCTCTGGTGGAACCTTCAAAACAACAATACGACCGTGCGCCACACGCAGGACATCGCGCACTGGAGCGATCTCGGCGTCAATGTGGGCGCAGGGCTGGAATTCTTCTCCGCGCAGTTCGGGGTCGTCGGCCCGATCGTCTTCTTCGCCATGCTCTGGGCGGCCTGGAACATGGTTCGCGGCCGCAGCCAGCCGCGCGAGAAGATGCTCGTCTGGCTGTCAATCCCGGTCGTGCTGCTCATCACCCTGCAGGCGACCGTCGCCAAGGCCTATGCCAATTGGGGCGTCACGGCCTATGTGGCGGGCGTCGTGCTTGCGGTCTGGCTGCTTCAGCGCCTGTGGCCGAACGGTCTCAAGATCTCGCTCTGGATCAATGGCGCCGCCTGCCTTCTCTTTCCCTTCGCGACGATCTTCTCGCACCAGCTGGTGCTGCCCGGCGGCAAGGAAGTCATGCAGCGCTATCTCGGCCGGGCCGAAGTCAGCCGGCAGGCTGCCGACCTTGCCGAGCAGGCCGGCGCCGGCATCATCGTTACCGACAACCGCGACATGGTCGCCGATCTCTTCCATACGCTGAGAGCCGCCCCCTACAAGATCTACGCCCGTCCGCCGGCCGACCTGCCGGAAAGCTATTACGAACAGGAATTCGCCCTGCCGGCCGATACGAACGCGCCGGTCCTCTTCCTGACGGTCAATATGCTGAGCTGCGCCGGCGAGGCGCCGGAATTGCTGAAGAGCTGGCAGCCGGCAAACGGCAATTACCGGGGCAAGACGATCTATGCCTACAAGGTCGACGCCACCTGCCTGAAGCGGCCCTAGAATATTTCCGGCGAGGATTGAATCGCCTGAAATGCTTCATCGCCCAGGCAATTGCGGACGCAATACCGCTGCACAGGTTTGCGCGACATGCGTCAAAACCGGTCAGTTCGCGGGCTCGGGCATGCAAAGGCCGGTCCCGCCGCCCTCCACTTCGATGAATTTCACGCCGCCTTCCTCGAAGGCCAGGCGCAGCTGCGCCTCCGTCGCGCGGTGGATTTCGTGGTGGCGGCCCTCATAGTCGCGTATCGTGCTGCGCGAGACGGCGGCCTTCTGCGCCAGGTCCGCCTGCGTCCAATCGAGCAGGCCACGGGCCGCCCGACACAAAGCGGGCGTCAGAATTGTCTGTTTTGCGCCTTGACCCATGTTTTCAAACCACCCATATTGGTCAATATAGATCATATATGTCATGTTTTGAACGGGATTTCCAGATCGGGAGAGAGCGATGCCCCACGATACGCCTTTGATTTCGACCATTGTCGGAGGCCTCGTGCTGGCATTTATCCTGGGGGCGATCGCCAATCGCCTGCGTCTTCCGCCTCTCGTGGGATATCTTGTCGCGGGCGTGCTCGCCGGCCCGCATACGCCGGGTTTCGTCGCCGATCAGAGCCTCGCGCCCGAGCTTGCCGAAATCGGCGTCATCCTGCTGATGTTCGGCGTCGGCCTGCATTTCTCGCTGAAGGACCTGCTTTCGGTGCGCGGCATCGCCGTACCGGGCGCGGTCGCGCAGATCGGCTTTGCGACCCTGCTCGGCTGGGGGCTCGGCGCGCTCATGGGATGGTCGACGGGCGGCAGCCTCGTCTTCGGCCTCGCGCTTTCCGTCGCCTCGACGGTCGTGCTCCTGAAAGCGCTGCAGGAGCGGCGTCTGGTCGAGACCGAGCGCGGACGCATCGCCGTCGGCTGGCTGATCGTCGAAGACCTCGCGATGGTTCTGGCGCTGGTGCTGATCCCGGCCGCCGCCAGTATCAGCGGCGGCGGCCATGGCCCGGTCGAGCCGCTTTCGGCGGGGCTGAACCGGCTTCTCGGCCTCGATCTCGGCGTCGGCGGCATTATCGCCATGACGCTGGTCAAGGTGGTGCTGTTCGTCGCGCTCATGCTGGTCTTCGGCCGCAAGCTCATTCCCTGGACCATGCACCGCATCGCCCATACCGGCTCGCGTGAACTCTTCCGCCTCGGCGTGCTGGCGATCGCGCTCGGGGTTGCCTTCGGCGCGGCCAAGCTCTTCGGCGTCTCGCTGGCGCTTGGCGCCTTCTTTGCCGGCATGGTTCTCGCCGAAAGCGAACTCAGCCATCGCGCCGCGCAGGAAAGCCTGCCGCTGCGCGACGCCTTTGCCGTGCTGTTCTTCGTCTCGGTCGGCATGCTGTTCGATCCCCATATCCTGATCGAACGGCCGTTGCCGGTGCTTGCGACCATTTTCATCATCGTCATCGGCAAATCGGTGGCCGCCTTCCTGATCGTCCTGCTGTTCAGAAAGCCGGTCAGCACGGCGCTGACGATTTCGGCAAGCCTCGGGCAGATCGGCGAATTCTCCTTCATTCTGGCAGCGCTCGGCGTCGAACTCGGCCTGCTGCCGGAGGAGGGGCGCGACCTCATCCTTGCCGGCGCGATCATCTCGATCATTCTCAACCCGCCGCTGTTCTTCCTCTGCGACCGTATGCGGCCGCTGCTTGAAAGCCCGAAGCGCGAAGAACCGGCGGCGGAACCGGCAGCCCCGGCGGCCGATGCCGCGCCCGGCCATGCGGAGGAGCTGCCCGACGGAGACGAGCCTCATCCGACGGCGCTCGCCGGCCATGCCATCCTTGTCGGTTACGGCCGTGTCGGCAGCATCGTCGGCCAGAACCTCAAGTCGTCGGGCACGCCGTTCCTCGTCATCGAGGATTCCGACAAGAGGGTCGCCGAACTGCACGCGCAGGGCATCGAGGTTCTTGCCGGCAATGCCGTGACCCGCGAAACGCTCGATCTTGCCAATCTTGCCGGTGCGCGCAGCCTCGTCATCGCCATCCCCAACGCCTTCGAGGCCTGCCGCATCGCCGAGCAGGGGCGCGCCGTCAATCCCTCGATCCTGATCGTCGCGCGCGCCCATTCCGATGCCGAAGTGGAGGAACTGCGGCAATACGGCGCCGATACCGTCATCATGGGCGAGCGGGAAATTGCGCTTGGCATGGTTGACCGGCTGGCCCAAGTGCATCATGACAGTGCACCCTATGAAGACGGAGCTTCGGCTGGTACAATCCAGCCGCCGGTGGAGCCTCCGCCGGAAAAAGAATGAGAGATTGCCGCGCCTTTGAGCCGATTTGGGAGTGAAATCGACAGGACTGGGGAGATGGAGCTGGAACAGCGCCGTCTGGTTAGCCGTATTGCCGCCTCCGTCGTCGTTGCAATCCTTGCCTATCTCGGCCTGCTCTTCGGCGGCAATATCGTCATCGGCCCGTCCGCGGCGCCGAACAGCCTCTCCTCTTCGAGCCGGGATACGCAGCAGACGCAGGTAACGGCGCGCGACGCCATTCGCGGGTTGCTGATCAGCGACCGCAAGGCTGCGCCGAAACAAACGCTTCAGGATGCCGGTCCGGCGGCGCTTGCCGTTGTTCCTGCGCTGCACTTTGCCGGCTGGGGCGCCTCCACGCCGGCGCCTGAATTCGAAGCGCCGCCGCCCCCTGCCGCAGCCCGGGCGCAGCAGCCGCGCGCGCCGCCGCAGGCTGCCTGAATCCCATAGCCTTCGGGCGTTTCTGATCCATAGACATGCCGCAGCGCGGTTGCGCCGGCCCAAGCATTATCCAAGGATTTAAAATATGCGCAATTCACCATGGCTGGTGTTCACCTATACGGTGATCATCGTGCTCGGCCTGTTGATCGCCCTGCCGAACGCATTGCCGCAAAGCGTGCTGCAGCGCCTGCCCGCCTGGCTGCCGCACAGCCAGGTTTCCCTCGGCCTCGACCTTCGCGGCGGCTCGCATCTCGTGCTCGAGGTGGACGAAGCAGACCTCACCAAGGAGCGCCTGAACTCGCTCCTGCAGGATGCGCGCCGCGTGCTGCGCGAAAAGAACATCCAGCCGAAGTCGGTTGTACGCAACAACAACAATATCGTCGTTTCGCTTGCCGATCCGTCGCAGAGCGACGCGGCCGTCACCCAGCTTCGCACGCTCGGCAATGTGATCGCCAGCGGCATCAGCGCCGGCCAGTCCGACCTTGCGGTCACGGCCGATGGCGGCAACATCACCATCGGCTTCTCGCCGGCCGGCATCTCCACCAACGTCGACAATGCCGTGGCGCAGAGCCTTGAAGTCATCCGCCAGCGCGTCGACCAGGTCGGCGTTGCCGAGCCGACGATCCAGCGCATCGGCGCCAACCGCATTCTCGTCCAGCTTCCGGGCGCGCAGGATCCGTCCCGCCTTCGCGAACTCCTCGGCTCCACCGCCAAGATGTCCTTCCACATGCTCGCCCCGAACGGCCAGGCCGGTCCGGGTGTGACGATCATGAAGGATGACGAGGGCAACAGCTACCCGGTTCTCGACCGTGTCGAGATTTCCGGCGACCGCCTCTCGGATGCCCGCGTCAGCTTCGACCAGAGCCAGCAGCCGGTCGTTACCTTCCGCTTCGACAGCGCCGGCGCGACCCGCTTTGCCGATATTACCCGCCAGAACGTCGGCAACCCCTTCGCGATCGTGCTTGACGACAAGGTGCTGAGCGCGCCTGTCATCCGCGAGCCGATCACCGGCGGTTCGGGCCAGATCTCCGGCAACTTCACCACCGACAGCGCCAATACGCTGGCCGCCATGCTGCGCGCCGGTGCCCTGCCCGCCAAGCTGACCGTCATCGAAGAACGCACCGTCGGCGCCGACCTCGGCGCGGATGCGATCAGGATGGGCCTCTATGCCGGTGTCGTCGGCTTCGTGCTCGTCGCCGCCTTCATCCTCGTGCTCTACGGCACCTGGGGCATTCTCGCCAATATCGCGCTTCTCATCCACACGATCCTGACCTTCTCGGCGCTGACGCTGGTCGGCGCTACGCTGACGCTGCCCGGTATTGCCGGCGTCGTGCTCGGCATCGGCCTTGCGGTTGACGCGAACGTCCTGATCAACGAGCGCATCCGCGAAGAAACCCGCAAGGGCAAGAGCGCCTTTGCGGCGATCGATACCGGCTTCCGCCGCGCCTACTCGACCATCATCGACGGCAACATGACGGCGCTGATTGCCGCCGCCATCCTGTTCTGGTTCGGCTCCGGCCCGGTTCGCGGCTTTGCCGTGACCATGGCGCTCGGCCTGATCATCTCGATGTTCACCTCGGTCGCCTTCGTGCGCGTCACGATGATCGAGATCACCCGCCGCCGCAAGCTGAAGGTGCTGAACATCAAGCCGCTGTTCCCCCTCTTCAGCCCCTACGACAAGCATATCCAGTTCATGAAGGCGCGCTTCTTCGGCGTGACCGTCTCCGCCCTGCTGTCGATCGCCTCGATCGCCCTCTTCATCTATCCGGGCCTCAACTACGGCGTCGACTTCCGCGGCGGCATCCAGATGTCGGTGAAGACGCAGGACGCTGCCGACCTCGGCCGCTTCCGCGAGGGCCTGAACGGCCTCGGCCTCGGCGAAGTGGCATTGCAGTCCTTCGGCGACAACAACACGATGCTGGTGCGCGCGCAGCGGCAGGAAGGCGGCGAAGAAGCGCAGACCGCGGCCGTCACCAAACTCAAGGCCGAGATCGTCAAGATCGACCCGTCGGCGACCGTCACCGGCACCGACGTTATCGGTCCGAAGGTCAGCGGCGAGCTTGCCTGGGCCGGTATCCTGTCGGTCGTCATCGCCAGCCTCGCGATGCTGTTCTACATCTGGTACCGCTTCGAATGGCCGTTTGCGGTCGGCGCCATCGTCACGCTCATTCTCGACGTGACCAAGGCGATCGGCTTCTTCGCGCTGACGGGACTGGACTTCAACCTGACGGCGATCGCGGCGATCCTGACGCTGGTCGGCTATTCGGTGAACGACAAGGTGGTCGTCTACGACCGCATGCGCGAAAACATGCGCCTCTACAAGTCGATGCCGCTGCGCGAAATCATCGACAAGTCGATCAACGAGACGCTGGCCCGAAGCCTCTATACCAATGCGACGGCCTTCCTCTCGCTGCTGCCGATGGCAATCTGGGGCGGCAGCGCGGTGGAAAGCTTCGCGGTGCCGATGGCCTTCGGCATTCTGGTGGCCGCCGCATCCTCGGTGTTCATCGCAGCGCCGATCCTGCTCTTCCTCGGCGACTGGCGCCGCCGCCACGCCAAGGCGGTCGCCGCCTCCAACGATGCGGCCGTGGAAATCATTCCGCCGGACGCGGACCAGCCGCGCAAGTCGGCCAGCTGAACGGGCAGTGCCTGACATCGACTTGAAGAGGGCGCCGGTTGCAGAACCGGCGCCCTCTTTCTATGTTCGGTTCAAAGAGATCGGGAGCACCGCCACATGTCTTCCACCCCGACGTCGAAAAAGCCGGAAACCGGTTCCACCAGCGATCAGGAGGAGCGCATCAAACGCTTCCTCGCGACCGCCTCTCACGATCTGCAATCGCCGCTGCGCCACATCGCCATGTATGCGGAAATGCTGCTCGACGACCTGGAGCCGACGCTGGACAGCGAACAGCTGCAGAGCCTCAGGATGATCATGGATAAGGCGCAGACGGCCCAGCGGCTGACCAAGGCATTGATGAGCCTTGCCGGCACAACGCCGCAGGTCGCCATCAGCGACGTGCGGCTCGCCGAGGTTGCGCAGGAGGCCTGGAAACAGGCGATCGAGGAATTTCCCGTCAGCGGCGCGGCACTCGATGCGGACGCCCTGCCCCTCATCCGCAGCGATGCTGCGCTTCTGACCATCATTCTGCGGCATCTTTTTTCCAACGCGCTGGCATATCGTGGCGCCGCAGCGCCGCATGTCGTCGCAACGGCGGTCCGGGAAGGTGCCGACTGGCGCATCGTCGTTGCCGATAACGGCTGCGGCATCGAGCCGGCCCATCAGGAGAGGATTTTCGACGCCTTCTGGAAATTGCCCAAGGCAGGCAGCGTGCCCGGCCCGGGACTTGGCCTGACGAGCACGCGCGAACTTCTCGCCGCGCTCGGCGGCGATATCCGGCTTGAGCATTCCGACGACAGCGGCAGCCGCTTTGCGATCCGCCTGCCGGCATGAGGCTCGGAGCCTTTCCGGGTCAGATGCTGTAATCGTCCTTCCAGAAATCCGGGACATCATAGGTCACGTATTCCCGGATGATATGCTGCAGCGTCTGGACGTCGATCTCATCCTTGCCGATGCGGAAATCGACGCCGTAATCGGGGAATTCCTGGAAATAGTTGCCCGATATGTCGGTCGAGACGACGCCGATCGGGCCGGTATAACCGATGCCCCTGAGTTCGGGCACGGTTTCGCGAAAATCCGCATTCGGCAGCAAGCGGTTGTCGAGGAGGACGAGATCGAAGCGGGCCGCCCTTATCTTGTCCAGCGCATCGCCGATCGATTGCGAATATTCGACATCGACGCGCGGTTCGGAAAGTTCGGCGATCTTCTTTTTGAGCGAACGGAATTCGATGAACTCGTCATCGACGAACAATACTTTCACCGCATTCCTGCGCATTGCTTCCGCACTCATCGTTTCATCTTTCCCCAATATGAAACCAGCTCACGAAACCAGGCCGTTTCGCAGCGCAATCGCCACCATATGAACGCGATTGACGGCATCGAGTTTTCGCACTGCGGCCGTGATATGGGAATTGACCGTGTGTTCCGAAAGGCCGAGGATGATGGCGATCTCCGCGGAAGTCTTGCCTTCGCTCGTCCACTTGACGATTTCGGTTTCGCGCTGCGTGAGGCGACCGGACATTTCCTGCGTCAGGATTTCCTCATACAGCTTGTCGAAGATGCGCATGGCATCGAGCAGAATATCGGCCACCTCACCCTGGTCCGGCTCCTGGCGCTGGCCGCCGAGCACCAGGCAGTAGCGGCGCCCTTCCGGCGTGAACAGCGGGATGAAAAGGAATGTGTTGCCGCTGAACTCGTTGAAGACGAGGTCCGACGGATAACCTTCTATCGCCGCGCTTTTTCCATGCACCGGCGTCGTCAGGAACTGCGCCGTCCGCGCCTTGGCCGTCCCGAGCGCTTCCTTCAGCGTCTTGACAAAGAGGCCCATGCGCCGCTCTGCAACATTGGTAATGACGACGTCGCGTTCGCCAAAGGGGGCTGCCGCCTCCGAGATGCGCGCCAGGGTGAAATTGTCGAAATGGTAATGCTGGGCTGCCGCCTTCAGCAGGCGAAAGAAATCGGTGCGATTGATGGCCCGGCTCAGTTCCGGACCGGCATGAAAGGGAACCGCGGCAGCACTGGTCATTCCCACTCTTCCTCCTCCCCGATTTTCACCCGCCGATCCCGAAATCTTAGGATATACGCCTTAGGCGCGAACGATTACAAAAATTGCGAGACGGTTGATGACCGATAACGAAACGGGGGTTTTCGATATCGCAAGCGGAGACATCTCAACTACAGGTAATGCATAGGACAGTTTACTCGAACAGTAGCTCTTACCTAGGTATGCCAATCTCTCCGTATTCAACATCCATGAATGCGGAAGACAGTGCCGGAAGTAAGCGCGGGAGGGCCGGCCGAACCATTCAGCTAAGGGGTTGGCTGGCGTTCGTGGCGGCGAACAGGATCGGACGGCTCTCTCAGCGCTTTTTGGTTTTCTTCTCTTCGGCCGGCATTCTGAAATGCGCTGCCGGGCTTGTCAATTGCGCTGACCTGCATGTATCCGGCGCGCTGCGGCGGTCCTGCAGTGGTCACGCCGGCAGTCAACGATTGTCGAGGATTGCGGTAAAATTCAGCGGTTTCTCAAGGTAGAAATCGGCGCCGGCGGCAAAGGCCCGTTCCCGGTCCTCCGCCGCATCCGAACCGCTGCAGACGCCGAGCCGCACGGCCGAAAAGCGATCGTCCCGTCGCAGTTGCGCGATCAAGGCGCTGCCGCTGTCCAGGGGCATGTAGAGGTCCGCAATCACTATGTCCGGCGCGCCTTCGCCTTTTTCCAGGCGCGCCTCAAGCGCCTCGAATGCGGCAGGTGCCGAGGAGAAGCAGAATAGATCGACATCCACCTGCTGTTTCCTGCGAATATAATCGAGATAGAAGAGATCATCCCTGCTATCGTCGACGTAAAACAAGATCGGCATCGCACACCAAAATCCGGATATTGTTGCGGTCGTTCTGCACTGTCCTTCACGGAGACACTAACGCCACTTCGCTAAAATTCGATATCGACCTTTGGGGAGTTGGCTATCATAAAGCATGTTTTGCGCAACAATCTGCCTATTGAGTATTCGGCAATTTCGGAAAAGATGGCTTGCCGACACGGACATGGCGGAGAGGTGATGCAGGTGCGGGATGCTGCGACATCAGGACGAGACCGCACGGAAAGCGACCGCTACCGCATGGTCGCGCTGGTCGTCGGCTGCCTGCTGGTCCTGCTCGGCCTGACGGCGCTGACCGGCTGGCTGCTGGAGATCGGGATCATCATCTCCGTCGTGCCCGGCTTTCCGTCCATGGCGTTCAATACCGCCCTCTGTTTCGTGCTGTCGGGTATCGGGCTTGCCGCGTCGACGCAGACAGGCAAGCCTTACCGCAGCATATCCGCAATCGCCTGCGGCCTTGCCGCCCTGCTTACGGCCGCGCGCCTGACAGAGATCGTCACGCTCGGCCGCTCGATGCACAATGTCGATGTGTTCCTGACGCAGATTTTCGTCTCTCCGACCTTTGCCGGAGAGATCGGCGGCGGCATGGGGCCGAACACGGCGCTGATTTTCCTGATCGCCAATCTTTCCATTCTCTTCGCCCTCCATGCGAGAGAAAGCCGCGGCCAGCTCGTACAGGAGCTCACCAGCTATATCGCAATCACGCTCGGCATGATCGCGCTTGCCGGCTATATCACCGATGCCGAACAGGGATATCGCTGGGGTCCCTATGCGGCGATGGCGCTGCCGACGGCCGTCGGCCTGGTTGCTTTCGGTTGCGGGCTTCTCGCCAGGTCCTGGTGGATGTTGCCGGGCAACAGGGCTGAGATCCCGCTCTGGATCCCGGCAACGATCTGCTTTACCGGCCTCATCGTCGATCTCTATACGCCGCTCGGCGTGGCAAACGGCATTCTCTATGTCCCGCTGGTGCTGACGGCGCTCTGGTTCGGCAATCGCAACGCGCCGATCCTCTTCGCCTTCGTCTGCACCGTGCTGCTGCTGCTCGGCTTCTTCGCCGTCAGCCACGGCGAAAACGAATATTGGCGGGAAGCCGCCAATCGCTCGATCACGGCAGCGACGCTCTGGCTGGTTGCCATTTTCGTCTTCTATTTCATGCGCAACAGCCAGCATCTGGAAACCGAGCGCATCCGCTTCAGCGCGCTGGTGCGCAATACGCCCGATGCCGTCATCGCCATCGACGAGATCGGCAGGATCACCAGCTTCAATCCGGCCGCCGAATCCATGTTCGGCTATACGCCGCAGGAGGCGATCGGCAACAATATCAAGATGCTGATGCCGGAACCCTATCATTCCGAGCACGATACCTATCTCGGCAACTACCGGCGCACGGGCGAAGAGCGCATCATCGGCACGACGCGCATGGTTTCCGGCCGCCGCAAGAACGGCGTGGTTTTCCCGATCGACCTTTCCGTCAGTGCCGTCGTTACCGGCTCCAGCAAGACTTTCGTCGGCATCGTGCGCGATATCAGCGAGCGCGTGCGGCAGGAGGAGCGGATGAAGACGACGCTTGCCCAGCTCGAGGCCTATACGGCCGATCTCGAACGGTCCAACCACGATCTCGACGAGTTCGCCTATATCGCCTCGCACGATCTCAAGGAGCCGCTGCGCGGCCTGCACAATCACTCGCGTTTCCTGCTGGAAGATTACGAAGACAAGCTCGACGAAGACGGCGTGCGCCGGCTCAACCGGCTGGTCCGGCTCAGCCAGCGCATGGAAAAGCTCGTCAACGATCTTCTCTATTTCTCGCGCATCGGCCGCCAGCAGCTTGCCGTCAAACGCACCGATATCGGCGCGATCGTTCGCGATGTCGTTGCCACGATGGAGCTTTTCCTGGAGGAGCGGCATGCAAAGGTCGTCGTCGACGGGGTGCTGCCCGAGGTCGTGTGCGACGCTCCGCGCCTGACCGAGGTGTTTCGCAACCTCGTGACCAACGCGATCAAATATAACGACAAGCCCGCCCCTCTCGTCAGCGTCGGCTATCTGGAACGCTATGCCGGCACGGACGGGACGACGGCGCGCAACGTCTTTTACGTGAAGGACAACGGCAAGGGCATTGCCCAGGAATTCCACGAGGATATTTTCCGCATTTTCAAACGGCTGGAAAAATCGCAGGATTCCGAGGACGGCACCGGCGCGGGCCTTACCTTCGTGCGCAAGATCATCGGGCGTCACAATGGCGAGATATGGCTGGAGTCAACCGTCGGCACCGGCACGACGTTCTACTTTACCTTGGGAAGGAAGCGCGAGGGCCAGAATGCTGCAGCGTGACATGCAACCGATCCTCATCGTCGAGGACAGCGAGGACGATTTCGAAGCGACGATGCGCGCCTTCAAGCGCACCAATCTGCGCAACCCCATCCGCTGGGCCGCTTCCGGCCAGGAGGCGCTCGACGTGCTCGCCACCATGGCGCCAAAACCGGGCCTTATCCTGCTTGACCTCAACATGCCGGGTCTCGACGGGCGCAAGACGCTGGAGGCGATCAAATCCAACGCGCATTGGCGCAAGATCCCGGTCGTGATCCTCACGACATCGGACGACGAGCGCGACATCGAGGGCTGCTATGCGCTCGGCGCCAACACCTATGTGCAGAAGCCGGTCGATCTCGACGGGCTGTTCGCCGCCATCCAGCGGCTCAAGGAATACTGGTTCGAAATCGCGATCCTGCCTTTAGAGGACTGACGTTTGGCGGAAGACTGCTGCGTTCTCATCATCGATGACAACATGGACGACCGCGAAGTCTATCGCCGCATGCTGGCACGCGTTTCCGGCACGAGCTATACCGTCATCGAAGCCGAGAGCGGTGACGAGGGCCTCGCCCTCAACAGCCAGAGGCACCCCCACTGCATCCTGCTCGACTATTCGCTTCCCGGCCGCGACGGCCTGGGCGTGCTTTCGGAAATTCTCGCCCAGGACGCGGCCGCCAATGTGGTGATGCTGACCGGTCAAGGCAACGAAACCGTCGCCGTCGAAGTGATGAAGAGCGGTGCGCGCGACTATCTCACCAAGGATGCGCTGTCGCCCGAGACGCTGCATCGCTGCATCCAGAGCGCCATGATGCACGGTGCGCTGGAAGCGAAGCTCGAACAGAAGCGGCAGTCGCTCGAAATCTTCACCCGCGCCATGGCGCATGATCTCAAGGAACCGCTCAGAACGATCAAATCCTTCAGCCGCATCCTGCACGGCTCGGCCGAACTGCCGGCCGAAGACCGCGAACTGCTCGACTATATCCTGAGTGCGGCCGACCACATGGAAGACCTGATCGTCAAGGTTTCGGGATTTACGAGGCTGGAGGTTTCGAGCGAACTCGAACTCAAGCCCGTTGCGCTGTCGGCCGTGCTCGACCAGGTGGAGCACAACCTGCATCGGCAGATCGAAAGCCGGCAGGCAATCATCGTTCGCGGCCGGCTGCCGGAGGTGATGGGCGACGCGACGCTGCTGATCCAGCTCCTGCAGAACCTCGTTTCCAATGCGATCCGCTATTGCGACGACGCCGTTCCGGAAGTGCGCATTTCGGCCACGGCGGAGAAGGGAACGTGCCGCCTGACGGTCGGCGACAACGGGCCGGGCATCGATCCCGATCATCGGGAACTGATCTTCCAGCCCTTCAAACGCCTTGTCGGCCGCGGCATCGAGGGTACGGGGCTCGGGCTTGCCATATGCCGCCGCATCGCGCAGCTGCATGGCGGTTCGATCTGGTGCGAGGCCAGGAACGGCAGGGGAGCGACCTTCCTGCTGGAATTGCCGCTGGCGGCGATATCGGGCGCACAACCGGCCGCCAGCAAACAGCCGCAGGCGGCAAAAGCATCCGACGATGCGAACGAAAGTCGCGGCAGGCTCGCAGAAGTGCTGCTGGTGGAAGACAGTCCGGCCGATATCCAGCTGCTGAAGATCAAGCTGATGCGGCGCGAGAAGGTGAACTTCAACCTGCACGTGGCCAGCAACGGCCGCGAGGCGCTGCGGCTTCTGGAGCAGCGCGCCGGCATTGCGGACGAGCCGCAGATCGACCTGATGCTGCTCGATATCAACATGCCGATCATGGACGGTTTCGAAGTGCTGAACGCGCTCTCAGCCGATCAGCGGCTGAGCCGGATTCCGGTCTGCGTGCTCAGCACGTCGAGCGACGAAAGCGACATGCAACGGGCAAAAGAACTCGGCGCGCGCGCCTACATGGTCAAGCCGCCGACGCTGCAGCAACTCGAAGACGCATTGGAAGGGGTCGACACGCTGGAGCTTCTGCCGCGCGGCGACGCCCTTGTACTTTTTGCGGAACAAAATTAGAGAAAAGGCCATTGGCAACGGCATGACGCTAGCAACGACACTCCTATTCGCTCTCCTGGCCTCGCCTTTTCAATTCGGGCTTTCATCCATGGCATCAGGCATACACCACATCACCCTGATCACCCGCAAGGTGCAGGCGAATGTGGATTTCTACGCCGGGTTCCTGGGCATGCGGCTCGTCAAACAGACGGCCGGTTTCGAGGACGCCACACAGCTTCATCTCTTCTACGGCGACGCCGAGGGCACGCCGGGCTCGCTCGTCACTTTCCTCGTCTGGGAAGACGGGGCACCCGGCCGCGCAGGCTACGGCCAGGTCAGCGAAATATCGCTGGCGATCGATCCTTCCAGCATCGGCTACTGGCTGACGCGCGCCATGCGCTTCGGCTTCCGCTCCGAAGGCCCGGCGGATGAATTCGGCGAGCCTGTGCTGCGGCTGAAGGATCCCGACAATGTCATCGTCAAGCTTGCCGGCGCCAGGGATCTGAAATCGCCTGCCGTCTGGGACGGCGGCGACGTGCCGGCAGAGCATGCCGTGCAGCGCGTGCGCGGCGCAACGATGCTGACCGAACAGCCGGCGGAGAGCCGCCATTTCATCGAAAGCCATTTCGGCTACAGGTTTCAGGCCAATCGCGGCGCGATCGACCGCCTTGTCTCGCAGTCGGGAGACGTTATCGACGTGCGCGATGCGCGTGGCTTCTGGTCCGGCGCGCCGGGGACCGGCACGGTCGACCATGTGGCCTTCCGCGCCGCCGACGACGCCGCCGTGCTTGCCGTCCGCGAGGCGCTCGAAAAGGAAAATGCCTCGGCGACCAACCTGCACGACCGCAAGTATTTCCGCTCGCTCTACGCCCGCGAGCCCGGCGGCACCCTTGTAGAGCTTGCCACCAATCAGCCCGGAATGATGGTGGACGAGCCGAAAGCCACGCTCGGGACCAAGCTCTTCGTTCCGCCGAAGGATTCGATCACCAGCCTCAGCGATCTGAAGGTGGTGCTGCCGCAGTTTTCCATGCCCGGCCAGCCGCGCATCAACTATCGCGACCTGCCCTTCGTCCATCGCTTCTACACGCCGCCGGACCCGGACGGCAGCGTCTTCGTGCTGCTGCACGGCTCGGGCGGCAACGAGACGACGCTGATGCCGCTCCTGAACAAGGTCGCGCCCCGCGCCACCCTTCTCGGCGTGCGCGGGCGGGCGACCGAGGAAGGCTTTCCACGCTGGTACAAGCGCATTACGCCTTTCTCCTTCGATCAGGACGACATCAAGAACGAAGCCGAAGCCTTCGCCGCCTTCATCGAAGGTGCGGTCAAATCCTACAGCCTCGACCCGAAGAAGGTCGTCTATGTCGGCTATTCCAATGGCGCAAACCTTCTGAATTCGCTGCTCTACCTGCACCCGAACCTCGTGCACAAGGCTGTGCTTCTGCGCTCCATGCCGGTGCTCGACGCCTATCCGCATGCCGACCTCAAAGGCACCGACCTGCTCGTCATCAGCGGCAAGATGGACGCCTACGGCAGATATGCGAGCGAGCTGGAAGAGCGGCTGAAGACGTCGGGTGCCACCGTCGATTCCGACGTCATCCCCGGCGGTCACGATCTCGGCGATGCCGACGTGCCGATCATCCAGAAATGGCTGCTGCAGGAGAGCAAGCTGCAGGAAACCCAGTAGCCTACCCGTGGAAGCTGTCCGGGCACGATGCCGGCGTCGCATCCGGCGCTGCCGGGGTATTGCGGTCGATCCCGTAAAGCCTTGCAAAACCGGCGTCTTTCACAAGACGGGTACCCGCCGGCATGAGGTCACCGACATTCTGATCCGCCACATCGGCGTTGACGACCAGGATGAAATCGAACTTGCTGCGCCAATCGACAAGATAGGGCGTGAAGCTGGCGGCCTCCGCCATCAGACCCGGACAGGACAGCACGCCCGTTGAAAAAAGGTTGCCTTCCGGCACCGATCGATCCGACCAGGATGGCAAGACGGCAAGGGGCTGCTTGCCCTGCGCACTGAAGAGCGTCGGGACGAAAGCATGTGCCAGTGGAACGGCCAATGTCGGCAGATGCCGGAACGTATCCTCGGCGAAGGCGTAATGCCGCTGATCGAGTTTTATCTCGGCAAAGGCCGGATCGTGCTGCAGCGGCAAGATCGCAGCGCCCGAGGGAACAGCTTCAAGCACCTTCTCGACGCTCGCAACATCGGCCTGTCCCCGCCACCAGTTGAAACCGATCCAGGCGGTCCGGCCAAAGACGGCGAGATTCAAGGCGAGGAACAGGATGATAGCGTGACGCCGGCCGACCTTCTGAAAGGGGCAGATCATCACCGTGCCGACGAGGGCGGCCATGATGGGAAAGCGCCAGCTTATCCAACCGGTGCCAAAAGCATGCCGTGGCGAAAGGACGGACAGAAGGAGAAGGCCTGCCGCAGTGACGGCGAGCCCTGCATGAAGCCGCAGGTTTCGCGCAGCAATCGCCCTGCTGCAAACGAACAGAAGCGGCACAAGGAAAATGACATCGACGAGTGCAACATAGGTCCAGACGGCTGACAGCAGATTGAAAACCAGCAGCACTGGGCCGTCGTTCCAAGCCGCCAGGATGCTGCCCGCATGACTGCCTGGGAGGTCAGCGGCGGTCAGCGCCAGCGCAAGCGGTGGAGACAGACAGGCGATCATTGCGGCCGCAAGCCTGCCGACAAGACGCAACACCGCCGTACGGGATGTCAGCACATCGAAGCGCCAGGAAAATTCCAGCCCGCAGACTATCGCCAGAAAGAAACCCACGGAGAATATATGGACGACGGTGAGCAGCAGCGACACCATCACCCGCCATAAAAAGAGCCTGACCACGGAACCAGCCTGCAGTCGGTGATCCAGCGTTGCAAACAGCAATGCCAGGCCGAGGCCGATCTGGAAATTGATGAAGCCGCCGATCAGCGTGGCGCACCAGGCGAAATACAGCATGCCGATCTGCCAATAGTAGCTGCCGCCGAACAGGCACCGATGCAGCATGATGGCGCCTGATGGAGGCAGGACAATCGCCAGGAACAACAGGGCACGGGCGAGCAGCGAGACGCCGATGACGGGACCGATGAAGTGGGCGAGCAAGTCGATGCCAACATTGGTGAAGGTGCGATTCCACTCGATCGTGTAGATTTCGGGGAATGGTGCTTCCTTTATGCCGCCGGCAAGCAGCCACATGCGGGCATAGTGGTTCGCATAATCGAGGAGCGGCGGAAATTTGAACAGGCCGACAAGGATGGCGACAAGACCCATGAAGACGAGCAGAGGCGCGGTCGATGCCTGCCGGACAATGACGTCCTGCGGCTTTTCCGCCCTACGGACTTCGGCTGAAAATATCTGATCAAGGTTCGCCATAGCCAATCCTGTCCGAACTCCGGGACAGGTCTAGCAGCCAATGGTCAAGCTTCCTTTAAGCCGAGTTATCCCCGCCTTGCGATCGTAATGCCGGCAAGAACGATCAGGCCGCCCACGGCCTGCATTGCCGTGATCGGTTCGTTGAGCAGCGCCCAGGCGAGAATGGCCGCCACGACCGGCTGGAGAAGCAGCGTCAGCGAGGAGAAAGCGGCCGGCAGGTAAGCAAGCGCATAGGCGATCGCCACTTGCCCGCCCGCATGGCTGACGAAGGCGAGGCCGAAGACCACCGACCAGCCGTAAAGGCTTGCCGGCAGCATGTGGCCCTCGAAGAAGAAGGCGAGCGGGAAGATGCCGACCGCGGCGGAGGCGGTGCTCCAGAGCATGATGCGGATCGTGTCGAACCGGCTGCGCAACGCGCCGATCGACAGAATATAACAGGCGTAGAAGACGGCAGCGATCATGGCGACGCCATCGCCGCGCAGGTCGCCATTTCCAAGGGCGGCAGGCCCGCCCTTCAACACGACCACGCCGGCCAATGCCAGGATAAGGCCGAGCACGAAGACACGGGTCACCTTGGCGCCGAGGAACAGGAAGCCGATGGCGGTGACGAAAACCGGCGCGAGGTTTGCCAGCAGCGTCGCGTTGGCAACCGAGGTCATGGTGATCGACAGATGCCAGGCCGACAGGTCGAGCGCCAGCACGGCGCCCGGCAGGATCAGCATGCCATAATCGGCAAGGCGCTTCGGCTTGGGGCCGCTATCCCTGCGCAGAAGCGAGAAGATGAAAATCGGGATCAGCGCCAGCGCCACCCGCCAGAAGGCCGTTGCCATCGGCCCGACCTCCGAGAGCCGCACGAAGATCGGCGATCCGCCGATCGCCGCACCGCCGACAATAAGGGCGACGAGCGGGAGGCGGCTGGAAGATGGAGTTTCGGAAACGGAGGAAGCGGCCTGCGACATGATCTCGATACTTTCTGCGCGGCTGATCTCGCAAGCCGCGGCTGACGCAGCGACTATCAGAAGTCGTGCCGCAATGACAGTCAGGGAACGACAGATCGGTCGGAAACAGGTCGCGAATCATCCTGCGGCCGCGGCTTGCAGCTTGTCTGCGATCTGGCGGGCGACGAAGAGCGCATGTTCCGATATCTGCGGCAACCCCATCAATTCGCCGAAGGTGCCGCGTGCAAGCGGACCGGAAACGAGCAGGGAGGGGACCGGCCGGCCATCCGCCCCGACCGCTTCGGACCGTTCGGAGCAGGCAAGGCCGAGACCGGTCGGATCGAGGACGAGACGGCCTTCGCGCTCAAGTTCGCCGAGCCAGGGCTGCGTCTGCAGGATGCCGCCATGCGCCGGGCCGGTCGTGACGACGACTGCATCGAAGGTCCGTTCCGATCTTTCGCGAGCATGCCGCGGCTGCAGGGTGATGCGGATCGTCTCGCCCTCGACGCCGGCATCGGCGACGGATGCGGCAAGCACTTCCAGCCGGCCGGCTTCGATCGCCGAATCGAGCACGGCTTCGACCTGCGGGGCAATGCGGAAACGGTGAACATCCCAATAGGGCCTCAGATGCCGGACAATGCGCCGGCGCTCGGCGACCGGCAGAGCGCGCCAGAGATCGTGCCCCTGGGAGCGCACCTGATCGATGACGGCATGCCAGCTCAAGCCCTGCCCTGCGGCCTGGCGAATGCTCGTCCTGACCTTGCGCAACAGCGCGACTGCGGAGGATGCGGGATCGGTGACGAAATCGCCGAAGGGCTCCTGCGGGCTCGCGGCATGGCCGCGCGAGCGCAGGCCGCGGCGGGAAATCGCGACGACAGGACCTTCATGGCCGTTTCGCGCGAGCGAGGCGATCACGTCTGCCGCCGTCAGTCCGTTGCCGATGACGAGAACCCTGTCCTGCGGCCGCACGACCTCGAGGGAGCCCGGTTTGGTGGTATCGGCAACGAAACGAGGATGGTTTGCAAGAATGGCGGCAAGCCTGCCGGGTGCGACCGGCGGCGGATGGCTGGTGGCGACGACGACGATATCGGCTTGCGTCAGCCCGCCCTTGTCGTCGCGGATCACCCAGCCGTCGCGCGCGCGGCGGATGGCCGCCACCTTTGCGCGCCGATGCGTGATGGCCCCCGATTTGAGGAGGGGCTGGAGAAGGGAACCGACATAATCGCCGAACACGCGCCGGCGCGGGAAAAGCTGACCGTTCTCGCGCTGAGCTTCGGGATCGTCGCGCAGGGCATCGTTCGCCTCGATCCAGCGCTGGAACTCTTCCGGATCGTCCGGCTGCAGGCTCATCTTGGCGGCCGGTACGTTGATGCGGTGCGCCGGATCGGCAGTGTCGTAGGCAAGGCCGCGGCCCAGCATGGGGCGCGGCTCGAAGACCAGGATATCCGGTGCCTCATTGCCGGCGAGCTTCAGCAGATGATAGGCGACACCCGCCCCGGAAACGCCGCCGCCGACGATGGCGACAAGCGGCCGCTGGGATTTCTGTTCGGTCGAAGGCTCTGTCTGGAACTGCATCTCAGTCGGCATCATTTCAATCGATGCCGGAGCATAAGTGGAGCGCGAAGACCACGCAATGCTCCGCCCCTAATTGTCTATAAATTTTATGCAGAAATCTGCGACCCGATCATCCGGAGATCGTGGTCGCGAATTCCGGAGTGCCCCTGATCGTATTGCTGACCGTGCAGATCTCGTCTTCGGCCATATGGGCGATCTTGCGGCGCGTTTCTTCGTCTATATCGCCCTTGATGGAGAAGGCAATGTTGAACCGGGCGACGCGCGACAGACCTTCCGTGGCCTTTTCGCCGGTCACATCGGCAGTGATTTCGGTGATCCTGTCGAGGATGCCGAGCTGGCTTGCCGCCATGCGGGCGCTGAGCACGAGGCAGGCCGAAAGCGAGGAATAGAGCAGGTCGAGCGGATTGAAGCCCGGCTGCGACGGGCTGGTGACGATATCGATCTCACCGCCGGTGACCGACGTGACATGCGGAAATCCGGTACGGCCGAGAACGGCTTTTGCACCGGTAGGGCGGGGACGAGCCTTGAGATCGGCCATGTTGAAATCCTCTATCGAATAGAGCTTTCAGATAGTGTTTCGGCCTCGAAGCCGCAATGCCGCAATTTGATTTTCGTCCAGCGCCGCCGAAAGGAACCTTTCTGCCCGTCAGCAGTTTTTGTCGCAGCAACCTCATGAAGAGGCACGATTTTCCCATGCCCGACATCCGCCACATCGACAGCAGGCACAAAGGCATGGATGCCCGCGACCGGCTGATCGTGGCGCTCTATGCCCAGCTCAAGGCCGAGCGGGAAACGCGCGAAACGCTGGAATGGGCAATCCGCAACGGCGCGGTATCCAGGGACGTGCTGGAGGCCATCGCCGCCGATCCCGTTCCTGCCGTCACCGGCGAGGATATCGCAGCGCTTGAAAAGATCGTCGCGGCGGACGAGCGGCGCCGCCCGCCCGAAAGGGAAATGAACAACCCGAACGGCTGACGAGGAGGAAAGCACATGGCCGCCATCACCTATCAGATCGTTCCGCACGACAACGGCTGGGCCTACAAGCTCGGCGACACGCTGTCCGAACCCTATGCCACGGCAGAACAGGCGATGGCTCGCGCAAGAAATGTTGCCGCGCGCCAGAAGATCGGCAAGGGCGACGCGGTGCTCGCCTATCCGGCACCAGACGGAAGCGGCTGGAAATTCCAGGCGCTCGAAACGGACAAAGGCAACGGCAGACGCTGAACGGAGGGAGCGATGACGGCACGCGCAAGCTGGAAGGGCCATCTGAAGGTCGGCGACCTTGCTTGCGCCGTTGGCCTCTATACGGCCGTTTCCGCGTCCGACCGCCTCTCCTTCAACATCATCAACCGCAGGACCGGGCACCGCGTCGAACGCCAGTTCGTCGACAGCGAAACCGGCAAGCCGGTGGAACGCGACGACCAGGTCAAGGGCTATCGGATGGAGAGCGGCGACTACATTCTCATCGAGGGCGACGAGATCGCCGAGATCATGCCCGAAAGCGACAAGGTGCTGAACGTACAGGGCTTCATTCCCTTCGACGGGATCGACAAGCTCTATTTCGACCGCCCCTATTATCTGGCGCCGGTCGACGAGCACGATGCGGAAGCCCTTGCGCTGATCGCCCGCGGCATGCAGGACGGACGGGTGGCGGCCCTTGCCGAAGCCGTGCTCTTTCGCCGCAACCGCACGCTGCTCATCCGCGCGCATGACGACCATATCATCGCGACCATGCTGAACTTCGATTACGAGGTTCGCTCCGCAAGCACCGTCTTCAAGGACATTCCCGACATCAAGTTCGACAAGGAAATGCTGGAACTCGCCGGCCATATCATCGCGACCAAACAAGGCAGTTTCGACCCAAGCGAATATCACGACCGTTACGAGGCGGCGTTGGTCGAGTTGGTGAAAGCCAAGATCGAGGGCCGGGCGCCGCCGAAACGCAAGCGCGAGCCGGAGCGCAAGGTGGTCGATCTCATGGAGGCTTTGCGCCAAAGCGCCAAAATGGGCGCCAGGACGAGCGGCAAGGCATCGGCCAGGAAGCCCGCCGCACACAAAGCCGCCGATAGAAGCAGCAAGAAGGCGAGCTGAGCATGGCGCTCGAGACCTATCAGGCCAAACGCGATTTCAAGGTCACGCCGGAGCCGCGCGGCAGGCGGGGACACACGAAGGGCAACAGCTTCGTCATCCAGAAACACGACGCCACGCGCCTGCACTACGATTTTCGCCTCGAGATGGACGGCGTGCTGAAAAGCTGGGCCGTCACCAGAGGCCCGAGCCTCAATCCCGAAGACAAACGCCTGGCCGTTCATGTCGAGGACCATCCCCTCTCCTATGGCGATTTCGAGGGCGTCATTCCGAAGGGCCAGTATGGCGGCGGCACCGTGATCGTCTGGGATCGGGGCACGTGGACGCCGCTTGGCGACGCGCACAAGGCCTATCGCAAGGGCCATATGGAATTCGAACTCGACGGCGAGAAACTGAGGGGGCGCTGGCATCTGGTGCGCATGCACGGCAAGCCCGGCGAGAAACGCGAGAACTGGCTGCTGATCAAAGGCGATGACGAAGAGGCGCGGCAGGCGGGCGCGCCCGACATCCTCGATGAACGTCCGGAATCTGCCAAGACCGGGCGGCAGATCGAGGAAGTGGCCAAGAAGCCCGACGCCACCTGGCAATCCAGGCCTCGAGGCGGCAAGGCCGTTGCCGCGAAGACCAGGGCTCCGGCCCGGAAGGCGAAGCCCCCGGCCCCGAAGGAGCGGGACTGGCCGAAGGGGGCGAAAAAGGCAACCATGCCCGACTTCACCGAACCGGAACTAGCCAAGCTCAAGCCAAAGCCGCCGGCCGGCGATCGCTGGGTCCACGAGATCAAGTTCGACGGCTACCGGCTGCAGGCGAAGATCAAGGACGGGCGCGTGACGCTGCTGACGCGTGGCGGGCTCGACTGGACAGAAAGATTCGGCAAGGAGATTGTCGATGCCTTCGCATCCCTGCCGCTTGAGACCGCCGTTATCGACGGCGAACTTGTCGTCGAGCGCGATAGCGGCGCATCGGACTTTTCCGCCCTGCAGCATGACCTCAGCGAAGGCCGCCATGACCGCTTCGTCGTCTACGCCTTCGACCTGCTGTATCTCGACGGCTACAGCCTGCTGAACGCAAGCCTTCTCGAACGCAAGCATCTGCTGGAGGGGCTGTTGCCGAGCGATCAGGGCAAGCTGCGCTACAGCGCGCATTTCAACGAGAATGGCAGCCTTGTGCTGGACCATGCCTGCCGGCTCAGCCTCGAAGGCGTCATCTCCAAGCTGCGCGACAGCAAATATATGTCCGGCCGCAACGGCGAATGGATCAAATCCAAATGCTCGCAGCGCCAGGAATTCGTCATTGGCGGCTACGTGCCTTCGACCTCCATGAAGAATGCCATCGGCTCGCTTGCCATGGGCTGTTACGAGGACGGCACGCTGAAACATGTCGGCCGCGTCGGCACCGGTTTCACGGTCGCGACGGCCGAGATGCTTTATCAGCGGCTCTCGGCGATGGAGACGAAACACAGTCCCTTCGGCGACAAGCTGACGGCCGAGGAGCGGCGAGGCCTGCATTACGTGAAGCCTGAACTCGTCGCGGAAGTGGAGTTCCGCGCCTGGTCGGCCGATGGTAATCTGCGCCACGCAGCCTTCCGCGGATTGCGCGAGGACAAGCCGGCGAAGGACGTTGTGCGCGAGATGGAAAAGACGACCGCGAAAAACCTGCCGAAATCCACAGTGCAGCTTACCCACCCGGACCGCATATACTGGCCGGACGAGGGCGTCACGAAACAGGGCCTTGCCAATTATTACGCGCAGGTCTGGCACGTCATGGCGCCCTATGTGGTCAACCGGCCGCTCGCCCTGCTGCGCCTGCCCGACGGCATTTCCGGGCGTCAGCGCTTTTTCCAGAAACATGCCTGGAAAGGCATGAACGACCATATCGAGGAAATTGCCGACCCCAAGGACAAGGCTGGCGAGAAGCTTCTGCGCATCACCGATTTCGACGGCCTGACGGCGCTGGTGCAATCGGCCGTGCTGGAAATCCACCCCTGGGGTGCTACGACGGACAATTGGGAAAAGCCCGACATGATCACCATGGACCTCGACCCCGCCGAGGATGTGCCGTGGGAGAATGTGATTGCCGCCGCTTACGAACTGAAGGAGCGCATCGAGGGCGAGGGTCTTGCGGCTTTCGTCAAGACGTCCGGCGGAAAGGGCCTGCATGTGGTGACGCCGCTTGAGCCGAAGGCCGGTTGGGCGGAGGTCAAGGGATTCGCCAAATGGCTGGCCGACAGCATGTCGAAAGATGATCCCGACCGCTATCTCGCAACCGCGACCAAGGCGAAACGCAGCGGCAGGATCTTCATCGACTATCTGAGAAACGGCCGCGGCAATACCGCCGTTGCCGCCTATTCCGCGCGCGCCCGCCCCGGCGCGGCCGTCTCCATGCCGCTGGACTGGAACGAACTGACGACCGACGTCGGCCCTGCCTATTTCACCGTCGACAATGCGCCGACGCGGCTCGATGCGCTTGGCAGGGATCCTTGGGCGGGGTTCTTCGCGGCAGCCAGGCCCTTGCAGAAGAGGAAGCGGTAGCGGCGCGGCATTGGCAAGAAGATCACCGCGACTTCCCTCGCCCGCTTTCGGTGGCCAAGCTCTTCTTCAGCGCATCCATGATGTTGATGACATTGCCCGTCGATTTGACCGGCGCGGGTTTACGCGCGGGGGCAGCCTTTCTGAGGCTCTTTTCCTTGCCGCGGATCAGCGCCTTCAGCCGTTTCTGCACCGGATCCTGCACCATCGAAGGGTCCCATTCCCTGGTTTCCTCCCTGACCAGCTTCTTCATCAGGGCCAGCAACTCGCTGTCGACCTTGGCCTTCATGTCGAGTTGGCCCGCCGGTTCGCGCACTTCGTCGCCATAATGCAGGGTCCACAGGACAATGCCCTTGCCCTGCGGCTCGAGCAGTACGGCGCGCTCGCGCCGGTAGAGCACCAGCCGGGCGATGCCGACGACGTCATTGGCCCGCATCGCCTCGCGGATGACGCAAAAGGCTTCGGTGCCGACCTTGTCTTCCGGCGCCAGGAAATGCGGCTTGTCGTACCAGATCCAGTCGATCGAGCCACGCGGCACGAAGCTGTCGATATCGATGGTGCGTGTGCTTTCCAGCCCCACTTCCTCGATCTCCTCGTCTTCGAGCAGGACATAGTCGTCCTCGCCGCGCGGATAGCCCTTCACCTGATCCTTCTCGGAAACAGGCCTATGCGTGACGCTGTCGACATAGCGGCTTTCGACGCGGTTTTTCGTTGCGCGGTTCAGGACGTGGAACCGCACCTTGCTCTGCTCCGTCGTCGCCGGCGTCAGCGATACGGACGCGGTGACAAGGGAAAGCTTGAGATAACCTTTCCAGAACGTTTGCCGGGCCATCTGCCCTAAACGGAAATGGTCGCGAGAGGTTCCGCCCGCCGGAGCGATCGGGGCGGAAAATTGCGGCTCCGGCGACAGAGGCTCGACGGGATGCGGCGCCGCGAGGCCCGGCGGCCATCACATGTTCGTTTCGAACAATTTCCTGACACGATTTCGTATCAACTGGTTAGATATCGTTACCAGCAGGCAAACAGATGCAAAAAGATGATGTCGCCCGAGCCAGGAAAGTCGCTCTCGTCCTCACGCTGTTTTTCGGCGCGCTGATCTCCTGCGCGAAGTTTGCCGGACTGTTTCCGCCGCCGGATCTGAAGGACGAGGCCGGATACGGACCGCCGGGCTGGTTCTCGAGCTTCGATCTCGGCCCCCCGCCCTTTTCTCCCCCGCCGGAGTTCCGGCCGGTCGAAGAACCGCGCGACATTTCCGTTTGAACAATTGCGCCGCGTGGCTTGGCCGATCGCCGAGCGGTCGAAACGCATGAAATTTCGGATGGAAATAAGTGGTGCCCAGGACCGGAATCGAACCAGTGACACGCGGATTTTCAATCCGCTGCTCTACCAACTGAGCTACCTGGGCTAACCATGCTTCCTGACGATCATCCCGCTCTGGAATGTCGGGGCCTTGGTGCGCCCCGGAAGCGAGCGGGGTTATAGCATCTTGTTCGCCCATGGCAAGCATCAAATGATAGTTTTTTGACGGTCCTCCGGATTTTGGCGATTTGCGAGGAAAAATAAGGGCTTCGCGGTGGAGAACCTAGTTTTCCTCATCCGGATAGTCCGCCTTCGTCTCGTCGTCGGCCACGGGAATGGCGTAGGAACCCGACAGCCAACGCGACAGGTCCACCTCGCGGCAGCGGTTGGAGCAGAAGGGATAGTGTTCGCGGTTCGACGGTTTGCCGCATTCCGGGCAGGGACGCGTCTTGCGCAGCGGCTCGACCTTGCCGCCGGTCTTCGTTTCGTCAGACATGGTTTCCTCCGAAGGCATCGGTCCGAAAATCGGAACGGTTTTCGGAAAACCTGATGCGTAGATTCAAAACGGCAGAGCATGCCTCCTGCCCCCGAACGGACATTCGGCGCTCCGGCGGGAGATCAGCCCTCGGGCCAACGGCTGTGGACATCGAAGCCCTCGCCGGTCAGAAGCAGGATGGTTTCATAAAGCGGCAGACCTACGACATTGGTGTAGGACCCCACCATTTTCTGCACGAAGGTGCCGGCAAGCCCCTGGATGCCGTAGGCACCCGCCTTGCCGCGCCACTGGCCGGACGCGATGTAATTTTCGATCTCGAAGCTCGACAGCCGCTTGAAGCGCACCTTGGTCTCGACGATCTTCTGGCGCACCTTGCGGTCGGGCGTGATCAGGCAGATGCCGGTATAGACCACATGGTTGCGGCCGGAGAGCAGGTGCAGGGAATTGGATGCCTCGTCGGCAAATTCGGCCTTGCCGAGAATGCGGCGGCCGACAGCGACCACCGTATCGGCGGACAGGATATAGCTGCCCTTCCAGGTGATGTCGCCCTTGATGGCGGCAAGTGCGGCTTCGGCCTTTTCGCCCGACAGACGGCGGGCGAGCGAGCGCGGGTGTTCCGACTTCTTCGGCGCCTCGTCGATATCCATCGGCATCAACCGCGACGGCTCGATGCCGGCCTGATTGAGCAGGTCGACGCGGCGGGGCGAGCCCGAGGCCAGAATGAGCTTGTATTTCAGCGCCATGGAACCTCGACCATCGGCAGGCGGGAGCGGAAGCTCATGCGAGCTTCGCACACCAGGCTTACTTGAAGCGGTAGGTGATGCGGCCCTTCGTCAGGTCGTAGGGCGTCATTTCGACCAGAACCTTGTCGCCGGCGAGAACGCGGATGCGATTCTTGCGCATGCGGCCGGCGGTGTGGGCGATGATCTCATGTTCGTTTTCGAGCTTCACGCGGAATGTCGCATTCGGCAGAAGTTCGGTCACGATACCCGGGAATTCGAGGACTTCTTCTTTCGGCATATAAGGGTTTTCTTCCTGTGTGTTGGGTAAAAAGGCGCAGGACGCCTGAAAATTTGCGCGGAAACTACACAATCAACGGGGATTTGTGAACCTCGTAGATCGGGCTTTCCGATTTTTGTTTCACGCCGATTGCGCGGCGATGCCATTTCGCTTGAGTAGCCGGCTTTCTATGAGGCCGGCCAGGTGATCGCGAACTTCGCGATAGCTGTCCAATATCTGCTCGCGCGTTCCGGTCGCCACCGTCGGGTCCATGGTCGGCCAGTAGACGACCTCGACAGCGCTGGAGCGGGTCAGTTCGAGCGCCGCGTGATGGGCCTGCGGCGAGAGCGTGATGATGAGGTCGAAATAGTCGTCCTCCAGCTCTTCCAGCGTCTGCGGCTGGCGGCGGCCGAGCGAAAGGCCGATTTCCTCCAGCACGACATCGACGAAGGGATCGCGTTCGCCGGCGCGAACGCCGGCCGACTTTATATAGGTATTGGCGGGCAGAATGCTACGGGCGATCGCCTCGGCCATCGGCGAACGGATGACGTTCAGCCCGCACATGAAGAGGATGGCGCCCGGCCGCTTTCCATCTTCCGTTTCGACGTGCGGCTCCATCGCCGTCATCCGCGCCAGTAGAGAACGCAGACCAGCGTGAAGAGACGCCGGGCCGTGTCGAAATCGACGTCGATCTTGCCGGAAAGCCGGTCCTTCAGGGTCTGCGATCCCTCGTTGTGAATGCCGCGCCGTCCCATGTCGATCGCCTCGATGCGGCTCGGCGAGGCGGAGCGGATCGCCTCGTAATAGCTTTCGCAGATCATGAAATAGTCTTTCACGATCCGCCGGAAGGGCGTCAGCGACAGGATATGGGTTGCGACATCCTCGCCTTTTTCCGTGCTGATCGCAAAGACCAGCTTGGAATCGACGAGCGAGATGTTCAGCCGGTAAGGTCCGCCGGCATGGCCTGACGGCGCAAACGAATTCTCCTCGATCAGATCGAAGATCGCGACCGCGCGCTCGTGTTCGACATCGGGTGTCGAACGGCCGATCGTATCGTCAAGGACAACGTCGCAGAGCCGAAAGTCGTCCTTCGCCATTCCCTCACCTTTCGAGGTTCAGGCGGATCGCGACCGATCGCGCATGGGCGTCGAGACCTTCGGAAACGGCAAGCGCGATTGCCGCCGGGCCGAGATCGCGCAGCTGCTGGGGACCGAGCCGCAGGATCGAGGTGCGCTTGACGAAATCGAGGACCGAAAGGCCGGAAGAGAAGCGGGCAGACCGCGCCGTCGGCAGCACATGGTTGGAACCGCCGACATAATCGCCGATCACTTCCGGCGTATGGGCGCCGATGAAGATCGCGCCGGCATTGCGGATCTTCTCCACGAAGGCGTCGGGATGGGCGACGGCAAGTTCCAGGTGCTCGGCCGCGATGCGGTTTGCGAGCGGAACGGCATCCTTCAGGTCGGAGACGAGGATGATAGCGCCGAAATCGCGCCAGCTGGCGGCTGCGGTCTGCGCGCGGTTCAGCGTCTTCAACTGCCGCTCGACGGCGGCTTCGACCGCCTTGCCGAATTCCTCGTTATCGGTGATCAGGATCGCCTGGGCGCTTTCGTCATGCTCGGCCTGTGCGAGCAGATCGGCGGCAACCCAATCGGGATTGTTGTCCTTGTCGGCAATGACGAGAACCTCGGATGGGCCGGCGATCATGTCGATGCCGACCGTGCCGAAGACCTGGCGCTTGGCGGCGGCGACATAGGCATTGCCCGGGCCGGTGATTTTGGCGACCGGCGCGATCGTTTCCGTGCCATAGGCAAGGGCGGCAATCGCCTGCGCGCCGCCGACGCGGTAGATCTCATCGACGCCGGCAAGTTTTGCGGCTGCCAGAACGGCCGGGTTGACCGAGCCGCCGGTTGCCGGCACGGCGATGACGATGCGCTCGACGCCGGCGACCTTCGCCGGCACGGCATTCATCAGGACCGAGCTCGGATAGCTTGCCGTACCGCCGGGTACATAGAGGCCGACGGCTTCGATCGCCGTCCAGCGCGAGCCGAGGCCGACGCCCATGGCATCTTCGTAGATATCGTCCTTGGGCATCTGGCGGCTGTGATGGGCTTCGATACGAACCGCCGCAACCTTCAGGGCGCCGAGCACTTCCGACGGCACGACCTCGACGGCGTTTTCGATCTCCTCCTCGCTCACGCGCATCGGCACGGTGGCGTAGTCGATACCGTCGAACTTCTTCGAATATTCGGCGAGAGCAACGTCGCCGCGGGCGCGCACGTCATCGATGATGGCGCGCACCACGGCGTTGACGTCTTCGGAGACCTCGCGCTTGGTGGTCAGGAAGGCGGCGAAACGCTGCTCGAAACCATCGGATGCCTGATTGAGCCAGATTGCCAAGGCCGGAATTCCTTCTCTACTCGAAACTGTTGCGCTCAGGTGCCGGGATGGCGCGGCTTCGAGCCGGTTTCCCAGGCGCCGCCGATATCGGCAAGCTGGACTTCGATGCATTCGACATCGAGGACGATCGAGGCCGTGCCCGACAGCGAGAGTTCGAGCGTGCCTTCCGGACCCTCGCCCTTCTGCTCGAAACGCAGCGCCAGCAGCGACAGCACGTCGTCGCGCCGCGCGCGGTCGATGCCGATCGAGCGGACGGAGAGGACACGCTTGAAGACGAGGGCGGCGCGGTGGCGCTCGAAACCCTTGCGCTTGCGGACCGCCTCTTCCCAGACGAAACGGTTGGCGGCGAGCGCAAACTGCTTGTCGCGCGGCGACCAGTCGATATCGGCCACCTTGAAGACGCTGTCCTGCGTATGCGCGGAAATGACCGCAAGGTCCTCACTATCGAGCGCAACAAGCTTCAGGTCTGCCATCCGGCCTCTATCCCATGTCCTTCGGCCGCGACTGCGGCGATCTGTCAGACAAGGGAAATAAGATGCTCAGGGCAAATACGCAACCGGGATAAAGGGCGTATGGACGCCCTTTATCACTCGCTGACGCGCTCGACGATGGCGCCGCAGCGGGTCAGCTTTTCTTCCAGCCGCTCGAAGCCGCGATCGAGGTGATAGACGCGGGAAACCGTGGTTTCGCCCTCGGCGGCAAGGCCGGCGATGACGAGGGAAACGGAGGCGCGCAGATCGGTCGCCATGACAGGGGCGCCCTTCAGCCGCTGGACACCCTCGATCCTGGCCGTCTGGCCCGACAGCGAGATCTTCGCGCCGAGGCGGGCAAGCTCCTGCACATGCATGAAGCGGTTCTCGAAGATGGTTTCGGTGACATGCGAGATGCCGGACGAGCGCGTCATCAACGCCATGAACTGCGCCTGCAGGTCGGTCGGGAAGCCGGGGAAGGGATCGGTGACGATATCGACCGGGCTGATGCCGGCCCCGTTGCGCTTGATGCGCATGCCGTTGTTGGTCGGCGAAATCTCCGCGCCGGCGCGACGCAGCGTTTCCAGCGCCGTTTCCAGGAGGGCCACGTCGGTATTTTCGAGCACGACGTCGCCGCCGGCCATGGCGACGGCCATGGCGTAGGTGCCGGTTTCGATGCGGTCCGGCAGGACGCGGTGACGCGCGCCGGAGAGCGAGGTGACGCCTTCGACCGTGATGGTCGAGGTGCCGGCGCCGGAAACCTTGGCGCCCATGGCGTTGAGGCAGTTGGCGAGATCGACGACTTCAGGCTCGCGGGCGGCATTGCCGATGACGGTCGTGCCGCGGGCAAGCGTGGCCGCCATCATCATGACATGCGTCGCGCCGACCGATACCTTCGGGAACGTATAGTGCGTGCCGATAAGGCCGCCATCGGGCGCCTTGGCGTTGATATAGCCGCCATCGATTTCCATGGTCGCACCGAGCGCGGTCAGGCCTTCGATGAAGAGATCGACAGGACGCGTGCCGATGGCGCAGCCGCCCGGCAGCGATACGCGGCAATGGCCTTCGCGCGCCAGAAGCGGGCCGATGACCCAGAAGGAGGCGCGCATCTTCGAGACCAGTTCGTAAGGCGCGGTCGTATCGACGATGGTGCGGCAGGTGAAATGGATCGTGCGGGCGTAGGAATCTTCCTGGCGCTCGCGGCGGCCGTTGACGGCGACGTCGACCCCGTGATTGCCGAGGATGCGCATCAGCAATTCGACATCGGCAAGATGGGGCACGTTTTCCAGCGTCAGCGTATCGCTCGTCAGAAGCGAGGCGATCATCAGCGGCAGCGCGGCATTCTTGGCGCCGGAAATCGGAATGATGCCGTTGAGCTCATTACCGCCGACAATTCTGATACGATCCATGTGCACTTACGGGCGAGGCCCGCCTTTCCTGAAAAGTTTTGCCTGTGGGCAAGGCAAGAAGTGGGGCTCTTTAGAGCAAATCCCCCGACGCTTCAATTCGCCGCGGAGCGAACATTACGATTCGTCCATTTTTGCGGCGGGCTTTTTTGCCGCCGGCAGGCCATCCGTCTCGTCGGCCTGGCCGGACCGGCGGGCGCGCACCTGCTGTTTGCGTCGTGAAAGATTTTCTCTCAGCTTTTCGGCCGCCCGCTCGCGGCGCAGCGCCGCCTGGGCCTCCATGGCCGCTTTCCGGCTCTGCCGGGCCTTTTCAGTCTCTTCGTTCATGCCCCAGAAGTAACCGAATTTGCGCCGTTCCAAAAGTGGTCCGGACGTTATTCCCAGAGAAGTTGGAATTTGCGGCTTGCGCTCCTGCCGAAGCTGTGGCAATAGGCGCCCCGTTCACGCGAATTGAGCGCTTGCGCCTCACGCGTCTGGTCCTGCTGCCGTAGCTCAGTGGTAGAGCACACCCTTGGTAAGGGTGAGGTCGGTGGTTCAATCCCACTCGGCAGCACCAGTTTCTCCTCCAAAGTCGCTATCCACCGCGCCAATTGGTGCCATTGCTGCCGGCAAAAATCTCGCTAGAATATTGGCATCCTGAAGTCTTTGCGGAGGGAACCCCGAGGCTTCATTCAATGTTTCTATCGACACATGCTGGAGGAGCATCGATGGCGACTGAGCGATGGAATAGTCCGATCAAGGTGGGTTTCGACGAGGCGGGAGCGCGCACGGTTAACGGACCGTTCGATGCCCTGGCATGCCTCAGCGACCTGTGGCCTGCCGCACGCGGATTGAAATATCTGAAGGCACGCAGCGCCTGCCGCGCAGCACTCGACGGCCGAAAGAGCGTCGAGGAAGCCCGCGCGGAGTTCATGGCGGCGGCCGAGGAGGCAAAGCTTAAAGTGCATTAATCTTTTGGCGGCGATATCGGGCCATAAACGTCCGATCCGTTCCGAAACGGAGCAATGCTTAATTTTCACTTAACCCTGCACGCAGCCCGCGCAGGGCTTTGTCCCGAAAAGCATTGCGCCGATCGTCCGTTCATCAATAGAACGACGCCAGCCATCATGATGATGGTTAGAGGCTCGTCACCCTCTGCGGGAGACTGCGGACGAGCCTCGTTCGAAAGAATTTTCAGACATGCGCTCAGCAGTCCGAAGTATTCTCATCCTCGACCTGAATATATCCCACACCGATGATTGTGCCGTCCGCAGTGCGGATGAAGGACGGCAGGTAATGCGGTTCGGCCGGCTTGCAGACGGAGGCGCCGGAATATTCGTTCAGGGCGATTTCGTCCTTCGGCAGCGCCGAGTAGTTCATGCCGGCTTCGAGCGAGGCATAGGCGGAACCGGCAAAGGCGCCGCAGCCGAGAAGAAGGCCGGCGGCCCACAGGCGGATAAGCGTTTGCATTATTGTCTCCAGCATTGAAATCAGCTTTTCAACACGCAAGACGCAGAGTTGGTTCCCTGGAAATTCCCCGGTTTCCGGGAATTATCTCACCAGAATGCGGCAATGCACGTAGCCGCTTCCGACGATCGCCTCGGCAATTGCCAGCGCCCGCTCGCTGTCGGCCCATCGCGGCACGAACCCTTCGAGAACGACGTAGGGAGCGATTGTGGAAACGGTGATCTCGGCGGCATCGAGATCGGCTGCCGCATGCAGGGCGCTTTCGACGGACGCGCGCATGGCGGGCGCATTGTGACCCTTCATCCAGGCTTCCTCCTGGATCGGCGAACCGTGGAACCGCAGCACCATGACCGTTCCTGACATTGGCTAATAGGGATTTAACGCAGGAAGACGACGTTTTGTTGCGATGCGCGGGCGGCAGGATGCAAAGTCGCCGCAATGATGATACTCCGATATCGCAACCTTGCCGGAGGCGGCCCGCTGCCGCAGATGGATTGCGGCCGGAGGAGACGACGATGAAAACGCTGGTGCCTGCCCTTCTTGCCGCGACCCTTCTGGCTGCGCCGCTGCTCGCCGGCTGCTCGGCCGCGGACGCGCCGGCGCTCGAGCCCATTCCCGGCAGCATCACCTATGGCGGACAGCCGCGCACGAAACTGACGAAATCGCCGATCGGCAGCGCCGTCTACAACGACTTTTACAACCAGCAGGGCGAGCACGTCTACGAAACCTATATCCTGCAGCCCGACCGCAGCCTGAAGCTGGTGCGCCGCCAGATCGTGCCGGACTTCCCGCAATAGTGCATGACGGCCTGCGCCTGCTTGACAGCGACGCCAATCGAGAACATCCAAGGAACATCTGATCTTGTTCGCGGTGCTGATTCTTCCGCGGAGCCCAACCGGACGGCCGGATGTATCTCGAAAGACTCAATCCCCAGCAGCGCATGGCCGTGGAACACGGCACGCTCACGGACGGCAGCCATGTGGCCGGGCCGCTGCTGGTCATCGCCGGCGCCGGTTCCGGCAAGACGAATACGCTTGCCCATCGCGTTGCCCATCTCATCCTCAAGGGTGCGGATCCGCGCCGCATCCTGCTGATGACCTTTTCCCGGCGGGCC
Source organism: Hyphomicrobiales bacterium (assembly GCA_900471515.1). Lineage (GTDB taxonomy): Bacteria > Pseudomonadota > Alphaproteobacteria > Rhizobiales > Rhizobiaceae > Rhizobium. The sequence continues at coordinate 141,045 of UCFC01000015.1, read as the reverse complement.
GCCGCCGAAATGGGGCGGCGGGTCGAACGCATCTGCGGCGAGGTTCTCGGCAAGAATTCCGGCATCATGGCGGATGCGCTTGCCTGGAGCGGGACGTTCCACGGCATCGGTGCGCGGCTGTTGCGCGACTATGCCGAACAGATCGGCATAGACCCGGCCTTTTCCATCCACGACCGGGAAGACAGTGCCGACCTGATGAACCTCGTGCGCCACGATCTCGGTTTCTCGAAGACCGAGAGCCGGTTTCCGACGAAAGGCACCTGCCTTGCGATCTATTCGCGCGCGGTGAATTCCGAGACCGAATTGCCGCTGGTGCTGCGCGACGCCTTTCCCTGGTGCGCCACGTGGGAAAAGCAGCTGCGCGAGCTTTTTGCCTGTTACGTCGAGTCAAAACAGAGCCAGAACGTGCTCGATTACGACGACCTCCTGCTCTACTGGGCGCAGATGGTGGCCGAGCCCATGATTGCGGAGGATATCGGCAGCCGCTTCGACCATGTGCTGGTCGACGAATATCAGGACACCAACAAGCTGCAGTCCTCGATCCTGCTGGCCCTGAAACCGACCGGCCAGGGGCTGACCGTCGTCGGCGACGATGCGCAGTCGATCTATTCCTTCCGCGCGGCGACGGTGCGCAACATCCTCGATTTCCCCGCCTCGTTCAGCCCGGCCGCCAATATCGTCACGCTCGACCGCAACTACCGATCGACGCAGCCGATCCTTGCCGCCGCCAACGCGGTCATCGACCTTGCCTCCGAGCGCTTCACCAAGAACCTCTGGACGGAACGGGAATCGCCGGAGCGGCCGCGGCTGGTGACGGTGCGCGACGAGAACGACCAGGCGCGTTACGTGGCCGACAAGGTTCTCGACAATCGCGAAGAGGGCGTGAAGCTGAAAAGCCAGGCCGTGCTCTTCCGCGCCTCGCACCATAGCGGCCCGCTGGAAGTGGAGTTGACGCGCCGCAACATTCCCTTCGTGAAGTTCGGCGGGCTGAAATTCCTCGACAGCGCGCATGTGAAGGACATGCTGGCGGCGCTGCGTTTTGCCCAGAACCCGCGCGACCGGGTGGCAGGCTTCCGGCTGATGCAGATCCTGCCTGGTATCGGGCCTTCCACGGCGCAGAAGGTGCTGGACCATATGGCCGAGGATGCGAGCCCGATGACGGCGCTTGCCGCCATGCCCGCCCCGCCGCGTTCGGGCGAGGACTGGACCTCCTTCGTCTCGACCATGCAGGAGCTGAAGACCGGCAAGGCCGGCTGGCCGGCGGAGATCGAGCTGGTGCGGCAATGGTACGAGCCGCATCTGGAACGGCTGCACGAGGATGCGAGCACAAGGCTCGCCGATCTCATCCAGCTCGAACAGATCGCCGGCGGTTATGCCTCGCGCGAGCGCTTCCTGACGGAGCTGACCCTCGATCCGCCCGATGCGACCTCGGATCAGGCCGGCGTGCCGCTGCTCGACGAGGACTATCTCATCCTTTCGACCATCCATTCGGCCAAGGGGCAGGAATGGACCAAGGTCTTCATGCTGAACGTCATCGACGGCTGCATCCCCTCCGATCTCGCAGTCGGCACGACGGCTGAAATCGAGGAGGAGCGGCGGCTGCTCTATGTGGCGATGACGCGCGCCAAGGACAGTCTTGACCTTGTCGTGCCGCAGCGCTTCTTCACCTATGGGCAGAATTCGCAGGGCGACCGGCATGTCTACGCATCGCGCAGCCGTTTCATTCCAGCCACCCTGCTGCAATTCTTCGAAGTCTGCGGCTGGCCGCAGGCGAAGGCCGAGACGGCGGCGGCCCAGCAGGCCCGGCAGGTGCGTATCGATGTCGGCGCGCGCATGCGCGGCATGTGGCGTTGACGCTGACCAAGCGGCCGGTCAGAGCGCAAGCGGCGGTTTGGCCGGTTCGAAGAAGCGGCCGATCATTTCATCGTTGACGAGCGCGATCGTCGGCGGCGACCATTTCGGATTGCGGTCCTTGTCGATGACCGCTGCGCGGACGCCCTCGTAGAAATCCGCACCAAGCAGGATATGCATGCAGGCGCCGAGTTCGCGGGCCAGGCATTCGGCAAGCGTGCGGCTCTGGCGCCCGGCCCTCAAGAGCCGCAAAGCGAGCTTGAGGCTGGTTGGCGAACGCGTCAGCATCACGCGGCGGGTCTCGGCGGCGAACTCGCCCTCCTCCCGGGCAAGGGCGGATACGATGTCCTCGACGCTGTTGAAGTGGAAAGCACGGTCGATCATCGCGGCATTGGCCTGCAGCCTGCCCTCGCCCGGCTGCTGCGAAAGTTGGCGCAGGGCCGCGTCCACATCATCGGACGAACTGCCTGCAGGCAGATCGGCGACTTGCCGGACGGCCTCTTCGAGACGCGCGGACGGAACAAAGAAATCCGCAAGTCCGGCATGGATTGCATCGGCGGCATTGATGTCGAGCCCGGTCAGGGCCATCCATGTGCCGCTTTCGCCCGGCATGTGGGGCAGCAGCCATGTGGCGCCGATATCGGGAAAATAGCCGATGCCGGTTTCGGGCATGGCAAGGCGGGTGCGCTCGGTGACGATGCGATGGCGCCCGTGGCTGGAAAGCCCGACGCCGCCGCCCATGGTGATGCCGTCCATCAACGCGACATAGGGCTTCGGATAGTTGGCGATCCTGTGGTTGAGGCGGAATTCCTCGCGCCAGAAGGTTTCGGCCAGGCCGTCGCCGGCGCGCCCGCTCATGTGAATGGCGCGGATATCGCCGCCGGCGCAGAAGCCGCGCTCGCCCTCGCCCATGATGACGACGCTCGCCACGGACGGGTCGGCGACGAACTCGTCAAGGGCGGCGGCAATCGCGCGCACCATCGGGATCGTCAGGCTGTTCAGGGCCTTTGGGCGGTTCAGCCGGATGATGCCCGCCGTACCGCGCCGTTCAACGATGACTTCGCTTTGATTGCCGTTGTCCATGATCCCACCTCGCTCCGGTATTAGGAATAAACGCGGTCGGGCCAAGGTTCCAGTGGCTGGCTATCCAATCAGGCCGAGATGGATCGCGAAACGGCGACATCGCGCCTGGAGACGTAGTCTATCGCCAGTTCCAGCGGCAACGGCCGGGAAAAATAGTAGCCCTGCGCCAGCCGGACGCCGAGAGCCTTCAGCGATTCCGCCACATCCTCGCTTTCGACACCTTCGGCCACGGAAGCAATGCCGAGGTTCTGGCAGAGGCTGGCGACGGAGCGGGTAATGTTCATGCAGCGCGCGTCGCGATCGAAATTCATCACGAAGGCCTTGTCGATCTTCAGCTTGTCGAAGGCCAGGCGGTGGATGTGGCTCAAGCTCGAATAGCCGGTGCCGAAATCGTCGAGCGCGATCGAGATGCCGGCGGCGCGCAGCACGCCGATCACCTGATCGGCGGTGTCGAAGTCCGACAGAAGCGCCGTCTCGGTGATCTCGAATTCGATGCGCCCGGGATCGACGCCGGAACGCGTGATCATGGCAAGCAGCGCCATCGAGGTTTCATGGTCGCATATGTCGCGGGCCGACAGGTTGAAGGAGACGCGCAGGTGCGGCGGCATGACTTTCAGGGCGTCCAGCGCCTGGCCGAAGAGGATGCGCGTCACGCGGCCGATGACGGCGGTGCGTTCGGCGGCGGGGATGAAGGCATCCGGGCTGATACGGCCGAAGCGCGCGCTGTCCCAGCGGGCGAGCGCCTCGAAACCGACGACGCGGCCGCTGCGCAGTTCGACGATCGGCTGGTATTCGAGCTTCAATTCCCGGGCGAAATTCTCCGCCTGCAGCTCCAGCTCGATCAGATAGCGCTGCGTCAGGATCTTCTCATGCTCGGGCGAGAAGAGTTCGACGCCGCCGGTGCGCTTGCTCTTCATCTGATAGAGGGCAAAATCCGCCTTCTCGTAAAGATCCTCGGCACTGTATTCACCCGCGTCCGGATAGACGATGCCGCAGGAACCGGAGACACGCACCGAGCCGTCGGGAATTTCATAGGGTTCGCGAACGGCCGCGCACAGGCCTATGCCGAGATCGGAGACGGCCCTCAGCGTCATGTCGCGAGGAAAGATGATGCCGAATTCATCGCCGCCGAGGCGCGAGACGACGCCCTGGTCGCCGACCAGCGAGACGAAGCGGCGCGCCGTTTCCTTCAGCACGATATCGCCGGCGGCATGGCCGAAAACGTCGTTGACCGGCTTGAAGCCGTCGAGATCGATGATGCCGATGACGGGCGGCGAAGCCGGGTCCGCCTGCAGCATCCTTTCGAGCGACAGGAAGAAGCTGCGGCGGTTGGCAAGCCCGGTCAGCTGGTCCTGCAGGGCATTGCGGCTGTTGACGAGGTTCAGTTCCTCGGCTTCGGCCTGCTTCTGCTTGAGTTCTTCCGCAAGCCGCACCAGATGGGCGAAATTCTGGAAGTAGCTGTTGATGACGCGCAGGAAGGGCAGCACCAGGAAAAGGCCGCTGACGGCGGTCGCGACGAAAACCGGGTTGCCGGAAAAGAGGAAGGTCACGACCATGGCCGTGAAGGTGATGACCGTGGTGATTGCCGCGGCGAGCGGCAGGTGCATCAGGCAGAAGACGCAGGATATGCCGGTCACGACGAGGAAATAGGCGATCTGGCCCTGCTGCGATGCATCGCCATATTGATAAAGCGCAATCGCCCAGCCGCCGAAGCCGACCGTCAGGAGTGCGGCGCCGACCAGCGTCACCTTCATCAGGCGCAGCGCCCGCTCGGGCGTGACGTTTTCCTTGCCCGAAATCTCCCACCAGCAGAGGCGGAAGACACAGACGATGCTGAGGCCGACGGGAATGTAGAGAGACAGCCAGAGCGGCGCCGACTTGATGTGGGTGATGGCCACGGCCAGCGCGTTGATGACGAGAAGAACGTATAGAATCGGGATCTGCGACGACAGAGCCTTGAACTGTGCCACCAGAAACTTCGGATTGTCCTTTTGCAGCCGTAGCGAGGCTAAGAAGTTCTTCATGATCCCTTTTCCCTTGGCGCAAACGAGCCAGAGAAAGCTTGATTGTTCCTTATTCACGTAACGTCAGGCAGCCCGCCTTCCGGCGGCGATGGTAAATATCCGGTTGCGGCCGACCGCATCTCAGAAGGATGCCGCAGCCAGGGCGCGATGGATGCTGTGCAGGTCGTCGACACTCCTGTTCATCAGGAAGATCTCCCAATCGAGTGAGCTTCGGACGATGGTTTCGAGCGAATCGTATTGCGGCGCCCAGTCCAACACGCGGCGGGCAAGCGTTGCGTCGGCAACGACGCTTGCGGCATCGCCCGGCCGGCGCGGCGCCATCTGGATCTTGAAGGAATGGCCGTTCAGGCGCGTGACCATGTTGAGCACGTCGAGCACCGAATAGCCGTTACCGTAGCCGCAATTGGCGACGAGCGGCCCCTTGCCCTTGCGCAGATGCTGCAGCGCCTTCAGATGCGCCGCCGTCAGGTCGCTCACATGGATGTAGTCGCGCACGCCGGTGCCGTCATGGGTCGGGTAGTCGATGCCGTAGACGGAAATGCTGTCGCGCTTGCCGAGTGCGGCCTCGCAGGCGACCTTGATGAGGTGGGTCGCGCCCGCGGTGGACTGGCCGGTGCGCAGCTGCGGATCGGCGCCGGCGACGTTGAAATAACGCAGCGCCACATAGTCGAAATCATAGGCGGCGGCGGCATCGCGCAGCATCGTCTCGGTCATCAGCTTGGACTGGCCGTAGGGATTTTCCGGGTTGAGCGGCGCCGTCTCCTTGACCGGAGCGGACCCTTTCTGCTGACCGTAGACGGCTGCGGTCGAGGAGAAGACGAAATTGCGGACGTGCGCCTTGATGGCCGCGCTCAGGAGCGCGCGCGTCTTGCCGGAATTGTTGTCGTAGTAGGAGAGCGGGTCGGAGACCGAGGCCGGCACGACGGCGGAGCCGGCGAAATGGATGATCGCCTCGATATCGTTCTCGATGAAGATCTTTTTCAAGACGTCCGGATCGGCGACATCGCCGAGATAGAAGCGCGCGGCCGGAGCCACGGCCCAGCGAAAGCCGGTGGAGAGCCGGTCGAGCACGACGACGTCTTCACCGGCATCCAGCAGCGTCCAAACCATGTGGCTGCCGATATATCCAGCCCCACCTGTAACCAGAACCGCCATGTCTGCATTCCCTGTTTTATCTTTTTCGGGAGCATCAGAACGGGGTTTTCCTTTCCGATTTTGTTATCAAACCGCCTCGGAAAGCCTTTGCGGCCAGTATGTTTCGACATGTGGTTAGAGGCCCATTTCGGGCTTTGCTACAATTTTATCGGACAGCCGGTTTTGAGACGAAAACCTCTCGCAACCTCTCGTTTTCGCCTCATTGACATCAGGCACGCCGCGGGGCAGAGTGGCGGCATGAACAAGTTTGCGTTCCAGGCCATGACGATGGGCATGACGACCACCCTTTGCGGTGGGGGCGTCGGCTTGTGACCTGAAACTGTTCATTTCACCCGACCCAACCCCGCCGGACACGCGCGGGGTTTTCTGTTTCAGGCCCCGATGTCCGCCCCATGCAAAGGACTTCTCGTGGCACCAAACCGTTCAAGATCCGCCTGCAACCTGCCCCTCCGGAACCGGGAGGGCCAACAATGAGGCTCTACCTGTCATCCTACCGGCTCGGAGCCAGCGCCTTCCGGCTCCGAAAGCTTCTCAACGGCGGGCGTCGCGCCGCCGTCATCCAGAACGCCTTGGACTTCGTTCCCTCCGGGGCGCGCCGTGCCTATGCGGCCAATATCTACGACCCCAGGGAAGAGCTTGCCGATTGGGGCATCGAGGCGGAAGAACTCGACCTGCGGGACTATTTCGGACAGCCGCAAGCGCTCGAAAAAACGCTCGCCGGTGTCGATCTCGTCTGGGCGGTCGGCGGCAATGCCTTTCTTCTGCGGCGGGCCATGCGGCAGAGCGGCTTCGATCGCGTCATCGGGGAATTGCTGCGCGCGGATGCGCTCGTCTATGGCGGCTTCAGCGCCGGGGCGGTCGTGGCGACGCCCTCGCTCAAGGGCATCGACATCATGGACGATCCGCATCTGCTCGCGCCGGGCTATGACGAGGGCATCCTCTGGGACGGGCTTGGCCTCGTCGATTTCTCCATCGTCCCGCATTATCGCTCGGCGCATGACGAGGCCGAAGCTGCCGAAAGGGCGGCCGGCTTCCTGGAGGAGGCCGATATGCCCTTTCAGCCGCTGCGGGACGGCGAAGTCATCATTGTCGAGGGCCGCAACGTGACGCTGCTTCCGGTGCTGCCGGAAGCGATGCGCCGTTCCGCTTAAAGCTTGAGAATATAGTCGCAGAGCCGTTCGGCCGCGACCGTGACCTGCGCCGGGTCGCGCAGGAAACAGGCGCGCAGGAAGAGCGTGCCGCCGGGACCGAAAGCAGTGCCGGGGGCAAGGCCGACGCCGGTCTTGTCGACGATGTCGATCGCGGCCTTCCGGCTGTCGGTGACGCCGTCGATCTTGAGGAAAGCGTAGAGCGCGCCATCCGGCTTCAGCGTTTCGACGCGGTTGGTGGCGATCAGCGCATCGCAGAGGATATCGCGCGCGCGGGTCGCCTTGTCGATATTCGACTGGACGAAGGCGTCACCCTCGTTGAGGGCCGCGACCGCGCCCTTCTGCATGAACTGCGCCACGCCGGAGGTCGAATACTGGATGAGGTTTTCCAGCACCTGGCCGGTTTCGGGCGGGGCGACGATCCAGCCGACGCGCCAGCCGGTCATCGACCAGTTCTTGGAGAAGGAGTTGACGAAAACGATCTTGTCGGCCGGTTCCATGACGTCGAGGAAGGAGGGCGCGCGGCCGCCGGCATAGAAATAACGCGCATAGATCTCGTCCGCCATGATCCAGAGATCGTGCCTGCGCGCGAGCGCCAGGATATCGGCCAGATCCTTCCTGGTCGCCGTCCAGCCGGTCGGGTTCGACGGCGTATTGACGAAGAGGCCGCGGGTCTTCGGCGTGATCGCCGCTTCGATACGGTCAAGGTCGACGGCCCAGGTGCCGCCTTCGAACTGCAGCGTCACACCGACCGAGCGGGCGCCGGCGATTTCGAGGGCGGCGGCGATGTTGGGCCAGGCGGGTGTCAGGTAGACGAACTCGTCGCCGGGCGAGGTCAGCGCCTGGACGGCGATCTGGATCGCCTGCATGCCGGAGCCGGTGACGTAGAAATGCTCCACCGGCAGGCGGATGCCGAAATGCCTGACATAGTAGTCAGACAGGGCCTGGCGCAGTTCGGGGATGCCGCGCTGCCAGGTATAGAAGGTTTCACCGGCGGCGAGCGCCTGCATGGCGGCCTGATTGATGAAATCGGGGGTGGGAAGGTCGCCCTCGCCGACCCAGAGCGGCAGCAGGCCTTCACGGCCGCGGGCATAGTTGACGACTTCGACGATCCCGCTTTCTGGCGCGGCGACGGCGCGCGGGCTGAGGCTGCTTATAATCGACATGCATATCTCCGGTTCACGCCTTCATAGCGGATTTGCATGCGCAAATCCCATGACAATGCGTGATGGCATATCGATTTTCGTGATGGATGAGCCCGGCCGGAGCGGAAGCGCTCGCGGCCGGATCAGACCGCCAGATCAGACCGCCGGGCGCCGGGCGAGAAGGTCGCGGATTTCCGTCAGCAGCGCGACATCGGCCGGCGGCGGCGGAACCTCTGCCGGCGCTTCCTTTTCCTTGCGCTCGACCTGCTCGCGCAGCGTGTTCACCGCCTTGACCATGAGGAAGATGATCCAGGCGAGGATCAGGAAATTGATGAGGACGGTGATGAAGTTGCCGTAGGCGAAAACGGCACCCTGGCCACGGGCCTCCGCAAGGCTTACCGCAGTGACCTTGGAGGACAGCGGAATGAAGTAGTTGGAGAAGTCGAAACCGCCGAAGATCGCGCCGACGATCGGCATGATGATATCTTCGACCAGAGATCTGACGATGCCGCCGAAGGCGCCGCCGATGATGACGCCGACCGCGAGGTCCATGACATTGCCGCGGGCGATGAAAGCTTTGAACTCGTTGAGCATCCGATCCGTCTCCCCTTGATGCATTTTCAAAGACATGCCGTTGATTTATTAGCTACACCTCCATTTCAATTAATCAATCGGCAATTGGAAATATTCGGCCCCTGTCCCCATCCGCGTAGAACTTAAGACCAAGAGCGCGGGAATTTCCAAACCTGCTGAATTGCCCTAATCTCGGATATGTTCCGGGAGGATGGCGGACAATCCGCCGGCGGAGGGTCGATGCTTCCAGGCTGGGTCATATTTGCGTTTGCCTTGGCTTACCTTCTGCTGCTTTTCGCAGTGGCAAGCTACGGCGACCGCCGCAGCCGCAAGTTCGGCGTGCCGGAAGGCGGCCGGCCCGTGGTCTATGCGCTCAGCCTGGCGATCTACTGCACGTCCTGGACCTATTTCGGCGGCGTGGGCCTGGCTGCCCATCACGGGCTGGAATTTGCCGGCATCTATATCGGACCGATCCTCGTCTTCACGCTCGGCATGCCGCTCCTGAGGCGCATCATCGAGCTTGCCAAGGCCGAGAAGCTGACATCCGTCGCCGATTTCATCGCCGCACGCTACGGCAAGAATTCCACCGTCGCGACCATCGTGGCGCTGATCTGCCTCATCGGCACCATTCCCTATATCGCGCTGCAGCTGAAATCCATTTCCGCGACGGTCACGGCCATGGTCAACCCGTCCGACTACGGCATCGGCAGCGGCAACCTCTATTTCCTCGACCTGCCCCTCATCGTCACGCTGGTGCTCGCCTGCTTCGCCATCATGTTCGGCACCCGCCACACCGACGCGACGGAACATCAGGACGGGCTCATCCTTGCGGTATCGATGGAATCGATGGTGAAGCTCGTCGCCTTCCTGACGGCGGGCGTCTGCGTCATCTGGTTCCTGTTCGACGGGCCGGGCGACCTGTGGCGGAAGGGGTCGGAGAATGCGCTGGTCACGGCCGCGCTCGACTATCAGACGCCGCTCAGCCGGTGGATCACGCTGACGCTGCTTTCGGCCTTTGCCATCATCATGCTGCCGCGCCAGTTCCATGTGACCGTCGTCGAGAACCGCACGGCAAAGCAGCTGCGGCTCGCCGGCTTTCTCTTTCCGCTTTACCTGATCGCCATCAACCTCTTCGTGCTGCCGGTCGCGATCGGCGGGCTGCTGACCTTCGGCGGCAACGGCAATGGCGACCTTTACGTGCTCTCGCTGCCGCTGACGGGGCAGATGCCGGTCGTCTCGCTGATTACCTTCATCGGCGGCTTTTCGGCGGCGACCGCGATGGTGATCGTCGATTCCGTGGCGCTTTCCATCATGGTGTCGAACGACATCGTCATGCCGTTCTTCCTGCGCCGCAAGCTCGCGGGGCTTGCAAGCCAGCGCGACGATTTCGCAAAGAGCCTGCTCAACATCCGCCGCAGCGCCATTTTCGCCGTGCTGCTGCTCGGCTACGCCTATTACCGCTCGACCGACAGCACGGCGGGGCTCGCCTCGATCGGCCTGCTTTCCTTTGCCGCGATCGCGCAGATTGCGCCCGCCCTCTTCGGCGGCATGATCTGGCGGCGGGCGAACGCGCGCGGCGCCATTCTCGGCCTGACCTCCGGTTTCATCGTCTGGCTCTACCTCCTGTTCCTGCCTTCGTTCGGCGGCCCGGACTATTCCTATGTGGCAAGCGGCTTCCTCGGCTTCATCCTTCCGGGCACGACGCTCTTTACCGGCCCGGATGCCGATCCGCTGGTCAACGCGACGGCGATGAGCCTGCTCATCAACAGCGCCGCCTTCATCGTCGGCTCGCTGACGCGCAACGCCAAACCGCTGGAGCGCATCCAGGCCGGCATCTTCGTGAAGCGCCATTCGCGCTCGCAATTTGCCACGCGCGGCTGGAAGACCCGCGTCAGCGTCGGCGACCTGAAAACGGCGATCGCCCGCTATCTCGGCGAGGAGCGCATGCAGCGCTCGCTTGCGACCTACGAGCAGACCTCCGGGCGCAAGCTGGAGGACGACCAGCCGGCCGATATGGCGCTCATCCATTTCACCGAACAGCTTCTCGGCAGCGCCATCGGCTCGTCTTCCGCGCGGCTCGTGCTTTCGCTCATCCTGCAGAAGATCGAGGATGCGTCTTCCGATACGGCCTGGCTGCTCGACCAGGCGAGCGAGGCGGTGCAGTACAATCAGGACATGCTGCAGACCGCACTGTCGCAGATGGACCAGGGCATTGCCGTCTTCGACAGTTCCAACCGGCTGACGATCTGGAACCGCCGTTTCCGGCAATTGCTGGACCTGCCTGAAAATGCCGGCCAGGTCGGATTTCCGCTGTCGGAGATCGTCAATATCCTCAGCCAGCGCGGCGATATCGCCCCCGGCGACCAGGGCCAGGCGGTGCGGCATTTCCTGACGCTCGACAAGCCTTTCCCGCTCGTGCTCGGCGGCGGCGAGCGCATCATCGAAGTGCGCTCCAACGCCATGCCGGACAAGGGCATCGTCGCGACCTTCACCGACATCACCCAGCGCGTGGCGGCCGACCGGGCGCTGAAACAGGCCAACGAGACGCTGGAACAGCGTGTGGCCGAGCGCACCGCGGAACTGACCCGCGTCAACCGGGAGCTTGCCGAAGCGCGGGCGGCGGCGGACGAGGCCAATATCGGCAAGACCCGCTTCTTTGCCGCCGCCGGCCACGACATCCTGCAACCGCTCAATGCCGCCCGGCTCTATTCCTCGGCGCTTGTCGAGCGCATGGCGCAATCGGAAAACGGCCCGATCGTGCGCAATATCGATTCCGCGCTGGAATCGGTCGAATCCATCCTCGGGGCCGTGCTCGACATTTCCCGGCTCGATACCGGCGCCATGCGGCCACGGCTGGCATCCGTGCCGCTTTTCGACCTTCTGGAGCGTATCGAAACCGATTTTGCGCCGATTGCCCGCGAAAAGAAGCTGAAGCTCGTGGTGATGCCGACCTCGCTGCGGGTCCGCTCCGATCCGAACCTGCTGCGCCGGCTGGTGCAGAACCTCGTTTCCAATGCCATCAAATACACGGTCAGCGGCAAGGTGCTGGTCGGGGTCCGGAGATACGGCAACCAGGTGATGATCCAGGTGATCGATTCCGGCATCGGCATTCCGCCTTCGAAATTCCGCACCGTGTTCAAGGAATTCGCGCGGCTGGACGAGGGCGCCAGGACCGCGTCGGGCCTCGGGCTCGGGCTCTCCATCGTCGACCGCATCGCCCGCGTGCTCGGCCACAAGGTCGAGCTGCATTCGACGCATGGCAAGGGTACGGAATTCCGCATCCTCATGCCGCTCGATGTCTCCAGGAGTGCGCAGGCGACGGCCGCCACCCCTCCCGCCGACCGCCCGGCCCAGCCGCTGAAGGGATTGCGCATCCTCTGCATCGACAACGAAACGAAGATCCTCGAAGGCATGCGGCTTCTGATCGACGGATGGGGCTGCGACACGCAGGCCGTGGATTCGCTTTCCGCCGTCCAGAGGCTTTCGGGCCGGCAGCCGCCGGATCTCGTCATCGCCGACTATCATCTCGCCGACGGAACCGGGGTCGAGGCGATCCTGCATCTCAGGCAGCATTTCGGCGCGGACATTCCCGCCCTGCTCATCACCGCCGACAGGACGCCGGAAGTGCGGGCCGAGGCGGAGAAACACGGCATCGCCGTTCAGCACAAGCCGGTGCGTCCGGCTGCGCTGCGCGCCTATATCACGCAGGTTTCCGGCCTGAAGCGCACCGCGGCGGAGTGAAGGTCAGGCGGCCTTGCGGCGGCCGAAAAGATGGACGACAAGCTCCCGGACGCGGGTGGCGCTCGGGGCGTCGCCGAACAGGATACGGTACATGATGGGGGCGACCACACGGTCCATCACCGCATCGATATCGGGAAAGGCCTCCCCCCTCGCCTTCGCCCGGCCGGCAATCGCCTCGATCTGCTGACGGGTGAAGTTGCAGCACTTGCTGGCATTGTCGCATGTCTGGGCGGCGAGCACGTCGCGCACATATTCCCGTCCCGGGCCGGACGACATTTCCTCCGCATATTGCTCGGCCCAGGCTTCCAGATCACCGGCACCGGTTCCGGTATCGACCGGCTCCATATCGGGGCGGAGACGTTCGACGGCGACATCGGCCAGCAATTCCTGCAGGTCGCCCCAGCGGCGATAGATGGTGGACGGGGTCACGCCCGCCCGCGCCGCGATCAACGGAACGGTGATCTCCGGCCGGCTCATCTCCGCAAGAAGCGCACGCACGGCGGCATGCACGGAAGCCTGGACACGCGCACTTCTGCCGCCCGGACGGACATTCTCTTTCACTGCCATTCCAAACCCAACTTTCTTCACCTGACGCAGGCCGCGTTCTCTCAGATTCGCGCGCCGCATTTTAGGCTTTTGTCCTTACATGTCGTTATCGCAAAAGCGCTGCGCATTTTCGCTGAAACGGCTCCGGCACAAACAGTTCAGAAACTTTCATCGATCCATTAACGCAAATTATTTGCTTTTAAGCCGCACCTCGCCTAGATGGGGCTAACGCAACGAATTAGCCTTAAGGAGCTTACATGGCCGGCGCTCGCGAATCTATCCGGAATTCGTCTCCCATGGGCTTCCATGCGCTGACGCTTGCCATCTTCTTCGGCGCCTCGGCGGCGCCGACGCCGCTCTACCGCATCTATCAGGAAACATTCGCCCTCTCGCCCATCCTCATCACGGTGATCTTCGCCGTCTACGCCTTCGCGCTGCTGGCGGCCCTCCTGATTGCCGGCTCGATCTCCGATCACCTCGGGCGGCGCCCCGTCATTTTCGGCGCGCTGGTGCTCGAAATCATCGCCATGGCGCTGTTTTGCCTCGCCAGCGGGCCGCAATGGCTGATCGCGGCGCGCATCGTGCAGGGGCTTGCGACAGGCATTGCCGGCGCCTCGCTCGGTGCGGCCCTTGTCGATATCGACCGGGCAAAGGGGCAGATCGTCAACTCGCTCGCGCCGCTCTCCGGCATGGCGATCGGCGCCATCGGCACCAGCGCGCTGATCCAGTACGGACCCGAACCGCTGCATCTCGTCTATGCGCTGCTGCTGGCCGCCTTTGCCGTGCAGGCCTTTGCGCTGTGGCTGATGCGCGAAACCGGCGGCATGCGGCCCGGCATCCTCAACGCGCTGAAGCCTGCGGTTTTCATTCCGCCGCAGGTGCGCAAGCCGCTGTCGCTGGTGACGCCGATCAATATCGCCAACTGGACGCTCGGCGGCTTCTACCTGTCGCTCGTGCCCTCGCTGGTTGCCTCCACCACCGGCAGCCGGGCGCCGCTGACGGGCGGGGCTGTGGTCGCAGCGCTGATGCTGTCCGGGGCAATCGCCGTTTTCCTTCGGCGCAGCCGCCGCCCGAAGGCCAATCTCGTCTTCGGCGTTGCCTCCCAGACAGCCGGCATCGCGACGGTGGTCGGCGGCGTGCATCTTGCCAGCGTGCCGCTGCTGCTGGTCGGCACGCTTTTGACCGGCGCCGGTTTCGGCACCAACTTCCTCGGCTCGATCGGCACGATCATGCCGCTTGCCAGGCCGGAGGAGCGCGCCGGCCTGCTTTCGGCCTTCTATGTCCAGAGCTATCTGGCCTTCAGCCTGCCGGCGATCCTTGCCGGCTTCCTGGTCAAATCGATCGGCTACGGCCTGACCACCGATATCTACGCCACGGCAATCGTACTCGTCAGCCTTGCCGGACTGATGGCCTTGCGCGCAGCAAAGCAGACGGCGACGGCATAGGACCGTCGCCCGAGACGATCACCGCCAGCCGAGCGCCGGGGCGACATATTTCAGGATCGATTCGATGACGTGGGCATTGTATTCCACGCCGAGCTGGTTGGGGACGGTCAGCAGCAGCGTATCGGCCTCGGCGATCGCTTCGTCCCTTTTCAGCTCCTCGACGAGGGCGTCGGGCTCGGCGGCATAGGAGCGGCCGAAGATCGCTCTCGTGTTCTCGTCGATGAAGCCGATCTTGTCCTGGCCCTCATTGCCATAGCCGAAATAGGAGCGGTCGCGATCGTTGACCAGCGCGAAGATGCTGCGGCTGACGGAAACGCGCGGCTCGCGCTGATGGCCGGCCTCCTTCCAGGCCGCGCGATAGGCGCGGATCTGCTTGGCCTGCTGGATATGGAAGGCTTCGCCGGTCTCGTCGTCCTTCAGCGTCGAGCTCTGCAGGTTCATGCCGAGCCTGGCGGCCCAGACGGCCGTGGCATTCGAGCCGGCACCCCACCAGATGCGCTCGCGCAGGCCGGCCGAATGCGGCTCGAGGCGCAGGAGGCCGGGCGGATTGGGAAACATCGGCCGCGGATTGGGCTCGGCGAAACCTTCGCCCTTCAGCACTTCGAGGAAGACTTCGGCATGGCGGCGGCCCATATCGGCATCGCTCTGGCCCTCCGGCGGGTTGTAGCCGAAATAGCGCCAGCCATCGATGACCTGCTCCGGCGAGCCGCGGCTGATGCCGAGCTGCAGGCGCCCGCGCGCAATCAGATCGGCCGCGCCGGCATCTTCGGCCATGTAGAGCGGGTTCTCGTAGCGCATGTCGATGACCGCCGTGCCGATCTCGATGCGGCTGGTGCGCGCGCCGACGGCGGCCAGCAGCGGGAAGGGCGAGGCAAGCTGGCGGGCGAAATGATGGACGCGGAAATAGGCGCCATCCGCGCCCAGTTCCTCGGCGGCGACGGCAAGATCGATCGACTGCAGCAGCGTATCGCCTGCCGATCGCGTCTGGGATTGCGGCGAGGGCGTCCAATGCCCGAAGGAGAGAAAACCGATCTTTTTCATGATTCCATCGCTTAAACTGAAGGGTGCCCTGCACGCCTTTTGTCATGATTCCAGACAGGCATATAGGCGCCCGGCGAGAGATTTGTGAGGCAGGCGAGAATGCGGTGTGCGATCCCTTGCCATTTTCCGCCGGCGACCGGCCACGGAAATGGCGATTTCCGGTTCCACCGTCGCGATCATCTCGCGGAGGAGCGCTCATGAAAATCGTCATCGGCCTTGCGGCCTTTCTTGTCCTTGCCGTTGCGGGCACGGCTTTCGCCTATCCTGCTGCTGCGGCTGTCGCCTGCCCTTACTGCTATGGGTTCACGGGGCTCGGCAACGGCATCTACGTGGAAAAGACCATGAGCGCCAGGGAACGCGAGCAGGCGCAAGCCGTCGTTGCGGCCGCGCGCGAACGCGTGGCGGATTTTTACGGTGCGCTTGACGGCAGGCCTCGCATCCTGATCTGCAAGAGCGAGGATTGTTATCAGCCGATCGGTGGCGGCTCGCGCGGGCAGGCGATCCTCGACTGGGCGCTGTTTCTTTCGCCGCGCGGCACGAGCGACGTGATTGCCGCCCACGAACTCTCGCATATCGAGCTGCACAGCCGGCTGGGACTGGTGAAGACCTGGAACAGGGCCATTCCGCAATGGTTCGACGAAGGCCTTGCCGCCGACATCTCCGCCGACCCGCGCTATCTGCGGCAGGCCGGCAATGGCGACCGCTGCCTGATCGAACCCGGCGGCGACATGCCGACGACGCGCAGCGCCTGGGTGGAGACGGCACGCACGCAGGAACTCTACGCGCGGGCGGCCTGCCGCGTGGACCGCTGGATTGCCGCCCATGACGGGCCGGCCGCCGTTGCGCGGCTCGCCCAAAACGTTTCGGCCGGAGAAAGCTTCGAAGCGGCCGCGCAATAGGGCAAGGGCAAGATATGGCCGCCCAGCCATCCACCGGTTTCACCAACTGTTCAGCGAACGTGCCCCAACGATCGTGCGAGCCTAATTCTTCATGCGTGATGGGCGTTGAGGCGGTGGAACTTCCGGTATGTCGATCAATCAGACCGAGCCCGACACAGTGAAACGACTGCCTGCATGCGCAGGTTTGCCCTTAAATGCGACCTACGCAATTGTAGCTGCTTCAGAGTACCACTGTCCGACAATCCTCGATCTTTGCATTCAAGCCCCAGACAAGCAAAACGTGTACAAGATCGCAATCAACAACGCTGAAATACAATTGGCTGGAGGCGACCTTGATCGAAAACAAGCTGTCTGTGAACGCACTTACAAAGCAGGAATACGCACTCAAACTTTTGCAAACACCGGCGGATGAAAAGGGCGAGACAAAGACCATATCCGCTACAGCCACGCTCAGTTTCGCACCAGATACCGGTAACGAAACGAAATCGCGACTCCTGGAAGTCCTGCTCGATGCAATGGGCAATGCCACCGTGAAGGTCGAGGCCGAAGACGGTCAGGCAGGGGTTGGGACTGGCGACGGCAACGACACCGTCTCGATATCAGCCACCCAAGCGGGTGCCAGCACCGGCGCCGGCAACGACACCATCAATATCAGAACGTCAGGCGCTTATTTCTATCAGGGCGACGTAATGATGACCTCGGTCACTCAAGTTTCGGCGGGTGACGGGGATGATTCAGTCACTATTGAAAGCCACGGCAATGTCGATCGCACCTATGGCGGAGCGGGCAATGACAAGATCATCATTAACAGCTCGTCTGGATCACGGGACGAAAACTACATTGCGGGGGTAGACCGAACCTATGGCGGAGACGGAGATGATGAGATTGGCATCACGAGCGCTACTGATGTGTGGGTTGCCGACGGCGGCGGCGGAAACGACATTATTTCGATAACGGCCAAAGGCCGCGTCGACGGCGCAACTGGAGGTGCCGGCAATGACAAGATCACGGTTGACGCCGACAGTGCCAATGCTGGCGGCGGCGACGGCGACGACGAGATTACCGTCCACGGGGGAACCTATGCAGGAGCCGGAGGCGGTGCAGGCAATGACAAGATCACGGCCATCGGAAAAACCGCCGAAGTATCTGGGGGAACGGGCGACGACAACCTGGTCTTTCAGGTCGAAGAGCGGGCTATTATGTCCTTTAACAAGGGCGATGGCCACGATAGTGTCGAGACCAACAAGCCTCTGGAAATCCGCCGCAATTTCGGCGGCGGAGCCGAAGGAGCGCGAGAAAAGACGGTTGTCAGCCGCAACGATGACGGCAGCCTGACAGTTTCTTTCAAAGATAGCGACGACACGATTACGGCAAAATTCACGGGTGAATTTGCGAACTCCACCGATGTCAGCATCGAATTCTTCAATGAGAGAATGATGATATCGCCGACGCAACGCACCGCATAAGATTCTATCCGTTGACATGGAACTCCCGCGGACCGAGCGACCCGCGCGACTGCCCCAGCCTCGTGCCGATGGCATGAAGCGTCGGTATTCGAGGGCGAGCTGCCGGCTCGCCATGTTTCGCGATTAGTCCTCCCGGAAGACGCGGCTCGCGTGGTCCCGGATCGGCTTGATAAAATAGGACAGCACCGTGCGGTCCCCTGTTCGGATGAACGTTTCCACGGGCATGCCGGATACGAGTGCAAGGCCGCGCAATTTCTGAACTTCGGCATCAGGGATAGTCACGGCCGCGCGGTAGTAACCTGCGCCTGTCTTCTGATCGATTTCCAGATCCGCAGAAACGCGCGCCAACGAACCCACCAGCTGCGGCGTGGTGTTTCTGCTAAAAGCGGTCAATCGCAAGGTAGCAGGTTGGCCGACCATAAGCTGGTCGATGTTCCGGGGCGCTATCCGGGCCTCCACCGTCAACGCGGTGCGATTAGGAACGATCTCCATCAGCGTCTCCGCAGCAGAGACGACGACGCCCACCGTATGGACCGAAAGTTGGTGAACCGCGCCGCCAATAGGCGCCCTGATTTCGATGTGTTTCAGCTGATCTGCGGCCGCGACTTCCTTCTCGACGAGCTCGGCCTGCTTGTTCTCGACATCGCGAAGTTCCGCTGCAGCATCCGCCCGGGTCACGCTAACCCTCTCCCCGCAGAGGCAAAGAGACATAGTAGCGGATGCCGTTGACGACGCAGAAACGACACTGCATACCCTTTTCTCCCCTGAGAGTCAGAGGATGGATCGAGCCTCATGGCTCCGCCCAGGTCGAGTGGTTGGTGGAGGGCTCCGTGCCCTCCGTTTGCGGACTGTCTATGCCGCCTTGCCGGCAGCCGGATAGGGGTCGAAGCGGCCGTAGAAGGTTTCGTCCCTGGCGGCCATGTCCTTCAGGAGCGGTGTCGGCTTGAAGTGGTCGCCATAGGCAGCGGCCAGCTTTTCGGCAAGGTCCACGAAGGCCTTCACGCCCATGCCGTCGATATAGCTCAGCGCACCGCCGGTATAGGGCGCGAAACCGAAGCCGAGGATGGAGCCGACATCGGCCTCGCGCGGGTCGGTGACGATGCCCTCCTCCATGGTGCGGGCGGCCTCGAGCGCGATCGTCACCAGGAAGCGCTGCTTCAGGATCTCGACGTCGATCTCGGCGGCCGGCTTCTGCGCATAGAGGGTCTTCAGCTCGGGCCAGAGGAATTTTTTGGCGGGCTTGGCCGGGTATTCGTAGAAGCCCTTGCCGTTCTTGCGGCCGCGGCGGTCGAGTTCGTCCACCAGCCGGTTGATGAGGGCAAGGTGGCGTTCGTCGACGGCTTTCGGGCCGAGATCGGCGACGGTCGCCTTGAGGATCTTCTGCGACAGATCGATCGCCACCTCGTCGTTCAGCGAGAGCGGGCCGACCGGCATGCCGGCCATCTTGGCGGCATTCTCGATCATCGCCGCCGGCACGCCTTCGATCAGCATGTCGTAGGCTTCGTGGATGTAGCGGAAGACGCAGCGGTTGACGAAGAAGCCTCTGGTATCGTTGACGACGATGGGGGTTTTCCTGATCGCGGCGACATAATCCAGGGCGACGGCGAGCGCTTTGTCGCCCGTCTTTCTGCCGAGAATGACTTCCGTCAGCATCATCTTCTCGACCGGCGAGAAGAAATGCACGCCGATGAACTGGTCGGGCCGCTTCGAATTTTCGGCAAGGCCCGTGATCGGCAGGGTCGAGGTATTGGAGGCGAAGATGGTGGTTTGCGGGATGACGGCTTCCACCTGTTCGATGACCGCCTTCTTGACGGCACGGTCTTCGAAGACCGCTTCGATGACGAGATCGGCATCCTTCAAATCGCCGTAGTCGGCAGAGGGCGTGATGCGGGAGAGAAGCGCGGCACCCTCCTCCTGGGTAAGACGACCCTTACCAATGGAATCCTTGACGAGGCCTTCGCCGACGCCCCTGCCCTTGGTGGCGGCTTCGATATCGCGGTCGATGAGGGTGACATCGAAACCGGCGGCAGCCGTGACATAGGCGATCGAGGCGCCCATGAAGCCGGCGCCGACGACGCCGACCTTCTTCAGCTCGCTCTTCGGCACACCGGCCGGGCGGCGGGCGCCCTTGCCGAGCTCCTGCATGGAAATGAAGAGCGAGCGGATCATCGAGAAGGCTTCGGTGGTCCGCAGCACCTGGGTGAAATAACGCTGCTCGATCTTCAGCGCCGTATCGAAGGGCAGCTGCAGGCCCTCGTAGACGCATTTCAGGATGGCGAGCGCGGCGGGATAGTTGCCGGCCGTCTCGCGGCGCAGGATGGCGGGCGCGGCCGGCCAGAGCTGGGCCGCGGCCGGCGTCCAGATGCCGCCGCCGGGCACCTTGAAGCCCTTTTCGTCCCAGGGGGCGACAGGCTTCAGGCCATCCTTGATCATCTGCTTGGCGGCCGGGATCAGCTGATCCGGCTCGACCACCTGATGAACGAGGTTCATGGCCTTGGCGCGCGAGGCGTTCAGCGACTGGCCCGTCGTCATCATCTGCAGGGCGGACTGGGCATCGGTCAGGCGCGCGACGCGCTGCGTGCCGCCCGCGCCGGGGAAGAGGCCGACCTTGACTTCCGGCAGGCCGATCTTGACGCTCTTCGCATTGGAGGCGACGCGGCCGTGGCAGGCGAGCGACATTTCGAAGGCGCCGCCCATGCAGGTGCCGTTGATGGCCGAGACCCAGGGTTTGCCGCAGGTTTCGAGCTTGCGGTAGAGACCGGTCATGCGGCCGACGAGATCGAAGAGTTTTTGCGCGGCGCCCTCGGGATCGGCGGCCTTCTCCTGCTGATAGAAGGAGAACATCGCCTTGATCATCGAGAGATCGGCGCCGCCCGAGAAGGAGGATTTGCCCGAGGTGATGACGACGCCCTTGACGGCGCCGTCGGCGACGGTCGCATCGACGATGGCGTCGAGCTCGTCCATCACCTCCTGGGTGAAGAGGTTCATCGACCTGCCGGGCATGTCCCAGGTGACAAGGGCGATACCGTCGGCATCGGTCTCGACGGTGAAATTGGTGTAGCTCATCGTCTCTCTCCCTTAGACGCGTTCGATGACGGTTGCCGTGCCCATGCCGGCGCCGATGCAGAGGGTGACAAGCGCGGTGTTGAGGTCGCGGCGCTCCAGTTCGTCCAGCACGGTGCCGAGGATCATGGCGCCGGTCGCGCCGAGCGGATGGCCCATGGCGATCGCGCCGCCGTTGACGTTGATCCGGTCGTGTCCGATCTCGAAGGCCTGCATGTAGCGCAGCACGACGGCGGCGAAGGCCTCGTTGAGCTCGAAAAGGTCGATATCGGCAAGCGTCATGCCCGTGCGCTTCAAAAGCTTTTCGGTGACATCGACGGGGCCGGTCAGCATCAGGGCAGGATCCGAGCCGATATTGGCGAAGGCCTTGACGCGGGCGCGCGGCTTCAGGCCCATGCTTGCTCCCCCGGCCTTCGAGCCGAGCAGGACGGCTGCGGCGCCGTCGACGATGCCGGAGGAATTGCCGGCATGGTGGACATAGTTGACGCGCTCGACCTCTGGATGGGCCTGGATGGCGACGGCTTCGAAGCCGCCCATTTCGCCGGGCATCTGGAAGGAGGGATTGAGCGAGGCGAGCGCCTGCATGTCGGTGCCGGGGCGCATGTGCTCGTCATGGGCCAGGATGGTCAGGCCGTTCTGGTCCTTGACCGGGATGACGGAATTCTTGAACCAGCCGTTGTTCCAGGCATTGGCCGCCCGCTTCTGGCTTTCGACGGCATAGGCATCGACATCGTCGCGCGAGAAACCGTATTTGGTGGCGATGAGATCGGCCGAGACGCCCTGCGGCATGAAATAGGCCGGAAAATTCACCGAAGGGTCCATGAACCAGGCGCCGCCGGACATGCCGAGGCCGACGCGCGACATGCTTTCGACGCCGCCGGCAATGACGATATCGTCTGCCCCTTGCGCGATCTTGCCGGCGGCGAAATTGACGGCATCGAGGCCGGAGGCGCAGAAGCGGGAGATCTGCATGCCGGGCGCCCTGGTGGAATAACCGGCCTCAAACGCGGCGGCCTTGGGGATGACGGCGCCGGCATCCATGACCGGATCGACGCAGCCCATGATGATGTCGTCGACCGTTTCGGTGTTCAGCCCGTTGCGGTCGCGGATCGCTTCCAGCGTCTTGGCCGCAAGGCGCACGGACGGCACTTCATGGAGTGAGCCATCCTTCTTGCCGCGGCCGCGGGGCGTGCGGACGTGATCGTAAATGAAAACCTCGGTCATTGTCTCATCTCCCTGGCGGCGCGGACGCGCCGGTGAATGTCTTTCTTCCGGCCGGCAGAAACCGGAGACGACTGCGCTTGCGGCCCCCTCATCCGGCCCTTCGGGCCACCTTCTCCCCTGCGTGGAGAAGGGCTCCCATCAGAAGGCTTCGGCGGCCAGTTCCATCATCGTGTCGGCGCCGGTTTCGATGCGGGCCTTGCGCAAGGCGGTCTCGGGCATGATGCGCTCCATGAAGAATTTCGCCGTGATCAGCTTGTTCCTCAGATAATCCTCGCGTGCGTCGCCGGCGGCAAGGCGTTCGTTGGCGGCTTTGGCCATGCGCGCCCACATGTAGCCGAGAACGACGAGGCCGAAGAGGTGCATGTAATCGGTCGAACCGGCACCGGCATTGTCGGGCTTGGCCATGGCGTTCTGCATGAACCACATGGTCGCGCCCTGGACGTCGTTCAAGCCCTTCTTCAGGTGCTTGGTGAAGAAGCTCAGCTGCTCGTCAGCACGGTTTTCCTCGCAGAAATCGCCGATCTCCTTGAAGAGCGCCATGGCGGCGCGGCCGCCGTTCAGCGCCAGCTTGCGGCCGACGAGATCGAGCGCCTGGATGCCGTTCGCCCCTTCATAGATCATGGCGATGCGGGCATCGCGCACATACTGGCTCATGCCGTTTTCTTCGATATAGCCGTGGCCGCCGAAGACCTGTTGGGCCATGACGGCGTGGTCGAAGCCCCTGTCGGTCATCACGCCCTTGAGGATCGGCGTGACGAGGCCGAGAATATCGTCGGCCGTCTGGCGTTCCTTCTCGTCGCTGGCGCGGTGGGCGATATCCGATTTCAGCGCCGTCCAGAGCAGGAAGGCGCGGCCGGCCTCGTTGAAGGACCGGATCGTCATCAGCGCGCGGCGGATATCCGGGTGGACGATGATCGGGTCGGCCTTCCTGTCCGGCGCCTTGGGACCGGAGAGCGAGCGGCCCTGGATGCGCTCGCGGGCGTAGTTTGCGGCATTCTGATAGGCGATTTCGGCAACGGCAATGCCCTGCAGGCCGACCATCAGCCGGGCCTCGTTCATCATCACGAACATGGCGTTGAGGCCGCGGTTTTCGGCGCCGATCAGGAAACCGGTCGCCCCGTCGTAGTTCATGACGCAGGTGGCGTTGGCGTGAATGCCCATCTTGTGCTCGATCGCGCCACAGCTGACGCCGTTGCGGGCGCCCAGGCTGCCGTCCGCGTTGACGAGGAATTTCGGCACGATGAAGAGCGAGATTCCCTTGGTGCCCTCAGGCGCGCCTTCGATGCGGGCGAGCACGAGATGGACGATGTTGTCGGTCAGGTCATGCTCGCCGGCGGAGATGAAGATTTTCTGGCCCGAAATCCTGTAGCTGCCGTCGGGCTGCGGCACCGCCCTGGTGCGCAACATGCCGAGATCGGTGCCGCAATGCGGCTCGGTGAGGTTCATGGTGCCGGACCAGGAGCCGTCCACCATCTTCGGCAGGTAGGTGCTCTTCTGCTCGTCGGTGCCGTGGACGAGGATGGCGGCAATCGCGCCCTGCGTCAGGCCCGGATACATCATCAGCGACATGTTGGCGGCCGAGGTATATTCGCCGACGGCGGCATGAAGCGTATAGGGCAGGCCCTGGCCGCCGAATTCCTCCGGCACGGCAAGACCGATCCAGCCGCCTTCGCGATAGGCCCGATAGGCATCCTTGAACCCCTTCGGCGTCGAGACCGTGCCGTCGCCATGACGCTGGCAACCTTGCTGATCGCCGGAATAGTTCAGAGGAAACAGTGCCTCCTCGGCCACCTTGGCCGCCTCGCCCAGAATGGCCTCCACCATGTCAGGCGTGGCATCGGCAAAGCCCGGGAGATTGTTGTAGCGTTCGAGACCCAGCACGTCGTTGAGCACGAAAAGCGTGTCGTTCACCGGGGCCTTGTAGACTGGCATCGTTCGAATTCCTCCAATTCGCCGACCGGATCGCTCCGGCCTTGAGACTCTCTTACAAAATATTGACGTTTGCGTAAACGTCAAATTCCGCATGCGCGCAATTTTGTGAGAGGCGAAACGAGCCGCGGCAAACGGCATGCTGCCCGTTTCCTTCTCCGGCTAAGCGCGCTACATTCCATCAGACCTGCAGAAAGAGCCTGGGAGGAGCGATTTCATGAGAAGGACGTGGCCTGCGGAGTTCAATTCCATTTTCGATGCGGCGGAGGAAGTGACGATCGAACCTGTTGCGGTCGAGCCGGTCAACGGCGAAAGGCTGGCAGTCCATGACGAGCCGCCGGCTCCGCGCAAGGCGCTTCGGGTGCGCATTCCGATGGAAACCTACGAACGCATCTGGCCGCTTGCCGAAATGCGCTTCCGGCCGGCCGAAGGTCCCTATGCCGGCAAGGCGGTGACACTGATCGTCACCAATCCGCACTATCACCCCTGGCATCCCGCCGACGGCGGCTCGGAGGAGAAGGTCGGCGACAGCGGGCGGCACTACAGGACCGATTACCTCGTCGTGCATTTCCTGCTCGACGACGTGCGCGAACCTGTCGCCGCCTGAGCAGCGGTCGCATGGCTTGAAGATCGGGCCGCTCCCGGAATAGGCTTGCACCAGCAACGTTATCCGGGAGCCGAGCCTTGAGCGATTTCGACACTATCCGCAAGCGCGCCGAGCAGAGAAAAGGCGGTGCCGACGCGCTGAAGGCGATGCTGCCCGCCCTGCCGGACCATGATGCGCTGCGCGCGCTGCCCGACGACCGCATTCTTTCGCAGATGACGCGGCGGATCTTCTACAGCGGCTTCGTACACAAGGTCATCGACAATAAATGGCCGGGCTTCGAAGAGGCTTTCGAAGGCTTCGATCCTGCCGCCCTCAACATCGCTCCCGACGAGTTCTGGCACGACCTGACCAGCGACGACCGCATCGTCAAAAACGGCGCGAAGATCATGTCGGTGCGCGCCAACGCCGCCCTCGTGCGCGAACTGGCGAACGAGGCCGGCAGCGCCGGCGCCTTTTTCGCGGACTGGCCGCGCGAGGATCATATCGGCCTGCTCGATGTGCTCAGCAAACGCGGCAACCGGCTCGGCGGGGCGACCGGACAATATTTCCTGCGCGGCATCGGCCGCGACGGCTTCATCATGACGACGGACGTGCTGGCCTGCCTCAGGGATGCGGGCGTGCCGCTTTCGGCGTCCGGGACCGGCAAGAAGGACCAGCAGCTGATCCAGCAGACGTTCAACCGCTGGGCCGGGGAAACGGGGCTGCCGCTCGCGCACCTCTCACGCATCTGCGGGCTTTCGATCGACGCGCCGCAAGCGTGAAAAATTTGCGGCGGGCGGTTTTTTGAGCCACCGCGACTGCCTACCTCTCCGGAAGGTTCATCCCAAGGAGAAGATCATGGCCGAGTTTCCCTATCGCAGCGCGCTCATCGTCGGCGCCGGTTCCGGCATCAGCGGCTCGCTTGCCCGCGCGCTTTCGGAACGCGGCGTGAAGGTCGGGCTTGCGGCGCGCAATATCGGCAAGCTCGGGCCGCTGCTCGACGAGACCGGGGCCAGGGCCTTTGCCACCGACGCCGCGCAGCCGGCGGCGGTCTCGGCCCTGTTCGAGCGTGTCGATGCCGAAATCGGCGAGCCCGACGTGGTGATCTACAATGCCAGCGGACGGCTGCGCGGACCGATTGCCGAGCTTGACCCTGCGGAGGTTCAGCAGGCGATCGCCACGAGCGCCTTCGGCGGCTTCCTCGTTGCGCAGCAGGCGGCAAGGCGGATGATCCCGCATGGGCGCGGCGCGATCCTGCTGACGGGGGCGACGGCCAGCGTCAAGGGTTTTGCGCAGTCGGCACCCTTCGCGATGGGCAAATTCGCGCTGCGCGGCCTGGCGCAGAGTGCGGCCCGCGAGCTGGGGCCGCTCGGCATCCATGTGGCGCATTTCATCATCGACGGCGCCGTGCGGTCGGCGACCAGACCCGACCGGGAAGACAGGCCCGACGGCACGCTTTCGCCCGACGCGATCGCCCAATCCTATATCGCCATTCTGCTGCAGCACCGCAGCGCCTGGTCGCAGGAAGTGGAATTGCGGCCCTGGACCGAGAATTTCTGATCCCCCGATACTGCCCATGGCGCCGCAGATCCGCTTTCGCAAGCGCTGCCGAAGCGATAGGATCGACGCCGCCCCGACAGATTGGCAGGGGACGATGCCGCGCCTGGACCGGATGAAGGTCGAGTTTCGCGCGCAAAACCGGCCCGAAATAGCAAAAGTTAAAAATTTCTCATCCGGGTTAACGAGTTCTTTACCACGTTTCGTAAAAGGTGCGCGGTGAGCATTGGCGATCTGCGTTCCTTTTTTCCTGTCTCGCGTTTCAGGAGTGCCGCCAACAGTCCGTCCAGCTTGAGGAAAGTCTAATTGATTATTTCCTTATGTACGGCGCTCTCCGACGTGTACCCCGGTGCGCTTCGGACGAAGGCAATGATCTGGCCCGGACCGGGCAATCGAAGCGAGCAAGAACATGAACGGATCGCGATCACATTCTTCCCGGCATTCCGACAGGAGCTCGCTCGACGCGTTGAACCGCACGATCGAAGGGCTGGAAGCGCGGATCGAAGGCCTGATGGGCAGCGGGCGCGAACAGCGGCCGCGCAATCCGGTGCCGGACCGTGATCCCTACGCCGGTTCCTATGGCCCGCGCGCAGCCGATCCGCTTGCGGAAATCCGCCAGCGCCAGCGCGCGCTCGACGCCGGCAGAGACAATCGCGAGCGCGCCTATACGCGCGAAGCGGCCCGCACGCCCGCCGCGCAGCACGCCGCGGCACCGCAGCCGGCCGCTGCCGCTTTCCGTGGCTCCGACGACACGATGACCGAAATCGCCCAGGCGCTCGTCAACCTGCGGCAGGACCTGAAGCGCGACATTTCCGAAGGCGTCACGCGCGAAATGAATGCGCTGCGCAGCGAATTGCGCGAGATCAAGGCGAGCGCGCAGGACCGGCATTTCGCCGACGACATCCGCGCCGACATGGGCCGCCTGTCGCAGAGCATCGCGCAGCTTACCAGCCGCTCCGCCGGACCGGAGGCGAGCGGCCTGCGCGACGAATTCGAGGAGCTGCGCTCGCTGATGGACGGGCTGGCGCGCGAGGATTCGATGCGCCAGCTGGAGCGGCGCTGGGACAGCGTGGAAAACCGGCTGGCGGACCTCGACACGGCCGGCCTGCAGGAAGAGCTGGTCTCGCTCGCCTACCGGCTCGACGACATCAAGCGGCATCTCGGCGGCATGGGCGAAAGCCCGGCCGTGCAGGCGCTGGAAGACAAGCTCATCACCATCGCCTCCGCCGTCGAGCAATTCGGCAACCTGATCCAGCCGCACGACCGGATCATGTCCGAGCAGTTCGCCGCCATGGATATCAGGCTCGACGAGATCAGCCGCGCGATCGCCGCCAGCGGACGGAGCTCCGGCGGCACCGACCCGGCGCTGATACAGCGGCTGGAGAGCCGCCTTTCCGCGCTCGGCGACCAGATCGAGCTGATGGGACGGGCCGCCTCCAGCCGGCCCAACCCGGCAGACGAGATGGCAGGCCGGCTGGAAGCGCTGACGGCGCGCGTCGAAGACCTCGCCAAGGCGGAAGCGACCTCACGGCTGGACGAGCGGCTGGAGCATCTTTCCTACCTGCTCGAGCGCACGCAGAAGGCGGCGCCGCAGCCGGACCTGACCGGTGCGCTTTCCGACATTTCCCGCAAGATCGATGCGCTCGAAAGCGGCTCGGTCAACGATGCCCTCGCCAAGCGGCTCGACTATCTCGCACGCCGCATCGACGAGATGGAAATCCGCCCGGCGCCCGCGCCGGTCATCGACGACGGCGCCTTTCAGCGTCTCGAAGGCCGGCTCAGCGACATCGCCGCGCGGCTCGAGGAAAGCACGGCGGCACCGCCGACCGACACGCGCGCGCTGAAGAACCTCGAAGACCAGATCGCCAATCTTTCCGAACTCCTGAACGCGCCGCGCGAAAATGCGGAAGTATCCGCCGATCTCGACCGCCGCATGGGCGCGATCGAAGATTATATCGCCACCAACGACGAATATATTATCGAGGCGGCGCGACAGGCGGCGGAAGCCGTGGTCGACGCCTATTCCCGCAACGGCGCGGCACAGGGCGCGGCACCGGCCGCCGCCGACATGTCGGCCCTCGTCGCGCTTGCGGAAGACCTGCGCCATCTCGAGGATCTGAGCCGCGACAGCGAAGAGCGCACCCACAAGACCTTCCAGGCCCTGCACGAGACGCTGGTCCATATTGCCGACCGGCTGGACACGATGGAGGAGCGGGTGCGCCCCGCTGCCCGGATGCCGGTGGCCGATGTCGATTTCAACGTCGATCCCTATGCGCTGGTGGATGCCGGCCGGGAACCGGCCAAGGCAGCCGTGATGCAGGCCCCCAAGGCTTCGCCGGTGCTGCGCACGGCCGATATCGCCGAGGAAGCGCCGGCCCGCATGCCGGAGCCGGCATTGACGGACAGCACCAGCGCGATCGCCATCGAAGCCACCAGCCAGCCGGACAAGCCGGTCGTTCCCGCCAGGGGCAGCCTGCTCGCCAGCCTTGGCCGCAAGCTGATGCCGTCGCGCAAGGCGGAAGAAAAGAAGGCCGCCGCCGAGCGCCCGGTCATCGATCCCGCACCCTCGATCGATCCCGTCGACGTGGTGCCGGCCGAGGCCGCAAACGAGCTCCTGGAACCGGGTTCGGGCGCGCCCGACGTGAAGAAGATCCTGGAGCGCGTGCGCGCCAGCCAGAACGCCCAGCGCGCCAAGGCGGCCACAGAGAACGACCGGGCGGACTATATCGCCGCCGCGCGCCGGGCCGCGCAGGCCGCCGCGATGGAGATCGACAGCAACGCCAAGCCCGCGACGCGCGCCGAACGCCGTGCCGCCAAGCCCGAGAAGGCCGCCGGCAAGGGCAGTGCCTTTTCGCGCTTCCGCCGGCCGATCCTGCTTGCCGTCGGCGCCGTACTGCTTGCCATCATGGCTTTCCCGCTTGCCCGCACGCTGACATCGGGACAGAAGGCGCCGCCGCCGGCCGAGGTTTCTGCCCTGACGGGAGCCGCGGAAGCCCCGCAGGCCAATATGGCAGCGCCTGCGCCGGTCGCACCGGTCGCATCCGCACCGGAGACGGCCGCCGAGGCACCGGCAAGCGCGCCGGCGCCAACGGCTCCCGCCGCGATCGACCACCTGACCGATGCCGCGCCGCTCGACGGCGAAGGCGCGGAAGGCTTCGCCCAGGCACCGGTGCAGGATGCCTCCGGCTTCGTTCCGAGCACGCCTGCCGAACCGGCGGTGACGCCGGCTGCCTCGACGACCACCGCGATCATCGTTCCCGACACGATCCAGCCGCTGCCGCTCGCCGACGCGGCGCGCAACGGCGATGCGCTGGCGCTCTTCGAAATCGGCGCCCGTTATACCGAAGGCCGCAACGGCCTTGCCGCCGACCAGAAACAGGCGGCAAGCTGGTACCAGCTTTCGGCCGACAAGGGTTTTGCGCCGGCGCAGTACCGCCTTGGCAGCATGTACGAGAAGGGCAACGGCGTCGAGCGCGACGTGCAGAAGGCCAAGGACCTCTACGAGCGGGCCGCCGGCCAGGGCAATGCCAGCGCGATGCACAATCTCGCCGTGCTCTACGCGTCCGGCGCGCTCGGCCAGCAGGATTATGCGACGGCGGCCTCCTGGTTCCAGAAGGCGGCGGATCTCGGCATTACCGACAGCCAGTTCAACCTTGCCATCCTGTGCGCCCGCGGCAACGGCGTGCCGGCCGACCTGGAAGAATCCTACAAGTGGTTTGCGATCGCCGCCAAATCCGGCGACAAGGATGCCGCCCAGAAGCGCGACGAAGTGGCGAACGCCATGAAGCCGGACCAGCTGGAGCGCGCCCGCGCCAAGGCCGACCTCTGGAAGCCGCAGCCGCTCGACAACAAGGCGAACGGCGTCGAGATCCCCGACGCATGGGCAAGCGGCGCCGCGCCGAAGACGGCGACCGTGGACATGAAGAAGGCGATCCGCAACATCCAGGCGATCCTCAACAACAACGGCTTCGACGCCGGCCCGCCGGATGGGGAAATGGGCGCCAAGACCGTGACCGCCATCAAGAACTTCCAGAAGTCGATCGGCCAGGAGCCGACCGGCAAGGTCAACGACGAGACGGTCAAGGCGCTGCTGGAGCGCAACAAGCCGGGCGCCAAGGCCATCTGATTTCGCCTGGCGGCCCGTGCCGCCGGGCTTTCGGCCTTTTCGGGCCGCGTGTCACAAAACCTGAAAAAAGCCGGATTATGCGGGACATATCGGAGCCTGCATCCGGCTGATCGCGCTTTTTCCTTCGAAAGCCTCTGGCAACGATTTCACAGTAGGATGCGCCATTCGAACGGGGACGTGAGACGGGCCGCCCCGGCGGGCGCGGCGATAATCGGGGTCGGCTGTGACAATCTATCTGCCCATCGCAGAATTGTCGGTGAACATCTTCATCATCCTCGGCATGGGGGCTGCCGTCGGCTTCCTGTCCGGCATGTTCGGCGTCGGCGGCGGCTTCCTGATCACGCCGCTCCTGATCTTCTACAATATTCCTCCGGTCGTTGCCGTGGCGACCGGCGCCAACCAGGTGGTGGCTTCCTCGATATCGGGGGCGATCACGCATTTCCGGCGCGGTACGCTGGATGTGAAGCTCGGTTCGGTGCTGCTGGTCGGCGGCCTTTCGGGCGCGACGGTCGGTATCTGGATCTTCTCGCTGCTGCGCTCCATCGGCCAGCTCGACCTGTTCATCTCGCTGCTTTACGTCGTCTTCCTCGGCACTGTCGGCGGGCTGATGCTGTGGGAGAGCGTCAACGCCATGCGCCGCGCGGCCCGCAACGAAGCGCCCGCCCCGCGCCGGCCCGGCCATCAGCACTGGGTCCACAAGCTGCCGCTCAAAATGCGGTTCAAGAAATCGAAGATCTTTCTGTCGGTCATCCCGATCGTGGCGCTCGGCTTTGCCATCGGCATCCTGACCTCGGTCATGGGCGTGGGCGGCGGTTTCATCATGGTGCCGGCGATGATCTACCTGCTGCGCATCCCGACCAACGTGGTCGTCGGAACCTCGCTCTTCCAGATCATCTTCGTGACCGCCTATACGACCATCGTGCAGGCGGCCACCAACTATTCCGTCGATATCGTGCTTGCCTTCTTCCTGATGCTCGCCGGCGTCATCGGCGCGCAATACGGCGTGCGCGTCGGCCAGCGGCTACGCGGCGAGCAGCTGCGCGCCCTGCTCGGCCTGCTGGTCCTTGCCGTCGGCCTGCGCCTTGCCGTCGCGCTGGTGGTGACGCCGGAGGATATCTATTCGGTGGTGATGGGAGTGGGGAACTGATGTTTCGGCTCCTGCTGATCCTTGCCCTTCTCATGCCTGCCGCCGCCGCGGGCCAGGTGCTGCTGCCCGGACAGGGGACGACGCAGGCCGAGCGCGAGGGGCTGGAAATCGGCACGTCCACCAGCGAGATCGCCATCACGTCCGATTTTCGCGGCGCGGACCTGACGATTTTCGGGGCCGTGACCAATACCGACGACCTTCTGCTTGCCATCGGCCAGTATGACGTCGTCGTGGTTCTGGAAGGTCCGCGCGTGGACGCCACTGTGCGCAGGAAGGAACGGGTCTTCGGCATCTGGATCAATACCACGTCGATGACCTTTGCCGAGGTGCCGCATTCCTATTCGATGTCGAGTTCGCGTTCCATCGACGACATCACGACGCCGCTCGACCTGACCGGAGAGGGCATCGGCATCGACCATATTCCGCTGCGACCGATCGATTTTACCGGCAACTTCAACAGTCTCAACGAATTCCGCGCCTCCTTCCGGCGCATACAGCAGTCAGGCGGGCTCTATGAGCGCGATCCGAGCGGCGTTCGCTTCGTCTCCTCCAACCTGTTCAAGGCAAGCCTGCGGCTGCCCGCCAATATTCCGAACGGCGTGCATACGGTGCGCGCCTATCTCTTCAAGAGCGGCAAGTTCGTGACCCAGAAATCGCAGCCGCTGCGCGTCATCAAGACCGGCATCGAGCAGACAATCACCGATGCGGCGCATGAGCAGCCGATTTTCTACGGCTTTTTCGCCGTGCTGCTGGCCGTGCTGACCGGATGGGGCGCCAGCCTGATCTTCCGCAAGGATTGATCATTTCGCCTTCCTCATCGCCGCGGCGACAAGCGTTGCGGCCGCTTCTCCGGCCGTTTCCATATAGGCGGGATCGCGATGCAGGAGCACGGCGGCAAAGCAGCCGTCAAGCAGCAGGACGATCTGGCGGGCGAGCTTTGCCGGCTCGGCGAAATCTCTCTCCTCGAAGAGAGATGCCAGCCATTTTTCGACATTTTTCTTGTGCGCGGCACCGACCTTGATGGCGGGATGGCCGGGCATGTTGGCAAGTTCGGCCGATGTTCTGAGATATCCGCAGCCCCTCCATTTCGGATGCCGGGCCGAGCGGGCCAGTTGATCGAAAATGCCCCTCACCTTCGCCGGCAGGTCGCCATCCGTCTCGGCAAACCAGCGGCGGTAGACCGCAAGATTGGGCTGGTCGCGGGTCTCCAGATAGGCGGCGATCAGATCGTCCTTGCTGTCGAAATGATAGTAGAGGGTGCGCTTGGTGACATCGGCCTTCTCGGCCACGGCATCGACGCTGACGGCACGGATGCCCTCGCTGTAGAAGAGCTTGGCGGCGGCGGCGACGATGCGCTCGCGCGTGTCGGATGCGTTTCTTGCCATGACGGCAATATATACCGACTAGTGAGTGTCATCAACGCGCAATGCCGCCTACCGTGCTTGTCGAACCAGAACAAAGGAAGCAGCCATGCCGGCAGGCAGCACAGGCAGAAAGAGCAATCTTGCGCGGGAAGCGGAGGCTGTCGTGATCGGCTGTCGTGACGGCGTGGCGCTTGGCGGCCACCTCTGGAGCGCCGTCGGACCGAGCAGCGGCAGCGTGGTCATCAACCCGGCGACCGGGGTCGCGGCCCGCTACTACCACTACTATGCGCGCTTTCTCGCCGAGCACGGCTTCGACGTGCTGACCTACGATTACAGAGGTATCGGCCAGTCGCGCCCGGAACGGCTGCGCGGCTGCGGCTATCGCTGGCGGGACTGGGGCGAGCGGGATTTCGATGCGGCGCTGCTGTTCATGGAGGCTCTAAGGCCTGGTCAAGAGCTTCTTGTCGTCGGCCACAGTATCGGCGGCTTCCTGCCCGGCCTTTCAGCGCATGCCGGCCGTGTTGCCCGGATGCTGGCGGTCGGCGCGCAATATGGGAACTGGCGGGACTACGCCCCGGCGCATCGCCGGCGGCTGTTTGTAAAATGGCACCTGCTCATGCCGGCGATGACCTTGCTGACAGGCTACTTTCCCGGACGGTCTCTCGGCTGGCTTGAGGACCTGCCGAAGGGCGTGGCGCTGGACTGGGCATTGCAGCGGCGATGGAACGGCCCTCGTTCGGCAGCAAAAACGGATGCCTCAAGATCCTTCGAGACTTTTCATGCGCCGATCCTCAGCCTCACCGTCACCGATGACGGGATTGCGACCGTGCGGGCCGTTCGCCGCGGCCTTTCCCACTATCGCAACGCCCAGGTGGAGGAGGTGCTGCTTGCGCCTGACGATCTCGGATTTGCGCGGATCGGGCATTTCGATCTCTTTCACGCGCGCCATGCCGCCGGCTTCTGGCTCGACAGTTTGCTCTGGCTCAGGGACGGGACGAATCCCTGGCCTCACAAAAAACCGTCGGAACATCTCGCATTCGCATAAAAACCGCTCTTTAACGTTTACGAGTTAGTAATCTCTCGGAAACGAGAGGTTTGTATCATGCGTACTCGTACCGTGCTTGCGGTCGTCGGGCTGGCCCTGCTTGCGGGCTGCGCGACAGCGCCGCGCCAGACGCGCAATATCTGCGCCGTGTTCGACCAGAAGGATGGTCTCTTCACCAGCTGGCAGGGAGCTGCCGAGCGCACGGAAAAGAAATACGGCGTGCCGGTGCCGATCCTGATGGCGACCATGTATGTCGAATCCGGCTTCCAGCCCTATGCGCGCCCGCCGCGCACCAAACTCTTCGGCTTCATTCCGTGGACGCGACCCTCGACCGCCTATGGTTATTCGCAGGCGCTGAACGGAACCTGGGATCACTACCAGTCCGAAACCGGCAACTGGTCGGCAAGCCGCACCAATTTTGCCGACGCGATCGATTTCATCGGCTGGTACCATTACAGCAACGCCCAGGCGACCGGCATTCCGCTCAACGACGCCTACAATCTCTACCTCGCCTATTATTCCGGCCCGACCGGCTACAAGCGCGGCGACTGGCGCAGCAACGGCCAGCTGCAGCAGACGGCGCAGAAGTTTGCCCGCATGGCCGGCACCTATCAGCAGCAGTTGCAGGGATGTAACTAGCCGCGCAGATTGCCGTAACGGACGGAGTAAATCCGGTCGCGGCCGAGCAGATGGGCAACCAGCGAGGCCCTGTCGAACAGGCCTTTCATCGCCGTGTGGCCGAGGTCGAGACCGCCGCTCATGAGGCCGAAGGCGGGCATCAGCAGGCGGGCGCCGTCGGTGGCGAAGCACGGACGGCGGACGGATTTTTCGCGACGGCGCACGGTGGCGGCCGGATGCAGATGGCCGGCGATCTCGCCCTTCTGCAGCCCGTCGCGCGGCTCGTGGCGGAAGGTCAGGCCGGCATGGAAGAGTTCGTCCGAGCAGGTGCCCGGCAGGTCGACCGTGCCGTCGGGATCGTGATTGCCGTTGATCCAGATCCATTCGCGGCCGCGGGCCATTTCGACGATCAGCGTGCGGAAGGCTTCCGGCAGATGTTCGGAGCCGACGCGGTCGTGGAAATTGTCGCCAAGCGATATGACGATCCTCGGATCGTAGCGGGAGACGACGGCGGCGAGCACGGTCAGTGTCGCCAGCGTATCGTAAGGCGGCAGCATCATGCCGCGGCGGGCGTAGGCCGCGCCCTTTTCCAGATGGAGGTCGGAAACGACCAGAATGCCGGCATCCGGCAGATAGAGGGCGCCCAGCGGATCGCAGACGGCGGCAACACCGTGAACGGCGGTTTCGACGCCCGGTATTGCGGCAAGGCTGGTCATGTCGCGCGCAAGCGCCAGGCGGTTCATCACTCTCGTATTCCCAATAGATTCAGGCCATCGCCTCGGCGATCAGGTCGTCGGCGGCCTCGGCCAGCAGCGCGTCATGGGCCTGACCCGGCACCGATTCCTTGCCGATTTCCAGCATGACCGGCACGGCGAGCGGTGAAATATGATCCAGCGCCCGGTGGGTGATGTGGCCCCTGATTCGTCTCAGCATATCGCCAAGGCGGGAAATATCCAAAAGACCGGTCGCGGCATCCTGCCGTGTCGCCTGCAGCAGGATATGGTCCGGCTCGTGGGTGCGCAGC
The DNA here is from genome assembly GCA_900471515.1 of Hyphomicrobiales bacterium. Lineage (GTDB taxonomy): Bacteria > Pseudomonadota > Alphaproteobacteria > Rhizobiales > Rhizobiaceae > Rhizobium. Next base: position 105,245 of record UCFC01000015.1, on the reverse strand, counting down.
ACGTCATAGATCAGATCGGCTGACACGGTGACCTGCCGGCCGGTCTTTTCCTTGCCCGGATGGCGCCGCTCGATCAAGCCGGCAATGACGGCGCAATTGCGGAAGGTGCGCTTCAGGAGGAAGGATTCGTTCAGCCAGGATTCCAGATCGTCGCCGAGCATGTCCTCGTCGAAGAGATCGGAAAGGCTTAAGCCGCCATTGGCGATCATCATGCCGAGATCCTCCAGACCCCAGATGGCGAGGGAATAATCGGTGGCGACGAAGCCCAGCGGTTTTGCTCCTGCCCTGTCCAGCCGGCGGGTGAGCAGCATGCCGAGCGTCTGGTGCGCAAGCCGGCCCTCGAAGGGATAAATGACCATGTAGCCGCGGGCGCCGCGCGGAAATGTCTCGATCAGCAGCTCGTCGCGCTTCGGCAGCAGGGATTTTTCCTTCTGCAGCGACAGCCAGTCGCGCACCTGGTCCGGCAGCCGGTACCAGCGGTCGGGATCGTCCAGCATCGAGCGCACCTGATCGGCGAGATAGGTCGAGAGCGGGAACTTGCCGCCGGCATAGGAGGGGATTTTCGGATCGAAGGAATAGGCCTGGCTGACCAGCGCCTCGTTTTCCCTGATGCCTTCGAAGCGCAGCACCTTGCCGGAGAAGATGAACGTGTCGCCGGGCGCAAGCTGTTCGAGGAAATATTCCTCGACCTTGCCGAGCACGGCGCCGGGACGGCCGAGCCTGCCGCCCTCGCCGCGCTTGGCCATGCGGATGTTCAGCATCGGGTCTTCGACGATCGTGCCGAGGTTGAGGCGATATTGCTGGGCGACCTGCGGATTGGAGACGCGCCAGCGACCCTCCCTGGTCTTGCGGATGCGGGCGTAACGTTCGTAGGTGCGCAGCGCATAACCGCCGGTCGCGACGAAATCGACGACGCGCTCGAAGGTCTCCCAGGAAAGATCGGCATAGGGCAAGGCGCTGGTGATCTCGTCATGCAGCTCCAGCATGTCGAAAGGTTCGGCGCAGGCCATGCCGAGGATATGCTGGGCCAGCACGTCGAGCCCGCCGCGCCCGACGGGCGGCGTGTCCTGCGCGCCGATATAATTCGCATCGAGCGCTGCCTGGCACTCCATGACCTCGAAACGGTTGGCGGGAACGAGGATCGCCTTCGAGGGCTCGTCCATGCGGTGGTTGGCGCGGCCGATGCGCTGGGCCAGACGCGAGGCGCCCTTGGGTGCGCCGACATGGATGACGAGATCGACGTCGCCCCAGTCGATGCCGAGATCGAGGGTGGAGGTGGCGACGACGGCGCGCAGACGGTTCGCGGCCATGGCGGCTTCCACCTTGCGGCGCTGGGCGACATCGAGGGAGCCGTGATGGAGTGCGATCGGCAGGTTCTCCTCGTTGACCGTCCACAGTTCCTGAAACAGCATTTCGGCCTGCGAGCGGGTGTTGACGAAGAGCAGCGTCGTCTTGTGCTCGATGAGCTTTCGGTAGACGTCCGGGATCGCATATCTGGCGGCATGGCCGGACCAGGGAATGCGTTCTTCCGTATCGAGAATGGAAATATCCGGCTTGGCGCCGCCTTCGACGAGCACGAGGCCGGCATGGTTGTCCCTGCCCTCCTGCTGCGCCACCAGCCATTTCTGCAGGTCCATCGGCTCGGCAACGGTGGCTGAGAGGCCGATGGTCTTCAGCTCGGGCGCCAGACGGCGCAGCCGGGCAAGGCCGAGCGAGAGCATATGGCCGCGCTTGGAGGTGACGAGCGAATGCAGCTCGTCGAAGATGACGTATTTCAGATCCTTGAAGAAGCGCTCGGCTTCCCGGTTTGCCAGCAGAAGGGCGACCTGTTCGGGCGTCGTCAGCAAAATATCCGGCGGGTTCAGCTTCTGGCGCTGGCGCTTGGCGTTCGGCGTGTCGCCGGTGCGGTTTTCGATCGAGATCGGCAGGCCCATTTCGGCGACGGGTTTCGTCAGGTTGCGCTCGATATCGACGGCCAGCGCCTTCAGCGGCGAGATGTAGAGCGTGTGGATGCCGGTGAAGGCCGAACCCGGCGGGATCTTGCCGCGGCGGGTGAGGTCGGTCAGCGAGGGCAGGAAACCGGCAAGCGTCTTGCCCGCACCCGTCGGCGCGATCAGCAGCGTGCTCTCGCCGGCCTCGGCGCGGGCCAGCAGTTCGAGCTGATGGGCGCGCGGGCGCCAGCCCTTTTCCGCAAACCAGCGGAGGAAGGGGGCGGGCAAGGCAAGGCTGAGGTCGGCTTCGATCTGATCCACGCGGCAAATGTAGTTCAAACGACGACGAAGAGAAGCGCTATTGACTCGCGGCGATAATCGTGGATAAATAATATCCATGATTAGAGGAGGCGAGATGTGAAGCTTAGTGACGGTGTCGAACAGGGCATTCATTGCGTGGCGGTCCTCTCGGGCCTTTCCGAGGGCGGCGTGCTCTCGGCGGCAGCGCTTGCCGAGTTCCACGGCGTATCGACGAGCTACCTGCTGAAACACCTGCAGGCGCTCTCCGGTGCCGGGATTCTGGAGACGGTGCCGGGCCCGAGGGGCGGCTACCGGCTGGCGAAGAAGCCGGAGGATATCTCGCTGCTCGATATCGTGCTGGCTGTCGAGGGACCGGCGCCGGCCTTCCGCTGTTCGGAGATCCGCCAGCGCGGGCCGAACCCGCTGCCGCAGCGCTACTTCACCAAACCATGCCAGGTCAGTGCCGCGATGATGCGGGCCGAGCGCGCCTACCGTGCCGAACTCGCCGCTACCAGCATCGCCGATATCCTGGCCGAACTTTCCGCGGATGACGACGGCGGCATCGCCGCCAGAGGCTGCGCTTTCATGGACATGCACGAGAGAAGGGCGGCTCGCTGAGCCGCGCCACAACCCAACCCAAGGAGACTACGATGCAAGCACGTTTCAACTTCGGCAAAGCCGCTCCGGATGCCTACAAGGCCGTCGCTGCGCTGGAGCAATATGTCCAGGAAAGCGGACTGGACAAGCGCTTCATTCACCTGATCAAGCTTCGCGCCTCGCAGATCAACGGCTGCGCCTATTGCGTCGACATGCATTCGAAGGAAGCCCGCCATCACGGACTTTCCGAACAGTGGATCAACCTGATGTGCGTGTGGCGGGAATCGCCCGTTTACGACGCCCGCGAACGTGCCCTGCTCGGCTGGGTCGATGCGGTGACGAAGATCGCCGAAACCGGTGCGCCGGATGCCGATTACGAAGCGCTCAAGGCGCATTTTTCCGAAGAGGAAATGACCAAGATCACCGTTGCGATCGGCACGATCAACATCTGGAACCGGCTGGCCGTCGGCTTCCGCAGCCAGCATCCGGTCGATGCGCCGCAGAAGGCGGCCTGACCGCGACCTGACGGAGGGATCTGATCCCGGCGACCGACCCGAAACGATCGGGTCGGTTGAATATATGGTCACTCGCGCTCTGCGGTGGCCCTGACGGCAGCGGCTTCAGGCCATTTGCCCGAGAGGTCGATGCTGTTGAATATGCCGCGCACGACTTTGGCGATTTCCTCTGCGGAAGCGCCTCTGGCGTATTCTTCCTGCATGCGGCGTCTGACAAGCTTTTCCAAATCCGACATAGCTTACCTCATCATATCCGGCGCGGGAAAAAGTCTCGCGCCAGGACCGATCACAGGCAAGTTACGTTTTGTTCAGAAGGGCTTACGGTTTTGTAAGGTTAGAGGGCGATGTAACGGTCGGCACGGTGGTTGATCGCCACGAACAGGTTGAGGACGACCGCACCGAGCACCGAATAGAAGACGACCGGCGGCGTGGTGACGAAGAAGGCGGCGGCCAGCACGCACATGTCGATGGCAAGCTGCACGAGGCCGGCGCGGATGCCGAAACGCTCCTGCATGTAGATGCCGAGAATGCCGACGCCGCCGAGGCTGGCGCGGTGGCGATAAAGCGCCAGAAGGCCGAAGCCGAGCAGCAGACCGCCGAGAAGGGCCGCCCAGGCCGGATGGATCGCGGCAATCTCCATGACCTTCGGCTGCAGGCTGGTCAGCGCCGAGGTCAGGCCGATGGCGACGAAGGTCTTGGTGGTGAAGGCCAGGCCGAGCCGCTTCCACGAGAGATAGAAGAAGGGCAGGTTGAGCAGGAAGAAGCCAAGGCCGAAATTCACACCAAAGGCGTAATGCAGCAGGAAGGCGATACCGGCGGTGCTGCCGGTCAGAAGGCCGGCGCTGGCAAGGACGTAAAGGCCGAGCGCGGAGACGAGGCTGCCGGAGAATATGCCCTGCACATCCTCGACCGGCGTGTGGCGCGTGGCGGTGGTGTTCCAGAAACCGAGGGCACTGATGAGCTGGCTCATGTCGCGATCTCCGATGGCGGCTGTTCCGGGCAGGCCGGAGGGAGAGGAAATAGACGGGTGGATGCGGCGCGTACGGCACCTGGAAGGTGCGTCGCCTGCTCGCGGAATGGCCGGATTATCAGGGCTTTTCCGGTTGCGCGCAAGCGAAATACGTAAGCCATGCTGACCTATTTCAAAATCGCAAGAAACATGCGCTCAGAGGGTTTTGCGCGTAAGGAACAGAATGCCGGAAACCGGTTTGCCGCCATCTTTGCGAATGGTGGTTTTGACGAGATCGAGGATTTCGAGCCTGTGGGCCGCCGCCAGCCCTTCGACATAGGTCTGCGTGTGGGCATAGCGCAGCGACGGCGCCAAGTGGAAGCCGTCTCCTTCGCCGCCATCCTCGACCGAAAAGGCGAAATCGGCGCCCGGCGCGGCGAGGTCATCGACGATCGCAAGGACGCTTTCGAGATTGCCGAGATACATCAGCACGTCGGCGGCGGTCACGAGATCGGCGCGCTGCCGGCCGCCGCCGGAAAAGATGCCGGAGGCCTGCGATGCCAGCGACAGGTCCGCCTGGGCGAGATGGTCGTAGACATGCTTTTCGGCCGCCTTTGCCAGCATGTTCTGCGACAGGTCGAAACCTTCGAGCTGTGCGACCCGGGAGCGGATTTCCGGGCCGAGCAGGCCGGTGCCGCAGCCGAGATCGACGGCGCGCCGGTAGTGCCGGCCGGTGGAGGCGACAAGGGCGGCAAGCTTCTCGGGGACGGAATAGTCGAGCTTTTCCACCAGCGAGGTCTCGAAGCGATCGGCATAATCGTCGAACAGGCGCTCGACATAGCGGCTCGACGGCCGGGCCGGCGTTTGCGCATCGCCGAGCAGGGCAAGTTTGAGGCCGGCGCCGAATATATCCTCGGGGTCGAGGTCCAGCGTGCGGCGATAGGCCTGGACGGCGGCATCCGCCCTGCCGGCCTTTTCCCGATAGGTGGCGAGCCGATACCAGCCAGCCGCCCAGCCGGGCGCGAGATCCAGCGCCTGCTCCATCAGTTCGGCCGCCGCTTCAGCATCGCCGCCCTCGGCGAGCATCCTGGCGTAATCGGCGCGGCGGTCGGCGATGACGTCGCCGGAGGAAAGCTGGCTTGGCTGCATGATCGGACCCTGTGATCTCTCGGCATTTGGCGGCGGCCACAAAAAAACTCAAGTCCTATTTCAGAGGCGGTGCTGTCCTGGCGGAAAAGGCTTGCGGGCGAATCGCCGCGACCGTATCTCAAGGCAAACAGGAGATGGCGCATGTCCGATCAGGTGAACAGGTTCCTCGGCGATTCAATCGGCCGCACGATCATCAAGCTCTTGGTGGTGTCGCTGATCGTCGGTTTCGTCATGGCCATTTTCGGGCTCACCCCCTGGGAGCTTATCTACAATTTCCGCGATTTCGTGCTGCACCTGTGGCGGCAGGGCTTTGCGGCGCTCGGGCGCGTCGGCGACTACCTGCTTCTCGGCGCCACCATCGTCGTCCCGATCTTCATCATCATCCGTCTCTTCAGCTATCGAAAATAACATGAGCTCGATCATCCTTTCGCGCCGCGGCTTGCTGCAGCTTTCGGGCCTTGCCGTCGTGGCCGGCATCGCCGGCTGCACGACGACCCCGAAACTTGCCGGCACGCCCTCCAACGCCACCGACGAGACCGCTTCGGCGCTGCCGCTCGTCAACCAGCTTCGCGCCAAGAACGGCCTGCCGCCGCTCAGCGTCGATCCGCATGCCAGCGCGGCGGCCGTCTTCCAGGCCAAGCGCATGGCAAGTGCCGGCAAGATGGCGCATCTGATGGGCATGACCGACAGTTTCGGCGCGCGCGTGAAGGCCAGCGGCGTGGCCCTGCCGGCGGCCGAAAACATCGCGTCGGGCCAGCAGAGCGTCGATGCGGCCGTCACCGCCTGGATCAATTCCCCCCACCATCTGGAAAATATGCTCGGACGCTATAGCGGTCTCGGCGTTGCCGTTGCACATAATACGTCTTCGAAGAATCTGCCCTATTGGGCAATGGTGCTTTCCAACTGAGGCGGTCCCGCCTCGATCCTCACGAGGCGGATATGGATACCGGCGGCAGCAGAAACACATTGGCCTTCGACGTGACGCACCGGCTGGTGCTGTCGATCGCCATTCCGATGACGCTCGGCTTCATGACGACGCCGCTGCTCGGCATCACCAATACGGCCGTGGTCGGCCATATGGGCGATCCGGAAGCGCTGGCGGGGCTTGCGATCGGCGCCATGCTGTTCGACCTCATCATGGGCAGTTTCAACTTCCTGCGCGCATCCACGACCGGATTGACGGCACAGGCGCTCGGGCGGCGCGACCAGCATGAACAGCAGGCGGTGTTCTGGCGGGCGCTCGTCTCGGCGCTCGGCTCCGGTCTGGCGCTGCTCATCCTCTCGCCGCTGCTGATCCTCGTCGGGCTGAAACTGATGGGGGCGGAAGGACGGATTGCCGAGGCGACCGGCACCTATTTCTCGATCCGCATTCTTGCCGCACCGGCAGCGCTCGCCAATTACGCGCTGCTCGGCTTCGTGCTCGGCCGCGGCCAGGGCCGCACGGGGCTCATGCTGCAGGCGCTGATCAACGGCATCAACATCCTGCTCTCCATCTATCTCGGCCTGGGGCTCGACTGGGGTGTGTCGGGTGTCGCCTGGGGCACGATGGCGGGCGAGACGGCCGGTGCGCTTGCCGGTCTCTTCGTCGTGCTGCGCAGCTTCGATGCGGCACACCGGCCAAGCCGGGCCGAAATCTTCTCGCGCGCGAAACTCGCCGAACTCTTCGCGCTCAACCGCGACATCCTGATCCGCACCTTCGTGCTGATCGGCTCATTTGCGATCATGACCCGCATCGGCACCAGCTTCGGCGCCATCACGCTTGCGGCCAATGCGGTGCTGATGAACTTCTTCCTGCTGTCGGGCTATTATCTCGACGGGCTTGCCAATGCCGCCGAGCAGATCACCGGCCGGGCGATCGGTGCGCAATACCGGCCGGCCTTCGACCGTGGCCTGAAACTCACGACGCTGTGGTCCTTCGGGCTGGCGGCGATCATCTCCGCCTTCTTCTATTTCGCCGGCCCTGCCCTCATTTCCGGGCTGACCAGTTCACCGGAGGTGCAGGCGGCGGCCGAGACCTATCTGCCCTGGGCGGCGGTGACGGGGCTGACCGGCGCGCTCGCCTTCCTGATGGACGGCGTCTTCATCGGCGCGACATGGTCGGCCGACATGCGCAACCGCATGCTGATGTCCTTTGCCGGCTATCTGGCGATGCTCGCCGTCTTCGTGCCGCTCTTCGGCAATCACGGCCTGTGGCTGGCGATGAACGCCTTCCTCCTGTTTCGCGGCTTCTTCCTGGCGGTGCTCATCAGGCCGCGGGCGGCTCAGACGTTCCGCGCCGCCCAGTAATCGACCCTGCTATCCCTGAGATCGCGGATCGAGGCGGCCTTCTCGCGGTCGAGCAGTTTCGACAGGCCGCGCACGATCGCGCCGGGCAGGCCCGGGCCTTCATAGATCATGCAGGAATAGAGCTGCACGAGATCGGCCCCGGCCCTCACCTTTTCCAGCGCCGTTTCGGCCGAGGAAACGCCGCCGACGCCGATGATCGGCAGGCTCGGGCCGACGCGCTTGCGCATCTTGGCAAGCACGACCGTCGATTTCTCGAAGAGCGGCGCGCCGGAAAGGCCGCCGGCCTCCTTCGCCTGGACCTGATCCTTCAGGCCGTCGCGCGACAGCGTGGTGTTGGAGACGATCAGGCCGTCCAGCGCATGGGAGAGCGCCTCGGCGGCAATATCGTCCATGCCCTCTTCGGTAAGGTCGGGGGCGATCTTCAGGAAGACCGGGATCTTTCTGCCGGCCCTTTCCGCTTCCTCGTCGCGCGCCGTCAATACGGCCGACAGAAGGGCGGCGAGGCTTTCGCGTGCCTGCAGGTCGCGCAGGCCGGGCGTGTTGGGCGAGGAAATATTGGCGGTGAAATAACGGGCGACGGAATAGAAGCGGCGGATGCCGGTAACGTAATCGGCGATCCGGTCCTCGCTGTCCTTGTTGGCGCCGATATTGACGCCGACGATGCCGGCGCGGCCGATCCGCGAGAGGCGGCGGAAAGCGGCTTCATGGCCCTCGTTGTTGAAACCGAGCCGGTTGATGACCGCATCATCCTCCATGAGGCGGAAGATGCGCGGGCGCGGATTGCCGGGCTGCGGCTTCGGCGTGACGGTGCCGATCTCGGTGAAGCCGAAACCGAGCTTCAACAGCGCTTCCGGCACCTCGGCATTCTTGTCGTAACCGGCCGCCATGCCGAGCGGATTGGCAAAATCGAGGCCGGCAACGGTCTGGCGCAGGCGCGGGTCCGGCGCAATGCGGCAGGCGGGCACGACGCCCGATTTCAGCGCGGCGATCGACATGCCGTGCGCGGTTTCGGGATCGAAGAGGAAGAGGCCGCGGCGGGCGATGCGCTTGAAAGGGTCGATCACGGGGCAAGCTCCGGGAAGATGTGAAGGCCGGCTTCGTCGAGCGGCAGCGCCGCCTCCCAGAGCACGGCCGAAAGCGGCAGGTCGGCATAAAGATGCGGGAAGAGCGCGCCGCCGCGCGAGGGTTCGAAGAGCAGCCTGTCGCCGAAATTCCTGCCGTCCACGGCGACAAGGACAAGGCCCGTCTGGCCGGCGAAATGCAGGGCTGCGGTCTGTTTCACCTGATCGGCCGTCGAGAAATGGATGAAGCCGTCCTTGATATCGATGCCGGCGCCATGAAAAACGCCGGTTTGTCTGGCTTGCTGCCAAAGTGTCTCCGGCACGATCTTGTAAAGGGTCGGTGTCGCGGTCATGATGATCCCGTTTGCTGGCCTTGCTTGAGGAGGGCTTTGCCCCAAAGAGACGGCGATGTCCACGCCCGAGGGCGCAAAAACGGACAGGCCAGCGCTTTGCGGAGGATGAGACGATGAAGGCATTTGCAATCCTGCTTGCCGCCGGCCTTCTGCCGCTTGCGGCATTGGCGGCGGAGCCCGATGCGGCGCGTTTCCAGATCGAACGCAGCGGCGACCATTTCGTGCGCCTCGACCGGCAGACGGGCGCCATGTCGCTCTGCTCCGAAAAGGACGGCGCCCTGGTCTGCCGCATGGGCGCCGACGAACGCGCCGCTTACGAGGACGAACTCGACCGGCTGGCCGACCGGGTCAGCGCGCTGGAGAAGAGCATGGCGGCCCGCCCCGCCTTGCCGACGGATGCGGAAGTCGACCGCTCGATCGGCATCATGGAGCGGATGATGCGCAGTTTCATGGGTATAGTGCGGGAATTCCGGGCAGAGGACGAGGCCAATCCTCTTCCGCAGCGCAGTTGATCTGGTTATATTCATATAAGTGGAGGGTCATGTTCGTGCGGGGGAGCCGGACAGGGCCGATCGGGTCGAGCTCTTGGGAGGGAGTTTTCGATGCAACAAACCATTATCATTGCTGACGACCACCCGCTTTTCCGCGACGCGCTGCGGCAGGCGGTGCTTGGCATGGAAGGCCGGCAGGCCATCGTCGAGGCGGGGGATTTTGCCGCGGCACGGGCGGCGGCATCGCAACATCCGGATGCCGACCTGATGCTGCTCGACCTCGCCATGCCGGGCGTCAGCGGCTTTTCCGGCCTGATGGCGTTGCGCTCGGAATTCGCCAGCCTGCCGATCGTCATCATCTCGGCGAGCGACGACGCGGCAACGATCCGCCGGGCGCTGGAACTCGGCGCCTCGGGCTTCATATCGAAATCGTCCGATATCGACGATATTCGCCGCGGCATCCAGACGGTGCTGGCAGGCGACATCGCCACGCCGGAGAGCTATCGCCACGGGCAGGAACAGGATCCCGACGTCGCCGACCTCATCCACCGGCTGCACACGCTGACGCCGCAGCAGAGCCGGGTGCTGACCATGCTTGGCGAAGGGCTGCTCAACAAGCAGATCGCCTACGAACTCGGCGTTTCCGAAGCGACGATCAAGGCGCACGTCTCGGCGATCCTCCTCAAGCTCAATGTCGACAGCCGCACGCAGGCGGTGATCCAGCTCGGCAAGATCAATATGGCGATGGTCGCCTGAGCCCGCGCGGCAGGACAGGATTTTATTCCTCATTGCCGCTTTACTCGGGCACGGGCCTCGGTTAATCTGCCGGCGATAAAAAGCGGCCGGATGGACCGCGGGACCGGACGCATATGCTGTCACACGACCAGATCTGGGGAGCGATCGACAGGCTTGCCGAGCGGCATGACCTGACGCCGTCGGGTCTTGCGCGGCGGGCCGGGCTCGATCCGACCTCCTTCAACAAATCCAAGCGGCTCTCGGCGGACGGGCGCCTGCGCTGGCCCTCGACGGAATCCATCGCCAAGGTGCTGGAGGCAACGGGGGCGAGCATGGAGCAGTTCCTCGGCTTCATGCGGCCGGCGACCAGCCTGCCGGACAGTTTTTTTTCCGCGCCGGGCAGTTCCATCCCGCTTCTCGGCTTCGCACAGGCAGGTGCCGGCGGCTTTTTCGACGACGGCGGTTTTCCGGCCGGCCAGGGCTGGGACGTGGTGGAATTTCCGGCCGCCCCCTCGCGCAAGGCCGGCGTCTACGCGCTCGAAGTACAGGGCGAGAGCATGATGCCGCTCTATCGCGACGGCGACGTGCTGATCGTCGAGCCCGGCGCACAGGTGCGCCGCAACGACCGCGTCGTCGTCAAGACGCGCGAGGGCGAGGTCATGGCCAAGGTGCTCTTGCGCCAGAGCCCGCGTTCCATCGAACTGTTGTCGCTCAATCCCGAACATCCCAACCGCACGATCGAGCTTTCCGACGTCGAATGGATAGCCCGCATCATCTGGGCCAGCCAATAGGAAAATAATCATGCGCCCTGCAGCCTTGATCACAGGTATCGCGGGGATGGCGGTGGTGGTCGGCCTGCTTCTGGCGGGACGGGCGCAGCTCGAAGGCGGCGAAGGCCCGCCATCCGGCGCCGATGCCGGCGGCATGACCGCAACACGGCCCGATGCGGATGCCGATGCGGCCAAACCGCCGGTATCGCTGACGGACGAGGAGGCGGCGCTGGTTGCCCGGGCAACGGAAGCGGCGCCGGCCGAGCCGGCCGCAGCCCAGGCCGGAGACGGCGCGACGCCTGCCGCCGGCAATGCGCCGGCGGAGGAGACGGCGCAAGATGCTGCCGGGCCGGGCGGGACGCCGCCTGCCGCATCCGAGGGAAAGGACAGCGTGGAACTCTTGCGGCCGACGGTGGAGAGCGCCGGCATTCTCTCCTTCGGCAAAAGACGGCTGCAGATTGCCGATGTCGTCGAGACGCCGGTGGACAGGAGCTGCGGCTCCGAAGGCCGGCGATGGCCCTGCGGCATGATGGCGAAGACGGCGCTGCGGCTCTACCTGCGCAACCGCACGATCGATTGCGACCTGCCTTCCGACGCATGGGAGGATATGGCGGTAGCCGCCTGCCGGCTGGGGCAGCAGGATATCGGCGCCTGGCTGGTGGAGAACGGCTGGGCCGAGGCGCAGCCGGGTTCGCCGCTTGCTGGCGCCGGCGAGAAGGCAAGGCAGGCGAAAGCGGGCATTCACGGCGAGGACCCGCGCCGCAGGCCGGCGGCAGCGCCCCGGCCGCAGCCGGACGATCCCCTTCAGGACCGTCCCTTGTAATGAACCTCGCCAATTCCTAATCTCCGCCCATCGAAGAAGGAATCAGACATGAACAAGCCGCTTTCTGCCCATGACGCGCTGATCTATGTGATGGTGATGGCTTCCGCCGTCGACAGCACCATGAACGATCGGGAGATGGAAAGGATGGGCCAGCTGATCGGCTTCCTGCCTGTGTTCCGCGATTTCGACGACGACAACCTGATTTCCATCGCCCGCGACTGCGCCTCGCTGCTGGCCGGCCCGGAAGGGCTGGATGTGGTGCTGGAAACCGTTCGCGACACGCTGCCCGCCCGTCTCTACGACACGGCCTATGCGCTGGCGGTCGAAGTCGCCTCGGCCGACCTTTCCGTCAAGGCCGAAGAGCTGCGGCTGCTCAGCCTGCTGCGCGACCGTCTCGGCCTCGACAAGCTGACCTGCGCCGCCATCGAGCGCAGCGCGATCGCCCGCTTCCGCAAGGGCTGAGATCCAATCGGGTTCAATAAAGCCCGTACGGGAAATAACGCAGGTAGATTTCCTGCAGGCGGCCGTTGCGCGAGAGCGTTGCGAGCGCATGGTCGATGGCGGCCGTCAGCACGCTGTCGCTCTGGCGCAGCATGATCGTCATGCCCTCGCCCAAAAAATGCTCGGACATATAGGGACCGTCGAACAGGGCGCAGCATTTGTCGGATGCCGGCGAGGCGACCCAGAAGGAAAGCTGCAGCGCATCGGCGAAGGCGGCATCGACCTTGCGTTCCTTCAGCGCCGTCAGCAGCGCTTGCTTGTTGTCGAAGGGCTCGGCCTTGAGGGCGGGGAAGAAGGCGCCCAGCATCGCCTCATGCACCGTGCCCTTGACGACGCCGACGGAATGGCCGGCAAGGCCGGCGGCCGTCGTCCCGGTGATGGCGGCAGCCGTGTTGCGGACGAAGCGGGCCGGCAGCATCAGATAGGGGCGGGAGAACAGGAACTCGCGGCGCAGCTCGGGCGTGACGGCAAGGCCGGCAATGACGGCATCGCCCTGCGAGCCGGCGAGCGCCTTCTGCAGGTCGGCAAAGGGCAGCGCCTGGATCTCGCATTTGTCGGCGATCTCCAGCTCGGAGCAGATTTCGCGGGCGAGATCGACGTTGAAGCCGGAGAGCTTGCCGTTCTGGTCGGTGAAATTGAAGGGCGGAAAATCCACCGAGGTCAGGAAGCGCAGGCGCACGAGCGAGGAGAGATCGGGCTTTGCCAGGCGCTCGCGGGAATCGAAGAGCAGCGGCACGGAGGGGCCCGCCTGCTGGGCGCAAACGGACAGGGCCGACAGCAGGATCATCGACAGCAGGCAGAGGATGAGAATCCCTCCGGAAGCCGGAAACGCCGGTTTAGATCGCACCATAATGACCTGCCTAGAGATTGCACGCGGGCTTGCCGCCCGGCCGAGATGTAACAGAATCGTCTTCGGCGGGGAATATGGCCGGTCCGTTCTCCAGGCCGCAAGAGCGCCGGAGAGGCCGTCGCGCTTTCGCAGCCTGCGCGGGACACGGGCGGCGGTTCGCACCCCCTGAAACTAACAGGAATCGCATGCCCCGTTAGCGCGGAATTAAGCAATATCCCATCTTATCTGTAGCGACGACATCGACCCTCCGGCCGACCGCATGACGCGCATGTCGAACCTCTTAGGGTATCCCACCAGCGCAATACCGAAGAATCTTTCTGCCACAAATGATTTCCAAATCACCGGGTACGCAACATGCCCGGCCAATCGGGTGACTTTTCCATGCTGAAACATCTGAAGATCCGTACGAAGATCATCTCTGTCGTCGCCCTTCTCGGGGTGATCGCGATGGGCGGGCTGGTCTATATCATCTCCGAATTCCGCGGCGCGGACGCGGCCTACAGCGCCTTCATCGACCATGAGGCCGTCGCCGCCATGCAGGGTTCGCGCGCCAGCGCCTCGGTCGTCTCCTCGGTGCTGCAGGCAAGCATGCTCGCCAATATCAAGCCGGATACGCCGGCCTTCGCAACGGCGGTTTCCACGCCGAGCAAACTGCCGCAGGCCCGCGACCGGCTGAAACAGGCGCTGGACCTGGTGCCGAGCCGCAAGGCCGCGATCGACGAAATCCTGGCGGGTATCGACGAACTCGAAAGCCTTGCCGCCAAGGCGGTCGAACTGGCGAAGGCCAAGGACAGCGCCGGCCTGCAGCAGACGATCACGCAGATGAATGCCAAGCTGAACGTGCTGACGCCGAAGATGACGGCCAATAACGACGCGATGATGAGCATGTTGAACGATGGCGGCGACGCGCTCTCGGCCACCGTCAACGAACGCATCAGCCTCTGCTTCGTCCTGATCGGCCTTGCCGTCGTCGGCGCCATCGGGCTCAGCGTCGTCATCTCGCAGATCGGCATCACCACGCCGATGGCAAAATTGCGCGACCGCATGACCGCGCTCGCCGAAGGCGATACGGACGGCGAAATCGCCGGGCTCGACCGCCGCGACGAAGTGGGCAAGATGGCGGAAGCCGTCGCGGTCTTCCGCGACAACGCGATCGAGCGCATCCAGCTCGAGGCCCGCGCCGAAGCCGACCGCAGCCTCAGCGACAACGAGCGCCGCGAACGCGAGGCCCAGAAGGCTGAGGAAGCCGCCGAGCTGGAACGCGCCGTCAGCGCGCTCGGCGACGGCCTGCGCCGGCTTGCCGCCGGCGACCTCGTCTCGCATATCGACACACCTTTCGTCGCCCATCTCGATGCGCTGCGCCAGGACTTCAACAACTCGGTCGAGAAGCTCAACGAGACCATGAACACGGTCGGCGCCAATGCGCGGGCCATCAGCGCCGGCGCCAACGAGATCCGCTCGTCCGCCGACGAGCTTTCCAAGCGCACCGAGCAGCAGGCGGCCTCCGTCGAGGAGACGGCAGCCGCCCTCGAAGAGATCACCACGACGGTGAAGGACGCGGCAAAACGCGCCGAAGAGGCAAGCCATCTCGTCGCCCGCACCCGTCTTGGCGCGGAGCGGTCCGGCGAGATCGTCCGCAAGGCGGTTTCGGCCATGCAGCAGATCGAGCAGTCCTCGGTCGAGATCGGCAACATTATCGGCGTCATCGACGATATTGCCTTCCAGACCAACCTTCTGGCGCTCAACGCCGGCGTGGAAGCCGCACGTGCCGGTGAGGCCGGCAAGGGCTTTGCCGTCGTCGCCCAGGAAGTGCGCGAACTCGCCCAGCGCTCGGCCAACGCCGCCAAGGAGATCAAGGCGCTGATCACCACGTCGGGCACGCATGTGCAGACCGGTGTCTCGCTGGTCGACGAAACCGGAAAGGCGCTCGACGCGATCGTCCACGAAGTGCAGGAAATCAACCAGCACGTCCACGCGATCGCCGAAGCCGCGCGCGAACAGTCGACCGGCCTGCAGGAGATCAATACCGCCGTCAACACGATGGACCAGGGCACGCAGCAGAACGCGGCCATGGTCGAGGAATCGACCGCCGCAAGCCACAGCCTTGCCACGGAAGCCTCGGCGCTCAACAACCTGCTCGGCCAGTTCCGCCTGACGGGCACCGGCGGTTTCGTCGCGGCCGCGCCTGTCACGACGGCACCGGCACCGGCAGCGCCCCGCGCCGCCGTACGGCCAGCCGCGAGAGCCCCGGTCCGCATTGCCGAAAGCACGGCCCGCCCGAAGGCTTCGCCGGCCCGCGCGCTCGGCCAGAAGCTCGCCAGCGCCTTCGGCGTGAGCAATGCCGCCGCCCCGTCCGCCCCGCAGGAGGCGGACTGGACGGAATTCTGAGCGAAAGACATGTTTGCGTGAGAATGGGCGGCTTCGCAGCCCATTTTCGTTCCGGGCCTTTCAGGCCGGTGGCCGCCAGCCGATCTCGACAAGAACATTGCCGGGCGCGGTGCAATAGAACAGCCAGCCGCCGCGAATGGCGGCCGGCGGTCCCGAGACGTCGGCGCCATCTGCCGCCAGACGGCCGTGAAGCCGGTCGACCTGCGCCCTTTCGGCGAGAATGAAGCCGATATGATAGGTCTGCCGCTGCAGCTCGACCTGATCGGCACCGCCGAATTTCGGCACGGGGCGGCTCAGCACGATCTCCGTTCCCTGCTCGTCCCGGAGGATCGCCCGGCCGATCCTTTCGTTCATCTCCTGCAATTCCAGAGCGAAATAACGCAGGAAAAAATCGGCCGTCGCGGCGATATCGGGCACGTGGAAATCAAGATGGTTCAAACGCATTGATCTCTCCTTTGAGAATAAAATCCCGGAGGAGTGCGTCTTCTAACGCTCCGCATGCCGCCGGGACCCCGCATTCGCATGCGGGCCACGTCGCGGGTTCTCGTGTGAAACACGGAGCAGAGCTTCCATGACGGAAGGGACCGGGCTTACCTCATCCGGTCCTGCCTTTTTCGACAGCGCCGCTGTAGCAGATTGCGCAACGAGCGGCAATCGGCTCAATCGAGCGGCTTCACAACAGCGGCAACAAGCGCGAGCAGGGCAAAGGCGCCGCCGCAGCCGCAGACGGCAAGCCAGCCGCCATAGCTCCAGGCCGGGCCGGCAATGGCGGAGCCGAGTGCTCCGCCCAGGAAGAAGACGCCGACGAAGAGGCCGTTCAGCCGGCCGCGCGCTTCCGGCCGCAGCAGGTTGATCGCCCGGCGGCCGAGCGTCTGGTCGCCGGTCACGCCGACATCGAGCATGACGGCGGCGACGCCGAGCAGAACGAGCGACGGCCAGAAACCGTCCGACATTGCCGTGCCGGCATAGGCGGCCAGCGCCATGGCGGCGATCATGACCAGATCGGCGATGACGGTCGCGCGGCGGCTGAGACCGCGATCGCCGATCCGGCCGAAATAGGAGGTGGAGACCGCGCCGCCCGCGCCGACAAGGGCAAAGAGGCCGATCTGCGCCTGGTCGAGGCCAAAGGGCGGCAGCGTGAGGCGCAGCGCCACCACCGTCCAGAACAGGCTGAAGCAGCCCATGGCCATGGCGGCGCTGAAGGCGCGGCTGCACAGGACCGGTTCGTCGCGAAGCAGATGCCAGAGCGAGGCGATGAGGGCGCCGTAACCCGCGGCGGCTTCCGGCCGGCGCTCGGGAAGGCGCACGGCCAGCACGGCCGCCAGCGCCGCCATGGCAACACCGCTTGCGACATAGAAGCTCCGCCAGCCCCAGCCGTCGGCGATCATGCTGGCAACCGGCCGCGACAGGAGAATGCCGACCATCAGGCCGCTCATGACATTGCCGATGACCCTGCCGCGATGTTCGGGCGCTGACATGGATGCGGCGACCGGCACGAGGATCTGGATGGCCGAACAGGCCGCCCCCAGCAGGAACAGGAAAACCAGAAGCAGCCAGCCGCTGGGTGCGGCCGCGGCGGCAAAGGCCGCCGCCACCGCCGCGCCGAGCAGACGCAGCACGAGGCGCCGGTTTTCGACGAGGTCGCCGAGCGGCACGAGGAAGAAGAGACCGGCCGCATAACCGAGCAGCGTCACCATGGCGACGAGGCTGGCGCCGGCATCCGAAAAGCCGAGGGAGGGACCGATGACGCCGATCAGCGTCTGCGGCGCAAAGAGATTGACGATGATGACGCCGGTGGACAGGGCAAAAAGCAGGATCAGCGACGGGCTGATGCCGGCAGCGGGCGCGGCCCGCTCCAGCTCGGCAAGGTCCGCTTCCTCTGCAAGATTCGATTCCAAAGACATGGGTTCTCCAATAAATTTGTGGCATATCGAGGAGCCCATTTATATTTTCATCGCATAATGCTACAATTGAATTGAACTGATATTCTTTATGCGGATCTTGCATGAACATTCATGACCTCGAAGCCTTCGTCGCCGTCGTCGAGACGGGATCGATCGTGGCGGCATCGGCGCAGATCAACCTGACGCAGCCCGGCATCACCCGCCGCATCCAGAACCTGGAGGACAGCCTCGGCACGATCCTGCTCGACCGGCAGTCGAAGCCGCTGAAACCCACGGCCGCGGGCCGCGAGGCCTATGAGCACGGGCGCCGGGTGCTGCGCTCGCTCGACGATCTCAAGGCCGGCGTTTCGCCCGGCGGCGCGGTCCGCGGCGAGTTTCGCCTCGGCATCATGCCCTATCTTTCCGAAGCGGCGCTGGCCGTACCTCTCGACCGGCTGCGCAGCCGGTTTCCGGAACTGACGCTGCGCATCGTCTCAGGATGGTCGCTGCATCTGATGGAACAGGTGGCGCGCAGCGGGCTCGATGCCGTCGCCGTCTGCCTTGCCGACGGCGTCAACCCGCCGGACGACCTGGTTGCGGAAAATATCGGCTCGCATTCCGTCCTGCTCGTCGCCTCCCCTTCGCTCGGCGTTCCGAAGGCGGCGAAGCTGGAGGAACTTTCCCGCTTTGCCTTCGTGATGAACGAAACCGGCTGCGGCTTCCGGGCCTATATCCGCCACCGTTTCGAGAGTGCCCGCCTGCCCTTCCAGGTCGCGGTGGAGGCTCTCAGCGCCGATCTCAGGCTCTCGCTCGTGGCGCGCGGGCTCGGCATCGGCATCGTCACGCCGGCAGCGCTCGCCGGCAGCCCGTGGCGGCATCAGGTGGACGTGATCGACTCGGTCGATTTCCAGCCGAAGGTGAACGCCTGGGTTCTCCACCGCCCGCCGGCCGGGCGGCTGGCGCAACCGATCGCAACCTTTACCGAGGCGCTTCTCGAAGGGTTGAACGGACCGGCGCCGTTTCTGTCGTGAGCTTTCGGCGATTTGCGGTACAATGACACCGTGCTGCGGAAGGAAAGGCTCCCGACATGAAACTGATCGCACTTGGCCTCATCGGCGCGCTGGCGCTTGCCGGCTGCACGACTGTCGACTACACCGGCCCCGGCCTCGAACCCATTCCCGGCAGCATCACCTATAACGGCCAGCCGCGCACCAAACTGGCGAAATCACCCGTCGGCTCCACCTTCCCGCATGATTTCATCGACCAGTACGGGCGGCAGGTGGAGGAGACCTACATCATTCGCCCGGACCGGAGCCTCGCGATCGCGCACCGGCAATACCGGCCGATCAATATTTTCGGGGATGATTGAGGGCAGTGGGATCGGGTGAAGGGGGCCAAGTTCCAGTATCGCTTTATTTCAATCAATAAAATCTACTCTATGAAATCAAAAGGTTGGCTTTTTCTTGCGTTTAATGGAGTTGCGCACAATTGCATCTTGTTGCAATTTTTATGGCTAGCGGCGTGGCTAGCAACGTAAACGGTGAAAGTTATATTCCACCTTCGTCTGTCTCCGCGATAGTTACTAGATTGGAGACTAAATGCCGAAACGGGCGAAGGAACTTGGGCCGCTTGACGTAAAGCGAGCTTCACACCCCGGAACGCATGATCGAAACTTCTGGATACAGGCCGGGGGCGTCGCAGGGTTGATCCTGCAAATTACGCCGAACGATGCCAAGTCATGGCTGTTGCGCACAATGGTTGGCGGGAAGCGCCGTGCGGTTGGATTAGGGCCATATCCCGAGATCGGTCTTGCCGAAGCACGGGATCTTGCCAGGGCAGCGAAAGCGAAGGTCAGGGACGGCGTGGATCCGGTGGAAGAGCGCAAGGCCGTTCGCGCCGCCTTAGCTGCGGCGACGGCCCGGAACCTGCTATTTTCGGATGCGGCCGACAAGTGGATTGCGGCGAAGCTGTCGGAGCGCCCGGAGAAATCTCGCAAGGCCGTCAAATCCACGTTGGAGCGGTACGCGTTCCCCGAGATCGGGCAGATGACCGTCCAAGCTATTGAGGTCCAGGATATTGCGCGCGCATTGAAAGATGTTTGGACGGATAAGCCTGACACCGGTCAGAAGCTGCGAACATATATCGACGGAATTCTGTCTTGGGCCACAGTCGCGGGCCATCGTAAAGGCGACAACCCGGCTAGATGGAAAGGCAACTTGAAGGAGTTGCTCCCCGCGCCAAGCGTGGTCGAGAAAGGGCGAAGCGGAAACTTTCCGGCTGTGGCGATCGGCGATCTTCCCGCCTTTTGGGTCGACCTCCAAAAGCGGGAGGGTATGGGCGCGCTTGCCCTTCGCTTTGCCGCCTTATGCGTCAGCCGCTCCGGCGAAGTCCGAGGCGCGGTATGGACTGAAATCGACTTCAATACCGACCTGTGGGTAATCCCTAAGGAACGGATGAAGATGGGTCGCGAACATAGGGTTCCGCTCTCGCCTGCTGCGGTTTCGCTCCTGAAGTCGTTACCGGTCATGGAAGGCGTACCTTACATATTTCCGGCCGCAAAGGGCGGGATGCTGTCCGATATGTCGATCAGCGCGGTCATGCGTCGTATGCAATCTGATGCCGAAGCTGTGGCAAAGGAGGCGGGCCATCCGGTTGAACTATCGGGTTGGCGTGACCCTCGTAGCGGAAAGCCGGCGGTTCCTCACGGCCTGCGGTCGAGCTTCAGGGATTGGGCTGCCGAACGCGGCTACGAACGGGATATGGCGGAAATCTCCCTGGCGCATACGGTTGGCAGCGTGGTCGAACGCGCATACCGCCGCAGCGACATGATTGAACGCCGCCGGGCGATGATGCAGGCGTGGAGTGACTTTCTTCATGGTGAAGACGCCGGCGTCGTTGTCCCCTTCCCTGCGGGGGCGCAAGCATGACAGACGATGCACATTACGATCAGATGGCGCGACATCGATCCGACCGGATCATGCTCTGGCAACGCCTTACGGTCTCAATCCAAGGCGATTGGCAAAAGATCGAACAGGCCGGCCTTGATCTGGCCTTGGAGGCATCTCTCGACTTACTCATGGGACGGGTCAAGACGGCGGAAATCTTCAGGGCAACCCAGGGTGACTGCGCTGCAATTGTCACCGACGCGGAAGAGCTTTCCTCGGATGTAAACCGAATATGCGAAATGGTGGCGCTAGTTACCGGGTCAATGGTTCACGCGAATGATCCGGATATCCTCAAACGCTCCCGCGCCATCCTCCATGCTGCCACTGATTTGCGGGAGTGCCTCGACAGATTTCAGTTAGCGGCCACTGATTTCCGTGATGGATTTCCTCTGCAACCGGGGGGTCGAGGCGTTTTAAGTGATCAACTGACCGGCGGCATGAGCGGTCGGTTTCGAGAATTTGCGGAGATTACGCGCACGGTTTGGCGAAAGGCCGGATTGAGCATCGGCGGGAATGGAGTTCCGGATCAGGGCTTCACCAAATTCCTCGATGCCGTCCACAACGAAGTTTTCGGACGTAGCATTCCGGGCCGGTCGGCACTACTGGCAGCGCTGAGAAACAGTTGGCCGAAGCCAAGAATTCGGTAACCGGGGCGCGTATCGTGAGGGTTACGGAAAGGTTTTGCGACCCTACGAAAAGTGTTGAAATTGATTGTCACCTTCAACAACAAGGTGAAATCAGATGTATTGCTCAGACCAACAACTTGCTGATCGCTACGGAGTGAGCCGCGTAACAATTTGGCGCTGGCGAAAGTCCGATCCTTCCTTCCCCCAGCCCATCAGCCTGTCGCCCGGATGTGTGCGTTGGCGCCTTGATCAGATTGAACAATGGGAAGCCGCAAAGGCGAAGGTCGGGGGTGCCGCATGACCGGCCGGGTTGATCATTCAAAGCGGCGTGCCGGCGACAGGGTTCGCCGGCAGGGCGCCCAGGCAGTCGACGATCTCGGCGATATTCTGCCGAAGAAGATGAAGCCGCCGAAGCGCCGGCCGTCGAAAGCCACACTTCGCGACGAGCTTTCCCAAGCGGAAGCCAAGATCACGCGCATCGTCCGCTGCGTCTGCGGCCATTCCGCATCCATTACCCTGCCGCCGTCGCGCCTTCGGGCGCGGCTGCGGTGCAGCAAATGCGGTGAGGTGGCAAGATGACGGCCTTGCAATTTATATCCCCGCATGAGGCTGCCATTGTCGATGATTTCGTCGGTTCCAATGTTCTGCCTTTTCCGATCGCGCGGCATTTCGGTTTTGTTGACCGCGAAGCTCACAGGATTGTTGCGGGGCGAACGACGATCTCCCGTATCCTCGAAAGACGGGCAGCCTATATGTATCGGACGCAATCGCCGCCTGATGCCGCTTATAGTGACTTGATCCGCCTGGAAGACGCGTTGATAGCCCGATGCTCAGAACTTCGGGCGGGCGCCCGATGAGCCAAGTCCGTTTTCGAGAACGTGTAGTCCACGCGGGAACCGCGTCGGTCGACAACGGCGTTATCACGATCCGCGACAGCCGGGGCGTTATTCGATGGTCAAATTCGCCAGCAGATCGCCCTGATGCGCGCGATCAAAAGGATTTCAATCTCAACACTCATCGGCTTCAAAACCTCGAAAAGCTGATCGCAGCGCGATACGGCGGTCCATGTGATTGCGACGGCGACGTACCTGCCTATTTGAGCGTAGGCCTGAATGCGATTGCTTTGGATTGTAGAATGAGGGGTTGGAAGCCACACATCGGCCCCCTGTTAAAATGGGCGAACAAATGGGTTCCGGTTGCTGATCCGAGCGAAGTTCGGTCGCTTGCTGAAAAAGTCGTAAAGAAACCGCGTCGTATAACCGCAGCTAAAGCCGGGAAACTGGTGAATTTAACACGGGCTGAATGGGCAAGTCTCGGGGTCAAATTCATAGACCCATATGACATGGATATCGGCGAACTTACGGAACTTAAGGCAGAGATGGCCCGCAAAGTCGATCGAGAGACGAAGGCGAAGGCACGTCGTAGCGCCGGTAAGAAGACGGCCATGCAACGATCCGAGAATTCCGCTAAGTCATACTGCCAACGCAATGGAATTTCTGAACGCAGCCTTCGCGCAGCGCGGGCACGAGGCCCGGCCGCGCTTGCGAAATTCCTCGCAAAACACGGTATCGTCGAAAACTTGCCGCTTGGCTTCGGAACAATAGGTGGAGAACCTATTCTTATGTCCCGAACTGAAGCGGCAAGTTTTCGGGCGGCAGGGGCCACCAAGGCCCCAACCGCCCAAGGTTCTAAGACCGAATGCTCATCGACGACGTTTGTCGCTACACATGTTTTCGCCTTGCAGGAACGCCGCGACAGAATGGCGAAATCGCTCCATAGGGCAGCCGATAGATTGCGGGGCGCGTCATGAATATCGACGATCTCGAAAACAAGTCGAACGATGCCCTCGCGGCCATCGCGGCGGATGCTGGGACGTTGTATGCGAACGCCCTTGCAGTCCTCGCGAAGAGAGCCAAGGCAGGCGGCGCTGTTGCCGCCCCGCCCATGGTTCCGGTCCAACTTGAACTTCACCAACACGAACCGGCCGAGGAAAGCCTTTTCGATCGTCGAGAGAAGCTAAAAGACGACACCCTTCGTTATGTTACCCGGCAAGAGGGCACAGCTATCTACGGCGTGAGCGAGGATACGTTGACGAGGTTGATCCGAAAAAACCCCGAGGCAGGGATTTGGTTTGGATCCACACTATACATCGACCGCACGAAATTCCGTCCGCGCAAGATTGATTAAAGCCAGCTTGCGGAAATTGCCGTAAATTGCGCCAATTGCAATCTGCTCGTAAATCAACGGGGCGGCTACCTTCAAATCGAAGGAGCCGCCCTTGATCGTTACTGTCCAACTTCCGCAAACAGCCGCCGCAAAGCTCGTCGCGTTGGAGCAGACGGACGGCTCCGACAATCTAGTCGCTGACTTGAAAACCTGGCTTGCGACCCTCGGTGCCTGCGGCACCCGGTTCGCTGCGGCGCCGCCGGTCCTGACCGCAGCCGGCGGTGCCGATCTCCCACATCAGATCGCCGAACTTCGCGCCGCGATCGCCATCCTCAATACACGCATCGGCGCCTTGATAGGCGCGGACGCGCTGACCCTTCCCGAAGCCGAGCGCGACGTTCTGCTTGCTGCTATCGCCGAGCATCGGTTGCGACTTGAGCGGCGCGAAGAAGCCCTGATCGTCGCTGCCTTGGCATCGGGCCTGCGCGTACAGCGTCGCCCCGACGCTGATCCGCGCGCCCTTCTGGAAATCGTCGAACTCGACGGGATTGGGGAAGCCGTCTGATGGCAGGCGGAACGCTTACCTCAACCCTGATCGTCCGCCTTCTCGATCAGGTCACAAGCCCGGCCCGCGCGGCCGGCCGGTCGCTTCTTGGATTGCAGAAGGCGGCAAATTCCTCGGCTAATTTCGGTCAGCGTCTCGGCGCCGCGATCGAACGCAATAATCGCGCCTTGTCCGGCGCGCGCGGCGGGATGGTCGATGCTATCGCCGGCTTCTATGCGCTGAAGACTGCCATCGGCGCCCCGGTCAAAGAGGCGATGGAATTTGAAAGCGCGATGGCCGACGTGAAGAAGGTCGTCGATTTCCCGACGCCCCAATCACTGAAGGATTTTCAGGCCGCGCTTATCGACCTGTCGAAGCGCGTCCCGCTGTCCGTCAATGGCCTTGCGAAGATCGCGGCAGCCGCAGGTCAGGCCGGCATTGCCGGCGAAGACCTGATCAAATTTACGGAAGCTGCTGCGAAGGTCGGCGTTGCCTTCGACATCAGCGCCGACGAAGCCGGCGACGCGATGGCGAAGCTGATGACCGGCCTTGGTCTTTCGATCGATCAGGCCGTCAGCCTGACCGACGCAATGAACCATCTAAGCAATGCGCAAGCATCGTCGGCGGCTGAAGTCCTCGACGTTGTTCGCCGCGTCGGCGCGCAGGCGAAACAGTTCGGCTTCACGGCCGAGCAGGTTGCCGCCTTCGGTTCGGCGATGGTCGCGGCCGGCGCGGAAACGGACGTTGCTGCAACGTCGTTCCGCAACATGGGCCTGGCGCTCACCAAGGGCGCAAGCGCAACGAAGCGGCAGCGCGAAGCATATGCCGAACTTGGCCTTGATGCGAAAAAAGTCGCCAAGGACATGCAGAAGGACGCCGTCGGGACGACCCTGAAGGTCATGGAGGCGATAGCCAAGCTTCCGAAAGAGCAGCAAGCCGCTGTTTCGTCCGACCTGTTCGGCAATGAAGCACGCGCCTTGCCGATCCTTCTGACGAACCTTGGACTTCTGAAAGACAGCCTCGGGCTGATTTCGGATCAGTCGAAATATTCGGGATCGTCTTTCCGCGAATTCGAGGTCCGCGCCGACACCTTCGAGAATTCGGTTCAAAAGCTCACCAATCGCCTCACGGCTTTGAAAATTGCCGTCGGGACCGCGTTGATCCCGGCGTTGAAGGATTTGATAAACCGGATCAGCCCGGTCATTGATCAGATTACGACCTTTGCCCAGGCAAACCCGGAACTGACACGCGGTATCCTCGAAGCGGCTGCCGCGCTCGTCACGTTCAAGATTGCGGCTGCCGGCCTGCGCTATGCTGGCCTTGTCGGTCGCGGCGGTCTTCTGTCGATGACGGCTCTCGGCTTCAATTCTGTCGGCCGCGCGGCGATTGGGGCGACGACTGCCGTTCGCTCTGCGATCGCATTACAGACGGCGCTCGGCGCAATGTCCGGCCAGAAACTGACCGGCCTTCAGGCGATCGGCACAGCGCTTCGGGCGATGATTGTTGCCGTCCCCGGCGTCTCGGCGATTGCCGGCGCGCTATCGGCCGTAGGCGCCGCCCTGGCGACGATCAGCGCCCCGGTATGGGGCTTGATCGCTGTTGGTGTCGCTGCGGTCGCTGCGGCCGGTTACACGCTCTACAAGTATTGGGATCGGGTCAGCGCTGTTCTTGGCGGGGTTGCAAAACGCATCGGCGAGGAATTGCAGCCGGCCTTTACGCTTCTGAAGCCGGCCATTGAACCGATCGGCGCCGTCGTCCGGGCGATCGGCGACGCCTTCAGTTATGCCGGTGGGAAGCTTTCGCAGTTTGCGGAGTGGATCGGGTCTTTCTTCCAGAAGGAAGTTCTTAGCGACGACCAAAAGGCGGGCTTTGAGAAGGCCGGCTATGACGTTGCCGACAGGATGATCAACGCCATCAAGTCGGCGTTCACCGGCTTGCTCGATTGGTTCAAAGCCCTGCCGGCCAAGATCGTTGCGGCGATCGGAACGATCGATCTCGGCAGTTTGATCAAAATCCCCGATGTCAGAAGCATGCTTGGATTTGGCGGGGGGGCAACGCCGCCGGCCGCCGCCAATAGCAACTCACCTGACACGCCGCCGTCCGGCCATCGCGCCAGCGGGGGCAACGTTTGGCGCGGCGGCAGCTTCCTTGTCGGCGAGGATGAACCTGAAATCTTCTCGCCTGGCCGATCGGGAACGATCACCCCGGTCAGTAAAGCAGGCGGGATGAAGGTTTCCTTTGGGGACATCATCATCCAAGGCGTCGCAGATCCACGCGAAACTGCGCGGCTGGTTGCGAAGGAAATTTCCGACGAAGTCGACAGGCTTATTCGGGCTGCTCATGCCGACAGCGGGGTTTATGCATGACCGCAGCGCGCGCCTATCTCGTCCATCTGATTGAGCGCCTTCAGGTCAGCCTTGGGGCAGCATTTAAAGCTCCTATGGATCGACCGTGGATTGATCGAGGCGTCGGTGATGCTGTCCGAGCTTTGCAGATCAGCGACACCGATGATCTGAATGCCGCGATAGCATGGTCCATCAGCTTCGAACGCGGGGCACAAGATGCTTTGCGATTTGCGAAGGTCGTATTGAGCGATCCCACGACGCGCGGACGCGAACTTGAGGTCATGGATCTGATTGCGGAAGGCCATGGTCACGCTGCCATCAAGGCAGCGCTCGCGGCGCGTCAGCCGAACAGTGATGCCGAAAACGGATCGGTCATCGTCCCCTTCCAATCGCGAAAAGGAGAGAAAAATGCCCCTTAAGCCTGTGCTGATAATCGAACGGCGCGATGACATCCTGAAGAACTTCGGCAACCAGATCGGTGCGCTTGGCGCCGGGGAAGCACATGCGGCGCTTGCCCGAGCCGTTAACCGCGTGACGAAAACCGTCGAAGGTCGGGTTGTTCGTGTAATCGCAAAGCAGTCGTCAATCAAGACATCGACCATACGCGGCGCAATACGAACCCAACAGGTCAAGCCCGGATCTAGCCAGGCGCTCGAAGGCAAGATCATTGCGACGGGTCGACCGATCTCGCTGAAGGAATTCGGCGCAAAGCAATTCAGCTTCGGCGTTCGCGCCCGCGTTTGGGGACGCGTCGAACGCTTCCCCGGGATGTTCATCTTCGGCGGTACATACCGAAGCGGGATACCGGTTGGACATGGGCATGTCTTCTACCGAACAGGTGGCTACAGCAAAAAGTCGGATCGAGACAATGCGATCGACAAGAAGACCGGCCCCTCAGTTCCCGAGGAAATGGTCCGAGACGAAAGCGCCCGCGTCTTCAATGCGACCGTGCAAACAATGCTGCCCGTCAGGGTAGCGCATGAGATCGGGCGCCTGCTTCCGGGCGCCCGCTGAATTTCAGCGAGGTTCTAAATGGTCTATGAGCACAAGAGCGGCCTGCCCCTTGCCCATGATCGGGCCGAGGGGCGGAACGACATGCAGGGCGTCGTGTTCGCCGGTCAGCGCTTCATTCAGTCGGCCGAATTGAATGAACTGCAGACGATCGAGCGTGCGCGGTCGCGGCGCATTTCCCGCGTCACGATGAAGGACGGCGACCGCATCGAGGGCGCCGGGATCGTCCTGATTGATGCCGAGGACGGCGTTTGGACGCTGACCGCCGGCAAAATTTACGTCGATGGGGACATCTTCCCGGTCGCCCAGGCGGTTATCTCTAACGTACCGATGACGGGCCGGGCGCAGATCGGCGTCCGCATCAACCGTACATTCGTCACTTCTGAAAGCGATCCGACGCTTCTCGGCCTTGCCGCCGGCACGCTTGCAGAAGGCGAGCCCGGAGCGGCCCGCGAGCTTGTCACGATTTCTTGGCTTCTGATCGAGGAAGATACGACCGGCGAGGTCGTTCCGGTCTATCTCATTCAGGACGGGACCGTCATCGATCAGACGCCGCCGCCGTCGCTGACCGGCGTCAATCAGGCGATTGCGGTTTACGACCGCGATGCCAATGGCAATTACATCGTTCGTGGTTGCCGCGTTACGGCGCTCGGTAAGGTCGGCGGCGCGCAGGTCTTTTCGATCGAGGAAGGCGTCGCCAATATCCAGGGGTTCAAGCGTACCCGGCAGGCCGCGTTGCGGCATGCGGAGCTTGAAGACTTCGATACCGAAGAAATTGCCGGCGAGCCGCATACGTATCCCGGCGGCGCAAGCGCGACCATCCTGACCAATTTCGCGCCGATTGCGTCGATCAATACGGTCCTTGTGACGAAGGAAGTCACCGAAAACGTGACGCGCGGCGCGGTCAGCGGAACGGCGGACCTGCTTTCTAATAACAGCGTTACGGCTGTTCTCGAAGTCAAGCAGGGCGCGACGACCTATGTCCTGACGACCGACTATTTGGTCAGCGGCGACAGCATCAGTTGGTCGCCGGGCGGCGCCGAGCCGGCGACGGGATCGACCTATCAGGTCAAGTATCGCTATCTCGCGCTCGTCACGCCTGACGCCGCGACGGACACGTCGATAACCGTTTCCGGCGGCGTCGCCGGGACGACGGTCATCTTCGGCTACGACCGCAAATTGCCCCGCGTCGATCTTCTCTGCTTCGATCAGGGCGGTCTTCCGGTCTACGTCAAGGGTATTTCGGCCAGGCAGAACCCGCTTGAGCCGACGCCGCCCGCGACGCTTCTGAAGCTTTGCACGATCACAAACGACTGGATGGGCCTTCCTACGGTCGTCAATGACGGAACCCGATCGGTTCCGTATGACGAGGCCTGGAAGTTCTACAATCGTGTCCTTGACCTTGATCGCCTGATGCAGATCGAGCGTATCAACCGCGCGATCGATGCGCGCGAGCCGGTCGCTAAGCTCGGAACGTTCGCCGATCCGCTGACCGATGACACCTTCCGCGACCAAGGCGTCGCGCAGACCGCATCTGTCGGACTTGGAACAATCGAGCTCGCAATCCTGCCGACATTCTTCTCGGCGACGCTGACCGCGCCGGTCATGCTCGATTGGACGGAAGAGGTCATAATCGAGCAAACCCTTGATACGGGCTGCTCGAAGATCAACCCCTACCAAAATTTCACGCCGCTGCCGGCCGGCCTGAAGATCGACCCGGCGGCCGACTTCTGGACCGTCCAACAGACGGAATGGGCGAGCCCGGTAACGCAGGAATTCAATCGCGGTATCCGCCGCGATAACGGCCCTCTTGTCGTGTCTTCCGAAAGCACGCAAACCGTCGACCAGCGGAAAGAGCAGGCGGAATTCCTTCGTCAGATTTCGATCAGCTTCACGATCGAAGGTTTTGGCGCCGGGGAAATCCTGAAGACCCTGACTTTCGACGGGATCGACGTTAAGCCGGTGGGGACGCAGACGGCCGACGAAGATGGCGGGATCACCGGAAGCTTTACGGTCCCGGCCAACGTTACGGCGGGGACGAAAGAGCTTTACGCCGAAGGTATGGGCGGGTCGTTCGCGTCGGCGCCATTCGTTGGGCAGGGCGTGATCAACACGACGATCATGCGCACGGTTACGACGATCGAGCGGTGGACGCGCCCGCCGACGGAAGTCGTTCGGAATTCATCGACCAATTGGTTCAAGGAAGACAACCACGGTCATGACCCTCTGGCGCAGACCTTCACGGTCCCCGAAATGCGGCAGATCGTCGGCGTTGACGTGAAGCTTTGCGCGATCGGCGACGACAGCAAAAACCTGCTTGTTGAACAGGTCGTTGTCGAAACCGGCATCCCGACGACAGAGGTCGAGGCATCGGCCTTTGTCCCGATGGAGGGCGCTGTCGTCGGATGGAAGTCGGCCCGGTACGAACTGCCGCTGGTAACGTCGCCCGCGCGCGAAAGCGCGTTCGTCGTCAAGACGGACGATGCTAATCATTCGTTGGCCTTCGCAAGCCTTGGCGCATTCGATGCGGTCAATCAGAGTTGGGTTTCTGCGCAGCCATACACGGTCGGCGTCATGCTGTCGTCGTCAAATGCCCGGACGTGGACCGCGCATCAGAACGACGACCTGGCCTTCCGCATCGTCGCGGCCAAATTCGGCCCGCTTGAAAAGACGGTCGATCTCGGCAGCTTCGATCTTGTCCATTGCTCGGATCTTCAGGTCCGGGCGACGGTCGATTTGCCGACGCCCGATTGCAGCGTTGTCTTCGAGATCGTCCGCGCCGATGCGTCGATCATCCGTCTCCTGCCGTATCAGGTCATTCAATTGACCGAATACGTCACTGAAACGGTAACGCTTCGGGCCGTTCTGAAAGGGACGGAAAAGCTGTCGCCTGTGCTTTACAACCCGGTCGTTCTGATTGCCGGCGAGATTGCCGCGCAAGGAACGTATGTGACCAGGGCGATGAAGCTAGGGACGGCGGTCGATCTGACCGCCTACCTGAAGGCATCGCTGCCGTTCGGATCGACCCTGACGGTCGAATACGACAAGGCGGATGACAACTGGCTTACATTGCCGCTGATATCGACCGAGGCGCTGTCCGATCCGGCGTGGGTCGAACAGAAGCGAAGCGTCGCCAACATCACCGCAACGCAGGGGCGCATCAGGATCACGATCAACGGCGGGCCTGCGGCCCGGCCGCGCATCGGCGATCTCGGCGCGGCCATCATGTAGCGGGGTCGGTCGTGATCATGCCGCAGACCGGCGCATCGGGGAGCGCATGGGGTACCCCCTCGGTAGGGACCGACTTTAAGGGGCCGCCGCATGCGGGACCGCCGCCCCCCGACTGTCGCGCATCTTTGAAAAAATGAAATTTGCGTTTGGGTTGGGCGCCGCTGTCGGCCAATTGCGAACAATCGAAAGGGTTTGCGAGTGAGTGAAAAGCTCAAAAAACAAGGACATGGCGGGCGCACCGCTTCCAATTGGAGGCACGTATGACGGCGACGTTCTTTGTTCGCGAATGCTGCCGATCCCGCCCTGATGTCCTCGTGCGCGTCGCTGCCGACGATCGCACGGTCGGCAGCGGAGAAATCGTTAGAACGGCAACCCAAGCTGAACTTGAACCCGATCCGGTAACCGCCTGGCACGAGGCCGGCCATGCCGTCGTCGGAATTGGCTTCGGGATGGTGCCAGTCGAAATAACTGCGGCATATCTCGGCTACGTGCGTTGGAAAACTCAGGCGCCGAGCGTTGACGCCCACATCGTCATGACCATGGCCGGCGACTTCGCTGCCGACATGATGCGGCGATGGGAAATTCGACCCATAGACGCAGAACTGAAACCGTTCCTGTCGATGATCCGCGAACCTGCCGGCGGCGGCTGCGATCGCTGCCTGATCCTGCGAACCCTTGTCGGTCGCCACGGCATCCAGTCGTCCGACGAGGCGGTGCTTTCAGACTACCGGCAGCTTGAAGTTCGCACGCTTGAAATCCTGCGCCGAAGTCGCGTGCGCGCTGCAATCCGGGCGGTCGCCGCCGCCCTCATGAAATCCGGCCACTTATCCGGCGAAGAAGCGGTCGCCATTGCCGGTGCGCATGTCGCGCCCGGCGAACTATCTGAAACGGAGAAGTCAGATGAAGCTGATCGAAACACTGAAGTCCATCCTCGGCCGGGCCGATGCCGGTAGCGCGGATCTTCGCGCCGCCTTGACATCGATTGACATCGCGCCGTTCGAAGACGCGGTCCGCGTTGCTGAAAAGACGCGTGCCGGCCTCTTGCTCGACGGTACTGAAGCCGCCCTCGATAAGGCCGACGAGGTGTTGAAGATCGCCATTCGGGAACGCGATCGGGCGGTCGCTGCGCGAGACGAGTTGTCCAAGCGCCTCGCCGAAGCCAAAGTCCGCGAGGTCAGGGAGGCTTTGGATGCGGAACGCGCTGCCGTCGAGAAGGAAGCGCAAGCAGTTGCCAAACTGCTATCCGAAAAATGGACACCAATGCAACGCGAGATGATCGCGATACTCAAACGGCTCGATAAGGCCGAAGGCGCCGTCAGCAAAGTCAACGCACTGCTCCTGGCCGCCGATCGGCATGACACTTTGCCCCCTGTCGAGGAGCGCGTCTTTCCGGTCCATCCTTCGCTTTACGCTCCGATTTACTCGATCCGTGAGCAGACGGCGTTTCGGTCACTGCCGGACGCTTCGGGATGGCCGGTCGAAAACCTGACGAACGAGATCGCAAAAGTTGGCGCGGCGTGACGGGAGGCCGAAATGCAGCGAAAAGCTGACTTGCAACCATCTAGCCGCGACGCTTCATTGCGGCCGGCGTCGTTCGACGAAAAGGATAATTCGGTCGAGGTTATCTGGACTACGGGTGCGCCCGTCCGTCGCTTCGATCGCACAGAAGGCCGCTTCTATGACGAACAGCTAATCGTCGAAGACAGCGCCATCCGTCTCGGCCGCTTGAACAATGGCGCCCCGTTCTTGGATACGCACAACGATTTCAATCTGTCCTCCGTCATTGGGGTAGTAGAAACGGGATCAGCCAAGCTTCGCGACGGAAAGGGATATGCCCGCGTCCGCCTGTCGGTTGCCGAAGGTCATCGCGACATCGTCGCGAACATCAAGGCAGGCATCATAATGAACATCAGCGTCGGCTACCGCATCCACAAGGTCGAGAAGATCGAAGGGGGCGCCGGACTTGTGCCGATATGGCGGGCTGTAGATTGGGAGCCGATGGAACTTAGCGCGGTTCCGGTGCCGGCCGACGCAGGATCGCAAATCCGTGGCGGCAAGCGCGCCGCAGAATGGCGCGCGATGCCATGCGAGTTCCGGTCCCGCAGCCCGACGGATCGCGATGTATCTTGGATGCGAATGCGCAATGCAAATTGGAGGCTTGGCATTCGATGAAAGACATCAGTGGAGCTGATTACTCGATGACTATGCGGCGGGCGCGGCGCGACCCTGCCATCAGCAATGCCGCTTTCAGGGTCTTGCATGCGATCTTCGACGAGTGCGATCCTCGCGGCGAGGTCCAAGGGTCGCTTACGGCATTTGCCGCCATATCCGGCCTTAGCGCGCAGGCCACGTCGGGATGCTTCGACAGGCTCGCATCGCAGGGATATGTAAAAGTCACCCGGCGTGGTGCGGGATACCCGGTCGCGATCAAACTTCTTGTGCGTCCGCCGGCTTTGACGAAGTCGTCGATGCCGGCCGTCGAAAAGCTAAAGCGTGACGCCAAAACCGTCAAAGCGTGACGCTTGCGACCAAAAGCGTGACATTTTTCCCGGAGTTCCGTGACATCCGTGACATTGCGGATGTCACGATCGATTTCTGCGCAGAGGGCATTACGTGGCAGTTCATAAAATCGATATCGATGTTTGGACGCCGAAGCTTGTCGGCGAAGAACTGCTCGAAGCAGTGCGATGGGCGAACCGTTCTGCCGGCTTTGTTGGCCCGGCGGCGCCGCGATCGGGAATGCCAAACCTTGCGATGATCAGCGATGACATCGATTTCGACGGATGGCCTCCGATCGAGGCGCGGCCGATGCGCCGGGCGCTATCGCCCGCGCGCGTCAGTCAGCTTGAGCGCGTCCTTTGGTGGCAAGCGACCTATCTGAAGGATGCGCCTGGCGCAGCCCGCGTCCTGAAGCACTGGGTGCGCGCGAAGTTGACCAAGGGCATGACCTTCAACGAGGCCTGCGACCGTCGAGGATGGAGCCGGCCGACGGCATATCGGCGTCGGGATGAAGCGCTGGTAGCGATAGCGGGTGGACTGACGAGAAACGGCATCGAGCGCGGCCGGCACTGATCGAAAGGCCGTTGGATCTTTTGCAGGAAACGTGAATGACCGCAGTGCCCGACGCCGGTATCCTGCCTTCGTACTTGGAGGCTCAAATGTTCAAAATTGCACTTTACCGGCATAGCCGAAACAACGACATCAGGCTTTATGTCAGCGCTGAGAGGGCTTTCCCGGCCAACCTGATCAAGGCCGACTGGTCACGCGTCCTTACGTTCCCCCCGGACGGGGATCATCCCTTTCGAAGCGGAATTCGCGAGCGCATCGTCGCGACGGGCTATGCAAAGCTCGAAGCTCGAATTGACGCATTCTGATCTTCGCCACCAACGAAAAGCCCGCCATTTCGGCGGGCTCAACAATTTCGGCCGACTGCCGTCAGGTCAGTCAGACAAGGTCATCAAGGTCGACGTTTAGCGCGACCGCGATTGCCTTCATCGCGTCGATAGATCCGCTCTTCTTCCCGTTTTCGATCTCGGAAACATACGGCTGCGAAATGTTCGCGGCGGCGGCAAGTTCGGCCATCGTCATGCCGCGATGCTTGCGGAATACCTTGACCGGGTTCTCGCCGGCAACAAGGGCGCTGACGATCTCGCCGGGCCAGGTTTCCTCGCCGGCCGCGATCCTTGCCTTCGCGGCGTTCGCGTCCCTGGTGTCTTTCTCGTCCTCGGTCATGGCAGATACCCACGTTCGACCAGCCATTCCCTGACGATGCGTCGGACCATTTCGGGCCGCGTGGGTCTGTCGTCCTGCGCGGCGGCAGCGGCGTCTAACGCTTGCGCGATTTCAGGCCGAACCATGATGTTGACTTGCTCGCCCCTGCCGATAGCCGGCCGGCCGCGCTTATTTTTTCCTAGATTTATATCTGGATTGCTCATGGAATAAAATCTATACTAAAAAGCAGATCGAGGCCAGACGGCAATCCAGCCCCGATCCTAACCGCACAATCTAATCGAGGAGATTGATATGGCTGATCATGCCTATACCGCAACTGACACGCACCGCAATGGGTCGACTTCCTTCCCGTCCGTGGCGGCGGAAAGCCCTGAAGGCATCTATCAATTTGCCGGTCTCTACGATGCTTTGAGCGCCTGTGCCGAATTTTGCCTCGGCATGTTGGGGCAACCCCGGTTTGAAACCGACGGCGAACTGAATGCGGCAGGGTCTTACATCGACAATTTGGCTGACGCACTGCGAAGCGAACGTGATCTGCTTGTTGGAAAGATACAGAATTTCGAACCTGCCACAGCCGAGGAAGCAGACCTTCAATACCGGCTGTTGATACGCTTTGAAGCCGAAGGCGGTGACCTTGACTTCGGGCGGCTTACCGAACTCCTCCGTCGCGGACAGGCGACGATCGCAAGCGCATCCTGAAATCTTTGCATACCGGCCGACGGCCTGGTGCCGTCGGCCGGAGTTGGATTAAATCCAAATTGCGCGCGAGAAAAACCTGTGTAGGCTGTCTTGCCGACCCGAAATCTCGTCAGATTTCCGAAAGGCCTCGCGCGATGACATCTTCGTCAGAACCCGCCCTCGATCCGGAACTTGCTGCCTTCGTTCGCGCGCTCGCCCGCGACGCGGCGAGACGTGACCACTTCGGTTTGTCAGAAGCGTCAGGAAGGGGGCAAGCCGATGAACCTCACAACAAAGGCACAGGTCGCAGCCGTCTACGCGCGGTTTTCGTCAGAGCTCCAACTGGACAGGTCGATTGACGATCAATTGGCCCTATGCCGATCGTTCGCCGCTCGGCAAGGCTTTCAGGTCGTCGAGGAATTCGCCGATCGCGCGCGTTCCGGCGCCTCGATCTTTGGCCGTGACGGGCTCCTATCGATGCTTGAACGGGCCAAAGCCCGCGCGTTCGATGTCGTGATCGTCGAAGCCCTTGACCGCCTGTCGCGCGATCAGGAAGACCTTGCCGCCATCTTCAAGCGGCTGCAATTCATCGGCGTCGATATCGTCGCCGTCCATGACGGACGGGCTGACGCCGTGCAGATCGGCATCAGGGGACTTGTCGGATCGCTCTATCTGACCGATCTCGCCAACAAGGTTCGCCGTGGGCTTGCCGGTCGCGTCAAGGAAGGGCTGTCGGCCGGAGGCAAGGCGTATGGATACCGACCGATCCTCGGCAAGCCGGGCGAGCTCGAAATCGATCCAGCAGAAGCCGCCGTCGTTCTGCGCATCTTTCGGGAATTCGCCGATGGCGTAAGCCCGCGCGTTATCGCAGCCTCGTTGAACAAAGACGGCATCCTGCCGCCTCGGGGCGCTGTCTGGAATGCATCGACCATCAACGGATCAGCGACCCGGCAGAACGGTATCCTTCGGAATTCAATCTATGGCGGAAAGCTCGTTTGGAACCGGCTGCGGATGATCCGCGACCCGGAAACGGGGAAGCGCGTCAGCCGCATGAACCCGGAAAGCGAATGGCAGAAGGCCGATGTTCCGCATCTGCGGATCGTTGACGAAGAAACGATGAGCATCGTTACCGAGCGGGTCAACGGCAGACGATCGCGGTCAGGCAGCTACACGCCGAGGAACAAGCGCATCCTGTCTGGCCTTTTGGTCTGCGGCGCCTGTGGCGGCGGCATGACATTGGACGGGAAGACAAACAACCATCCCCGCATTCGATGCTCGCGCTCAAAGGAAAGCGGGTCCTGCGATCATCATCGGAAATATCCTCTGAAAGTGATTGAGGACGGCGTGATCAATGCGCTGAAGGGCCGGCTTGATACCCAGTCTGCTCAAGAAGACTTCATCAAAGAATACGTTGCCGAGCGTCTCAGATTATCGAGGCGATCCATGCGCGATAGCGGGACGATCGAGAGGCAGATTGCGAAGAGGAAGCAGGAAATCGAAAGGCTGATCGACGCATATGTCGAAGGGGTGATCGAAATCCGGCAGCTTTCGGAGCGCCGGTCGACTATCGACGCCGAGATTTCACGCATGGAAAACGAGCTTGCGGCCACTCCGGTCGTCGAACCCGGCGCCTTGGTCGCCGATGCCAGGATTGCCTTTGATCGCGACACAGATCAGATCGCCGACCTGATTGCCGTCGCTGTGCCGAATGAGGCCATCGTTGCGCCGCTGCGCCGGTTCATAGATCGCGTGATCATTCATCCATCCCCGCCATTTCAAGACATTCAGATTACCTTGGCCGGAAAGCTAGAGATCTGAAGGGCGACGGCATTCGCCACGGCGCCCATTATGGGTTCCCGAAGTGATCATCTTGCGGGCGTCCGTTTGTTCAAGCATCTTGTGCAAGACAAAACGGAGGGGGTTATGCGTCGAGCTATCGTTGTCGCTGGGCTGTTGTTTGTAGCCGGATGCACTAGCGATACATCATCCGGAAAATGGCGCGAGGTCCAGATCACGTCAAAAGATGGGCGGCTTGAGCGAGCAAAAGCCATTTGCGATGGCCGGGCAGGTGAGACGCAAGTCAATGCCGGGCGTCTTTGGATCGCGGGCGCTATGGCTGCCAACAGCACGTTTAAGGCTTGCATGGCCGAACAAGGTTTCGTCCAGTGACGAATTCTCGCATGCGCCCCTGACCGGTGCGGTGAAACCGCATTGCACCGAATATCATTCAATTGCAATTCGACTGGCTAGCGAGATGGCTAGCGTCAAATAGTTCACTCCAATTTATGATGAAAAATCACATAGATAGGAAAATAAATGGAGCGGGTGAAGGGAATCGAACCCTCGTATTCAGCTTGGGAAGCTGCTGCTCTACCATTGAGCTACACCCGCCTGATGCGCGAGATTTCCAACAGATGGCCGCCGCTGTCAAGCCGCGGCATTGACGCATTTCAGATGCGGAAATGTTTCGACAGCTTCAGGCCCTGGGCCTGATAGTTGGAGCCGAGGCCGGAGCCGTAGAGGCTTTCGGGCTGTTCCTGCATGTGCTCGTAGATCAGGCGGCCGACGATCTGGCCGTCTTCGAGGATGAAGGGGACTTCGTGGCTGCGCACTTCCAGCACCGCGCGACTGCCGCGCCCGCCGGCCGGAGCGTGGCCGAAGCCGGGGTCGAAGAAGCCGGCATAGTGGACGCGGAATTCGCCGACGAGCGGGTCGAAGGGGGTCATTTCCGCCGCGTAATGCGGGGGGACGTGCACGGCCTCGCGCGAGACGAGGATGTAGAATTCGTCCGGGTCGAGGATCAGCTCGTTACGGCCGCGGCTGTAGAGCGGTTCCCAGAAATCGTAGATATCGTGCTGGGCCTTCTTGTCGACGTCGACGACGGCGGTGTGGTGCTTGCCGCGATAGCCGATCAGGCCGTCCTTGTCGCCCGTCAGGTCGATGGACAGCGCAATGCCGCCGCCGGAAATATTGGGTTGTTTTGAGGCGACCAGCGTTTCCGTTTCGTGCAGCTTCAAAAGCTCGGGCTCGCCGAGCACCGACTGGCCGACGCGGAAGCGGATCTGCGACAGGCGCGAGCCGCGGCGAACGACGATCGGGAAGGTGCGCGGGCTGATTTCGAGATAGAGCGGGCCGGAGTAACCGGCGGGTATCTTGTCGAATTCCTGCGCGTAATCGGTGATGACGCGGGTGAAGATATCGAGGCGGCCGGTCGAGCTTTTCGGATTGGCCGAGGCCGACATGTCGGCCGGCAGGTCGAGATGTTCCATCAGCGGCACGATATAGACGCAGCCGGTTTCCAGCACCGCGCCTTCGCTCAAGTCGATGACGTGCAGGCTCAGCCGGTCGAGCTTGTCGGAGACGAGATGGGAGGGACCGGGCATGAAGCTCGCGCGCACGCGGAAAGCCTTGGCGCCCAGCCGCAGGTCCAGGCTTGCGGGCTGGATCTGGTCGCGGTCGAGCTCGCGCTCGCTTTTCAGACGCCCCGTTTCAAACAGCGCCGCAATCGCGCGGTCGGCCAGAATTCCAGTTTCGCGAGCCATCATGCTCCATCCATAATCTGGTGCCGACAAAACCAAAGTCGGGGAATTGACGCAAGCACAGAACGGCAGTATTGCAAATTTATCCCGTGGTGATTTGGCCGGTCGGCTTGCAGCCACGTTAAACAAGTGGCTAAAAGGACCGGGTATGAAACCGGTCTGCTTTTGCGGCCGGTTTTTTTGTTGTTTGAAAGTGGTGATGGCATGAGCAAGACCTGGCGCCCGGCAACCCAACTCGTCCATGGCGGTACGCTGCGCTCGCAATATGGCGAGACGTCCGAGGCAATCTATCTCACGCAGGGCTTCGTCTACGATACGTCGGAAGCCGCCGAAGCGCGCTTCAAGGGCGAGACGGACGGTTTCATCTACGCCCGCTACGGCAGCCCCACCAACGACATGTTCGAAAAGCGCATGTGCGCGCTGGAAGGCGCCGAAGACGCCCGCGCCACCGCTTCCGGCATGGCCGCCGTCACCGCCGCCATCCTCTGCCAGCTGAAGGCCGGCGACCATATCGTTGCGGCGCGCGCCCTCTTCGGCTCCTGCCGCTGGGTGGTCGAGACGCTGGCGCCGAAATACGGCATCGACTGCACGCTGGTCGACGGCCGCTATCTCGAAAACTGGGAAAAGGCTGTTACGCCGAAGACCAAGGTGTTCTTCCTGGAAAGCCCGACCAACCCGACGCTGGAAGTGGTCGATATTGCCGGCGTCGCCCGGCTTGCCAACCAGATCGGCGCCAAGGTCGTCGTCGACAACGTGTTTGCCACCCCCCTCTTCCAGAAGCCGCTGGAACTCGGCGCCCATATCGTCGTCTATTCCGCCACCAAGCATATTGACGGCCAGGGCCGCTGCCTCGGCGGCGTCGTGCTTTCCGACAAGGAATGGATCGACGAGAACCTGCACGACTATTTCCGCCATACCGGCCCGGCCATGTCGCCCTTCAACGCCTGGACGCTCCTGAAGGGCATCGAGACGCTGCCGCTGCGCGTCGCCCAGCAGACGCGCAACGCCGCCAAGATCGCCGATTTCCTGGCCGACCAGGGCAAGGTCGCCAGGGTCATCTATCCCGGCCGCAAGGACCATCCGCAGGCCGACATCATCGCCAAGCAGATGTCGGGCGGCTCCACGCTCGTCTGTTTCGAGCTGAAGGGCGGCAAGGAAGCAGCATTTGCGCTGCAGAACGCGCTGGAGATCGTCAAGATTTCCAACAATCTCGGCGATTCCAAGAGCCTGATCACGCATCCGGCCACGACCACGCACAAGAACCTGACGGACGAGGCCCGCGCCGAACTCGGCATCTCGCCGGGTACCGTGCGCCTGTCGGCCGGCATCGAAGACACGGACGACCTGATCGAGGATTTCGCCCGCGCGCTGTCGAAGGTTTCGGCCTGATCTGCAGGCTACGGCCGCGGAAGTCGCCGCGGCCGTAGCATTTGCCTTGAAATTAACACTGAGAGTTAGGCTTAATGAACGAAAGGCGGTCCAACCGGGGGTGGAGGGGCTGCGATCACTGTACCGTTTCTTGACGGGGCAAGCCTCTTATAAGATACGGGTAACATATACTGACTAAGGTGTAAGGCATGTATCGCGCCCTCACACGAGACATAGAAGTCGTTGTCGAGCCGTTTTATCTGGAGGAGCAATCCGATCCGGACGACGATCGTTATGTCTGGGGCTATCGCGTCGTCATCAGCAACAATTCCGGCATCGCCGTGCGCCTCGTCAACCGTTACTGGAACATTACCGACCAGAACGGGCAGATCGACGAGGTCAGCGGCCCCGGCGTCGTGGGCGAGCAGCCGCGGCTGCAGCCGGGCGATACTTACGAATATTCCTCCGGCTGCCCGCTCGATACGCCGTCCGGCCTGATGTTCGGCCATTACCAGATGGAGACGGACGAAGGCGAGCTGTTCGACGTGGACATTCCCGCCTTCTCGCTGGACTCGCCCGGCCTGCTGCGCGTGCTCAACTGAGGCGCAACGCCGTTTTCGCAGACGGCGTCGATCCAGCCGCGAGCAGCTCCATCTCGTTGTTTCCAAGCAATTCCGGACGCAAGACCGTTTCACGCTTTTGCTGGAATTGCTCTACAGCTCAAAGGGATCGGAAGCGGTCTGCGTATCCGGCTTTGCCGCGAACGGGTCTTTCGATTGCGGCGGCGCCGGCTGTTGGGCGAGGGCGGAGTTGACGGCCTGCTGACAGGCGAGCATCTCATCGGTCGCCTTGACGGAATTCTTCAGGCTGAGGGAGACGATCTGCTTGCCGTTGAAATTGGCGCGAAAACTCAGCCTGAGTGCGAAGTCGGCAACCAGGTTCGTATCCTTGAAATTGATCCAGAGCGCCTTGATACCGTTGAAATCCAGGGCCGTCGCGTCGGCGTTCCACTTGGACCGATCCAGATAGAATTCGATCGGATACTGCTTGCCCTCTTCCAGCGACTTCCAGTTCGCATTGGCGATCAGCATATAAAAAGGATTGTCCTTGTCGGCGAAATTGAAGCCGAGACGGAAAACCGTGCCGTCTTCGAAGGCCGTCATGACGAAACAGGCACCGCCCAAAGTCCTGTCGACAGCGACAGTCCAGCCGCCGACTTCTTTCCACACCATCGTGTCGTCATCGGCAACGGCAATTTGCGGCACCGCAGCCAGGAGCGCGAACACCAGACACAAGACCTTCATCGGCACCCCACCCCGCTTTCACAGCCCGAACCAATGAATGGCAATAGGCGCACAGCGACTACCAAAAGTCGAGTCGCCGTGTTGCATCATCGCCTGTTTTTATTGCCTGTTTTCGCCTCCGTCCGGGAGCGCTACGGCATCGGCCCGAAAACCGGAACGGTCTTCGGGCCGATGCACAGAAGGAGCCGGGGCGTCCCCTGTGCGTGCGCAGGGACGCGCGGCACTTCAGGTAAGCTGGGAGGCAACCTCATCCACGGGGAAGCGGTAGGTGGTCGAGCAGAATTCGCAGGTCACGGAGATCTCGCCGTTTTCCTGGCTCGCCTCGATTTCCTCGGCGCTAAAACCCTTCAGCACGCCGCCGATCTTTTCGCGCGAACAGCTGCAGCGGTCGAAGACGGCGCGCGGATCGTAGACGCGCACGCCGCGCTCGTGGAAAAGACGAAACAGAAGCCGCTCGGTGCCGACCTGCGGGTCGGTGAGTTCGTCGGCATCGACGGTTTCGACCAGCGAGCGGGCTTCCGTCCAGGCATCGTCCTCGACATGGGCGCGCGCGCCGGTATCGCCGTCGCCGCCGTGAAGGTCGGGCTGGCGCATCCGTTCGGGCGCTTCCGGCAGGAACTGGGCGACGAGGCCGCCTGCCCGCCAGCGGTGACGCGGCTTGCCGTTCTCGTCACGGTCGAAAAGTTCTGCGGCGGCCAGGCGCACGCGCGTCGGGATCTGCTCCGACTGGCGGAAATAGACGCCGGCAATGTCTTCGAGCGAGGTGCCGTCCAGCGCCACGATGCCCTGATAGGGCTGGCTGAACCTGCCCTGGTCGATGGTGAAGGCGAGGATGCCCTTGCCGAGCAGCTGTTCCGGCTCCGTTTCGCCCGCCGCAACCGCCTTGTCGAGCAGGGCCTGATCGAAACGCGCATAGGCGCGGACGTTTTCCGGCGTCGAGAAATCGCAGACGAGAAGATCGACGGGGCCGTC
This sequence comes from Hyphomicrobiales bacterium, assembly GCA_900471515.1. Classification (GTDB taxonomy): domain Bacteria; phylum Pseudomonadota; class Alphaproteobacteria; order Rhizobiales; family Rhizobiaceae; genus Rhizobium. The sequence goes on along the minus strand of UCFC01000015.1, from coordinate 63,202 downwards.
GCTCTTGGTCTGCACGGTGAACTTGCCCTCGAATTTCAGCGAGGTGCCAAGCAGCACGGTCAGCACCACCACTTCCGCCAGAAGACGGGCGACGGGGGCGGGATAACGGTGGCGTTCGAGGATGGCATCCAGCATCGGACCGAGCTGGACGGCGCGACCGCGCACATCAAGCCCTTCCACCTGGAAGGGGACGACATGGTCATCGCCGGCGAAATCGAACTCGCCGAGGGCGGCGGCAGCTTCTGCCATGGCTTTCACTCCTGTTCTGTCAGAGCAGCCGGCCAGCGCACCGGCCGCTCGCGCAGCCGCGAGTGTTCAACTCGCGACATCCGATTATGGTTCAGATCGCGCCCAGGCACCAAGCAAGAATCGATTTCTGCGCATGAAGGCGGTTTTCCGCCTCATCGAAGACCACGGACTGCGGGCCGTCGATCACCTCGTCCGTCACCTCCTCACCGCGATGCGCGGGAAGGCAGTGCATGAACAATGCGTCTTTGCCGGCCTGCGCCATCAAATGCGCGTTGACCTGATAAGGCTGGAAGACATTGTGACCTCTGGCCCGATGTTCCTGATTCATGGAGACCCAGGTATCGGTCACTACGCAATCGACGCCGGCGACCGCACGGTCGGCATCATGGCAGAGCATGATTTCGGCGCCCTCATTGCGAGCCCAGTTCAGATAGTGATCCTTCGGCTCGGAACCAAGGGGTACGGCCATGTTCATGCGGTAGCCGAAGCGGGCGGCCCCTTCCACCAGCGAATGCAGCACGTTGTTGCCGTCGCCGGTCCAGGCGATCGTCTTGCCCTTGATGGGGCCGCGATGCTCCTCGAAGGTCATGATGTCGGCCATGATCTGGCAGGGGTGGGTATCGTCCGTCAGCGCGTTGATGACGGGAACGGTCGCGTGTTCGGCAAGCTCCAGCATCCGGCTGTGCTCGGTCGTGCGGATCATGATCGCATCGACGTAGCGCGAGAGAACCTTGGCGGTGTCGCCGATCGTCTCGGCGCGGCCGAGCTGCATTTCCGTGCCCGACAGGAACAGCGTCTCGCCGCCGAGCTGGCGCATGCCGACATCGAAGGAGACGCGGGTTCGGGTGGAGGGCTTCTCGAAGATCATGGCGAGCATCTTGCCGGCAAGCGGCTTGTCGGCGGTGCCGGCCTTGAAGGCCTGCTTTCGCAGCTTGGCATCGTCCATGATGGTTCTGAGGTCGGATGCGGTGACTGCGGAGAGATCGAGGAAATGTTTGGGGGAAGCCATCGTTCGTTACCTGCTACGCCCGCCGGCGGGCGGGGCGATGTCCTTTCAAGCGGTCTTCTTGACCTTGGCGGCGCGGATGCTTTCGGCGGCACGTTCGAGACGGGACAGACCCTCGCGCGCCTCCTCTGCCGTGACGACCAGCGGCGGCAGCAGGCGGATGACGTTGTCGCCGGCAGGGATCGCCAGAAGATGTGCGGCGCGGATTTCCTGCAGCAGCTCGGCCGAGGGCACGGCGGCCTTGACGCCGAGCAGCAGGCCTTCGCCCCGGATGTCCTCGATCACGTCGGGATAACGGTCCTTGAGCGAGGCAAGGCCCTGGCGGAAGACGAGGGCGACATCGCGCACGTGCTCAAGGAACCCATCGGCGAGGATCAGATCGAGGACCGCGTTGCCGACGGCCATGGCGAGCGGGTTGCCGCCATAGGTGGAACCGTGCGTGCCGGCCTTCATGCCGGAGGCGGCTTCCGCCGTCGCAAGGCAGGCGCCGAGCGGGAAACCGCCGCCGATGCCCTTGGCGACCGCCATGATGTCAGGCGTCACGCCCGACCATTCGTAGGCGAAGAGCTTGCCGGTGCGGCCGACACCGGTCTGGACCTCGTCGAGGATGAGAAGCAGGCCGTGCTCGTCGCAGAGCTGGCGCAGCGCCTTCATGAATTCCGGTGTAACCGGGCGCACACCACCCTCGCCCTGCACGGGCTCGATGAGGATGCCGGCCGTCTTGTCGGAGATCGCGGCGCGCACGGCCTCGATATCGCCGAAGGGAACCTGATCGAAACCGGGGGTCTTGGGGCCGAAACCTTCCAGATATTTCTCCTGGCCGCCGGCGGCGATGGTCGCCAGCGTGCGGCCGTGGAAGGCGCCTTCGAAGGTGATGATATGGAAGCGCTCGGGATGGCCCTTGGAGAACTGGTAGCGGCGCGCCGTCTTGATGGCGCATTCGAGCGCCTCGGCGCCGGAATTGGTGAAGAACACCTTGTCGGCGAAGGTGGCTTCCGTCAGGCGATTGGCCAGCTTTTCCTGGCCGGGGATCTCGTAGACGTTCGACAGGTGCCAGACCTTGTCGGCCTGATCCTTGAGCGCTGCCACGACATGCGGATTGCCGTGGCCGACGGAGGTGACGGCCACGCCTGCGCCGAAATCCAGATATCGCTCGCCGGTTTCGGTAATCAGCCACACGCCTTCACCTCGCTCGAACCGCAGCGGGGCACGAGAATAGGTATCATATAGCGGCGAGGCTTCAGCCATGGCGCGAACTCCTGCAACAGGTTATGAGGCACCGGACTCCGGCTAAGAAAACCAGGCCCGAAAAATCAAAAATGCCGCCTTTCGGCGGCATGGATCACTATTTACTTTTCGCACTGCAATGTCAACAAAACTGCGGATTTAGCGCATGCGTCAAGCTGGCAACCGGCTTTACAGGTCTATCAACAGCTAATGTTGCAGAAATGACTCTCCGGGGAAGCAAGTTGGGGAAAACTACGAATTCGGATTCATCGGATTCCTGCGACTCTTGTCACAGAGTCAGGCTCACACTAGGTTAAAGTTCAATTACTAGACTGCATGCGGCGGAACTAGTCACCAAAATTGATCTGGCGTTTCTTGCCTCGGAGTCTTCCGAGGCAGCGGTGAGGGATTCTGCCATCACCAACGCAAAAGGCGGAGACAGGGCATGAACTGGACAGACGAGCGTGTCGAGAAGCTCAAGAAGCTTTGGTCGGAGGGGCTGAGTGCCAGCCAGATCGCTGCGCAGCTTGGCGGGGTGAGTAGAAACGCCGTTATCGGCAAGGTTCACCGGCTCAGTCTTCCCGGCCGCGCCAAGGCCGGCGGCACGGCAACCGCAGCGCGTGCGCCCAAGCGCAACACCTCGGCCCCGCGCGCCCCGAACTATGCCTCCCGCATCGCCACCCGCACCGTGACCCGCCAGCAGGGCGCCACGATGCTGAAGGAAGAGATCGAGATCGAAACGGTGGAGGAAATGGACTATGTGCCGGCCGCCAACGTGGTCGTGCCGATCTCGCGCCGCCTCGGCCTGACGGAGCTGACCGAGCGCACCTGCAAGTGGCCGGTCGGCGACCCGCTGAAGGACGATTTCTACTTCTGCGGCTGCGACTCCCCGGATTCGTCGCCCTATTGCAACTACCACCAGCGCCTCGCCTACCAGCCGGTGAGCGAGCGCCGCAAGGCTGTGCGGGTCGGCTGATCCACGCCTTTCAAATGACGCAGCATCGATCGCCCCTCTTCGCTGACGCGCAGGGGGGCGATTTTTTTGCGTCGGTGAATTGCTGCCCGCAGCACATTTTTGCGCAGCTCCAACAGCAGCAATGTATATCCCTTTGACATATCCCAATCGTCGTTCTACATGGATATGGCATTCGTACATGGCCGGAGATCGAGGATGGAGCAGGGTTCAGTGTTTCAGAGCAATCGCAGCCAGGCCGTGAGGCTGCCCAAGGCTGTGGCTTTGCCAGATGACGTAAAGCGGGTGGATATCGTTGCTGTCGGACGCACGCGGATAATTTCGCCCGCCGGCGAAGCTTGGGATAGCTGGTTTGAGGGCGAAGCAGCGACATCGGATTTCATGAACGAACGTGATCAGCCGGCCGCGCAGGAGCGCGAAGCATTTTGATGCTGAAGTACATGCTGGATACGAACATCTGCATTTTCACCGTGAAAAATCGGCCGCAGCATGTGCGAGAGGCTTTCAATCGTCATCATGGCCAACTCTGCATGAGTTCCATCAGCTTGATGGAACTGATCTACGGTGCGGAAAAATCGGCTGCTCCGGAAAGGAATTTGTCTGTCGTCGAAGGCTTTGCTGCTCGGCTTGAGGTACTCGCGTATGACGAAATAGCAGCTGCCCATACAGGTCAGTTGCGCGCCGAACTTGCGCGCGGCGGGACTCCCATCGGGCCTTACGACCAATTGATTGCCGGTCACGCGCGCTCGCGAGGGCTGATCCTGGTCACGAATAACAGGCGCGAATTTGATCGCGTGCCTGGCTTACGTGTTGAGGATTGGGCGACTTAGGCATGTCAAGCCGACCACGCTGACCAACGACAATGCCGTCCGCAATGTGATGGCCAGACAATCGTCGCGCATTCAACCGTTCATGTGGATTCCTTCCTCCCTGGCAGTCCGGGAGCGGGTGCCGCAAGGCTGTGTTTCAGCCCCAGGCCGGCATGGAACGGTGGCCGCGGCGCTGTAGCGCGATTTTCTGATACAGATGCGGTATTCTCGTCGAGCAGCGCGACGCACACAGTCGCTCAGGGGTGCCAATGGAGATCGATCCAAAGCGCATGACAATCGGGTTCGTCGGGACGGGCACGATTGCCGAGGCCGTCGTCACCGGTCTGGGGAAGACAGCGTTTTGCGACACACCGGTCATGCTGTCACCCCGTAACGCAGGCGTCGCCGCCCGCCTCGCGGCGGCAAACCGGAATGTGTCGATCGCTTTGGGCAACCAGGATGTTCTCGACCGATCCGATCTCGTATTCGTGGCGGTGAGGCCGCAAATTGTCGAGGAGGTCGTCCGCTCGCTGCGATTTCGGCCGGACCACCATGTCATCAGCTTTGTCGCGGTCACACCAATGGATCAGCTGCTGGCGTGGATCGACCAGCCGGTTCGCCTAGGCCTGGCAATTCCACTTCCGTTCGTCGCAGATCTTCAGGGCGCGACTGCAATCTACCCGCCCGACGAGGTTTCCCACGCCCTCTTTTCGGCGCTCGGAACAGCGATCCAGGTTGAAAACAGGGCGGAGTTTGAACTTCTGGCGGTGGCGAGCTGCCTGATGGCCACCTATTTCGGCATCCTGGACGCGACCTCGACCTGGCTGCAGAGCCAGGGGCTTTCGGGAACGGCTGGCGACGCCTACCTCCGCCAGTTGTTTTCCGGTCTCGCCCATACTGCCAGCGCAAATCCTGTCGCGCGTTTTGACGAACTCATCGGCGAGCATTCGACCAGGGGCGGATTGAATGAACAGGTGCTCGAAGATTTTCGCGCGTTTGGCGGCACTGCGGCCCTGCAAAGGGCACTTGATCGAATTCTTGCGCGCGTCCGCCTGTAGAACGCCGGGTCTCTCGACGTTTGCTTTCGGCGCCTGGTGTCGGCTTTCATAAGGAGTTCGGGCGCCAGAACAGACAAACGGGCCGCCCGGCAAGCGAGCGACCCGTTCGTGACCTCCGATTGCTCGGATCAGGCTTCCATCGAATATCCCGCGCCGCGCACGGTGCGGATGACATCCTGCATGTTGGAGAAGTTCAGCGCCTTGCGCAGGCGGCCGACATGGACGTCGACGGTGCGCTCGTCCACGTAGATATCGTGGCCCCAGACGCCGTCGAGGAGCTGCGAGCGGGAGAAGACGCGGCCCGGCGACGACATCAGGAATTCCAGCAGGCGGAATTCGGTCGGTCCGAGGCGGACTTCGCGGCTCTTGCGGTGGACGCGGTGGGTTTCGCGGTCGAGCTCGATATCGCCGCATTTCAGAACGGTGGAGAGAACCTCCGGGCGGGCGCGGCGCAGCATGGCCTTGACGCGGGCAACCAGTTCCGGCGTGGAGAAGGGCTTGACGACATAATCGTCCGCGCCGGTCGAAAGGCCACGCACGCGCTCGCTCTCTTCGCCGCGCGCTGTCAGCATGATGATCGGCAGGCGCTCGGTTTCCGGCCGCATGCGCAGCCGCCGGCAGAGCTCGATGCCGGAAACGCCCGGCAGCATCCAGTCCAGGATGAGCAGGTCGGGCGTGCGCTCCTGAAGCCGGATCTCGGCCTCGTCGCCACGGAGGATCGTATCCACCTCGAAACCTTCGGCCTCGAGGTTGTAGCGCAGAAGCACGCTTAGCGCCTCTTCATCTTCAACAACTGCAACTCTTGGGATCATGCGTGTCAGTCTCCTAATGCACGATCCTTAAACCGGGGGTGATTTAAGCAAGGGATCATGCAGAAAGTCGGAATTGGCTGCACCCTCGCGCGCCCCCGGGCGGGGCGCGCGTGCAATCGGCGGCCGGGATTACTCCGTGACGGCGCCGACGGTGTTGGAGCTGTCGTCCTTCGGACGCTCGCCCTCCGGCTGGGCACCGGTTGCCATATAGTAGATCGTCTCGGCGATGTTGGTCGCGTGGTCGCCGATGCGCTCGATGTTCTTGGCGCAGAAGAGAAGATGCGTGCAGCTCGTGATGTTGCGCGGATCTTCCATCATGTAGGTCAGCAGTTCGCGAAACAGCGAGGTGTACATCGCGTCGATCTCGTCGTCGCGCTCGCGGATGGACTTGGCCTTGTCGGCCGAACGCGTCGTGTAGACGTCGAGCACTTCCTTGAGCTGGACGAGCGCCAGTTCGGAGAGGTGTTCGAGGCCGCGGGCGAGCTTGCGCGGGACGCCGGTGCTCTGCACGGCGATGACGCGCTTGGCGGTGTTCTTGCCGAGATCGCCGACGCGCTCGAGATCGGCGGCGATCCGGATCGAACCGATGATCTCGCGCAGGTCGGAGGCCATCGGCTGGCGGCGGGCGATGGTGACGATCGCCTTGTCGTTGATTTCGCGCTCGGCGTGATCGAGGATCACGTCGTCGGAAATGACCTTCTGGGCGAGCGCCGTGTCACCGTTGACGAGCGCGCGGACGGCTTCGGCGCCCATCTGTTCGGCAAGGCCGCCCATCTCGGAAATGCGCCGGGACAGGAACTTCAGATCGTCGTCGTAGGCGGAAAAAATATGTGTCGATGCCATTGGGCTTTGTCCTCGAAAATCGGGAAGGCTTCACATCGCCAAAATCAGCCGAACCGGCCCATGATATAGTCCTGGGTGCGCGGGTCGTCCGGGTTGGTGAACATCTTGTCGGTATCGTTCTCCTCGACCAGGTTGCCGAGGTGGAACATGGCCGTGCGCTGTGATACGCGAGCGGCCTGCTGCATGGAATGCGTCACGATGACGATCGTGTAGTTTTCGCGCAGCTCGTGGATCAGCTCTTCAACCTTGGCTGTCGCGATCGGGTCGAGCGCCGAGCAGGGCTCGTCCATCAGGATGACTTCCGGGCTGACGGCGACGGCGCGCGCGATGCACAGGCGCTGCTGCTGGCCGCCGGACAGGCCGGTGCCGGATTCATGCACGCGGTCCTTGACCTCGTTCCAGAGGCCGGCGCGCTGCAGGCTCGACTCGACGATCTGGTCGAGATCGGCCTTGGACTTGGCAAGGCCGTGGATGCGCGGGCCGTAGGAGACGTTTTCGTAGATCGACTTCGGGAACGGGTTCGGCTTCTGGAACACCATGCCGACGCGGGCGCGCAGTTCGACGACATCGATATCCGGATCGTAGATATCGTCGCCGTCGAGCGAAATCTTGCCGGTGACGCGGCAACCGTCGATCGTGTCGTTCATGCGGTTCAGCGAACGCAGGAAGGTGGACTTGCCGCAGCCCGACGGGCCGATCAGCGCGGTCACGGTGTTTTCGCGGATGTTCAGATTGACGTCGAAAAGTGCGCGCTTCTCGCCGTAATAAACGGAGACATCCTGACCGATCATCTTATACGGGACGTTGCTCATTTTCTGGTCCAGCGCCTTCTCAACTGCGGCTTCCGTCAACATGTTCATGATCTCTACTCCGTTTACCAGCGGCGCTCAAAGCGACGACGCAAGAGGATAGCTCCGATGTTCATGACGATCAGGAACAGGAGCAGGACGATGATGGCACCCGAGGTTCTTTCCACGAAGGCGCGCTCGGCTTCGTTGGCCCACATGTAGACCTGAACCGGAAGTGCGGTGGAGGGATCGAGCGGCGTGGTCGGCGCCTGGGCGACGAAGGCGACCATGCCGATGAGCAAGAGCGGCGCGGTTTCGCCGAGTGCGTGGGCAAGGCCGATGATCGTGCCGGTCAGGATGCCGGGCATGGCAAGCGGCAGCACATGGTGGAACACCATCTGCATCTTCGAGGCGCCGAGGCCGAGGGCGGCGGAGCGGATCGAGGGCGGCACGGCGCGCAGTGCGGCACGCGTGGCAATGATGATCGTCGGCAGCGTCATCAGCGTCAGCACCAGGCCGCCGACCAGCGAGGCCGAACGCGGCAGGCCGGCGAAGTTGATGAAGACCGACAGGCCGAGCAGGCCGTAGACGATGGAGGGGACGGCGGCGAGGTTGTTGATATTGACCTCGATCAGGTCCGTCAGCCTGTTCTTCGGCGCGAATTCCTCAAGATAGATCGAGGCGGCCACACCGATCGGCAGGGCAAGGACGAGAACGATCAGCATCAGGTAGAGCGAGCCGATGAGGGCGACGCCGAGGCCTGCGGCTTCCGGGCGGCTGGAATTGCCGTTGACGAAGAGGCCGGTGTTGAACTCCTTCTGGAGCGCACCGCTCGCCTTCAGCTGGTTCATCCAGCCGACCTGCTTGTCGTTGACCTTGCGGTTCTTCTCCTCGACCGAAAGATCGATCTGGCCCTTGTTGGCGCTGTCGATATTGGCTTCGGCGAGAACCGTGACGTTGACGGTCTTGCCGATGATCGACGGGTCGGCGACCACCATGTCACGCAGCTGGATCGGCGCGCCCTTCGAGATCATGTTGGCCGCGTCGCGCACGTCGGGGCGGCTCGAAGGGTTGATGCCGAGCTGCTTGACGATCGCGTCGCGCAGCAGGACCGGATAGTTGGCGGCGATCAGCACCGAAGGATCGCTCGCGCGCTTGTTGTCCGGGTCGATGGTCTTCTCGGCAAACTCGATCGGCAGGGTGATGGCCGTCTGCTGGAAGGCGGTATAGCCGTTGCTGATGACCGTCCACAGCAGGATGAAGAGAAAGACGAGGCCGAAGGCGATGGCGGCGATGCCATAGGCCTGGAAGCGGCGTTCTGCGGCATAGCGGCGCTTGATGCCGATGTCGCGGCGCGCGGGGGCCTTGGAAACGGTGACGCCGGCGACGGGAGAAACAATATTCGTCATTCGTACTGCTCCCGGTATTTGCGCACGATATAGAGTGCGTAGATGTTGAGGCAAAGCGTGATGCAGAACAGCGTGATGCCGAGCGCGAAGGCAACCAGCGTCTGCGGCGAGGTGAACTCAAGGTCGCCGGTCAGCTGGTTGACGATCTTGACGGTCACGGTCGTCATCGGCTCGAAGGGGTTGATCTGGATGCGGGCGGCGACACCGGCGGCCAGAACGACGATCATGGTTTCGCCGATGGCGCGCGAGGCGGTCATCAGCAGTGCGCCGACGATGCCCGGCAGGGCGGCCGGCAGCACCACCTTCTTGATGGTTTCCGAACGCGTGGCGCCGAGGCCGAGCGAGCCGTCGCGCAGGGCGCGCGGCACGGCGGTGATGATATCGTCCGACAGCGAGGACACGTAGGGGATCAGCATGATGCCCATGACGATGCCGGCCGTCAGAACGCTCTGCGCCTGGATGAAGTTGGTGTAGCTGCCGGAGAGAAGGCCGCTGATCTGAGCCGAGAAATCGCGCAGGAAGGGTCCGACGGTGACGAGCGCGAAGAAACCGTAGACGATCGTCGGGATGCCGGCCAGCACTTCCAGCAGCGGCTTGGCGAGCGAGCGCACTTTGGGAGAGGCGTATTCGGCCATGTAGATGGCGGCGAAAAGCCCGACCGGTACGGCGACCAGCATGGCGACGAGGCCGATATAGAGCGTGCCGAGCAGCAGCGGGATGAGGCCGAACTGGCCGAAGGAGGAACCGCCGGCGCCGGCAAAACGCGGATCCCAGACGGTGCCGAAGAAGAAGTCGGCGAAGGGAACGACCGCAAAGAAGCGGCCGGCTTCCGTCAGCATCGACAGCACGATGCCGATCGTCGTCAGGATGGCGATGGAGGAGGCGAGGAGCAGCGCCCACAGCATGACGCGCTCGACCCGGTTGCGGGCGCGGAAGCGCGGGGCGATGGAGCGCAGCGCGTAGAAGGCGCCGGCAACCGAAAGCAGCAGCACGATCGCCGTCATGAACAGGCGGCTCGTCGCGCTCTCGGCGTTCAGCGCCTTGGCGGCGTCGATCATGTAGGGCTGCGGCTCGCCGGCGAGCGGCACGCCCTTTTCGCTGAGCTTTGCCTGCAGGCCGGCCGGATCGGCCGAGAGGGCGGAAGCCTCGTCAGAAGTCAGCATGTTGAGGCCGCGGGCGACGGTGACGACCATGCTGTAGGCCAGGTCCTGCTGGACGGCCGGCTGGGCCTTCACGTCGGCCGGAAAGCTGCCGCGGACGGAAGAGGAGATGATGCCCGGGCTGGCGGCCAGCCAGACGCACAGGACGATCAGGGAAGGCAGCATGGCCCAGATCGCGGCATAGGAGCCGTAATAGGCCGGCCGCGAATGCAGGGCGGAAGACCTGCCGCCGGAAAGCGCGGTCGCGCGGCTGCGCGCAGCCACATAGGCAACGGCGCCGATCACCACCAGGCACAAGAGTAGGATGGATGTGCTCATTCTTTACGTCCCCAGGCCCACAGCCCCCAAAGAGCCCGGCAGCTCCAGGAGCATGCCATCGGCTTCAATATCATGGAGAAGAAGTTCGCCCGCCCGCCGCCTCATGCGCCGGACGGAAAAGCAATGCCGGCGCGACACCCCCAAGCGTCGCGCCGGCAAAGTTCATTACATGGTCTTGCCGGCTTCCACGTCCTTGCGGATCGCGTCGCGCTCTGCGTCCGGAGCGGCAACGAGGCCGTATTCGACGAGCGGGCCGTCAGGGCCGATCATCTGGTCGGATACGAAGAAGTTGACATATTCCTTCAGGCCCGGAACGGCGCCCAGATGTGCCTTCTTGACGTAGAAGAACAGCGGGCGGGAAACCGGATAGGTGCCGTTGGCGATCGTTTCCGTGGAGGGAACGATGCCGCTCATGGAAGCGACCTTGAGCTTGTCGGCGTTGTTTTCGTAGAAGGAGAGGCCGAAGACGCCGACGCCGGTCTTGTTGGCGGCGATGCGTGCCAGCGTTTCCGGATAGTCGCCGTCGATATCGACAGCGGCGCCGTCCTTGCGGACTGCGACGCAAGCCTTGGCCTGGGCGGCCTTGTCGGCGATTTCCTTGGCGATGACGTCCTGGGCGCCGGAAGCCTTGCAGCCAGCAGCGAGAACGTTCAGCTCGAAGACTTCGCGGGTGCCGTGCTTTTCGCCGGGGATATAGGCAGCGATATCAACAGCCGGAAGCTTCGGGTTGACTTCCGACCACTTCTTGTAGGGGTTGGCGACGAGCTTGCCGTCAACGACGACCTGGGCGGCGAGGGCCTTGTAGATGTCCTGGGGAACGTAGGCGACGTCCGGGTTGGAAGCATCGGTCGCGAAGACGATGCCGTCATAACCGATCTTGACTTCCTGGATGTCCGTTACGCCGGCAGCCTTGCAGGCTTCCATTTCGTTCTTGTTGATCGGGCGCGAAGCGTTGGCAACGTCGATCGTGTCTTCACCGACGCCCTTGCAGAATTCCTTCAGGCCAGCGCCCGTGCCGCCGGATTCGACGACCGGCGTCTTGAAGTTGGTGAAGGTCTCGCCGAAGGACTCGGCAACGATCTTTGCGTAAGGCAGGACGGTGGACGAACCGGCAACCTGGATCTGGTCGCGGGCGACGGCAACGCCAGCGAAAGCGGCGGTTGCAGCGAGCGCGGCAACAGTAAGTTTAAAGGTGTTCATTTGAATCTCCCGGCATTTGGGCTTGTGTGAGTGCGGCCTCGAAGAGGCCCTCGCATTGCCTTTTTTCATCGGCAGGACTCTCTTAGCGCCTTAAGCCCCGCCCTTTTATGTCAAATCGGTGAAACATTTATGACAGCTTAAATTATTGATATTTAATGTAAAAACATGATGCCGCCAATTTGTGTGCGACATATTGCGTCAGAAACGCACGGTAAAGTCCGTGCCCTTGCCGACCTCGGATTTGACGACCAGCCGTGCACGGTGGCGCGTCAGGATATGCTTGACGATGGCAAGCCCGAGGCCCGTGCCCTTCTTGGAGCGGCTGTCCTCGATGGAGACGCGGTAGAAACGCTCCGTCAGGCGCGGCACGTGTTCGGCCGGGATGCCCGGCCCCTTGTCGACGACGCTGACCTCCACCGGCTGGCCGGGCCCGTTTTTCAGCCAGACATCGACGACCTCGCCTTCCTGGCCGTATTTGCAGGCGTTCTCCATCAGGTTCTCAAAGACCTGCACGAGCTCGTCGCGATCGCCCAGCACTTCGACCTTGCCTTCCGGCAGATGCAGGTTGATCGAGACGCCGACATCCCTGGCGAGCGGCAGCAGCGAATCCCGCACATGGCCGAGAAGCGGCACGAGATCCACCTTCTCGTCCGGCGCCAGATGGGATTTCAGCTCCAGCCTGGAGAGCGACAGGAGATCGTCGACCAGCCGGCTCATGCGCGTCGTCTGGTCGAGCATGATGCCGAGGAAACGGGCCTGCGCCTTCTGGTCGTTCTTGGCCGGCCCCTGGATGGTTTCGATGAAGCCGCGCAGCGAGGCGAGCGGCGTGCGCAGCTCGTGGCTGGCATTGGCGACGAAATCCGAGCGCATGCGGTCGATGCGGCGCACCTCGGAAATATCGCGGAAGGAGAGGATGTAATAGCGCTCGTTGCGGCCGTCGTCGTCCTTGAACTCGACGGGGGCGCTGCGCACGATATAGACGCGCTCCGACGGCAGCCGCTCGGAATGCTCGATCTGGTTCGGGGCGTTGGTGGCGATCGTCTCGCGCACCATGTCCAGCACGCCGGGCGAGCGCAGCCGCGCCGAGATGTGGGAGCCGGGCGTCACCTCGCCGAAGGCCTTTTCGGCCGCCCGGTTCTGGAAGAGCACGGAGGCATCCTGCGAGAGCACCATGACGGGAATGTCGAGGCCGGCAAGCGTGGCGGAGACTTCCGGCAGGCGGCTCGGCGGCAGTTCGGGCTCGGGCTCGGCCGGCTCGGCGACATCGGGCTTGATGACCGGCGCCTCGTTGAAAAGCGCGGTCAGGACCATGACGAGCAGCAGGGCGAGCACGATCCACTTGTTCATGCCCGCGGCCAGCGCCACCAGCGCGCTCAGCAGCGTCGCCAGCAAAACCGGGCGTTCGCGCCGGATGCGCGCCAACAGGTTTTTCGTCCACGACCTCTCGTCTTCCAAAGCGCCCCTCGCGGCATCGATTCGTTTTTCTTTACATTCAAACTCTGCCTGATAGCCGCCTTTCATGACAGAAGTTTTCCGTTTGGAAAACTTGTTCGAAAAGCCGCAGCGCGCCAGGGCCGATTGCGCCCTGCCGCCGCAACGGATTTGATTTTCAACGGTAAATATGTTCGCCTGACAAAAGCCAATTCATCAGGCGCAGGAGGAGACGATGGCCGAGGACGTCGAAAGCAGAGCCGTGGAGCTGGAGATCAGGGGCAAGAGGCGCGTCTTCGACATAGACGATCCCGCCCTGCCCGACTGGGTGGACGAACATGCGCTGGAATCGGGCGACTACCCCTACAAGAAAAAGCTCGAGGAAGACGAATATAACGAGGAGCTGCAGAAGCTGCAGGTCGAACTCGTCAAGGTGCAGTTCTGGCTGCAGGCGACGGGCAAACGGGTGATGGCGCTGTTCGAGGGGCGCGACGCGGCCGGCAAGGGCGGCGCGATTCAGGCCTCCTCGGCGCATATGAACCCGCGCCTTGCCCGCGTGGTGGCGCTTGCCAAGCCGACCGAGCGCGAACAGGGCCAATGGTATTTCCAGCGCTATATCGCCCAGTTTCCGACCTCGGGCGAATTCGTGCTGTTCGACCGCTCCTGGTACAACCGGGCGGGCGTGGAGCCGGTCATGGGCTTCTGCACGCAAAAACAATACGAGGATTTCCTCAACCAGGCGCCGTACGTGGAGAAGGTGATCGCCCACGAGGGCATCTACTTCTTCAAATTCTATCTCGATATCGGCCGGGAAATGCAGATCAAGCGTTTCCACGACCGGCGCCACGACCCGCTCGCCGTGTGGAAGCTCTCCTCGATGGATATCGCGGCGCTGAGCAAATGGGACGACTATAGCCAGAAGCGCGACCGGATGCTGAAGGAGACGCATACGGAATTTGCGCCCTGGACCGTGATCCACGCCAACGACAAGCGCCGGGCACGGCTGAACCTCATCCGCCATATGCTGAAGACGATGGATTACGACGGCAAGGACAAGCAAGCGATCGGCGCGCTGGACGACAAGATCATCGGCTCCGGCCCCGGCTCTCTGAAATAGGCCCGCCGGGGCGACCGCGCGCCCTTACTGGCCCGGCAGGATGCGCACGGCAAAGAGATTGATGCCGCGCGCCTTGCCGTCGACATCGCTGTTGATCATCAGCCGGCCGGGCGAACTGGGCGCCAGCGAGCGGTCGAAACGCACCTGCAGCAGCGCGTCGGACTTTTCGCGCGTGACGCTGAAACGGTGGCGGGCGCAACTGCCGAGCGACTGGAAATCGCATTCGACGGTGATCTGCGTCGGCTCGTCGGTGGTCGATTGCAGGGTCAGCGCGATGGTGGAGGACTTGCCGGCAAGCTGCTGCAGCACGCTGGCGGGAACGCTGATGGCAATGTTGCCGTCCGTATTGCCGCTCTGCGACGTCAGGCGCACGGCCGGGCCTTCGGTTTCGGTGACGTTTTCGGTGCGCGCACGCGGGCCGTTCTCGATCTTGCCGGCATCGGCCGGCTTGAAGACCTCGATCCAGTCCGCCGAAAAGCCGTTCTGCGGGTCGATCGTCACGGGTTCGTCGACATGGGCGGGCGGGCCGCCGGCAGCAGCCTCCCCGCCGTCGAAATCTTCCGGCTGCGTGCTGGCGGGCGGATTGGCGACGCTGGTATCGCGCTCGGCGGCGGTCTTCAGCAGGCCCGACGTATAGGCCCACCAGCCGCCCGTGCCGACGAAGGCGAGAACCACGCACCAGACGAGCAGGCGCGAGAAGAACTTGCGCGGCTTGCGGCGCACGGCGGCCCGTTCGGGGCGGAAATCCATGCCGGCGCGCCTGTCTTCCGCCGCGCGCCTCTCGCCGCGCATCTCGCCCAGCACCTCACCCTCGGGGGCGGCGCCGAGCTGGCCGGCGCGGCCGGCGTGAACGTCGTCCAGGCTGGCATCGTCGAGGCCCGGATCGTGCCGGCGCCCGCCGGCACTGTGGCCGCGCGTTTCGCCGACGACGGCAAGGTGGTCGTCCTCGCCGTCGCGATAGGCGGGTTCGGCCGCAGGATAGGCGGGCTCCGGCGCGTGCGGGGCGGGCTCGGGCATTTCCACGACCGGCGGGACCGGCACTTCCGGCGGCCCCTGGCGCGGGTGGAGGCGGGCGCGCTCCTCGCTCTCGATCGTGTGGATCGTGGTTTCGAGACGATGGCGGTGATGGGCCACCAAGTCGGCATCGGTAATATCCTGCTTGCGCAGGCCGGCTTCCAGCGCCTGGCGGGCCGACTGGTAGATGCGCGCGCGAACCTCCGCATTGTCGCGGTCGGAATTGTCGAGCGCAGTTCTGATAGCCGTTTCTAATCCGCTCACGTCAGGCCCTTCACATTTGGTGCCGGCATCGCCCCCTAAAACGTGTCGCGACCTTTCGGATCGCCTGCCACGCTTCAGGCTCCTGTTTTCGCATGTCGTTACCGCAAAACCGCCGCACGCTTTTGCACGACATGCTTTAAGGATTGAATGCCCGTCAAAATTCGGTAGCGGCAAGTGCGGCAAACCGCAAGCCTTGCAGCCCTTGCGCAACCGCATCGGCGGGGGAAAAGCCGCACCGCGCAGGGCTGCGAAGCTCCATTAGATATTCCGAAAGTGGACAGGATTACGGAAAAGCGCGGGCACTTTGCCTTCCCGCCCTTTTCGCCGAGCGCCGGCTCTGCTAATCAATTGACGTTTTCGTAAACGTCAAAGCGGTGAGACATGGCCCTGCCCGCAATCCTCAAGGACAATCTCCGGCTGCCGGTCGTCGGCTCGCCGCTGTTCATCGTCTCGCATCCGGCGCTGACGCTGGCGCAATGCAAGGCCGGCGTGATCGGCGCCTTCCCGGCATTGAACGCGCGGCCGGAAAGCCAGCTCGACGAGTGGCTGGCGATGATTACCGAGGAGCTTGCCCATTATAATGCGGCGCATCCGGATCGGCCGGCCGCCCCCTTCGCCGTCAACCAGATCGTCCACATGTCGAACCGGCGGCTGGAGCACGACCTCATGCTCTGCGTCAAATACAAGGTGCCCGTGGTCATTTCCTCGCTTGGCGCGGTGCCGGAGGTGAACGCGGCGGTGCATTCCTATGGCGGCATCGTGCTGCACGACGTCATCAACAACCGCCACGCCCATTCGGCGATCCGCAAGGGCGCCGACGGGCTGATCGCGGTGGCCGCCGGTGCCGGCGGCCATGCCGGCACGCTCTCGCCCTTCGCGCTGGTGCAGGAGATCCGCGCATGGTTCGACGGCCCGCTGCTGCTTGCCGGCGCGATCGCCACCGGCGGGGCGATCCTGGCGGCAGAGGCCATGGGCGCCGACATGGCCTATATCGGCACGCCCTTCATCGCGACCGAGGAGGCGCGCGCCACCGACGCCTACAAGCAGGCGATCGTCGAGGGTGCGGCCGCCGACATCGTCTATTCCAGCTATTTCACCGGCGTGCACGGCAACTACCTCAAAGCCTCCATCCGCGCCGCCGGCCTCGACCCGGACCACCTGCCCGAAGCCGACCCCTCGAAGATGGATTTCGAACAGGCAACCGGCGGCGCCAAGGCCTGGAAGGACATCTGGGGCAGCGGCCAGGGCATCGGCGCCATCAAGGCCGTGGAACCGGTGGCAAGGCTGGTCGACCGGCTGGAAGCCGAATACCGGGCGGCGCGCGCGCGGCTGGCGCTTTGAAGCGGGCGGCGCTTCGGGTTTTTGTCTGACGCATGTCGTTACCGCAAAACCGCTGCACACTTTTGCGCGACATGCTCTTTCCACAGGCTTCAGCTTTTTTGCCAAAGCCATAAGAGGGCGCTTGAAATCTTCCGGCAATGCCTGTATCAGCCCCATGCAAATCGCGGGCGACAAGCTTCTCCCGCCGGATTGCCGCTTTAGCTCAGTCGGTAGAGCACATCATTCGTAATGATGGGGTCACGTGTTCGAGTCACGTAAGCGGCACCATTTTCCCTTCTCCTTGATTTGTTTTCAGGCGCGCAGTTCATCACCAAGCCAGCCTTTGCAAACGTCGCTCTGCCGAGCATTACCCGGCATTGATGGAGAGGGCGGCGTCCGGCCAGATCCATCCGGGCCGGGGTGCGCCTGGCAAAGTTTGTAAGCGGAGTGCGTTTTTCTCGAACTTCGTAAGCGACTTATCTCAATGAATTCAGCAACTTGGCAGTTTCTCTTACGAACTTACGAAATTGGAGCTATTCCCGACTCTTATTATGGGGGTGTTCATCCAGCCAAGTTTTGCAATATTCTTCGTAAGTCCGTAAGCGCTCCGACAAGATATTGAAATTGTTTGCCGATCCCGCTTACGAAGTTTGCGTAAGCAAACGTAAGCAAACGTAAGCGCCTCGCCGCCCGCCCTCACTGCCGCTGCAGGTCGATGCGGCTTGTGACCACCGCGCGGCCGGATGCGGGGTCGCGGTCGACCGTCTGCAGGCGCAGGCCGTTCTGGCCGACCTTTTCGATCATCATGCTGGCGCTGCGGTCGCCGTTGGTCACGTGCGCCCAGGTGACGGCGAAGTTGAGGGCATCGCCCTTGCGGCTGCCGACGAGTTTGGAGGGGCGGCCGGAGGGGCCGGTATAGTTGCCGGTATAGCCCTGGCCGGCGGCCTTCACCTTTGCCGAAAAGCTTCTGGTGACGGCGGCAAGCGCGCGGCAATTGCCGTTCATGGCGACCGTCGTCGGGCTCGTGTCGGATTTCAGGCTGCAGGACACGTTGACCTTCATGCCGCCGATCCTGGTCAGGATCATGCCGCTGCCGCTCCAGTCGCCCGCCAGCGAATTGAGGAACTCGGCGTCGGACGCATTGGCGCCGGCGGCAAGGCCCGTGAAGGAGAGCAATGCTGCAAACAAAGGAAGACGCATGGGAGCACCCTGGGGTTTTCCTGAAGCGGAAAACTTGCGAGGCGGGAAATTGTTCCGCCGCGCCTGCCGCTTTCCTACTCGCGCCAGTGATCGGCCACCCAGGGGGTGGGCAATATATAGTGGCGCAGGTAGCGGAAGGGCTGCTTGCCGTCGCGTCGGGTAGCGTCGAAGACGCCGCTGATATGTTTAAGCCGCGTTTCGCCACGGCCGCGCGGGCCGAATTTGCCGTCGATGGCGTTCTGCGGGTGGAAGCCGCGCGGGAAGAGCACGACGCGGGCGCCGGCCGGCAGGCGCGGCGCCAGGAAATAGTTCAGCGGAAAGGGCCAGTGACAGTCCTGGCGGAAATGCAGGACCCAGTTTCGCGGGAAGAACTTTACCCCGCCCGGCGCGTTGCGGGTGACGAAACGCTGCTCGTATTCGTATTCGTCGGCCACTTTCTGCGGATCGGCCCGGAACTTTTCCTGCAGCGGCAGGAGCTTGCCGACCGGGAAGCGGAAGAGCGAGCTCTGGCCGAGCCTTTCGAAGGGCGTCGTCTGGTTGCGGGCCATGACGACATCGTCAGGTCCGCCGATCCGGAAGAAACCGTCGAGGGAGGCGACGATGACGAGATCGAGGTCGAGATAGAGGACAGGGCCGGCGAGGCTGCCGAGCTTTTCCCCCCAGAGCCTGGCCTTCGGCCAGATGCCGCGCGAATTAACCGGCATTTCCACATCCAGCGGCGGCAGGTCCTCGCACAGGATGGCGGGGTGCAGATTGTCACGGCAATCGGTGAAACAGGTGAAGGTGAAGGGCGGCGTGATGTTGCGCGCCACCATCGCATAGAGCCGGTTGATGAAGATCGGCCCGTATCGCGTGCCCCAGTTGATGCAAATTACCTGTTTGACGCCGCCGCTCGCAGCCAGAACATCCGTCATCATATCCTGTCGTTTCCGTGCCCGGAGCCGAAGGCTTCGCGGGCATGTATCGGACCCTGACTGGGGCAACCGGCGCAAACGCCATCCAGATAGCGGAGCGGCCCAGCCTGCCGGGTCTCCTCGCTGCGGCTGAGCCCGCCGCAACGTCCTTTGCAGACTGCTTTGTATTGGAAATTTGCCGGGGCCGGAAGCAGTATAAACCGCTGCGGCCGAAGAAAAGCGCATCACTTGCGCTTTACCTGCTACCGGCAGGAGCATAAAAGACTGCCGGTATCACACGTTGCACCTGCCCCGCCACCGAGAGCAGTTTTCCCGTCACGGAGAAAGCTCCGAAAGGTCCGCCATGTCCGCCACCGCCCAGCACTCCAACCGCACGCTCGTCGTCGCCACGATCATGCTCGCGACCTTCATGGTGGCGATCGAGGCGACCATCGTGGCGACCGCCATGCCGCGCATCGTCGGCCAGCTCGGCGGCTTCACCTATTACAGCTGGGTGTTTTCCGCCTTCCTGCTGGCGCAGTCGACGACGACCGTCATCTACGGCAAGCTTTCGGATATTTTCGGCCGCAAGCCGGTGCTGATCGGCGGCATCCTCGTCTTCCTTGCCGGCTCGCTCTTCTGCGGGCTTGCCTGGTCGATGGCCGCGCTCATCGTCTTCCGGCTCATACAGGGGCTCGGCGCCGGCGCGATCCAGCCGGTGACGATGACGATCATCGGCGACCTCTTCAAGCTGGAGGAGCGCGGCAAGGTGCAGGGCGTGATGGCGACCGTCTGGGCGACGTCGGCCGTCGTCGGGCCGCTTGCCGGCGGCATCATCGTCGATACGATCTCCTGGGCCTGGATCTTCTGGATCAACCTGCCGATCGGCATCTTCTCGATCATCGCCTTCCTGATCTTCCTCAAGGAGGACGTGGCGCACAGGCAAGCGAAGATCGACTATCTCGGCGCCATCCTGTTTTCGGTTTCCATCGTGGCGCTCCTGACGATCCTGACGGAGACGGACGCGCCGGCCTGGGTTCTCCTCTCGCTGGCAGCCGTCTTCGTCGTCACCGGCATCCTCTTCGTGCTGCAGGAAAGGCGCACGCCGGAGCCGATCATTTCCATCGCGCTGTGGAGCCGGCGGCTTGTCGCCACCAGCAATGCCTGCATGCTGCTGGCCGGCATGGCGCTGATCGGCCTTTCGACCATCCTGCCGATCTATGTGCAGGGCGTGCTCGGCCGCTCGCCTGTCGTTGCCGGTTTCACGCTCACGATGCTCGTCGTCGGCTGGCCGCTGTCGGTGATGCTGTCGAGCCGGTTCTTCAAGGCCTTCGGCATCCGGAACACGCTGCGGGTCGGCAGTTTCCTGTTTCCCTTCGGCGCCTTCTTCCTGCTGTTCCTGACGCCGGAGAGCCACCCGGCCGTTGCCGGCGCCGGCTCCTTCTTCATGGGCTTCGGCATGGGGCTCATCAACCTCACCAGCATCGCGCTGGTGCAGGACAGCGTGGAATGGTCGATGCGCGGCAGTGCCACGGCCTCGATCATCTTTGCCCGCAGCCTCGGCAACACACTGGGCGCCACCGTGCTCGGCGCCGTCCTCAATGCCGGGATCGACCATTACGCGACGGGTGAGGCCGCCGACGGGCTGCACAGGGTGCTGAACGAGCCGACCGGGCTTTCGGAGCTTGCCGGCGATCCGGCGGTGCGCGGTATTTTCGACGCGGCGCTGCACTGGAGTTTCTGGGGTGTCGTGGTGGTGGCGGTGCTGACCTTTGCGACGACCTGGCTCATTCCGGTCGGGCGCGGCGTGAAGGCTGGCGGTACGGGTGGCGCTGCGAGCGAGGCGGCCTCGCATTAGGGACAGGCTGATCGGTTGGCGTGGTGCCGTGTGGCCCCCTCATCCGCCCTTCGGGCACCTTCTCCCCGATGGGGCGAAGGGGGGGTGCGGCAACGTCCCGCCCCATCGAAGCGTCTCATCCCGTTGCAAACCGTGCAGCGGCACACCCTTCGCGATCATCTTTTTTGAAGCCGACGTCTGCGCTCAGGCGCTTTCGGCGGCACTCTGCGGGATCGACTGCAGCAGGGTCTGGCGGGCCGAGCGGAGGTGGATGCGGCAGGCGGCCTCGATCCTTGCCTGGTCGCGGGCTTCGAGGGCGGCGATATAATCGAGATGTTCGTGGATGGCGCGCTCGTTGCGTTCGCGGGCGGCGGCCTTGTTCCACTGGTAGTGATAGTGGAAGATGATGGCGATGGCGTCGTAGAAATCGGCGATGAAGCGGTTCTTCGAGGCGCGGTGGATCAGAAGGTGGAAGCGCTCGTCGAGGGCGGAGAATTCCTTGAAGCGGTTGTTGATGTCCGAGAGCACCGAGACATGCTCTTCCCTGATGGCCGCCAGATCGGCCCAGGCCTGATGGTCGGCCGGCAGCTTGCCGAATTCGGCGGCCGAGTGCAGCTCGAACATTTCGCGCACGTCGGCCAGTTCCAGCGCGAATTCGCGGGTAAAGCCCTTCAGCGTCCAATGGCTGTTCGGGCGTTTTTCGATCAGGCCGAAGCGGGAGAAGCGGATGAGGAATTCGCGCACGCTGGTCGTGCCGGTGCCGATCTCGCGGGCGAGCTCCAGCTCGTTGATCTGCATGCCGGGGGCCGCTTCGTCGGAGAGGATGCGCTGCATGAAGCTGCGCTCGATGATGTCGTGCAGGCTGTCGGTCTCTTCGGAGGGGAAGAGATCGCGGTCGGTCGGCTGGCGAAGAACGATCTTCTGGCGCTTGTTCCAGCGGATGATGCCCTCGTCGCTGAGGCGGGTGAGGATGGCGCGCGCCGTGCTGCGGCTGACGCCGAGCTGGGCGGCGATCTCCGGCTCGGAGGGCAGCGCGGTATCCATGCGCAATGCCGCCGCATACCGGTTATAGGCTTCCTTGAAGACCGTATTCTGCCTTGCCATCAGACCCCCGCTTTCCGCCCGAGCGACACGGCGATGATACCCGCCACAGGAACGGGCATAGCCGGACCAGAAGCCTCTTCAAGCGAGTTTTATCTTATTTTCGCTCGCCTGCGGCTGTTTGCCTCCCTCGTCCACAGGATCAATATTCCCGTTGACTTGAAAATGTTTATTGTAGATAAAAAACAAAATCAATGCGCATTTGTCGAGGCAACGGGCAGCGATGCGGCCGGCGTTGCCATGGGAGAAGAGATTGGACAGACAGAACTGGATCATCCTGTCGGCCGGAGACAATGTCGCGGTCGCGACGGCCCCGATCGCCGAGGGATCGCCCGTTGCCGGCGTGACGGTGCGGCAGAAGATCGACGCCGGCCACAAGGTCGCCATTACCGATATCCCGCTCGGCACGCCGGTCGTCAAATACGGCCAGGCGATCGGCCGCACGACGGCCGACGTGAAGGCCGGCGACCATGTTCACAGCCACAACCTGCATTTCGAAAACGACCGTCTGGCGGCATCGGCCAATTCCGCCCCGGAAGAGGCGAGCGCGGCAGACAAGGCGCGCACCTTCATGGGCTATCGCCGCGCCGACGGGCGGGCGGCCACGCGCAACTATATCGGCATCATCGCCAGCGTGAACTGTTCCACCACGGTCTGCCGGGCGATTGCCGACGAGGCCAACCGCACCATCCTGCCGCATTATGACGGGATCGACGGTTTCGTGCCGATCGTGCACGACCAGGGCTGCGGCATGAGCTCGACCGGCGACGGCATGAACGTGCTGCACCGGACCCTTGCCGGTTATACGCGCCATGTGAATTTCGGCGGCGTGCTGATGATCGGGCTTGGCTGCGAGGTCAACCAGCTGACGCTGTACGGCCAGAGCGGGGCCGGCGCCTCCAAGCGGCATTTCAACATCCAGGACGCCGGCGGTTCGCGCCGGGCGGTCGAGCGCGCCATGGGCGTGCTGCGCGAGATCGCCGCCGATGTCGGCCGGGAAAAGCGCGTGCCGATGTCGATCAGCGAGATCATCATCGGGTTGCAATGCGGCGGCTCGGACGGTTTTTCGGGCATTACCGCCAATCCGGCGCTGGGTGTCGCCGCCGACCTGCTGGCCGCTGCCGGCGGCACGGCGATCCTTTCGGAAACTTCCGAGATCTACGGCGCCGAACACCTGCTGCGCAGCCGCGCCGTCAGCGAAGAGGTCGCCAGGAAGCTCGACGAGAAGATCGCCTGGTGGGAGGATTACGTCGCCCTGCACGGCGCCTCGCTCGACAACAACCCGTCGCCGGGCAACAAGCGCGGGGGGCTGACGACCATTCTCGAAAAGTCGCTCGGCGCCGTTGCCAAGGGCGGCCGCTCGCCGCTGACGGCGGTCTACGGTTATGCCGAGCGCGTGACCGCCCCCGGCCTCGTCTTCATGGATACGCCCGGCTACGACCCGGTCTCGGCCACCGGCCAGGTTGCCGGCGGGGCGAACATGATCGCCTTCACCACCGGCCGCGGCTCCTGCTTCGGCTGTCGCCCGGCGCCGTCGCTGAAGCTCGCAAGCAATTCGGCCCTCTATGCCTCGATGGAAGAGGACATGGATATCGATTGCGGCACGATCGTCACCGGCGACACGACGATCAGCGCCAAGGGCCGCGAGATCTTCGACCTGATCGTCGACACCGCCTCCGGCAAGAAAACGAAAAGTGAAATTTTCGGCTATGGCGATAACGAATTTGTGCCGTGGCATCTCGGCGCCACGCTCTAGATAATATTGAATGGATTTCAGGTCTTCACGAGGAGGAATGATGAAGACGAGGAGGATCGGCAGGACGGCGCTCGAAGTGACCGAAATCAGCTTCGGCGCCGCAGCGCTTGGCGGCCTTTACCGCGCCTGCCCGCGTGAGCAGGCGATGGAAACGCTGGAGGCGGCCTGGAACCACGGCATCCGCTATTTCGACGTGGCGCCCTGGTACGGGCTCGGGCTCGGCGAACGGCGGGTCGGCGATTTCCTGCGCGACAAGCCGGAGAACGACTATGTGCTCTCCACCAAGGTCGGCCGCCTGCTGCGCCCGGTGCCGACGGGCACGGTTCCCGATTACAGCTATGTCGAGCCGCTCTCCTTCGATGCCGATTACGACTATTCCTATGACGGCATCATGCGCTCGGTCGATTTTTCCTATGCGCGTCTCGGGCTGAACCGCATCGATATCCTCTTCGTGCACGATATCGGCGCCTATACGCATGGCGCGGCCAAAAACGCCGTGCATCTGAAGAACTTCCTCGACAGCGGCGTCAAGGCGCTGGAACAGCTGAAATCCTCGGGAGCGATCAAGGCTTTCGGCCTCGGCGTCAACGAGGTTCCTGTCTGCCTGGACGTGATGCGCAACGCCGATATCGACACGATCCTGCTTGCCGGCCGCTATACGCTGCTCGACCGCTCGGCCGTTGCCGAACTCATTCCGCTCTGCCGGCAAAAGGGCACCTCGCTCGTCGTCGGCGGCGTGTTCAATTCCGGCATCCTGGCAACCGGGCCGGTGCCGGGCTCGCATTTCGACTATATGCCGGCGAGCGAGGACGTGCTTGCCAAGGTGGGCGCGATGGAAGAGGTGGCCAGGCGCCACGGCCTGCCGCTTGCCGCCCCTGCCCTGCAGTTTCCGCTGCGCGACCCGGTCGTCTCCTCGGTGCTGATCGGCACGGCGAAGCCCGCCAGCCTTGCGCGCAACATGGAGAATTTCGAGCCGCAGCTGCCGGCCGGCCTCTATCCCGAATTCGAACCCTACACGCTCACCGCCGCCCCGCTCGGCGAAGAAGCCGTCCGCGTCTGAGGAACCGCCATGCTGAAAGGTATTCACCCGCTTCTCGGCCCCGACCTGCTCCATGCGCTCAAAAGCATGGGGCACGGCGACGATATCGTCATTGCCGACGCCAATTTCCCGGCAAGCAGCATGGGGCCTGACGTCATCCGCGCCGATGGCGTGAGCGCCACCGCCATGGCCGAGGCGATCCTCACCCACATGCCGCTCGATACGTTCGTGCCGCAATCGGCATGGCGCATGGAAGTGGTGGGCGACCCGAAGGCGGTGCCGGAGGTCTGCGCCGAATTCCAGGCGATCGTCACCCGCCGCGCCGGCGATTTTTCCATCGCCTCCGTCGAACGGTTCGCCTTTTACGAGATGGCCCGCAAGGCCGCCTATATCGTCGCGACGACGGAGTTCCGGCTGTACGGCAACCTGATTTTGAAGAAGGGCGTCGTGCATCCGCACGAGGTGCAGTTCGACTGAGGACCTTATTTCAGGTCCTTATATATTTGAAATAAAAACAATTACTTGGGAAGAAATTTAGCAGGCCGCGAAGGCGAAATCAGCGCACTTGCAATTTGTTTGCGCCTCGGCTAGCTTCTCAATGCAAATGTTTTTTATCGATAAAAATCGTCCGCCTGCGTTCAGCGGTCCGGTTTCATTGGAGGAGAACGCACCCTGAGAGGAGAACCTTTATGAGCATCGTGAAATCCCTTCTGTCGCGCCGTGCCTTTACGGCGCTTGCAGGCGCTGCCGTCATCGCGACGGCGATGCCGGCCGCGTCCTTTGCCGCCGACGTGACGATCCCGATCATCGTCAAGGACACGACGTCCTTCTACTGGCAGATCGTTCTGGCCGGCGCACGCAAGGCCGGCAAGGATCTCGGCGTCAACGTGCCGGAACTCGGCGCGCAGGCAGAGTCCGACATCAACGGCCAGATCAGCATTCTCGAGAACGCCGTTGCCGGCAAGCCTGCCGCCATCGTCATCTCGCCGACCGAGTTCAAGGCGCTCGGCAAGCCGATCGACGAGGCCGCCAAGTCCGTTCCGATCATCGGCATCGACTCGGCTGCCGATTCCAAGTCGTTCAAGTCGTTCCTGACGACCGACAACGTCCAGGGCGGGCGCATCGCCGCTGACGGCCTTGCCGCCGCCATCAAGGAGATGACGGGCAAGGAAGAAGGCGACGTCGTGCTTCTCACCAACCTGCCGGGCGTCGGCTCGCTGGAGCAGCGCCGCGAAGGCTTCCTTGACCAGATCAAGACCAAGCATCCGGGCCTGAAGGTCATCGCCGACAAGTATGGCGACGGCCAGGCCACGACCGGCCTCAACATGATGACCGACCTGATCACGGCCAACCCGAACCTCGTCGGCGTCTTCGCCTCCAACCTCATCATGGCGCAGGGCGTGGGCCAGGCGATCGCCGAAAACAAGCTCGGCGACAAGATCAAGGTCATCGGCTTCGACAGCGATGACAAGACCGTCGGCTTCCTCAAGGACGGCGCCATTGCCGGCCTCGTCGTCCAGGACCCCTACCGCATGGGTTATGACGGCGTGAAGACCGCGCTTGCCGTCTCCAAGGGCGAGAAGGTGGCCGAAAACGTCGATACCGGCGCCAACCTCGTCACCAAGGCGAACATGGCCGATCCGAAGATCGACGCGCTTCTGAACCCGAAGATCAAGTAAGGCGACAGACGGGCCGCGCCGGCTGCAAAAACCGGCGCGGCCTTTTCCATCCGATGGTATGGTTTGCCGGGGATGGAACGGACGTGACAAGAGGAGGAGAGGTCCATGGTCGGACTGGAAGAGGTCAGTCATCGCCACGATGACAGCGCCACGCTGAAAGAAGCCAATCGAATTGCGGCCGGATCGCCCATCCTCGAACTGAAAGGCCTGCAGAAGAACTACGGTCACGTGCAGGCGCTGAAACCGGCGACGATGACCTTCCTTGCCGGCGAAATCCACGCCATCGTCGGCGAAAACGGCGCCGGCAAATCCACCCTTATCAAATTGCTCACCGGCGTCATCACCCGCACGGCCGGCGAGGTCCTGTGGTGCGGCCATCCGGTGGGCCTGTCGACGCCGAACGAGGCGATCGCCCGCGGCATCAACGCCGTACACCAGGAGGTCGTGCTCTGCCGGCACCTGACGGTTGCCGCCAACCTCTTCCTCGGCGACGAGGTCAACCGCTACGGGCTGATGCGCCGCAAGCAGATGGAGAAGATGGCGCAGGCCGTGCTCGACGATCTCGGCTTCGGCCTGCCGGCCGGCGCGCTCCTGAGTTCGCTGACAATCGGCCAGCAGCAGCTTGTGGCCACCGCGCGCGCGGCCATGCGCGGCACGCAGTTCCTGATCTTCGACGAGCCGACGGCCTATCTGACGCGCCAGGAATCGGCGCAGCTCTTCAAGCTGATCCGCCGCCTGCAGGGCGAAGGCGTCACCATCGTCTATATCAGCCACCGCATGGAAGAAGTGTTCGAGCTGGCCGACCGCGTCTCGGTCCTGCGCGACGGCACGCATGTCGGCACGCGGCTGATCGGCGAGACCAACGAGGCCGAACTGATCGCGCTGATGATCAACCGCTCGATCGAGCAGATCTACCACAAGGAAGAGATTGCGCCCGGCGAGACGATCCTCGACGTGTGCGGCCTTTCCGGCCCCGGCTTCGAGGACGTGTCGCTCACCGTCAAGGCAGGGCAGATCGTCGGGCTCTACGGGCTGATCGGCGCCGGGCGCAGCGAATTCGCGCTCGGGCTCTACGGGCGCCAGCCGACAAGTGCGGGCGAAATCCACTGGATGGGCAAGCGCGTCGATATCAGGAACGAGCGCACCGCGATGGAACTCGGCATTGCGCTGGCGCCCGAAAGCCGGCGCGACCAGGGGCTCTGCCTCAACCTGCCGATCGGCCTCAACATCAACCTGCCGGTGTTCGGCCGGCTGAGCCACGGCCCGGTCATCAACCACACGCGCGAATCGGGCAATGCCGACAAGCAGATCCGCGATCTCAGCATCAAGACGCCGAGCCGGCGCGTTGCCGCCTCCAGCATGTCGGGCGGCAACCAGCAGAAGATCGTCATCGGCAAGTGGCTCTCCCACGGGGCGCGGCTTTTCATCTTCGACGAGCCGACCGTCGGCGTCGACGTCGGCACCAAGGCGGAAATCTACCGGCTCTTCGCCAAGCTTCTGAAGGAGGGGGCGGGCATCATCCTCATCTCCTCCTACCTGCCGGAGGTCTACGAACTGGCCGACCGGCTGCATGTCTTCCGTGGCGGCAGGCTGGTCGCAAGCCACGATTTCCACGCGGCGACGCATGAAGAAGTGCTCAGCGAAGCGATCGGCGTCTGAGCCAGAAGAATAAGAGGGAGAAAACTCATGACTGTCACCCCCACCGAAATCGTCGCGCCGCCGCCGCGCCGGAAAATGAACATCCTGTTCGGCCTGACGCTGATCGGCCTGCTGGTCTTCCTCTGGGTCCTGCTCGGCCTGTCGACGGCCAGCTTCTGGACGCCGCTCAACATTTCCAACCTGCTGCGCCAGGGGGCGATGACGGCGATCCTGGCGCTCGGCCAGACCTTCGTGATCATCACCGCCGGCATCGACCTTTCTGTCGGCGCCATCGTCGGCTTCTGCACCGTCATCATCGCCTGGCTGTTGCAGGCGGGCGTGCCGCTCTGGGCGGCGATCGCGCTGACGCTCGCCATCGGCGTCGCGATCGGCGCCTTCCACGGCTTCGGCATCGTGCATATGGGCCTGCCGCCCTTCATCATCACGCTGGCGACGCTGACCTCGCTGCGCGGCATCGGCCTCCTGATTACCAACGGCTCGACGATCAGCATCACCGACGAGAGTTTCAGCAATTTCGCCCGCGCCGATTTTCTCGGCATTCCCAGCCTGTTCTGGATGGTCATCCTGGTGGCGATCCCCTCCTTCGTCTTCCTGCATCTGAGCCGCTGGGGCCGCTATCTCTTCGCGGTCGGCTCGAACGCGGAGGCGGCGCGCCTTTCCGGCGTCAACGTCAAGGGCATGATCTATCTCGCCTATATCCTGTCGGCCTCGTTTGCGGCCTTCGTCGGCGTGCTGCTTGCCTCGCGTATCGCCATCGGCAACGCCACACAGGCCGACGGCTGGGAACTGCAGGCGATCGCCTCTTCGGTCATCGGCGGCACCTCGCTCTTCGGCGCGGTCGGCTCCGTGCACGGGCCGCTGATCGGCGCCTTCATCCTGGCGACCATCAACAACGGCGCCAACCTGATGAACGTCAATTCCTTCTGGCAGCGCATCATCACCGGCCTGCTGATCATCGTGATCGTCTATTTCGACCAGCTGCGCCGGCGCCGGACGGGCTGAGGCAGACGCGACAACGAAGCCGGCCCGAGGCCGGCTTTCTTCATTTCAGCCATGCGAGACCCATCATGAAAGCAGTGCTTTGCCGCCAACCCGGCGTCCTCGATCTCGTCGAGCGCCCCTCTCCCGAAAAACCGGCGCCCGGCTGGGTGCGGCTTGCCGTCAGCCATGTCGGCATCTGCGGCACGGACTACCATATCTTCGAGGGCAAGCATCCTTTCCTCGAATATCCGCGCGTCATGGGCCACGAGATCTCGGCGACCGTGCTGGAGGCCGGCGAGGGCGTGGCGCTGGCTGCCGGCACGCCCGTCATCGTCAATCCCTACCTTTCCTGCGGCACCTGTGTCGCCTGCCGGCAGGGCAAGGCCAATTGCTGCACCAATATCAAGGTTCTCGGCGTGCATACGGACGGCGCCTTCTGCGAGGAAATCGCGGTGCCGGCCGGCAATCTGTACGCCGCCAGGGGCCTCAGCCTCGAAGCCGCAGCGACCGTGGAATTCCTGGCGATCGGGGCGCATGCCGTGCGCCGCTCGATGGCGCCTGCCGGGTCACGCTCGCTCGTGATCGGCGCAGGGCCGATCGGGCTCGGCGCTGCGATCTTCTCGCGCATTGCCGGCCATGAAGTGACGCTGCTCGACACCAGCGCGGAGCGGCTGGAAATGGCCTCGGCGCGCTTCGGCTTCACCTCCGGCATCATCGCCAACGAGGGCACTGCGGAGGCGGTGAAGGCGAAGACGGACGGCGACGGTTTCGATGCCGTCTTCGACGCAACCGGCTACGGCCCCTCGATGGAAAAGGCCTTCCTCTACGTCGCCCATGGCGGCGCGCTGGTGCTGGTCAGCGTCGTGAAGGACGATATCCGCTTTTCCGATCCGGAATTCCACAAGCGCGAAATGATGGTGATCGGCAGCCGCAACGCGACGCGGGCCGATTTCGAGCATGTGGCGGATTCGATCGCCAGGGGCCTCGTGCCGGTCGATCAGCTGATTACCCATCGCACTACGCTTGCCGACGCGCCGCGCGATCTCGCCCGCTGGGCGCATGAGAAGAGCGGCCTCATCAAGGCCGTGATCAGGGTTGCCGGCTAAAGCTTGTCGATTGCCGCCCGCATCTGCCTGACGACTGCGACATCGGTGCGGTTCGCAGTCGGCACGTCGAAGCCGAAGGCGACGGCGCGCGGAGCGGCGCTGGCGACGGGCGAACTGCAGGAGCCGTGGATCTCGCGCGCGCCTGTTGCGCGCAGGATTTCGGCGGCATTGGCGGGGCGCACGCCGCTGCCGGGCATGATGGAGATGCGGCCGGCGGCCTTGGCGGAGATGCGCTTCAGCACTTCCAGCCCGTCGATCGCCTTCGGCACGCAGCCGGAGGTCAGGATGCGCTCGCAGCCGAGTTCGACCGCCTGTTCCAGTGCGGCATCCGGGTCCGGCACCAGATCGAAGGCGCGATGCAGGGTCGAGCCGAGACCGGCGGCATGGGCCTTGAGACGGCGCATCAGCGGCATGTCGAGCGTACCGTCCGGCCGGTTGGCGCCGATGACGACGCCGGCGAGACCGGCCGCGCGCACCGCATCGATATCGGCGAGCATCGCCTTCTCGTCCGTCGCGTCGAAGATGAAGGGGCCGGCATGGGGGCGGATCATCGCATAGACGGGGATCGGCGCTGCAGCCGCGATCCGCATCAGGCCGGGCAGCGGAGTCAGCCCGCCAAGCTCCAGCGCCGAGCAAAGCTCGATACGGCCGGCACCGCCCTCGATTGCCGCCGCAAGGCCCTGGGCGCTGTCGACGCATACTTCCAGCAAAACCGTCATGTCCGAATCCTTCCCGTTTCTCCGCCTGTTTAAGCGAAGGCGGAGCTTTGCGCGACAGGGGCCGGGACAATTTTCGCAACGGTCGCGATCAGCAGGTCGCAAGCGTCAGCGGCGGCTTTCCGATGGTTGAAGGCGACGTGGTAGGACATGGGCATCGGTTCCGTGAGTTCGACGATGCGCACCCGGTCGGCGAGCGGCATGGCGCTGACGCGGCCGAGGAAGGAGACGTAACCGTGATTGGCGACAAGATCGACGATTACGGGCAGCGAATCCGCCGCGGTAATGTCCCGGTCGCGGAAGCGGCGGTGCAGGGTGCGGTCGTAACCGAAGGCCATGGCGGCATGGCCTATGCCGGTGCGCGGGCTCGGCGTGCAGATCGGATGGCCGGCGATCAGATCGGCGGCGGTCTCTTCCGTACTGCCGGGCGGGGCGATCGCCACCATGTCGGTGCGCAGCAATTCGCGGTGGCGGAAGCTTTCCAGGCCGAAGACGGAATCGAGGATGGCGACGTCGATGCGGCCAGATTTCAGCGCCTCGCGCAGGTCGTCGGCGGTCATGGAGACCAGCGACAAGGCGTTCTTGTTGCGGCCGGTATTCCATTCGGCGACAAGGCTGCCGAGGCAGCGGGCCACCCAGCTTTCCGAGCCTGTCGGGATGATGGCGCCGATGCGCAGCGAGCGGGCGGTGCGCTGGTAGCGCTCGTCGGCGGCGGATTTCAGCTCGTTCCAGGCAAGGCTGATGGTCGAAAAGACCGTGTAGGCGAAGCGACCCTCCTCCGTCAGCGCCGAGCCCTGCGCCTGGCGCTCGAAGAGGCGGTGGCGCAGGAATTTCTCAAGATTGGCGATCTGCAGCGAAAGCTGCGGCTGACCGAGGCGCAGGCGGCGGGCCGCCCTGTTGATGCTGCCCTGGTCGGCGACTTCCAGATAGCGCTCCATCGTCACCAGCTTGACGGGGATGCGCGCGGCCCATCGTCCGTAAGCCTCCGCTTCACGATAGCCAAGCCTGCCGGCGAGCTGCTGCGTCGCAGCCAGGATCGGTGCCAGCCCCTCCTCCACCCTGCCGCCGGCCAGCAGGACGACCAGTTCGCCGGAGGAGCGCTCGACGAGTTTCAGGGCAAGCTCCGTCTCCAGGTTGTCGATTGCCGCCGATACGGTCGAGACGGAGATGTCGAAGCGGCGCGCCGTCTGGCGCATGGAGCCGGAAGAGAGGACATGGCTTGCGATGAAGAGGGCGCCGAGATGCAAGTCTTTCTCCGGAAAGGATTGAAAAGGCGCAGGATATGACGTGTTCGCGAAAAAAGATATCCCTGCCCGCGCAGGTGCAGGCTATCGTCCGGTCAACCAAGAAATCCGGACGGCGAAAGAACCGAGAATAAGCAACCGGAACACCGTGGAAACACGCAAGGGGACAAAAACAAATCGCGCCGGCCTTGGAAAAGGGAATGCAATTCCGCGCAACGGTCTGCATCCACAGCCATAATCGCGCCGCGACAGCGAATACTGGAGGGGGCTGCTTCGATTTTCGGGCATCGAATTTTCGGGTACGCACACTATTTCCATGACGCACGTATTTCCGGCATGATGGCCCGACGGCCGACCTGCCGGCCATGTTTTCATGCGCGCAGGCTTCGCGTCCGGGGCTTTCGCGACGTTTATCGGTGTTCAACCAAGGGGATAATCATGCTTAAGAAACTCGCACTTGCCGCCTCGCTTGCCGCCTTTGCGGCCGGCGCCGCGCACGCCGCGGACGTCGTCGTTTCGTCGAAGATCGATACCGAAGGCACGCTGCTCGGCAATGTCATCGCGCTCGCGCTCGAAGCCAACGGCATCAAGACGCAGGACCGGATCGCGCTCGGCGCCACACCCGTCGTGCGCAAGGCGATCACCGCAGGCGAAATCGACATCTATCCGGAATATACCGGCAATGCCGGCTTCTTCTTCAACAAGGCCGACGACGCCGCCTGGAAGAACCTCGACCAGGGCTACGAGATGGCCAAGAAGCTGGACTATGACGCCAACAAGATCGTCTGGCTGACGCCCTCGCCCGCCAACAACACCTGGGCGCTTGCGGTGCGCAACGACGTTGCCGGCCCGAACAAGCTGAAAACCATGTCCGATTTCGGCAAGTGGGTTTCGGGCGGCGGTGCCGCCAAGCTTGCGGCCTCGGCCGAATTCGTCAATTCCGCCGGCGCCCTGCCCGCCTTCCAGACGACCTACGGCTTCACGCTGAAGCCGGATCAGGAAGTCGTGCTGTCGGGCGGCGATACGGCGGCCACGATCAAGGCTGCGGCCGACCAGACCAACGGCGTCAACACCGCCATGGTCTACGGCACGGACGGCGCCATCGAAGCGGCCGAACTGACGGTTCTCGAAGACGACAAGAGCGTGCAGCAGGTCTATGCGCCGACGCCGATCATCCGCGAGGCGGTGCTGCAGGCAAACCCGAAGATCCAGGAAATCCTGGCGCCGATCTTCCAGAGCCTGACGGCCGACGAGCTGCGCAAGCTCAACGCCAAGATCCAGGTGGACGGCGAGCCGGCGAAATCGGTTGCCGAAGCCTATCTCAAGGAAAAGGGCTTCCTGAAGTAAGGACCTGATCCCCCGCCCGCTTCACGGGCGGGGCTTTCTCCCACAGGGTTGGATCGATGGAAGAAACCTTAGCGGTCCGCAGGCTGGACCGGCTCGGCGTGGTACTGGTGGCAGGC
Source organism: Hyphomicrobiales bacterium (assembly GCA_900471515.1). Classification (GTDB taxonomy): domain Bacteria; phylum Pseudomonadota; class Alphaproteobacteria; order Rhizobiales; family Rhizobiaceae; genus Rhizobium. The sequence goes on along the minus strand of UCFC01000015.1, from coordinate 29,530 downwards.
GGGATTGCGGCAACGGCGCTTCTGCCCTTCATCTATGTCAAGGCAAACCGTATCGCCGCCGGCAAGCCGATGCTGCTGACGCAGCTTCTTCCGCAGCCTTCCGTTCTCGTCCTGCTGGTTCTTCTGGCCGTCACGGCCCTGGCAACGCTCTTCCTGCGCAGCGCCCTCGTCCGGCTCGCGCTCGGCACGCTCAGCCTTGCCGCGCTGATTGCGGCCATCGGGCTCACGGCGACCGCCGCGACACCCGCCGGCAGCACCGTGGCGCGCATGACGCCCGGCGGCAGTTTCTGGGTTCTGTTCGGCGTCATCGGCCTCATCATATCGGACGCGCTGGTGAAGATCCGGCTGACGCCGTGGATGCGGGTTGGCGTGCTCGCGGCCTATACGGGCCTGCTCGGCCTCTGCCTTTCCTCCGGCCTGCTCGACAGCCTGTCGATCCTGCGGGAATTTTCCACCCGCTCGGCGCAGTTCTGGACCGAGGCGGCGTCGCATCTGCTGCTGGCCTTCGGCTCGCTTGCCATCGCCATCGTTCTCGGCCTGCCGCTCGGCATCCTCTGTTTCTGGGTGCCGAAGCTGCGCGCCGTCGTGCTGCAGACGCTGAGCCTGATCCAGACCATTCCGAGTCTGGCGCTCTTCGGCATATTGATGCTGCCGCTCGGCTATCTCGCCGCGAACGTGCCGCTGGCGGCCGATATCGGCATTCGCGGCATCGGCACGGCGCCGGCGCTGATTGCGCTCGTGCTCTATTCGCTGCTGCCGATCGTCGCCAATACGGTCGTCGGGCTTGAGGGCGTCGATCCTTCGGTGCGCGATGCGGCGGCCGGCATGGGGCTGACGCGCCGGCAGGTGCTGACCGGCATCGACCTGCCGCTCGCCTTCCCGGTCATCCTCACCGGCATCCGCATCGTGCTGGTGCAGGCGATCGGCATGGTGACGATCGCCGCGCTGATCGGCGGCGGCGGCTTCGGCATCTTCATCTTCCAGGGGCTAGGCCAGACGGCCATGGACCTCGTTCTGCTCGGCGCAGTGCCGACCGTTTTCTTCGCCTTCTCCTCGGCCGTCATCCTCGATGCGGTCATCGAAAGCATCCAGGGGCCAGCCGCATGAGCATGATCGAGATCAGGAACGTCACCAAGCGCTACGGCCCGGCCACCGTCGTCGACAATGTCTCGATGCGCGTCGAGAAGGGCTCGATCACCGTCATCGTCGGCACGTCGGGTTCGGGCAAATCGACGCTGATGCGGATGATCAACCGGCTGGTGCCGATCACCGAGGGGCAGATCTTCGTCAACGGGCAGGACATCATGGACGTGCCGGCGACGGAGCTTCGTCGCAAGATCGGCTACGCCATCCAGGGCCACGGCCTCTTTCCGCACCGCACGGTGGCGCAGAATATCGCCACCGTGCCGCAGCTGCTCGGCTGGGACGCAGCCCGGACCGACAGACGCGTGACGGAACTGCTCGGCCTCTTCAACCTCGACCCGGCGACTTTCGCGGAGAAATATCCGCACCAGCTTTCGGGCGGCCAGCAGCAGCGCGTCGGCGTCGCCCGGGCGCTGGCGGCCGAACCGGAACTGCTTTTGATGGACGAGCCTTTCGGCGCGCTCGATCCCGTCATCCGCGGCAAGGCGCAGGACGACCTCCTGGCGATCCAGAAACAGTTCGGCACCACCGTCATCCTCGTCACGCACGACATGGACGAGGCTTTCCATCTCGGCAACCAGATCGCGGTGATGAGCGGCGGCAAGCTGTTGCAGTGCTCGACGCCGGAAAAAATCCTGACGGAGCCGGCCGATCCCTTCGTGCAGCAATTGACCGGCACATCCGACCGGGCGCTGAAACTGATGTCGCTGACGCCGCTGAAGGACAGTATGCAGCCCGCCAAGCCGGGCCTGCCCTATGCGCTGGCGCAGTCGCTCAGCCTGCGCGACGCGCTTGCCGAAATGATCTGGCAGGGCGTCAATGAGGCGGCGGTGCAGGATGCCGACAAGGCACCGGTCGGCTCGATCTCGATGGAGCGGCTCATCGAACTGGGCCGCAAGGCATGAAGTTTCTGCTCGCCAACCTGTTTCGCGCGCTGGCGCTCACGGCGCTGCTCATCCTGATCTTCAGGACCGAGTGGCTCTCCTTCATGCTGGTGCCGCTGACCAACAACAACGCGCCGCCGGTCTATACGCAGAACAGCCTGGCGTCGCTGGCGCTCGGCCATCTGGAACTGGTCTTCGTCTCGATCGTCGGCAGCGCGGTGCTTGCCGTGCTCGGCGGCATCTTCGTCACCCGGCCGAGCGGGGCGGACTTCCTGCCGCTGTCGCGCGCCATTGCCAATGCCGGGCAGACCTTTCCGCCGGTCGCGGTGCTGGCGCTTGCCGTTCCCGCCACCGGCTTCGGCGCCGCACCGACGCTGATCGCGCTCTTCCTCTACGGGCTGCTGCCGATCTTCGAAAATACGGTCGCGGGCCTGAAACAGGTATCGCCGCAGGTGCTGGACGCGGCCGACGGCATGGGCATGAACGGCAGGCAACGCCTCTTCCAGGTGGAACTGCCGCTGGCATTGCCGCTGATCCTCGAAGGGCTGAAGGTGGCGACCGTCATCAATATCGGCACGGCGACGATCGGCTCCACGGTTGCGGCAAAGGGTCTCGGCGAGGTCATCATTGCCGGCCTGATTTCCGACAATACCGCCTTCATCCTGCAGGGCGGGCTGATCGTCGGCCTGATGGCGGTGCTGATCTACGATGTCGTCGGCATGCTCGAAGGCGCGATCACGCGCAGAATGGGCTTGCGTCCGGCTTGAGAGGGCGGCTACCAAGGCAGCGGGAGAAACAACGGGAGACCGCCTTGGCCAAGATGATCCATTCCATGATCCGCGTGCTGGACGAGGCGCGCTCGGTCGATTTCTACGGCAAGGTGTTCGGGCTCAAGGTTGCCGACCGGGTGGATTTCGAGACCTTCACGCTGATCTACATGAGCAACGAGGAGACCGGTTTCGAGCTGGAACTGACGGTCAACAAGGGCCGGACCGAGCCCTACAATCTCGGCGACGCCTACGGGCATCTGGCCGTTTCCGTTCAGGAAGTGCATGTCGAGCACAAGAGGCTGACGGAGCTCGGCCTCAACCCCGGCAAGCTCGTGGAACTCAACCGCGACGGCAAACTCTTCGGGCTGTTCTTCTTCATCACCGATCCCGACGGTTACAAGATCGAAGTGCTGCAGCGCCACGGTCGTTTCCAATAAACACAAGAGGCTGAGATGATTGGGAGGAGAGACCTTCACAACGGCTGGACGCTTGCCTGTAACGATACAGGAAGAGACAACCTGCCGGCTTCCATTCCGGCAACGGTGCCCGGCTGCGTGCATCTGGACCTGCTGGCAAACCGGCTGATCCCCGATCCCTATCTCGATATCAACGAGATCACCAATGACTGGATCGGCAAGACGGAATGGGTCTACCGGCTGGATTTCGAGGCCGGGCCAGATGCCCTCCCCGATGCTGGCCCCGATGCCGGCAAAATTCAGGAACTGGTCTTCGACGGGATCGACACGATCGCCACGATCCGCCTGAACGGCGAGGAGATCGGCCGCAGCTTCAACATGCACCGCACCTATCGCTTCGATGTCTCGGCGCTGCTGCGGGCAGGCGCAAACGAACTCAGCGTCACCTTCCACTCGGCCTATGCCTACGGTGCGGAGATGGAAAAACATTATGGCTACCGGCCCAACAACTATCCGGGGCCGGGCAACCTGATGCGCAAGATGGCCTGCAATTTCGGCTGGGACTGGGGTCCGACGCTGGTGACGGCGGGGCTGTGGAAGCCGGTGCGGCTGGAAAGCTGGGACCGGGCGCGGCTGGCCGAAACCCGTGTTTCGGCGACACTTGCCGGCGGCGACGGGCTCGTCAGGGTGCAGGCGCGGCTGGCAAGACATGGCGAAGCCGTACCGGCAAAAATCACGGCCGAGATCGGCGGCGTGAGGCGCACGGTCACGGTCGACGCGGATGCACAGGAGGTTTCGTTCGAGGTCCGCGTGCCCTCGCCGCAGCTCTGGTGGCCGCATCATCTCGGCGCCCAGCCGCTTTATCCGCTGGAGATCCGGCTGGAGGACGAGAGCGGCGATGTTCTCGACCGCTATGCGAGAGAGATCGGCTTCCGCTCGCTGCGGCTCGATACTTCGCCGGACGAGCATGGCTCGGCCTTCACCTTCGTCATCAACGACGTGCCGATCTTCGCCTGCGGCGCCAACTGGATCCCGGACGACTGCTTTCCCTCGCGGGTGACGGCGGAGCGTTACGCGGCGCGGATCGACGAGGCGAAGGCCGCCAATATCAACCTGCTGCGCGTCTGGGGCGGCGGCATTTTCGAGCGCGACGAATTCTACGAGACCTGCGACCGGGCCGGCATGCTCGTCTGGCAGGATTTCCTCTTTGCCTGCGCCGCCTATCCGGAAGAGGAGCCGCTGCGCAGCGAGATCGTCGCCGAGGTGCGCGACAATGTCATCAGGCTGATGCCGCACCCGTCGCTCATCATCTGGAACGGCAATAACGAGAATATCTGGGGCTTCGACGAATGGGGCTGGCGGCCGATCATCAGGGCGGGCGTCAGCTGGGGGCTCGGCTATTATCTCGATGTGCTGCCGAAGCTCTGCGCCGAGCTCGATCCCGACCGGCCCTATTATCCCGGCAGCCCCTATTCCGGCTCGATGCAGATCGAGCCGAACGACGACCGGCACGGCTGCAAACATATCTGGGACGTGTGGAACGAGGTCGGCTACGAGGTCTACCGCAACTATATCCCGCGCTTCTGCTCCGAATTCGGCTGGCAGGCGCCGCCGGCATGGGCGACGCTGCAGGAAAGCGTGCATGACGAACCGCTGACGCCGGAATCGCGCGGCGTCTTCCATCACCAGAAGGCGACGCAGGGCAACGACAAGCTGATCAAGGGGCTTGCCGGCCACCTGCCCGTGCCGCGGACGATGGACGACTGGCATTTCGCCACCCAGCTCAACCAGGCCCGCGCCATCCGCTTCGCCGTCGAGCACATGCGCTCGCACCGCGCCATCTGCAAGGGCGCCGTCGTCTGGCAGTTCAACGATTGCTGGCCTGTTACCTCCTGGGCCGCGCTCGATTCCGCCGGCCGGCGCAAGCCGCTCTGGTATGCGATGCAGCAGGCCTTCCACCCGCGCCTGCTGACGATCCAGCCGCGCGGCGACGGGCTTGCGGCGGTGGCGGTCAACGAGCAGACGCTGTTCTGGCGCTCGAAGATCAGCGGCAGGCGGATGCGGCTCGACGGCACGGTGCTTTCGGAATTCGAATTCTGGCGGCTGCTCTGCGACCGGTTCGAGGCGAAGGAATTCCCGCTGCCGGAGGATATCGCGACGGCCGGCGTGGCGAATGAAGAGGTCGTCGTCGTGCAGATGCTCGACAAGCGCGCCTTTCATTATTTCGTCGAGGATATCGAGCTGAAGCTTCCCGCCCCGTCGCTCGACATTTCGCTCGCGAAATCGGCCGGCGGCTATGACGTGACCGTCAGCGCAAAGAGTTTCCTCAAGGATCTCTGCCTGATGGCGGACCGGCTGGACCCTGCGGCGGTGGTGGATTCCATGCTGGTGACGCTGCTGCCGGGCGAAAGCCATGTTTTCCGCGTGACGACGGAGAAGCAGCTTTCGGCCGAGGATATCGTGGTCGGAACGGTCCTGCGCTGCGCCAACGATCTCGCCGGCAGAAACTGAAAGGCCCCGCTCTGGCGGGGCCTCTGGCGGAATTCAGATATGCGCCTCTTCAGGTCTCGTCGGCCTTTTCCTGCCTGGCCATCAGCGCGGCCAGGTCGTGCTTCAACCGCACCGGCAAATCCATGCGCTCGTGAAGGATGCTCATGATACCAAGATCGCCGTCATCCAACTCGCGAAAGAAGATGTAATGGCGTTCGTAACGGCTGAAATAGGCTTCGCGCCTGATATCCGGCGGAGCAGCAAGCCTCTGCGGCAAACGCCGCCAGAGGAGGCGATTGCCGCAAAGCCGCTCCAGGTGAGCATGGAGGCCAAGAATGTAGGTGTCAGCCTGCGCCTCACTCCATGCGCTGCTGGTATCCTGCCATATCTTATCCTGCGCTGCGTCGGCGCGCGGATAGAACCGATAGCCCGCCATGCTCAGCGGCGTTTGTTGCGGCGAATAACGTCCTCGGCCGACACGGCGACAAATTCGCTGTCATCGGCACGCATGGCGGGGCCGAGCTCCTTTTGCAGGGCCTCCCATGCCTCATCCCGTGTCTGCAAGTCGTTGCGGATCAGGGCGCGAATATACTCGCTGGCGTTTTCATACAGCCCGTCGTCTCCGATCTGCTGTTGAACATGGTCCTGGAGTTGCCCGCTGACCTTCACGTGAATGCTGCCGGATGCCATTGGCATATACCCTTCGTTCGTCTCATACTGTGGGTTGGGTAGCATATATTGTCAATATTCATCACGCGGCGGGCATCCAATCCGGCCCCTCCATGCGGCGCGCGTTCCGCGTCGCGGCCGGGCGCTGCGCCAACGACCTCGTCAGCTCAACCTGAAAGGCCCCGCTCTGGCGGGGCCTCTGCCGGCTCGTCCTAGCGGAAAACGTTACATCCAGTAGGGCGGCACGCCGTAATAGTCATGGACCCGGCGGCCGCTGCCGTTGTACCAGGTGTCGTCGTCATCCGCGTAGCTCGGCGCGCCTTCGATCTGCTCCCTGGTGAGATCGATGCGGTAGCCGTCCAGCTGGGTATCGTAGGTCAGCTTTTCCCACGGCAGCGGATAGTGGTCGCTGCCGATGCCGAGGAAGCCGCCAAAGCTCAGGACCGCATAAGCGACGCGGCCGTCCTGCTTGCCGAGGATGAGGCGTTCGATGGAACCGATATGCCTGCCATCGGCGCCATAGACGCGGGTGCCTTCAACGCGGTCGCTGGCGATCAGCGTCGGCGTATCCTTCACATTCGGGTCACGGCGGGTGGCGTCAGTATCCTGATCGAGCATTGTGCACCTCCTGTTCGTCTTTTCCTCCTGGGTTGATCCACACTGAGGAAACGTGCCCTCCGCTTCAAAGTTCCCTTCTTCCTGCCGGCTTCACGCGGCGGTGGCGATATTGACGTTTACGTCAAGGTTATTGTAGCCTCAATCCGCTTGAACCGATCAAGCAATGGCATAAGCTGCCCTGACGGGGGATGGAGGAATCTTCCGATCGATGCCGGTGCGACCCGGCGCGGCGGCCGAATGGGAGAGAGAATATGAACAGCATTTCCGTCCACCCTGGCGGTGCGACATCGGAAAAACCATGGCTTGCCACCTATCCGGACGTCGTTCCGGCCGAAATTCCCCCACTGGAATATGCATCGCTGCCGGAACTTCTCGAAAAGAACTGCGCGCGCTTTGCCGAGCGGAAAGCCTTTTCCAGCATGGGCAAATCCATGACCTACCGCGAGCTCGAAAGCCAGACCCGCAAGGTCGCCGCCTGGCTGCAGAGCCTCGGGTTGCAGAAGGGCGACCGTGTCGCCGTGATGATGCCGAACGTGCTGCAGAACCCGGTCGCGGTCTACGGCATCCTGCGCGCCGGGCTCGTGGTGGTGAACGTCAACCCGCTCTATACGCCGCGCGAGCTTGAGCACCAGCTCAACGATTCCGGCGCCAAGGCGATCTTCGTCCTGGAAAATTTCGCGCGCACGGTCGAGCAGGTCATCAACAGGACGGACCTGCGCCATGTCGTCGTCACCTCTCTCGGGGAAATGCTCGGGCTCAAGGGGCATCTCGTCAATTTCATCGTCCGGCGGGTGAAGAAGCTCGTTCCCTCCTGGTCGATCCCGCAGCACAGGAGCTTCCGGCAGGTGCTGGCGGAAGGGGCGGGCAAGGTGCTTGCGCCGGTGCCGCTTGCCGGCAGCGACATCGCCTTCCTGCAATATACGGGCGGCACGACGGGGGTCGCCAAGGGCGCGGTGCTGACGCACCAGAACCTGCTTGCCAACAAGATGCAGCTGCAGCTCTGGCTGAAATCCTGCTTCGACAAGAGGAAGCAGCCCGAGGTTTTGAACTTTCTCTGCGCGCTGCCGCTCTACCACATTTTCGCGCTGACGGTGAATTCGCTGATGGGCATGTCGCTCGGCGCCCATAACGTGCTGATCGCCAACCCGCGCGACATTCCGGGACTGGTGAAGGAATTCCAGAAGTCCGACATCCATATTTTCCCCGGCCTCAACACGCTGTTCAACGCGCTGCTCAACAATGCCGATTTCGCCAAGACCGGTTTCTCCTCGCTGGTCATGTCGCTCGGTGGCGGCATGGCCGTGCAGAGGCCGGTGGCCGAGCGCTGGCTGAAGGTGACGGGCTCGCACATTACCGAAGGGTACGGGCTGTCGGAGACATCGCCCGTTGCCACCGCCAACCGTTTCGATTCGCCCGAATTCACCGGCTCGATCGGCCTTCCCCTTCCCTCGACGGAACTCGACATCCGCGACGAGGCCGGCAATTCGCTGCCGCTGGGCGAGATCGGCGAAATCTGCATCCGCGGCCCGCAGGTCATGGCCGGCTACTGGAACAAGCCGGCGGAGACGGCGCAGGCGATGACATCGGACGGTTATTTCCGCAGCGGCGACATGGGCTTCATGGACGAGCGCGGCTACACCAAGATCGTCGACCGCAAGAAGGACATGATCCTCGTTTCCGGCTTCAACGTCTATCCGAACGAGATCGAGGAAGTGGCCGCCATGCATCCCGGCATTCTCGAAGCGGCAGCGATCGGCGTGCCGGACGGGCATTCCGGCGAGGCGGTGAAGCTCTTCGTCGTGCGCAAGGACCCGGCCCTGACCGAAGCCGACGTGAAGGCCCATTGCGCGGCCAATCTTACCAATTACAAACGGCCGCGCTTCATCGAATTCCGCACCGAACTGCCGAAGACCCCCGTCGGCAAGATCCTGCGCAAGGATCTGCGCGGCTGAATTTGACGGTCTCGTGAAATTGAGGGCCATCCGCTTGTCGCGGGTGGCTTTTTTCATATCTGGACTGGGGGCTGAACTTGATTTGACTGCCGGAAAGAGAATAGTTTCCGCAACCCTCTGCGCCTCCAAAGGAGCCTTCCATGAATGCCATCGTCGAACAACTGAAGAGCACCGCGGCTGCCACCAAGGCCACCGATCTGCGTGCCGCCTTCGCAGCCGATCCGCAGCGCTTCTCGCGCTTTTCCGTATCGCTTGACGACCTTTTGATGGATTATTCCAAGACGGCCGTGAACGACGAAATCCTGAAGCTTCTGGTGAAGCTTGCCGAAGAAGGCGGCGTCGAAAAGAAGCGCGAGGAAATGTTCGCCGGCAAGGCGATCAATTTTACCGAAAACCGCGCCGTGCTGCACACGGCGCTGCGCAACCGTTCCAACACGCCTGTGCTGGTCGACGGCAAGGACGTGATGCCTGACGTCAACGCCGTTCTCGCCGCCATGGGCAAGTTTGCCGACGGCATCCGCTCAGGCACTCTGAAGGGCGCCACCGGCAAGACGATCACCGATGTCATCAATATCGGCATCGGCGGCTCGGATCTCGGCCCGGTTATGGCGACACTGGCGCTGGCACCTTTCCATGACGGCCCGCGCGCCCATTTCGTCTCCAATATCGACGGCGCCCACATCGCCGATATCCTGAAGCTGGTAAAGCCGGAAACGACGCTCTTCATCGTCGCCTCCAAGACCTTTACCACCGTCGAGACGATGACCAACGCGCAGACGGCGCGCAAGTTCATCGCCGGCGCGCTGGGCGAAGCGGCCGTCCAGCACCACTTCGCCGCCGTTTCGACCGCGCTCGACAAGGTTGCCGCCTTCGGCATCGAAAGCGAACGCGTCTTCGGCTTCTGGGACTGGGTCGGCGGCCGCTACTCGATCTGGTCGGCGATCGGCCTGCCGCTGATGATCGCCGTCGGGCCGGAGAATTTCGGCAAGTTCCTCGATGGCGCCCATGCCGTCGACAACCATTTCCGCAAGGCGCCGATCACCGAGAACCTGCCGATGCTGCTCGGCCTCATCGGCTTCTACCACCGCAATGTGCTCGGCTATCCGACGCGCGCCATCCTGCCCTATGACCAGCGCCTGTCGCGCTTCCCGGCCTACCTGCAGCAGCTCGACATGGAATCGAACGGCAAGGGCGTGACGATCGACGGCACGCCGGTCGAGGGCAATTCCGGCCCGGTTGCCTGGGGCGAACCCGGCACCAACGGCCAGCACGCCTTCTACCAGCTGATCCACCAGGGCACGAGCATCATCCCGGCCGAATTCATGATCGCCGCCAACGGTTTCGAGCCGGAGCTGCGTCATCAGCATCAGCTCTTGATGTCGAACGTTCTCGCCCAGTCGGAAGCGCTCATGAAGGGCCGCACCTTCGCCGAAGCCAAGAAGCAGCTGACCGACAAGGGCATGGACGACAAGCAGGCCGATTTCATAGCCCCGCACCGCGTCTTCACCGGCAACCGCCCGTCGATCACCTTCGTCTACGACAAGCTGACACCCTATGCGCTCGGCCGCCTGATCGCGCTTTACGAGCACCGCGTCTTCGTCGAAGGCGTGCTCTTCCGCATCAACTCCTTCGACCAGTGGGGCGTGGAGCTCGGCAAGGAACTGGCAACCGGCCTGCTGCCGGTCGTCGAAGGCAAGGAAAGCGCTGCCGGCCACGATTCCTCGACGCAAGGGCTGGTCGCGGCGCTGGCAAAGCTCGCCAGGTAATTCCGGCGGTCGCGCCGCTGTCGAAGCCCATCCGTCCTGCGGGTGGGCTTTTTTGTTCGACCCTGTCGAATCGCAGCGCATGTCGTCGTCTACAGAGAGAGTGACAGCGGAGGAGCCGATGACTGCCAAGGATGACGAACTGGTGAAATTCGAAGCCGAGGGCGCGCTGCCCCTGCCGGCCCCGGACGAGCAGGGCTTCGTGGAGAACGAAGGCGCGCGCATCTGGTATGCGAGCTATGGCGCCGGTCCTGTCGTCATCCTGCTGCATGGCGGGCTCGGCAATAGCGGCAACTGGGGCTATCAGGTTCCCGACCTCGTCGAGGCCGGCCACCGGATCGTTGTCATCGACAGCCGCGGGCACGGGCGCAGCACGCGTGACGCCCGCCCCTACAGCTATCACCTCATGGCGTCCGACGTGCTGGCCGTGATGGATCATGCCGGGATCGGGGAAGCGGCCCTGGTCGGCTGGAGCGACGGCGCCTGCACGTCGCTCGTGCTTGCCGACCAGCAGCCGGAGCGCGTCTGCGGCGTGTTCTTCTTCGCCTGCAACATGGACCCCGGCGGCACCAGGGAATTCAAGGCGACGCCGGTCATCGACCGCTGCTTCAGCCGCCACAGGAAGGATTATCAGGCGCTGTCGGCGACGCCTGACAAGTTCGAGGCCTTCGTCACCGACGTTTCGAAGATGATGGCGACGGAACCGAATTATACGGCCGAACAGCTGGCCGGCATCAAGGTGCCTGTCACCATCGCGCTTGGCGAGCATGACGAATTCATCCTGCCCGACCATGCCGATTATCTGGCAAGGACGATCCCGGAGGCGGAATTCGTGTCCCTGCCGGGTGTCAGCCATTTCGCGCCGCTGCAGCAACCGGACCTCTTCAACCGCGCGGTCCGGGCCTTTCTCAAGCGGATCGAATAGGGCTCAGAGGCCGATCTCTTTCGCCCAGGGCGGGTTGGCGCCGGCGCGGGAGACGGTGACGGCGGCCGCCTTGGCGCCGAGCGCGAGCGCGTTGCGCAGCGCCTGTTCGTCGAGATTGGCGACCTCAGCTTTGGTCAGAAGATTGTCCATCTTCAGCGAGGCCAGCACGCCGGCGTCGAATGTGTCGCCGGCGCCGACCGTATCGACGACGGTGACGCGCTCGCTCGGGACCGTGACCTTGCGCGCGCTGGTGTAGCCGGTCGCACCTTCTGCGCCCTTGGTGATGACGACGAGCTTGGCGCCGTGTTTCAGCCAGTGGGCGGCCAGCGCGTCATGATCGCCCTCAAGGCCGAACCATTCGAGATCCTCGTCGGAGAATTTCACGATGTCGGACTTGGCGGCCATGCGCTCGATGCGGGCCATATGCCGGGCCTTGTCCTTGATGAAGCCGGGGCGGATGTTCGGGTCGAGCGAGATGACGCGGCTTGCGGCCTCGCGGTCGAGCAGGGCTTCGTAGGTTTCGCCGCAGGGGCTCGGGATCAGGCTGATGGCGCCGAAATGCAGGGCCTCGCAATCGTCGCCAAGGACGGGAAGGTCATCGGTGGTAATCATGCGGCCGGCGGTGCCTTCGTCGTAGAAAGCATAGGTCGCCTGACCGTTGACCAGCTTAACGAAGGCGATCGTCGAGGGGCGCTGCGTGATGGCGCAGGGGCTGTAATCGACATTGCTCGCCTTCAGCGTATCGAGCAGGATCTCGCCCATCATGTCATCGGCAATGCCGGTGAAGAAGGCCGTCGGGATGCCGAGACGCCCGAGCGCGATCGCGGTGTTGAAGATTGCGCCGCCGGCATAGGGCGCGAAGCCCTTTTCGCCTGATGTCGTCTCCCTCGGCAGCATGTCGATCAGAGCTTCGCCGCAGCACAAAATCATCGAATTCCTCCCAACAGGACTTGCGCGTTCTTCAATCGATTAAGCGAGCTTTTGTCAATTGGCTAGAGCGAAAGCTCACTTACACCACCATTTCGCGCCGACCAGGCGAGCGGCGCATCGAGGAAGGCCTCGACTTCCTGCAGCGTCTTGTCGTCGAACAGCTTCTTCTCCTTGGCGATCGCCAGAACCTCGCGCCAGGTGGCGATATGATGGAACTGGAGCTTGCCATTGGCAAAGCGCTGATGGGCCTCCGGGAAGATGCCGTAGAAGAACAGCGCCATGCCGTGATCGACGATGCCGCCGGCGGCCCGGATGGCATCGATGAAGGTGAACATGCTGCCGCCGGCCGTCGTCAGGTCCTCGATGACCAGCACACGCGCGCCTTCCTTCATGTCGCCTTCGATCTGCGCATTGCGGCCATGGCCCTTCGGCTTCTTGCGGACATAGATCATCGGCAGCCCGAGACGATCGGCAAGCAGAGCGGCAAAGGGAATGCCCGCCGTCTCGCCGCCGGCGATGCAATCGAACTGCTCGAAGCCGGCATCGCGCAGCAGGGTGCTGGCGGCAAAATCCATCACCGCGGAGCGCACGCGCGGGAAGGAGAGCAGCTTGCGGCAGTCGATATAGACCGGGCTCATGATGCCGGAGGCATATTTATAGGGGCTCTCGGCGTTGAAATGCACCGCCTTGATCTCCCAGAGCATCTTTGCCAGCAGCTCTGCCATGACGGCGCGGTCGGGAAACGTGGTCTGGATCATGCGGGCTCTCTCCTTCGGCTGACGTTCCAGCGGCAATAGCAGCAAGAGCGGCCGGTTTCCAGACTGAAGAGTGCCGTCAGCCGAGCAGGCGGCCGATATCGGCAAGCTGCATCCTGCGGAAGAGCGCGATTGCGCGGGCGCCCTCCTCCTCATCCAGCGAAACCGCGTAACGGACGGCGGCCGCCAGAAGCTGCATCGTCAGCCGGGCAATCGCCAGAAGCGCGGCCTCGCCGCGATCCGGCCAGAGCTTTCTTAGCACCGAAAACAGCGCCTGGGCATGGAATTCCATGTCTTCGGCATCGACCTGCTGCAGCAGCTTGTCCGTATGGGTCGCGTGCCAGATATCGCGCATGACGGGCTCGCGGCGGAAGAAGGCGTAATATTCGTCGGCAATGGCACCGAGAGCCGTGCGCAGACTGTCTTCGTCCGTCACCTTGGCCAGCTCGTCGGCCACGCATTGCCGGCCCTGCTCGTTGAAACGTTCGGCGAGCGTGCGGATGATGGAGGCCTTGTCCGGGAAATACTGGTAGAGGGCACCGAAGGAAAGTTCCGCCTTTTCAACGATCTCGCTCATCTTCAGGGCATCGCTGCCGTTCCTTTCGATGAGATCGGCGGCGACCGACAGAATTTTTTCGAAGCGCTCGCGGCCGCGCTGCTGGCTGGGAATGCGGCGCGGCTGGCCGGCCGCCACCTGCCGGCGCCTGTGCCTTGCAACCGTCTCTTGCGCCATCGTCCCGCCCTGCCTCGCCATTGACAGGGAAAATAAGAGAGTTTATCTCATTTTGCAAATGAGAGAATTTCTCTTGTTTTCTCGGGGAGGAGTTTCGACATGCAGTTCGTTCTCGTCATATGCCTCGTTGCCGCGGCCATCGGCAGCGGCCTTGTCGCCGGCATCTTTTTTGCCTTCTCCACCTTCATCATGACCGCCTTTTCGCGCATCCCGGCCGAACAGGGCATTGCGGCGATGAATTCCATCAACGTCACCATCGTGCGCTCGCCCTTCATGCTGCTCTTCGTGCCGGTGGCGATCCTCTGCATGGCGATATCCGTGCTGGCTTTCATGAACTGGCGCGGCGGCGCCTCCGCGACGATGCTGGCCGGCGCGGCGCTCTATCTCGTCGCCTCCTTCCTCTCCACCATCGTCTTCAACGTGCCGATGAACGATGCGCTGGCGAAAGTGGGCGGCAACGGGCCGGAGGCGGTCCAGCTCTGGACGTCCTATCTGCGGGACTGGACATGGTGGAACCATGTGCGCACGATCGCCTCGCTGCTGGCCTCGGTCGCATTCGTGCGGGCGCTGATGCTGGTTTAAAAAGGGCGGAGGGAATGCCTCCGCCCGTCGCTTTTTCACGCAATTCCCGACGCAAAACCGCGTCGGACTTTTGCGGGAATTGCTTCAGCCCTGCTGGCAGAAGGTGATGCGGTTGTTGAACGGGTCGATCACGCCCATTTCGAGGCCCCAGGGCGCCTCTTCGACGCCCGGCTTCATGTATCGGTAGTCCTTCGCGGCGAGTTCGGCCTGATAGGCCCTGACATCCTTCACCCGCACGAAGGCGCGGGCGCCGGGGCTGGCGTCGCCGGAATGTTCGCTGAGATGCAGCTGCATCCTGTCGCGGGAGACCTGGCAATAAAGCGGGAAGTTCTCGCCGAACCGATGTTCCCAATCGAGCGTGAAGCCGAGGAAGCCGCAATAAAATTCCATCGCTTTCTCGACCGAGAAGATGCGGAAGATCGGTACCGGCGGTTCTATGCCGATTGCGGAGCTTGCGCCTTCGGCCTCATCCAGCTTGGCCGAGAGGATATTCCACTGTTCCAGGCCGAATTGCCGGGCGACGATCTCCAGGGTCTGGCTGTGGGTCAGGGAAATATCGCGGTCGGCAAGCGCCTGCCGCAGGGTTTTTGCCATAAGCTTGGCATCGCGAAAATCGCGCATGGTTCATCCTTCCGTTGGCGGCAAACAGGAAGATCAGTGCCCGCGTCTGCTGACCCGTTCGCCATCGATTGCCAGAAGCAAGGATGTGAAACTGGATTTGGATGCATTCACCATCATGCTTGCGCATCGCGGGGCGGCTGGCCGCATCCGGCCGGATACCAGCTTACGAAAGCTCGGCAGGGGGATCAAGAGGCCGAGCGCACGACGCCCGCCGGCACGGAGTGAAGGTGGCTGGCGAGCTCGACGCGGTTGCGGCCGCCGCGTTTGGCGACATAGAGCGCCTTGTCGGCCTCGTTCAGCATGGCATCGAAATCGAGCGGCTTGGAGCGGCCGGGGGCGACGCCGACACTGACGGTGCATTTCAGCACCTCGTCCTCGATATAGATGTCGCGATCCTCGAAGGCCTTGCGGATGCGCTCGGCGGCAAGCTCGGCGCGGCCCGGCATGATTTCCTTCAGCACCAGCGCGAATTCCTCGCCGCCGAGGCGGGCGGCGGTATCGCCGTTGCGGCAATTGGCCGAGAGTTCGCCGGCGAAGACCTTCAGGACATGGTCGCCGGCGGCGTGGCCGTAACGGTCGTTGACGGATTTGAAATGGTCGATGTCGAAGACGATGACGGCGGTGGAGGCGCCCATGGCGCGGGTGCCGTGCCGGTCGAACAGGGCACGGCGGTTGAGAAGCCCGGTCAGCGGATCGGTGATGGCATCGATGCGATGGCGCGCGGCAAGCCGCCACTGATGCAGCGCCAGAGACAGGGCGCCGATACCGGTCATGCCGGCAATGCACATGGCAAGGCTCAGATCCTCCGCCCAGTTCTTGGGCGCGGCACCCAGCACCAGCCTGCCGTCGGAGATCAGCACGGCGGCGCAGAGCACGAAGGAAATCGCCGTCAGCGTGTAGAGCGCGGTGATGCCGGTCAGGGGCGCCGGCGCCTCGGCCCGGCCGAGCCAATATTGCCGTGCGGTGGCAAAGAGCAGGAAGGCGATGGCGAGGTTATCAGCCATGAAGGCCAGGCCATCCAGCCCGACGATCATCGACGGGACGGCCGAGGCCATGGCGAGAAATGCGCGGATGACGATGCCCCAGAGCGGCAGGCGGTTGGTGCGGAACTGGTAGCCCGCGCCCCAGATGGTGGCGAAACCGCCATGCAGCAGCACGAAATTGGCCGCGCCGAGCAGGCGCCCCGGCTGTTCGACATAGAAGACATAGGTGAAGATGCCGCTGACGACGAGAACGAGGCCGACCGTGCAGGTGAGAAGAAACGTCTCTGCCCGCCGGGCGAGCCAGCTCCCCAGGGCCGTTAAGGTAAGGCATGTCGCTGAAACGCCGAGCGCCAGCAACAGGGAATTGTAATCAAGCATCATGCTTCGAAATCTCCGCGGCTTCTGCCGCGCCGGCAACGTTCTGAAATCTATCTTGTCAGTGCTGACGAATGTCTTACGCATTCCGTTAAAAAATCATCGATTGCGCACCCGGACGTTACAAAACCGACATCCGGGCAGCAACTACAAGCAGTATAATCTTCAGATCCGCAACGTCTCTTCCCGATCAGGCATGTCCTCATCGCAAAACCGCTCGGCAGTTTTGCGCGACATGCCTTAGTCCCTGACCTGCCAATGCAGCGGGAACATGGGATCGAAGACCGTGACCGGGCCGGCGCCGGTTTCGATCCTGGCGGGGAAAACGACAGGTGCGTCCTGCCGGTCCAGCGTGATGCGCTCCTCGTTCGGCTGCAGCCCGTACCAGGCCGGGCCGTTCAGGGAGGCGAAGGCTTCCAGCCTGTCGAGCGCGCCGTCCTGCTCGAAGACATGGGCAAGGCAGCTCATCGTATTGATCGAAGTATAAATGCCGGCGCAGCCGCAGGCGCATTCCTTCAGCGGATCGACATGCGGGGCGGAATCCGTGCCGAGGAAGAACCTGGCATCGCCGCTTGTCGCCGCAGCGCGCAGCGCCAGCCGGTGGTTTTCGCGCTTGGCGACCGGCAGGCAATAATAATGCGGGCGGATGCCGCCGACGAGGATGGCGTTGCGGTTGATGATCAGGTGATGGGTGGTGATGGAGCCGGCGAGATTGGACTTGGCCGACCTGATATAGTCGATGCCGTCAGCCGTCGTGACATGTTCCATCGTCACCTTCAGCTCCGGCAGGCGCTTGCGCAAGGGATCGAGCACGGTTTCGATGAAGACGGCCTCGCGGTCGAAAATATCGACATCGGGCGTCGTCACCTCGCCGTGAACGCAGAGCGGCAGGCCGATCCTTGCCATGCGCTCCAGCACCGGCATGGCCTTTTCCATGTCGCGCACGCCGCCGTGGGAATTGGTGGTGGCGCCGGCCGGATAGAGTTTTACCGCGGTGATGAGGCCGCTCCTGCTGCCCTCTTCCACATCGTCGGCGCTCGTATGCTCGGTGAGATAGAGCGTCATCAGCGGCTGGAAGCGGTGGCCCGACGGCAGCGCCTTCAGGATGCGGTCGCGATAGGCGGCCGCGTCCGCCGTCGTGACGACCGGCGGCACGAGGTTCGGCATGATGATGGCGCGTGCGAAGGTGCGGCTCGTATCGCCGATCACGCCTTCCAGCATGGCGCCGTCGCGCAGATGCAGATGCCAGTCGTCGGGACGGCGGATGGTGATCGATTGCATGGGGGCCTCCGAAGCGATGCGGTTGCGCCTCGATAGCACCAAGAGCCGCCGGGAAACAACTGTTCAGGCGAGCGCGATTTCCAAGGTCATGTCGGCGGGGCGGCGGTTTTCGAGGATCAGGCGGCCGTTCGGCAGGTCGTTGCCGTAGACCTTGGCGCTCGCCTCTTCCTCGGTGAGCTTGTAGCCGCGCCAGCGGTCCCAGAGGCGCTCTTCCAGCACCTCCATCGGCGGGGCGAGCATGATCGTGTAATCGAAGATGCCGTCGAGTTCGGCCCATTTGCCCTGGGTGAACAGCAGATAGTTGCCTTCGATGATGATGAAGCGGTCGTTGGGATCGATCGGCCGGGCAGACGCGATGGCCAGCTCGCGCGAGCGGTCGAAGACGGGGACGAGCACTTCCTGATCGGCCGGTCGCACCGCCCTGACGATATCGAGAAAGCCGCGCACGTCGAAGGTTTCCGGAATGCCCTTGCGGGCGAGCAGCCCGCGTTCGATGAGGATCGCGTTGTCCATGTGGAAACCGTCCATGGGCAGCACGGCAGCGCTCTCTCCCTGCGCCTTCAGGGCATTGGCGACGTTTTCGGCCATGGTGGACTTGCCGGCGCCGGGCGGGCCGGCGATCGCGATCAGGAAGCGGCTGGAGTTGCCGGCGCGGTTCAGGACCTCGCCGACAATATCGTCTATCCTTGCATTCATGCAGCAACGGGCTCCGCAGGGGCCGCCTTGGCACCGGTCATGAAGGCGACCGCATCGGACATGGTGTATTCCTTGGGATTGATGACCGTCAAGCGGCGCCCAAGGCGGTGAATGTGGATGCGGTCGGCCACTTCGAAAACATGCGGCATATTGTGCGAGATCAGCACGATCGGAATGCCGCGGGCACGCACGTCGAGGATGAGTTCCAGCACGCGGCGGCTTTCCTTGACGCCAAGGGCCGCCGTCGGCTCGTCGAGGATGATGACCTTGGAACCGAACGCCGCCGCACGCGCGACCGCCACGCCCTGGCGCTGGCCGCCGGACAGCGTTTCCACCGCCTGGTTGATGTTCTGGATGGTCATCAGGCCGAGGTCCGAGAGCTTCTGGCGGGCGATCTTTTCCATGGCGCCATGGTCGAGCTTGCGGAAGAACTTGCCCATGAAGCCCTGTTTGCGGATCTCGCGGCCGAGGAACATGTTGTCGGCGATCGAGAGCGCCGGCGACAGAGCGAGATTCTGGTAGACCGTCTCGATGCCGGCCTTGCGGGCCTCCATCGGCGAGTGGAAGTGGACCGGCTGGCCTTCCAGCCTGATCTCGCCTTCGTCCGGCCGGATGGCGCCCGAGATCGCCTTGATCAGCGAGGACTTGCCGGCGCCGTTGTCGCCGATGACGGCCAGGATCTCGCCGGGATAGAGGTCGAAATCGGCGTGGTCGAGGGCGGTGACGCGGCCGTAACGCTTGACGATACCACGCGCCATGAGAAGAGGTTCGGTAGCCATCAGCCTGCTGCCTTTCTGATCCACTGGTCGATTGCGACGGCGGCGATGATGAGGACGCCGATCAAGAGATAGGTCCACTGCACGTCCGTGCCGAGCAGGCGAAGCCCGAGCGAGAAGACACCGACGATGAGCGCGCCGAACATCATGCCGAGGATGGAGCCGCGGCCGCCGAACAGCGATATGCCGCCGATCACCACCGCGGTGATGGATTCGATATTGGCGAACTGGCCGGCGGTCGGAGAGACCGAACCGATGCGGCCGATCAGCGCCCAGCCTGCCAGAGCGCAGATGAGGCCGGAAAGCACATAGACCGACTTCAGCATGCGCTTGACGTTGACGCCCGAAAGCTCGGCAGCGTCCGGATCGTCGCCGACGGCATAGAGATGGCGACCCCAGGCGGTGTGGTTCAGCACGTACCAGAGCAGCGCGACCAGCAGCACCATGGCGATGACGCCGTAGGTGAAGACCGCGCCGCCGATGCGGAACGTATTGCCGAAGAACTGCAGCAGCGGCGCCGTCGTCTCGATGTCCTGGGCACGGATCGTCTCGTTGGCCGAATAGAGGAAATTGGTTGCCAGAACGATCTGCCACATGCCGAGCGTGACGATGAAGGGCGGCAGCTTCATGCGGGCGATCAGCCAGCCGTTGATATAGCCGCAGAGCGCGCCGACGGCGAAGCCGCAAAGGATGGCAAGCTCCGCCGGAAAGCCGTAACGGAAGACGAACTGGCCCATGACGACCGACGACAGGACCATGATGGCGCCGACCGAAAGGTCGATACCGGCGGTCATGATGACCAGCGTCTGGGCGGCGCCGACGATGCCGGTAATCGCCACCTGCTGCAGAATGAGCGTCAGCGAGAAGGCAGAGAAAAATTTGGTCCCGAGCAGCACGCCGAAGATGATGAGCGAAAGCAGGAGCACGATCAGCGATACGGCCGAGGGGCTCGAATGCAGGAAATGCCGGAAGCGCTGGACGACACTCTTTTCATCCGTATCGAACGAAGCGACTTCCGTGGAACTGTCCTTGAGGACCTTTTCGAATTCTTGATGCGGTGCGGCTGTTGGCTCGCTCATGGAAACTCCTCCGCGTATCCCCACTCCCGATGGGTGCCCGCCTTCTTCGCGGGCGGACAGGATTAAGCTGCACCCAATCGGGCGCAGTGTCAAAGACCGGCAGGGTGGCGAGGACGACATGCGTCCCCGCCCTTGTTGTCAGGAAATGCGGGGCATCAGCCCCAGCACTTGGCGAGACCGTCCTTGGTGTCGATCGACTTCACGCCGGAAACCGGCTTGTCGGTGACGAGGGTGACGCCGGTGTCGAAGAAGTTCTTGCCTTCGGTCGGCTTCGGCTTTTCGCCGCTGTCGGCGAACTTCTTGATCGCTTCGATGCCGAGGGCGGCCATCTGCAGCGGATATTGCTGCGAGGTCGCACCGATGACGCCGTCCGCAACGTTCTTGACGCCCGGGCAACCGCCGTCAACCGATACGATCAGAACGTCCTTCTCGCGGCCGACGGCCTTGAGCGCTTCATAGGCGCCGGCAGCAGCCGGCTCGTTGATGGTGTGGACGACGTTGATGGTCGGGTCCTTCTGGAGAAGGTTTTCCATCGCGGTGCGACCGCCCTCTTCGTTGCCGTTGGTGACGTCATGGCCGACGACGCGCTTGTCGTCTTCGTCACCGATCTTGTTCGGGTCCTTCGGGTCGATGCCGAAGCCCATCATGAAGCCCTGGTCGCGCAGCACGTCGACGGAAGGCTGCGACGGCGTCAGGTCGAGGAAGGCAACCCTGGCGTCTGCCGCCTTGTCGCCGAGCGTTTCCTTGGCCCACTGGCCGATCAGCTTGCCGGCGAGAAGGTTGTCGGTCGCAAAGGTCATGTCGGCTGCGTCGATCGGCTCGAGCGGGGTGTCGAGAGCGATGACGAGCAGGCCGGCATCACGCGCCTTCTTGATGTTCGGGACGATGCCCTTCGTGTCGGAAGCGGCAATCAGGATGCCCTTGGCGCCGTCGGCGATGCAGGTTTCGATTGCGGCAACCTGGCTTTCGCTGTCACCGTCGATCTTGCCGGCATAGGACTTCAGCGTCACGCCGAGTTCCTTGGCCTTGGCGGTCGCGCCTTCCTTCATCTTCACGAAGAAGGGGTTGGTATCGGTCTTGGTGATCAGGCAGGCGGAAACGTCAGCCGCCATCGCCGGAGCGGAAAAGGCGACACCAAGCGCGAGAGCGCCGAAAGCGAGAACTGATTTCTTCATGAACTCCTCCCAGAGATTGGCCGGCCCGCCCCCAGGCGGCACCGGAATTCATGCACGGCGGGACTTCAGGATGTGCGTTCAGCCTCCTCCCGAAGCCGTCCCGTGCCGTTGACGCTGGCAATTAAGAGCGAAAGAAAACGGCTTGTCAATAAATAAATCCAATTGAATTATTAATTCGATATGGCATGCTGAGACAAAATCGGGCATAGGCCGTTGATTGGGAGGAGTGGCCAATGTCGTCCTTGGAAGGTCCGGGTTCAATGCCGGCCCCACCGCCAATTCTGAATCCGTCGGGAGGCGCGAACCAGATCAGGGTGCGCGCCTATAACGAACGGCTCGTGCTGTCGCTGGTACGCCTTTACGGCGCGCTGTCGAAGGCCGATATCGCGCGCCGCAGCGGGCTTTCGGCCCAGACGGTCTCCGTCATCATGCGGGCGCTTGAAAAGGAGGGCCTGCTGTCGCGCGGCGAGCCGATCCGCGGCCGCGTCGGCCAGCCGTCCATTCCGATGCGGCTCAACCCGGATGCCGTCTATTCCTTCGGCGTGAAGATCGGTCGGCGAAGCGCCGACCTCGTGCTGATGGATTTCGTCGGCCGCATCCGGCTGCAGCTGCACCGCACCTACGCCTATCCGCTGCCCCACGAGATCCTGTCCTTCGTGACCGAGGCGATCCGGGAACTGGAGGGAAAACTCGACGAGCGCGAGCGCAGCCGTATTGCCGGCCTCGGCATCGCCGCCCCCTTCGAACTGTGGAACTGGGCCGACGAGGTGGGCGCGCCGGAAGGGGCCATGGAGGTCTGGCGCGATTTCGACCTGCAGGCGGAGATCGCCGCGCAGGTCTCCTACCAGGTCTTCCTGCAGAACGACGCGACCAGCGCCTGCGGGGCGGAACTGGTCTTCGGCATCGGCCCGTCCTATCCGGATTTCGTCTATTTCTTCATCGGCTCCTTCATCGGCGGCGGCATCGTGCTGAATTCGTCGATCTTTTCCGGCAAGACCGGCACGGCCGGCGCAATCGGCCCCCTGCCGGTGCGCGGCAAGAACGGCGAGACGCTGCAGCTTCTGGAGATCGCCTCGATCTTCGTGCTGGAGAACATGCTGCGCGAGCGCGGCATCGACCCGCAGCCGCTGTGGTATTCGGCCGACGACTGGGTCGATTTCGGCGAGCCGATGGAGGCCTGGATCCAGGATACGGCCAGGGCGCTGGCGCAGGCGATCGTGGCGGCCGCCTCGATCATCGACTTCAGCGCCGCCGTGATCGACGGCGGTTTCCCGGACTGGGTGCGCCGGCGCATCGTGCAGGCAACGATCCACGAGGCCGAAAAGCTCGACCTGCAGGGCGTCGTCATGCCCGATATCGTCGAGGGCGCGGTCGGCGCGCAGGCCCGCGCCATCGGCGGCGCCAGCCTGCCGATCTTCGCGCGTTATCTCACCGACCAGAATGTGCTTTTCAAGGAGATCGACAATGCTGAAAGGGCTTGACCCGCTGCTCGGCCCCGAACTGCTGGCAACCTTGCGCGGCATGGGCCATGGCGACGAGATCGCCATCGTCGACGGCAATTATCCGGGCGTCGAACATGCGCGCCGGCTGATCCGGCTCGACGGACACCATCTCATCCCGGTTCTCGATGCCGTGCTCAGCGTGCTGCCGATCGACGACTTCGTGAACGAGGCGATCTTCCGCTCGACCGTGAAGGCAGAGCGCGACCGGCTCGACCCGGTGCACGAGGAAATGATCGCCTGCTGCGCCAGGCACGAGCCGGAGCGGGAGGTCTTCCCGCTTGTCGGGCAGGATTTCTACGGCCGGGTGCGCGCGGCCCATGCGGTCATCCAGACCGGCGAGCCGCGGCTTTACGCCAATATCATCCTGCGCAAGGGCGTGATCTATCCTTCGGCGGCAGACGAGCCCGCCAAGGCCGAAGTCGATCCCTTCGTCTACTAAAGCCCGTCGTCAGATCTCGCCGGCCGACGGCCCCCAGACATCCGTCAGGGCAAAGCCGAGGGGATGCGGATCGAAGGGGTCGAGGGCGACCTGCGACAGGCCGAAGGTGAAGCCGCGGCCCGTGATCGTCGGGATGACGGCGGGCCGGCCGGCCACTTCCGTTACCGCCTGCAGGCCGACCTCGAATTCCGAGCCGATGATCGATTTCGACTTGAAGACATCGCCGACCCTGGCTTTTCCACGGGCATGGAGCGTCGCAAGGTTGGCCGAATTGCCGGTGCCGCAGGGCGAACGGTCGGCGCGGCCGGGCCACATGGTGGTGCAGGTGCGCACGGTGCCGTCTGCCTCGATATCGCGGAACATGACGTAGGCGACCCCCGAGATCGCCGGAATTTCGGGATGGACGACGGGAATGCCGCGGTTGATGAGTTCCTTCAGCACCATGCCGGCCTGCACGAGGGCTGCGGCATTGGCCTTCTCGATCGTCAGGCCGATCTGGCCGACATCGACCAGCGCGTAGAAGATGCCGCCATAGCAGATGTCGGCCTTGATCTTGCCCCAGTGCGGCGTGTCGATCTCGACGTCCAGCTCGTGGACGAAGGACGGCACCATGGTGAGCCTGACCTTCTCGCAGCGGCCGTCGCGGCAGGTGGCCGTCGCCTTGACGAGGCCGGCGGCCGTTTCCAGCGTGACGACGGTTTCCGGTTCCTTCATCTCGACGATGCCGGATTCCAGCAGGGCGGTCGTCACACAGATCGAGTTGGAGCCGGAGCTTGCATGCGCCTGATCGGGCTGCAGGATGATGAAGGCGGCGTCGGCATCGGGATGTTTCGGCGGCAGGAGCAGGTTGACCGAGCCGATCGGCGCGCCGCGCGGCTCGAGGCAGAGGAAGCGGCGAAGCTCCTGGCCCTTGGGGTCGGTGTTCAGCCAGTGAAGCTGGGCGGCGACCGTCTCGCCGGGGATCTTCGGCACGCCGCCGATCGCCACCTTGCCGATTTCACCCTCGGCATGAACATCCAGAAGCTGGATCGTACGCTTCCATCTCATCTTTCAAACTCCAAAATCGGACGTGACACGCGAAAGGGACAGAGCACCCGGACATCGGCGCCCTAGAATCTGTCGATGCGGAACGGCTTGATATCAACCGGCGTCCTGTCGCCGGCCACCATATGCGCGATCAGCCGCGCTGTCGTTGCCGAATAGGTCAGGCCAAGGTGGCCGTGGCCGGTGGCATAGAAGACGCCGGGCATTTTCGAGGACGGCGAGATGATCGGGATCGTATCGGGCAGCGCCGGGCGATGGCCCATCCATTCGCTGGTGTCCTGAACCTTGAGACCGGGAAGGATGCGCTGGGCATGGCGCACGAGCACGCGCGGGCGGCGGAAATCGGGGGCGGCGGTCAGGCCGGCGAGCTCGACATTGCCGCCAACACGGATGCCGCCCGCCGTCGGCGTGACCATGAAGGCGCGATGCGGCCAGATGACCGAATAACGCATGGAAATGCCGGGCTGCATGATCTGCGTATGATAGCCGCGCTCGGTTTCGAGCGGGATCGGCTCGCCGAGCCTTTCTGCGAGAAAGCGCGTGTGAACGCCGGCGGCGAGGACGATATTGTCCGCCTCGACGCGGCCGCCATTTTCGAGAAGGACCGATGTCTTGCCGTCAGCCTTGCGCTCCACCGTCTTGGCCTGACCGGAAACGAAGGTCGCACCGGCAGCCCTGGCGGCATCGGCAAGTTTGACGACAAGCCTGTAGGGATCGCGGATCGACTTGTTGTCCGGCAGCAGCACCGCCCTGGCGATTTTCGGCGACAGCGTGGGCTCGTAATGCTGGATCGCGCCGTTGCTCAGCACTTCGAATTCCATGCCGTAGCGCCGCATCAGTTCGAGATGGCCGCGATCGGCGTCGAACTCGGCCTCGGTCTCGTAGATCGCCAGGCAGCCCTCTTCGGTCATCATTTCGGGCGCGCCGGCGGCATCGAGCATCGCGCGGAAATCGGCAAGCGCGATTTTGGAAAGGCTCATGCCCGCATCCTCGATTTCCCGCAGGCGCGCGGGGCGGCCGGCGGCGAGGAAACGCAGGAACCAGGGCAGGATCTTCGGCGCGTAGGACGGGCGCAGCCAGACCGGGCCTTCCGGATCGATCAGCCAGCGCGGCAGCTTCTTCCAGGTCGAAGGACCGGAACCGGCCGCGAAATCGAGCGCGATGCTCGCCATATTGCCGTAGGACGTTCCCCTGCCCGGCTCGCCCTTGTCGATCAGCGTTACCTGAAAACCGCGCCGCTGCAGCTCGAAAGCAATCGAAGCACCGACCACACCGGCGCCGACAACGGCCACCGTCCCATTCGTTTCATTCGCCATGTCTTGCCCACCGCACGGCAGAGTCGATCGCCGTTCACGACGTGATATATCACAACGGGACGAATGCCTATGATTTTTTACTGCGTGTCTTGCGGCAATCCGGCGCCGACGCTGTCGCCCATGGAACCGACGGTATTGTTCATCGACTGGCCGAGGCGGCGAACCTGGCTGTCATAGTTGCGGCGGGTGCGGGGATCGAAGACGGCAATCGGCGTGCTGACGGCGAGGCTGACGGCGCTGCCGGCCGTCTGGGCCGCCCCCATGGCGACCGCGCCGACCGCTTCGCCGAGCCCGACTTCGGAATCGGTAATGGTCTGGCCGGCAATCAGCCGGTCGCCGATGAGCTTCACCACTTCGGGGCTTTCGGCAAACTTGCCGTGGTTCAGGCGGTCGCCAGTCTTCAGCTTGGTGAGGTCGAGCACGGTGATGCCGGCGGCTTCCAGCTTGCTGCGATAGGGCTCGGCGGAGGGATCGATCTGGCCGAGGCGATCGACATTGCCGGATATGCGGCGCGAAAGCGCCAGCGCCCGGTCGTCCTGCGAGACGAAGATGGTGAAATGCGGCTTGTCCTTGCCGAGGCTCTGAAACTGGCGGCCGAAGACGTCGACATCGAGATCCGGAGAGGCAAGGATGACATTGTTGATCTTGGAGGCGACGTGGCCATCGCGGATCGCCATCTGGCGCAGGGCCTCGACCGTCAGCCAGGTGCCCATGGAATGGGCCATGACGGTGATATCGCCGACGGCCGGATTGCTGGCCGTGCGCCGCAGAAGCTCTTCCAGCGCGTCGCGCGAATAGTTGGTGCTTTCCTTGTCGTAGTTATAGTCGAAGATGCTGGCGCGCGAGGGCCAGGTGAAGACGACCGGCGCGACATCGGCATGGGAATCATGGACGATCTGCGCAAAACGGTAGACGGCATCCTCGTAGCGATTGTTGAAGCCATGCACGAAGATGAGGACGCGCCGGCTCTTCGGCATATGCGTTTTCAGCCAGGCCTCGCCGGCCTTCTCCCCCTCCAGCGGATCGACGGCGACGGTGACGAAATCCTTGAGGGGATCGGCAGGCAGGCGGCGGGGCCATTGCACCTGGCCGACCTTGCGGTTGGCGTCCGGCGGAATGGAGACATCGACGGCATCGACCATCAGGCCGGTGCCGCGCTCGCCGGAGAACAGCACGGCCGGATTTTCGTCTGCGGCGCGGGTGGTCGCCACCAGGAGGTCGACGCGCGACGTCCCCGGCGGAACCGTGCCGGCGGCCTGCATGACGCCGATCGGCCGCCCGCAGGCAGCCAGGCCGACACACAGGACGAGCAGGGTCGCAAGGGCCTTGCGCGAAACGCCGTATCCGCCGCTCATGACATCTCCGCAGGTTCAGGCGCCTCGCGCCAAGCCACCGATATGCGCCAACCACGCCTCTCCAGATAGGACAGGCCTGCGGAACGAGTCAATTTCACGAAGGTTTCAGGAGAAATATGCCCCGGAAAAGAAAAGAGCCCGACGCGGGAGGAGGTGCGTCGGGCTCTTGATCCTGACTGACAACTGGGAGGAGGAGTGTTGTCAGTCCGATGAAAGGGAGCGCTGGGAGGAGGAGTGCGCTGCCTTCGTGATTATTAATAGCCAATTCATTTGATGGAGAATAGCGAAATTACCGCAATGCAGCAATGCATTGGGCGCAATGCTTGCCTCACTGCCGTCACGCACGCGCCTCATTTTGCGGCATCTTTGATCAATTGATCAAATTTATCCCGCAAATTGCCCGCGCATGAAATCGACATAGGCCTGGTCGTCCATGCTGCGGCGCGCCTTCACGAAGCCGCGCGCGTCGTCGCCGACAAGATAACGCAGCTGGTCCCTGCCGTCGGTCGCGGCCTCGTAGATCACCCTGGCGACGTCGGAGGATGTCATCATCCTTGCGGCGATCATTGCGCCGAAGGACCGCTGGGCGCGCTGCAGGAACTCGTTGTAATCGGGAAGGCCTGCCGGATCGACCGCGAAGTCGGCGCCGGCGCGCTCCTGGAAACCGGTCTGCGCGACGCCGCCGTGCGGGATCACCGACTTCACGCCGATGCCAAGCGCCAGAAGTTCGTAGGAGAGAGCCTCGGTGAAGCCCTCCAGCGCGAATTTGGAGGCGCAGTAGATCGACAGGGTCGGCAGCGTGAAGAGGCCGGCGCCGGAGCTGACATTGATGACGAGACCGGCCTTGTTTGCCCGGAAATGCGGCAGGATCGCTCGGGTCACGTCCATGACGCCGAAGACGTTGACGTCGAATTGTTGCTGGATCTTTTCGCGTGACGTCGCCTCGAAGATGCCGCTCTGGCCGTAACCGGCATTGTTGACAAGCAGATCGATGCGCCCGAACCTGTCGATGCCGGCCTTGATCGCGCTGTCGATGCTGTCGCGATCCTGGACGTCGAGCCTGACGACGAGGAGATCGGCAAGCTCCGTCAGCTCGGTTTCTTTTTCCGGGCTGCGCATGGTGGCGATGACATTCCAGCCATTGGCATGGAAGAGCCTGGACGCTGCCTTGCCGATGCCTGACGACGCGCCGGTGATGAGAACTGTCTTTTTCATGATGTGCCTCGGGTTGATGTTGGTCCCGGAGGCTAGATAGTTGCGGACCATTGTCCTTATAATCCGCATATTTGAGGATGACCTGTTGCAGGATTTGGGACAATGCAGAAAGCCGGCCTGATGGAACTCAACGCTGTGGTCGCGGTTGCGGCGGCCCGGAATTTTCGGGCAGCAGCGAGCGAACTCGGCATATCGACCTCCGCGCTCAGCCATGCGGTGGCAGCGCTGGAGAGCCGGATCGGCGTGCGGCTCTTCAACCGCACCACCCGCAGCGTTTCACTGACCGAGGCGGGTGAACAATTTCTGGGAAGGATCGGCCCCGCGCTGAAAGATATTTCGGCGGCGATGGAGGCGGCAACACAGGCGCGCGCGACACCGGCCGGCACACTGCGCATCAATACGTCGGAGGGCGGCGCGCGGCAGATCCTGATGCCGATCGTGCTGGAATATGTCAGGCGCTTTCCCGACGTGCATGTCGATATCGTCAGCGAGGGACGCATGGTCGATATCGTCGCCGACAGTTTCGATGTCGGCATAAGGCTGATCGAGACCGTGCCGCAGGACATGATCGCCGTGCCGCTCAGGGCCGAAGAACGCTTCTTCGTCGTCGGCGCTCCCTCCTATTTCGCAGGGCACGGGAAGCCGCAGACGCCGCACGACCTTCTCCATCACGCCTGCCTGCGGCTGCGGCTGCCGAGCGGCGCGGTCTATCGCTGGGAATTCGAGCGGCATGGGCAGGAAATCCGCCTCGACGTGAAGGGTCCGATGACGCTGCAGAGCATGGACCTGATGCTGGAAGCGGCCGTCGGCGGCGCCGGGCTTGCCTATATGACGCGACAGAACGTGCAGGCGGAGCTCGCCGCCGGCCGCCTCGTCACCGTGCTGGAAGACTGGACGCCTCCCTTTCCGGGGCTTTGTCTCTATTATTCCGGCCACCGGCACGTGCCGCCGACACTGCGCGCCTTTCTGGACCTTGCGCGGGAAATGACGCGAAAGGAAAACGGCCGCAGCTGAGCCGCGGCCGTCAGACTGCTGACAAACCC